>CAWIEY010000014.1:0-714995 GCA_963835195.1 uncultured Alphaproteobacteria bacterium
GAATTCGCGACTTCGGGATGATCGGGTCCGAACGCCTTTTCCAATTTCGCCAGCGAGCGCCCGTAAAGCGGCTCGGCTTCGGCGTAGCGGCCCTGACTTGCATAGAGCTCAGCCAGATTGTTCAGCGCCAATGCGACATCCGGATGTTCGGGGCCGAGCACTTTTTCGTAGATCGTCAATGAACGCTTATAGAGCGGCTCCGCCTCGGCGTAGCGGCCCTGGTGGTAATAGAGCGCGGCCAGATTGTTCAGTGTGACCGCCACATCGGAATGATCCGGGCCGAGCGCCTTTTCGCGGATCGCGAGCGCCCGCTTTTGCAGCGGCTCGGCCTCGGCGTAGCGGCCCTGGTGCTCATAGAGCTCAGCCAGATTGTTCAGCAGTGTCGCGACTTCGGGATGATCGGGCCCGAGCACGTTTTCGTAGATCGTCAATGAACGCTTGTCGAGCGGCTCCGCCTCGGTGTAGCGGCCCTGGCGGTAGTAGAGCGTAGCCATGCCGCCCAGCGTTGCTGCGACGGCGGTATGGTCGGGCCCCAGCACCTTTTCCCGGATAGAGAGCGCTCGCTTGTACAGCGGCTCCGCCTCGGCGTAGCGGCCCTGACTTGAATAGAGCTCAGCCAGATTGCTCAGTGTTGTGGCGACATCCGGATGTTCGCGCCCGAGGGTCTTCTCGCGGATCGTGAGCGAGCGCTTGTAGAGCGGTTCAGCTTCAGCGTAGCGACCCACGCTGGCATAATGCCAAGCCAAGCTGCTCAGCGCCGTCGCGACATCCGGATGTCCAGGCCCAAGCGTCTTCTCGCGGATCGCGAGCGAGCGCTTGTAGAGCGGTTCAGCGTCAGCGTAGCGGCCCACATTGTCATAATGCGAAGCCAGACCGCTCAGCGCCGTCGCGACGTCCGGATGTTCAGGCCCAAGCGTCTTCTCGCGGATCGCCAGCGCGCGCTGGTAGAGCGGTTCAGCTTCAGCGTAGCGACCCACACTGTCATAATGCGAAGCCAGACTTCTCAGCGCCGTTGCGACATCCGGATGGTCAGGCCGAAGCGTCTTCTCGCGGATGGCAAGCGAGCGCTGGTAGAGCGATTCAGCTTCGGCGTAGCGGCCCAGCCGGTCATAAAGCCAAGCCAGATTGTTCAGCGATTGTGCGACATCCGGATGTTCGGGACCGAGCGCCTTTTCGCGGATCGACAGTGCCCGCTTGTACAGCGGCTCGGCGTCGGCATAGCGGCCCTGATGCCGATAGATCTCGGCCAAATTGTTCAGCGCCGTCGCGACTTCCGGGTTATCGGAACCGAGCGTCTTTTCGCGGATCGCGAGCGACCGTTTGTCCAGCGGCTCAGCCTCGGCATAGCGGCCTTCATCGGCATAAAGCGCCCCTAAGTTGCCCAGCGTTTGGGCGACGTCGACGTCATCGGGTCCTAGCGCCTTTTCGCGGATCGCCAGCGCGCGCTTGTAGAGCGGCTCGGCCTCGGCGTAGCGGCCCTGATAGTAGTAGAGCGCAGCCAGATTGTTCAGCGTTGAGGCGACGTCAGGGTGATCAGGTCCAAGCGCCTTTTCGCGGATCGCGAGCGCCCGCTTGTGCAGCGGCTCGGCCTCGGCGTAGCGGCCCTGATGTTTATAGAGCTCAGCCAGATTGTTCAGCGATGTCGCAACGTCGGGATGCTCTGCGCCGAGCACCTTTTCGCGGATCGCCAGCGCGCGCTTGTAGAGCGGTTCGGCCTCGGCGTAGCGGCCCTGATACCTATAGAGCAGAGCCAGATTGTTCAACGAGGTCGCAACGTCGGGATGGTCTGCGCCGAGAACCTTTTCACGGATCGCCAGCGAGCGCTTATAGAGCGGTTCGGCCTCGGCGTAGCGGGCCTGGCGCTCATAGAGATCAGCCAGATTGTTCAGCGTTGTCGCCACATCGGGGTGCTCTGCGCCGAGCGTCTTTTCACGGATCGCCAGTAAGCGCTTGTAGAGCGGTTCGGCCTCGGCGTAGCGGCGCTGCCTAACGTAGAGCAGGGCCAGAGTGTTCAGCGTTGCGGCAACGTCAGGATGATTGGGGCCGCGCGCCTTTTCAATAATCGCCAGCGACCGCTGGACATAGGGAATAGCGTCGGCGAATTTTCCGGCCTGATAAAGCTTGACGATAGTTTGGTTCAGGTCATTCGCTGAGTTCGATTGCGCATGTGCCGGCGAGCTCGGCGACAGCACAAAAGCCACAATAGCGATCACGTAAAAACGTTTGATTGCTATCATCGCCCAAAGTGCCTTCCGCAGCTAACACCGCTCACTGCCGGCGGTAATCTAGCAATAGATTGCTCTCGCAATCTGCGCGCCTTGAGGGCCGTGGAGATCGTCCGTGAGCGACGTCGTCTGTCCTCACAATGCAATTAGAGCCTTTTCCCTTCGGATTGATCAAGCCCGCGCCGCGGCGGTTTTGCCTGTTGGTCTGCGGCAAAATCGCTTCCTTGCTCCGAGCATCGGCGGTTTCGGATCGTAATCAAGGCATGGGGAATGTGGGTTCAGCGCACGACCATCAAATACTCCGCTCGCGTTCTTCCTGCTGCGGTCCGCGAGCATTGCGCCGGTGATTGCCAATTCCTTGGAATCGGCCGCTTGGCGTCGCCAGTCGGAAGTTATCGGCAGGGCACGAGCATTAGAGATCTTGGATACGTTTTCGCAGGGCAGCCACTTCCTCACGTAGGGCCTTGGTCTCGCCGAACCGCTTGCTGACGTCACGCAGGATAGCGGCCACACCGGTCATGTTGCCTTGCCGATCGCGGAGCGGGAGAATGCTAAACTCAATTGAGATACGCACGCCGTCCTTCCGGACGGCCGGCACCGCCAGCAGGTCTCCGGCGCCGTAGCGTGTTTGCCCGGTCTTCATAGTGTGCGAATAGGCGTCCCAATGACGTTTGCGTAGATTTTCTGGAATAATCAGATCAAGCGACTTTCCCAACGCCTCACTCTGGGAAAAGCCGAAGATTCGTTCGGCGCCGCGGTTCCATAATTGGATCATGCCACCGACGTCTGCATAGATAATTGCGTCGGGCGCCTCATAGATTAGCGTCCGACAGAAGGCGGGGTCGGGGCTGGGAAAGAAGACGCCCTTACGCATGCGTGTGTGATCCGGACGACGCCGTTCGCGAGTTATTCAGGCTGTAAATCAAGCCATGCTCGAATTGCCGCATCTCGGCAACAAGATCGCTTGGCATAGAGTTCCTCGAGCGAGCAATGAATCGCAACAAAGGTTAGGACGGTCGCGACGAAGCCAATTCCTTGCGCAGACGTTTAAGCTCTTCGAATCTTTGCGTGACATCGCGAAGAATCGCCGCCATTCCAAGGATCCGACCGGCGCGATCAGCAAATGGCAGGATCGTGAACTCGATTGAAACGCGCGTGCCATCTTTGCGCAATGCCGGGACCGCAAGCACGTCCCCGGCGCCGTAACGGGTCTTTCCAGTCCGTATTGTCTGTGCAAAGCCGTCCCAGTGGCGTTTGCGAAGGTTTTCCGGAATAATGATATCGAGGGTCTTTCCTATGGCGTCGGAGCGCGAAAATCCGAAGACTCGCTCGGCAGCTTTATTCCAAAAAGTAATCACACCTAGCGAGTTTGCGTAGATGATGGCGTCGGGTAAATCGCACACGAGCGTCCGGTAAAACCGATCAACATCAGGGCTCATCGCGCGACGTCCTGATAAGCCGCCTCATCGCGATCACATAACGCGGCGGCCGCGTGAGCGCGACTGCAGCAGGATCGATACGGCCACGATCGTCTTATAAAGGGCGAGGGGTATCCGCCGCGTTTGGTTATACATTTGATGGTTCGGTGGTTTTGCAGGTTCTCGACCTTCCTCTTCCATTGATTCACACTGACACTACGAGTTCAGGGGGATTGGACGCTCAGTTTTTAATCATTCTTTCCGCGCATGTTTTATGCCTTGATATCGCGATCGCCCGCTGATTCATTGTGGATTGAGCTGTACGTCAGCACTGAACCTTCATGCCAGCACCGTGGGCGACAAAAATAGAGCCGCGATTTCCCGTTACAGTGCAATAGCGGCACCTCCGCCGGCCCTTGCCGGAGGGCTAGGCGACCAGCGAAACAGAGGTCATTCCGTGCGTCGCATCGTGCCGATGCGCACTCGTACCGGCGCGTCGGAGCATTACGATTTCACTGAGAGTCGCAAGCGCGATCTCGTCGGGAGTTCGCGCGTGAACATCGAGACCGGCCGGCGCATAGACCTTTGCGAGGTCTTTTTCGTTGAAGTTTCGTTTGCGTAAATAGTCCAACACCAGCTTGGACCGTTTGCGGCTTGCGATCAGGCCAATGTAACGCACTGGCGAGCGAAGACAGCGCTCCATCAATTCGTGGTCGCCCTTGTGCTGTGTTGCGACCACAACAAAATCATCGAGCCCCGGTGTGAGCGCTTTATAGGACAGATCGTCAGTGAGGAGATGTGAAGCCGCCGGATATCGCTCGCGATCGGCCATCGGATCATCCACCATGACTTCAAAATCCATTATCGCCGCAATCGCGCAGAGGCTCTCAGCCACGCGACCGTGCCCGAGGATCCACAGCCTTGGCTTGGGGAGGACTGGCTCGACATAAACTCGCATGCTGCCACCGCAAGGCATGCCGGCGCCCAGGACCTCATCGTCCAAGTCGAGTTCAATCACCGCGCTGTCTCCACCCGCAATGCAATCGAGTGCGGTGTGGCATACGGTTAATTCAGCGCACCCGCCGCCTACCCACCCGGCGACGATGCGACCGTCAGGGTCTACAACCGCTTTTGCGCCGGTCTTTGCAGATACCGATCCTGTGGTCTCGACCACTGTGGCCAGCGCGAAGGATCGCCTTGCATCACGTAAGGCTCGCATCACGTCGAGAATGTCAGCCGCACCGCCAGGCGAGATGCACTGTTCTGATGAATTATTGGTAGCGGATGGGGTCATCGGTCAGCTCCGTAGAATAGCTATTCGCTAGGCAAATCCCTTTGTTCTTGTCGGGTTCCTGATGCTTGGTAGTTGTTTCCGATGAGCTCCGCATTGATGGCCGATCTTGATTAGACGCAATGATTGAGAGCAGTGAGCAGGAGACAGGACGGGACCGTCAGTTTCGGCTACGATGCAACTGAGGAAAACGAATGATAAAGCGTATCTGACTCGGCGGAATCCGGCGTGCGTGATTTTGCTAAAGTCGGGAGATGCCGAGACTTGGCCTCGGCTGTGTTCTCGCTCTTGGGTGACGGGGGTAGCGACCAAGGCGATTTGGCGCCGCGATACGCTTCGAGCGCGTGAATGGCCACCTCTGTTTGCATCAAGCTGAATGGGCCGTTCAATCTCGCGCTATCGCTTGACGCGGCCGCTTCGTTTTTGCCTCCGACGGGCGCCATTCCTCAATCTTTGAGGCTGCCTGTTCGGGTTGGACATCGCCCGACGATCATCGAAATTCGCCAACAAAGCGGCCGCCCGGCCATTATCGAAGCATCCGCATCGGTCCCGCTTCCTCGCAGCCGATTGAAAGAGCTGGCGCTGTGGCTGACATCAGGCGATCTCGATCTGCGTCGCTTCTATCGCATGGCATCTACTCATCCTGTCATGGGTCGCGTTGCCAATCGACTGCAGGGGCTGAAGCCGTTTCGGCCGGCTTCCCTGTTCGAAATGGCTATCATTGCAATCACCGAGCAGCAGCTCTCGATTGCCGCCGCCTTTTACATCCGCACCAAGCTTGTCAGGCGATTTGGCATGCCGATTGAAGATCTTTGGCTCTTTCCCACGGTGGACGTGGTTAGCAAAGCCGCGCTCCGCGATCTTAGAGAATGCGGCCTGTCTCACCGCAAGGCGGAGTATGTGAGGGACTTTGCGCGATGCGTCGCCAGAGGTGATTTGGCACTCGAAGCTTTGAAATACCAAGTGGATACGAAGGTCCGCGATAGTCTTATAAAATGCCGCGGATTCGGAGCGTGGTCGGCGCAATACTTTCTGCTCCGCGGTCTCGGCCGATTCAATTCTCTGCCGGCGGACGATATCGGCTTGCGCCGAACTGTCGGCCTGTACCTGTCGCGTCGACGCCGCCTCACCCCGGAGCAACTTCAACGCGCTTTATCGCCGTTTGCGCCGTTTCGAGGTCTCGCTGCATTTTACCTTGCAGTGGACTTCCGCCTTAAACAGCACAAGCCTTTGCCGTTAGATCGCAGGTAAGCCGCAGACTGCGACATAAACGACGCTGTTACGAGAAGGCGAGATCCGGCCGGGGAGCGAGGGCGCCACGGGTGTTATTGCCTAACTCACAGACGGATCGTCTGCATGCGGCCGGATGGAACATGGGCGCGCCGGCGAGGTGCCCTACGGCGATGTGCGGTTTGGGCGATGCAAGAGATAATCGCGCAGCACAACGGCTTCGTTGTGGACCTGGTCACGCGCTGCATAAACCAGCGTGATCGGGCCGCGGAGCGCAAGAGCGCGCAGTTGGTCGATTTCCTCCTGATGTTCTCTCAACTCGTGTGTATATCGTCGGCGAAACTCTTGCCAGCGAGCTGGATCATGACCGAACCATTTCCGCAGCGTTGCACTTGGGGAAACTTCTTTCATCCATTGATCGATCGCGGCATCGGCTTTCCTGACCCCGCGCGGCCATAGCCTATCAACCAAAATGCGGGCGCCATCATCGGGAGAGAGGCGCTCATAAGCCCGCTTGAGCTTGATGTTTTTCCCAGCGATCACGGCGCTCATTAAACTCCTCGCCCGCCGGAGCGGGAATGCGTTCGCGCTATCGTGAATTTAATGCGCATTCTCGCGGGCGGCAAAATACTGACACCACCCTTGAGCAGAAATCGGACTGCGCACGATCTTGCAGTGGTCGGGCGGCTCGAACTGAATACAGATCTCGCAGCGCTGTTGCCCCTTCGGGGTAGGTTGATATTTTGCATCAGCTTGGGAGATTTTCTGTGGCTCACTGATCTCGGCTTCGGCAGGAAGGGGCAGCGTCATTCCGACCGAAGCCGACGCGGCAACAAGTGCCGCGCTTTCAAGCAGACCACGTCGCGAGATTTTTCCGCTCATGACGATTCTCTTCGGGTTGGCAGGTCCGGTTACTAGGAAGCTCTTACTTGGCGACGAGCTTTTCCTGGGCTTTGGAGACGTGCCAGAGCACAATGTGATAATGCGGCTCTGGTACGCCCGGATGGCCGGCATTGTAACTGATGCTAACGTGATCGACCGTGCCGCCGGGTGCCGGAAGGCTGGCCCAGGCTTTTTGCGCATCAAGATCCTTGAGCGGGATCATGTAAATGGTGCTCACCAGCCGCCCATGGTGATCGTATGCAAGGAAGGGACCCTCCGGGAGGGTTTTTGGGTCGACGTAAAGCGTGCCGATGCCGGGCAGGAAATCCGGCAGCTTCACCAGCTCGCTCACCTTCTTATAGGGAGGTCCGGGCGGAGCTTTTTCGACGCTCCCGGCTAATGCCGGGAATGCGCACAACGCGATGATTGAACACGCTGCGAGAAATCCAATAATTTTACGCATAGGCCTCTCCCAATTTTGACTTTCTCTCTCCTGCCGGACGCAGTGAAGAACGGCACCCGTCGATCAGAAGTGTGACGCAGGGAAGGCTAGGCGGCTCGCCGAGCGTTCGCACTATCTCCAGATATTGCGCCGGATCAATGTTTCGCGGCAGAGACGTCGATTTTGATTGACGTAGTTTGACCAAATCAAATTGCGCATGCCCACACGCGCGGAAGTTGGAAGGTTGTATCGCTTCCGGTCGGCGAGCATGCACTGATCGTGAGGGACATCATGATTCAAACGCCCGAGCTGGCAGCAGCTTTGTCTTCTGGAAGGCGATCGCGAAAAGCGGCGATCGAGCGCGCCGACATGCGATGGGAGAGGACCGACACCGTCTCCCAGCAGGAGATGCTGCTGCGGGAGATGCAGCATCGCGTGGCCAACAGCTTGCAGATCGTCGCCGGCATCCTTTCGCTGAAAGCGAGGACGGTGCACTCCGACGACGCCCGCTTGCATCTCTTGGACGCGTACGGCCGCGTGATGTCCATCGCGGCGGTGCAGCGGCAGCTTTTGGATTCGCAGCAACCAAGCGTGATCCAGATAGGCGATTATCTATCCGAGCTTGGACAGACGCTGGCGAAGTCCTTGACCGAGGAAGTGCGCCTTTCGGTCCGCGCAGATGCCGCGGCCGTAATGGATTCGAACAAGGCGGTAGCAATGGGTCTGGTTGTGACTGAACTGGTCATCAATGCACTGCGGCATGCTTTCCCAAAGCAGCGCCCGGGAAGAATTGTCATAGGTTACAAAACTCTTCGATCAGGCTGGAAGCTCTCGGTAACCGACGATGGGGTTGGAGTTTCCCAGGCGCGGATGAATGGCGCCCACATCGGACACGGCAGCAGGATAATAGACGCGCTGGCAAATCAATTGGGCGCCAATGTCGAAGTCAAAAGCAGTCCCCAAGGAACTCGCGTGTCACTGACTCGTTCGGGAGAACGCAGAGCGGGGAGCCAAAATCTGCGTGCAGTTCATGGATGCGCTGCGTCTCCTGACCCCGCGGTGCGAGGGTCCGCGGGCTGCGCACTGCGAATGCCGGCAGAGCCAATGTCAGCAGCTGAGTTTGTTGCGCAACAGCAATTTCCGCATGTGATCTGATTTGCCGCCAAAGGCATTTAGCGGAGTGACGCGCTCCCAAACGGGGTGGCCGTTACCCAACTGGCTACTCACGAGACGGCTGCAGAGGTGCATCTATGTCGAATGAGGATGCCGCCGTTTTCTACCAGCCAAGTCAAGGCGCGGACGCCCGGGCGCTGGCAAACATACTCAGCGCGTTTATCGCATCAGCTACTCTCTGGCTTGTTTTCGCAACTGCTGTGGGGCTCCTCGTCAGTTTCAAGTTCGCCTATCCGGACTTCGGCACTGCACCAGCACTTTCGTTCGGAAGGCTGAGAGCGATCCACACCAACGACACCTTTTATGCCTGGGCCAGTCCGGCGTTGATTGGCCTCTCCCTTTTTATCGCAGCACGCAGCTCCGGAACGCGGCTCCACAAGCCGGAGCTTGCGTGGCTGAGCTTGGGACTGCTCAACCTGGCGGCGCTGCTCGGCACCATCACGCTGGATATGGGACTCAATTACGGCCAGGAATATCGCGAGTGGCTGTGGTGGATCCGCATCATCCTCGGTCTTGGGCTGGTCACCGGCGTCTGGAGCATGCTTGCAACGGTGGCGCACCGCGACGGCGAGGCGATCTATCTCTCCAACTGGTACACCATCGGCGGCACGCTGTGGACGATCATCATCGTGCTGGTGTCGATATTGCCCTGGTATCAGTACGGGCTTGGTCAGGTGGCGGTGCAGGCCTTCTTCATGCACAACGCCGTCGGTCTTTGGTTCACGCCGCTTGCGCTCGGCGTCTTCTACTACGCTCTGCCCAAGACTCTGAACCGGCCCATTTACTCCTACGCGCTCGGCTTCTTTGCGTTTTGGACTAATCTCATCTTCTACCCGATCATAGGCGCGCATCACTTCGAATTCAGTGCGCTTCCCTGGTGGCTGCAAACCACGTCCATTGTCTTCAGCGTGGCAATGCTGGTGCCAGTCCTTGGAGGCAGCGCCAATTTCTTTCTCACCTTCCGCGGCCAGCGCGGCTGGATATACCGCTCGCCCGCAGTGTTCATTCTTGTCGGCGTGTTCGGATATCTGTTTGGCTCAGTGCAAGGCACGGTCGAAGCGCTGCGCTCGCTGCAGCGCTTGTGGCACCTTACCAACTTCACAGTCGGACATTCGCATCTGACGATGTATGTCTTCGTCACGTTCGCGATCTGGGGCGGGGTTTACGCTCTTCTGCCTCGCGCCACCGGGAAGTATCCGCACAACTTGGCGATGGGTATCCACTTCTGGCTCTCAGCCGTTGGGGTTGCAATTTATGTTCTGGCGCTTTCGGCAGCGGGCACGGTTCAGGGACTCGACTGGATCCGCGGCGTCGCCTTCATCCAATCAGTGGAGGATGCCGCGCCCTATTGGCTCTGGCGCTCCGTCGGCGGCTCTTTGATGTTTCTCGGTCATCTCGTCTTTGCCTGGAATGTTTGGACGATGACCTACGCTCGCGCCAATGCGGTGGTGCCGGCCCCGTTTGCAGAACCAGCCGTGGCATGAACAAATCTCTGGCAATCTTCGGTGGCTCCACGCTGATCTATGCGGGGCTGGCAACGATAATGGGTGTGCTGCCGGGCATTTGGCTCTCACACGTCCCGCCGACGCCGGGCGCAGAGCCACTCACGGCCCTCGAAGCACGCGGCCGCGACATCTATGTGGCCGAGGGTTGCTTCTATTGTCACACCCAGCAGGTGCGGCCGCTTCCCGGAGATAGCATATTCGGGCGGCCTTCTGCGCCAGGCGACTACGCCTATCAGACGCCAGAGCTCCTGGGCTCGGAACGCAATGGGCCCGACCTCACGAATGTTGGCGTTCGCCAGTCGAGCAGCGTTTGGCAGTTTATCCACCTTTATGAACCGCGAGCGGTGGTGCCGCAGTCGATCATGCCAGCCTTTCCATGGCTCTTTCGCGTCGTCGATAAAGCACCCGGGGGTGAGCAGGCCGTCCCTTTGCCGCCGACCGTGGCGCCGCGGCATGGCGTGGTTATCCCGTCGGCGGATGGCAAAGCTCTCGTCGCTTATCTCCTGTCACTGAAACAGCCGCCTATTCCGCAGGCGCAGACATCAGGCGGAGCGTCATCTGCCGCCATACCGTCTGCAGCAGGCGGTGCGCCGGGGTTTGATGCTGCCGACGGGGCTCAGCTGTTCGCCACCCACTGTGCTGTCTGCCATGGTGCAGAAGGTAAAGGTGTGCCTGGTGCGTTTCCACCTCTCGCCGGCGATGCTGTAGTCAACGCCGCCAACCCCACCGAGCAGATCAACACCGTACTGCACGGGCGGAAAGGCAAGGTCATTGGCGGCCAAACATATAGTGCGGAAATGCCCGCCTTCGCAGCTCAGCTTTCGGATGAGCAGATTACCTACATTATTGATCACGAGCGGACCTCGTGGGGCAATCATGGCAGCTTGATAACAGCAGCCGATGTTGTCACCGTGCGCGCTAACCAGCCTGCTGGTGGCGGGCCGGCCGCCGCGACTGTGAATCCCGCCTCTGCGCCAGCTAAAATAGCTCCGCCAGCCGCACCGGCTTTCAACGCAATCGAAGGAGCGAAGCTGTTCGCGACCACCTGCGCGCTATGTCATGGCGCAGAAGGTAAAGGGGTGCCGGGTACTTTCCCGCCGCTTGCCGGTGATGCGGTCGTCACGGCCTCCAATCCGGAGGATCATATCCGCACCGTCTTGAATGGTCTCAAAGGAAAAACGATCGCGGGTACGGCTTACCAGGTGGAAATGCCGGCCTTCGGTAAGCAACTCTCGGACCAGCAGATTGCCGACATCATCAATCACGAACGGACATCCTGGGGCAACCACGCGCCGCTCGTTGCGCCCCGCGACGTAGCGGCAAAACGCTCGGCGCAATGAGTAGGAGAACATCATGAACGATGCTCTGATCTCGTATCTTCTTGGGGCTTGGGGAGCTATTTGTGGCTCATCTCATGAGATCGGAGCAATCCACCACGGCTTCAGTGGCCCGCTTATCGGCAATGTGCTTGTTGCAGGCGCGGCCGGTCTTTTGACTCTGCTATGCTTCGTCGTAGCGTTGCGCTTACTTGTCCACCCTGGTGAAAACGACCCAAGTCACCCTAAGTACCGCGTCTTGAGACCCGACCGCTGATGGAGGGCAGCTTGCATGCTGACGCCCCGTATCCGCATCTTCCTCGATGATCAGTCAGAACCCATGGCGGACTACAGGCCGCCGGCGGAGGTGGCTCTGGACACCAGCGGCCTCGCGGATGGCGAGCATCGGCTGCGCATTGAGGCGCAGGACGCCACCGGCCAAACCGGTGTGCGGCGGCTCGAATTCATCGTTCGCAACGGTCCGGGAATCACGATTTCAGGTTTGAACGATGGCGCGGTGGTGCACGGCTTCGTACAATTCATGGTCAACGCGTTCGGGGCCGAGGAGCCGTTCGAACCGCATCGCGCCGAGTCGCATTCTCCAATCCCGGTCTGGGTATGGGTGATGACCTTAGTGGTTATCGCTTGGTCCGCATGGTATTTCGCCACGTTGTGGAATGTGCCGCCCGATTACGCAAAGACGCCGACCTATGCCACGCCGATAAATCCGTTCCGCTAAATCTGTCGTCTCTTGAGTTCGTTCGAGGTTTGGCGAGGAGATTGTAGCCGAAAATCACGCGCTCTCGGTCGCGCAGCAATACACGCACCACGGACGGGTTCGCAACCGGCAGTAGTCAAGCGCGGTCCATTAAAGAGGCGCTCACGGACTAGGTTTTTTTCATCAACCGATGGCAGGGTCTGGCAGGGTCACGCCGGGCGGTGCTGCGCTGGTCGGCGCTTCATCGCGAAAACGGACACAAGCCCGGTAAGTTGCCGTTGCCGGCAGCCAACTCGCCTCACATCGCGCGTCTAACTATGCAGGAAACGGGTGGACTTTCGCCGGCACGCCGGCTTCCGGCCGCCGCTACCCGCCGCGGAAATCGGGAGGAGCAAGCATGCGTTGGCCGCGCCATGGCACCGTCAAGCAGGATGCTTTGTTCGCTTCTTCAATTGAAAATTGAATTGATGCTCCGGCCGTTGCACGATCGTCAAAAAAATGGATACATACGAAATCCGCATATCTAAAATGCGAATGAGCATAAGAATCACGCATGTAAGTCTCACTCGGCACTAAGGTCTTCCGCGTTATTGCAATGAGTACCTTATCTTCCGCAAACCCGGTTCGGCCGATCAAGAGCCACCCGTTCATTACCAAGCTTTCATTCCATACAACGCTCGATGAGGACGATCTGAAGGCGCTCAGCCGCGTGCTCAATCGCAGGCTGACCGTAAAGAAAGGTCAAGATGTCATCGTGCAGGGTTTTGAATACAACGGATTGGATGTCGTGGAGAGCGGGTTTGCCATCCGTTACACGCTGCTACACAAAGGCGGACGGCAGATAATTAACACGTTGCTGCCGGGGGATATTGTCGGGTTTCCGGCGTCCTTCTTCGACCGCTCCATCTTTTCCGTCATGGCCGTGACAAAGATGAGTTTGCATCGGATTTCGTTCGACACGTTTGCCGAGCTTTGCCAGGGAAGACCTAACATCGCGATCGCCCTCATCTGGTTTGCCGCCCGAGAATCGGCGCTGTACGCGCATCATCTCATTGATGCCGGCCGCCGCTCGCCGCTTGAACGAGTCGCGCATTTCATTTTGGAGATGCATATCCGATTGCAGGCCGTCGGAGCGGGTTCAGAGAACGCTTTTGAGATGCCGCTGTCGCAGGAAAGTATCGGCGACGCGGTCGGACTCAGCGCTCCTCACGTGAACCGCATGTTCGGCGAACTCAAGCGCGAAGGACTGATCGCCACCGAGGGCCACGAGATAAGAATTCTTGACAGGGCTGCGCTGCAGATCGTCGCGGAGTTTGACCCATCATACCTCGCGCGTACATCGTTTCAGCAGCGGCAGACAAAGCACAAGTAATCACCAAACGCCTAGACAGTTCGCATTCGCTGCCACTCGTCTGGGCTCGGGCCGTTCACGCTTTTACCCAGTGACGACCGATCAGGCCATGAGGCGTACCCTCGTGCAGCCGAGGTTCGCGATTAAATCTCCAATCTGAGCATGCGACAGGCTTTGACGGCGCTGGCAGCGCATCTATTTCATCCCCAAGCGCTGATAAATTCTCTGGGTATAGTCGCCAAAGTTTTTTGTCGTCTTCAAATTCAGATTTCGTGGTTCCGGGAGCTTGATTTCTATGTTGTCGGCCATGCGCGCTGGTCCGACTGTGAATACAATCACCCGACTTCCCAAAAACACCGCCTCCGAGATGCCGTGGGTAACGAACAAAATGGTTTTTCCACTTTTTTTCCAAATATCAAGGAGTTCAACATTCATTTTTTCACGCGTAAGCGCGTCGAGAGCTCCGAATGGCTCATCCATCAAAATAAGTTTTGGGTCGTGCAAGAGGGCGCGAGCCAGCGAAGCACGTTGCTGCATGCCCCCTGAGAGTTCATAGGGATATTTGTCTTCGAAGCCGGCCAGCCCAACCATGGCGAGAAGGTCGCGAGCACGCTCGCGGCTTTCCTGCAGCGGCAAGCCCAATATTTCGGCGGGTAGCAATACGTTTTGAACCAGCCGCCGCCATTTTAGCAACATCGGCTGTTGGAAGACCATGCCAATATCGCGTGCTGGATCAAACGGGTGGCCCGGTGATCCGATCAATACCGAACCGGCGTCGTAATCGAGTAGCCCGGCGAGGATTTTAAGAAGCGTGGTTTTGCCGCAACCAGATGGACCTACCAGGCAGACCAATTCGCCCGGCGCGACATCGAAAGTTGCTTCAGAGATGGCTAGAAACTCTTTGCCGTTGGTTCGAAAGACTTTGCGGACATTGTTTACGCGGATGAAAGGCGTCTTCATATCGGCGTCATCCGACCCGAGCGTCTCGCACGATAACCAAACGCTCGATTCCTAGAACTATCGCATACAACAGCACTCCGATGAGCGTGATTAAAATCACTGCCATGAACATCGCTGCGGTATCGAGTGACGACTGAACTTGCAGCATCAAATAGCCCAAACCGCGAGACGAACCGAGGAATTCTCCGACGATTGCGCCGGCGACCGCCAAAATGGCGCCAATTTTCATGCCCGAGAAAATGAAGGGTAGTGCGCTTGGAAGCTTTATCTTGATGAAGGTTTGCCATTTCGAACTGCGTAGCGTGCGGACGAAGTCAAGTAAATCCGGCTCGACCTCATGAAAGCCACGTGAGGCATTCAGCAAAATGGGAAAAAAGCTGATCGAAAAAGCAATCACGGCATTCGACAGAATGCCGTACGAGAGCCAAACGATGAACAGCGGGCCCAGTGCGACCTTCGGTATCATGTTTAGACTAACGAGCAGGGGCATGACGGCCAACGTGGCGATATTGGACCACGAGAGAACGGTCGCTAGCGCAACTCCGATTGTAATAGCGAGAATATATCCGCCGAAAATCTCTGCCGCAGTCACCAGCGCATTGTTGATCCAATGATAGTTGCTGCCGTTTAGGGTCGAAATTGTCTCGATCGGACCCGGAAGAATGAATGACGGTATTTTGCCGTATCTTACGACCAAGTACCAAACAGCAATAAGGGCGCCGTGGACCAAAATGGCGAGCGCGTAGCGGCTCAGCGGTCGGTGAGACACAACTGCCCGGAACCTCTTTTTCATGCCGTTGTCTGTCGCGACAGTCATCGCTGTGGTACGCGGCCGCGAAGCCAATAATACAGGGTTTCAGGATAAAGCCGCATTACGCGATCGATCTCCTCCGCGTGGCCTGGGCTGGGTCCTTCTTTTTGCGCAGCATACACTTTGCCGTCCCGTTTTTCGGTGAGTTTCGCAGCGGGGCGATAGCTGCCGACACGAGGTCGTCGATGAACCATGGCGCGGATGATTAAGCCTTGCGCAACGAGGCCTTTTGACCGAAAGAAGAGCAATTAAATCAAGCGCGCCGGGCCTTGTGTCATTCAAGTCCGGAATGAAGAGGGATCCGCGATGAGGCTCAATTTTTTTGTCCTGATGCTTCTCCTGTGCGGTTCGGTCGCGGTCGCGCGCGCTGGGAAATCGTCCAAGTTCATTTTGAACTGGGTCGCGGGAGGCGATCATGCGCCTTACTTTTACGCGCAAAAATCCGGGAGATACACAGCCGCTCAGCTCAACATCGAGTTGCTGACCGGGCGTGGGTCGTCAGTGGCGGCTCAGGCGGTCGGTGCCGGAATTGATCAATTTGGCCTTGCTGACCTGACGACCGTACTAGTCGCAATTGGCAAGGGCGCCGACGAAGTTGCCGTCATGAACGTCTACGCTAATTATCCCGGTGGGTTCTATTGGCTAAAATCTTCCGGCATTAAGTCGGTGAAGGACCTGATCGGAAAAAGAATTGGCAATCCGCCGGGCGACGCAGCGCGCGCGTTATGGCCGGCGTTGGCCGCCGCGAATAAGATCGACGCAAACTCGGTCACTTGGGTGAACATCAGTCCCAATGCGAAACTGGCGGCGCTGAAATCCGGAGCCGTGGACGCGGTGACGGAGTTCTACAATTTCCATCACCTCTATAAGCGCGAGCTAAAAGCGGACATGGGCTATATGGCATGGAAGGATGCCGGCCTTAACCCGTACGGTAATTCGATTATTGTAAATGGCGCTTTCTTGAAGGCGAATCGCGCCGCGGTTGCTGACTTCGTCAGGGTGACTCAGAAGGCATTCTCAGATTGCGTGTCCGACGCCCAACCCTGTATTGACGCGCTGGTCGACGCAAACTCCGGCTTGCAACCGAGCGATCAGATGGACAATTGGCGAGAGGTTGAGCAATTGATGAGCGACAAGACATCGCAAACCATGGCGCTCGGCTGGTTCGATCCAAATCGCGTTGAAAAGGACTATGAGCTGGTCAAGACTTATCTCGGAATTGAGCGGCAGTTCGACCCGAAGGCTCACTACACCAATGAGTTTCTTGATCAGTCAATTAAGATGAAGCCTGTCGCTTCTGGAGGTTAGCTTCCGCTGCAATTCCAGCCGCGCTCTGGCCCTGCGCCCGCGAAACAAATACGAAGGTGGCGGGCGGCGCAAATTTCCGCCGTTACCTAATGACAGTGTGCTCGATAGCGTTCGATGCACGTGCGCAGCACTTCGTCGCCCGGGCGCATCCACCAATCGAACTTTGAAAAAATCTCAACTTCGATAGGACCGCCATAGCCTGCCTGCGCGATCCAGCGGCCGATACGCGGCAGGTCGATCACGCCATCCCCCATCATGCCGCGATCCAGCAAAATGTCGCGCGTCGGAATAAGCCAGTCGCAGACGTGATAGGCGAAAATTTTCTTTGCGCGCCCCGCTCGCGCGATCTGCGCCTCGAGCTCCGGATCCCACCATACGTGATAGGTGTCGATGGCGACGCCTGCGCCTTCACCGAGTGCGTCTGCGAGATCCAGGGCCTGCGACAGCGTGTTCACGCAAGCGCGATCGCCGGCGTACATGGGATGCAGAGGTTCAATGGCGAGCGGCACCTCGCAAGCGCGCGCGTGCGGCAGGATGGCTGCAAGGCCGTCCGCCACCATGATGCGAGCGGCGCCAATGTCGCGCGAGCCCTGTGGCAGGCCGCCGACCACCAGCACGAGGCAACCGGCCCCGAGCGCCGCCGCTTCGTCGATGGCCCGCTTGTTATCGTCGATGGCAGCCTGCTTTCCGGCATCGTCACCGGCCGGGAACATGCCCCCGCGGCAATACCCGCTGACGCGCACGCCATTTGTCTTGATAACGCGCACGGACTCGGCCAGCCCCAACATTGCGACTTGATCGCGCCAGGGATCGATCGCTGTGATGCCGTGCCGGGTACAGGCCTCCACCGCCTCCCGTAGGTTCCATTGCTGGCGGACGGTAGCGAGGTTGATCGCAAGGCGGTCGATCGGCGACTGGGCGCCGCTCATGACAATCCATGCATGGCGAGCAGCTTACTCATGCGCGAAGCGGCAAGATCGGGATCGTGCAGCACGTGCGCTTTGTCGGCGAGACGAAACAGCTCCACCAGATGCAACAGGGAGCGCGCGCTTTCCTGTCCGCCGACCATAATGAACTGATTCTGCAAACCGTTTAACCAAGCGAGGAAGACGACACCGGTTTTATAGAAGCGTGTTGGATGCTTAAAGATATGACGCGAAAGCGCTACCGTCGGCTCTAGAATGGAGTGGAATCCCTGACAATCGCCGGCCGCCAGTCGCATCAATCCGGCTGAAGCGGCCGGTGCAATAGCGTCGAAGATTCCCAGCAGCGCGTCCGAATATCCTTCCGCATCACCGGCAATCAATTCAGCGTAGTTGAAGTCGTCGCCCGTATACATGCGCACGCCCGACGGTAGTCGGCGCCGCATCAGGATCTCCATGTCCTTGGACAGCAGCGAAATCTTGACGCCATCGACCTTAGCGGCATGGTCGTTGATAATGGCAAGGCAGGTTTCCATTGCTGCCGTGGGATTGGACGCGCCCCAGTAGCCGGCCAGCTGCGGATCGAACATATCGCCCAGCCAGTGGACGATCACCGGCTCTTTGACCTGCGTCAGGACGCGATCGTAGACCTTGACGTAATCGTCCGGCCCCTTAGCGGCGCGCGCTAGTGCGCGGCTTGCCATGAGGATGACCCGGCCGCCCATTGTCTCAATTGCTTCGATCTGCTCCTCGTAAGCGTGAATGACCTCATTGACGGTTACGTCGTGGCCGGCCGGCAGGTGATCGGTGCCGACGCCGCAGCTGATGAGTGCGCCTGACCGCGCGCTGGCTGCCTGGAGCGCGCGGCGAATCAGTTCCTTGGCACCGGGCCAGTCAAGGCCATTTCCGCGTTGTGCCGTATCCATCGCCTCGGCAACTCCGAGGCCAAGATCCCAAAGGTAATGCCGGAATGCGATGGTGCTGTCCCAATCGATCGCAGCGTCGAGCCATGGATCAATATCGGCAAATGGGTCGGCAACAACATGGGTCGCCGCGTAGGCGACACGGTTGAACTTAGGCGGGCCGCCCTTCTTCGGCAGCTCGATTGGCTCGCCCGTCGTGTACGGCTCCAGGCGGCGGTGCTTGGTCGGAAGTGAAATTGTGGGCACTTCGTCTTCCTAGATCGTCAGGGCAGGGACGTCGAACCAGCGCCGCTCGGCCCAACTTTTAAGGCCAAGTTCGGCGAGCTGAACGCCCTTGGCGCCTTCGACGAGATCATGCTTCCACGGCGTGCCGGCATGAAGGTGTCTGATGAAATCCTCCCATTGCAGCTTGAACCCGTTGTCGTAGGTGATGTTATTGGGCACCTCTTCCCACTGATCATAGAAGTTCATGCTTTGCGGCACGTCCGGGTTCCACACTGGGCGGGGCGTGTTTACCCGGTGCTGCGTAAAACAGCGCGTAAGACCGGCGACCGCTGAACCGTTGGTGCCGTCGACGTGAAAGATCACGAGATCATCGCGCCGCACCCGCACCGCCCAGGACGAGTTGATGTGGGCTACGATGCCGCCTTCCAATTGGAACGTTGCATACGCCGCGTCGTCAACATCGGCCTTGTAGGTTTGTCCATTTTCGTCGACGCGGGTCGGAATATGCGTTGCGCCGAGACAGCTCACAGCTCTGACGGGTGCGAACGTGTAATCGAGCACGTATCGCCAGTGGCACAGCATATCGAGAATGATACCGCCGCCTTCCGCCTTCTTGTAGTTCCAGCTGGGTCGCTGCGCCGGCTGTCCCCAGTCACCCTCGAACACCCAGTAACCAAACTCACCGCGGACGGCGAACATGCGCCCGAAGAAGCCGGAGTCGCGTAGCATCTTGAGCTTGCGCAGCCCCGGCAGAAAAATCTTGTCTTGCACGACACCGTTTTTGACGCCGCGGGATTTGGCGAGCTTGGCAATTGCAACTGCTTTGTCGAGCGTGTCGGATACCGGCTTTTCGCAATAAATATCCTTGCCGGCTTCGATCGCGCGGGCGACCAAATCGGCGCGCATCTGCGTCGTTCCCGCGTCAAAGAACAAGGTATCGTCCGGGTTGGCGAGCGCCGCGGCGAGATCGGCCGTCCAACGTTCAATACCGTGTTCGCGCGCCAGCGCTGCGACTTTTTCGGCATTGCGTCCGACCAGGATTGGGTCTGGCATGACGCGGTCCCCGTTCGGCAGAGCTACGCCGCCCTGCGCGCGAATAGCGAGGATGGAACGGACGAGATGCTGATTGAGCCCCATGCGTCCAGTAACGCCGTGCATGATGATGCCGAGCCGCCGCGTGGCCAAAGTTTAAATCTCCGTAAGTTGAAGAGAGGCGCGTTCGATAAAGGTGGCGCCTCGCCCGCATGTTAGTAACTAGCCGGTTACAATGGGCGCGCGCATGAGTACTGTCAACCGCATGCAAAAACTCGCGCCCGGGTCAGGCGCGGAGGTAGCCGAGCACGACATCGACCATGTGCAACTCGCGCTCCGCAAGCGCCGCCGGAGTAACAAGATCGCGGCCAAAGATCGTGGATAGGGTGTGTTTGTTGGAAAGATAAAAAAAGCCGAGCGCGGCCATTGAAATGTAGAGCTGCATCGGATCGACTTTCTTGCGGAATAACTTCTGCTTTACCCCGCGTTTTAGGAGTTCCGAAATCATGCCGATCAAGGGCGAATGCAGTTTGCGAATGTGACGCAACTTCTTAAGGTTGGCTGCGCGATGCAAGTTCTCGGTTGCGAGCAAGCTGAGGAATTCCGGATGCGAGGAAAGGTATTTCCAGGTGAACAAGACCAAAGCGCGCATGCCCGCGATAGGGTCTTGGCTGGCCAGACTTAACTCGAACTCGGCGGTCCGGATCGCCGTATAGCTTTTTTCCAAGACCGCGAGATACAGGCCCTCCTTGTCGCCGAAGTAGTGATAAATCATGCGCTTGTTGACGCCGGAGCGGCCCGCGATTTCGTCGACGCGGGCACCGTCTAGGCCTTTGCGGGAGAATTCAGTGGTTGCCGCAGCGAGAATAGTTGAGCGCGTGCGTTCGGGATCGCGCGGTACGGGGCGCGACCGGAACTGCACAGCTTTGTCGGAACGCGCGTCCATATTTTCTGTTCTCCTCCCGCCGCGCCCAGTGGCGCATCATGCGCCGCAGATGAAACTTTCGAATGGTTCGTTTCCGACCTTCAAATGCGGGGATCCCAACGCGAGTAGTGCCGATGGACGCGGTCTCCGCTGCCCCGAAAGTGGCAACACTGACGACGAAGTCGATCCCCGGCGTAGGCCGCATGATCGTTCAACGGAGTCCGATAGACAACCACAGCTTCTATAGACCTGTCTAAGCCGAACGCGAAACCTCCTCGCGGAGAATTTTGATGCAGGTCGAACATGAAGCTGGTATCCAATTGGTTACTTATTGCCTCGCTGATCGGCGGTGGCCATTGGAAAGAACGGTAGCATGCGGCAACCGATAACTTCGCTGCCCGACGAGTTTCGCGGCATCGAACATCTTGAGGAGGTGATGACGTCGCCGGATCCGCAACTCGTTGCCGAATTGGGCGAACTCGATGGTGATCTCATTATCCTCGGTGTCGGAGGCAAAATTGGTCCCACGCTTGCGCGATTGGCCAAACGTGCCGCGCCCGGCAAGCGGATCATCGGTGTTGCCCGTTTCACCGAGACTGGATTGCGCGAGAAGCTTACGGCGTGGGGCATCGAATGCATCACGGTCGACCTTCTTGACCGAAAGCAGATGGAGGCGTTGCCAAAGCCCGCGAATGTCATTTTCATGGCTGGTCGCAAGTTCGGCTCGACGTCGGATGAGGATTTTACGTGGGTCATGAACGCTCACGTTCCGGCGCTGGTCGCCGAGGTGTTCGCCGGCTCCCGCATCGTCGCCTATTCGACCGGGTGTGTTTATCCTTATGTCAATGTGCTGCACGGCGGTGCCATCGAAGCGACGCCAGCTACGCCGCCGCCGGGTGCTTACGCCAATTCGTGCGTCGCGCGGGAACAAATGTTTCATTACTTTTCGCGCATCCACAAGACGCCGGGGCGGATCATTCGCCTCAATTACGCGATCGATATGCGCTACGGCGTGCTGCACGATGTGGCCTGGCGTGTGTTCAGGGGCGAGCCGCTCAATCTAACGATGGGTCACGTCAATGTGGTGTGGCAGGGCGATGCCAACAGCATGGTGCTGCGGGCACTCGCACGCTGCTCGGTGCCAACAAGCCCGATTAATATCAGCGGACCGGAAACCATCAGTGTGCGCTGGCTCGCGAATGCTTTCGGCCAGCGATTCGGGAAGAATCCGGTCCTAACCGGAATCGAGGCCGAGGACGGGTGGCTCGTCAATACCAGTCTGGCCATGCGGTTGTTCGGTTACCCTCAAGTGCCGCTTGAGCGCATGATCGACTGGCAGGTGGACTGGATTCGCCGCGGCATGCCGAGTCTCGGAAAGGATACCCATTTCGATGTCCGCGATGGTGCATTCTGATCCCGCATTGCTGCAAGAATCGGCGCTGCAAGAAACCGAACTCGGTGACGCCGAGACGTTGGTACGCGAAGCCGGTTGGAACCAAGTCGCCGCCGACTGGCGCATCTTTCTCGAGCTCGGCTTGGTCTACGCCGTTCGCAACAGCGCTCGTCGCGTGGTCGCAACCGCAGCAGTCCTTCCCTACAGCGGTCGCTTCGCCTGGATCAGTATGGTGTTGGTAGCAAGCGGCTATCGTCGCCAGGGGCTTGCCACGCGGCTGCTGGGTCGCTGTGTCGGTGATCTGGTCGCTCGCGGACTTGTGCCCGTGGTGGACGCAACGCCCGCCGGACGACAAGTCTACATCGGGCGCGGTTTCCAGGATCGTTGGGGCTTCCAGCGTTATTCCGCACCGTTCCCGCGGTCCGCACGGGCCTGCTTCTCCGCCGCTCAGTGACACTCTCATCCGTCCGATCAGCGATGACGATTGGTCGTCGCTTTGCCGGTACGACGCGCACGCTTTCGGCGCCGACCGCAGCACCTTGCTCACGCGGCTGCGCGGCCGCGCGTCCGGAGCCGAATTCGTGGCTTGGCGCGACAGCCGGATTCTCGGATTCGTGCTTGGGCGCAATGGACGTTCGGCGATGCAACTGGGACCTTTGACGGCGGATGACGACGCCACGGCGCTGGCGCTTTTGGAACGGGCGCTCGCCGGCACGCGCGGGCCTATCTACATTGATGTCGCCGACAGCAAATCAACGCTGCGGCGATGGCTGCAAGATCACGGCTTTACGCCGCAGCGCCCGTTCATGCGCATGGTGCACGGGCGACTCGTGGAGTTCAGCGATGTCGCCCGTACGATGGCGGTTGCTGGGCCCGAATTAGGCTGAGCGAACGCAGAGCCTAATAGCCATGGTGATTTGGCATCCTAGGTTGTCCCGTCGCAATCTCGCTGCGGTAACGCGACGGCAGAGGGGAGATCGGATTGCGCTGGACCGACTGGCCGAAACAGATACTGACGACGCTGCGGCGCGGCACCGTTATTCCGGCTCATCCGCTGGCGTTAAACGCCAAACGCGAACTCGATGTGCGCCGCCAGCGAGCGCTGGCACGCTACTATCTCGACGCCGGCGCCGGCGGCCTCGCCGTCGGCGTGCACACGACGCAATTCGCGATCCGCGAAGCAGGTTTATACGCTCCGGTTCTTGAGACGGCGATGCGCACGGCCGCCGAATGGGCGCCCGCATCGCCAATCATGATTGCCGGACTTGCCGGCCGCACCGAACAGGCCGTGCGGGAAGCACAAATCGCCCGTGACCTCAATTATCATGCCGGCCTCCTTTCGCTTGCCGCGATGAAGGGGGCAATGGAAGACGAGTTGATCGCGCACGCGCAGACGGTCGCGCGCCAGATTCCGCTCATTGGCTTCTACCTGCAGCCGGCGGTTGGTGGTCTCGTGTTGCCAATCTCGTTCTGGCGCCGCTTTGCGGCAATCGACAATGTCGTTGCGATCAAGATTGCACCTTTCAACCGCTATCGGACGCTTGACGTGGTGCGCGGGGTTGTCGAAGCCGGTGCCGCGGAGCGGATCGTTCTCTACACGGGCAACGATGATCATATCGTCACCGACCTGATAACACCGTTCACAGTTATGGCGGGCGGCCATCCTACTACTGTTCGCATTCGGGGCGGCTTGCTTGGCCACTGGAGCGTATGGGTCAAGCGTGCCGTAGAATTGCTGGAGCGGATTCACGCCGCCGTCGCCGCGGGTTCCATTGCAAGCGACTTGCTCGAACTGGATCCTCAGGTAACCGATTGCAACGCAGCGATCTTCGACGCGGCCAACAACTTTCATGGCGTTATCGCCGGTTGTCATGAAATCCTTCGCCGCCAGGGATTGCTTGAAGGAATCTGGTGTCTCGATCCGACTGAAACGCTTGGGCCTGGACAGAAGGAGGAAATCGACCGTGTCTACGCCGCCTATCCGCATCTCAACGATGACGCGTTTGTGCGCGCCAATCTCGATCGGTGGCTTGGTTGATCAGTGCGAGAAAACCCCCCACGCCACAGGCCGCCGACATAGCCGGTTGCCGAAATATCCGTCGACGATCGTCCTGGCGTTTGCGCTTAGCCGTTTGGGTAACGTTGACTCGGCTTCGCGCAAGGCCGTAAATAACCAACTGGTTACTAGCGCTGGCGGGATGGTCTATCGGCTGGCGAGGAGGAGGGCATGGTAGCCCTGTCTGCGCGCCGCGCGGAACCGTTCAATCTCCTTATTGACTACGGTATCTGGGCCGCGCTCGGGATCGCGATTCTTGCCGCTGCGGTGGGCACGCCGCGCTTTCTAAGCGCCGCAAACATTCATGACCTGATGAGTGCGATGGCGGTGCTCGGCATCGTTTCGGTCGGTCAGACCTTCGTCATTCTTTCCGGCGGCATCGATCTCAGCGTCGGCGTAGTCATGGGGCTGGTGACCGTGCTGACAAACGGCATCATGAACGGCGATCCGACGCTGGCTTGGCCGATGGCGGCGCTGGGGGTGGCAATTGGACTGGGGGTTGGTCTGACCAATGGCGTCCTCCTGGTGCTGACGCGCATTGACCCGCTAATTCTTACCTTCGGGATGTTATCGATCCTGACTGGAGTGATCTTCGTTTATACTGACCGGACAGTTGGATCGGCGCCGGACAACTTCCGCCAGATCGCGCAAGGCGCGGTTGGCCCTTTTCCGATCCTGTTCCTCATCATGGTGGCTGTGGCGCTGATTGCCTGGGTGGTCCTGACCCGCACCCGATTTGGCCGTTACGTCTATGCTATTGGCGGTTCCGAAGAGCATGCGCGACGCGCAGGCATCGCCGTCGGGCGCATGAAACTGGCGATCTACGGCATATCCGGACTGTACGCTGGCATTGCCGGTGTTGGCCTCGCCGCTCGCATCGGATCCGGCTACACCCTTGCCGGGCAGGGTTTTGAGTTGGACTCGATCGTCGCCGTGGTTCTCGGCGGCACGTCCTTGGCAGGAGGCCGCGGCAGCGTTGTCGGAACCATCGGCAGCGTGTTGTTTTTGACCATCTTGAACAATGCTCTAAATCTCGCTGGAGTCAGTCCCTACACCCAGCAGGTGGTGAAGGGTCTGGTCGTGGTGGCGGCGGTGGTGCTGTACACGCCGCGGGTACGGCGTGCATGAGCGGCGCGGTTTCATTTGACGTCGGCAACTCCGGGTGGCGCAAGAGTCTCGTTGTGCTCGACCGGCTTGGTGTCTGGGCCGCACTCGCACTGCTTGTCGCCGTTGCCTCCGCGCTTAGTCCTTATTTCTTTTCAATCAACAACTTCTTGAACATCTTGAACCAATCCTCGGTCGTGGGCGTCGCGGCCGTTGGTGTCACCCTGGTCATGATCACCGGAGGTGTCGATCTGAGCGTCGGTAGTGTCATTAGTTTGTCGGCGGACATTTGCGCTACCGTGATGAACGGGGATAACACCCGTATCGTGTTTGCCATAGCGCTGAGCGTTGGCGCCGGCGCCGCGGTCGGTTTGGTCAATGGCGTGCTCGTGGCCAAGCGCAATCTGCCGAGCTTCATTCTCACGCTTGGCACCGCGGCAGCCGTTCAGGGTCTTGGCCTGCTTTATACCGGCGGCACGGCGAGCGGTGCGGTTGCTCCTTGGTTCGAGAGCATGATCGGTGGCCGACCGTGGGGGCATATTCCAGGAGTTGTGCCGGTCTTCATAGCAGTCGCCGCTGTCGGGCTACTGATCCAGAAAACAACCGCATTTGGCAGCCGACTGTATCTTGTCGGCAGCAATATTCGCGCCGCTTATTTAAGCGGCATCCCCGTCGATCGGGTGCTCATCACGGCATATACGCTGAGCGGGGCGGCGGCCGGTATCGCTGGTGTCGTGTTGCTTGGACGGGTCGGCGTAAGCAGCGCTTTTGCGGGACAGACCTATACGTTTGATGCGCTAGCCGCCGTCCTGCTCGGCGGCACTACCTTCCAAGGTGGGCGCGGGGGCATCGTTGGCACCCTGGCCGGGGTGCTCATTCTGGTCGTTGCTTTCAATCTGGTGAACATTCTCGGCCTCAACTTTAATCTGCAACTCGTGACGAAAGGCGCCATCATCGTCGCCGCCGCCGCGCTTTATCGACTGCTCAATCGCGCCGCTTAGTTATCGGCGTACAACCAGCCCGCAGTTCGCGGGCTGAAAAAGGAGGAGAAAGAGATGAGTTACGGTCGCATTCTAGCAAGGGCGACCCTTGCACTGATGCTCGGCGGATCTGCCGCCGGAACGGCGCTGGCCGCCAACGACAAGGCGCCTCCAACTGCGCCGAATTGCAAACTGTCGTCACTGCCGAGCCCCGAAGCGGCAAGCAAGGAGGCCGAGGGTGCGAAGACCGCCGTGGACACCAGCGCCTTCAAAAAAAGCGGCACCGTCAAGCTCGGAGTCAGCGCCGGCTATTTGTCAAATTCTTGGGTGGTGTTTGCGCTGCAACTCATCAAGTATCAAGCCTCGAAGGATTCGCGCTTTGCTCCAGACATCCGTGTGACCGACGCTGGCTTTAACGCCAACAAACAGATTTCCGATATCCACGATCTGATCAACTCAGGCGTCGACGCAATCATCTATTGGCCGGTCGATGACAAGGCCATCGAGCCCGCTCTTGAGGACGCGATTCACAAGCACATTCCCACCGTGAACGTCGGCGGCGGCTACAACAACGCCGCAGGCATCACTACGAATGCCTACATCGACCAATATATTCTTGGCCGCATGGGGGCCGAGCGTTTGATGGCCGCTCTGAAAGGAAAGGGTAACATCCTCAGCCTATTGCCCATCGCAGGGACTACCGCGGCCGTCGACCAAGATAAAGCGCTAAAGGACGTGCTCGGCGTATGCCCTGATGTGCATCTCCTCGATACCGAAAATGGCGACTGGAACCGCGCTAAGTCGCAGACCATAGCGCAGAACTGGGCGCAGAGATTTCCGCAAACGAATGGGCTGTTCAGTCCGTCCGGTCAGATGTCGGTCGGCGCGGCTCAGGCCTTCGATCAAGCTGGGATTCTTGACCACATCACCTTAAGTCCAGGCGATGAATATAACGGCTGGTTGAAATGGGAAGTGCAGCATCCCGAAAAGAACAGCGGCGTCGTCACCTTTCCGCCCGAGGCCGGCGCTGTCGGCGTCGATCTAATGGCCAAGATCATTCGCGGCGAACCGGTAACGAAAGGCCTTCGTGTGCCATCGGTCTATATCCCGCCGGATAAGGTGAAGAACTACGCTGAAATGGACAAGCCGGACGATTGGTGGGCGACCCAGCTCCCTGCCAAATGGCAGCCGAGTCATTGAACGTGGCTCCGGCTTTGGAGATGCGCGGTATCTCCAAAGCCTTCTTCGGGGTGCCCGCGCTCAGGAACGTCGATCTGACGTGCCAACCCGGCACCGTTCATGCGCTAGTCGGCGAGAACGGTGCCGGAAAGTCGACCTTGATGGCGATCCTCGCCGGCGTTGTGAGCGCCGACGCCGGCGAGATCCGATTGGGCGGCCGAGCGCTGGCGATGGGCGACTCCGAGGGTGCCCGCCGCAACGGCATCAGCGTGGTGTTTCAGGAGTTCAATCTAATTCCCGAGCTAACGGTGACAGCGAATGTTTGGCTGCACCGGGAGTTGACTTCGTGGGGATTCCTGGCGAGCCGCAAGATGCGTCAGGAGACCTTGGCACTGCTCGAGCAAGTCGGCACTGACGTCGATCCGGCGACGCCAGCGGGGCAGTTGAGCGTTGCGCAGCAGCAGCTTGTCGAGGTGGCTCGGGCGCTGGCCCTGCGACCACGCATCTTGGTGATGGACGAGCCCACTTCGGCACTGAGTACGCGCGAGCAGGCCCATCTGCTGTCGCTCGTACGTGACACTGCGCGCTCGGGGCATAACCGATCCTGTTCATTTCCCATCGGTTCGATGAGGTCTTCGCGATTGCCGATCGTATTACCGTACTCAAGGACGGTCAGCATATGGCGACGGTTGACGCGGCCAGCCTCACTCACAACGAGCTCGTGCGTTTGATGGTCGGTCGCGATCTCGCCGCTGACCTCTACCCCGTGCGGCGGAAACCGCCGGTCGGCAGTCCCGCACTCGCCGTGCGGCATCTGTCGTGGCCGGGCGTGCTGCGATGATGTCACATTCGAAATCCATCGCGGCGAAATCGTTGGGCTAGCAGGACTTATGGGATCCGGTCGGACGTCGCTTGCACGCGCCATCTTCGGTGCCGCGCCTCAGGCCCGCGGCGACATCTCAGTCGACGGCAGGGCAGTGCGCATTCGCTCGCCGCGGACAGCGACGCGCGTCGGCGTGGGTCTGTTGACGGAGGATCGAAAGTATGAGGGCCTCGCACTGAATCGCGACGGCGTCGAGAACATTTCCGCGGTGAAGTTGCCGGCCACGGCTGGTTTCGTGCGGCGCCGCGCCCAGCGCCGGCAAGCGGCGAGCACGGCCACCAAGGTTAGGCTGGACCCAAGAGCACTCGGGCGAGCGGTGCAGACCCTTTCTGGCGGCAATCAACAGAAGGTCGTGCTCGCCAAGTGGCTTGCGGCGCGTCCACAGATCCTGATTCTCGACGAACCCACACGCGGTATCGACGTCGGTGCCAAAGCGGAAATCTACACCATCATGCGCCAACTCGCAGACGAGGGAATAGGCGTCCTGTTCATTTCCTCGGAGCTGCCCGAAATTCTCGGACTGAGTGACCGCATCCTGGTCATGCGGCGCGGCCGGATCGCGGCCGAATTCGATGCTACTGAGGCCACCGAGGAAAGCATCATGCGCGTCGCCGTGGCGGGGGAGCAGCCAAAATGAGTTGGACCATCGCCCTTGTCCAGATGGACTGCGTGCCCGGCGACGTTGCAGCGAACCTGCAGCGGATCGTGGTCAGCGCGGTCGAGGCGGCGGATCGTGGCGCGCAGCTTGTCCTGTTTCCCGAGTGCGCAACCACGGGCTATTTCGTGGCCGACCGCATCGCGAGCCTGGCGGAACCGATCCCGGGCCCCTCAAGCGAGCAGCTTATGCGTTTAGCGCGCAGCCGCGGTGTTCACCTCATGGTCGGCATGATCGAACGCGCGGGTGACCAGTATTACGATGATGCAATTCTCTTCACGCCCGACGGCGGCTATCACGTCTATCGCAAGGCCCACCTGTTTGGACCCGAGCGGGCGATCTTCACGCCGGGCGAACGGCCGGTCGTGGTTGATACCGCGCTCGGTCGGCTCGCGCTTGACAGTCTGCTACGACCTGATGTTCCCCGAATTCATTCGCACTCTGGTCTTAAGCGGAGCGCAGGTTATCCTCAACGCGACGGACTGGATCACCGACACATGGCAAAGCACCGTCGGATGGGGCGGCGATACTGTAGCCTCGCTGGTACGCATCCGCGCATTGGAGAATGGCGTCCACGTCGCCATGGCCGACCGCGTAGGTGTTGAGGCAGGTTGGCGCAGCCTCGGCTGCTCAACCGTTGCGGCACCGACCGGTCGCGTTTTGGCGACTCTGGGTGCAGATGAGGGTATGGCACTGGCGACGATCGACGTCGCCAGCGCCGATTTCGCCCGCTGGTCCGAAGTGGCGACCTATATCCGTGATCGCCGCCCGGCACTTTACGCAAGGAGCATTGGACGTGCTTGATCTCGATTTGGCCGCAACCGCCCTCATCGTCGTCGATATGCAGAATGATTTTGTGCGGCAGGGCGCGCCGCTCGAAGTGCCCGACGCGCGAAGCACAATCGATAGCCATCGGCGCCTGCTGAAATATTTTCGAGACTTGAAGGGCGCCGTAGTGTTCACCCGCTTCATCGCCGGGCCTAAGCCGACGCTGATCTGGAATTGGTCATCCGTGTTGGCGCCACCGATCTGCTGCTGCTGGCCTGGTTTCATGCGCACCTACAGTGATATCGCAGGGACCGCGAGACGCAGCAGCGGTGATCGATGAGTTAAAGCCGCTGCCGACCGAACTTCAGATCGACAAATACAACTATGGCGCCTTCCATCGTACGAGCCTGCTTGATAGCCTAACGGCGCAAGGCGTCGATACCGTGGTGGTGACCGGTACCGTGACGCAGATTTGCGTCGACGAAACCGCGCGCGGCGCGTTCCGGGAGGGTCTAAAGGCGATCATGGTCTCCGATGCCGTGTCCTCGTTCGATCCGGCCCTGCATCAGGCGACACTGGCGAATTTTGCAATGAAGTTCGGTTGGGTGATGACAGCGGACGAGATTCTTGCGGCGCTACGTTCGAGCCACGACGTCGCTGACGTGGTCCAAGCGATCTGACCCGGATAGCCTGGCCGAGACAACCGACTTTCTCCGAAAACCAGAACGGCCAACCGTTCCTCAAACGCAGCAAGCGCTCTCAAACCGACAAGGCGTGGCCTCGCAGAGTCGCTCATCGAAACGTCGTCGGAGGATGTTCCGGCGCATGTGGCATTGATCACTGCGGGCGAATAGGCTCTTCAATCCGCATTATTGTTTTGTGTGACAATTAAAGCTCGCTTTCGGCGGGTCAGTGACGCGCGGCCGCCAAACGAATTGTTGATATCTTGCGCAGGCTGAAGAATAATTCAAAATAACACAGAATTATCGCAATTGGCGGGAGGTTCGTTTGCACAAGGGTAAAGAGCGCATCTTGGTTACCCATGCCGGCAGCCTGCCGCGCGGCGAGCCGCTGGGTGGCCTGCTGATCGATCAGGAAGCTGGCAAACCAATCGAACCGAATGCGCTAAAGGGCGCCATTGAAGCTCGGGTCGCTCATGTTCTCAAAAAGCAGGTAGAAGCGGGTATCGACGAAGTAAACGATGGCGAGCAAGGGCGGATTGGTTTTCAAACATATGTAGCGCAGCGAATGAGTGGATTCGGAGGTGTGTCAAACCGACCCTATGGCAAAGATTGGACCACATTTCCGCAATTTTCCGAGCGATTTTTTCAACGCTTGCCGTCGCGCATCGGCAAGGTCAACAACGCTCCTCAGGCTATTTCCGCTGTACAGTATCAAGGGGCAGAGCTGATAGCCGCCGAGACCGAGCGGCTCAAGCGATTGGCCGCGCCGATCAAGTCGCGAGTGAGCGATATTTTTATGAACGCCGCGGCGCCGGGGATCATAGCCACGACGATGCTCAACGCTCATTACAAGACCTACGAGGATTATTTGACGGCGATCGCTCGCGAAATGCATAGGGAGTATGCCGCAATCGTCAATGCCGGATTTATCCTTCAGCTTGACGCTCCGGACTTGGCAATGGAACGAACGATGCTTTTTCAGGACAAGACTGACGCCGAGTTCGTCAAAATCTTAGAGCAACACATTGAGGCGCTGAATCTCGCAATCGCCGGTCTGCCCGCCGACCGAGTGCGTCTGCACGTTTGCTGGGGGAATTGGGAAGGCCCGCATGTGCATGACGTGCCGATGGAGGTTATTCTTCCGACGCTTTACAAGGCGAAGGTGGGCGCGCTCGGGCTCGAGTTCGGCAATTCACGCAAACAACACGAGACCGCGGCGATCCGCAAACACCGGCTCCCAGAGAACATGATGCTGATTGCCGGAGTTATCGATTCTAAAAGCAATATGGTTGAGCATCCTGAGGTTGTCGCGCAGCGAATTGAGGCGGTCGTGGCAGCGGTCGGCAATCGGGAACAAGTTATTGCTGGCGTTGATTGCGGTTTCGGTACCTTCGTCGGCTGGGAATGGGTTACGGAAGATATTGTTTGGGCGAAGCTAAAGACGCTGCACGAAGGCGCCGAAATCGCCTCAAAGAGGCTGTGGGGTAGGAAGGCCGCGTAATATCCACGCGCAGCATCAATCGAACCCCACGCCGTGCCCGGACAGCTATAGCAGTTCCTGCAGCTCGTGCAGATAGCGAATATGGTTCGTCGCGTTCGCTGCGTATGGCACTCCGGTTCGAAGAATTTGCACCGTGCGCACGCCAAGACGTGCGCCTGCAGCAATCTCTGAAATCTGCATTGTCGCCGACGACCAGAACTTCTGAAGCAGCCAGGCCGTGATCCAGCATAATCTGTGCAAAGTGACCGAACTTTCCCAGGCGGTCCTGCTCGTCGATCGCGTCTACGTAAATGGCGGTGAACAGCCGGGTCAGTTCCAACGCTTTAATTTTACTTTCCTGCAAACGTCGGAATCCTGACGTTACAAGGAATCTTTTTGCACGCAGTAGCGACAACGCTTATTAGGCGCGGGGAGTACAACCCAGTTAAAGGTAGTTTTGCAGGAAGCGTTTTGATTGAACCAAGGCCCGCTTGCGATCGGCCAGTGTGGCCTCGTAGCTGGCGTCTTCGACTTCGATGCACACCGGACCGGTGTAGCGGATATCCGTTAACGCGGCAAAGAAACTTGGCCAATCCACGTCGCCAAGGCCTGGCAGCTTTGGGCTATTCCAGCCGAAGTCCATAATACCGGCGTCGTCTAGTCGGGCGCGCCAAATTTTTAGGTCCTTGGCGTGGACATGAAAAATGCGCTTGGCAAATTCCATTATTGGCAGGACGTGGTCCATGAACTGCCAGACGAGGTGCGAGGGATCGTAGTTGAGCCCGAAGCTCGGCGACGGAATGCGCCGGAACATCTCGCGCCAGATTTTCGGCGAGATCGCCAAGTTCTTCCCGCCGGGCCACTCGTCGTTAGAGAACAGCATCGGGCAATTTTCGATAGCGATCTTTACGCCGCAGCCTTCGGCAAAACTGACAATCCCAGGCCAGCGTTCGTCGAAAACGCTCCAGTTGTCGGCGATGGATCGCGTATGGTCGCGGCCGATGAACGTGGTGACCAAATTCAGCCCGAGCAATCCGGACGCGCGTATGACTTTCTTGAGATGATCGATGTAAACGGCAGCTTCCTTCTCGTCGCGGCAGAGCGGATTCGGATAATAACCCAGCGCCGAAAGTGATATCTCGTGTTTCCCGAGGAGGCCTTTCACCTTTGCCGCCTCTTCCGCGTCAAAGTTGGTCACATCGACGTGGGTCACGCCGGCATAACGGCGCTCGGCGGCGCCGACTGGCCAGCACATTGCTTCGACCGTATCGAATCCCTGCTCAGCTGCGAAGGCGAGCGTCTGTTCGAGGTTCAAATCGGGTAGAATAGCGCTGACGAAGCCGAGCTGCATTTCAGACCCCTTTCAGGCCGGACACCCAGCCATTTTTTCGGTGGCTTTCCAGGATTGCTTCGCAGAGAACGACTTCGCGATGACCATCCTCGAATGTAGCGTAAAGCGGCGCCGCCGACGGTCTGGCTGCCTGAACGTCGCGGTAGACCGCGCGATAAAGCTGCTTGAACGTGTCGGGAAAGCCCTCTTGGTGGCCGCCCGGAAAATTCGCAAAGGGCCGCACTTCCTCGTTTATCAGCGATGGATCGGTCATGAGCAGCGCGTTTGGCGCGGTGCGATTGCCGATCCAGAGCTCCTGCGGCGATTCGCTGTTCCATGCGAGCGACTTCTTCGTCCCAGCGATCTCAAAGCGGATGCAGTTTTTGCGTCCCGCTGCGACCTGCGAAACAGTCACCGCGCCCCGCGCTCCGCCAAAAAATTTTAACAGGATCGATCCGTAGTCCTCGGTTTGAATGGAAATCTCGCGCCTGGCGCTGACGCCGGAGCCGAGCTTTCCGGTAAATGTCTCGGTCAAGTCGTCGACTGCGCGCGTGCGGGCGGGATGAGCGGTCCACAGGTCGGCCAACAGCGAATCAACGCGCAGCCCGGTGACGAAGCCGACAAGGTCAAGCCAATGCGTACCGATGTCTCCGACCGCGCGCAGCGCGCCGCCTTCGCTCGCGTCGACCCGCCAGTTGTAGTCCGAGGGAAACAACAACCAATCTTGCAGATAGCTGCCGGTGACATGCAGAATTTCGCCGATCTCACCGGCCTGGATCATTGCCCGCGCCTGGAGGCAGAGCGGGTAGAAGCGGACGTTGTAATTAACCGCCGTGACAAGGTGGGCGTGTTGTTTGGCAGCCTTCATCAATTCTTGCGTTTCTGCGGAGGTCATGGCCAGCGGCTTTTCGCAGACCACGTGCTTACCCGCATCCAGGCAGGCGAGGACTTGCGCGTGATGATGGCGGTTCGGCGAGCAGAGATGGACCACATCCACGTCACGGTCAGCGAGTAGTTCGGTCAAGCTCGCGTAACCGCGGGGCAGACCAAGCCTAGCAGCCGTCGTTTCCGATTTTTCCGGCGACGAACCGAGAATACCCGCGACGCGAATACCGAGTCGGCGCAGCGCCTCGACGTGAACTGGACCGATGAAGCCGGTACCAACGACGGCCGTACAAATTTCGTGAAGCGGTCTCATTTCATAACGTCTGTTCGGATGAGCAAAGGTTTGGGAGGGGACCGTTCAACTCAGCGCCACCTTGATATGCTTGGTCTTGAGATACTCGAAAACGGCATCGCGCGAGAGTTCCAGTCCGAAGCCGCTGTCTTTCCAGCCGGAGTACGGCGCGTAGTTGGTATTCACGGCGCCGTTATTGACACAAACAGTACCCGCCTCCAGCGCTTCGCAGACGCGAGTGATGGTGGCGTAATCGCGCGCGAAAAGGTAGGCGACGAGCCCCCAAGCCGTATCGTTGGCTTTTTCAACTGCCTCTTCGATCTGCCTGAACGACGCGACCGGTACGACCGGGCCGAAAGTCTCGTCGCGCATTACCAGCATGTCCGCGTTCGCACCGGTGAGGATCGTTGGAAGATAAAAGTTGCCGCGTGCAAAAATTTCGCCGGCCGGCGCGGCGCCGCCGCAAATCAGTTTGGCGCCTTTTTCCAAAGCATCGGCGACGTGCTCTTTGACTTTACCCAGGCACGAGGCGGTGGTCATGGGACCAAGATCGACGTCGCCATCGCTAACGCCGTCGCCAATCGTGTGCTTCTCGGCCAGCGCTCGCAGTTTCTCTACGAACTGATCGTGCACCGACGTGTGCACGTAGACCCGGTTCACTGAACTGCAGGATTGGCCCATGTTGCGAAAGCCTTTGTAAGACACGACCTTGGCGGCGATATCGAGATCCGCGTCGGCGCACACAATGGCAGGACATTGGCCTCCGAGTTCGAGCGAGATCCGCTTGAGCGACGGCGAGATCAACTCCATGAGGTGCTTGCCGGTACGGGTTGACCCGGTCATCGCCACCTTGGCTACCAGCGGATGCGTCACCAAATCCTCGGCGATCGCAACCGACTCGCTGTTGATCACCGAGATGACGCCCGCTGGTATGCCGCCTTCGATCAGGGCGGTGCAAAACGCCGTCGGCGACATGGGCGTGATCGGCGTCGGTTTGACCACCACGGTGCAGCCGGTCGCAAGAGCGGGGCCGAGCTTCCAACTCAGCAGCGAGACTGGATAGTTCCACGGCGTGATCAACGCGCAGACACCAAGCGGCTGATAGATGACGGTGGAGCGATAGTTTCTGTCTTCCGTCGCGAGGACGCTCCCTTCGACGCGCAAGCCCTCTGCCGCGTAGTAGTCAAGCGTGTCGCAGGAGGCAATGATTTCGCTTTTCGACTGCTTGAACGGTTTTCCTTGCTCAAGCGCCAAGAGGCCCCCAATGTCCTCGGCCTTGCCGCGGACATGCGCAGTGGCCCGACGGATGATCCTGTCGCGCTCGTAGGCGGTGAGATTGGACCAGGCCAGGAAAGCGTGTTGCGCATTTTCGATCGCCTCAAACACGTCTTCGCGCGTGGCGGACGCGACCGAGCCGACGACTTCGCCGGTCGCAGGCGATCTGACCTGCCAGCGTTGGTGTCTGGAAGAGGGTCGTGATCTTCCGCCAATAAGCAGGTCGATTTGTGCGATTTTGGAAACGATAGAGTTCATGCGAGTGTTTCTTCTGGCAGGATGCGGACCTCTAACACGGCAGTCTAAAGTTGAACGCGCTTGGAGCAACGGAAAAAGCGTCAATGTTGCGGGGCCGGCGGCCAAACTCGTCCGATCAAAGAGGCTGGATTTTTCAAATAGGCCGTGCCATGCAATGCGATAATTGTTTAAAGTAAGACAAAGTAAGGCGCTCAGCCTAAGGGAGGAAACATATGAGAAAGCCTGCTACTTATACTTGCCTAACGTTTGCGGCGATGGCGGCGGCCATCGGCTCATCGGCGCAAGCCTTTGCTGCCGATAAATACGTAGTTGGCGTATCGAATACCCTGATCGGCAACGGCTGGCGGGAGGAGATGGTCTGTTCGATCAAGGCCGAAGCGTTAGCCTCGGGTAAGGTTTCCAAGATGGTGCTGGCTAACCGCAATGGCGGCCCCTCCGAGCAGATCGCCGATTTGCGCAACTTGATTTCCGCAGGCGTCAATATCATCGTCGTCAACCCGTCTGACCGCAAGGCACTGAACCCGGTCATCGAGCAGGCTATTGCCAAGCACATCATCGTCGTGGCGGTTGACCAGGCGGTATCGGCGAAAGGCGCCTATGTCCTGTCGAACGATCAAGTGGCCTACGGCCGCGAGGGTGCCGAAGCTTTATTCAAGGTCCTAGGCGGAAAAGGTAACGTAGTTGAAATGCGCGGCATTGACGGCGTACCCGCCGATGCCGACCGCCACGAAGGGTTTCAACAGGCGTTGAAGAAGAACCCCGGCATCAAAGTGGTCGCCTCCGTGTTCACCGGCTGGTCACAGGACAAGGCTTCGCAGCAAATCAAAGACCTCCTCGGTTCCGGTAAGAAGATTGATGGGGTATGGACCTCCGGAACTGACAGTGTCGTCGTCGACGCCTTCAAGTCGGGCAACGTCAAGTTCGTGCCCGTCGTAGGGGCCGATGATAACGGATTCCTTGGTCAGATGATGCAGGACAAGGACGCTGGGCTAGTTGCCATAGCGGTGACGAATCCTCCGGCTGTGGGTGGAGCGGGCCTCGGTCTCGCGCTCAAGGTGCTCGATGGCAAGCAGGAGCAGCACGTCGTGCACCTCACGCCAAAGGTGTATGAGAATACCAACGCGGCAGGTTTGGAGTGGGCCAAGTCGGTTTATGATCCGAAGGTTGACCCAAACTATCCAGTTTACAGCGGCGTCCCGCCTTACACGAGCTACACTCCGGAGCAGGAAAAAGCCTGCAAGGGGCCGGGCGAGGGCTGATGGCCTAGTCAATCTACCTGGTCGGTGGCTGCGTCATCGGTTTCGCATGGCCGCGCATTGGCTGCGGCGGCTGATCGCGCCGCGCCAGCGCGAGGCAAAACAGGCGTATTCGGCTAGGCTCCGTCGACGCCGCTTTGGGTGATATTTTGGCCGTTGACTATGGGATGACCTCGATGGAAATCCTGCTCGCGGCAAAAAATATCAGCAAGCGGTTTGACTCCGTGGTCGCTCTCAGGGCGGCGTCGTTGGAAGTGTGCGCTGGCGAGGTGCACGCGCTGATGGGCGCCAACGGCGCCGGCAAAAGCACGTTGGTCAAAGTTCTTACCGGCGTGTTTCCCGCCGACAGCGGCGAAATGGTGATCATGGGACAGGCGCGCCGCTTTGGCTCGCCCGCCGAAGCGCGGCAGGCCGGCATCGTGTCGGTGTACCAAGATCCGGCGCTGGTGCCCGACCTTACCGTAGCGCAGAACCTGCGCCTCGCGCGCGTTGGGATGGCCGCGGTATATGAATGGCTGACCGATCTCGGCATCCCCGACCTCGATTTCAATGCTTATGTCCGCGACCTTCCGTATCCGGTGTTGCGTCTGATCGATCTCAGCAGGGCGCTGGCTTCGGATCCAAGCATCTTATTGATTGATGAAATCACGGCAGCGCTGCCGGCTACCGTTTCTGAGCGCATCTTCGCCGTTTTACGTCGCTGGCGCGAACGTCGTCGTAGCGTGATCTTTATCTCCCATCGCATGGCCGAGGTCTCGGCGCTCTGTGATCGCGCCACCGTTCTGCGTGACGGTGCCACGGTTGGCGTCACCGAAACCGCGCGCGGCAGCGAGGAGCGGATCGTCGAGCTCATGCTCGGGTACGAAGTCGCGCACTCGGTCGCGAGAGCCGAGAACGATCATGGCACAGTGTCGAGCGGAATTCCGGCGCTTGAAGTGCGTGGCTTGCGCTGCGGACACTTGCTTAAGGACGTCTCGTTCGCCTTGCGCAGCGGCGAAGTATTAGGCGTGGCGGCGCTCGAGGGGCAGGGACAAGAGGAATTGTTTGATTGCATCGCCGGCGTGCGTGACCGCGATAGCGGCGAGATCCTCGTCTCCGGCCGCGCGCAGCGATTTCATCATCCCGCCGATGCGATTCGCGCCGGCCTGGTATTGGTACCCGCCAATCGGCAGCAGGCGATGCTTCCACAACGATCCATCCGTGAGAATGTAGCGCTGCCGGCCTATCGCGATCTGCCCCACTGGGGATTGATTGACATGAATGCCGAACGCGAGCGCGTAGAGCAGGCGATCAGACGACTGCAAATCGACACCCGTGCCGAATCCGCGCTGCTGCGTTTGAGCGGCGGCAATCAGCAAAAAGTTATGATCGCGCGCTGGTTAGCCAGCGATTTTCGAACGCTCCTCTGCTACGATCCGACCCGCGGCATCGACATCGGCACCAAACGCCAGATCTATGCTCTCGTGCGCGAGCTCGCGGCAGCCGGCGCCGCGGTCATGATGTTCACGTCGGAGCTGCCCGAGATCGCCTTGGCCTGCGACCGGGTCATCGTGCTGTTTGCGGGCCGAGTTGTCCACGAAATGCCGGCTGTCAACGCAGACGAGGCAACCTTGCTCCGCGCCTCGCACGGGCTGGTGCCGCAGCGCGAAGACCAAGCGTGACCGCAGCTGAACAAACGCAGACGCGATTAGGCGCCCAATCGCGCTTCAGCCGCTTTCTGCAGCGCCACGCGAGCCTGGTTGGCATGCCGCTGCTGGTCGTCGCCTTTCTGGCGGCGACGGTGGCAATTCATCCTGGATATGACTCGTTCGACGCGCAATCTCTCGCCATGGGAGCCTTGCCGCTGGCGATGGCGGCGGCGGCACAGACCGTGGTCGCGATTTCCGGTGGAATCGATCTTTCCGTGGGCTCGATGATTGCAGTTTGCAATGTTCTTGCAGCCTCGACGATGGAGAATGCGACGTTTGCGCAGTCGTTGTTCCTTGCGGCCGCAATCTTGGTTGCCGGCGCGCTATTAGGTGCGGTTAACGGCCTGATCGTGGTTTTCTCGCGCGTGCCCGATGTCGTGGTGACGCTGACAACCGGCTTCATCTGGGGCGGGGTGGCTTTGCTGATCTTGGAGAAGCCCGGCGGCGGCGCTCCGGAGGCGTTCCTTAGTCTCGGCACCGGCACATTGTTTTCTCCGTGGATATGCGGCGCTCTCATACTGGTCGCAGCCAGTATTGCGATCATTTGGATCCCGGTGCGCAGCACTCGGCTTGGCTTGTCGCTCTATGCCGTGGGCAGTGACCGGGCGTCAGCGTTCCGCAGCGGTGTCAACGTCGAGCTCACGCGCTTGCTCGCCTATGTCTTGGGCGGGCTGTTCAGCGCCGTCGGCGGTATTGGACTGACTATGACGACGGGAATTGGTTCGCCCTTGGCCGGCGTCTATTACACGCTGAGCGGGCTTGCTGCGGCGGTCTTGGGCGGGGTCCGTCTGGGAGGCGGGCGGGGCGGCATCGTCGGACCGGTACTTGCTGCTTATGTCCTGACATTAATCCCGACAGATCTGATTTTCTTGAATATCGATCCTAATTTCGGCCAAGTGATCCAGGGTACGCTCATTGTGTTGGTCGTGATGGGCGCTGGCCTCGTTGCGCTTTTGCAAAGACGCAAGAAATGACTGTGCCTGCGGATCCTCCGGCTCCCAAAGGGATATCCAGAAACAAATTCAAGGCGGCCGTGCTCGGCCCGCTCCGTCGGCACGCCACCGCGGCGTTAATTGTGGTGCTGCTCGGCTTTATTGGCTGCATCGAGATCGCCGTACCAGGAATTGTTACGCCGATCTGGATTTCCAACATCGTCCTGTTTGCCGCGCCGCTTGGTATTCTCGCCGCAGGCCAGACATTGGTGATGCTGTCTGGTGGCATCGACCTTTCGGTGGCCAGCGTCGCCACCGCTTCCGCCTACCTTATGGCGACGCACTCATATCTCGGCAACACCGAGGCGGTGCTTTGGGGCCTCGCAGCCGGATTGGCGGTAGGATTGATCAACGGTGTCGGCGTTGCCATTCTGCAGGTGCAGCCTCTGGTGATGACCCTTGGTACCGGTCTGATGACCGAGGGAACGCTGATCGTCTACAGTCAGAAGATACTCGTACTCGCCAAGGCGCCGCGGGTGCCGTCATTCATCCAGGCGCTGGGCAGCGGGAAAGTTCTCGGCCTCGTTCCCATCGATTTGCTGCTGTGGGCGCCAATCGCGGTCGTGGTTCTGGTTGGTTTGCAGCGCACCGGCTTCGGCCGGCTGCTCTATGCCGTCGGGGACAACCGCGAGGCTTGTCAGCTCTCTGGCGTTCGCATTTGGCAGGTGTTGCTGGCCGATTATGTCTTGTGCGCCCTGCTCGCCGCTACCGCCGGGTTGGTGATAGTCGGCGGGACGAACAACGCCGATATCAGCTTGGCCGACGTCTACCTATTGCCGTCGATCGCGGCGGTGATCATCGGCGGCACTTCGATCTTCGGTGGTCGCGGCGGCTATGCCGGCAGCATCATCGGCGTCCTGATACTGACCGTGCTCAACAGTCTTCTTACACTTCTGGACGCGCCCGAGCCGGTTAGGCAGATTCTCTACGGCGCCATCATTCTCATCCTGGCGGCCGGATATACGCGATTGACCGATTGAGCGAGGCGTTCCGCCGCGCTGATTTAATTTGAACGCGGTTGCTGCGCGTGCCCACCGGCCGCCTTCGGCACGATGTCGGTCTGCAGCTCCGGCATTGAGGCGCGTCCGGTCGTTTCCGGCAGGCCCAATTCTCGGCGGACGATATTCGTTCCCTGAGCAAGCGCTACAGTTTTAAAAAAGGCGATATCGCGGTTGCAGCCCTGTCGGCCAAAGCCGCAATCGCTCGACACAATGAGCTGCTCTGGCGAAATATATTTCAAAGCCGTGCGAATTGAGACGGCGACTTCCTCGGCACTCTCGACCTGAAGCTTGCGATGGCTTACCGCGCCGATGCAGATTTTTCTTTTCAAGTCGTTCTTGAGCGGGGCAAAAAGCTCGATCTCCCGCATGCTCCGGTCTTTCATCTCGAGCGTCCACACGTCGCCACGGCACGCTTCGAGGTACAGTTGAAATGATTCCTTATAGCTGTCGTTTTCGATCACCCGTTGCATATTCGGATTGCCCCAACAGGTGTGAATCCAAATTTCCACGTCATCCAAACCTTTTACCTCGCGGTTGTAACATTCGATCATGAACTTCACATTGTCATGATCGCGGCCATAGGTATTGGCCCAAAAATGGAGCGTGGGCTCTTCAATTTGGATAGACTTACAACCGGCATCACGAAGTGCGAGGAGTTCAGTGTTCATGGCGACGGCCATGTCCCAAATCACTTCACGTTGATCTTTATATTTCGGCGTGTGGAGATCCAGAAACAGCCCCATCACTTGCGAACAACATGTGCCGAAGCGGACGGGCTTGGCAGTCTTGGCCTGAGCGAGCCGCCAAATTTTCGGGTAATCGAGCGGACGATGTTCGATCTTGTCGATGACGTGCGGCCACCGCCAACCCGTATAGATTTCGTTCAGGAGCGTACCGGGCGGATAGCGCAGCCACGGCGAGCGCGTTTCCTCGGACTGGAGGTGGTCGCCGGCAAAACCGGCCCAGCGTTGCAGCGGATAATGATGCCAGGAGCGACCGGCCATGTCATCGTCGCAATGCAGGTCGCCATGAGTGAGAATGTCGATGCCACTGCGCTCCTGATCACTAATGACCGTTGCCAGCGCATCCTCGAACTTCTCTCGGAAGCGCACGTCCATCATGCAGGTATCGAGTGGACGGCCCCACATGCTGACATCGAACCAGTGTGGCCGCGGCCATGAGCCGGTGGTGGTGCAGGGCAGAACAAGGTCGGCAGTTGTGGTGAACATGGACCTATCTTAGAGTCGGTGGTGAGAATGGCAAGTGACACGGGCTACCGGGATTTTTCGCTCCGCGTCGAGGGACTGCTTCGCGCCGATTATTGTGACGAAATCACAGACGGCGTAAAGACTGTGGTGAGGTATGCAAGGATACGAAGTACGGATGTCGCTCTCTGACGAACTTGCATACCTTGGAGCGGGCGATATTGCGCTCGGTATTCGTCGACGGCAGTTTTCGCCACTAGAAGTTGTCGACGCGTTCATCAAGCGTATCGAACACCGCAATCCCACTATCAACGCGTTTGTCTATCGGGGCTTCGATGAAGCGCGAGCAAAGGCCAGAGAGGCTGAAATCGCTCTTACGACCGGACAGCCGCTAGGGCCCTTGCATGGAGTTCCGGTTGCGATCAAGGACCTGTTCGACTTCAAACCAGGATGGGTCAGCACTTTTGGCGGCATCCGCGCGATGCGCAATTTCACCGCTAATTGGTATTGTGTTTTTGCCGAGCGCATCGAACGAGCAGGTGCAATAATTCTGGGAAAGACGAATAGTCCGATCATGGGCTTTCGCGGCACATGCGACAATTATCTGTTCGGACCGTCTCGTAACCCATTCGACACCGCAAAAAATACTGGTGGGTCATCAGGCGGGAGCGCGGCTGCGGTCGCGGACGGTCTCTTGCCTCTCGCCGAAGGGACTGACGGCGGCGGCTCGATTCGAATCCCCGCGTCGTGGTGCAATGTCTATGGGTACAAAGCTTCGTTCGGCCGCGTTCCCGCCATCATACGTCCGAACGCGTTTGCTGCAGACACGCCTTTCCTGTTCGAGGGCCCGATTACGCGCACCGTCGATGATGCGGCCCTCGCCCTCGATGCGCTTTCCGGATATGACGCCGCGGACCCTTACTCCCTCGATCAAGTGACCCACTTCGCGGGGGCAACCCGCCAATCGATAAAGGATTGGAAGATTGCCTACAGCCCAAATCTCGATGTTTTTCCGATCGACCCGCGGGTTGCCGAAGTGGTCGGCAAGGCGGTGCGCGTATTCGAACAAGCGGGCGCCCATGTCGAAGAAGTAAAAGTCGGGATCAAGCGACCTCAGAAGGAGCTGAGCGATCTCTGGTGCCGGCTGATCATGCCAATGAACCTGCAGGCATTGGAAGGTTTTCGGGATGCTGGCATTGACCTTCTGAAAGACCATCGCGACGACCTGCCGCCCGAGTATTTATATTGGGTGGAGCAGGGCTATAAGATGTCGGCGCTCGATTTTTTTCACGATCAAGCCGCACGTTCGGAAGTCTACGATGCCTTCCAAGACGTGCTCGGTCGCTACCGCCTGTTGGTGACGCCGACACTCGCTTGTCTTCCCGTCGACAATGCTTCTGATGGCAACACCAAAGGGCCGGAGCACATCAAGGGTGAATCGGTTGATCCGCTTATTGGTTGGTGTCTGACTTACCCGGTGAACTTCACCGGCCATCCGGCGGCATCCATTCCCGCCGGATTAAGCGCGGACAATCTACCGGTCGGTATGCAGATTATCGGCCGGCGCTATTCCGATAATGACGTTCTTGCGGCTAGCGCCGCTTTCGAGCGACTACAGCCCTGGCAACACGCCTACGCCATCTGCTCACGCCGACCTCTCTGATTTAAGACGGGACAAACCAAAATTCCGAGGCTGCGATTTCCGCATGAAGCCGCACGCCCTCGAGTCGACCTTCGCCAAGGTTCGACCTAACTCCCGCGCCGTTCTTTCATCCCTTTTACCCATTCCGAACTGTATCGATCATTGCTTCCGTTATCCGGCGGGTCGTCGCTGTCCCGCCGAGATCCGGCGTGTGCAATTCAGGCTTTGACGTCACGTACTCTATCGCGCTCATTAGCCGCTGGGCGGCACGTCGCTCACCCAAGTGCTCCAACATCATCGCCCCACTCCAGAACGTCCCGATAGGGTTAGCAATCCCTTTGCCAGCGATCTCGAAGGCTGAGCCGTGGATTGGCTCAAACATCGATGGAAATCGCCGCTCGGGATTTAAATTAGCAGTTGGATTAAGACCGATAGAACCGGTCAAAGCAGCGGCAAGATCGGACAGAATGTCGGCGTGGAGATTGCTGGCTACAATCGTGTCGAGAGTCTGAGGATGTAAAACCATGCGAACAGTCATTGCATCGACCAGCATCCGGTCCCACGAGACATCTGGAAATTCGCCAGCTATCTCTTGCGCGATCTCGTCCCAAAGTACGAAACCGAACCGCTGCGCATTTGACTTGGTGACGATGGTCAGCTTTTTTCGCCGGCGCGCCCTAGCCGTCGCGAACGCGAATCGCATGATCCTTTGCACGCCGGCGCGCGTGAATATTGCGACTTCGGTCGCCAGCTCCTCCGGGAGGCCGCGGTGCGTGCGTCCCCCTTGACCCGAATATTCTCCCTCGGAATTCTCCCGAACGATGAGCCAATCGATATCTGAGGCGTGCGCCGTTCGCAGGGGTGCTTGAATTCCTTTCAGAACGCGAGCCGGGCGAACGTTCGCGTATTGATCAAGCGATTGGCATATCGCCAGACGAAGCCCCCACAAGGTAATATGGTCCGGGACGTCCGGGGTGCCGACCGCCCCAAACAGTATCGCGTCAAATTGTTTTAGTGTTTCGATGCCGTCGGGCGGCATGAACGCTCCGGTTTGACGGTAGCGCTCGGAGCCCCAATCGAGATGCGTTACTTCCAGGGTAAAGTCCCCCTGACACTCGGTGCAAGCCGACAAAACATCGAGCGCAGCTGGAACAACCTCCGTGCCGATCCCGTCGCCAGGGATGGCAGCGATCTTGTACTTGCGCACGCCGTCCCTGCTTCCGGCTTACGCAGTTTGTAGAGCGGCCAGATGACTGCGTATCGCTTCGATGCCCCGCATCGTCAAAAGTATACGCCTTTCATCCATCGGTAGTGCCTGTGATGAGAATTTGACCATCACGATCTGATTCTTTCTGTCGACGAAGAGGTTTTGTCCGAATACTCCGACTCCAAATATCAGGGGCGCAGCATCGCGCAAGACGTACCACTTGCTGCGATAGTGGACATCCATCTTTGGGAAGTATTTTAGGAAGTCGCCCTCAGCCCAGGCCTTGGCGTCACCGTTGGTCAGAATGTCCTCAATCCAGCTTGCGGGGACGATCTGCTTGCCGGCATAGGCGCCGCCCTCCGCCAGCAACAGCCCGATCCGAGCGAGATCGCGGGTGGTTGCGCAAAAGCCGCCAGCACACCGTGGAGCACCGAGCCTGTCCACGGTTATGTAGGCGCTGCGGCCAGCACCCATGGGGCGCCACAAAAGCTCACTGACCAGATCGGCATACCGCACGCCTGCCGCCCGCTCGATCACCCAACCCATTAAATCCGTATTGGGTGATACGTAATGAAACCGCTCTCGGTGCTTTCCGTCCTTTTCAACGAGACAGCGAAAAAAGCTGCGTAGATCGCTCGGCTTTTCGCCCGGGGCAAGTGGATCCCAGTTCTGCGCTTTTCGGTATTCGATGATCGGGCCAGCGCCGGCGAGGTAATCTTCGTCAAACAGCACGCCCGCGCGCATGTCCAAGAGATCGCGTAGCGTCGCTCCGGCGTAAGCCGTTTTTTCCACTTCCGGGATCCAGCGCGTTACCGGCACGCTCAGATCGAGAGTGCCGCGCTCGACCAGAATCCCCACGATAAGACCAAGCACTGATTTTGAAACCGACATGAAAATGTGCGGCGTATCCCGCGTCATGCCGTTGTCGTAAAATTCATAAATGATCTTGCCGCCTCGCATCACGAGAAAGCTGTCGGTGTCGGTCTCTCGCAGGAATCCCTCCAAGCGATGCGTGCTGCTTTTTTCGTCTAGCGACCAGCCGCGGAAGTCGTACGGGGCGCTCTCTAGCTTCCGGACCGATTGCGCATCATTGCGTATGAGCGTCGACGGAACGATTTCGCACACGTGCTTGAACGACCATTTGTTGAACGGAGGTTTCCGCCAATTTCCCAGGGTGACCTGCTGTTCCGGCGACGGTGGGAATCCGTTCATGAGGGTTTGGGTTTCCATGATGCTTACCTCCGTGTATCAGAACACTGCTCACCCCAACCAGCTTTCGTATCGACTGGCTCGATCTGCTGGGACGCTCGCCGCAAGAAATTTGCTAACGACAAGCGAATGGCTTTCTCATTCAAATCTTGCACGATAAAGACGAGGCGGGATGAATGGTCAGCATCCGGCCAACCGTCGAGATGGACCGGCACGTGAACGAAGTTTTGCACTACGTTGAGCGACATCGGACCCTTTGGTCCTGGCACGCCGAGGAGTCCCTTGATGCGCAGCACATTCCTGCCGTGCCGATGAACGAGCAGCGACAGCCAGACGGAAAGTGGCGTCCAATCGACCGTCTGCGGAATCCGAACGGCAAAGCTTACGATCGAGCGCCCATGCCGGTAGTGAGCGTGCTCTTCAGGAACGAGGGACGGGTCACTCGACAACTTGTCAGCAGTGTCAAGCCAAGAGCGGACTTCAGCGCTTCTCGATTTCGGGTCGAATGAATCCCGGCGGACAAGCAAATCCCAAAGATCGTCCTCGTTAGGCGTACGGCAAATTGGTGCAAGCGGATTTAAGCGGGACAGAGCGCGCTCAAGCCGCATGACGTGCTGTTGGTCGCACAAATCGGTCTTTGTGATTACCAGCCGGTCAGCGGTAGACGCTTGGCGGATGGCCTCTTCCTGAGTGCCCAGTTGCTCCAAGCCGTTCAAGCCATCCACCGTCGAGACTAGGTTGGCGAGACGCAACTGGTGCCGCAACATGGTATCGACCCTGACCGTCTGGACGACTGGAACGGGATCAGCAAGCCCTGTGGTTTCGATTACGATCCGCTCGAACTCCGGCACCTCTCCTTTATCGCGGCCGTCGAGCAAATCGCGTAGTCCGGATCTCAATTCGGAACGCACCGAGCAACACACGCACCCGTTCTGTAAAACGACAGTGTTGCCGCTGATCGCCTTCACCATCAAATGGTCGATGCTGATTTCGCCGAACTCATTGATCAACACCGCCGTGCGGCGGCCTTCTTCGCCCTGGAGAAGTTGCTGCAGCAGGGTTGTTTTGCCGCTGCCAAGAAAGCCGGTGAGGATGGTGACCGGAACAGGGGACATCTCGCTCACCTGCTTCCGTCTGGCGCCAGCAAACCGCCGGCGGGATCCAAGGGGTCGGCCTTGTGCCGGCCCACCTCGTCGGCTGACCGCCACACATGCGCGAGTTCAGTCACCAGCCGCGTTGCACCGGTCGGACCTCGCACAACCAGTTGCCGGCCGTGCTCTCTGAGTGTGACACCGGAGTCCTCCAGCAGCATGTTGACCAACACCATACGGCGCCGGCGTGCGGCAAATCGCTGGTGGGGCGCTTCCTGCTCGTCGCTCGCGCCCTCAATCCAATCAATGCCGCCGCGCAGAATTCCACAGGCGCTGCACATAACCAGTCTGTCTCGCCTCACGCGTGAGTTTGCCGCCGCACTACGTCGGCTGGGTCACAATCCGCTCGCACCGCCAAGCTCTTTTTTGCTTCCGAACGGCACCCGCTTTCGAAAATCGTCCGCCATCTCAGCAAACGTCATCATGCGCACTCCAGTATGCGCCAGCATGTGATCGACCAGACGCTCCAGCATCATGAGAACATGCGGTTTACCCGCGCTGTCCGGATGGATCGTGATCGGGAAGATCGCGTAGTCGAAGTGGCGATATACCCAATCAAACTGATCTTTCCAGATTTCCTCAAGTTGACGGCCGGTGATCCAGCCGTGGCTGTTTGGGAACGCCTTGACGAACATCGTGGGCGGCGCGTCATCAAGGTGCCAGCTTGCCGGCAGCTCGACCAGATCGACTTCCTTGCCGGCCTTCCACGGCTTCATCCACTCCGAAGCCTTCTTGTCGTAATCGATCTTGGTCCAACTGTCGTTTACGCGCAGATAATACGGATGAAAATCATCCTCCATCATACTGCTGTCGTACTTCATGCCTTTCGCCTGTAATAGCTCAACCGTGTTGGGGCTGAGTTCCCACCAAGGAGCCATGTAACCAACCGGCGCTTTTCCGCTCATCGATTTGATGACGTCATAAGTGCGATCGAGCACCTCCGTCTCCTGCTCGCGACTCATGGCAAGGGGGTTTTCATGCGTGTAGCCATGAATGCCGATCTCGTGGCCTGCGTCGATGATCATCTCGCCAGCACGCGGGAAGCTTTCCATCGAATGACCGGTAACCCCCCAGGTGGTCTTAATGCCGTATCGCTTGAAGAACTCGATGAGCCGTGGCACGCCGCGTTTGGCGCCAAACACGCCTCGGGAAATGTCGCAAGGCGAATCCTCGCCGCCAAACGAGCCGATCCACAACGCAACTGCGTCGAAATGTGGATTGATGCAAACCTGAATGTCCTTCTGCGTTGCCATATCTTTCTCCTTGATTCCACTTTCAGCGCGAACAACAGATCATTCTTTCGTTTCGCGGAGCATGATCACGGCGAGCAAGAGAACGGCTCCGTAAATGATGCTTCGTACAGCCTCAGGCAGTGACGTGGTCTGCAACATGCTGCCCATCGAGGTGAACAGCAGGGCACCACCTACAATCCCAATATAGTGGCTGCGCCCGCCGGTGATGCTTGTTCCTCCGAGAACGACTACGGCAATGGAGGCGAGCAGATACGGTTTGCCCATGTCGTAGTAGGCCTGATCGGAAAAACCGGCGAGCATCATTCCGACCAGTGCAGCACAGAGGCCGCTGAGGACGTACACCGATGCGGTGACCGCGCGTACGCGGACGCCGGAGAGTTGGGCAACCCACTCGCTGTTGCCGACAGCTCGTACGCGGCGGCCGAAGCCACTGCCATTCAAGACAAGCACACCGAAGACGACGAAGATCGCCAAAAACCAAATAGCTGGGGGCAATCCCGCCAGGCGCCCGTTGAGGAACCACAGCAGCACCGGTGGGGCGTTTCCGGTGGGAGCGCCGTGACTGAACACGAGCGCGATCCCTTCGAGCATGCTCCCGGTCGCGAGCGTGGCTATGATCGGAGAAATTTTGAAACCGGCGACGAGCATGCCGTTGAAAAGCCCAATCGCTCCCCCGATGCCGAGAGCCAGTGGGATTGCCCAAACGGCCGCTGCGTTGGATGCATTGGCATAGGTTGTAACGACGATCGCAGGAAAGGTGATCGCCCACGGCACCGAAAGATCAAGACCACCGGCCGTGACGACGGCTCCTTGCCCCAATCCAAGAATGGCCAGAAAGCTCCCGAACGTAAGCAAAGAGATTAGGTAAGTGCCGAACTTGAAGTTCACACCATTGATCGCCGCGGTGGCGGCAAGCACGACAATCAAAATGACATAGGCCGGAACGATGAAACGCAATGTTTGCGCGTTCCTTCGGAGCCAGGCGGCCGATTCCTGCGGCACCGCTGCCGCCTCATGAACGACACGCGGAATGTATGGGCGTCTGTCATTGGCTCTCGGCATACTCGCCGGCAAACGTAGCTTGATTGTGTTCCAGTCGGGCAGCTTCATGCTGCCACCAAGACCTAAGACCGCGATCAGAAGGATGACCCCTTCCATGATTGGCACGTAATAGGTGCGAACTCCCATGACCAGGAAGATGTCGACCAGTATCGTAAGAATGAGCGCGCCAAACACCGTTCCTACGGCTCCGCCCCTGCCGCCTCCGATCAGGGTGCCGCCCAAAACGACTGCGGTGAACACCTTCAACAAGAACGGCGCACCGATCAACGGGTCTCCAGAACCGGTGTTGGCAGTGATGAACAATCCGGCAGCGCCGAAAAATGCGCCGGCGATCACGAACGACAGAAAGCGGGTGAATTTAACGTCCACCCGATTAGCTCTGGCGGCAGTAGCATCGCTGCCGATGGCGTAGAGTGCGACCCCAAAGCGAAGCCGCTTTAGGTACAGCCACGCCAGAATGCCAAGGCCCATGATCAGTACAGGTACTGGGAGCACATCCGGAATAACGTCCCCGACCAGGAGGTTCGCGAAGTCGCCCGAAACGCTTCCGCCCGGGTATTTCAGAATGAGAAGCGAGGCGCCTTGAAGTACAAACATCGTCGCCAGCGTAACGATGATGGACGGCAAGCGGAGATAGCTTATGAGCGCACCGTTGATTCCGCCAATGCCGGCGCCGACGCCGAGCGCGATAGCCGCGGCCGTCGCCGTGTAAGCGCTCGTGCTGAGCGCGGCCGACCCCAATTGCGTGACCAGCACGACATTGACCAGCGATATGACTGCGCCGGGGGATAGATCAAGTCCGCCACCAAGCACGACGATAGTTTCGCCGATGCCAGCCAGCGCGAGCGTCGTCGCGCTTGCAGAAAGGGTGCTCAGATCAAAATAGCTCAAAGAATTCGGACTAACTGCAATCAGAGTCACGACAACGACAACAAAGGCCGCGAATGAGATGGTGCCCGTCTGCCGCAAAAAGGCTGAGCGAAAGCGAACGAAATTACTTGGTACGGTCGCTGTCTGCTGCAACATCAATGTGCCAATGCGTACTGGCCGGGGGCGCCGTTTATCGGCTGCCGCCCGACCGCCGCGCCCATGATGGCCGACTCGGTAACAGTGTCGCCCGCAAGCGTCTCAACGATGCGCCCGCGGTAGATCACCATGACCTGATCACAGAGATTTACGAGTTCCGGAATTTCCGTCGAATAAAACAGCACCGCGCCGCCGGCGTCGGCGTACTGGCGGACGATATGATAGATTTCGGTTTTAGTGCCGACATCGATGCCCCTGGTGGGGTCGTATAAGAGCAGAACGTTGCTATTGGTCAGAAGCCACTTCGCAACCGCGATCTTTTGCTGGTTGCCTCCGCTGAATTGTCGCACCGGGGTCCATAGAGCTCGTCCGGCAACGCTGACTTCGTCGAGCACGTTCGAGACCAGTTTTCGCTCAAGGCGCGGGCGAACCAGCCCGGCCCGTAGAAATTGGCCAAGCGAGGGTAAGCTCACGTTCTCGCGCGCGTCGAGGTCCTGGAATAGCGCTTCCGTTTTGCGATCTTCGGGCAGCATGCCAATCCCGCACTCGATTGCATCGGCAGGCGAACGGAAGCGCACTGGCCGGTCCGCAATGCGAATCTCTCCGGCCGCAAGCCGGTTGACCCCGAACAGCGTCAGGAAGAGTTCACGCTGCCCCATGCCGTCGAGGCCGGCGAGGCCGAGCACTTCGCCGCGCCGCAGCGAGAACGACACTTCACCACCATGTGAGGTCGGGAGATTTCGGCAGGAGAGAGCCGCCGGCGCGGAGCCGCCAACTCGCAGGTCCGGTTTGGCGGGAAACGCACCGCCGAGCGAACGTCCGATCATCAGCTCGATGATTTCGCCATCAGACAAATCGGCCATGGCGTAAGCGCCGACCGTCCGACCATTGCGGAAGATCGTCAGCGCCGAGCAAAACTCGCGCACTTCCTGCATGCGGTGCGAGATCAACAGAACGGTGGTGCCGGATCCCTTGAGTTGCTCGATGACCTCGCCCAGCCACTGCACGTCCTGCTGCGACAACGACGCAGTGGGTTCGTCTAGCAAAAGAATACGAGGCTTGCGGCTGACTGCGCGAGCAATTTCTAATTTTTGACGGGACGGCAAATCGAGACGACGCACCTCGGCGCGCGGATCAATAGATGTGATGCCGAGCTGCAGCAATTGGTCTCGAACGAGGTCATTAAGCTCTCTCGCCCGTACCATTCCGGCTGCGTTGCGTGGTTCTTCCATGAGCAGGAAATTCTGCGCGACGGTGAGATCCTTCACCAACGATATCTCTTGGAAAGCGGTCCTAACGCCGAGCTGATTGGCGAAACGCGGCTCGAATTGCGCAAGCCCGCGCCCAAAAATGAAAACGGTACCGGCATTGGGCCTAACGAGCCCGCTCAGCACCTTGACGATAGTGGATTTGCCCGCGCCGTTTTCACCCAGCAGCGCGTGCACCTCTCCGTCGGCTACTTCCAAACGGGTATCATTCAACGCGATCGTCGGACCGAAGCGGACGGTCAAATGGCTGATCGAAATGGCGGGCGGCTGCATTAGCCTTCCCCCATCTTCCCCGCTGAGCGGGGAAGACGCATTGGCGCGTGCATGAACCTTATTGGCCTTCGGGCACGGTGCCCTTCAAAGCCGAATACAGGTCCAGTTCAGGCACCTCCGGGCTCCACACGTCGATGAAGTAGTTGGAAGGAGCCACGGAGAGAGGAACGCCAGTGCAGGCATACTTCTTTGCGATGAGCTCTGCCCTGTCGGCTTTCTGACACAGAGTATTTTGTTGTGTGTCGACGTTTGGCACTGCGACATTGGTCACTAGCGGCATTGGTATCTGATTGATTTTGGGCTTTTTCTTGCCGTCGCGGATGTCAACGGCGAGCTTAAAGGCATATGGGGCGGCCCACGGCGGCGATCCCATCGAAACGCCGGGACCACCGGTGGCGCCTTCCCCTGATCCGGCTGGCAGCATGGCGTTGCGGAAGCCGTTCGTTCCATTACCAGCGCATGGTTTGAAATCTTTGCGGCCGGCGTCGATCTCCAGCTTAATGAATTCTCCGCATCCCGTTTGAGTCCAAACACCGTCAATTCGGTCCCAGCCCTGGGCCGCGATAATCTCCGCCATCTTCTGACGCGCCGTCGCCGAATTCCACATACTCGGCGTGTCGGCAATGATCTTTATGCCTGGGTTCTCGGCAAATATGCCTTTGGCGGCGGCATTGCGCCGGGTATCGACCATCGTGCCGGGTATTCCGCCCATGAAAATGATGTTGCCCTTGCCGTTCAGCTTCTGCGCCAGCCATTCGGCCGGACCAGCGCCCGCCCACTCCTGATCAATACCAACGTGATAAGAACAGGGCTCCGTCACTTCTGCATCCCATGTGACGAATATGACTCCCTTCTGACAGGCTGCCCGAACTGCACGGTTGAGTGCTGTTGGCGAAATCGGCCACGCGACGATGATGTCAGCGCCCGCCTGGGTCATCGCATTTATCTGCTGCGCCTGGGTCTGAGCGTCACCCCGAGCGGACTGGATTTCGAGCGTAACTCGGTCCTTGTATGCCTTGGTCTTGGCGATGGCACGCAGAAGGTTGGTAGAGGCGTCCATCCATGTGTTGCCGTCGAACCCCGTACTTAGATACACTTTCAATTGCTTCTGTTCAGCTTGCGCCGCCGGAACAAATGATGTCAGCGCGACAGCGATGCCGGCTGCTGAAGCTATGCCCGTGAGCCAGGGTGAGATTCTCGTCATCGTGTACTCCTCCGCGTTTTCTACTTCTGCGCGAGCCTAACTAAGCCACTGGTTGCATTTCACGTTATATACGGATAATGATTGCAACTGGTCTGACCACTTGTGGGGTCAGTCAAAAGGCGAGCGCTGTTATCGCTTTGATAGTGTTGCGCCGGGCACGAGGCGAGTCAACTAGACAGGCCTGACCAGTTCCTTATTTTCTGCTACCTGGACTGACCAGTTTGGAGTTGCCATGCACAATCGAAGTCCACTCTCCAGACAGATAGCGACCGATATCGAGACCATAGTCCGTACAAGCGACGCCACGCGGCTGCCGTCTCAGCGCGAACTGTCATTACTGTTCAAAGTGAGCAGGGCGACAGTGCGCGAAGCACTTCTGCTGCTGGAAGCTTCCGGCAAATTGCAGACTTCACCTCGGCGGCGAAGCTTGTGGATTGCCTCCTCGCAGACAGCGCTAGAAAAAAGCGAGCGTTCGAGCGTATCTCTTAATGGCGGGTCAGATATCGAACTACCTTCAAAGAAAACATATCCGAAATCGGAAATTTCGCGCTTTCGTTATTTGATTGAAGGCCAATCGGGTCGATTGGCTGCAATGCGGATTACTGACGGCGAAATTCAGCAGTTGGAGGAAAACCTGAACGTTTTCAAGGCGCAGACGCGCGCCATAGATCTCGAGGCGAGCGCGCGCACGGATTTCGCATTCCATCAGCTCATCGTCGAGTTTTCGGGTGTCCGCCTATTTCGCGATCTGCATTTGTATTTCCGCGACGTCATTATGCAGGCGGTGCAAATGTACGGATCGCAATATACGCGAGCGTGGGAGCCGGTCGTCGAGCACGAGAAAATTCTCGAGGCTCTGAAAAGACGAGATCCAGACGAAGCCCTGTACTACCTTCGATCTCACATCATTCGCAGCGCCGATCGGCTCGGAATCGCTGACGCGCGAGAGATCCTGTGAGTAGTCGAAATTAGCGGACGAAGTTCTTCAAAGTGTCCAAGCTGTATTGTTGAATAAAAGCCCGCCAGTCACCAGTAAGCATTTAACTGATGAACCTCATACCTTACTCCACGCCAACTATCCGCGAACCTCAATCGGCGGATGAGCGTTCCTGGCGCCGACTTTGGGCGAGCTACAACTCATTTTACGAAACGGACATTCCTGAAGCCGTTACAGCCTTTACGTGGCAACGTATTCTTGATCCAAGATCGGGCGTCTTTGCTCGTCTAGCTGTCTTATACCAATTCTACATCAGAGTGAGTTGACGATATAGGGGAACGAGGTGATGGAGCGAACGAGTTTGGGATTCCGCTCGAGGTAGAGGATGGCACGTTGGAGCTTGACGCGGACGGCATCCATGGATTTGAGCGCGTAGTTCTTGAAGATTTTTTCGCGGATTTCATCCCAGATGTTTTCTTTCGGATTGAGCTCGGGCGAATAGGGCGGAAGATACAGGAGCGTGATGTTGCGGGGAATGTTGAGGTCGCCGCATCGGTGGTTGGGCGCGCCGTCGAGAACCAGCAGGATGTCTTGCCGAACAAACCTGCGCGCCAGCACTTGAAGGAAGGCCTGGAAGCTAGCCGTATTCGAGGTCGGCATGATCAAATAGACGCAAGTGCCGTCCTTGGGCGAGACCGCGCCGTAGAGATAGATGTATTGGCGGATGAGCTGCGCGGCCACAGCGGGCCGCGTGCCAAGCGGCGTCCAGCAGGGCCGGATGCGGTTCATACGGCCGAAGCGTGCTTCATCGGCAAACATGATGCGCAGCCGCCGCCCACGCCGAGCGGCGGCCCGCCGCGCCTTCCTTACAGCATCAGGAAAGCGGGTTTTTTAAAAGCATGCTGCGCCGCGAGGTCGCGCTTGGGATGAAACGGGCGTGGCATCAGCTTACGCCAGTCGTGCCGGTGCAGCAGGTTGTAGACCGTGCTGTCGCTGGTGGCGTGTCCGATCGCTTTCTCGTAGGCGGCCTTGAGATCATGGATATTCAGCATCTCGCCAGCACCGGCGGCTCTGGCAAAGCGCGCCAGCAAGGCCTTTTCCTCGGCCACCGTCATGTTCTCGTGTTTGCGTCCGCCATTCGGCCTAGGCTTGAGCGCGGCGATGCCGCCGTGGTCAAAGGCCATGTGCGCGCGGTTCACCGTGCTCAGCGACACGCCCATTGCCGACGCAATTGCTGGCTGCGCCATGCCACTCTCACGCAACAGTACCATCTGGATGCGTTGGCGCGGTGAAGTTCTAAACTTGCTGGGAATTTGGCGGGGTGCATCCTTTGCAGTGATTCATCCAACGGGCTTTAGCGAGCCCAGCAAAGGAGCACCCCATGGCGACGAGATTACCTGCTTCGGAGCGTACGCGGGAAGAGCTGTCTGCTTTGATTGAAGGGCGGCTGTGCACAGCATCGGCGAAGGACGAGCTGGTCAAGCTGGCGACCCGGCTGATCGTGGAGGAAGCGCTGGAAGGCGAGGCCCGCGACGCGGTTGGGCGGGATTACTACGAGCACGGTGCGCAGCCCGGCCAGGGCTACCGTAACGGATACCGCATGGGACGGCTGAAGACGGCCGAAGGAGCGATGGAATATTCGGCGCCACAGATCGCGGGGCGGGATGAGCCATTCCGCTCGACTATTCGCCAGCATCTTAAGGGCCATACGCAGGGGCTGGAGGATCTGGCGATTGAGATGCTGGCGCGTGGGCTGTCGGTGCGCGACATCGAAGATGCCTTCAGGGACGAGCATGGCCGGCTTCTGTTATCGAAGGCGGCCGTGTCGCAGCTTGGGGAGCGGCTGTGGGAGGATTACCAGGCGTTCGCCCAGCGCGACTTGGGTGAGTATGAAATCACCTATCTGTTTGTCGATGGCATCGCCGAGCGGCTGCGGCCTGGCGCCAAACGCGAGCCGGTTCTGGCGGCCTGGGGCTTTACGATCGAGGGTCGCCGCGTGCTTCTGCATATGATGGCGGGCTCCAAGGAAGATGCCGAAACGGTGACCGCGTTCTTCGAGGACATGAAAAGGCGCGGCCTGAATGATCCGCTTCTGGTGATCTCGGATGGTGCTCCGGGCATCATCAAGGCGATCGAAGTTTGCTTTCCACGCGCGGCCCGGCAGCGGTGCCTGGCGCATCGTATGCGCAACCTGGCGGTCAAGGTGCCGGACGACGTCTGGCCGGACTTTAAGGCCCGCGCGCAGGCGGCCTACCAGGCGCCGAGCCGAGCCATCGCGCGCGAGCTCGCGGCCGGCGTCGTTGCCGACTATGGCCGCAAGTACGACAACGCGGTCGCCTGCTTCATGGACGACTTCGAAGCCTGCATCGCGCAGCTGCGATTCCCGGTCACCCATCGCCGGGCGATCCGCACGACGAATCTGACTTGAGCGTTTGTTTGTCGAGGAGCGCCGCCGCCTCAAGATCATCCCCAACGCTTTCGGCGAGCGAGCCGTTCTGAAGCTGATGTTCGGCGCGCTCATCCGCGCCGCCGAGCGATGGCGCTCGGTCAAGGTAACCGAGTTCGAACGTCGCCAGCTGGCTTCTGTTAGAAAAGAACTCGATCAGGAATACGAGACTATGGTCAACCTTGATGCACGACCTTCAAAAGATGCAAGCCCCGTCAAAATATCCAGCAGTTCTCGGACTTGACCCATAGTCGCTGCGCTGCCGGTATTTTCCACCGCAGCGCAGTTTTCAGCCGCCGCACCTCGGCTTTGCTGCATTTGGGCATCTGTTCCCCCGAATCAGATGGAACAGCGAATCACAGCGTCGCCAAGGACACCAGCCGTGTCCTCAGCGTCTTCCAAACCTCAATTCAAGCCGTTATGGAGTTGGTATTAGGTGGGACGGTCGTTGGGTTTAACGTGTGTGTGCTCCATGAAAGTACGTGGACGCAGACTCCGGTCTGCTATTTGGAGGATCTTTTTGTTGATGCAGATCATCGGCGACGTGGCGTTGGCCGCGTCTTGATTGAGGATCTGCTTAAACTGGCGAGTGCGCGCCGTTGGTCTCGCGTATATTGGCATACTCGGGCCAACAACGATCATGCACGTTTGCTGTATGACAAATTCGTTAAATCAGATGACTTCGTTCGCTACCGACTGCTTCTCGATTAGCCTGGGCATCATGCCGCTGACATAACCCCATAGCTGCTTTGCTCCGCTCGTGCGACGGGAGGCCCGTTCGTCCCTTCGCAAGTGAAATATTAGCTCCGGTCAATGTTCGCGCTTCGTTGACCGCCTAATATTTATGGCTGATGCCGTCGCTGCATGGAAAGAAGATCATTTGCGCTGGGCAGATGGTTTCCTGCAACTGTTACGTTCGTTGCGCGTCGATCGATCTCGCGTCGAACAAGTGTCGCTGCGGATTAATGAGCCCATTTTACCTGGCGCGGTGACAGTTCCACTATCCTTCGCGCGGATAAATGATGACGGAAAGATAGCGCATAGGCGTTTGGATTAGATCTTCCGGTCCGTGTCGTGCGGCTGCGTCAAAGAAAAGCGCGTCACCAGGCTCCATCAGGTAGGTGCGGTCGCCGTGCCGGTAACGTACTTTTCCCGACAGCATATAGAGAAATTCTACGCCGGCATGCCGGAAGTGCGTGTAAGGCACGGCTTTCTCCGCCAGCGTGATGAGGTAAGGCTCGATACCAATTGCGCCGCCCAGCGAATGGCCGAGCAGGTCATACAAATGTCCGGCCTTGGTGCCGCGGCGTTCGATGCGGACCCCAGTGCCCGCCTTCACAAACGAGCAATCGCGGCGCTCGTCGGTCTCAGCGAACAAGCGGGTGATCGGCACATTCAGCGCCTTGGCCAACGCGTCGAGCGTGTCCAGAGACGGCGAGATACCGCCATTCTCGATCTTCGAGAGCATCCCCGCGGAAATTCCGGCGGCGGCACCAAGCTCAGCGACGGTAAGGTCGATGGATTTGCGCAGGCGCCGCACTTCGAGCCCAATACTCGCTTCAAGCGGCCGCGTAGAAAGTTCGCTTGGGGCCGCAGATCCGGTCAACAAACTGATGTCGCCGTCCGGGGGCTGCTTTCGACGGCCGCGACCGCGCAGCTTCGAAGCAGCAGGGCGGCGTTTCACATCGGTTGGCGATGCCATGGACCGTTCGTAGCACACGCACGGAACGCGCCGCCGGGGACCGTTTAAGGGGCCGAGCCGCAGCCGTTTGTGCCTAACCTGGCGCTACCATGCACATGTTTTGGCTTTCCTCAAGAGAAAAAAAAGTTCTTGTGGGTTGACTTTGCGGTGCGAGCGGGTGCACGTTGCTCATAGCGAAAAATACGGATCGCGCATGTGCGGGATTGTTGGACTTTTCCTCAAGGACGCGAACACTCGAACCGCGTTTGGGGGCCATGCTCGGCGGCATGCTCGCTACGTTGAGTGATCGAGGACCGGATTCCGCGGGGTTCGCATTATACAATCGTGCTCCGGCAGACGGGATTAAAATCACGGTTCGCGGGCCCCGCGGCAGCGACTTTGCCGCTATTGCCCGCCGTCTGTGTGATGGCGGTGGGATGGTGCCGTACAGGGTGCATGATACTCACCTCGTCGTGACGGTACCGCAGTCTGAGGAAGCCGCGGTGCGGGCGAAAATCGCCCAGATGCCGGAGCTGACGATTGTCGGCACCGGCCGGCGCATGGAGATTTTCAAAGAAGTCGGTCGGCCAGAAGTGGTGGCCGAGCGGTTTGGTCTCGACGGTATGTCAGGCACGCACGGTATCGGCCATAGTCGCATGGCAACCGAGTCCGCCGTCACCACCGATGGGTCGCATCCGTTCACCACCGGAGCCGACCAATGCCTGGTGCATAATGGCTCACTCTCAAACCACAACGGGCTTCGCCGCGAGCTCAAACGTCAAGGGCTTTCCTTCAGCACCGATAATGATACCGAGGTCGCCGCCGGCTACATGAGCTGGCGGATGCGCGAAGGAGATTCGCTCGAGCAGACGTTGAATTCGTCGATCGGCGCGCTCGATGGGTTCTATACTTTCGTGGTCGGAACGGAGACGGGCTTCGGCGTTTTGCGCGATCCGATCGCCTGCAAACCCGCGGTGATGGCGGAAACCGATCGGTGGGTCGCTTTCGGGACCGAATACCGCGCACTGGTCGATCTCCCGGGAATTGACGGCGCGCAGGTGTGGGAGCCGGTGCCGGCCAAAACTTATCTTTGGGAGCGGCACTGATGCGCACGGTTGATCTCTCGCAGACATCTCTGCGCGAGCTCAATGCGGCGCTACACCGCCTGAAGCCCACCACCAACGAGACCCATTGGCGTGTTCTCAATCCGCGCGGCCAGCATGCGATTGCCGCCGGAGTAGATGCGCCGGTGACACTCGAGATTGAAGGCCATGTCGGCTACTACTGCGCGGGGATGAACAAAGAAGCGACGGTCATCGTCAACGGCTCCGCCGGCCAGGGCGTGGCCGAAAACATGATATCGGGCCGGGTACATGTGAAAGGTGACGCGTCGCAGGGCGCCGGCGCGACCGGCTGCGGCGGGCTCCTCGTGGTCGACGGCAACGCCTCGGCGCGATGCGGTATCTCCATGAAGGGCATCGATATCGTGGTCAGAGGGTCGGTTGGCCATCTCTCCGCTTTCATGGGCCAGGCGGGCAATCTGGTTGTGCTCGGCGATGCCGGCGACGCGCTTGGCGATTCCATTTACGAAGCCCGCCTGTTCGTGCGCGGTAAGGTCAGCAGCCTCGGCGCTGACTGCACCGAGAAGCCGCTGGACGAACAGGACAAGCGTGAGCTCGCGAGATTGCTGAAGGCGGCTGGGTTAAACGGCAGCGTGGACCCATCCTCGTTCCGGCGCTACGGCTCCAGCCGCAAGCTCTATCACTTCCACATCGATAATGTCGGATCTTACTGATGGAAGCGCCGGATCGCTGGATTCATACGCCGCCGCGGCCGTCAGCGACGTTCGACGAATACGCTATTGCGGAAATCCGGCGCGCAGCCGCGACCGGCATCTACGATATTCGCGGCTTCGGGGCGAAACGCAAAATCCCGCATTTTGACGATCTGTTGTTTCTCGGCGCTTCGGTCAGCCGTTATCCGCTCGAAGGCTATCGCGAGAAGTGCGGAACGGATGTGATCATCGGCGCCCGTTTTGCCAAGAAGCCGATCGCGCTGAAAATCCCGATCACCATCGCGGGGATGAGCTTCGGTTCACTCTCGGCGCCAGCCAAAGAAGCGCTCGGGCGTGGCGCAACGGCGATGGGCACCTCGACCACGACGGGCGACGGCGGCATGACACGGGAAGAACGCGAACACTCGCGGATCCTGGTCTATCAGGTGCTCCCGTCCCGCTACGGCATGAACCCCGATGACTTGCGCGCGGCGGACGCGATCGAGGTCGTCGTGGGTCAAGGGGCAAAGCCGGGCGGCGGCGGCATGTTGCTCGGCCAAAAAATCTCGCGACGAGTGGCCGAGATGCGGACGTTGCCCGAAGGTATCGACCAACGCTCCGCTTGCCGGCATCCCGATTGGACAGGACCGGACGATCTCGAGATCAAGCTGCACGAGCTGCGCGAGATCACCGACTGGGAAAAGCCGATTTACGTCAAAGTCGGCGCTTCACGTCCCTATTACGATATTGCGCTCGCCGTCAAAGCCGGAGCCGACGCAATTGTGCTCGACGGCATGCAGGGCGGTACCGCCGCGACGCAAGAGGTCTTTATCGAAAACGTCGGCATACCGACCCTTGCCGCCATTCCTCCGGCCGTGGAAGCGCTGCGGGACCTCGGCATGCACCGTAAAGTCCAGCTCCTCGTGTCGGGCGGCGTACGCAATGGCGCTGACGTCGCAAAGTGTTTGGCGCTGGGCGCCGATGCCGTGTCAATCGGTACCGCGGCGCTGATCGCCATTGGTGACAACGATCCACACTACGACAACGAGTACCAGGCCCTTGGCAGCAGAGCCGGATGCTATGACGACTGGCACGAGGGCCGAGATCCTGCGGGTATTACCACCCAAGACGAAGCTCTGGCGAAGCGCCTCGATCCGGTCATCGCGGGTCGCAAGCTCGCAAATTTTTTGGCGGTGCTGACACTCGAGACCCAAACCATTGCACGTGCTTGCGGCAAGTCGCACGTGCACAATCTCGAACCTGAAGATTTGGTCGCTCTGACAGTCGAGGCGGCGGCCATGGCGCGGGTTCCACTGGCGCGGTACCGACTGGATTCCGGGCAGCAGCAAGGCGGCATTCTAGGAAAACCGATACGTCCCCATCGACTGTGGCAAGGGGAAAGGGGCAGGGGTTATGGCGGCGCTGAGTGCTTACGCGAAGGAAAAGGGGATCAAATATTTTCTCGTTTCTTTCGTGGACCTGTTCGGCACCATGCGCGCCAAGATCGTGCCGGCCAGCGCGATCGATATGATTACGAAATCGGGCGCGGGCTTTGCCGGTTTCGCGGTATGGTTCGACATCACCCCGGCACACCCGGATGTGCTGGTAATGGCCGACGCGGACAGCGCGATCCAACTGCCGTGGAAACCCGAGGTGGCCTGGGTTACCGGCGATCTCGTCATGGATGGAAAACCGGTCACGCAAAATCCACGACAAGTGCTCAAGCGGGCCGTCGCTGCGGCTGCGGCGGAAGGCCTCGACATGAAGTCAGGCGTGGAATGCGAATATTTCTTGATCCAACCCGACGGTAAATCCATTTCCGATCCGGCGGACACCCAAACAAAGCCCTGCTACGACCAACAGGCATTGATGCGCCGTTACGACGTCATCTCCGAAATTTGCGACAGCATGAATGCGCTTGGGTGGCGTCCCTATCAAAACGACCATGAGGACGCCAACGGCCAATTCGAAATGAATTGGGAATACGATTCGGCGCTGAAGACTGCAGATAAGCATGCCTTCTTCAAATACATGGTCAAATCAATCGCGGAAAAACATGGTCTGCGAGCAACGTTTATGCCGAAGCCGTTCCCGGATCTCACCGGGAGCGGCTGCCACGTGCACATTTCACTGTGGTCGACCAAAACCAGCAAGAACCTGTTCGAAGATGCGCAAGGAGAGCTTGGCCTATCGCCGCTCGCTTATCATTTTCTCGGCGGCATTATGCAAACGGCCGAAGGTCTGTCCGCCATTACCAATCCGTCGGTGAATTCATACAAGCGCCTGAACGCGCCGCCCACATCGTCGGGTGCGACCTGGTCGCCCAACACAATCACCTACGCCGGGAATAATCGCACCCACATGATCCGCATTCCGGACGGCAGCCGATTCGAACTCCGGCTTGCTGATGGTGCGGCTAATCCGTATCTGCTGCAGGCTGCGCTCCTTGTTGCTGGGCTCGATGGCATCAAGAACAAACGCAATCCGGGAAAGCGGCTCGACATCGATATGTATACGCAAGCCCACACGGTCACCAACGTGCGTCGGCTACCGCTAAATCTGCTCGACGCGCTTCGGGCATTCGATCAAAGCGAAGTCCTCCGCGAGGGACTCGGCGATGAATTCTCCGCCGCGTATCTGAAACTCAAATACGAGGATTGGAACCGGTACTCCCGGCACCTGACCGAGTGGGAACGGGAAACCACGCTCGACTGCTAACGTCGCGGCATATGTCCGTGAAGCCCGCAGTCCAGGGTAACGAAGTTAATGAAATACTCTGCTTTCGCCTTGGCCTATGAGGCATTGCGCGGCAACACGGGCTGGAAACCCGCTTGGCGCGACCCAACACCCAAATCTGAATATGACGTCATCATTGTCGGCGGCGGCGGTCACGGTCTGGCGACGGCATTTTATCTGGCCAAGGAGCACGGCCTACACAACGTCGCAGTTGTGGAGAAGAAATGGATCGGCTCCGGCAACGCCGGCCGCAACACCACCATCATCCGCTCCAACTATCTGCTGCGGCCGAACGTCCGTTTTTACGAATGGTCGATGAAGCTTTGGGAGGGCCTGGAGCACGAACTTAATTATAATGTCATGGTCAGTCAGCGCGGCGTTCTCAATCTCTATCATTCCGATGCGCAGCGCGATGCCTATGCCCGCCGTGGCAACGCCATGCGCGTTGACGGCGTCGATGCGGCGTTGCTCGACCGTAGCCAGGTCAAAGCGCTGTTGCCGTTTCTTGATTACGACAGCGCCCGCTTTCCGATTCACGGAGGCCTATTGCAGCGACGCGGCGGTACCGCACGGCACGACGCCGTTGTTTGGGGTTATGCGCGGGCTGCTGATCAGCGTGGCGTGGACATTATTCAAAACTGCGAGGTCACGGGATTGACCATCCGCAATGGACGCATCACCGGGGTGGAGACGACCCGTGGTCCAATCCGCGCGGCAAAAGTTGGGCTGGCGGTTGCCGGCAACAGCTCGCGGCTGAGTGCGATGGCCGGCTTGCGGCTTCCGATCGAGACTCACGTCATCCAGGCTTTCGTCACCGAGGGGCTCAAGCCGCTGATCGATTGTGTGCTGACCTTCGGCGCGGGCCATTTCTACATCAGCCAATCTGATAAAGGGGGCTTGGTCTTCGGCGGCGATTTGGATGGTTACAACAGCTACGCGCAACGAGGAAACTTGCCGACCGTCGAGGACATCGTCGAGGGCGGCGTTGCGCTCTGGCCCGGCCTCGGACGCTTGCGCATCTTGCGACACTGGGGCGGCCTGGTCGACATGACCATGGACGGCAGTCCGATCATCGACAGAACGCCGGTCGACGGTCTCTATCTCAATGCCGGCTGGTGTTACGGCGGCTTCAAGGCGACGCCGGCATCAGGTTGGTGCTTCGCGCATATGATCGCGCGCGATGAACCCCACGCTCTTAATACGCCGTTCTGTCTTGGTCGTTTTGCCGCTGGCGCGGTGATCGACGAAAAAGGCGTAGGCGCTCAACCCAACCTGCACTGAAGGCGCGATGCGAATTGCCTGCCCCTATTGCGGCGAACGCGGCAACGAGGAATTTACCTACCTGGGTGACGCATCATTGCTGCGCCCGGATACTGGCGAATCCAACGCGACCGAACGCTTCACCGATTATCTCTATCTGCGTGACAATCCATGCGGAGTGCACCGCGAGTACTGGTATCACGGGGCCGGCTGCCATAGCTGGCTCGTGGTCACTCGCAATACCTTGAGCCATGAGATCACTAGCGTCGAATTTGCCGAGATGCGCGCGACGGGAAGTGAAAAGTGATGCCGCAAAGCGCTCCGTCCACCCTCGGCAAAGCGTCGGCCAGTACGCAGTTTCGGCTTCCCTCGGGCGGATCGATCGACCGTAACGCTGCAGCGCGATTTAGTTTCGATGGGCGAGACTATTCCGGTTTTGCCGGAGATACCCTCGCCTCCGCGCTCATCGCCAATGGCGTTCGCCTCGTGAGCCGCTCGTTTAAGTACCATCGGCCGCGCGGCATTTTCACCGCCGGGCCGGAAGAGCCCAACGCGCTGGTCGAATTGCGTCATGGGCGCTCGGCGCGAGCCGAACACACGCGCCACTACTGTCGAATTATTCGACGGTCTGGCGGCGACGAGCCAAAACCGCTGGCCTTCGCTCGCCTTTGACGCCATGGAGATCAATGACTGGTTATCGCCGTTCTTCCCGGCGGGATTTTACTACAAGACTTTCATGTGGCCGCCGGGATTTTGGGAACGAGTTTATGAGCCGGCGATCCGCAGGGCGGCAGGGCTCGGGCGCGCCGCGTTGGCGGCCGATCCAGACGAATACGAAAAAGCGTTTGCTCATTGCGACGTTCTTGTCATCGGTTCGGGACCGGCCGGACTTATGGCAGCGCTTGCGGCCGCGCGCTCCGGGGCCCGCGTTATTCTCGCCGAGGAAGATTTCCGACTAGGCGGTCGGTTATTGGCGGAGCGAATTGAGATCGGCGGCGAGCAAAGTGCCAGTTGGGCTGCGTCGATCGAAACCGAAATCGGATCGATGCCGAACGTGCGCATCATGCGGCGCACGACGATTTTCGGTGTTTATGATCACGGGCAGTATGGCGCAATTGAACGGGTCGGCGATCACCTTCCGGTGCCAGCCGCACACCAGCCCCGTCAGCGCTTCTGGAAGATCGTGGCCAAACGGGCGGTGCTGGCAGCAGGCGCAAACGAAAGGCCGGTCGCATTCGCCGGCAATGATCGGCCGGGTGTGATGTTGGCAAGCGCTTTTCGCAGCTATCTGAACCGATTTGCCGCGCTCCCGGCGCGGCGTCTCGTCGTTTTCACCAACAACGACGACGGTTGGCGCACTGCGCGCGATGCGCTTCGGGCGGGCGTAGTTGTCGAGGCGGTTGTCGATTTACGGCGCGATCTGCCGCCGGAAATTTCGGGTAATTTGCCGCGCAATATTCGCATGCTTCTTGGTGCATTGGTTGTTCGCGCCATGGGCAGACAAAATTTGCGCGCTGTCGAGGTCATGGGCGCTGACGGGCGAACGAGCATGATCGAATGCGACGGGCTTGCCATATCTGGCGGCTTTAATCCCATGGTGCATCTGACCTGTCATTTGGGCTGCAAGCCACAGTGGCGCGATGACATTGCCGCTTTCATACCGCACACTTTGCCTTCCGGCATGGCCGTTGCAGGAGCGGCGAACGGCGCCCTGGCGTGGCCGAATGTCTTCGCGCCGGCGCCGAGGCGGGGGAGCGCGCTGCGGCCGATTGCGGATTTCCCGCAAAGGCAATCGCAATACCGAAGAGCGGCAGCAAGTCCGCCGCAATTGGCCCGCTCTGGTGGGTCAAAGGCAAGGGCAAAGCCTTCGTCGATTTTCAGAACGACGTTACTGTCAAAGATATCGCGCTTGCTACGCGCGAAGGGTTTCGTTCTGTCGAGCATCTCAAACGCTACACGACCCTCGGCATGGCGACCGATCAGGGAAAGCTCGGCGGCGTCACCGGGCTAGCCATTCTGTCAGAACTGATGAAACAGCCGATCGCTGACGTCGGAACGACCACCTATCGTCCGCCATACACGCCTATTGCGCTTGGTGCGCTGGCCGGACATCACCGCGGCAAGGACTTTCGGCCGACCCGATTGCCAGCGTCGCATCAATGGTCGCTCGACCAGGGCGCCGTCATGATGGAGACCGGTGCTTGGCTGCGCGCCCAATTTTACCCCCGGCCGGGCGAGACCGATTGGCTGGAAACGGTAAAACGCGAGGTGAGCACGGTGCGTTCGGCGGTCGGCGTCTGCGATGTATCCACCCTCGGCAGGATCGACCTGCAGGGCGCCGACATCGGCAAATTCCTCGACCGCATCTATACCAACATGTTTTCGACGCTACCGGTAGGCAAGGCGCGCTATGGATTGATGTTGCGCGAGGACGGTTTCGTCTTGGACGATGGTACGACGTCGCGTCTTGCCGACGATCATTACTTCATGACCACGACGACAGCGAACGCCGGAAAAATCATGCAACACCTCGAATATTGCCATCAGGTGTTGTGGCCGGATCTCGACGTGCAGATGGTCTCGGCCTCTGAACAATGGGCGCAGTATTCAGTCGCCGGGCCGCGTTCGCGCGATACGCTGCGCAAAATCGTCGATGCACAGCACGATCTGGCCAATGCGGCATTCCCTCATCTGGCCGCCCGGCGGGTGACAATCATGGGCGGACTGGGCGCAATGCTATTCCGGCTCTCCTTTTCCGGGGAACTCGCCTACGAGCTGGCGGTGCCGACGCGCTATGGCGACGCCGTCATTCGCGCGATCATGGCAGCCGGCGAGGAATTCGGCATCACGCCCTATGGCACCGAGGCGCTTAGCGTGATGCGCATTGAGAAAGGCCACGTCTCGACCGCCGAGATCAACGGACAAACGTCGGCACATGATTTGTGCGCTGAGGGCATGCTTTCGACGCGCAAGGATTTCATTGGCCGGCTGATGGCTGAGCGTCCTGCGTTGAGGGCGCCGGATCGGCCGCGCTTCGTGGGCTTTAAGCCCGCCGACCGCACCCACCGGATACGGGCGGGTGCGCATTTTCTGCCGATCGGCGCCTCCTCGATCGGCGATAATGACCAGGGCTATATGACCTCGGTGGCCTTCTCACCGACACTTGGCCATTGGATCGGTCTTGGCCTGTTGCTACATAGTCGGCAGCGCATCGGCGAGCGCGTTCGCGCCTTCGATCCGGTTCGCGACAGCGACGTCGAAGTTGAAATCTGCGACCCGATTTTTGTCGATCCGGAGCGAGCCCGCCTTCATGGTTGACTTCGCTCTCGTGCCACGCGCACCTTTGCATGGCGTTGCTCAACGCGGCCGGTTCGGCACCGTCGGAGCGAGGGCCGGTCTTATCATCGAAGAACGCACAGACTTGGCGCTGGCGAGCGTCATCGCGCGCCGGCGCAGGGAACGCGACCTGAAAGATGCCATCGGCAAAGCATTCGCCATCGAGTTGCCGGAGGGCCCGCGAGTAGCCAGAAACGGTGCCGTATCGTTCGCCGGCATTGGCCACCATCGTTGGTTTGCCGCCGCCGAAAATGCGGCGGATACGGACTTTGTTGCTCGGTTGCAAGAGCGACTTGCCGGGCTTGCGTCGATTGCGGACCAAACCGACGGGCGGGTCGTGCTGCGGCTTCGCGGTAACCGCGTCCGCGACGTGTTGGCCAAGGGCATTCCTCTGGATCTCCACCACCGCAGCTTTAAAACCGGCGACGTTGCCTCGACCGTGGTGACCTATGTTGGCGTGCAAATCGAGCAACTCGATGATGCGCCAACATTTCAGCTCATGGCCTTTCGCAGCTTCGCAGGAAGTTTGTGGTCATGGCTGGCCAAATCAGCCGCCGAATTCGGTTATGAGGTTTGGACGTCAAATTCGCGACCGGCTGCGCAACTTGGTGACCGCGCTCCGGAGGCGAGTTAAATCGAGGCAGGCGTCGTGGTTCCGGCGATCTAGTATGCTCTGCATGTCTGACTGCGCTATGCTGAGAGGACAGGTGCGCGATCTAAGGTGACGCACCGCGTCGCGGTCCCAGGGGACGGGGAATGGCTCAGGAAGTCATTCGCATCGAAGGAATTGTCGGCAGCGCCGACGACCCCGAACTGCATGAAGCGTTGCATCGCCTCGAGCATGCGCGACGCGCCGAATATATCACCCTGAGTTCTGATGACATGTTGCGCCGCCGGTTGCGCGTCGTGACTGACAGGGGCAACGAATGCGCGATTGCGCTTGCGCGACAGGACAAGCTTTTTGACGGCGCCGTGTTATTGCTTGATCCTAATCGCGCGGTAATTGTTCGCGCCGCGGAAACCATTTGGCTCGCCCTGCAACCGATGGACGCAGCCGCAGCCATCGAGCTCGGATATTGCAGCGGCAACATGCACTGGCGCGTTAGCTTCGCTGGACCCATTTTACGAATTGCCCTTAACGGACCCAAGTCGGATTATCTGGCACGCCTTGCGCCGCTTCTCAGCGCCGGGCGGGTCAAGGAAGTTGCAGATGGATAACTGGAGCCTGCTTGCTACGCTGCAACATGCCGATAGTTTCTTTCCTAGCGGGGCGGTCTCCTTTTCCTGGGGACTTGAAGCACTTCGTGCGGATGGTTTGGTCCGCTCGGCGGACGACGTTGCGCTTTTCGCTGCAGGGCAGCTCCGGCATCGTTGGGCAACGGCCGACAGGTCTGTACTGACGGCAGCTTACTCGGCCGGCAATGACCTTGAGGCTGTCGCTGCGATTGATCGACTGCAAGAGGCGATGGCTTTGCCGTTGGAGCTGCGCTTGGGGTCACGGCGTATGGGTGCAGCCCTGCTTGGCGTACATGCGCGGCTGCAAACGCCTAACGCGGCCTCGTATCATTCCCACGTGCTGGCGCAGCGCGTGCCAGGTCACGTCAGTGTGGTGCAGGGTCTGGTGTGGCGCGGTATCGGCTTGGACCAGGACGTCGCCGTCGGCATAAGCGCGCACAGCTTTTGTGTCGCGTTGATAGGCGCTGCTTTGCGCCTTGGAATTATCGGTCACCTGGACGGGCAGCGACTGCTGGCGAGGTTGCGCGATTTGGTTGTGGAACTGCTGGCAACACCAGTTCCAAGCCTGCGCGAGATTTCGACGTTCACACCCGCTTGCGACATTGCCTTTATGCGTCACGAGGTTCAGCCCGGTCGCCTGTTCGCCAATTAAATCAGAGAGGGATGCATGCTGCTTACCCCGACCGAAATGGAACGTTTGGTGATTTTTACGGCAGCCGAGCTCGCTCGCAAACGCCGCGCCCGCGGTGTCAAGCTCAATCATCCGGAAGCCGTCGCGTTGATCGCCGATGAGATCCTTGAAGGCGCGCGCGACGGCCGCTCGGTCGCCGATTTGATCAGCTTCGGCGCAACGCTCCTCACCACCGACGACGTCATGCCTGGGGTCAAGGATTTGATGCCGATGATGCAAGTCGAGGCTACTTTTCCCGATGGCACCAAACTCGTCACCGTGCACGAGCCGATCCGGCCGGGTGCACACCCTTATAAAATGCAAAGGGTACCCGGCGAGTTCATTGTTCTTGACGAGCAAATCGAAATCAACGCGGGCCGCCGCGAGATCGCGCTCAAGGTCCTCAATACTGGCGACCGCCCCGTGCAGGTCGGCAGCCACTACCATTTCTTTGAGACCAACCGCGCCTTGGAATTTGACCGCGCCGCATCCTTTGGAATGCGCCTCGCCGTTCCAGCCGGCACGGCCGTGCGCTTCGAACCGGGAGAAAGCAAGGAGGTCAGGCTGGTCGAGTTCGGCGGGACCGGCGAATTGGGGGGACTGAACAGCTTGACCGATGGTTCGCGCCACGCTCCGGCGACCAAGGAGCGGGCGGTGCGCCGTGCGCACGAACGCGGCTTCAAGGGAGCTTAAGCCATGGCCATGATGCACCGGCGCGACTACGCCGCGATGTACGGACCGACTGCGGGCGATGCGGTCCGCCTCGGCGATACGTCGCTCCTCGCTGAGATCGAATACGACCATGTGTTCAAGGGCGATGAATGCCTGCACGGCGGCGGCAAAACTCTTCGCGACGGGCTAGGCCTGGTGGCGGGCTATGACAGTGCGATGGGCGCGCTCGATATGCTGCTGAGCAATGTTGTGCTCATCGATCCGGTACTCGGAATTGGCAAGGGAGATCTTGGCATCAAGGACGGCCGCGTCGTCGCGTTCGGCAAGGCCGGCAATCCCGCCATTATGGACGCGGTTCATCCTTCGCTGATCTGCGGTGCTGCAACCACGGTTCGCGATTGCGAAGGGCTCATTGCGACACCGGGCGGTATCGATGTGCACGTCCATTTCGACAGTGCCGCATTATGTGAGCACGCCATCAGTTCCGGCATCACCACCATGATCGGCGGCTCGCTTGGTCCGATCACTGTCGGCATCGATTGCGGCGGCGCATGGAACGTCGGCAAAATGCTGCAAGCCGCGGAGCAGTGGCCGCTCAATTTCGCATTTCTCGGACGCGGGAATTCGTCGAAGCCGAGGTCCCTGATCGACCAGATCGAAGGCGGAGTGGCTGGCCTTAAGCTCCATGAAGATTGGGGGTCGACGCCGGCTGCAATCGACTGTTGCCTGGCAGTCGCCGATGACGCGGACATTCAGGTGCAGTTGCACACTGATACGCTCAATGAAAGCGGCTTTCTGGAAGAGACGTTAGCGGCAATCGACGGCCGCACCATTCATATGTATCACGCCGAGGGTGCAGGCGGCGGTCATGCTCCGGACATCATTCGAGTGACCGGCGAGAGCAACTGTCTGCCCTCGTCGACCAATCCGACAAACCCGTACACCGTGAACACGTTCGACGAACACCTGGACATGATCATGGTGTGCCATCATCTCAATCCGAATGTGCCAGAGGATGTGGCCTTCGCCGAAAGCCGCATACGCGCAGGAACAATAGCGGCGGAAGATGTACTGCATGATATCGGCGCGATTTCCATGCTGGGTTCGGACAGCCAGGGCATGGGCCGGATCAATGAAGTGATCTGCCGCACTTGGCAGCTTGCAAGCAAAATGCGCGACCAGCGCGGGCGACTTAGTTCGGAGACGTCGCGGATCGGCGACAACGAGCGCATCAAACGCTACATCGCCAAGTACACCATCAACGCCGCTCGTACTTTCGGCATCGACGCTCATATTGGCTCGCTGGAACCGGGCAAACTGGCGGACATCGTGGTGTGGCGGCCGGCCTTCTTCGGCATCAAGCCGGAGTTGGTCATAAAGGGCGGGTTCATCGTTTGGTCGGCAATGGGGGATAGTGCCGCGTCCCTCATGACCTGCGAGCCGATGGCCTTGCGGCCGCAATGGGGTGCTTTCGGTCGGGCAAAACAGGCCTTGAGTGCGAGCTTCGTATCGCGCGCCGCCCTCGAACGCGACATCGCCGGCCGCTTGGAGCTGAAGAAAGCGGTGCTGCCGGTCGGCGGGGTGCGCAAACTCAACAAACGCGATATGTTGCATAACGATGCGTGCCCGCAGATCCGGGTAAATCCCGAGACGTTTCAGGTGTTTGTCGACGGGGAACTGGCGACCTGCGAGCCCGCACGCGAACTGCCCTTGGCGCAGAGATATATGCTGAGGTGAGTGATGGGCGACCGCAGTCTCGGGCCGGCGCGAGTTGGCATTGGCGGACCGGTCGGCGCCGGTAAGACCGCTCTTATCGAGGCAGTTTTGCCGCGACTTGCCGCGCGTAAAATAGATGTCGCGGTGGTGACCAACGATCTCGTGACCCGCGAAGACGCCGAACGCCTGCAGCGTGGAGGTCTCATCGAACCCGGGCGCGTCATCGGCGTCGAAACCGGCGCCTGTCCGCACACCGCCATCCGCGAAGATCCCACCTTAAACGGCGAGGCAATCGAGCGATTGCGGCGCAGCTTTCCTGGCCTGGACTTGGTCTTACTGGAGAGCGGTGGTGACAATCTGGCGTCGACCTTTTCGCTCGACTTAGTGGATTACTGGCTGTTCGTGATCGACGTCGCCGATGGCGACGATATTCCGCGCAAGCGCGGGCCCGGGATCGTCAACTGCGATCTTCTTCTCATCAACAAGATCGATCTTGCTCCTTACGTTGGTGCCGACGTGGCAGGCATGCAGCGTGACAGTCTGGCGGTGCGCAGCGGCAAGCCGGTGCTGCTGACCAATTGCCGCAACGGCGAAGGAATCGACGCAGTAATCGATCGCATCGCGCACGACGTGCTGCTCGTCACTTGACGATGCTCTCCCGGGTCATCGAAACGGTGCCGCCGAGGGATGCGCCGGCTTCGTCGACGGACGCTGCCTCGGACGAAGCGGCCCGGCATCGAGCGACACGTCTTCGATTTGCTGTCGATCCCGAAGGCCGCACTTATCTCGCCTCACACTTCGCTACCTATCCGCATCACGTGACGCGTGGTTTCTATCTCGATCGAGCGGGTCCGCACGCGGCCACGGTTTATTTGCAAACGCTATCCGGTGGTTTGACGCAGGACGACCGCGTGGCCCTGCAAATTTCGACAGAAGGCGAGGCGGTTGCTCACGTCACCACGCAAGCCGCAACCAAAGTCCACAGCATGGAGGGCGGTTACGCGTTGCAGCTCGTGGATTTAAACGCACAAGCGAAAAGCCATCTTGAATATATCGCAGATCCGACCATTTGCTTTCCGCGCTCGCGACTGGTGTCGCGGACTAACTTGTGCGTGGCCGCCGAAGCAAGTGCCATCTTCGAGCGAGTCCTACATTTGGCACGATCCGAGCGGCATGGACCAAATGGGGTTTGACACCCTTATTCTGGAAACGACAATCCGGCGCCCTGATGGCGTTCTTCTTGCGCTCGATCGAAGCCGCTTGACGGCAGCGCCGCACAACCTAGCGGGCAATCCGGCTTTGCTCGGTCCCTACCGTGCATTCGGGATATTGTTCGCGATCGGGCGCAGCTGTTGCGATGCTGCGCCCGTGGCGGCGATGCGCGCCGCACTTACAGAACTCGGGGGGGTCTATGCGGGCGTCTCCCTTCTGCCGGGGGAAACGGGGCTTTGCACGCGTGTTCTAGCGGTCGATGGCGCCGCGTTGCGCGCGGCAATGGATCGCGCTTGGAGACTGCATCACGAAACTATGCTGGGATGGTTTTGCGACGCGCGCCGGAAGTGAAGACCGTAAAAGCCCGGTCCACCAATATTTTGGAAGTTACTCACTCGTATTTGAAGTACATACTCTCTCTTTATAAGTTCACTGTTGCAAAGGCCGATAGCCGGCCCACGATGGAATGCGCAGTTGATGAAAGTTCCAGGAGCGTTCCGCGCTATGGAAGTTAGATACCTGGCTTGAGATAGTGCTGTAGCGCAAGGCTCTGGGGGCCGAACGATCGTCGCCAGGCGATGGAGGAGCGAAGGCTGCTCACGGCTAAGGCAAGGATGCCTATTCCAGCAGCAGAAAGCCCTGCGGTTCGTATTGCGCAGACCGCGGGACTTGGCATATGCTTTCGCAAATGCGGGGACCTTGGACGCCGGAGCAGCGATCCGTTGGTCTTCGTTCAGTCACGCGGCAGCGGAGCCGCGAATATAAGGGCATAGACGCCCCACATCATCTCCCGGTGGGAGAAGGGTGGGGCGTTTGTTTTTGTCGCAACAGGAGGGAACAATGAGAGTTTCGCGGAGGAGAATCTTGCAGAGTACCGGCGGGGGCTTGGCCGGCATTTTGGCAAGCGGCGTCGCGCCCTACCACTTCGTCCGAAACATCGTCCAAGCGGCCGAGAGCGATACCATTAAAGTCGGCATCCTGCACTCGTTGAGCGGCACCATCGCGATCATCGAAACGTCGCTGCACAATGCCGAACTCTTGGCAATCGATGAGATCAATGCCAAGGGCGGGGTACTCGGCAAGAAGATCCAACCCGTGGTCGAGGATCCGCAATCGGTGGTGCAGGTCTTCGCCGAAAAGGCAAAGAAACTCCTCCTTGAGGACAAGGTCGTCGCCGTGCTGGGCTGTTATACTTCAGCGAGCCGGCAGTCGGTGCTGCCGATCTTCGAACAGTATAACGGTGTGCTACTCTATCCGACGCTCTACGAAGCCGAAGAATGCAGCAAGAACTGCTTCTATACCGGCCAGGTACCCAACCAGCAGCTGAGCGATTTCGTGCCCTGGATCATGAATACACTGGGACGAAAGAAGTTCTACCTGATCGGCGCCAACTATATTTATCCCAAGGAGACCAACCGCGAGGTCAAGGCGCTGTTGAAGAAGTACGGTGGCACCGTGGTGGCAGAGGAATACTCGCCGCTCGGTTCGACCGAGTTCTCGACCAACATCAACAAGATCGCGTCGAGCGGCTGCGATGTGGTGTTTTCCGATCTGGTCGGCGATCAGGTCGTGGCCTTCTATAAGCAGTATAAAGAGTTCGGCATCACCGCCAAAGACATCCCGATCTGCACGCCGATCACCACGGAACAGGAGATCGCGGCGATGGGGCCCGAGAACGCGTTGGGCCATTACACTTCGTTCGACTACTTCCAAAGCATCGACACGCCGGAGAACCATTCGTTTGTCGAGCGTTACAAGGCGAAATACGGCAAGGATTTCGTCACCAACGCGGTCATGGAATGCGCCTACTTCCAGACCTACTTCCTGGCTCAGGCGATCGCGAAAGTGAAGTCGACAGATGCCGACGCCCTCATTTACGAGGGGCTGCCCGGACAGGAATTCCTGGCCCCCGAAGGGAAAGTCAAGATCGACGAAAAGACTCACCACACCTGGCTGTGGTCGCGCATCGGGCGCGCCAACGAACAGGGCCAGTTCGACATTGTCTACAAGTCGAAAGACTGGATCCGTCCCGAGCCTTGGGTGAAGCTGCTATATCCCGATAAGGAATGCGACTTTACCAACAAGGAGGTGCTTGAGCGGCTAAAGAAGCCGTGGAGCGTGGAGAAGAACCGCTCCGGAACAATCAATATGTAGCGTCGACACGGATGCGGCGATGGACATCGAACGATGCCCGTCGCCGTATTTCACTTTGTGAGAAGACGAAGCAGGAGCAAGCCGTAGGGCTGCGGAGAATCCGACCGATGATGTTTCAATCGATCATGACGCAATTCATGAGCGGGTTCAGCGTGGTGGCGATCCTGATTATCGCGGCTATCGGCCTGGCGATCGTGTTCGGGGTCGCCGGTGTCATTAACATGGCGCATGGCGAGTTTATCATGGTCGGCGCCTATACCGCCGCGGTGGTCGGCAAGCTCGGCGGCAACACTTTCTGGGCCATCCCGGCGTCCTTCGCTGTGGTCGGATTGCTCGGCCTTGTCGTCGAACGCGGGATTGTTAGGTGGATCTACGATCGACCTTTGGAGACATTGCTGGCGACGTGGGGCGTCGGCATTATCTTGCAAGTCGTAACCAAGCTTATCTTCGGACCTGAACTCTATTACGTCGGCGCGCCGAAGATGCTCCGCGGCGGCGTTCACATCATCGGTCGCCTGCCGTTTCCGTATTACCGCCTGTTCCTCATTATCATGGCGGCGCTGATGCTGGCGCTGGTATTCTACGTCATCTTCAAGACCGACTTCGGCTTGAAGGTCCGAGCTGTCCGCCGCAACCGGGTGATGTCCGGTTGTCTCGGTATCGATACGGCGCGCATCGACATGATGATTTTCGTATTCGGCTCGGGCCTTGCAGGGGTCGCCGGCGCAGTATTGGCGCCCATTAAATCAGTGTCGACCACCATGGGTTTCCCCTATGCCGTTGATAGTTTCATGGTGCTGGTGCTGGGCGGCGTCGGCAGTCTCTGGGGCGTGCTGGCCGGTAGCGGGTTGATCGGCGAAGCGGAGACCGTTTTGTCCTTCATCTTCAACAACGTCATCGGCCGGCTTTTGGTGTTTGTGTTCATCGTGATCATCATCCGCATCGTCCCCAGGGGCCTCTTTGGCTACTATGAACGACGCTGAGGCGAGGCACACGCGCATGATGAAAATGGAATCGTTGCCGAAGGACGGAAAGAAAGCCGAAGGCCGATCCGCCAGGGTCTACCGGGTGCCGCCGCTGCTACCGACCTGGGTTTTGATCGGCGGCGCCCTGGCGGCGGCGGCGATCGGCGCCTATCCTTATTACGGCGGCAGCGTCTATGTAATGTCGCTGCTGGGAAAGTTTCTCTGCTACTCGATTTTCGCGCTCAGCATCGATCTGATCTGGGGCTTCGCCGGGATATTAAGTCTCGGCCAAGCCGTGTATTTCGGCATCGGCGCCTACATGGTCGCCCTGTCGCTGAAAATGAATTATGCGCTGACCCACCCGACGCGTTTCGGCGGCAAGATTCCAGATTTTATGGAATGGAACAGCTTGACGCACGTGCCGGATTTCATGACCCCGCTGTTCAGCCTGCCGTTGGCCATTGCCGCCGCCGTGATCATTCCGACGTTGCTGGCTCTGTTGTTCGGCGTCATCACGTTCAAGCGGCACATCTACGGCGTCTATTGCGCCGTCATCACCCTGGCGGAATCGCTGATCCTGCAAGACTTCATCATTGAGTATCAGGCTTATACCGGCGGATTTAACGGCATCACCGATTATTCCAACTATGCCAGGCCGACCTACCTGTGGGTCATTCTGGGGGTCACGGTGGCGTTTCTAATCATCGCGCGGCTGCTGACGCATTCCCGGGTTGGCACCGTGCTGAAATCGATCAGGGACAACGATCTCCGCGCGGAATTCATGGGTTATAACGTCGCCAATTACCGTATCTTCGTGTTCTGCGTTTCGGCTTTCATGGCGGCCGCGGCCGGCGCGATGTACGCGGCTTGGGTCGGCATCATATCCTACGCCGATGCCGGCCCAGTCTTTTCGATCGAGGGCGTGATTTGGACCGCTGTGGGCGGTCGCGGAACGCTGATCGGCCCGGTCGTCGGCACCTTCCTGGTGAAGGGTGCCGAGTTCTTTCTCAGCAACAAGCTGGCCGAGTGGTGGCAGATCGTCGTAGGCGGCCTATTCATTTTCGTCGTGCTGGTTATGCGCGACGGAATTGTCGGCAGCATCATCAACTGGGCGCGGCGATGGCGCCGCGGCAGCGTGCGCCAGATCGTCGAGGAAACCGATCAAAAGGCGCACGATCTGCAAACGGAGTGGCAGCCGGGCTCGCCGACGCGACTGGGCGAAGAGGTGCGTTGATGCCGGCCCTCCTGGAAGTCAATCAACTGACCGCAAAGGTCTCCGGCTTTACTATCCTCAACGGCCTCGACTTCAGTATCGAGCAAAACGAGCTTCGCGTCCTGCTGGGTCCCAATGGAGCCGGCAAGACGACGCTCATCGCCATGATTACCGGCCAGTTCAAACCCTATGGCGGTTCAATCCGCTTTGCCGGCGAGGACATCACCGGTTGGGCGCCGGACCACATCTTTGAGATCGGCATCAGCCGCAAGTTCCAAGTACCGAACATGTACGAGACCCTGTCGGTATTCGACAATATTATGGTTTCAATGCGTGGTCGGCGGCGGGTTTTCGCCACCCTGTTCCAAATGCTTGGCCCCGAAGAACGCAACGGGATTTGGGAAACTCTTGAGCTCGTCGGCCTCGCCGACAAAGCCAATGTGCCTGCCGATACGCTGTCGCACGGCCAACGCCAATGGCTCGAACTCGGAATGTTGATTGCATCCGCGCCTAAACTGCTTCTCCTCGACGAGCCGACTACCGGCATGACCGAGTTCAGACAAGTACCGCACTGCGGAGCTCATTCGCGAAATTGCTAAATCGCACACGGTGCTTCTGGTCGAACATGACATGCACATCGTTCGCCAGATCGCGCAACGCGTGACGGTTCTGCATCAAGGCCAGCTGCTCGCTGAAGGTCCGTTGAGCGACGTGATAAACAACGACGAAGTCCGCCGCGTCTATCTCGGAAAGGGCAAGTTCCAGTGACCCTGCAGGTTCAGGCGATTGATACTTATTATGGAACCAGCCACATCCTACACGGGGTATCGCTGGAGATCGGCGAAGGTGAGCTGTTCGCCGTGCTCGGCCGCAACGGCGCCGGCAAGACGACGCTGCTGCGCAGCATCACCGGCGTCAACCCGCCAAAGTCCGGCACCATTACGCTGAATGGCGTCGACATCACCAGCATCAAGCCGCATCAGCGTGCTCACATCGGGGTCAGTTACGTTCCGCAAGGACGCGAGATCATTGCCGACATCACCGCGGCCGAAAACATCTTCGTGGCGCTGCTGGGCAAAGGCTACAAGGCAAACAAGGTGCCCAACTTCGTTTTCGATTACTTTCCCGCTCTCAAACCATTAATGGATTTCAAGGGCGGCGTTCTGTCGGGCGGTCAACAACAACAACTGGCAATCGCCCGCGCCCTGGTACAGAACCCAAAGCTGCTGCTTATGGATGAGCCCACGGAGGGGCTACAACCTTCGGTGGTTGAGGAAATCGACTTGATTATCAAGCGCATTCCCAAGGAGCGGGAGTGCACGGTCCTTTTGGTCGAGCAGAATTTGGACTTTGTACGCGACATCACCCAGCGGTTTGCCATCCTGGATACTGGACGGATCGCGGCCGAAGGGAATATCGGCGAGCTTACTGCCGATATTGTGCAACGCCACTTAGCGGTTTGAGCAAGCGTTGCGCGGCTTGGTCCGCGCGGACAAGGTGCCCGATAAGGTTACGTCGGCCAGGTGCGGCGAGGCGGGGGCGAGTAAAAGCGAGCACGGCCCCTGGCATTTTTCCTGCATGTGACAGCAGGGACGCTTGCCTTGGCGCCATGAACAGCATTTACTGCCACAGAAGCACTCGCCCACAGACGCAAGTAGCGAGCTAGCGAGCGACACGACGCCGTCCTGAACCTGTTCGATAAAGGAGGAGACGGTGAAGCGGTGGCCGGTTAATCCAGAGTCGTGGTGCGTTGGGGCGTTATTTTCGCAGTCCGGCGTTATGGCGGTTATCGAGGAGACGCAGCTGCGGGCAACGCTGCTCGCGATCGATGAGATCAACCAAGCAGGCGGCGTGAACGGGCTCGAACTGGTTCCGGTCGTGTACGATCCTCAATCTGATGCGCAAAGCTACGCGCTGTGCGCCAAACACTTGATGATCGAAGATGGCATAACCATGATATTTGGCTGCTACACGTCGAGCAGCCGCAAAGCCGTGCTTCCGGTCGTCGAAAGATTGAATGGGTTGCTTTGGTATCCGACGCTGTATGAGGGCTTCGAGTTTTCGCCAAACGTCATTTACACCGGCGCCGCCCCTAATCAGAATAGCGTCGCACTGTGCTCTTACCTCGCCACAACTTACGGGCCGCGCTTTTATTTCGTCGGTTCGGACTACGTCTACCCGCGCGAATCAAACCGAGTCATGCGTGATCTGCTGCGCCGGCGCGGCTGTACGGTTGCCGGTGAGACCTATCTCGATCTTCGCGCCAATCGCAGCGACTTCGGTCCGGTCATCAGGCAAATCCGCGACGCTGGTGCCGACGTGATCTTTTCGACGGTCGTCGGAGACTCAACCGTTTATCTTTACCAAGCATTCGCTGAAGCTGGCCTCGACCCCCGCCTGACGCCGATAGCTAGCCTGACTACGACCGAGTCCGAGGTGCGCGCCATGGGGCTTGGTGTGGGGTCGGGTCACATCACGGCGGCGCCGTATTTCCAATCGGTGGGCGGCGAGCGCAACGATTGTTTCGTCAGGCGCTATAAGGCGCGCTACGGCGAGGATGAGCCGACTAATATGTGCGCGGAGGCCGCCTATTTTCAGGTCCATCTGTTTGCTAACGCCTTGGCCCGGACAAATTCGATGGATACGGACCTGATCAAACAGAGCGTCTTGGGGTCCGATTTTGATGCACCGCAAGGCCGCGTGTCTATAAACGCCGCCACCAGTCACGCCAGTTTGTGGTCTCGCATTGGCCGAGTGGATCGAACCGGCCAGTTTGAAATCCTACAACAATCAGAAACCCCAGTTTGGGCGGACCCGTTCCTGATTGGGCGCGGTCATGTTGCCGGCTTGCCGGCGCACCCATGAGCGAGTCGGGACATAACGTGCCCGCCACCGGCGCACCTTCGCGCGACAACGGCGCGGCAGACGTCGCGTTGGACATCCTTGTCGCAGTCCCTCCTGACCAGCATGGCGAGATGCTGGCCCGCGAACTCTCTCGAACACGTAGCCGGGTGCGCCGCATCTGGCCGCTGCCCGAGCGCCTTCCTGCTTGCGCCGACGTGATGTTTTGCGAACTCACGCCCGATCTGCCGCAATGCCTGCCATGGGTTCCGGGCAAACCCTTGGCCGCTTTGGTGGTGGTTACCAATGCGATCGGCGCGCCGCAATTAAAGCTGTTGCGCAACTGCGCACCGCACGCGGCGCTGTCGCGGCCATTCACTAGCGTCACGTTGCTCACGAGCCTTGCAGTGGGTCGCGCGCAGTTTCTCTATGAACAGCGCTTGCGCGCGCGGATCGATAAACTTGACGAAACTTTGCGATCGTTCCGCAGCGTCGAGCGCGCCAAAGGCATCCTCATGGACAAGCGCCAGCTCGATGAGGAACAGGCCTACCATTTCATTCGCCGGCAAGCGATGAGTCAGCGTGTTTCGGTTGCCGCAGTTGCCGCTGCAATCATTAACTCAAATGACATTCTCGGTTAGCTTTTTGGCAGCCTCGTAAGTTCAGGGGCGCGGCAATGGCGCCGCGAAAAATTGATGGGCAAGGAAGCCCTGCTGCGACCACGGCTGTGGGCGAAGCGGGCTTTTTTTGTGCTCTTAAGCCGGGTGATTCTCTCAGCGGGCAAGTAGCGTAAGCTACCGGCGGCGAGACGTAGGCCGCGAACGAGCCGGCGAGCGAAGACAAACAACAGGAGATCGAGATGCTTCACGGAGATATCAGCAGCAGTAACGACACGATCGGCGTCGCCGTCGTCAATTACAAAATGCCGCGCCTGCACACCAAGGCGGAGGTGCTGGAGAATGCGCGCAAGATCGCCGAGATGGTGGTCGGCATGAAGGTCGGCCTGCCGGGAATGGATTTGGTGGTCTTCCCCGAATACAGCACGCACGGCATCATGTACAACTCCAAGGAAATGTACGAGACGGCGTCGAGCGTTCCCGGCGAGGAGACGAAGATTTTTGCCGATGCCTGCAAGAAAGCAAAAGTGTGGGGCGTGTTCTCGCTGACCGGTGAGCGGCACGAGGATCATCCGAACAAAGCGCCGTACAACACGCTGATCCTGATGAACGACAAGGGCGAGATCGTTCAGAAGTATCGCAAGATCATGCCGTGGGTGCCGATCGAAGGCTGGTACCCGGGCAACTGCACCTATGTCTCCGAAGGTCCCAAAGGCCTGAAGGTGAGCCTTATCATCTGCGATGACGGTAATTACCCGGAGATCTGGCGCGATTGCGCCATGAAGGGGGCAGAGCTCATCGTACGCTGCCAGGGCTACATGTACCCGGCGAAAGATCAGCAAGTACTGATGGCCAAGGCAATGGCCTGGGCGAACAACGTCTACGTCGCGGTGGCCAACGCCTCCGGCTTCGATGGTGTTTATTCTTACTTCGGCCACTCGGCGATCATCGGCTTCGACGGCCGGACGCTCGGTGAAACCGGCGAAGAGGACATGGGCATTCAATACGCCCAGCTGTCGAAGTCGCTGATCCGCGATGCGCGCCGCAATCTGCAAGCGCAAAATCATTTGTTCAAGCTGGTGCACCGCGGATACACCGGCAAGATCAATTCGCGTGAGGACGTGCGCGGCGAAGCCATTTGTCCGTACGACTTCTATAAGAAGTGGATCACCGATCCGGAAGGCACGCGCACGATGGTCGAGGCGCTCACGCGTCCCACCGTCGGGACCGACGAGTGCCCGATCGAAGGCATTCCGAACCAAAAAACGGTGGCCCATCGCTGATTGCGTGCGGCCGCCTTCTCACTCCCCCGTCTTTGTTGCTTTCGGCAGCGTGGTGGGGGAGAAGAGGGCGTCCGCTGGCCGCATAGGTTCGAAATCGGATGGAACTCGACGACTTCAGGATCGGCGACGAGCCGTATTACCGCGCTATCGGGGATGAGGTTCGCTTTTTCAAGGCGGCCTATGCCGAGCGTATGCCGATCATGCTCAAGGGCCCGACCGGTTGCGGCAAAACGCGGTTCATCGAGTACATGGCGTTTACTCTCGATCGTCCGTTGATCACGGTCGCTTGCCATGAGGATATGACCGCCTCGGATCTGGTGGGGCGCTACCTGCTCGACGCCCAGGGAACCGTTTGGCACGACGGTCCGCTGGCCATCGCCGTCCGGCATGGCGCGATTTGCTATCTCGACGAAATCGTCGAGGCGCGCCAGGACACGACGGTCGTCATTCACCCGCTGACTGACGACCGCCGGGTTCTTCCGCTCGAGAAACGGGGCGAGCTTGTTCGCGCTCACCCCGACTTTCAGCTCGTAATCTCCTATAATCCCGGCTACCAAAGCGTGCTCAAGGATCTCAAGGAGTCGACCAAGCAGCGCTTCGGCGCCATGGACTTCGGCTATCCGCCGGCGCCCATCGAAGCCGAAATCGTCGCCCACGAGGCCAAGATCGAACGGGCCGTGGCGGACAAGCTGGTCGCGATCGGCGAACGGTCGCGCAATCTCAAAGGCCACGGCCTCGATGAGGGCGCTTCGACCCGCATGCTTATTCAGGCGGGGCGGTTGATCGCACACGGAGTCGCCATAGAAGCCGCTTGTCAGATCGCCTTGGTGCTTCCCATTACCGACGACGCCGATATCAGAGGCGCGCTGACAGCGGCCATCGCCGCGTCTATCTAGAGGCCGATGGCCACCAGCCTGTCCAAACAGCAGCAGTCCCTGATCGCATCTCTTGCCGACCAGCCCGAGATTGCCGGGACGCTCGAACTGGTTTGGCGTCAGGCGCGGGCAAGTTTGCCGTCCTCGCTGCTTGACGATTGGGTCGGCGCTTGCCGCAGCATTGCGGCCAGCGTCGGCAGCAATGCCGCAATCGCTTTTATTCGCAACTCGCCATTGGTGGCGGCCGCTGCCGGCCCGGAAGCGGTGAGGGCGCTGGCCGAGCTGACGCCGGAATTTGCCGCTCTCGCCGGCGACCACACGGCGCTGGCGCTGCTTGTCGCCGCGCCGCTCGCCGCGCGCCGGCTCGGGAACGCGCAAAGCTTCGCCGAATGGCTTCGCATCATCCGGCGCATTGCCGAAACCGCGCCGGAATCGGTGAGCCTCCTGCTGGAGCGTTCTGCACGCGTGCTTGACAGCCTCGACCTGCGCTCGTTCGAGACCTGGGCGCTGGGCGGCATTCGCGCCGCCGAAAACGATCCCGAACGGCGGCTCAAATTTTTCGCTCTGCTCGATACCCGCTCGCTGCACGCTCTAGAGCAGGGCGCAGGGTCCGTTTCATTCACTGATGTCGAACGCGAGCTCAAAGCCTTCGTCGCCGCGCTGTGGCGGACCATCCCGCCGATCCGGGTGCTGCCGCCGGCCGGCTTTGATACGCCGCGGCGCACATGCTTCAGCAACGGCGTGGTGCGCGTGCCGCAATCCTCGCGCGGCGTCGATGGGGTAGGCGGCAAGGATTTGTTTCGCGCCAGCCTCGCGCACGTTCTCGCGCATTTTCATTTCACCGGCGCCAAATTCGCGGTCGGCAGTCTCAAGCCGGTGCAAGTTGCGCTCGTCTCCTTGATCGAGGACGCTCGCGTCGAGCAGCTTGCAATCGGTCGTTTTCCCGGATTGCGTCGCTTCTGGCTGCCGTTTCACTTGGCCGACGCAGGCGGCGTGGTGACCGCGCCGGCGCTGATGGCACGGCTCGCCCGCGCACTGATCGATCCGGACTATTTTGATGCGCACGCTTGGGTGAACAAGGGTCGCGATCTGTTCCTTGCCGAGCGCGTGCGCTGGAGCGACCCCGCCATCAGCCGCAGCATTGGCGGTCTTCTCGGCAATGATCTTGGACAGATGCGGGTCCAGTTCAATCCGCGCACTTACGTCGTCGAGCCGGCCTACCGCGACGACAATCAAGGTCTGTGGGACTTCCCTTCGGCCGGCGCCGCAGCGGGGGAGGCGGTGTACGATGCCGTGCGTTTCGAGCAGTCGGAAACGGAGGCTGCGGACCGCGAACGCGAAGGACAAGGCGATGGGTCGGCCAACGTGGCACGGCTAGTGCCGGAAGAGGCTGAAGTCGGCATTCCGGTCGCCCGCTATCCCGAGTGGGATTACCTGATCAGCCGTGATCGCAACGAGTGGACGACGGTTTCCGAATACAACCCCGCCGACGGCAGTGCTGAAAAGATCGACACCATCTTCGATCGCTATCCGGAAACCGCCTACCGCATTGACGCGCTGGTGCAGGCGGCAAAGGTGAGCCGGCCGACGCGGATGCGGCGCCAGCGCGAGGGTGATCGGCTTGACCTGGAGGCCACGATCGGTGCGGCCATCGACCTGCGCGCCGGTCTTACGCCGAGCCCTAACATTTATGCCCGGCTTGAGCGGCGCTGGCGCGATCTTTCAGTGCTGCTTTTGATCGACGCCTCGCAATCGACCAACGATATCGTCAAGGAGGCGGGCCGGCCGGTGCTCGAGCTCGAGCGGGACGCGACCTCACTCCTTGCCCACGCCATGGACGGCATGGGCGATCCGTTCGCCATTCACGCCTTCTGCTCCGATACCCGCGAAGACGTGCATTATTATCGTCTCAAGGATTTCGATACGCGCTGGGACACGCTGGCGAAGCGCCGGCTCGCGGGCGTCATCGGCAAATATTCGACCCGCATGGGGGCTGCATTGCGGCATGCCGGGCGCGATCTCGCCGCCTGCCATTCCTACCGCAAGCTCTTGTTGCTGGTGAGCGACGGCGAGCCGTCCGACGTGGATATCGCCGACCGGCGCTATCTCGTAGAGGACGCCCGCCGTGCGGTGCTGTCGCTGCGACACCAGGCCATCGACTTGTTTTGCGTGGGCCTCGATGCCGGCGGGAACTCTTATCTCACCCGGATTTTCGGCCGCTCCAATGTCATTCAGCTCGATCGCATCGAACGGCTGCCGGAGAAGCTGCCGCTCGTCTATTTCAGACTGGCCGGATAAATTCTGTCCTTCGCCGCCCGGGTTTCGAAATCGCTTCTCGCCGGCCAGCAACCACGCGGCGATGCAGTTCGCAATAGTGTTTTGATGTCTAAGTCCCGCGCATCACTTTTGCGACGCATGCTTCGTATGCGAATGTCGGTGCTTAGCTTGTGAACGAGAACGCCGTCGGCGGGGTCGTCTTATAAGGTTGCTGTGTTGTGCGGCCTGCGGACGCAGTCGCCGCCTTATGCGCACGGTAGCGTAGCCAAGGCCGCATAGGATCGCTACTCCCGGAATGACCAGATAAATGCCCGCTGCGGCAAGCGACAGATGAAAAAATCCATACGCTTTGGCAAAGCCATAGCCCAGCGCCGCTAGCGCGCCCAGATATAGTGTGGAGACGATAAGCGAGAAAAATACGAAACGGTTGAGCGGCATGCCGCTCAACCCGGCGCTAACGATGAGTGCCGGGCTGACCAGATACGACAGCTTCGCGCTGGCCATGGTCGCCAGCGGATGCGTGTGCCAGAGCTGCTCGAGCGATAGAAAAGTTTTCCGGATCGCCCTGATGCGCGACGCATAGCGTCGGACGAAAGGCAGCGTGGCGCCCCACCGTCCGATCGAATAGTACATCAGGTCGGGACCCAAATCGCCGCCAATCAAAATCCCGTAGGCGACGAATGGATTTAGCGCGCCCAACCCCGCCGCGATGCCGCAGACGATTGCCAACAGCGGGCCCTCGAGAATAGCGAGCGGGATGAGAAAGAAATAGGCGTGGGAAAAAACAGCGTGCAACACGGTGTCGGACCCTATCCTGAAACGCGCTCAAACCTTCTCAGTTCCGTTCGCACACGGCGGCGCGCCGCGCGCTCCGGACGGAGCATTAAATGCGCGACTTGGCACGGTTTCACGGTTTCAGCTCGCCATCGACAGCACGCAGCGCGGCTGCGACATTGTTGCGATCTGCGTCGGGCGATGTTGCGTCACGCGGGCGTGGCCCACCGAGCGACCGCCCGTCAGCGAAAGACCGGTCGGCCAGCCCTGGCTGAGCTAACCTTATCACTGGCCACCGCAATATCGTGAAGCTGTCGGGAGATTTGGATTTTTACAAAATTAGAATGACAAAGAGGGAGGTCGAATCATGCCGAGACAAGAGATCCTCGATCGCATCGAGAAATACGTCCATCCCTTCCGCATCACAAAAGGCGACAGCTTCAAGCTCGCCGACTTTGATCCAGGCGATACCCGTGGCTTGAGGCTGGACAGGGGCGAGGCGACCGACCTGCTGCAACGCGGCACCGTGTGGCTCGCAGAGGAACAGGACATGCTCTACGCCCAGAAGCGATGGTCGCTGCTCCTCGTTTTCCAGGCGATGGACGCGGCCGGCAAGGATGGAACGATCAAACACGTCATGTCGGGAGTAAATCCTCAAGGCTGTCAGGTCTTCTCGTTCAAGCAGCCGTCGTCGGAGGATCTCGACCATGACTTTCTCTGGCGTTACGCCAAGCGCTTGCCCGAGCGTGGGCGGATCGGGATTTTCAATCGATCCTACTATGAGGAAGTCCTCGTTGTTCGCGTGCACGAGCATCTCTTGAAACAACAGAGGCTACCTGCGCAGCTTGTGACCAAGCGCATCTGGCAGGAGCGGCTTTTCGATATCGCGCACTTCGAGGATTACCTCACTCGACAGGGAACCATCATTCTCAAGTTCTTCCTGCACGTCTCGCGCAAGGAGCAGAAGAAGCGTTTCATGGAGCGGCTCGACAGGCCCGACAAACATTGGAAATTCTCAACAGCCGACGTCCACGAGCGCAAATTCTGGGGCGACTACATGCACGCGTTTGAGGAAGCAATTCGAACGACCGCATCAAAACGGGCGCCGTGGTACGTAGTGCCGGCTGACAACAAATGGTTTACCCGGATCGTGGTCGCCGCAGCCATTGTGGAAGCCGTAGAGAAACTCGACCTCGCCTATCCGACGGTCGACGCGAAGAAGAAGAAGGAATTGCAAACGGCGCGTGCAGCGCTGAGCCGAGAAGGGTAAAAGCTAGTGCGCTAGGCCAATCGCCGGTCATCTCGGGGCACGCGCATGTCGACGGCAATCTCTGCACTTGGCGGCGTCGGTCTCTTTCTCCTCGGCATGTCCATCATGACGGATGGCCTGAAGGCATTGGCCGGTTCTGCCCTACGCACAGTGCTTAGCAAGGCAGCAGCGACACCGCTGCGCGGTTCCTTCTGGGGCGCGCTGGTCACGCTCCTGGTCCAATCATCCAGCGCAACAACCATGACGACGATCGGCCTCGTCAGCGCAGGTCTGTTGACGTTTCCGCAAGGGCTAGGCCTCGTGTTCGGGGCGAACGTCGGCACGACCGGCACCGGGTGGCTGGTCGCACTGATTGGCGTTCGCGTCTCGCTTACGGCGGCCGCGCTGCCGATGATTTTCGCCGGCGCGCTGATCAAGCTTCTGGCCAGCGGGCGAGTATCCGGCGTAGGTGCCGCGCTTGCCGGGTTTGGACTGGTACTTTTCGGGCTGACGACTTTACAGCAAGGAATGGGTGGGCTGGCCGAGCGATTGCACCCGGCGGACCTGCCTGCGGTCCTTGCTGGTCCCGACGTCGGATGGTGGCGGGGGATGCTAGGCGCGCTGGCGTTGGTCGTAGTCGGACTGGTGATGACCGCAGTCATGCAGTCTTCAACGGCGGCCATTGCGGTGACGCTCTCGGCCTACTTCTCCGGCGCGGTCGGGCTTGACCAGGGTTGCGCGTTAATCATCGGGCAGAACATCGGAACGGCCACCAGTTCCGCGTTGGCGGCCATTGGCGCGAGCACCACCGCCAAGCGGTTGGCCATTGCCTATGTGCTGTTCAAAATGGTCGCCGCCGTGATTGCGTTGATGCTTTTTCCCGTTGTCACTCCTTTACTGGTTCGTGCTTCGAAAGCGATTGACGGCGTCACGCTGCTTGCGGCCTATCACACCGCCTACAATGTTGTCGGCGTTTTGGTCCTGCTGCCGCTCATCGACCGGTTCACGCGATTGGTAGAGCGCATCCTGCCCGAGCGCGGCTCGCCGCTCACGCGCTGCCTCGATTCCTCGGCGCTGGCGACGCCGATCGTTGCCGTGGAAGCGGTGCGGCGGACAATCGCGCGAGCGCTCGCAGCGGTGTGCGGTCTTGTCGAGCCGTTGGTAGCTGAAAACCGCGGAGAACCCGTCCCGACGAAAGTCGTCATCTCGGTGGACGACGCTGTGGACGCATTGCGTCAAGCGCAAATCTTTCTGTCCGATGTAGCCGGGCCGCCCGACAATGACGACGAGCAACGGCGCCTCACAAGCACATTGCACGCGCTGGACCACGCGTCTCGGCTGGCAGAAACGGCTCGGGCGGTCAATTTCGGAAAGGTACCTGGCGGACCGGACGAAGCGCGGGCGGCCCAAGTTTGTGCTGATGCAATGCGGATCACAAGCTCAGTCGGGGAGGAGGTTGCGGGACTGCACGCGATCGGCCCCTCGTCAAGGATCTTGCCCGCCGGCGCAAAGACGCTTTCGAGCGATGAAGCTGTCGTTCAACTCGAGCACTGTGCCACCGAGATGGAGGAACTGCAGCGCATTCACCGCAATGCGACCCTGGGCGCGGTCGCCAACGGAACGCTGACCGCCGACGCGGCGATCGTTCGCGTCGATACACTGCGAAGCCTGCATGCGCTGACATTGCACGCGTGGCGTTCCACAGTGCATCTTGTCGGCCGCGAGCCATAGCTCATGCTCCGACTTCGACCGCGGTCACGGCCTTCCGCAGCGCATGAGATGAGCGGATAACCAACTTCTCCGCTTCGACGAACGCAAAAAACAGCAAGCCGCCAGCGAGCAGCCAAGGCCAAACCCAGAGTGGAACGGCTTCATTGCCAAACACCGCTTGCAACGGCGGTGCATAAGTGAATAGCAGCTGCAGGATCACGACCGCGCCAATGCCCAGCGGCAAGTACTTATTTCCCGTATGTGCGGTTAGGGAGAGAGAAGAATCCAATAGATAGCGGCTGTTCAGCAGATAGAAGACCTGGCCAATCGTAATAGCGTTGACCGCGACCGTGCGAGCAAGCGCGTCCGATGCGCCTTGCGACTTCATCCAGAAGAACGCCACAAGGGTATAGGCAAGCAGTGCCAGACCGACGAAGACAATGCGCCAGATACCGAAGCCGGTCACGATCGAACGGCCGACCGCACGCGGGGAGCGAGTCATCACGTCGATCTCGTGCGGCTCGAAGGAGATTACGAGCCCGAGAGCCACGGAAGTGACCATATTGACCCAAAGGACCTGTGGCGCAGTGATGGGCATGGTGAAGCCAAAGAAGATCGCCACTGCAATGACCAAAGCCTGAGCGACGTTGGTGGGGAGCACGAAAAGCATGGCTTTTTCGATGTTGTTGTAAACCGTGCGCCCTTCCTTCACTGCCGCAGTAATGGAGGCGAAGTTGTCGTCGGCCAGGATCATTTCGGCAGCTTCCTTGGTGACCTCGGTACCCTTGATACCCATGGCCACGCCGATATCGGCCTTTTTCAGTGAAGGTGCGTCGTTTACGCCATCGCCCGTCATCGCCACGATCTGCTTGTTGGCCTGAATTGCCTGCACCAGGCGGAGCTTGTGCTCTGGGCTCGCGCGCGCGAATACATCGACGTCGCGAACGCACTCTTGCAGCGTGGCGGTGTCCATGTCCTCGATCTCGCCGCCCGTGACGGCGGTTCGGCCGTCGCCGATGCCCAGCATCTTGGCGATGGCCGCAGCGGTGATTTTGTGGTCGCCGGTGATCATGGTGACGCGGATGTCGCCGCCGTGGCATTCCTTTACGGCCTCGATTACTTCCTTGCGCGGTGGATCGAGGAGGCCGATCAGTCCCAGCAAAACCAGAGTCTTGGGCAGGTCGGCTGGACCGAGACTGCCGACCTTGATACCCGGATTCTCCAGCCAAGCTAAAGCCAGCACGCGTTCGCCTTGTGCCGCGAGTTGATCGGATGCCCGCATGAAATGGGCGTGATCGAGCGATGCCGTTTGCCCGCCCGCGGTTTGCTGGCGATCGCAGTGCTCGAGAATGACTTCCGGAGCGCCCTTGACGAGCAAAATCTCTTTGCCCGCGCTAGAGTTGTGCAGCGTAGCCATGAATTTGTGCTCGGATTCGAATGGGATGGCATCTATCCGTGGCGACGAGGTTTGCTCGGTGGCCCGATCGAGGCCGAGTTTGCTCGCAAACGGATAGAGTGCTCCCTCGGTAGGGTCGCCTTCCACTTTCCAAACTCCGCCTTGCTGGAAGAGTTCGGCGTCGTTGCAAAGCACAGAGACGCGGCCCATAAGCGCGAGTACCACGTCCTCGCCCGCAGCCGTTCCATTCTTTCGGACTTCACCTTCCGGCGCATAGCCGTCGCCCGTGATCTGAAACTCAGATTCAGCGGTGACGGCAGAGACCACCATCATCTCCATCAAAGTCAGCGTGCCGGTCTTGTCCGAGCAGATGCGCGATACCGATCCGAGCGTTTCGACCGCGGGCAAGCGCCGAATGATCGCGTTGCGCTGCGCCATACGTTGGACCCCGATCGCCAGCGTGATGGTGATGAGCGCCGGAAGCCCTTCGGGAATGACCGATACGGCGATGCCGACGACCGCCTGAAACAGCTCGACGAAGTCCATACCCTTCACCCACTTTCCGTAAGCGAAGATCAGTACGCTAATCACAGCAATGGTTGCGGTGATGCCATAGCCGAATGTCTTGATCTGGCGGAGGAGCGGAGTCTCGAGCGGACTGACGCTGGCGAGCAACTGATTGATACGTCCGAGCTCGGTCTCGCTACCGGTGGCAACAGCAACGCCAGCGGCGCGACCTGACACGACCATCGTGCCGGAGAACGCCATGCTTTTTCGGTCGCCGACCGTGGCCTTCGCAGGCACTGCATCAGCGGTCTTGTCGGTCGGCACCGATTCGCCGGTGAGTGCCGCCTCTTCTGTGCGCAGGTTCTTGACGTCGATGAGCCGGACATCCGCCGGGACTTTGTCGCCGGACTCGAGCATCACAAGGTCGCCTGGAACGAGCTGCTCAGCCGGAATCAAGCGCGTCTCGCCTCCGCGCACCGTCCGCGCCTCGGCGGATAACATGTTGCGGATTGAATCCAACGCCTTCTCGGCTTTGCCCTCCTGGATGAAACCGAGCAGCGCGTTGAGAACAACCACGCCGAAGATGATCGCCGCATCGACCCATAAGCTCAGCATCAGCTTGGTGAAGCCGGCGGCGAGAAGGACATAGACCAGAACGTTATTGAATTGCGCGACAAACCGCATGAATGGCCCGCGCCTCTTGCCCTCTGGCAGACGATTTTGACCATGCTTTACGAGCCGACTGGAGGCTTCAGCCGCATCAAGCCCCTTCTCGCCGTCGGTCCCGAGCCGCTTCACAACTTCGTCGGCAGATAGCGCATGCCACGCCGCGATATCAATGCTCGCATTCGCGTTCGTTATCGTACCCATGCCTACGCTCCGATAGGTCGGGTCGTCCTTGAGCGCCTCCTCGCAATCGGGCGCCTCAGCGCTCATCCGAGTGATTGCTATTTTAGATTATACCGCTGTCCGCCCAAGTGTTGCCCCTCAAAAGCAGAGCCGATGGCCATCATCAGGAAAATCAAGAAAGGCCAGCGAAGTGCCGGCAAGAGACGAACGCTGCGCTAATTTGAGATAATTGGCCAGGTTTTAAACTAAATCTGTCAGCGGCCGATCGTTGGGAGTGACGCGCGGATCCGTTGCGAAAACTCAGGTTCCGGCGCGCCGTCGGCCGCCTGTGCCGCCTTATCGATCAGCGATCGTCGCCGCAGCTCGTCAAAAGGCAGCGTCGTGTCCAGGCGCCCGGAGGAGTAGAGGTAGTTGTCGACCAGCCCGTTGAAGAGATGGCGGATGTCGAACCGCCCCCGCCGCCCGGCGGCGTTGGCGTAACGGACGATATTGATGGTGCAGCTGTTGGTCAGCAAATTGTAGAATTCCGGCCGTTCGGCAAGTTCGTTGATCCGTGCCAGATAGATGAGAAAGAGCCGCCGCGCGCTCTCGCGCGAGGTGTTGAGTTGATAGAGGTACACGGCCTCGCGGCGGTAATTGGCGCGCACGCCCACGAGATCGCGCTCCTCGCCGACAATGTAAATCAACTCGAACTGCTTGAACATTGAGGCGATTGGCTCGAAACCGCGGCCTACCTCGGGCCTCGTCTCGATCGAGATGCTCAATGGTGCGGCGTTGTCGAAGATGAAACTCACGAACGTGTGCGCCACCGGCGCTTCGTTCCAGAAGTAGGCCACGAAAAAGTCCACGCCTGTGAGATGCGAGACATCAACCTCGCGGTCTTCATAATGCGCGGTAAAATCGTTCCGGCTGCGGTAGTCGAAGTTGCGGACGCCGGTTATGCGGACATGGTCGCCATTGATAAACGCCCGTGGCATGACGGCAACCTCCGGGCGCCAGTTTCGGTTGTTCGACGGGGCGATGGTGAGCCACCAGCCAATGACTCCGAGCACCAGCACGATGGCCACTGCCGGCATGCGCCGCTGGCGCGAGAGCCAGAAAGCCCAGATCGCGAACGCCGCGAACGCGACCGCTAGCGCTAGCCGGAGCGCCGGCCACGGCAAATTCGAAAAATAGACGGCTAACGTCGTCCATGTGACGACGAGAATCTGGACGAGGAGCTTGATTCCGGCGATCAGCCAGCGGAGCAACGTCAACATGAGCGGGGCCATATCAAACCCGAGCCGCGAGCGCCACAGCACGGCTGCTTTTGCCGCCGCCGCCAGCCTCGGATTGGGAGCCGCAGTCCGCCGCCTCAATGGCTCCGTAAAGCCAGTTTAAATCTGCCAGAGCTCGAACGAAAATGATGGAGGTCGGCAATGGCGGCTTGGCGGTCGTTCGCAGTGTTTGCCATTTGCACTGCCACCCTATGCGATCTTGCGGTCGTCGCGCGTGCGCAGGAATTGAAATCCGCGCCGCCGGCGCGCATCGTGGTGACCGGAGAAGGCAGCGTTCGCGCGCCGCCGGATTATGCCTTGATTACCGGCGGCGTCACAGTTCGGGCGAAGACCGCCAGGGAAGCGGCGGCGGCCAACGCTAAACTGATGGCGGCCGTTGTGGCGGCGCTGCGCGACGCTGGCATTGCGCAGGAAGACATCCAGACCTTCCGCTATTCAATCGCTCCGATATATACCTCCCCGCAGCAAAATACCGAGGCGAAGCTAACCGGCTTTTCCGCCTCCAATCAGATAACCGCAAAGGTGAGCGAGATTGACAAGGTCGGCGATACTCTGGATCGGCTTATCGGCGCCGGCGCGACTGATATCGGCGGCGTGCAATTTCTGCACGCTGACGTATCAAAGGCGCTCGACGGAGCGCGACAGGCGGCGATGGCCGATGCCCGGCGCAAGGCGCGGGTCTACGCAGAGGCGGCGGGTATTCGCCTCGGCAACGTAATTTGGATAACGGAAGAGCCGGGCTTTACGCCGCCGTTTCCGATGGCCGCGGCGCGCGCCTTGCCAGCGACGCCAACACCCATCGCCGCCGGCGAAGATACTTTGCGAGCACAGATTACCGTTGGCTTCGATATCGCGCCGTAGGGCTCTTCCGAAACTTTCAAATTTCGTCGTCTCGAAAACACAATCAAGCAGCCGCCACCCAACGGGGGCGCTGATCCGCTCTCATCAACGTGCCATCGTCGGATCAGACCGGATGGAAGCGCGATCAGTCCCGCGGATAGCCTGCCCGTTTGCCACCTTATCCTTGTTCGATGTTGTTGATATGACGCGATTCGGCTGATGTTGCTTGACGTTTAGCCCTAGCCGTTGTGCTGTCGTTTGAGTTCGGAATCCACGCGCGCGAGCCTCGCGCGATGCCAGCGAAATAGGGAGTGAGCTGATGAAACTTGGTTTTATCGGGCTTGGTGCAATGGGACGAGGGATGGCCAGCCGGCTGGTCGAAGCCGGACATGAGGTGCAAGTTTGGAATCGATCGCCGGAGCCTTGTGAGGAATTCGAGCGGCGAGGTGCCCGGCGCGCGAAAGGCGCCGGAGCGCTTTTCGAGGCGGATGCCGTTCTCACTATGCTCGCCGATGACGATGCGGTGCGTGCAACCATTCTTGAGCCCGACGTGCTGGCGACCGCGAAAGGCAAGCCGGTCCATGTCGTCATGAGCACCTTGTCGGTTGCTTTCGGTCGCGAACTGGAGCGAGCCCACGCGGATGCCGGCATCCCTTACGTTGCTGCGCCGGTCATGGGACGGCCGGATGTTGCCGCCGCGGGCAAGCTTAATATCCTCGCTGCCGGCGATACCGCCGCGATTGAACGGGTGAGGCCGTTGTTCGAGGCCATGGGCCAGAAAACGTGGCTACTCGGAACGGAGCCGCATCAGGCCAACGCCACCAAGCTCGCCATGAACTTCCTGCTCGGCTCTGCCATCGAAGCCATGGCGGAGGCTGCGGTCCTGGTGGAACGCTATCAGGTCGACCCGGCAAAGTTGATCGAGGTCGCCACAGGAACCTTGTTCGCCGCCACTGCCTATGCAGGTTATGGCAAGCTCATAACCCAGCGCGAATTCAAGCCCGGATTCAAACTGACGCTTGGGCTCAAGGATATGCGGCTGGTGCTCGCCGCCGGGGAGGCTGGCGGCGTGCCGCTGCCTTTCGCTAGCATTGTGCGTGACAATCTGATTGACGCCATAGGCCACGGCGATGCGGACAAGGATTGGTCCGCGGTCTCTCTCGTGGCCCGCCGTCGATCGGGCCTTGCGGACTGAATACTTGCATCAGTCAAGGCGCGGCCGCGCCGGCTCAGTCCTTGAGTTGCAGCATGACGAACTGCCGCAACTGATCGGCGATCACCGCCAAAATGAGCAAGACGCCGATCACCACCTCCTGCAGGTACGACTGTATCTGCGCCAGATCCATTCCGTTCTGAATGAGGCCGATGAAGACGGCGCCGAGCACGACATTGCCGAGGCGCCCGGTTCCGCCCCGCAGACTCACACCGCCGATGACGCAGGCGGCGATCGAATCAAGCGGCATCGAGGCGCCAATATTGGCTTCGCCAGTCTCGAGTCGAGCTGTCAGTAACGAGCCGGCCACGGCTGCCAGGCCGCCGCACAGCACATAAGCCATAAACAAATAAAACCGGACGTTGATGCCGGAGAGACGCGAAGCTTTTACGTTGCCACCGACCGCGTAAAGGTAGCGGCCCATGCGGGTCCGGTTCAGGACGATGTACATGATCACGTAAAGGCCGGCCGTCACATAGACGGGGGACGGGATGTCGAAGATGCGGGCAAAGCTGAAAATGGTTCCGAACGCATCAGGCATACCGTAAACCGGCACTCCGCTGGTCAGGGTCAAAGCGATGCCGAAGCTGATTGTTGCGGTGCCGAGCGTCATCATGAACGGCGATACATTGAACACGGCCACGCCAATACCGTTGACGACGCCGACCAGCGTTCCTGCGCCGATGCCCGCCAGTATCCCGAGTGTGAGCGTCACGGCGGTTGCGTCGGGATGAGCGGCTGCGAGCGGCGCCATCGTCAGCGCAGTAACGACCGACGTTATCGCAACGATTTTGCCGACCGACAGATCGAATCCACCGGTCAGCAGCGCGAGCATCTGCCCCATGGCGACGATGGCCAGATAAGTGGCCTGGCGTGCCACCGTGATCAGATTTTCACTGGTCAGGAATCTGTTCGAGAGCCCGCTGAACACCAGGACGGCGATCACCAGCAGAAAGGGCAAGACGCCAATGCGCACAAACAGCCGTTGCAGCGGGACGGTAAAGCTCATCCAATGCGGCGCGGTGCTTCGCATCATGCCTGAGTTCTTTCAAAAAAATGTGCGAGGATGCGGTCCTGCGTTATCTGCTCGCCTCCGAGTTCGGCGCGCTGCTCGCCGCGATACATGACGTAAGTGCGGTTCGTGAGATGCAGGATTTCCGGCAGATCCGATGAGATCAGCAGGATTGCGGCGCCGCTCTCGCACAAATCGCGGATGAATGCGTAGATTGCGACGCGGGTACCGACGTCAACCCCGACCGTCGGTTCGTCCAAAATGAACAGTTTAATGTCGGATACTAGGCCCTTCGCCAGTAGCACCTTTTGCTGATTCCCGCCGGAAAGCCGCTCGACGTCACGCTCGATATTTCGCGGTTGCAAATTCAGGCGATCCACGAGCTCGCGCACTTTCGCTTTCTCGCTGGCCCGATTAAGGAAACCGAAGCGCGTGAAGGGGGACGCGCCCAGCCATGGCAGCGAGACGTTCTCGCGCACGCTGCGCATCATGATCAGTCCGTCTTCGCGTCGATCGGAGGGAAGATAGAAGGCGCCGAGATCGAGCATTGCCCGGGCGGAGCGCCCGGTCACATCCTGACCGTCAAGCTGGACCCGGCCTGAGACCAGCCGCTCGAGACCGAAGCAGGCGCGTGCCACCGAACCCTTGCCGCTCCCGACCAGACCAGCAAGCCCGACAATCTCGCCGGCGCGAACGGTCAATGAGATGTTGCTGATCGAACGGTCAGCCGTGGTCAGTTGCGACACTTCCAATATCGGTCGTCCCGGCCGATAGTTGATGTTTGGGAAGACTTGGCTGATGACGCGCCCGGTCATGAACTGAAGCAGCCGCTCGTCGTCGGCCTCGTCGACGCCAATTGTGGTCACCCTTTTGCCGTCGCGCAGCACCGTGACGCGATCGCCGATCCGGCGAATTTCACTCATCCGGTGCGTCACGTAGACGATGCCGACCCCACGCTTCTTCGCCAGCTCGATCATTGCGAACAGTCGCTCCGCTTCGCGGTCGGTGAGCGATGCGGTCGGCTCATCGAGGATCAATACCGAGAGTTCCGCGCGGAATGCCTTTGCAATTTCCACCATCTGCTGCTCGGCGCGACTGAGTTCGTTCACCAGTTTACGCGGCCGCAGCGGAAAACCGAGCTGCGTGAGGATCTCCTTAGCCCGGCGATGCAGCTCCGATTTATCGAGCAGTCCGTAGTGGGTCACCTCGGCGCCGAGAAACAAGTTCTCTTCCACGCTCAACGTCGGGACCAACGAGAATTCCTGGAATACGGCACTAATGCCGAGGTCGCGAGCATGATGAACGCCGGGCAGGTCCAGTGGGCTGCCGCGAAAGAGCAGGCTCCCGCTTGTCGGGCGGTGCACGCCGGCAAGTATTTGGATCAGCGTCGACTTGCCCGCGCCGTTCTCGCCGAAGAGAACATGAACCTCGCCAGCGCGAAGCTCGAAATCCACTTGGTCGAGGGCTAGTACGCCGGGAAACTGCTTGGAAACCTTACTGCCTTGCAAGACGGGCGCGGGCGCGGAATCCGCACCCACGCCCGCCGCCAACGCCAATGTCTCCGACGTCATCGCACCATCAATCGACCGGTGTCAGTTCACCGTGAACACCGGCTTCCAGTTCTGCGGTGCGAGCGAGGAAGCATAGTCGAACGAATTTATGTTCGACTTGTCGATGACGTAAATCTTGGGTCCGACGTGCTTGAGATACGGTTTTCCTTCGAGGATGCGCACGGCCTGATCGATGGAAATGCGCCCCTGGATCACCGCCGAGTCCGTCGGCGCCGCCATTACGCGTCCCGCTTTAATGTTCTCGTACACTCCGGGCGTGAAGTAGTACGCGATGACCTTGATCTTGTCGGAGAGGTTGCGCTCGCGCAGAAGCTGCACCGCGGCTTCCGTCGTCGGCGACGTGCCGGCGATGTATTTGATATTCGGATTGGCTTGCAGCACGTCCTCCACGAGTTTCAGCTGCACTTCCTTGCCGGTATCACCGTATTTCGTCGCGACGATCTTCAACGAGCTGTCCTTGAGTGCGTCGACAAAGCCTTTGTTGCCGTCTTCGACCCAGCCAGCTCCGGGCGGGCCCGGGAACCAGGCGACCTCGGCTTCCGGCGAGCCCTTCGGATTCTGCTTGGCAATGTACTGTCCGGCCTCGAAGCCCATGGTCTTGAAAGAAACCAGCGACTTCGCCGAAATGTCCTTCGATGACATGCCGTTGATCACGTCGATCACCGGAATCCCCTTGTCATGAAGTCGCTTCACCGTCGCGTTGAGCCCGTCATAGGAAATGGCGCCGATATCGACCGCTTGTGCGCCCTGCGACACGCAGTCCTCGATCTGCGAAATCTGTTTGCTCAAATTGGTATAGCCGCCGGCCTCGACCAGGTGCATGGCAACACCAAGGTCCTTGGCTTCCTCGGCAACGCCGTAGTCAACCGCGAGCCAGTAGGCATCCTTCATGTGTGGAAACGAGACGCAGATATTCCATTTCTTGTCCGCCTTCTGCAGCGGCGTATACATCACCTCCTTGACGGGGCTGTTCATGTCGAAGGGCGGGTTGTGCTCTTCGACGGAAAACGGATACCATTTCTTCTCCTGCGTGTAGGCGCCGGAAGCGGCCAGTATCATCAGCCCTGCCGCCGCAAATGCCGAAGCCGTGACAAGCGAGCGCTTCATCTTTCCCTCCCTTTGCAATCTTTGCGCGAGCTTCTTTGGCTTGTGTCGGCGCATTTCCGATCGCGCATCCGGACAATCATCTCACAAGGTTATCGGGCACTCAATCGAGGAAAGGAGCGGATAATGGTCGCGCCCGGAATATCATGAATATACCTCGCGACTTCATTGGGTGCCCTTGTCCCGGACGCCGACCGGCCTGCTTTAGGGTTCTCGCAAACAGCCCCGAAAAGCGCTCGCTCAAATAGCGGATAAAGCGATCGTACAGGGCGGAGACAGATGCGGCACAGCAATATGGCTCTGTGAGCCTCGCTCCTCAGCACTGCTTGTTGACCAGCCTTTTTTTTACGTCCCCAAGTATCGGCTATTCGATCATTTCTGCGGCGGTAGCGAACGGTCCTCGGCGTCACTGCGAGCCGTTCCTAATCCGTCCATAAAGCGGCGGCGGATCAGCGGCGGGTCGCGCGCTTGCCGTCCCTTGCCTGGTTGATCGTCGATCTTCACCGCCAGCAGCCGCGGTCCGCCCCTGTCGAAGCGGCGCTCGATCAAGCCATCAAAGTGCGCCTCATCGCGAATCCATTCGGCATGCGGGAATCCGGCGCCGCGCGCGACTGCCACTATGTCGGTCAGTCCGCCGGTCGCGGTCGCCTGCTTGCCGGTAATCTGGTAGATGCCGTTGTCCCAGATGATAATCGTGAGATTGGCCGGTTTCGCATTGGCGATGGTGGCGAGAGCGCCGAGCATCATCAGAATCGAGCCGTCGCCCTCGAGCGCAATCACACCGCGCTGCGGCTGTGCCAGCGCTACGCCGAGCGCGATTGGGCAAGCGAGGCCCATGCTGCCGAGCATGTAGAAATTCTGTGGACGGTGGCCGGCAGCGATGAGGTCGAAATTGGCGTTGCCGATGCCGGCAATCACCGCCTCCTCGTGTTTGAGCCGTTCAACGAGACGGCATGTCAGGGCCGTGCGGTTGAGCGTTGCCGTTGAGGTTTTCGCGCCAGTCACATGCGTCTCATATGAAGTGTGCGTGCGCAGCCGGATTGCCGCCGGTAAGAAGCGGCGACAGGATGAAGGCGACCGGCGCCTGCGTCGTGAACGCCTGCTTGATCGATGAATCGACGACGAAGCGCAGCGTCGATTCTTCCGTCAAGGTGTGGTGAACGATACCGAGTGCCTCGAGGGTTGGGCGCAGGGTGCGCGCTACCAATGTCTGGCCGATGTTGAACTCGCCCATCGTCCCGCGCTCGGAGATCACCAGGATTAGCGGAATCTGGTAGGGCATCACAAGCGAGGCAAGCGCATTGCCAGTGAGGGCAAAGCCGCTCGTCTGCATCATGACCGCGCTGCGCAAGCCCGCCATGTAGGCGCCGGTCGCGATACCTACGGCCTCGTCCTCGCGGGTCGCGCCGACTGAGAGGAAATAGTTGTCGGCGGCGGTTCCCCTGATCAGCGGGGTAAGCACATTGTCCGGTACGTAGGTGACGAGACGGACCTCGTTTTCCGTCAACATGTGCAGGAATGTATCGTACCAGGTCATTGGTGCCGCCAGCAGATGAGGCGACCATGCCAATATGCTGACCCGACGGCAATGGGACAGGGTGGCATTGCCGGCAAAAGGCCGCTCCAAAATGATGTCGCCGACCGTCTTGAGCGGATCATTCGGCTGCGGCGTCCTGTTCGCGCGAGGGCAAGTTCGATTGGTAAAAAGGTTTGTCGCCCTTCACGGTCACCCGCTCGCCGCTGCGCACTGCCGGGAAGTAGTCAAATACGGCGTAGTGCTGGACGCAACGGTTGTCCCAGAAGGCGATCGAGTTTTTGCGCCATCGGAACCTGCAGCAAAACTCCGGCCTCTGGATGTGCTTGAACAGAAAATCGAGGATGGCTTGGCTGGCATCCGGTTCAAGCTCCTTGATGCGGGTGGTGAAGCCGGCATTCACATAGAGGGCGGTCCGTTTCGTTTCCGGATGGGTCCGCAGCACCGGATGCTCGGAAGTCGGAAATCTGTTCGCGTCTCGGTAACCGTAGTCGCTGCGGTCCTTTACCTCATTGTTTGGATATCGCGCGCGGTAAATGTGCTCGCCCGAATGAAGGGCCGTCAGTTCCTCCAACAAGCGTTTCATTGGGACGGACAGTGCTTCATAGGCTGCGTACATGGTCGAAAACATCGTATCGCCGCCGACCTCGGGGACCTCGCGCAGATAAAGGATGCTCCCGAGTGGTGGCTCGAGGTCGCACGATACGTCGGAGTGCCAGTAGTTGCCCGCGACCGCGCGCTTGCCCGCCTTGAGCTGATCAAGATTAGCGGTCGAAGCGGCGTCGGCGTGGATACGCATTATGGCGGGATACCCTTCGGGTGAGGGGGCGGCCGGATGAATATGGAGTTCCCCGAAGCGGCGACCGAAGGAAAGATGCTGTTCGCGCGTGAGCTCCTGGTCTCGAAAAAAAAGGACTTGGTGACGGAGGAACGCCTGGTGGATTTCATCGAAGGTTGGATCGTCCAGCTTTGCTAGGTTGACGCCATGAATCTCCGCACCGATGTTGGCGGACAGCGGCTTTATCTTGATCTTATTGAAATCCATCATGTCTTCCTCGCGCGCAGCAGCCGCCGCCGATCGCCTTCTGCAATCGAGTTCATAGTCCCAGATAGGCGCGCCTGATTTCCGGCATGGCGGCAAGCTTTTTTGACGGACCTTCGGTGAAGATGCGGCCCTCGGTGATCACATAGGCGTAATCGCTTACTGCCAGTGCGAGGTGAACGTTCTGCTCGACCAGCACGATGGTGAGTCCCGCTTCCTTGAGTCTCTTCAATGTCATCAACAGCTGATAGACAACGACAGGCGCCAAACCGAGCGACAGCTCGTCAATGATCAGAATGGTGGGATCTGACATCAGACCGCGGGCGATCGCTACCATTTGTTGCTCGCCGCCAGACAGCGTGCCGGCAATCTGCCGGCGCCGCTCGCCCAATCTGGGAAATAAACTGAAAATTTCTTCGAGACGGTCGGCGTGTTTGCGCGCGCTGCGCTTTGAGAAGGCGCCGAGTTCGAGATTGTCGGCAACGCTCATGGAATTGAACAATTGCCGCCCCTCGGGCACCAATGCAAAACCGCGCGCCGCCTTCTCATGGGTGGCCGCCCGCGTCACGTCCTCGCCGTCGAAGATGACGCGTCCGCGCCAGGGGGCAATAGTACCGGCGACCGCGCGCAGCATCGTGGTTTTCCCGGCGCCGTTGGCGCCAACGACCGCGGTGAAATGGCCGCGCGCGACGCTCAACGACACGCCCCACAGCACTTGCACTTCGCCGTAACCGGCTTCGAGGCTTTCGACATTGAGGAGTGCGTCATCGGCCATGGTCTAGGCGCTCTCGTATAACGCGGCCGCAAGCTTGGGATCGCCCAGATAGGCCTCGATCACTTGCGGGTGGCTGGCGACTTCTGCCGGCGGGCCTTCGGCCAGTTTCATGCCGAAATTCAATACGACGATGCGATCGGACAGGCTCATGATCGCCTGCATCAAATGTTCGATCATCAGAATCGTCACGCCACGGTCGCGGATGTGGCGGATGATCCCGATCATGTGCTCGATCTCCGTGGGATTAAGCCCGGCCAGAACTTCGTCGAGCAGGAGCAGCGATGGCCGCGCCGACAGCGCACGGGCGAGTTCGAGCCGTTTCTTCCCGGCGATGGTGAGCTGGGCAGCGGGCATCGCCGTGCGATCTTCAAGGCCGACGAAAGCGACCGCCTCACGCGCCGCCTCGCGCGCGCGATCGAGCGGCAGATTTTCGCGGCCGAAGCAGGCCCCCACGGTGCAATTGTCCAGGACGCTCATGTTGGTGAGCGGCTGCACGAGCTGATGCGTGCGCGCAAGGCCGCTGCGGGCGATCATGTACGGCTTCGCGCCGGTCAAATCGACACCATTGAACACGATGCGGCCACTGCTTGGAGCGAACACGCCGTTGATCAAGTTGAACAGCGTCGTCTTGCCGGCGCCATTCGGTCCAATCAGGCCGAGAATTTCCCCCGAGCGTACTTCGAAGCTGACATCGCCCAACGCTTGCAGGCCGCCGAAGCGCTTGCTCACCCTTTGCAATTCGAGGAGCGCGCTCACTCGAGCACCTTTTGCGTGCGCGGAAATCGGCTGTAGATGAACCCCATAAGTCCGCTGGGAAAGAAAAGCACAATGAGAAGCAGCAGTACGCCCGAAATCACCAGCTGAAAGTTGGAAAACGTTGCCGAGGTGAGCAGGTAGCCGCGCAGCTCTTCATACAAATAGGCGCCAAGCGCTACGCCCGTTACCGTGCCTTGACCACCCAACATGACGACCACGAGCGCCTCGGTGGACAGCGATAGGTCAAAAGCGTCCGACGGCTGGATGAAGGCGCTCTTGAAGAAATAAGTTCCGCCGGCAATAGCGGGAAGGAATGCGGAGGCGGTGTAGGCCAGCGCCTTGTAGAACGGGGTCGGCACCCCGAGAATGGCGGCAGCGTCTTCGTTTTGCCCAATCGCCAGCAGTCCAAGGCCGAATTTGGAGCTTTTGATCGCGTAACTCAGATAAAGCGACAGCCCCATCACCGCGACCATAATGAAATAGATAACCCACAAGGCACGCGCGGGGCCGCCCAGCGGCTGGAATATCGCGCTCGACAGATAAATGCCGGACGAACCGCCCCACGGGGTAAAATTTTCGGCGAAGGCCTGAACCGCTTCGACTATGCCGATCGTGGCCAAAGCAAAAAACGCGCCGCGCAGTCGCAAGATGCCGAGGCCGAAAATCAGCGCCAGCGCGCTGACGCACACGCCGGCGATGAACAGACTCAAGGCCAGCGGCCATGCGTAAGTATTCACCAGCCAAACGCAAATGTAGCCGCCGAGGCCGAAGAAGACGATGCTGCCGAAATTAATATAGCCGGTATAACCCAGCATCAAATTAAGATTGCTCGCCAGCGTGATATACAGCGCATCGAGCAGTAGCGTCTCGCGCAGTTGCACGTTGTCGCCGATCAGAGGGACGAAGACGAAAGCCGCGATCACCAACGCAATGATCCAAAAGAATGGCCGGCGCGTCAGGCGCAGCAGCGGCATCAGAGGGCTCCGCGCCGCGAAGCAAATAGTCCGCCGGGAAAGGCGATCAGCACCAGAACGAACAGCACGAATTCAATGACGAGCGTCCAGCTCACCGGCACGAACGGCGTGACCGCGCCCTCAAGCAGCCCCAGCGCGACGCCGCCGAGAAGCGCGCCGACCGGGTTGCCGAAGCCGCCGAGAACGGTGACGACAAAACTCTTGAGCTGATAAGCGTCTCCCGAGAGCACGGTGAAGGGAAACAATGTGCCGATCAGCATACCCGAGACGCTGGCGAGCGCGACGCCGGCGCCGACCGTGAGCGCGAGCACGCGTGTGGTCGGAACGCCGACAAGCTCCGCCGCTTGCCGATTGTTGGCCACGGCGCGCACCGCCTTACCCCATCGGGTGTAGTGAAGAAACAAATAGAGCACGCCTGCAATGATTGCCGCCAGAACCGCGGCCAGAATGTGGGCGCCGGGAAAGGTGTAGCGGCCCATGCTGATACTTGGCAGCGAAACTTCCACGTTGAATAACGCGGTGCCCCACACCGCGGTACCAAGGCCGACCAATATGAGATTTACGGAAAAGGTCGACAACAGGCTCATCAGCGGCGGGCGCCCGACCATGCGGTGGATGGCAATCCAATAGAGCAGGACGCCGACGAAAAAGCCGCCGACCAAAACCGGCGGCAACGTAAGGTAGGGAGAGACCCCGAGCGCACTTGCCAAAAGATAGAGTGCGAACATGCCGGCAACGATCATCGCGCCATGGGTCAAGTTAATGACATCCATGACGCCCCAGATCAGCGTCAGCCCCATGGCGGCGAGCCCATAAACCAGCCCAACCAGAACGCCATCAATGATGGAAGCGACGATGCCAAGCATGCGCGTCAGAGCATACTATATTGAGATTGAACAAGGGCGCCTCTGAAAGCGCAGCTCGCTGCCCCCGGCACTAGCGGGCAGCGAACTGCGTCTAGCGCGAGATAACTTGATTTAAGCAAGAAGCGCAAATTCGAATTGTCCGGAAAATTCGGACCGGCGCGCCGCCGGTCCGTGGCCGGTCAATGCGTTGCCGTTGGAATTGGGTACAACAGCTTCGCCGATGCCGCCTCGGCAGGCCAAACCACTTTGCGGGCGAGTTTGCCGTTGTCCATTTGCCACTGCGCCAGTACCATCTGGTGAGCGTCCTGCAGACCGTGGTGGCCGGAATTTGTGGCAAACTTGATCCGCCCAAAAAAGGTCGTGACGTCGGTGGCATTGAGTGCCGCCGTTACTTTTTCCGTATCGATCGAGCCGGCTTGCTCCATGGCGTGTTGCAGAATCACGCCGTCAGTGTAGCCCGACGCCGCGTGGTAGTCCGGCGGGGCATGAAATTTATCCTCGAAGGCTTTCACAAACTCCTGCGAGGTCGGCCCGATTTGCGGCTTATAGTTGACCGAGGTCTCCCACTGCGAAGGCACGGTAACGCCCAGAGCGGCCGGTCCAAGCTCGGCGAACTTATCGTCCGCGGGAGCGACCAGGATGGACTCCCATTTCAAATTTGCTTTCTGGTCGTGCATCTGCCGCGCCACCGTGGCGCCATCGGAATAATGACCCCCGCCCAGGAAGGCTTCGGCGTTTGACGAAATGATCTTGTTGACGATGGGGCCGAAATCAGTGGTGGATGGCGCATAGGATTCGTTCATGACGACGTCGAGCCCGGCATCTTTCGCCTGCTGCGCCGCCGCCGCCACGACGGTCTTGGAGAACGGATCGTCGGAATAGACCATGGCGACCTTGGCGTGGGGATCTGTCTGCTTCAGCGCCGCGACGGCGCCAGAAAGGTAGTGTCCGGCGGACGTAATCACCATGAACAGGTGTTTGTTGCCCTGTTCGAACGGCTTTTCCTCGGCGCCGCCGGAGTCAAGCATGATCTTGCCGTACAGTTCGCTCACGACCGCGGCTGCGGCGGTCAGACCGGACGAATAGGGACTGAACAAGAATTGTGCTTTGTCTTGGTTGATGAGGCGGGTGTAGAGCTGCTGCACGCGGCCGCCGACGGACTGGTCGTCGTAGCTGACAAATTTCACTTTATAGCTCGTGCCGCCGACCTTGATGCCGCCGGCCGCGTTGACCTGGTCGCGCCAGAACTCGTAGCCGCGCGTTTGGCCCAATAAATCGACGTTAAGCGGGCCGGTCTTCGAATCCGTAAACCCAATGGTGATCGTTTTGTCCTGCGCAAATGCCGGTGTTGCGGCAATGGTCGCGACAGCCGCAAGTAAAAATAGCCGTTTCATGTTTTCCTCCACGGTCGTCCCCTCTTGCCTTTAGCGTAGCGGGCGACCGCTTTGTTGACACTACCGCTGGCTGTCGCGGTGATGTCTGTTCGGCGGCCCGCGGCAGGGTGAAATTTAGCTGCAGGCTCCGTCGCAGCCCCAGATCGGCACGATCCGCTTACAAAAAGACGCTTTATTCGGGGCGCAAAGGCTTTCTATCGCATTTTCCCATGAGAACGGACGGTCAGACGCATGTCTTTCTTCGGGGGCGGCAATGCCCGGTCGATGGGCTATGTGCGTCAATCCGCCGCTGTGCCGACTTCATCTAAGACAAATGGGTCGTCTCTTCCGGATGGCAGCGTCGAGCCGAACCGACGACCCGTCGCGTGTTGCGTTACGAAGTGCTCATCAATGCTTCCCGGCCTGCTCGGCGATGGCGCTACGCCACCACCGGCATCAAGTGGGGCGCCGGATGCGGGCTGATAGCTAGCAGCCGCTTGAAAGGACGTGACGGGAGATTCACGGCCGACAGGGGCGCAATCAGCGGCGTATCTGCTTTGCTCCCGCCAACTGGTCGCATGGCCTGGTCATCAAAACAGATCGAAATACTCATTGTGTTCCCAGGGCGTGACGTTGCCCTCCTCGAGGCTTTCCGCATTGAAGCGAACCAACTCGGCTTCCTTGATGTGGGCGTAGTAATCAATGAAGGCGGCGCCCATGCTTTCCTTGAAAACCTCGCTTGCCCGCAGAGCGCGGAGCGCCTCGCCGAGGTCTCTCGGCAAAAGCGGAGCCTTGGTCTCGTAAGGCGTATCGGCCGGCGGCCCCGGGTCGCGCGTATGCGCGATGCCGTCGAGGCCGGCGTAGATTTGCGAAGCAAGATAGAGGTACGGATTCGCCGCCGGCTCGCCGACGCGACTCTCCAGGTGTGTGGCAGGATCGCCTTTTTCTCCAAGGACGCGGACCATCACGCCGCGATTGTCGCGTGCCCAGATCACGCGATCGGGCGCGAGCGAATATGGCTTGAAACGCCGGTAGCCGTTGATGGTCGGGGTCGCAAAAGCGGCCGCAGCCTGCGCGTGCGCAAGCAGTCCGCCGAGAAAATGCCAACCAATCGCAGAAAGCCCCTCGCAGTCATCACCAGCAAAAGCGTTTGTGCCTGATTTGCGATCGATGAGTGATTGGTGCAGGTGCCATCCGCTGGAAAACAGATTTGGCAGTGCTGGCCGGCACATGAAACTGACGAGATATCCATTCCGGCGCGCGATTTGTTTGGCAGCCGCCCGAAACAAAACCATGGTGTCGGCGGCGGCAAGACCAGATTGCGGGCGAAAAGTGAACTCGCACTGGCTCGGACCCAGTTCCACCTCGAGCGAGCGCAATGGCATGCCGAGCGCGGCAATGCCATGCCAGATCGGGTCCAAAGCGGCGTCGATCTGATCGAAGCGACTTTCAGTTAGATATTGATAGCCTTGATTGAGCAGACTGACTTCGGGCGCTCGCGGTGGCCAGGTGGCGTCGGCTGGCGAGAGCCGCGGATTCTCAATCTCGAAAAGATGAAATTCGATCTCCAGTCCCGCCAGGAAATCGAATCCCGCAGACTGGAGGCGCGCGAGCGCCTCGCGAAAAATCAGGCGCGTCGAGAACGGTACCGGCGTGCCATTGCCGAAATAGATGTCGCAGAGGACCCAGCCGGTATTTTGCGCCCACGGCAGCACATGGAACGTCGCCGGGTCGGCGACCATGACAAAATCGCTGGCGCCCTGCATTTCCGGCATGTCAAAGCCGCCGCCTGGGGTAAAAACCGGATACGCGGTTTTGTGGGCGGTATCCTTGGCGAGGAGCGTCGTGGTCATGGTGACGCCGCTTGTCAAAGCGTCAAGCGCATCCGCCGCCATGAGCGTTTTGCCGCGCAGCACGCCGTGTTGGTCGGCGAACGAAAAGCGCACGAGTTCGAGATTGTCTTTTTTGATTGCCTTCGCGACGGAATCTGCTTGACGCGCCTGGTCATCAGTCCAGAGGCCGTGACGCTCGACAAAGCTTCGGGGCATTCGGTTTCGACGGGGATATTTGGTGGCGCGAAAGTAAGAAGCGAGCAGGGAATGAAGCTGGCGGGTGCTTACTTCGCTGCGTTCGCCATTTCACTGTGGCCGTTCGCCCAACTTTTGCTGTCTTGCCGGGCCTGGTTCGTGCGCTGCCAATAGTCTTGCCAGCCGTCGGCCGGGCCGATGCCATCGACGCACGCCGGGCCAATAATTTTCGCCGCCTCCTCGCCCTGAAGCACCATCATTGGCCGCGCCCCTTGGCCTGATTGATCGAGCGCTTGCCGCAGCAGGCGGCGATAGGCGCTGATCGCCTTGTCCGACGTGCCAAGATGTTCCTGCGTGCGATCCTGAATGGCGCCCATGGATTCGCACGCCCACTGATCGTGCACGTTGATGTCGGTGCCCATGCCGGTAAAGGTCGTATGCTGCTGCTCGTGCGGATCGAAGCCGTAATCGTTCCTCTTGTTCTTGCGCGGAATGTAGTCCGGCAGTTCGTAGAGCTCGAGGCGCTGGCGGCGCATTTCGTCCTTGTTCACCGGCGCGCCAAATGAAGTGAAAATCGCGTACCAATAATGCTTTGTGTCATCGATCGGCACATGCCATTGCGAGATGGTCATCTCGCGGCTCATCGGGATGATAAAGGCGTTGGGAAAGATAAGATTGGTGACGCGCACATGCTGCTTTTCGTCGCCGATCTGGCGCAGCGTTATGAGGCGAAAGCCGTAGTCGGTCTGTTCGATCTCGATGCGCGGACGCGGGAAGTCGCGCATGATCTTGGTCATCGGCATGTCCGAGTCCTTGGAGATATCGCGAAACATCCTGCCGTAGCCTTTGTCCGGATCTTCGTCTTCGAAAAAACGGTGCAGAAACGAGGTATGCACCGGATCGATTCCCACTTCGAGCGATTGCAACCAGTTACAATCGATCATGCCTTTGAACGCGAAAGTGTGCGTGGACGGTGCAACGAAGCAGTCGAAATGGGGAAATGCAGGCGCTTCGCCCGGCCCAAGATAGGCGAACAAGATGCCGCTCTTCTCAACGACGGGATAGGACTTTTGCTTGATGTTGGCGCACAGATTGCTGTTATCGGGTTCGGCGGGAGTTTGCAGGCATTTGCCGCTCACATCGAACAACCAGCCATGAAACGGACAGCGCAGCCCGCCATCTTCGAGCCGGCCAAAAGCAAGGTCGGTACCGCGATGCGGGCAATGGCGGCCAATCAGACCGTAACGGCCTCTCTCGTCCTTGAAGACGACGAGATCCTCGCCCATGAGCCGGACCGGCTTCACCGGGCGATTGCCGGTGAGTTCATCGACGAGGGCCATAGGCTGCCAGTAGCGCCGCAGGAGAGAGCCGGCCGCTGTGCCTGGATTGGTGCGGGTGATGAGGTCATTTTGTTCCGCACTCAACATTGATGGTTCTCCTTGCTTGAATATCCCGTAAACCAGTCCGCCGCCTTATACGCCGATCACTGATCGGCCGGAAGCGGACGCCCGCGCCCCTTCCGCGACCGTAAAGAGGACAGCGGGTAGGGCACTTAAAGGCAGCGTATTCTGCGGCCAGCAATCACCCGACGCTGCTTGTCGGGCAAGTTAAATGCGGCTCTCGCGAGCAGCCAGTTGCCAATTGACGCGCGGGTGAGAATATTCTTATTCGGGCGCGTCATTATGGTTCGATGGCTTTCGCTGCTTGGACTTGATTGGCCGGCCGGGGAGCGGTCAAATGGCCGTCCCGGGGTACCTCTGCCTCCCCGCCATAACGGAAACGCCGCCGCACCGGTGAGTGCGGCAATCGGGAGACTCTAGGCGATGATACGGAAAACAGCCATTGTCGCGGCCTTGTTTGCGCTTGCGGCGGGATCAGCTTCAGCCCAGGAAAAGTCGGTCAAGATCGGCTTCATCAGCACATTCAGCGGCCCGACCGCAGTAATCGGCAATGACATGAAGAATGCGTTCGAGCTCGGCCTTGATCACCTTGGTCGCAAGCTCGGCGGATTGCCGGTCCAGGTGATTTACGAAGATGATATGCAAAAGCCGGAAATCGGCGTGCAGAAGACGCAAAAGTTGATCGAATCAGATCACGTCAACTTCGTCGTCGGCTACATCTGGTCGAACGTGCTGCTCGCCTCGCTCAAACCGTTGGTCGACTCAAAGACGATGACCGTCGATACCAACGCCGGGGCCTCGCAGCTTTCAGGCGAACTGTGCTCTCCTTATGTGTTCTCGACCTCGTGGAATAACGATCAGACGCCCGAGGCGATGGGCCTTTACATGAATCAGAAGGGCATCAAGAAGGTCTTTCTGATCGGCCCCAATTATGCTGCGGGCAGGGACATGCTGGCTGGCGTGAAACTGACATACAAAGGCGAGGTGGTCGGCGAAGAGCTCACGCGCTGGCCGGACCAGCTCGACTTCTCGGCGGAACTATCCAAGGCCCGCGAGGCAAAACCGGATGCAATCTTCGTGTTCTATCCGGGCCGCGCCGGCGTTCAGTTCATCACGCAGTACGTGCAAGCCGGATTGAAGGGCCAGATTCCGCTTTACACGGTATTCACGATCGATGAATTGTCGCTGCCCTTACTCAAGGATCTGGCAATCGGAATTCCGGGCGCGCAGGAGTGGGTCAACGATCTGCCAAACCCAGCCAACAAGAAGTTCGTCGCCGATTACATCGAAAAATATAAAAAACGCCCCTCATTCTACGGCGCTCAGACTTATGATGCGGTAGGGCTGATCAACAGCGCCGTCACCGCGGTCAAGGGCAACCTCGATGACAAGGAGGGAATGCGCAAGGAGATGGAGAAAGCCGATTTCCCATCGGTGCGCGGCCACTTCACGTATGGCAACAACCACATCCCGATCCAGAATTTCTATCTGCAGGACGCGGTTAAACAAGGCAACGATTACGTTCTCAAGACCGTCGCGACAATTGTCGAGAACGATCAAGACAAGTTCCACGACAAGTGCCCGATGAAATAGAACGGACATCGTACTTGCGTGGTCATCCGCAAGCCGCGATCCGAAAGGGCTTGCTCCGGCAGCTGACGGACGGCGGCGCTATGCTATAGCTGTCGAGGTCATGCTGTATTTCACAGAGCAATGCCTCAACGGCTTGCAATTGGGGATGCTGCTGTTCCTGCTGGCGGCCGGATTGACGCTGATCTTCGGCATCATGGATCTGGTCAATCTCGCACACGGCTCGCTCTATATGCTGGGTGCGTATTTCGCCGCCACCTTTGCCGAAGTGACCGGGAGCTTCGTCGCTGCCGTCATCTTGGCGCTCATCGCCTCGCTCATCGCCGGCATCGTGCTTGAGATCGTCGCCGTGCGGCGCCTCTACGGGCGCGATCACCTCGACCATGTGCTCGCGACATTCGGCCTGCTCCTTTTTTTCGATGAGCTCGTGCGATTGATCTGGGGACCGGAGGGGCTGACGCTGTCGTTGCCGCCGCAAATGCTGGCGGCGGTGCAGCTCATCCCCGGCCTGTACTACCCGGTTTATCGGCTGATCATCATCCTCGCGGCGCTGGCGGTGGCGGCTCTGCTCTACGTTGTCGTGATGCGCACCCGGCTCGGCATGTTGATCCGCGCCGGCGCTTCCAACCGCGAAATGGTGGGTGCGCTCGGCGTCAACATCAAGCTGCTTTATACCCTTGTCTTCGGGCTCGGTGCGGCGCTTGCGGGCTTTGCCGGGGCGATGCAGGCCCCGATCCTTACCGTGCAGATAGGCATGGGGGAAAACATCATCATCCTCGCTTTTGTGGTGATCATCATCGGCGGTATTGGCTCGATACGCGGTGCATTTGCCGCTTCCGTCTTCGTCGGTCTCGTCGATACCGTCGGGCGCGCCTTTCTGCCGGATCTGCTGCATCGCGTGTTGAGCACGAACGCCGCAGCGACGATGGCGCCGGCGCTCTCGTCGATGTTGATCTATATGCTGATGGCGGCGGTGCTTATCTTCCGACCCGAAGGATTATTTCCGGCGGCGACCCGATGACCGCCTTGCTCGATCCGTCGCTCAAGACATCCAAGCTTTCGCTTAGCGCGCATTCGGTCGCGGTCGCTGCCGTGCTGGCATTTCTGGCGCTGTTTCCGATTTACACAGTGCTCAGCGGCAACATGTTTGTCCTGACGTTGTTGACGCGCGTTCTCATTCTCGCCATCGCCGCAGTCAGCCTCAACCTGATCATGGGATACGGCGGCATGGTGAGTTTCGGTCACGCCGCCTACCTCGGGATCGGCGGTTATGCAGTCGGCATTCTGGCAAAGGAGGGCATCGGGTCGGGTTTTGTGCAATGGCCTGCCGCAGTCGCAGCATCGGCGCTGTATGCGCTGATTGTCGGTTTGCTCAGCCTGCGGACGCGTGGTCTCTACTTCATCATGATCACGCTCGCTTTTGCGCAGATGATCTATTACGTCGCGATGGGCCTCGACCGCTACGGCGGGGACGATGGCTTGACCATTTACAAGCGCAGTCAATTTGGCGGGTTGATCGATCTCAACAATAAGATGCTATTCTACTATTTGTGCTTCGTGCTTCTGCTGGCGAGCATCTACCTCGTTGCGCGCATCATTCATTCCCGCTTCGGCCTGGTGATTCGCGGAGCTCGCTCCAACGAACGGCGCATGCGTGCGATCGGCTTCCCCACGTTCCGCTACCGGCTCGTCTGCTTTGTGATCGCCGGCGGCCTCTGCGGGTTCGCCGGAGCACTCCTTGCCAATCATACAAACTTCATCAGCCCGGCACTGATGCACTGGACGCGATCGGGCGATCTGATCGTCATGGTGGTCTTGGGCGGGCTGGGCTCGCTGTTTGGGCCGCTGATCGGCGCCATAACTTTTCTGCTGCTGGAAGAGGGGCTCTCGAGGGTCACCGCGTATCCCAATCTCATCCTCGGCCCGGTGCTGTTGCTGGTTGCGATCTACGTGCACGGCGGCATTAACGGATTGCTCGAAGGAAGCCGCCGTGGCTGAGCCGATGCTGCAAATCGACGGCTTGACGCGGCGGTTCGGCGGCGTGGTGGCGACTGATGCGATTTCGCTGAATATCCCCCGCCACGAAGTGCACGCTGTGATTGGCCCCAACGGGGCGGGCAAGACGACGCTCATTGGCCTGCTGAGCGGCGAAATTATGCCGCAAGACGGCAGCATCCATTTTGGCGGCCGTGAAATCACGTGGGTGCCCGCTTACCGCCGCAGCATGCTCGGCTTGGCGCGCTCATTCCAGGTCAGTTCGTTATTCCGCGACCTCACGGCCCTCGACAACATCGCTCTCGCCGTGCAGGCGCATAGCGGTCATTCGTTTCGTTTCTGGCGCGACGCGCATAGTGAGGACGAGTTGCGCAAGCCGGCGCTGGCGGCGCTCACTCGGGTCGGGCTCCTTGATCGCGCGGCTATCCGCGTCGACCGCCTTAGTCACGGCGAGCATCGGCAACTCGAGATCGCCATGGCGCTGGCGACGCAGCCGCAGCTTCTTTTGCTCGACGAACCGATGGCCGGACTGGGGCCGGAAGAATCCGCTCGTATGGTCGAGACGCTGCGCCAGCTGAAGGGAAATGTGACGATCCTTCTCGTCGAGCATGACATGGAAGCGGTGTTCGCTCTCGCCGACCGCATTACCGTTCTGGTTTACGGCCGCGTCATCGCCTCGGACGAGCCGGCTACGATCCGGGCCGACGTCGCCGTGCGGCAAGCCTATCTGGGCGAGAAGGAAAGCCGTCGCCATGGCTGATGTCCCGCTGCTCGAATTGGCCGACATCGAAACGAGCTATGGCTTAAGCCGGGTGTTGTTCGGTATTTCGCTCGTTATTGCCGCTGGCGAAATGGTCTCGCTGATGGGCCGTAACGGCATGGGCAAGACCACGACCGTGCGCTCGATCATGGGTCTCACTCAGGCAACCGCCGGCTCGATCCGTTTCGCTGGCGCCGAAATTCGCGACCTGCCGGCGTATCGCGTTGCCAAACTTGGTTTGGGCTTGGTCCCGGAAGGAAGGCAAATATTTCCGAATCTCACGGCACGCGAAAACCTCGTCGCGACTGCGGCCAACCGCGCCGGTGCCGCCGACCCGTGGACGCTCGATAAGGTCTACGCGCTTTTCCCGCGGCTCGCCGCGCGCGAAGGCGCCATGGCGAACCTCCTGTCCGGTGGCGAGCAGCAAATGCTGGCGATTGGCAGAGCACTCATGACTAATCCGCTCTTGCTCATCCTCGACGAAGCGACTGAAGGGCTAGCTCCATTGATCCGCGAGGAGATTTGGCGCTGCCTCGCACGGTTGCGGGCCGCAGGCCAGGCCATCCTTGTGATCGACAAGAATGTCGACGCCCTTACCCATATCGCCGACCGCCACTACATCATCGAACGCGGCCGCGTTGTTTGGGCTGGGACGTCGCAAGCGCTCACCAACGCGCCCGATATCCAGCATCGATACCTCGGCATTTGATGGCGGCAGCGACACACGCTTGGCCGCTACTTATAGGTAACGGGCGTTTTCGCCGGTGCCGTTTCGCGCATCATGGTCATTGCGACAAGCCCGATTGCCGTCGCGACGAGCATATACCACGCCGGTGCCATTGCACTTCCAGTCAGGTGAATGAGCCAGGTGACGACGAGTTGCGCGGTGCCGCCGAAGCCGGCGATGGCGACGGCATAGACGGTGGCAAAGGCGCGGCCGCGAATGCTTTTTGGCAACCCCTCGGCTAGCGCCACATAGAAAGCGCTGTACGGAACGCTGCCGACCAGCGAGAGAATGCCAAGGCCGCCCAGGAGCGCCCAAGCGCTGCGCGCCTCCACGATCCAAAAGAATACCGGATAGGTTAGCAATAGCGCGGCGAGCTGCGGCCACACCATTATCGGCCACCGTCCGGCGCGGTCGGCGAGCCAACCGCCGTAGAGCGCCGCGGCGATGCCGACGCCGTTACTGACCACCGTCGTTGCAAAGGCGAGGTCCGCGGCCACATGCAGCGTGTCCTCGGCATAGGTTGTCATGTAGTTGGTGACGTAGGTGATGATGGTGCCGCTCGCGAGAATGAACAGCCCAAGTATCAGGAGGCGTGCATTGGCGCTGGCAAGGCGCAGGCGGTTACCCGACGCGGGGATGCTTGCCGCGCCCGCCTCGGTTACATGCAACGTCTCTGGAAGGCTCGAGCGCAACCATAGTCCGACAGGCAATGTGGTCGCCCCGATAAGAAAAGCGATGCGAAAGCCATAGGCATTGAAGGCGGTGCCGCTCATCACTTCTGAAAGCACGAGGCCGACGAGGGCACCCGCGGTCGCGGCGATTTGCTGGCTGGCCGGTTGCCACGCAACGGCAAGGCCACGCCGGTGCGTGGCGGCTGCCTCCATCAAATAGGCCGTGGTGGGTCCCACCTCGCCACCCAGCGAAAAGCCCTGCACCATGCGTGTCAGGATCGCGACCATCGGCGCCGCAATACCGATCGCGGCATAGGACGGCGTGAGTGCGAGCACAACGATAGCGCCACCCATCATTGCGAAACTCAAGATCATCGCCGGCCGACGTCCGGCGCGGTCGGAAAAGGCGCCGATCACAAGCCCTCCGATCGGACGGGTGACAAACCCGGCCCCGAACGTCGCCAGCGACAGTGTGAGGCTGGCGAAGGAGCTATGGGACGGAAAAAAGGTGTGCCCGATCTGGATGGCGAAGAAGCTGTAAGTGATGAAATCGTAGAATTCGAGCATGTTGCCGATTGTTGCCGCGAAGATGGCGCGGCCCGTAAGAACCGGGCCCTCCTGGTCGGCACCAATCTTCTGCCGGGAGCGTAGCGCCATCACCGCACCTTTCCGCACATCGATCACAAATTCGAAAGAATCGCCGAGGTCCCTGGTACGCGGCTGCCGGCGGTCACGCTACTTGGCGCGCGTTCTACTTTGACCAGCCGCGTTCGAAGCTCGGCAGCCGGTCGCGGCGGCCGATTGAGAAACCCTGAGCTTCAGAGCGGCCTCGACCCGGAAATAGGAAGGCCGCGCCTCGGTCGACACCCTCGGGGTAGGTGGCATGCGCCCGGTGATTTCGTCGCGTCCAGTTTATGCAGGTGATCCGGTCAACCGGCAGTCCGCTTGCTTGCGCGCGAACAGGCTCTCTACGCGGGCGAAGGCAGTGGAAAATGGCGTTTTCCGGCTACGTGGACGCCTAGCGGACCGCTCAGGTCGGATAGATACCGTGCAGAACGGTTTCAAAATGAGCCTTTACCGATTCGTTGCAAAGACAGGACCTAGCGTTGAGCATTTTGTAGTCCCGCACAACAATGGAGCCGCGACGACGCGTTTCTAAAATTCCCTCAGACTTAAAGGATTGAATGACGCGACTGGTATAGCTGCGCCCGACACCTAGCATCGAAGCAAGTTGCTCGTGCGTCAAAGGCACAGCGTCAGTTCCGGTGCGTTCCATGGCGGACATTATCCACTTGGCCGTGCGTTGCTCAATCGAATGGATGGCGTTACAGGCCGTTGACTGGAACACCTGAGCGAGAAGGCAATCCGCGTAGCGGCCGAAGAGATAGCGCAAGCTCGGCGATTTGGATTTTGCAGCCTCCAGATGGGAGACTGGAAGGCGGATGAAAGGTCCACCAAACTTTACAACGATCCTGCAAAAGGCCGGCAGGTTGCCAAAACTGACAATTCCTCCAACCGCTCCTTCGCGGCCAACCAGGATCGCTTCAACATCGCGCCCATCTTCATTGCTGACCAGGTAGGAAACGAGGCTCGGCCCACAAGGAAAGTGCACAATTTCGACATTGTCGCCAGGATTGTAGAGCAAGTCGCCGGCCGACGCGTGCTCCTCCTCCAAATGTGGTGAGATCAGCGCATAATCGCTCTCGCGCAGGCTACCCAAAAGGTTGTTGACCGGCCGGTCGTTCCTCAGTTGCATTCTCTTTTCCAGCTTTTTGAGACAGGCGCGTGTGCCGCCGAATACCCGGTGCTTGGCTGTATGTTCACTAGTGGACAGACGCCGGATTGGCAACAGACTATCCATGGAATCGGGCGAGCTATCCATGGAATTGGGCGAGACCTCTCGCCGCGTCGGAAGCACTGACCGACATGACCGGAGCGATCGACCCGCGCGAAATTTCGCTGAAGGCGAACGGCGCGCCAGAACTGCCGCGATTGGAGAAACGCGATTATCTCGATCGTTTGGCAGACCTGAGCGACCGCATTGAGTTATTCTCGGCTGCCGCCTTGGGCATTGGCATTGCGTGCCTAGCCGTTGCTACCACGGTCCGATTCGCCGTCGGCTGGTCGGAATCGGACTTACGTTACGCAATATTTCTTCCCGCGATCTTGGCGGCAGGTTTGCTTGCCGGTGCGCCCGCGGCGATCGGCGTGATGGCTGCATCAATTTTCATTGTGATGTGGGCGTTCGTGCCACCGTATTTTGCGTTTAAGTCGCTGACTTCGCCCGAGCTGACCACGGCACTTTGGAGCACGTTATCCGGCTTGTGCACAGTTCTGTTCGCGGAAGGCTGTCGCACAATTTTGAAAAGGCTGCGGGCGCACCAGCTTACAAATGATATTCTGGTGGGCGAACTGGCACATCGCGGAAGAAATATTTTTGCGGTCATAGAAGTGATCCTGCAAAAGACGCTCGCTAGTGATCGCGAACAGGCCGACGCCCTTTTAGGCCGGCTTCGCGCAATCAGGTACGCAAACGACCTACTGGTCAGCAGGCGCGATCAGGCTGTCAACATCATGACTCTGCTGTTGCAGGAATTTGCTCCCTATGGCGAGGGACAGTTGACGGCAAACGGGCCAAAAATCGACGTTGAACCCGAAGCGGCCCGGCATTTGCTTTTGCTTTTTCATGAGTTGGTTACGAACGCTGCGAAGCATGGCGCACTGTCGTCGTCGGCCGGGCGAATAACTGTGGAGTGGATGTGGCAGGGTCAAGACTTGATACTTGATTGGACGGAGAGGGGCGGTCCTGAAGTGCTACTACCGGTTAAAGCGGGATTCGGTAGTCAACTCATCGACGTTTGTGCAAAAGCTCTTTCAGGGACCGCACAACCTCATTTCGCGCCGCAAGGGTTCAGCTGTTCGATGACCTTCCGGCTAGGCAAATAGCGACCAAAGGGCACCTGGTTGCACCCAAATCCTACCGTCGCAAAGCACTTTTACACAATCCAAACTACGTCCACCGAAGGCGGCGATGCAGTTCCTCGATTGTGTCCGCAGAAAAGCTTGCGGCCGCCAGGTTGCCCCTGGACTTGTCGAGCCTCCGCTCCATAATCCGCGACGATCAGACCAGAGCGGACCAAGACAATCCCATGGCCGAGCAACCGTTTTCGCTGGTCATTCGCGGCGGCAGGGCGGTCTTCCCGGATGGTGTCGACCGCGTCGACATCGGCATCCGCGACGAAAGCATTGCCGCGATCGGTGAGGGTTTGCCCCCTGGCGCCAATGAAATCGACGCCAGCGATCGCATTGTCGCTCCCGGAGGCGTCGACCCGCATGCTCATATCGAACAGGTATCTGGGGCCGGGCTTCTCAACGCTGACACATTCGAGAGTGCGACCACCTCGGCGGTTTTCGGCGGCACCACGACCGTCATTCCGTTCGCTGCGCAACACGTTGGCCGCGACCTCGAGCAGGTGGTCGCCGACTATCACCGCCTCGCCAATCGCGGCGCGGTGATCGATTACGCCTTCCACCTCATCATTGGCGATCCGAACGATGTGACCCTCAAGACGCACCTGCCGAAGCTCGTGCGCGAAGGCCATGCCTCGATCAAGGTGTTCATGACATACGATCGGGTCAGACTTGACGATGAACAGTTGCTCGATGTGCTCGCGGCCGCGCGCGACAACCACGCCTTCGTCTGCGTTCATGCCGAAAATCACGGCATGATCTCGTTTATGTCGAAGCGGCTGCTGGGCAATGGTCTAACCGCGCCTTCGGCGTTCTGGATGAGTCATCCGCGGCTCGCTGAGATCGACGCCATCCAGCGGCTCGTGGCGATGTCGCAGCTCGTCGACCAGCCGATCATGGTATTCCACATCTCCACCGCCGAGGGCGCCGATGCGGTGCGCAAAGGGCGCGCAGCGGGCGTGAAGCTATTCGCCGAAACGTGCCCCCATTACCTGCTGCTTACGGCCGACGAACTCGACAAACCTGGGCTGGAAGGCGCGAAATGGATGTGTAGTCCGCCGCTCCGTCAGGCCGCCGATCAGGACGCGCTGTGGAAGGCACTGGCAGAAGGTGTTTTGCAGGTGGTCTCATCCGACCACGCGCCGTATTGCTTCGATGCAAGCGGAAAGCTCGCAGCCGGCCCAGTTTCGACGTTCAAGCAGATCGCCAATGGCCTTCCCGGTATCGAAGTGCGGCTGCCGCTCCTGTTTGACGCCGCCGTGACGCGCGGGCGCCTCGGCCTTGAGCGCTTCGTCGAGCTCACCAGCACCAATCCGGCCAAGCTCTACGGCCTCTATCCGAAAAAGGGCGTGCTCTCGGTTGGCTCCGATGCCGACATCGTGATTTGGAACACTGACAGGACGGTGACGCTTTCTGCAGCCATGCTGCACGATCGCACGGGATACACGCCTTACGAGGGCCGCGTGATAAAAGGCTGGCCGGAGACCGTGCTTAGCCGCGGCCGCATTGCGGTGCGCGCCGGCGGCCTGCAGGTGGCGCCGGGATCGGGAAAGTTCCTGCCGCGCCGCGCCGGCGCCGCTGCCGAGCCGCTCGGTCGGCCATCAGCGGAGTTTGCAAATGCGACCCTAAAGTCCCCGCCGGGGCAACGCGCTTCGCTGGCATGATATTGCGGGCGCTGAAGAAAGATCAACGCAATAAATCCCTAGATCGCTCCGCTCTCCCGGTCGCACACAATAAGTCGAGGGCATCCGCATCGACTTTTCACCGACTGGTCGTCCGCGGTATCTTTGAAGTATACGTCCACCCGAAAGGGGAAATACATGGACCCGCAAGTCTAGCATTGCGGTTGACGGTATTAATCGACGCAGCGCGCGGCCGGCGGCTTGTTCACGTTGACGGGTTGTTATAGTCCGATGGTCTGCTTGATCGAGGGAAGTCCATGAAAGTCTGTTTTATTGCCGCTACTGCCGCCGTGCTTTTTCTGACCGCGCCCGCTGGCGCGGAGGATCTACCGCCGCTGCGCACCGGAATCGATGGGACCTTCGCGCCGCATGCCTTTCCAAACCTTTCGGGCGGCGGCTATCAGGGCTTCAACATCGATCTTGCCGACGCGATGTCGAAACGGCTCAAGCGCAAGATTACCATCGACTACACGCAATATTCAGTGTTGATCCCGGCGATGCAGGCGGGAACCTATGATTTTCTCATCGCGCCGACTACGGTGACCAAAGAACGCGCGGAGAACATGTTGTTCACCGAAGGTTATCTCAATACCGATTTTCAGTTCCTGATCAAGAAGGGCGCGCCGAAGATCGAGAAGCTGGAAGATCTCAAGGGCAAGATCGTCGCCGTCAACAAGGGATCGGTGTATGATTCCTGGGCGCGCGGCCTGGAAGAAAAAATCGGCTGGAAGGTCGAGTCGTTCGGCAACCAGGCCGATGCGGTGCAGGCGGTGCTTGCCGGGCGCGCCGACACCACCGTCGCCGGCAACACCTCGGTCGCCTGGGCGGCCAAGAACAACCCGCAGGTCGAGCTGTCTTTCCTTCATTCGACCGGTCTCGTCTTCGCCGCTCCACTGCCGAAGAGTTCGACCGAATTGCGCAAGACGCTCGACATGACCATCGAATGCCTGAAGATCGACGGCACCATGACCAAGCTGCATGAGAAATGGTTTGGCTTCGCGCCGGCGCCGGGTTCGGCCGCGGTCACGGTATTTCCAGGTTTTGGCGTTCCCGGCATGCCGGGCTACGACCCGACGCCGCACACGCCGTCCTGCGGGTAGGCCAAAGGGGCAATGCGCGCCGCGCTCGGTATAGCGAGCCGTGATCGCTGATGGATAAAGCGTTCCCGTCCATTCTGGATATTCGCGGCTTGCGCAAGACGTTCGGCGATGTGGAGGTGCTGCGCGGCATCGATCTGAGCGTCGCTGCGCAGGAACTGGTTTTCGTGATCGGACCGTCCGGATCGGGCAAGAGCACGCTGCTGCGCTGCTGCAATCGCCTTGAGGAAGCCACGGCCGGCTCGATTCGCATCGACGGTGCCGACATCATGGCGCCGGCTGCCAACGTCAACGCCATGCGCCGCCAGATCGGCATGGTGTTCCAGTCGTTCAACCTCTATCCGCACATGACCGCGCTGCGCAACATCACGCTCGCGCTGATGAAGGTGTTGGGGAAATCGCGCGCGGATGCCGAAAACATCGGCATGGCAGCGCTGGATCGCGTTGGGCTGTCTGGGAAGAGCCGCGCCTATCCCGGCGAACTATCTGGCGGTCAGCAGCAGCGGGTTGCGATCGCGCGGGCGCTCGCGCTCGAGCCGAAGATCATGCTGTTCGACGAGCCGACCTCCGCGCTCGATCCGGAGTTGGTGGGCAGCGTGCTCAACGTCATGCGCGAGCTCAAACGCGGCGGCATGACCATGCTGGTGGTCAGTCACGAGATGCGCTTTGCCCGCGACGCCGCCGATCGTGTGGTCTTCATGGACCATGGGCTGATCGTGGAGGAGGGGCCGCCGCAGCAGATCTTTTCCACGCCGAACGAGCCGCGCACGCGCGCGTTCATTTCCGAGGTCGCGCGCTAGAGACCGTTGAGGGTGAGATGGGGACCTGGTCTCGCTTTCTGGACACGTTCTTCAACGGACGCGTGATCGCGCGCTATTTGCCCGATATCGCCGGCGGCATGGTGGTGACGATCGAGATTGCGCTTGCCGTGGTGATCAGCGGCATTGGGCTCGGGCTCCTGCTGGCAAGTGTGCGCGCCTTCCGGGTGCGGGCATTCAATGCCGTGATCGTCGTCTTCGTCGATGTGTTACGGGCATTGCCGCCGCTCGTGCTCATACTTCTGGTTTATTTCGGCCTGCCCAATGTCGGGGTTTATTTACCGTCGTTTGCGGTCCTTTGGCTCGTACTGGCGCTGGTCCTGGCCGCGTTTGCCGAGGAGATTTTCTGGGCCGGCATTCTCTCGATCCCGAAAGGGCAGTGGGAGGCGGCACGTGCCACCGGCTTGAGTTTCCTCGGCACGCTGGCGTTTGTCATCCTGCCGCAGGCGGTTCGCTTGGCCGTGCCGCCGCTTACCAATCGCACCATCGCCATCACCAAGAACACAGCGCTTGGCACGGTGATCGGAGTCGGGGAAATCCTCAACCAGGCAAGCACGGCGGAATCGTTTTCCGGTAACGCCACGCCGCTGATGATGGGGGCCATCGCCTATCTCTTGCTGTTTATCCCGGTGGTCGTGCTCGGCCGCTTTCTCGAGACCCGGTTCGCCTGGCGGAGGATTTGATGCAGGCGATCGTCCAGCAATTCTTCAATATCGGCATCATGGAGCAGGCGTTTCCGCTGATCCTGGCCGGCCTGGGACGAACGATCCTCGTCTGCCTGATCGTCATTCCGCTGGGGCTCCTGGGAGGCCTGGGGGCGGCCTCGCTGTCCTTGTCGCGCGTGCGCCCGCTGCGCTGGATGGGGGTCGCCGGAATCGACTTCTTTCGTTCCATCCCGCCGCTGGTGCTGTTGATCTTCGTCTATGCCGGATTGCCGTTCGCCGGCATTAGATTGTCGCCGCTGAGTGCGGTCGCGGTCGCCTTTTTTCTCAACACGTCGAGTTATTACGGCGAGATCTATCGCGCCGGCATCGAAAGCGTAGGTCTCGGGCAGTGGGACGCGGCGCGTTCGACCGGGCTCTCCGCCTATCAGACGCTCGGTTATGTGGTATTGCCGCAGGCGGTTCGTAACGTGCTGCCAGACCTCGTCTCCAACACCGTCGAGGTGGTGAAGCTTACTTCGATCGCCAGCGTGGTGGCGCTGCCCGAATTGCTCCACTCGGCCGACATGGCACGTGCGGTGACTTTCAATTCGTCGCCGATCGTGCTGGCCGCCGCGATCTACCTTGCTATGCTGTGGCCGATCGTGCGTCTGATCAGCCGCTTGGAACGGCGGATCGCGACTTGAGTGGCGGGAGAACTTGGTGAGTAGGGTGCTTCGCATCGGCGGTGCTCAGCTGGGCCCGATTCAGAAAGTTGACAGCCGCCAGGGCGTGGTCCGGCGCATGCTCGATCTGCTTGATCAGGCGAAGGCGCAAAACTGCGACCTCGTGGTTTATCCGGAGCTTGCGCTCACCACCTTTTTTCCACGCTGGTACATGACTGACCAGGCCGAAGTTGACGCGTGGTTCGAGCGCGACATGCCGAATGCCGCGACCCGTCCGCTGTTCGAGAAAGCCGCCGAATATCGCATCGGCTTATCCTTCGGTTACGCCGAACTCACGCCGGACAACCATCATTTCAACACCGCGATCCTGGTTGATCGGGCCGGAACCATCGTCGGCAAGTACCGCAAGGTGCATCTGCCTGGCCATTCCGAGTTCGATCCGCAGCGCACCCACCAGCATCTGGAGAAGCGCTACTTCGAACCGGGTGATCTCGGCTTTCCGGTCTGGCGCACGCTGGGAGGCATCGTCGGCATGTGCATCTGCAACGACCGGCGCTGGCCCGAGACCTATCGAGTCATGGGCCTGCAAGGCGTCGAACTGATTGTGCTCGGCTACAACACCCCGGCCGTCAATTCGCAGAAACCCGCGGAGGGGCCGGAAAAGCGGCTGTTCCACAATCGCCTTACACTGCAGGCGGGCGCCTATCAAAATTCGACCTGGGTGGTCGCCGTGGCCAAAGGCGGCGTCGAGGACGGCTTTCACATGATTGCCGGCAGCACGATTATCAATCCGGACGGCGAGATCGTCGCCGAGGCGAGCACCGAAGACGACGAATTAATCGTGGCCGATTGCGATCTCGACGCAACCATCTTTGGCAAAGAGACGATCTTCGATTTCAAACGTCATCGCCGCATCGAGCATTACGGCCGCATCACCAGCCAGACCGGCGTGATTCCGCCGCCGGAAGCATGAAATGCCCGAGCCGTTCCACGCAGACTTCACCACGCTGCCGGCGCAGGATCGCTACAAACTATTGTGCTCGCTGGTGGTGCCGCGGCCGATCGCGCTGGTGACGACGCTCAGCCCCGATGGCATCGTCAATGCGGCGCCATTCTCGTTTTTCAACGTATTCGCCGAAGACCCTCCGCTTTTGGTTCTGGGTTTGCAGGCCCGCTGCGACGGATCGCTGAAAGACACCGCCAGCCACATCCGCGACATCGGCGCGTTCACAGTCAACTTGGTCGACGAGGGGACTGTTGCGCAGATGAACGTTTGCTCGGTCGACTTTCCGCCCGGCACCAGCGAGCTTGATGCCGCGGGCTTCACCGCCTTGCCGGGCGCCGCCATAAAGGTGCCGCGCATTGGCGAGGCGGTCGCTTCGCTCGAGTGCCGGCACTTTCAGACGTTGGAAGTCGGCGACGGCGGGCGTCGCTTATGCATCGGCGAGGTCGTTTATCTGCATGCGCGCGCCGGCATCGTCGATCCGGCGCGCCTACGCGTCAACCTCGACGCTTATAAGCCGGTGGCGCGTCTTTTCGCCAACCTCTATGCCCCACTCGGCAAGCCCTTCACGCTGGTGCGGCAAACGTACGCCGAATGGCTCGCCGCCGGCGGCGTCAGGCGCGACTGAATTGGACGGCACCAAGCGCCATGCTGACCGCGGCCTGGGTCGGATCGATCACCGGGATGCCCATCGCCTCCTCCAACGGCTGGCGATGGTGGGTCATTCCCGCGCAACCGATAACCAGGACCTCGGCACCATCGATTTCTTTCAGCTGCCGCCCGATTTCAGTCATGCGCTCCAGCAATTTCTCACTTTTGATTTCGCTCATCGTTGTTTCGAGCGCACGTTCGCCGGCAAAACGGTCGCGTAGTCCCATCTGCCGCAGGTAGCGCATGTGCCGCGCAAGTGAACGCGCGCTGATGGCAATGACGCCGAAAGAGCCGCCGCGGGCCAGTGCAGTCAGCACCCCGCATTCGGCAATGCCGAATACCGGGCGGGTCGTGGCCTCGCGGCAGGCGTAAAGTCCCGGATCGCTATAGCAGGCGATCACGAATGCAGCCGACGCATTGTCGGTTTCGACTATCCGCCGCAGCGGCATGACCACACTTTCGACGTCGGCTTGAGTCTCGATGCCGGCCGGGCCCTCCACAAGAGTGGAACACATAATTTCCGGGCCGTTTACGAACCGCAACGGCTCGAGCGCAGTGTCGAGGCCGCGGGTGATCCCCTCATTTGAGCTCGGATTGATGACGCGAATGCGTTTGCCAGATATGCTCATGGTCAAATCGAAAACGGTTGGAGAATCTCGATGGCTCCGTTGAGCCGTATCCGCATGTCGGCAGCTTCGCAAGAGCGTCATTCGAGGCCGGCCGAGCTCAGCTGACAAACGCGACTTGCTAGGCGCTTTCGCGACGAATTATTGTGGTTGGCCGCACTCTAAAAGGCCGAAAGGTTCGCCAACGCCTCTCATCAGAAAATTATAAGGAACATGGCAGACAAGGTATTCGCTGGGGCGGTCGTCCTGCCCGATCGTGTGATCGAAAGGGGCTACGTCCTGGTCGGCGACGGCATGGTGCAATCTGTAGGGTCGGGTCAACCGCCGGCGGGCGAGACGCATGGCGGCCCAGAATTTCTCGTGCTTCCTGGCGCGATCGACGCCCAGGTCCACAGCCGCAGCCAAAAGGGTCAGGAAGACTTCATTTGGTCGACGCGGAGCGCTGCCGCCGGCGGCGTCACCACCATTGTCGACATGCCTTATGACGACGGCTGTCTGATTGCTACCGCCGAGCGCCTTCGTACCAAGATAGCCGAAGCGGGCGCCCAGGCGCGCGTCGACTTCGCGTTGTACGCGACTGTCGATCCGCAAGAGGGGGCGGTTCGCATTGATGAGTTGGTCGATGCCGGCGCCGCGGCCTTTAAATTCTCGACATTCGGCACGCATCCAACCCGCTTTCCCCGCATTCCGCCGCAACTGCTCTATGCCTGCTTTCGCCGCATCGGACCGCGCGGCCTGATTGCTGGTATTCACAACGAGAACGATGAAATGGTTCGCGCCTTCATCGCCGAAGTCGAGAACAGCGGCGTCACGGACTATCGGGCGCACGGCTTGTCACGACCGCCGATCACCGAGGCCCTTGCCGATGCGGAGGTCTATGAGCTTGGCGCGGGCGCGAGTTGTCCCGTGCACGTCGTGCACAGCTCGATTGGTCGAGGCTATGAATTGGCCGCGGCCTATCGCGCTCAGGGGCATGCGGCCACGATTGAGGCATGCATCCACTATCTCACACTTGACGAGGAAGATGACGTTCGCCGCCTGGGCGGCAAGGCTAAGATCAACCCGCCGCTCCGGAGCCGGAATGAGGTCGAAGCCATCTGGCGGCATCTGGCCGCGGGGAACGTCACCATCGTCTCAACTGACCACGTCAGCTGGTCGGAAGATCGCAAATCCGACCCCAACATGCTCAAGAATGCATCAGGTGTTCCCGGCCTTGAGGTGCTTTACCCGCTGCTCATGAAAGGTTTGAGCGAACGTAATCTGCCGTTCACGCACGCGGCTCGGCTGTTGGCGCATAACCCGGCCGAGTTGTTTCGAATAAATAATCGGAAAGGAGCGCTGGCGGTCGGCCGCGACGCCGACATTGTCTTGATACGTCGGGACCCTCGACGTTACCGTGCCGCGGATAGCGGCAACAACTTCGCCTCCTGGAGTCCCTACGACGGATTGGAAATGCCGTTTCGCGTCGTCGCCACTTTTCTGCGGGGGAATCCTGTAGCGTCCGATGGACAAGTGAGCGGCGCACCTGGCACGGGCCAGTTCATCAAACCCGCTGTAAAGCATTAGCGGAGGTTTGTTTGCCCACACTCGATCTTCCGCTCGACGCCCACCGTCTGTGGGCGGATATCATGGCCCTGGCGAAAATCACGGAACCCAATCGTCCCTACACGCGCAGATCTTTTAGTCCGCTTTTTCTCGAGGGCCGGAATTGGCTTGCTCGTCGATTTGAGGAAGCAGGGCTAGCGGTCCGCATCGATGCCGCCGGCAATCTGATCGGGCGGCGTAGCGGCAACAAGCCGAAGCTTGGCGTTATTGCCGTCGGCTCGCACAGCGACACTGTGCCGTCCGGGGGCCGCTTCGACGGCATTGCCGGTATCGCCGCTGGATTGGAGGTCGCGCGCGCGCTGCGCGACGCAAATGAGCGACTGGATCACCCGCTGGAAGTCATAGATTTCCTCGCCGAAGAGCCAAGCGATTACGGACTGTCTTGCGTCGGCAGCCGCGGAATGAGCGGCGCGCTTACTCCACAAATGCTCGACATGAAAGAGCCGGTCGGCGAAAGGCTGGCCGAGGCGCTGCGCCGGGTGGGCGGCAATCCCGAACGGGTCAGCGAGGCCCGGCGCGCCGACTTCAAAGCGTTCGTCGAGCTGCACATTGAACAAGGAGCGGTATTGGAATCCCAATCGCTTCAAATCGGCGTCGTCACCGCGATCGTCGGCATTCGCCGCGCCGAAATCACTTTCGAGGGCGCAGCCGATCATGCCGGAACAACGCCTATGACGCTCCGGCGCGATGCGCTTGTCGCGGCAGCCAACACGGTTGTCTCAGTGCGGCATGCGGCCGAGCGGCTGGCGGCCGAGGGCGCCGGATATTTCGTGGCTACTGTCGGCATCCTTAATGTCGAGCCGGGCGCGTCCAACGTCATCCCAGCCAAATGCCGCTTAGTTATCGATATGCGCACGACCGAACCGACGTTGACCGAGCGCTTCATGGAAACTATCGAACGGGAGAGTGCTCGCCATGCCATTGAAGCTGACGTCGTCCGCGCGCCGCTCGTGGTCCTATCCGACGCCCCGCCTGCACTATGCGATGCGGATCTGCGCGCGGCGCTAGGTTACAGCGCCCGGGAGCTCGGCCTGCGCGCGTGCGATCTCGCGAGCGGTGCCGGCCACGACGCCGCTTTTATGACTCGGATCTGCCCCGCGGGGATGGTTTTCGTGCCCTGCCGCAATGGCAAGAGCCACGCACCGGAGGAATGGGCCGATAAGGATGCAATCGCAGCAGGCGCGGCCGTGATCCTGAACGCAGTCAAATCACTGGATCGTTCGCTGCCGCGCAACGCAGGGAAGACGGGATAGCAGTATGAGACGCATTCTTGGGCTGCAAGACGTGGAGGCGGCGATCCGCGGCGGCTCCATTTTCGCGGCCGGTGGCGGCGGATGGGCTGAGCACGGCCGCACACTCGGCACCGCCGCGGTGACAATCGGTGAGCCCGAGCTGGTGTCGATGGACGAGGTCCCGGATGATGCCTTCATCGCCACTGCGGCCGCCATCGGCGCTCCTGCTGGCACCACTGACTGGCAAATGTTCGGGGTCGATTACGTCAAAGCAGTCGAAATGCTCCAAGAAGCGCTCGGCGCGCCGATCTACGGACTGATGATCGGCCAGAACGGAATGTCGAGCACCATGAATGCGTGGCTGCCCTCGGCTTTGCTAGGCACCAAAGTGGTGGACGCCGTTGGCGACATCCGTGCGCATCCGACCGGAGACATGGGCTCGATCGGCATGGCGGCAAGTCCGGAACCGACCATTCAAACGGCTGTTGGCGGCCATCGGGCCAGTCATTCCTACATCGAGCTTGTCGTGCGCGGAGCAACCGCCAAGGTCTCGCCCATCCTACGCAAAGCCGCCGATATGTCCGGTGGCTTCATTGCGAGTTGCCGCAATCCGGTCAGGGCAGCGTACGTGAAAAAGCACGCTGCCCTCGGTGGCATTTCGCGCGCGCTGGAGCTTGGTCATGCCATTATGGCAGCGGAAGCAAAGGGTGGTCGCGCAGTCATCGACTCCATCTGCCAGACCACCTCGGGCACGATCCTGGGGACCGGCACCGTCAGACGAAAAGCCGTAAGCTACACCGAGGCCGCGTTCGATGTCGGCACGATCTCGGTGCGCAGCGGCGCACGCGAACTCGTGCTGCATGTGATGAACGAATATATCGCGGTCGATGAAGGTTCTTCGCGCCTCGCCACGTTTCCGGATGTCATCACCACGCTGAATGCAGAAGGACGGCCGGTCAGCGTCGGCCATATTACGGAGGGCATGAAGCTGTCGGTGTTCCATATTGCCAAGGCGCACCTGCCGCTCAGTTCGTCGGTCAAGGACCCGTCCGTGTATCCGGTCGTCGAAACTGCGCTCGGCATTCCGATCGCACGCTATGCGCTTGGCTGAGCGATGACCTCGCGATTTTCCGTCACGTCCGGGTCGAATCTGCGCTGCCGCGGTTGGCGGCAGGAGGGGTTGCTGCGCCTGTTGGAGAACGTGCTCGCGGTCGGCGAGGACCCGGCCAACCTCGTGGTCTATGCGGCGCTCGGCAAGGCCGCGCGCGACTGGCCCTCGCACGACAAGATCGTCGAGACACTCAAGACCATGTCCGAGGGAGAAACGCTCGTCGTCCAATCCGGGAAACCGATCGGCCTTCTCAGGACCCATAAAAAAGCGCCCGTTGTCATCATGGCGAACTGCAATATGGTCGGCCAATGGGCCAAAGCCGATAATTTCTACGAGTTGCAGAAACAGAACCTGATCTGCTGGGGCGGACTGACGGCTGGCGACTGGCAGTACATCGGCTCGCAGGGCGTCATCCAGGGCACTTATGAAATCTTCATGCGGATTGCGGAACGCCACTTCGGCGGCGATCTGAAAGGCCGTTTTGTTCTGACCGCCGGCCTTGGAGGCATGGGCGGCGCGCAGCCGCTGGCGGGTCGTATGGCCGGCGCGGTCATTCTCTGTGTCGAGATCGACGAGGAGCGCATCGGCAAGCGCTTGGCGAGCGGCTTTCTCGATCAGCGCGCCAGCGATCTCGATCAGGCGCTTGCGCTCGTGGACGCGGCGAGGCGCGGCCGCCGTGCAGCCTCGATCGCGGTCAACGGCAACGCAGCTGAAATATACGAAACATTGCTGACGCGCGGGGTCATTCCTGACGTGGTCACCGACCAGACCTCTGCGCATGATCTTCTGTTCGGTTATGTACCGTCGGGGAGAAGCCTTGCCGAAGTCAGGCGGTTGCGGCGAGACGATCCGGCGACGCTCATAGCGGAGAGCCGCAGCACTATCGTCCGGCACGTGCGCGCGATGCTGGGCTTCATGCGCCAGGGTGCGGTCGTTTTCGATAATGGCAACCTCATCCGAACGCAGGCGCGCGAGGGTGGCGTCGAAGATGCATTCGACATCAAGATTTTTACCGAGGCCTACTTGCGCCCGCTGTTCGCGCGCGCGATCGGGCCGTTCCGGTGGATCTCGCTGGCCAATGACCGTGACGATATCGGCAGGATCGACGACTATCTGCTCAGCGCGTTTCCAGGCAATGCGATTCTGGTCAACTGGGTCAGATTGGCGCGGCAACATATCCCGTTTGAAGGTCTGCCCGCGCGCATTGCCTGGCTCGGTCATGGCGAACGCACCTCTTTGGCGCTTGCAGTGAATGGAATGGTCCGCGACGGTACGCTTTCAGGTCCCATCGCATTCACCCGCGATCATCTCGACGCCGGCGCAATGGCCCATCCGAATATCATGACCGAACACATGCGCGATGGATCCGATGCCATCGCCGATTGGCCGCTGCTCGATGCCATGGCGATGTGTTCGTCGCAGGCCGATCTGGTCGCAATACACTCCGGTGGTGGCGGCTATTCCGGCTATATGACGAGCGCGGGGGTGACAGTCGTCGCAGACGGAAGCCATGAAGCCGAGGAGCGCCTTCAATTGTCGCTCACCAACGACACGAGTCTCGGGGTCATGCGCTACGCCGACGCCGGCTATCCCGAAGCGATCGAAGAAGTCCGCGCCAAACAGGTGCGTCACTTTCAATTGCCATAGCCGATAAGGGCAGGCAGGATGCCCAACCCGGTCTGCAACCGGCCCAAAATGTAATGCGAAACCGCTCGGTCCGACCCTCTCAAGAAGCGATTGCCGTCTCGCGCCAGTCAATGCGTTCTTTTCTCGCCGCGCTCAATAAGGCGCGCGAACTTACGGCGATTGCGGAGCCGGTCAGTGCAGAATTTGAGATCGCTGCGTGCCTCGCGGAAGCCGACGAAGGACCAGCGTTGCGTTTCGACAATGTCGTCGGCAAGACCATTCCGGTCGTCGGCAACCTCCTTAACTCGCTCGATCGGATTGCCCAAGGCCTCGGCACGACACCTGCCGCAATGCAGGCATCGATAATCGCGGCGATCGAAGCGCCGCGTGAGCATCGTATCGTTGCCTCCGCTCCCTGTCAGGAAGAGGTCGTCGACAATCCGGCTCTGCTTGACGAATTGCCGATCCCGCATTTTTTCGAGCATGAGCGCGGGCCCTACATCACTGCCGGTGCAATCATCGCCAAGGATCGCCAAACCGGTCGGGCCAATCTCTCGATTGCACGGTTTATGCCGCTCGGCGCAAATCGCGCGTTTGTTGGGATAGCTCCCAATCATCACCTCGCGGTGTTGGCGCGCGCGGCGCACGCGCGCGGTGAGACGCTCGATATTGCCGTGTGCATCGGCAACCACCCTGCCGTGCTGATCGCCGCCTGCCTCTACTTGCGGCTGGGCGAGGATGAATTGAAAATTGCGGGCGCGTTGCTGGGCGAGAGCCTGGAAGTCGCGCGCTGCCTTGGGTCGGACCTGCTTGTGCCCGCGCATTGCGAATGCGTCCTCGAGGGCACTTTAGACGCGGGTGCACCCGCCGATGAAGGAATAGTGAGCGAATTCCACGGTCTTTACGAGGACTACGGCCCCGGAGTGACTGCGATCTTTAGCCGCCTGACGCGACGGCACGCCCCGATATTCCAGGTCATTCTGCCCGGCTATCATCGGGAGCATTGCCTGCTGGGTGGCGTTGCCATCTCGGCCGGCTTGGCGCGCGCGGCACGCTTGAGCGTGCCCGCGGTCCGAGAGGTTGCTGTCGGAATGGGCGGAGCCGGTCGTCTACACGCAGTAGTTTCGTTGCATCAGCCGCGCGCCGGCGACGCGCGCAAGGCGGCATTTGCCGTGTGGGCGTCGGTCAATCTGATCAAACAAATCGTGCTGGTCGACGACGATGTGAATCCCTGGAATGGCGAGCAAGTCGAATGGGCCATCGCCACGCGGATGAAACCTGATCGCGACCTGATCGTCATACCGCGGGTGCGTGCCGATCGTTCCGAGCCGCTTGAGTCGGAGGGCACCATCACGAAACTGGCGATCGACGCCACGCGCCGGGAAGGCGATCGTTCGGACTGGAGAATCGCGCAGCCGCCTGAGCCGGCAATCCGCCGCGCCAGGGACATTACGCGCGCCGCTTTCGCCCCGTCGACACCGACGGATGCCGCAACCAAAACCTCGTGACGGAGATGAGCATGTTGGATCTGGCGTCGAAGTTATCAACGTTCACCGCGAAGAGCGTAATCGGCTCCGTGGCCATAGCGCTGTTCGCCTTCGCCGCCGGCGTTCCGGCAAACGCGCAGATTAAGATCGGCTTTCAGGCGCCGTTGACCGGGTTCGCTGCGACCGACGGAAAATCGGCCAAGACCGCGGCCGACATGGCCATCGAAGCAATAAACAACGCCGGCGGCGTGCTCGGACAAAAGCTCGAACTCATCTCCTATGACGATCAGGCCAAATCGGATCAGGCCATCTTCACTGCCAACAAGCTGATCGGCGAAGACGGCGTCAAGCTCGTGGTGAACGCGAGCTATTCAGCCTCGGGTCGCGCCGCCGCGCCGGTGTTTCAGAAGGCCGGCGTGGTGATGATCGCCGCGTATGGCGTACATCCCGAGATCACGACCACCGGCAACTTCATGTTCCGCCTCGTCCACCTAGGACCGCCGCAAGGTCGTGCCGCGGCGCTGTTCATCGGCAAGGATCTTAAGCTGAAGAAAATCTCGGCCATCACCATGGACAACGACTATGGCCAGGCGACGATGGACGGCTTTTTGGGGGACGCAAAAAAGTACGGCATTCAGGTCGTGAACAAATACAGCTACTCGCTGACCGACCGCCAATTCGGCTCCATCGTCGCCAGCGTCAAGCGCGACGAACCCGACGGAGTGTATGCCACCGGTTACTTTTTCACCGGCGGTCCGCTTGTCGCGCAATTGCGCGCCGGTGGCGTCACCGCCCCGATCATCGGCTCGCAGGCCTTCAATTCGCAAAAGTTCATTGAAATTGCCGGCCCGGCATCGGAAGGCACCTACATCGTCGACAGCTTCGATCGCGGCCGCAACGACGCCGCGCTGCAAAAGTTCTTTGCCGAATTCCAGAAACGCGCGGGCTACCCGCCCGAGAACGTGGCCGCGATAAGCTATTCGGCCATTGAACTGATGGCAGACGCAATCAAGCGCGCCAACAGTGCCGATCCCGCCAAGGTGCGGGACGCGCTCGCCGCGACCAAGAACTATCCGCTTCTCACCGGTGAATTGATCGGCTTCAACAGCCTTCACGAAGTAATCATGCCGATCAGCATCAACGTCGTGAAGGACGGAAAGATGAAATTCTTCGCAAAGCTAAGCGACCTCGACGCTTTCGCGCCGCCGGAGAAGTGATACCCAGGGCCGCGGTAGCGGTCCTGAATTCCTCACGATAGGACCAAGCGGTGTACTACATCGATCTGGCGGTGAGCGGCCTGAGCTTCGGATGTATGTACGCCATGATGGCGGTCGGCCTGACCCTTGTTTACGGGCTGCTGCGCATCTTGCACATTGCCCACGCCGCTGTGTTCGCGCTCGGCGCCTATGCAACCGTGCTCGTCGCGAATGCGACCGGCAGCGTCGGGCTGGGACTTCTCGCGGCAATCGCCGTATGCCCGCTCTTCGGCATGGCCATTTACCGCCTGCTGTACGAACCGCTGCTCAGCTATCGCCCAGACGTGCCGATGATTGCGTCGGTCGGTCTCTTGGTGCTGATGCAAGATGCCTTTCGGATTGCTTTCGGCGAGCAAGGCGTCACATTTCGCCATAACGCCTATGCTTTCAGGATTTTTGACATCGCAGGGGTGCGGGTCAACGCCGTGCAGATCGCGATCGTGGCCTGCACCATCATCGTGTTTGCCGGGCTGCACTTTTTTACGACGCGCACGCGCATCGGCGTCGGCTGGCGCGCGACCGTATCGCGGCCGCGAATTGCAACCAGTTTTGGCATCGATGCCGTGAAGGTGCGCTATCTCAATTTTGCCATCGGCTCGGCACTGGCGGCGTTAGCCGGAGGCTTGGTGGGTCTGCTCAACAATCTCGTCGATCCAGTGATCGGATATGTGGTCAGCTACAAGGCGTTGGCCATTATCGTGCTCGGCGGCCTCGGCAGCGTGCGCGGCACGCTGATCGCGAGCCTCGTACTGGGGATGGTAGAATCCTACGGCACGATTTTCATCGGTGCATGGCTCAACCGGGACGCAATTGCGTTTGTCGCGTTGATTGCGCTGTTGATGATCCGTCCGCAAGGATTTACCGGAGCGCGCACCACATGAGCGCGTATGAGATCAGCCTTCTTTCGGTGATCGGCCTCAATGTGATCCTCGCCGTAAGCCTCAACATGATCAGCGGCTTCTGCGGCCAAATCAGCTTGGGACACGGCGCATTCTACGGCGCCGGTGCTTACGCGGCGGCGCTGGCCTTGATCGGTGGGGCGGATGTCGCCGTGGCTCTCGTCTGCGGCGCCGTGGCTGCCGCGATCTTGGGTACGATCGTCGGCTTTGCCTCGCTGCGCGTTCGCAGCGATTTTCTCGCCGTGACGACCATCGGCGTGAACTTTCTTTTCACTGGCTTTGTCCGCAAACAGGCTTGGCTCGGCGGTGAAATGGGCATCAGCAACATCCCTGGTTCAGGTTTCAGCGGAACCGGCAATATGATCATGATTTTGCTGTTCGCCGCCGCGACGGTCGCGCTGAGCTTTTACATTGGCCGCTCCTGGATGGGCTTTGCCTTTCGTGCCGTCAGCCAGGACGAGGACGCGGCGAAGACCTTGGGAATCAATGTCGGCGCCTACAAGCTCGCAGCGTTCGCCATCGGTACCGCCTTGGCCGGGCTGGCCGGCGCTCTGTACGCCTTGTTCACCCAGTTCATCACCGCAGATACGTTCGATTTCATTTTGTCCGTGATGCTGATGGCCATGGTGGTAATCGGAGGCATTGGCTCCACGGCGGGAGTGGTTGTGGCCGCAGTTTTGTTGACGCTGCTGCCCGAGGCCATTCGCTTCGTCAATAATTATCGGCTTCTGGTGTTCGGCGGCCTTTTGGTCCTGGTCATTCGCCTTGCACCCGGCGGCTTGGCCGGCATCACGGCCAGGTTAGCCTGGTCAAAAGCGAAGCCATGAAGGCGGCCGTAGAGCTATACGACGTAGCAGTCAGCTTCGGCGGCGTGCGCGCGGTCGACGGCGTAACGATTTCGATAGCCGCCAATGAATTCATCGGCCTGATCGGGCCGAACGGTGCGGGCAAAACCACCCTCGTCGGGCATCCTCTCCGGCAAGATCCGGCCCGACCGTGGACGCATCATGCTCGAAGGCGAGGATGTGACCGGCCGCTCGACCGCCGCCAGGGTGCGCCAAGGCTTGGCGATCACCCACCAAATGGTGCGGCCATTCCGTGACATGACGGTACTCGACAATGTGGTGCTTGCCGCGGGCTATCGCCGTACGTTAACGCCGCTGCGCGCCCTTCTGCATATGGATCGGCGGCAAGAGACCGAGCGCGCCACTGAAATCATGCGTCGCGTCGGACTTGGCGGAATCGAAGGCAAGCTTGCTGGTTCGCTGCCGCTCGGCCAAATGAAACGGCTTGAGGTTGCCCGCGCTCTTGCGCTGGACCCACAGATCATCTTGCTCGACGAACCGCTCGCCGGCCTCAATCAGGTGGAGGCTGCGGCACAGGTCGAGACGATCGCCGCGCTGCATGCCGGGGGCATGACCATCCTGCTCATCGAACACAATCTTGAAGAAGTAATGCGCAATTGCCGGCGCATCGTGGTCATGAACGACGGCAGAGTGATTGCCGACGGCGCGCCCGGCGTGGTCATGGCCGACGCCGCGGTGCTAGAAGCTTATGTCGGCAAGGGACGCGGCGAACATGCTGGCCATTGAGCATCTCAAATGCGGCTACGGCGTCGTCCGCGCGGTTCACGATGCATCCTTCGTTCTGCCGGCCGGCTCAATATTGGCGCTTCTCGGACCTAATGGGGCCGGCAAAACCTCGACCATCATGGCGATCATGGGACACATCGATATTCACGGCGGCCGCATCCTTTTCGATGATAAGGACATTACGCGCCGGCGCGCCGTCGAACGCGTAAACCTCGGTATTGCGCTCGTCCCCGAAGGCCGCCAGCTTTTCTCCGATCTGACGGTGGAGGAAAATCTCACGATTGGCGGCTACGCGCGGCCGTGGGCCGAGGACGCAGTGAAGCGGCAGCGTGTCTTTGGCTATTTTCCCCGACTTTACGAACGCCGCCGTCAATTCGCCGGCTCGCTGTCCGGAGGCGAGCAACAGATGCTGGCGATCGGCCGCGCCTTGATGGCCGACGCCGCGGCTTCTTCTCGTTGATGAGTTGTCGCTCGGGCTCATGCCGAAGATGGTGGATCTTTGCCTCGACGTTCTCGTTCAGCTCAAAAGCGAAGGCCTTGGCATTCTCCTGGTGGAACAAAATACCGCCCGCGCGCTCGACGTCTCCGATCGTGTGTGTGTGCTTTCGTCTGGCGCGCAAGTCTTTAACGGCACTGTTGCCGAGGCGCGATCCTCCGGCTCGCTGTTTGAGGCCTTCCTTGGGGCAGTGGGTCAAGGCCCGTCTGGCGCGGATGGTGGATAGAGGCTGTAATTTAGGCTATGCAGCACGATCCCTTGAGTTTCTGGACATTTTCGCTGTCGGTGTATGACAATTCAGCCGTGCAGCGGGAGTGCCTCGATCTGCAAGATCGCCACGCTATTGACGTGAACCTGTTGCTGTTTTGCGCGTACGCCGGTGCAGTTCACGGCGCGGTCCTCTCGCCGGCCGACTTAAGACAAGCCGGCGATGTGGTGCATGACTGGCATGCGCACGTCGTCAACAACCTGCGGACGGCCCGACGCGCACTGAAATCCCTCAGCCGCGACCCTTCACAGGTCGGCTTCGACTCTTTTTACGACAGTCTTAAAGAACGGGAGCTGGAAGCAGAACGGCTTGAGCAAACGATGCTCGAGCACTGGAGCGCCCCGCATTGGCAGGCTTGGCCGAAGGCTGCGGCGTCTGTCGCGGTGGAAAACAATATCATGACACTCTTTGAGGTCTGCCTGGAAGGGGTTCGCGACCTTGTCCCGCCTAAAGCTCTTGTCTCGAACGCCTTGCAGTATGCGGCGAGGGTGTAACAGGAAAATGTCGCGGCAGAAGTTGCCCGTCCAAATAGACTTCCGCCGCTTCGGCCTTTAATCTGCCTGCATGGCGCTCGATCCGGTTTTGATTTCGCGGCTGCAATGGGCTTGGGTCATTTCCTGGCACATCCTGCTGCCGGCCTTCACCGTCGGGCTTGCCTCGTACATTGCCGTTCTGGAAGGCCTCTATTTCTTCACCGGCCGCGACGTCTGGTTTCGTTTGTCCGGGTTTTGGACACGCATATTCGCGGTATCGTTCGGCATGGGCGTTGTCTCCGGCATCATCATGCCGTTTCAATTCGGCACCAATTGGAGCCGCTTTACCGAAGCGACCGCAGATGTTCTCTCCCCGTTAATGGCTTACGAAGGCTTGATGGCCTTCTTTCTCGAAGCATCCTTTCTGGGTGTGCTCTTGTTCGGTCGCCGTTTAGTCCCGGCCTGGGCGCACTTTTTTGCCGCCATCATGGTTGCGATAGGGACGTTATTTTCGTCGTTTTGGATTCTGGCGACCAACTCGTGGATGCAGACGCCGGCCGGCTATAAGATCGTCAATGGCCGTTTCGAGCCGGTCGATTGGCTCGCGATAATCTTCAATCCGTCGTTTCCTTACCGGCTCGCGCACAACGTCAACGCGTTTTACATCACGACAGCTTTCGTCGTCATGGGCGTCGGCGCTTGGCTGCTGCGCCGGGACCGCGCCGCCGGCGATGCGCGCATCATGATCCGCATGGCGCTCGACCTTCTCATCGTCATCGTGCCGCTGCAAATATTTCTTGGCGACCAGCACGGCCTCAATACGCTGGAATATCAACCGGCGAAACTCGCGGCCATCGAGGGCCGCTACGATACGGAGCGGCCGACGCCGCTCACGCTGTTCGGCATTCCTGACGACGCCGCCGCTACGATGCGCGATGCCATCGAAATCCCCGATCTCGGCAGTCTGATCCTCACCCATTCGTGGAACGGCGAAATCAAAGGACTCAAGGAGTGGCCGGCTGACCAGCGCCCGCCGGTTGCACCGCCGTTCTTCGGCTTCCGCATCATGGTCGGAATCGGCTTTATCATGCTGGCGGTGGTGATCATCGGCCAAATCCTGCAATTGGCCGGGCGTCTTTGGGATTCGGTGTGGTTCCTGCGGCTATGCCAGATCGTGGCTCCCTTCGGTTTCTTCGCCGTCCTGGCCGGCTGGATCACAACGGAAGTCGGCCGCCAGCCGTGGACCGTATACGGGTTGGTGCGCACGGCGGATTCGGTTTCGCCCTCGCTGACGGGAGCGGATGTGGCCGTGTCGCTCGGGCTCTATATCGTCGTTTATTTGATCATGTTTCCGACCGGGATCGCGTTCATGGCCGCACGGGTGCGGCGGGGTCCGCAAGAGGCCGCACCCGAACCGCAACGCATCGAGAGCGGCCGGCCCAACGAGCCGTTCGAAAACGCCGCGCGGGCAGGGATTGACGGGTAGCGGAGGCGGCGATGGTTCTCGATCTGGTGCCGCTGTGGACCGTACTGCTCGGCCTCGCAGTGTTCTATTACGTTGTGTTCGACGGCTTTGATCTCGGCGTCGGCATTCTTTACGGCTTCATTGCCGATGACGAACGGCGCGGCATCGCGATGAACTCCATCGCGCCAATCTGGGACGGAAACGAGACTTGGCTCGTGTTCGGCGGCTTGGGTCTGCTTGCCGCATTCCCGATTGCCTTCGCGATCATCATTCCGGCCGTTTATTTCCCGATCGTGATCATGCTGTTAGCGTTGGTTTTTCGCGGCGTCGCTTTCGAATTTCGCTTCAAACATGACGCTTTGCGGCGCTTTTGGGATCGGGCCTTTCACGGTGGTTCGATTATGGCAACCTACGCGCAGGGCGTCGTTCTTGGCACCTTTATTCAGGGATTTAAAGTCAATGGAACGCAGTTCGGCGGCACTTCGCTTGATTGGGTTACGCCTTTTGCGCTGCTCGTCGGCCTGGCGCTGGTATTTGGTTATTCGCTTTTGGGTGCCGGGTGGCTCATCCTTAAGACCGAAAGTGATCTACAGCAGTGGGCCCGGCGCGCCGGAATGGTTTCGCTCGTCGGTGTGGTGTTAGCTATTATCGGCGTCAGCATCTGGACGCCGCTGGCGAACGCCGACATCGCAAATCGCTGGTTCAGTTGGCCCAATATCGTCTACCTCGCGCCGGTGCCGGTGATCACGGCTTTAATCGTCCTCGCAGAATGGTATGCACTGACACACCGCCAGGAATTGACCCCGTTCCTCAGCGCGATCGGCCTCTTCCTGATGTCCTTCATAGGCATCGCCATCAGCCTGTGGCCAATGATCGTACCGTATCATTTCACGTTGTGGCAGGCGGCGTCGTCTCCCAGTACCCAGGCATTCCTCTTGATCGGCACGCTCTTTCTCCTGCCAATCGTCCTTATGTACACGGCGTGGTCCTACTGGGTCTTTCGCGGCAAAGTTCGTAGCGACGTCGGTTATCACTAGGAACGTTGCGCGCGCTCTGGACGATCCGACCCGATCGTTCAGCGGCGCGGCATTCGCAACCGCGCAGTTAGCCTCGCGCCGCTGCGCTGCAATGAATGGGAATCGAAGACGCCCGACGCCTCTGGGTTGCTAATAAAGCGCGATGTGAGCAGGCAGGTGAACCGATCCGAGCACATGGCCAGAGCTGGCATTGACGATCAGTAGACTTTTAGTGGCTTCGCTGTCGCCAGAGTCGAAAAGGTTCAAAGTGCAATGCTGGTTGATCGCATTTCCTTCCCTGTCGAACCCATGTTGCGTTCGTATAATCCGGTACTCTGCGGTATCCTGATTATTGGATCCCGAACTGAGAAGTACATTGAATTTGGTGCCATCCTGCGCGGCGACCGTTGCGGCAAGCGAAGCGCCTGTTAACCCGGAACTCCCGGCATTTCCGGTAAACGCGAGGTACGGCGGCGAGCTCGTACCGCCCTGCGTGCTGCTCGTGAGACTGATTTGAATGCTTGAGGGATTAATCGCTATGTTCCGCTTTCGAAAAAAATTGGTGACCGCCTCTTTTACGAACGCCTGCAATTTTGTTGTTGCTTCCTGCTCATGTCCTTGAACACAAAGATAATTTTCACTGACGGGGGCGGCGAATGCAGGGCCGCATAAGACCAGCCAAGCCAGTATGGTGCGCATTGAAAGCTCCTTCGCGTCAGCCCATCGGATACGCGGACGTACAACAACGAGAAACGACGTTTCCGTACATCGCATTAATCCGCACTCGTTGAGCCGAGCTTCCGATAGCGTGGCCGTTTTTTCAAAAATCGAACATGTAAACGCGACCGTCAGCGCCCACATAAAGATGATCTTTGGTCGCAATCAGTGTTTGAAAGTGGCGCAGCCCGCTTAACGGCTCGCTGGCAAAGATCTCCTCGCCGGTATCGCCGCGGAAGGCGTGCAGACGATTGTCGCCCTCCGCTCCGAGCATCCATACGATGGCATCGGAGTGGCCATCCGTCGTTGTGACAATAGGCGAGCCGCGACCAGTGACCGCGCCGCACCAAGCCGTATTGATCGACGAAGTCGGTGTCCGGCAATTCGCAAGACTGTCAAATCATGATTTCGGCTTGCGTTTGGACAACCGACCCCTGGGGCTTGCAGTGCTACAAAAATATCCCCGCCGACCGGATAGGCGGCGGGCGCAGTAGTGATGCGTATCCCAGATATGGTCGCGGCGGACAATTGGCCGCCGATACCGCCAAGGTCCTTCTCATTGAGCAGATAGGCCTTACGATCTTTGCCTAATGCCAGCACCATCTCGTCTTCGCCGCCACTTGTGTTTGGGATTTTGAAGGGCAGTGGATTGCTGCCGCCGAGGTCTTCGTCACGGGCGTCGAGCGCTTTCCAATCAGACGGCGCAAAATAGTCTCGCTTGCTTTCGCTGCGCTGCAAATCGGGAGGTAGGCGAATGACGGCTTCGCCGTCGCTCCACGTGCTGGCACCGAAAGTGTTGCCGGTCGCAAACAGGATATGGTCATCGACTACGCTCAAGCCGCCTGGCGACCAGATGCCGCCGCCACGAGCCCGGGTTTCAAAGCTGAGCGTTCGGCTCGGATCGTGCAGGGGTAAACCGACGACCCAACCGTGATAATCGCCGCAATCGCCAAAATGGCCACCGAAGGCGACATAGATCGTGCCGTCGAGAAGTGCCACCGCCGCGCGTTGATTCTGGACCCGTGGATCGAAACGCCGCCCCGACTTTTGCAAAGCATCAGCAATATCGATCGGCCATCCGGTAAGAACAGCGCCGTCTCTCAGCGACAACCCAAATACTTCGTGACGCGGACCATCGCGCCCGTCGATAGCAGCGTCAAAATAGATAGCCTGGGTGGCTGGATCGATGACCGGCGTACCGGTGATGCCAAGCGGGTTGATATTGCCGCACGGCAGTGAGGAGGCCGGAACCGGCCGCCCGACCGAGCGGCGCCAAATTTCCTTGCCGGTTCTTGCGTCGAACGCTTGCACGATGTCGTCCTCGGTCGCAACGAGCAGCATCGCGCTGTCCGCACCGGGGACATGCCAATACAATGGCTGAGCGTAGAGATGTCCGGCAACGCGAGCGTCGAACGTCTGATCGAGGTGCGTTGACCGTGCTTTATCCCGGGTAAGCCCCGGCACTACAAAGTTGCCGGTTCGATCTTGCTTGCCGTGGTAAGTCAGAACTTCATTTTCTTGCGCTTTCGCGCCGTGCCAAGAACTTACGATCAAAACCGTTGCAACCAACAATGCAGCACGCCGTCTCATCGCAAAATCCAAACCAATCTAATCGTCGCACCTAACTCGCCCGTCGCTCTGCTGTTCGCGCATCGATCGAGGCCGTTCGGTCGCTCAGTGGGCGTCAGTTGCCACATGAGATGTGACTTTTGCGGAAGCGCCGAGCAGATGGATGATTTCGCGGGCGATCTGTTCCGGGGTCCGCCCGGGAGGCGCCCCTTCATCAATGATCAGGGCGTCCTCGCTTGGATCCGGCTCTTCGAGCGTATCGATCTGGCTCTGCAGCAGAGCGGGCGGCATGAAATGACCGTGGCGGCCGGCGAGATGTTCGGCCATGAGTTCCCCGCCGCCGCGAAGATAGACAAGCCGGACTTCGGGGCGGTCGCCAATGATGATCTGCCGATAGGAGCGCTTGAGTGCAGAGCACGTGATAATGCCCGGCTGCTTCTTAGCCCGTTGCGCATCGATCCACGCCGCCACGCGCTCGAGCCACGGTTGGCGATCTTCGTCGGTTAACGGAATACCGGCATGCATCTTGGCGATGTTGACGTCCGGATGGAGCGAATCGCCCTCTTCGAAGGCCCAGCCCAAACGCGCGACGAGTGCTTCGGCGATCGTCGTCTTACCCGCACCCGACACTCCCATAATCACCAGAACGGGCGGAGTGCCGCGGTGCGAGCGTGCGCTGTTGAGCCGCTGCACTCCGGACGCGTCGGCCATGAAAACCGGATCGGCGCGGGAGATGAAAAGGCCACTGTCGACGACTCCGATGATGTGGCGGATGCGGTCGTTCAGTCGCGCCGGGTCGGTGATGCCCTCGAATTTGCAATCGAGAATGCGGTTGCCGCTCTCACTGACGAATGGTTGATCCGGTTTCGACAAGCGAAGCCGCGCCTTTGCACCCAGCACTTCGAGCGCGGCCTGGGTGGCTTCCAGCCCAAAGGCGGCCACCTCAACCGGAACCGGCACATTGTTGCCGAGCTGATCTACCAGTTTGGTCGAGTCAATGACGATGACGAGTTGCCGAGTAGCGGCTGCAACTATCTTCTCGTGCAGCAATGCTCCGCCGCCGCCCTTGATCAGGTTGAGAGTGCCGCGCTCGACCTCGTCAGCGCCATCGATGGTAAGATCGATTTGTCGATGCTCGCTGAACGAGGTCAGCGGAATTCCCGCGGCCTTCGCCTGTGTTGCCGTGCGCTGCGAAGTGGGAATGCCGAGAAATTGCAGGCCTTGCCGATGCCGCCGCGCCAGCGCGTCGATCGCGAACGCCGCCGTCGAACCGCTGCCGAGGCCGACAATCATGTCGTTCTCAACCAATTGCACCGCCGCCTCGGCGGCAGCGCGTTTGAGAGCGTCCAGGTCGAGATGGGGTGAGGAGCGCGCGGTGTTCATGTGCTCACGCCGCGATGGCGGCCTTCGCGCGCAGCTCGGCAATAGCTTTGGCGTAATCCTTGGTTCCAAAGATTGCCGAACCCGCAACGATCGCGGTTGCGCCGGCGGCCACCGCTTGCGCCGCCGTCGTCGCGTTCTCGCCGCCATCGACTTCGATCACCGGATGCAGGCCGCGGGCGGCGCACATCGCACGCAACCGCCGAATCTTAGGCAGCATTTCGGGAAGGAAGCTTTGGCCGCCGAATCCCGGATTGACCGTCATGACCAGAATGACATCGCATAGCTGCAGCACATATTCGACAAGCTCCGGCGGCGTGGCAGGGTCGAGCACGACACCGGCTTTTTTGCCAAGTGTGCGGATGCTCGACAGCACCCGATGCAGGTGGATCGTGGAGCCGGGCTCGGCCTGCACAAGAAGGTGATCCGCGCCGGCCTCGGCGAAAGCGCCGAGATAGTTCTGCGGCTCGACGATCATCAAATGAACGTTGAGCGGCTTGCTTGTGGAGCGGCGGATGGCCTGTAGCACGGCCGGCCCTATGGTGATGTTCGGAACAAAATGTCCATCCATGACGTCGACATGAATCCAGTCCGCACCGGCTAAATCGACGGCACGAACTTCCTCACCTAATCTCGCGAAATCAGCGGATAGAATTGAAGGCGCTATGATGATTGAGGGCATCCCGGCGCGCGGATTGGCGTCGAGCACGGAAGCAGCTCGTGTATTCATCGGGTCTGTGCCCCTGCGCGACGAGGCTCATTCGCTTCGCCGGCCGCCGCTCGATCGACGAACCAAATCAACTCACCGACCGGTCGGACGCGCGCGGCCGGCGCTCGACTGTTGCCGGCGCGGATCGCGCTGAAGATCGGCGCCTTTTCTTTCCCCGCCACCAGGAACGCAACGCGTCGGCTGCTCTCAATCGCCGGATAAGTCATGGTTATGCGGACCTCCGGCCGGCCATGCGAAACGGCGGCGACCCAGCGCCTGCGCTCGTTCAATACCGGCTCTCCGGGAAGCAGGGATGCCGTGTGGCCGTCAGGACCAAGGCCAAGCAATGTGAGGTCGAACAGAGGGCGCTGAGCATCCAGGGTCGCCGCGCCATAGGCTTCCTGTAAAGTCCGCTCATAGCGCTGCGCTGCGTCGTCGGGATCCCCGTCCGTCGGAATTGGGTGAACGTTCTGCGGCGGAACTGGAGCCGTGGCGAGCATTGCCTCGCGGGTCATCCGATAATTGCTTTCGGGATCATCATGCGGAACGAAACGCTCATCGCCCCAGTACCAGAAAACGCGCGGCCAAGGGAAACGGGGCCTGAATTCATCCGAAGCGAGTAGGGCGTACAGCGTCTTTGGCGTCGAACCGCCGGAGAGCGAAACGCGGAACGGGCCGCGCGCCGCCAGCGCCGCCTGCGTCATCCATTCTGCTACGTGATGCGCCAGCGCGGGCGCATCGGGCAATATTTCAATGCGTCCGATCGCCTGGCTCACGTGCTTAGTGCCTCGTGGGAGCAAGAATGAAGGCTTCCATCGCTTTGGCAAAACCTTCATCATTGTAGGAAGCCGTGACGGCCGCGGCTTGCGCCTTGACCTCGTCAGACGCGTTACCCATGGCGATGCTGAATCCGGAGCGCTTGAACATCAGCACGTCATTCATTTGATCGCCGATGGTCGCAATCTCGTTTGCCGGCACGCCGACATGCTGCGCCAGATATTCCACCACGGCGCCTTTGTTTGCATTTTTGTTGGTGACGTCGAGGTAGTAGGGTTGCGACCGAGTGGCGGTCGCGCGCTGGCCGAATGCAGCCTGTGCCTCGGTTTCGCAGCGTCGCACCTTGTCGAGATCGTCGCTCACGCCGACGATCTTGGCGACGTGCTGCAAATGCTGGCGAACGTCGGGCACGACCTTCGGGTTGGAATTTGACAGTCCAGGCTTCGCGGGCAACATGCGGCGCGTCAGCCTTGGTGATCAGCCAATCATTGCCGCTATAGACCCAGGTATCGAGGGCGCGTGCACGCATCAGCTCGATGGCTTGGCGTGCGACGTCGGGCGGCACCGTCTTTTCTTCCAGGATTGTGAGATCGCGTTTGACAAACAGCCCGCCGTTAAAGCCGGCGATCGGCGTGTCGATTTCGAGCAGGTCGAAAAGCATCGCCATTCCAAGCGGCGGCCGGCCGCTGGTTATGGCGAAACCAATGCCGGCATTGTGCAGCGCGTTGACGGCGTTGCGCGCCCGCTCGGTCAATATCTTGTCCTCGGTGACCAACGTCCCGTCCACGTCCGCCAAGACCAGAGAGATTTTTCGCTTCTCCGCCACTTAGACCTCCCGCGCCGGTCAAGTCAGCGGCCGCCACGCGCGACCGGTCGCGCGCGAGCAATTCGTCGGCCGCCGCGGGGCCGCTGCTGCCGGCGGCATAATTCGGAAAGTCCGGCGGCGGATTGTTGGCCCAGGCCTCAAGGATCGGCTGCGCCGCCTGCCAGCCCGCTTCGACGGTATCCGCGCGCTGGAACAGCGTCGGATCGCCGATCATGCAGTCATAGATCAGCGTCTCGTAGCCGGTGTTGGCGGCGATCTTGAAATAGGTTTTGTAGGCGAAATCCATACTGACCGTGCTCAGCTTCACAACGGGGCCGGGACGTTTGGCGGCGAATTCCAGCGCGATTCCTTCGTCGGGCTGGATGCGCAGAATCATCCAGTTTGGGTGCATCCGCTCCACGCAGGTGTCGCGGAAAAGCGCATAAGGTGCCTGATGAAAGCGGATTGCAATCTCGGTCGATCGGCGGCGCAAGCGCTTGCCGGTGCGCAAATAAAACGGCACGCCGGCCCAGCGCCAATTATCGATGTTGAGCTTCCAAGCGACGAAAGTCTCGGTCGGCGAGTTCGGCGCAACGAGCGGCTCCTGGCGATAGGGCAGTGCGCTTTCGCCCATCACCGTGCCGCCGCCATATTGCCCGCGCACGGCGTCGCGCAGCGCCTGGCCCGGATCGATCGGCTTGATGGCCTGGATGACCTCGGTCTTTTTGCTGCGCACCGCGTCGGCGTCGAAAGAATTGGGCGGTTCCATGGCGGTCATCGCCAGCAGCTGGAAAACGTGATTCGGCACCATGTCGCGCAAAGCGCCGGTCTTTTCATAAAAATTGCCGCGGTGCTCGACGCCGAGTGTTTCCGCAACGGTGATCTGGACGTGGTCGATCTGTTGGCGATTCCACAGCGGCTCGAATAAGCCGTTGGCGAAGCGCAGCGCCATGATGTTCTGAACCGTTTCCTTGCCGAGGAAATGGTCGATCCGGTAGATCTGATTCTCCTTGCAGGGTTTTCAGGATGTCGGCATTGAGCGCCTTGGCTGACGGCAGGTCGTGGCCGAAGGGCTTTTCGATCACGACCCGGCGCCACTGGCCATTCTCTTCGGTCGCGAGGCCCGCGGCGCCAAGCTGGGCGATCGCAGGCGCGAAGAAGCGGTCGCCGACGGCAAGGTAGAATAGGTAATTCCCACCGGTCGCCGCCGTTTTGTCCAGTGCGGCGAGATGGTCGCGCAGCAGAAGGTAAGCATTAGGATCGTTCAGATCGCCTTGCACATAGCTCATGCGCTCGCTGAGCCAGCGCCACGCCGACTGGTCGATGGCATCGACATGAAACTCGCTGCCTTGCGCAACGAAACCTTCCAGCGCCCCGGCAAGGTTTTTGCGCCATTGCTCAGCGCTGCCGGCGTGGTGATCGACGCCGACAAGTTGGAATTGGTTGGAGAGCTGCCCGGCCTGGGCCAGATTGTAAAGCGCGGGGACCACCAGTCGTTTGGTAAGGTCACCGGCTGCGCCAAAGATCACCATGGCGCATGGCGGCGCGGGCGGTGCGCTTTCGGCCTGCTGCAGGCGCTCGGTTTCCGGCGTCCCGGCGGCTTTGATGACTTCGGTATGCGTATCCAACATGATCCCGATCTTTCGTCTCGCTGTCGCTTCATGAGGGGCCGCTTTCGCCGCGCCACCGCGATCAACTGCGTCCGAGCACTTCCATGGCGACCGCAACCACCCGATCAGGCTCGAAACCAAACTTGCGGTCCAATTCCTTAAGCGGCGCTGAGGCGCCGAAGGTTTTCATGCCGATCACGCGGCCGGCGGCCCCGACATAGCGGTCCCAGCCGAGCACCGATCCCTGCTCGACGGCGACGCGTGCTTTCACGGCAGGGAGCAGAACATCGTCGCGATAGGACTGAGGTTGCTGCTCGAAAATGTCCCAGGACGGCATCGAAACGACGCGCGATCGAATCCCTCGCGCCGCGAGTGCTTCATGGGCCTGAACGACCAAGAGGACCTCGCTCCCTGAAGCGATCAGAATGATCTCGGGTGGCCCGCCGGACGCGTCAGCCATGACATAGGCGCCGCGCGCCACGCCGTCCGCGGACGCATATTTGGAGCGATCGAACGTCGGCAGCGGTTGGCGCGACAGCGCAAGCGCCGCCGGCTTGTGGCGCAATTGCAAGATATAACGATACGCTTCGACGACCTCGTTGGCATCCGCCGGGCGGAGCACGACAAGGCCCGGAATGGCGCGCAGCGAGATCAGCTGCTCGACCGGCTGATGCGTTGGCCCATCTTCGCCGTCGCCCATGGCATCGTGCGTGAAAACCCAGATGGCCGGCAACTCCATAATCGCGGAGAGGCGGATAGCCGGTCGCGCGTAATCGCTGAAGATAAGAAACGTCGAGCCGAAGGCGCGCAGCTTCGAGAGCGACAGCCCGTTGACGATTGCCGCCATCGAATGCTCGCGGATGCCGAAATGCAGATTGCGGCCGCCGGGCGTACCCGGTTCGAAGTCGCCGGCGCCCGGAAATTTGAGCGCTGTGCGATTTGACGAGGCGAGATCGGCGGATCCGCCGAGAAACCATGGAATGTTCTGGGCGAGGACATTGAGAACTTGGCTCGACGCGTCGCGCCCGGCGATACCTTTCGCGTCGGGCGGGAAGCTCGGCAGGTTGCGGTCCCATCCGGCGGGCAGCTCGCGCCGTTGCATCAGATCGATTTCGGTTGCCAGGTCTGAGAAGCGTTCGCGATATTTGGCAAACAGCGCTTCCCACTCGCTCCGCGCCTTGCCGCCGCGCTGCCCGATGCCGTCGGTGAAGCGCGCCACGACGCCGTCAGGGACGAGGAACTGCGCATTTTCCGGCCAGTCGTAGGCGCGCTTGACGAGCCGCACCTCCTCTTCGCCCAGGGGTTCGCCATGCGCCGCCGACGTATCAACCTTGTGCGGAGAGCCATACCCGATGTGGCTGTCGAGAATGATCAATGTCGGGCGCTCTTTCGTCTCGCGAAAGACCGCGAGCGCTTCGGCGATCCGCTCGAGATCGTTGGCGTCGTGGACCCGCAGCACATTCCACTGGTACGCCGCGAAGCGCGCGGCCACGTCTTCGGTAAATGTGATGCGGGTCTTGCCGTCGATGGTGATGTGATTGTTATCGTAGATCCAGCACAGATCATCGAGACCGAGGTGTCCGGCGAGCGAGGCAGCTTCCGAGCCAATGCCTTCCATCAGGTCGCCGTCGCTGCACACAACATAAATGTTGTAATCGAACAGATCGAAGCCGGGTTTGTTGTAACGGCTGGCGAGCCATCTGCGCGCGATCGCCATGCCGACGCTGTCGGCAATGCCTTGGCCGAGCGGGCCGGTGGTCGCCTCTACGCCCGACGTCAAATGATACTCCGGATGCCCCGGCGCTTTGCTGCCGAGCTGGCGGAAATGCTTGATGTCGTCGAGCGTGACTGCGGGATGGCCAAGCCGCTCGTAGTCGGCATTTACCGCGCGCGTGCCGGTCAGATACAGCACCGACCACAGCAGCATCGAGGCGTGCCCGTTCGACAGCAAAAAGCGATCGCGATTGGGCCAAATCGGGTCCTGCGGATCGAAGCGCAGCACTTCATTCCAGATGACGTAGATCAGCGGCGCCAGCGCCATCGGCGTGCCGGGATGACCTGAATTCGCCTTCTGGACTGCGTCGATCGAAAGGGTGCGGATCGTATTGATTGCGAGCTCATCGAGCTCGGGACTGGCTAATCCTTTCGATCTTGCCTGTTGCATCGCCGGTTAGCTCCGATTTTATCCGGCCCGCTTTGCGGCCGGTTTTTCCACATGCCCCCCGAATTGGTAACGCATCGCAGAGAGGAGTTTGTCGGCGAAGTCCGCGTCGCCGCGCGAGCTGAAGCGTTCGTACAGCGCCGAGGACAGCACATGCGCGGGCACACCTTCGTCGATGGCCGCTTTGATGGTCCAACGCCCTTCGCCTGAGTCGGACACCCGCCCGGCGAAAGTCTGCAACGCCGGGTCCTGCAGGAGCGCCGTGGCAGAAAGATCGAGCAGCCAGGACGCGATCACGCTGCCACGACGCCAAACTTCGGCAATGTCGGGCAGGTTCAGATCGTATTTGTAATATTCAGGATCACGCAGCGGCGTGGTTTCGGCGTCGATGGTGGGCGGTCTCTTGCCGATATTCGCCGCCTTGAGTACCGCGAAGCCCTCCGCGTAGGCGGCCATCACGCCGTATTCGATGCCGTTGTGGACCATTTTGACAAAATGGCCGGCGCCGTTGGGGCCGCAATGCAGATAACCCTGTTCGGCCGTGCCGCCGGCCTTTTCGCGCCCCGGTGTGCGCGGAATATCGCCCGCGGCCCGGCGCCAGCGCGGCGAAGATCGGATCGAGATGGCTTACGACGTCGCTCTCGCCGCCGATCATCATGCAATAACCGCGCTCCAATCCCCAGACGCCGCCGCTGGTGCCGACATCGACATAGTGGATGTGCTTGGCGCTGAGCTCCTTGGCGCGCTTGATGTCGTCGATATAGTAGGAATTACCGCCGTCGATCAGGATGTCGCCGCGCTCGAGATGGGGCAGCAACTCGGCGATCGATGTCGTCGACGGCACCGACCGGCACCATCAACCAGAGCACCCGCGGCTTGGTCAGAGCGGCGGCAAATTCAGCCAACGATGACGTGCCGATGGGCCTTTTCTTTGACCAGTTCGGCAACCGCATTCGCCGAACGGTCGAACACTACGCATTGGTGGCCGGCCTTGAGCAGGCGCCGCACCATGTTGGCTCCCATCCGGCCAAGGCCGATCATTCCCAGCTGCACGTTTTAGCCCTCCATCAAGGGGCGATCCCTGAGCTTGCGGTAGCGCCGGATCAGCGCATTGGTCGAGCTGTCGTGCTCGAGCTTCGGCTCGCTCGAACTCTCAAGTTGGGGAATGATCTTCTGGGCCAGCGCCTTGCCCAATTCCACGCCCCACTGGTCGAACGAGTTGATCTGCCAGATCGTGCCTTGCGTGAACACGATGTGCTCGTAGAGCGCGACCAGTTTTCCCAAAGCTGCCGGCGTCAACTCGTTGACCAACACCGTGTTGGATGGACGGTTACCCTCGAACGACGCGATGCGGCACCAGCCAGTCGGGCGTGCCTTCCGCCTTGACTTCCGCAGGCGTCTTGCCGAAGGCCAGCGCCTCGGTTTGCGCGAATACATTGGCGAGCAACATGTCGTGATGGCGACCCAACGGATTGAGGGCACGGGCGAAAGCGATGAAGTCGCAAGGGATGAGCCGCGTCCCTTGATGGATGAGCTGATAGAACGAGTGCTGGCCATTGGTGCCGGGCTCGCCCCAATAGATCGGGCCGGTATCGTAGTCGACGCGCGCGCCATCGAGGGTCACGTGCTTGCCGTTGCTCTCCATGGTGAGCTGCTGGAGATAGGCGGGAAAGCGTTTGAGATACTGCTCGTAGGGCAACACGGCGACAGTCTGGGCGCCGAAGAAGTCCGTATACCACACGCCGAGAGCCCCATCAGGACCGGCAGATTGCGCTCGAACGGCGCCGTAGCGGAAATGCTCATCCATTGAATGGAAGCCCGCCAGCATGGCGCGGAAATTGTCCGGGCCGATGGCCAGCATGGTCGAAAGGCCGATGGCCGAATCCATCGAATAACGGCCGCCGACCCAATCCCAGAAGCCGAACATGTTGGCGGTATCGATGCCGAAGTCGCGCAACTTCCTGCGCGTTGGTCGATACCGCAACAAAATGCTTGGCGATCGCCGTTTCATCGCCTTTCAACCCTTCGAGCATCCAGGCGCGCGCCGTATGCGCGTTGGTCATGGTTTCAAGCGTGGTAAAGGTCTTGGAGGAGATGATAAATAATGTCTCGGCCGGATCGAGATCGCGCACCGCTTCGGCGAAATCCGTGCCATCAACATTGGAGACGAAGCGGAAGGTCATCGAACGGTCGCTGTAGTGCCGCAGCGCTTCATAGGCCATCACCGGGCCGAGATCGGACCCGCCGATCCCGACATTGATGACGTTGCGAATGCGTTTGCCGGTATGGCCCTTCCATTCCCCTCCGCGCACGCGGTCGGAAAATTCGGCCATCTTGTCGAGCACAGCATGCACGTCGGGCACGACGTTTCGCCCATCATGCATGATGCATGCGTCGCGCGGTGCTCGCAGCGCGACGTGCAGCACCGCGCGGTCTTCCGAAACATTGATTTTGTCGCCGCGGAACATGGCGTCGATGCGGTCCTGCGCAGTGCCGACTCTGCGGGCAAGCCGCAGCAACAGCGTCAGCGTCTCATCGGTGATGCGGTTTTTGGAATAATCGAGATAAAGGCCGGCGGCTTCAACGGTCAGCCGCTCGCCGCGCGCCCGCATCGTCGGCGAAGAGCTGCCGCAGATGGACGTCTTTCAGTTTCTGATAGTGCTTCTCCAGCAAAGCCCATGCCGGCCGATGACGCAGCGGCACCGCGCGCAAGGGCTGTTCGGGCTTGCTGTGCTTGCTTGGGCGGACGAGTGGCGACGGCCATGTTTCAACTCGCTTTGCGCATCGCGGCGCTCTTGGACTGAACGCAGGCCATCAGATCATTCCAGGATTTGACAAAGGAGGCGGCGCCTTCCTTTTGAAGACGGTCTGCCAGCGCGTCGATGTCGACGCCGGCCTTCGCAAAGCCGGCGAGCACTTTCTCGCAATCGCCGCCATCGGGTCGCGAGGACGTCGCCGACTTCGCCATGATCCGCGAAGGCCTTGAGCGTGCCGTCGGGCATGGTATTGATGGTGAAAGGAGCGGCGAGCGCTTTGACGTAAAGGATGTCGGACGCTTTCGGGTCCTTGGTGCCGGTACTGGCCCACAGCAGACGTTGCGCGCGGGCGCCGGCATTTGCGGCGCGCTGAAAGCGCGCCGAAGCCAGCAACTCGACATAGGCCTTGTAGGTGCGTTGAGCGATGGCGATGCCGAGCCGATTGGTCAGTTCGGCCGGCACCTTTCCAGCTCACGGCGACGTCCCAGCGGCTGACGAAGAGCGACGCGACCGAGGCGACGGCGGGATTGAGCCCCGCCTCGATCCGCCGCTCGACGCCGCGCAGATAGGCCTCCGCCGCGGCGACATATTGTTCGCGGGAGAACAACAGCGTGACGTTGATCGGAATGCCGGCAAAAATCGCCGCCTCGATGGCCGGCAAGCCCTCCGTCGTGCCGGGTATTTTGATGAAGAGGTTCGGCTTTGCCGGCGCGGTGATGGAGGTCCCGAGCCGCCGCGAGCGAGCGTTGGGTGTCGAAGGCCAAAGTTGGCGAGACTTCGAGCGAAACCCAACCGTCGACGCCGTCGGTTCGGCTGAAAATCGGCTGAAACAGATCGGCCGCTCGCCGCAAGTCCGCCAAGGCCAGATCGAAAAACAGGTCATCGCTGGATTTCGCGCGCGAAGCGCCATCCGCGATGTCGCTGTCATAATCGGCGCTCTTCCTGATGGCGTGATCGAAAATGGTTGGATTCGAGGTCAGCCCGGTCACTGAGAATTCATCGATGTAGCGTTGCAGCGTGCCGCTGTTGAGCAAGTCGCGCGTGATGTTATCGAGCCACAAACTCTGACCGAGGTCGTGTAGTGTCTTCGTTGCTTTCATCGGACCTGCTCCAGCTGCGACGACCGCATTGGCGGTGTCAGCCACGATCGCACCAAATCGTCATTCATCAGATCGGCGATATGGTCGATCGTGCAATCCGCCGTCGCGAGGCCGCCGATGTCGGGATCGTGGGCATAACTTCCCTGGCGGGCGAAGACGGTCGTTACCCGCTCGCCCCAGAATTGTTTGACGGCCGCCAAAATGCGCGGCTTGTCGTCGACCACAACATAGTGCTCGGCCGGAAAACGGCGCTCGACGTCTTCGAGGGCTTCTTCCTTGTGAATGTAGATCAGCACGCGGCCCGCCACAGCCTCGGCAAGGCCAGCGCGCTCAACCTTATGCGGCTGAAAGACGACATCGCCGTCCGAAAGGATGACGGTTGTTCCAGTGCCGGCCAAGCGTTTCAATACGTCGAGGGCCGCGGGAAAAAGACGTTCTGCGAAAGGATAATCGATGAGGAACGAAGACATTGCGAGCAGCTCCACCTCGCGCGGGTGCTCATCGCGATACCGTTGCAGCGCTCCGAGGTAGTCGCGATAGCCCAGCTCCGTGAAAAGCTCCTCTAGTATGCGCCAATAGCGTTCGCGCGCAACGTGGCCATAGGCGGACTCTAGATGATGTTTGAGGTCCTCTTGTACTCTGTCGTTGTCCAGCAGGGTGTTGTCGACGTCAATCAGGAAAACGACCGGGTGCGGCGTCATTCCGAACTCCGAACGATCTAGGTTCTGGACGATCCGGCGATCACCGCGTCCCACAGAGTTCATGTCCACGAAGGCTACTCCACGCCCTCTGATATGGCGACGAACACGCCGTGGCGCAGCCACTGCCTTAACTTTCCAAGGGCTGATCGGGTTCCGGCGGCGGGGCCGACCGTCGTATTGAGTGGGTAATGCACGGTCATGCCGGCTTCAGATGCTCGAATTGCGCGCCGAACTTGCGCCGCTCTACTACCCCGGGATCGCCTTGCAGGACCTTGAAATGCGTGCCATCGCCCTCGCGCCAGAAGCGGATATCGAATTGACGCCCACCGACACGCAGATTTTGCAGGGTCAGGTCGGGAAGCCAATGCGGCAGTTCAGGATCGACGTGCAATTTCCCGTGAGGCGCATCGGGCGTTAACCCCAATATCGCTTGAAGCAGCGCGAAAACTGAGCCGGCGGCCCAAGCCTGGGGCACATTGGCTCCAAGGTATTGGACGGGGAAGCTTTTTTCGTTGCGCTCGATCGTCGTGTAGAGCTCCGGCAGCTGGTAAGACAAGAAGTGGCTCCCGGCGTCGCTGATATCGCGGGCGAACTCTCGCCGCTTCGGCGCCGAAGCCGTAGCGTTTGAAACCGAGCGCAATGATCGCGTTGTCGTGCGGCCAAACCGATCCGGTCTGATAGTTATACGGATTGAACGCGGGATGCCGGGCGGAAAGCGTGCGAATGCCCCATCCGGTCCACATGTCCGATGCCATCAGGCGCTTCACGACTTTCGCCGCGCGTTTAGACGGCACGATGCCTGACCACAGACAGTGGCCTTGGTTGGAAGCAACGGTCAGAACCTTTTTCTTGTCGCCATCCAGCGCCAGGGCGTAAAAGCCGAACTTCTCATCCCAAAAGTGTTTGTTGAAGCGTTTGAACAGCGCCACGGCCTTGGCGCGCAATTCTTTCGCACGGCGTTTTTTACCAAGCGCTTCATAAACTTCGGCCATACGCACCCAGGCGTCATAGACATAGCCCTGTAATTCGCAGAGCGCCTTAGGGCCTCGAACCAGCGAGCCATCCGGGTAGACGATGCTGTCGCCCGAATCCTTCCAGCCCATGTTTTCATAGCCCGCCGACGACCGCGTCTGGTACTCCTGAAATCCATCGCCATCGCGGTCGCCGTACTCATCGATCCAGGAAAGGCAGCCTTCGGCGGTTTCGAGATGCTGCTCGAGCAACGCTGTGTCGCCGATTGCGCGCCAAGCGGCGTGCAGGGTTATCAGATAGAGGGGGGTCGCGTCGGCCGTGCCGTAATAAGGAGTATGCGGGATCAACTTGAAATGCGCGAGCTCCCCACAGCGCAACTCATGCAGAATTTTGCCCGGCTCGGCGTCGCGAAAATCATCCACCGTCTTCGCCTGCAGCGCGCCCAGAACATCGAGACTGCCGCGGGCAAAATCGGGATAGATCAAAATGTTCTGTAGCGAGACGATGAGGCTGTCGCGCCCAAACGGCGCCACAAACCACGGTAGCCCGGCCGCCGGCAAAAACGCCTTGTGATCGGTATCGCCGGTCGGCAGTCGCAGCGCCGCCATATCCTCGAGCGCCTGCCGGTACAGCCGGTAAAACTCTTCATTGCTGGTGCGGATGTTCAGGACCGATCGCAGCCAGTCCGACAGCTTTTCCGCGTGATGCGTTTTGTCGGCCTGGCCGACACAGTCGGGCAGCGGCCGGAACAGGCGATTGCCATCTTCCAGTGTGTAGAGCAAACAGCAATGCCAGGTATCGCCGGGAGCAAGATCGATTTCGAAACTGAGGCGGCCGTTTGCGTAGACCGCAGCCGGTTGACCGCGTGCCGGCCCGACTATGACGGCACGGATGAAATCACCGTTGCGGTAGCTTGTCCGCAGCTGTTGTTTGGACTGCGACCACTCGGTGGTAATGCGCCCGCGGCGCACGAAATTACCGGACTTTACCTCGAAAATATCGGCGAAGTCGCAACGGACCGCGATCTCAAGCTGAAAGCGCGCCGGCCGCTTCCCGTTATTGCTGACGTCAAGATCCTCATGAACGCCGTCGCTGACCAAACGGCTGATCACGAGCCCCAGCGTGCGTTCCGGAATCGTATCATCGGCGGTCGGAATTCTTCGATTGGTCAGATAAATGCGAGATGCATAATAGCTGATGGCGCCGCCGTTGAGCAGTTCCCATGGTTCGCCGTTGGCGAAAATGCTCCAGTTGCTGATAACGCGGGTATCAAAAAAATAGAGTCCTTGTTCGCTCGGCCAATCGATCTGCCCGCTTGATTTGGAGACCAGAATGGTATGGCCGTGATGGATGGAAATGTCGTGAGGGCCAACTTGAACCTTGAAGGGCATAAATAGCTGTGTGCGGTTAGGATCGGGCCGCGCGGGGGACGGAAGAAAACGTGTGAAGGGCGCTCGGGTCGTTGCTTCGCGCCAAGCTGCCCGACGATTTATCGGCCTGCTTGCTCAAAACCTCCTGCGCCTATTGAAGTGTTTCCCGATTCTAGCTGCACACTTCAGCCTGCAAAATGATTATTTCGACAGTCGGCTGCGGCAGATCGATGCCCGCTTTGGTTGTGACCCAACAAGGTCTCAGCGCCAACGGGGAGGCCCGCTCGTGCGGCAAAAGGAAGCGTTGCCGTGGATGAGACGTGCCTCCCGCCGCTTCATTAAAAAGATCAAATAGAACAAAGCACTAAACGGCCGGCTAATTCTCGGGGGAAAATCTGATCAAACGTCGGCTGCGCGACTTACGGCGGCGGGCGTCAAAACTAACCGAATAAACAAACTATCCCGGGAAATGGAACCAAGCGCGATGCCGCTGAATTGGCCAGGGGGAGCCTGAATTGCCGGGGGTGGGAGCGCATTTGATCCGTGGCTATTTTCAGCCCGCGAGCGAACCTGTTCATGAGCGCCGCGCTCATAGCGGGGGCTTACCTGACGGGTATGTCGCTCCTGGCGGTCTGGGTCGTTCCGGTGATGGGCTACAACACTCAGGAGCGATACGCACCGGAGCAGCCGGTCCCATTTAGCCATAAGCACCACGTCAGCGGTCTCGGTCTCGATTGCCGCTACTGTCACACCATGGTCGAGAAATCCTCGGATGCAGGGATGCCGTCAACCGCGATCTGCATGACGTGCCATTCGCAGATCTGGACGAACGCCGCGATCCTGGCGCCCGATCGCCAGAGCCTAGCCGAAAACACACCGCTGCGCTGGACGCGCGTCTACACGCTGCCGGATTACGTCTTCTTTGACCACAGCATTCACATCGCCAAGGGCGTTGGCTGTACCGAGTGCCACGGTCCGATCGGCGACATGGAGCTCACTTGGAAGGCCACCACGCTTTACATGAGCTGGTGCCTGTCGTGTCACCGCGATCCGGCACCGCATCTGCGCCCCAAGGATCAGGTCTTCAATCCGCATTGGCATCGTACGGCGTCGACGCCCTCGGGCGAGGTGTTGATGGCCCAATATCACATCAATCCCGACAGACTGTCTGATTGCGGCATATGCCACCGATGAACCAATCACCGCGCACATATTGGCGCAGCCTCGAAGACCTGGCGGAGACGCGAGAGTTCGCCTCAATTGTGGAACGCGAGGTGCCGCGCTTCCGCGACGTCGTCAATTCGTTTGACCGTCGCCGCTTCTTGCAGCTGATGGCCGCGTCGATGGCGCTCGGCGGATTGGCTAGCTGCGGCCCCGAGGCCAATCCACGCCAGCTACTTCCGTACGTGGAAGCCCCGGAAAACGTTATTCCCGGACGAAACCGCTACTACGCCACCGCGATGACGCAAGGCGGTTACGCGAGCGGCGTCCTGGTGACGCATCAGACGGCGCGTCCGATCAAGATCGAGGGCAATCCGGATCATCCAGCAAGTCTCGGCGCAGCCAGCGCGATCATGCAGGCGAGCATCCTCGAACTGTACGACCCGCGCCGCGCCCAGACGATCTTTGGCGCGCGAGAAATCTCCACCTGGGAAGGCTTTGTCGCCGCGCTTCACGATCGCCGCGGCGCGCTCATGGCGAACAAAGGCGAAGGACTTCGCCTCCTCAGCGGGGCAATGAGTTCACCCTTGCTTGCTAAGCAGATCGCAGGTTTGCAGCAGCAGTTCCCCAACATGCGTTTGCACCGATGGGAGCCGCTGCATCGCGACAATGAGCGCGCGGCGGCGACAAAAAGCTTCGGCCGCCCGGTTGACAGGGTGTTCGATGTTGCTGCGGCTAACCGGATCGTGGGCATCGGCAGTGATCTCATTTCAGCCGTTCCAGGCTGGCTCGCGTATGCCCGCGCCTTCGCGGCTCGCCGGCGGCCGACCGAGACCGGCGGCAAGATGAGCCGGGTCTACGCCATCGAGAGCACTCCGACGTTGCTGGGTGCCAAGGCGGACCATCGTTTGCCAATGCAGCCCGGCGAGATCGCCGCCTCGCTCCGCTACCTGGCGGGATTGCTAGGGGCCGGGCCTCAGGAGTGGTCGCAGCAGGAAAATCGTCACGCAACCTGGCTGAAGGCTGCGGCGGACGATTTGGCTCAGAACAAGGGCGGCGCTCTGATTCACGCCGGGCGCGAGCAACCGGTCGAAATTCATCTGCTCGCCGACGCCATCAACAACACGCTCGGCGCTTTCGGCAAGACCGTTCGGTTGATTGCCCCAATCGATCTTGCAACCGGGTCGGACCGGGATTCGCTGGTCGAACTAACGGATGACATGGCGGCGGGCAAGGTGGATACACTGCTCATATTCGGATCGAATCCGGTTTATGACGCGCCCGCCGACGTGGATTTTGCCGGCGCTTTGAGCCGGGTGCCGTTCTCCGTTTGCCTTTCTCTCTACGATAACGAGACCGCGCACGCGTGTACTTGGCGCCTGCCGGCGTCGCACGAATACGAATCGTGGAGTGATGCGCGCGCCTTCGATGGCACGACGACGATCCTGCAGCCGCAGGTGCGTCCGCTATACGGCGGACATTCGCTGCAGCAGGTTCTGGCCATCCTGCTCGGGAATCTTACCCCTGACGACTACACGCTGGTGCGCGACTTCTGGCAGCAACGTGCGCAACAGGAAAACCGCGGCGATTTCGAAACCTTCTGGTACGGGGCGGTGCAGAAAGGAGTGGTTCCAGACACCGCGGCGCCGACCCTCGACCTGACGCCTCGCGCCGATATCGCAGCGGCGCTGCCAAAACCGCCCGCTGAATCACCGGGCTCACTGCAGGTGTTGTTCCGGCCCGACGAAGCGAATTGGGACGGCCGCTACGCCGACAACCCGTGGCTGCTGGAGATGGCGAGGTCGTTCACCAGGCTTACCTGGGACAACGCCGCGCTCATTGCACCGAGCACGGCGAAACGGCTCGCACTTGCCAGCGAAGACGTCGTGGAAATTCAGGCTGACGGGCGGAAACTGAAAGCCCCGATATTCGTGTTGCCGGGTCAGGCGCAGGATTGCGTCACCCTTCCGCTCGGCTGGGGGCGAACTGCGGGCGGTCTCGGCGCCGGTGTAGGCTTCGATGCGTATCGATTGCGTACGAAATCCAACCCATGGATGGCAACCGTCTCATCCATCGTCAAGACCGGCGAGACTTATCGGTTGGCGACCACGCAGCGGCAAGATCGCGTGGAGGGACGCGATCTCATCCGCGAGGCAAGCCTCGATCAATTCAATAGCGATCCCAGTTCAATCGTAAAGAAGGAGAAAGCGGAGTCGCTCTACCCGCCGTATCAATATCCGGACCGCGCATGGGCGATGACGATCGACCTGAATTCCTGCATCGGCTGCCAAGCTTGTACGATCGCCTGTCAGGCCGAGAACAACGTGCCCGTCGTCGGCAAGGATCAAGTGCTCGCCGAGCGCGTCATGCACTGGCTCAGGATTGACCGGTACTACTCGGGTCCGGTCGACACTCCGGACATCGCCTTTGAGCCAATGCCCTGCATGCAGTGCGAGAATGCGCCGTGCGAGGTGGTCTGTCCGGTGCATGCCACCGTACACGATCATGAGGGCCTCAATCTCATGGTCTACAACCGCTGCGTCGGCACGCGGTTTTGCTCCAACAACTGTCCCTACAAGGTGCGCCGCTTCAATTTCTTCGGCTACGCGCACGCCAACGATCGTCCTCCGGAGTCATGGAACCCGCAAGTGACCGTGCGCGACCGCGGCGTCATGGAAAAATGCACCTACTGCATTCAACGGATCCGAACCACACAGATTGCCGCCGACCGGGAGGATCGGCCGATTGGCGACGGCGAGATCGTCACGGCGTGTCAGCAGAGCTGTCCGACGCAAGCGATCATATTCGGTGACCGCAATAACCCCGACTCCGCCGTCGCCAAGCGCAAGAACACGCCCATCAATTACGTGCTCCTTGAAGAACTGAATACGTTGCCGCGCACGAGTTACAGCGCACTGATCCGCAATCCCAATCCGGCGATCAAGGAGGAAGGATCATGAGCGTCCGGGGATCGAGCGCATGACCATAACATTCCCGGGCGAGATGCCCGCCGATGCACCGGTCGTAGCACCCGACGTAACGCTGACCTCGCTGAGCGAACAGGTGAGCAGCCGCGTGCTGATGCCGCGTGCGCCGTTGTGGTGGTGGGTGGGCTTCACGATCGGCTTTCTGCTCCTCGCCGTTTTGGTCATCCAAATGGCCTGGTTGTTCGTCAACGGCATCGGCGTTTGGGGAGTGGACATTCCGGTTGCCTGGGGACTGGCCCTTGCCGAGTACGTCTGGTGGATCGCGCTGGCGAGCGGCGGCACCATTGTTTCCGCGCTGTTTTTCTTGACGCGATCGCCGTGGCGTTCGGCGACCAACCGCATCGCCGAAAGCATGCTGCTGTCGGCTGCACCTTGCGCCGGCTTGATGCCGATCATGCATTTGGGCCGGCCGGGCTTGTTCTATTGGTTGTTTCCATATTCGACCGTGATGGGAATATGGCCGCAGCCGCGCAGTCCGCTGTGGTGGGATTTCATTTGCCTGCTTTGCTACATCCTGATGTCGCTCATGTACTACTACACCGGCATTCTGCCGGACCTCGCGACCGTTCGCGATCTCGCCCAGAGTAAATCCAAGCAGATTTTCTACGGCATTCTCGCCCTCGGGTGGCGCGGTTCAACCAAGGAGTGGGCGAACCAGCGCATCGTCTATGCCATCATGTCGGCAATCATGGCGCCGATGGTCATTTCGGTGCACAGCGTTGTCGGTTTGGATTTTGCCGCAGGACTGACTCCCGGCTGGCACGATACTCAATTCCCGCCTTATTTCTTTTTCGGCGCAGTCATCTCCGGCACCGCGGTGATCATGATGCTCATGATCCTCGTGCGCTGGGGTTACAGCCTGCAAAACGTTCTCACCGAATACCACCTCAATGCGATGGCCAAGGTCATATTGGTCGGCAGTCTGTTACTCACTTACGCTTATGTCTGGGAAGCGTTCGGCCCGATCTACAGCAGCGGCGTGGCCGACAAAACGGAGTTCTTCCAACGTATTTTCGGGTTCACGGCAGCGCCGTTCTGGTCGGAGAAAATCCTGACCGTCGTGGTCCCGCAGCTTTTGTGGTTTCCATTCGTGCGCCGCAACATTCCACTGTTGTTGCTGATATCGGCCGGCATCATCGTCGGTATGTGGCAAGAACGCTATGTGTTCGTGATCGCCAGTCTCGCGCACAACTACATGCCCTCCTATTGGGGTGTGTTCTTCCCGACGCTGTGGGACTGGGCGGCGCTCGCGGGCACGATCGGTCTCTTCATTACTATGTTTTTCCTGTTCTTGCGGTTTGCACCGATCGTGTCGCTCGCGGAGGTGCGTGAAATCGTCGAAGAGGAGCGTTCGAAGTGAGCGATCTCTTCGGCATCATCGGTGTGTTCGACACTCCTGATGCGGTCAGGAACGCGGCGCTACGTGTACGGGCCTCGGGCTACCGCAAGTTTGAAGTCTACACACCCTATGCGGTCGAAGGCCTGGACGAGATTCTCTACCCCGGGACCAAGTGGGGCCTGCCGGTTCTGATGTTTTCCGGCGCCGTGTTCGGAGCTGCATGGGGTTATTGGATCCAGGCCTGGAGCGAGGTGTTCAATTATCCGATCAATGTCGGCGGCCGGCCATTCAATAGCTGGCCGGCTTTCACTGTCGGCACCTTCGAATTCATGGTGTTATGTGCCGTAGCCGCCGGGCTTTTCGGGCTTCTTGCTGCGTCACGTCTGCCCCAACTTTATCATCCGCTCTTCGAGGCACCAAGCTTCGCGCGCGCATCGCGCGATCGTTTTGTCGTTTGCATCGAGGCGACCGATCCGCGTTTTGACCCGGCAGCGGCGGGCGAATTGTTCGCCGAACTCGGCGCAGAACGGATCGAGGAGGTGCGTGTTTGAAATCGACCTCGGTCGTTGTCATCGCGGGCCTGACGATCGCGTTGGCGGGATGTGACAACATGGCCAATCAGCCGAAGCTCAATCCATATGAACTGCCTTACGGCTCGCAGATTCAGTGGCCGGTTTACCCACCGCCGCACACGATCGCTCGCGACGAGCCGCAAAACCCGCCATCTCCGCCGCCGGTGACAATGGCGCTCCTTGAGCGCGGCCAGCAACGCTTCGACATCAACTGTTCGCCGTGCCATGGCCGCCTCGGCGACGGCAACGGCATAATCGTGCAGCGCGGTTTTCCGCACCCGCCGTCCTATCACAGCGAAAGGCTGCGTACTGCGCCCAATCAGCATTTCTATGACGTGATCACGCACGGTTACGGTGTCATGTATTCGTACGCCGACCGGGTCGAACCCGCGGACCGGTGGGCGATCACCGCTTACATCCGCGCGCTGCAGGCGAGTGCCAACGCGCAGCTTGCCGATGTGCCTCCCGACAAGCGCGAGGCGCTGCAATGAGACGCGACAACAGACGGCTCGTGCTGGTCGTTGGCGCGCTCGGGGTGCTCGGCGCGATCGGCTGCGTTATCGGCGGCTTCGTCGATTCCGCAGCATTCTTCCGCGCCTGGCTATGCAGCTACCTGTTTTGGCTCGGCGTGCCGCTCGCCGGCGTGACGCTCGTTTTTGTGCATGACCTCAGCGGCGGCGCCTGGATGGCAACCGCTCGGCCGGCACTCAACGCGGCGATCATAACAATGCCGCTGGCAAGTCTGGCGGGGATTCCGGCCTTCATCGGTCTCGATGCTCTTTACGTCTGGACTCATCCTGCTGCCCATCTTGCCAACGTCTTCTATCTCAACCCGACGGCCTTTTTCGTTCGCTACGGCGTCTATGTGATCTTGTGGAATCTGCTGGCTGCTTACGCCCTGTTGGGGCCGCGCCGCGGCGGGTTTCCGATCGGTCCCGGGCTGTCCTGGATCAGCGGCCTCGGACTGGTCGCGTTGGCATTCTCGGCAAGCTTTGCGGCTATCGACTGGATCTTATCGCTCGAGCCGACATTCTGGTCTTCGGCATTTCTCTACGCGCAGGCGGCGAGCTGGTTCAACACCGGCATGTCATTCGTCCTCTTGATTGTCGCGGTGACGAGTTGGGATGTCCCGGAACGCCGCGCCCACATGGCCGACCTGGCGCGGATCTTGCTCGCGACGACGATATTCTGGGCCTACATCGAATTCATCCAATACCTCATCATCTGGGAAGAGAATCTCAAAAGCGAGATTCCCTGGTATCTGAAGCGCCTGGATTCTGCGTGGATCCCGGCGACTTACGTCGCTGTCGGGCTCGGATTTGTCGTGCCCTTCTTGGTGCTGCTGTGGGCGCCGCCGAAGCGCAATCGCGCCGTCGTTGCAACTGTCTGCGTGTCGATCCTGATCAGCCGCATTGCCAACACGTGGCTGTTGGTCATGCCGGAATTCAGCCCGCCGACGCCGCTCTGGCTCGATATCGCGGTCTGGTTGGCGCTCGGCGGCGCAATGACGCTGCTGTTCGCCTGGGGCTGGCGCTATCCGGCCGGGCTCGCGCGTGCGAGCGGCCCGATCTTGGCGACGGATCATGGTTGAGCCCTTGCAGGACAAAATCCAAAGGGCATGGCGCGCGAGCTGGCCGATGGCTGCCATCGCGGCAGTGCTCGCTTTTGCGATCTGGAGATTTCTGGTTCCGCACGGCTTCCAAAATGACACAAAGCCCGCCGTTGTGGCTGCCGATAGCTACCGAAGCCAAAATCCCGGCGTTGCTTTCGAGCCCTCGGATTGGGCTCTGTGGCCGGTCGGCCTGGTCTACGTTGGGATTCTGATCCTGCTAGTCGTCTCAAGCCTGGTTTTGATGGTCGCTTACCCCCACGCGCTGCGCGATGTCGAGCGCGCGGTGCGCATCGCACCGCCCGGTCCGCGATTACAGACCGACGCGGAAGGCGATCTTCGGCGGTTCCGCGCCGAGGAAGAAAAGCGGCTCAATTCCTTTTACTGGATCGATAAATCCCAAGGCATTGTGCATATCCCGATCGGGGACGCGATGCGCAAGCTCGCTGCGACGGGCATCCCCGGCTTTCCAAAGGATAAGCAATGAGACGGGCGGCTTGCGCTCTGACCGTCGTGTTCGCGGTCTGCGCCGCCGCCTTGATCGGCATGTTCGCACTACCGTCGTTGTCGGCGGTCTCGGCCCCCGAGAATGCGAGCGACGCCGCGGAGCTTGCCTTCCAGCCTCATCTCGGCGCCCGATTGCCGCTCAGCGCGAAGGTGGTCGATGAAAATGGCCGCGCCACTACGCTCGGAAAGTATTTCAGCAAGTCGCCGGTGATCCTTGTACTCGACTATCTGCGCTGCACGTCGCTATGCGGCGTAACCTTACGCAATCTCATTACCGGCACGCTCAACCGGCTGCCGCTCGAGGCCGGGCGAGACTACCAGCTGGTAGCGGTGAGCATCGACCCGCGCGACAAGCCGGCGGATGCCGCGGCAGCCCGGGCGAAGTACGCCGAGTTGCTCGATCGTGGCGGTGAATTAGGCCTGCACTTTCTCACCGCGACTCCCGCGGTGGCGCGCGAGATCGCCGAGACCGCCGGCTTCCGCTACCGGTATGACTCTTTCCTGGATGCGTACATTCATCCGGCCGGCTTCGTCATTGCCGCGCCCGACGGCGTGATCGATCGTTATGTCGAGGGCATCGCGATTTCGCCGCAGGATTTGATCGGCGCTTTAGCGGACGCCCAGCAAGACAAATCGGCAGGTCTGCTCACGCGCATTGTCCTGTTGTGTCATGTGCAGGGCGTGCCACTCGGGCGTTTCACGGCGCCGGTGATGGCCGCGCTTATGCTCAGCAACATCGCGGCGGGCCTGACTCTGATCGGTTTATTTGTCGCCATTCGACGCCAGGCGTGATGCCCATGTATCACTGGATTCCGTTCTGGCCCGACACCGCTGCCGTCAACGCAATTCCGGTCAACGATCTATTCATTGCCGAACTCTGCCTCAGCGGGCTGATCATGCTGACCGTGATCGGCATGATGGTAACCTTTTGCGTCCGTTACCGCCGGGAGAGCAGTGCTTCTCGCGCCAATCTCGTAGAGAAAACCTGGCACTTCGAGGTGGCCTGGACCACTGCCACCCTGGGCACATTCCTTATCCTCTTCGTGTGGGGCGCGGCCATTTACATCTGGCTGTTCCAGGCGCCGCGGGGAGACGAGGAAATCTATGTCGTCGGTCAACGATGGATGTGGAAAATCGAGCATCCGGGCGGGCAGCGCGAAATTGACGCGCTCCACGTCCCGGTTGGCAAGACCATCAGACTGGAAATGGCGTCGGAGGACGTGATCCACAGCTTCTTCGTGCCGGCGTTTCGCGTCAAGCGCGACGTGGTGCCCGGAACGCTTGAGACCTTATGGTTCAAGGCTCTGAAGACCGGCACCTATTTTCTCGCATGCACTCAGTTTTGCGGGCTGCAGCACGCGACTATGCAGGGCAAAGTGGTCGTCATGTCGGCGCCCGACTACGCGCGCTGGCTGACGGAGCAGGGCGTGCACGACTCGCTCGCCCAACAGGGCGAGGATTTGTTCCGGGCGCACGGCTGCAGCGGATGCCACGATCCTAACAGCACAGTGCATGCGCCCTCGCTGGTCGGACTGTATGGAACGATGGTGCATATGCAGGATGGCTCGGTCCGCGTCGCCGACGAGGCATACATTCACGACTGCATTGTCAATCCGCGCAGCTTCACGGTTGCCGGCTATCCGCCGATCATGCCCGACTTCTCCGGCCAAATCGATGAAGGAGATTTGCTGAAGCTGGTCGCTTACATCAAGTCGCTCGGCCGTCCGAAGGAGACCGTCAGATGAGTGTGATCACCGTCGAACGTGCTCCGCAAGGCGGAGAACCGGTATCGGTCGAGCCGAATTACCTAACTGTCAAGCACACCATCGCCTCCTGGTTTCTGACCAAAGACCACAAGCGCATCGCGCTGTTGTTCTTTGCCTCGATCACCTTTTTCTTCTTCATTGGCGGATTTGCCGCAACACTGATGCGGCTGAATCTCGCCACCCCGCAAGGCCTGCTGCAGCCTGCCGTATACAATCGCATGTTCACCATGCACGGGATCATCATGGTCTGGTTTTTCCTGATCCCGTCGATCCCGACCACATTCGGCAACTTTTTCATCCCGATGATGATCGGCGCCCGGGATCTCGCTTTCCCGCGGATCAATCTCGGCAGCTGGTATGTCTTCAACCTGTCGGGCTTGGTTCTTCTGTACGCGCTGATCATGGGCGGCGCCGACACCGGATGGACCTTTTACACGCCGCTCTCGACGGTCTACGCCAACGGCTACGTGTTCGCAGCGGCGATGGCCGTTTTCATCAACGGCTTCTCCTCGATCATGACGGCGCTCAACTTCGTGGTCACTATCCATCGCATGCGTGCTCCGGGCATGACCTGGATGCGTCTGCCGCTGTTCGTCTGGGGCATCTACGCCGTGAGCGTCGTCATGCTGACGGCGACTCCCGTCCTGGCGATGGACACTTTCCTGCTCGCGGTCGAACGGTTCATCGGCATCGGGCTTTTCGATCCGAACCATGGCGGCGATCCGCTGCTGTGGCAGCACATGTTCTGGTTCTACTCGCACCCAGCCGTCTACATCATGATCCTCCCCGCCATGGGCGTCGTCAGCGAAGTCATTCCTTGCTACGCCCGCCGGCCGATATTCGGATATGCGGGCATGACGATCGCATTGATGTCGATCGCGATCCTCAGCTTCTTCGTGTGGGCGCACCACATGTTCGTCGCGGGAATTTCGATCTATGCCGGTGTTTTCTTCTCGCTGACGACGTTCTTTGTCGCCGTGCCGTCGGCGATCAAGGTTTTCAATTGGACGGTCAGTCTGCACAAGGGCAGGATCGTCTTTGATGCCGCCATGCTTTATGCGCTGGGCTTTGTGCTGCTGTTCACGCTGGGCGGCGTTACCGGGCTCATGGTGGCGACGCTAGCAGTCGACGTGGACGTGCACGGAACCTATTTCGTCATCGCGCACTTTCACTACATCATGGTGGGCGCAACGGTCAGCGCTTTCTTCGCCGCGCTGCATTACTGGTGGCCGAAAATGACCGGCCGAATGTTTCCGGAGGGATGGGCACGCTTTGCCGCGATCCTCACCTATGTCGGATTCAACCTGACATTCTTTCCACAATTCATCTTGGGCTATCTCGGCATGCCGCGTCGGTCGTACACCTATCCCGCCGACTGGCAGTCCTGGAATCTGTTGTCGTCCGCGGGCGCGTCGATTCTGGCGATCGCCTATCTGTTACCGCTCCTTTATCTGAGCTGGTCGCTGTTCTGGGGGCGTAAGGCCGGCGCCAATCCGTGGGGCGCGACGGGCCTCGAATGGACCACCGCGTCGCCGCCGCCCCCGCACAATTTCGAGCGCACACCGGTCGTCACCCTCGGGCCGTACTCTTACGATCCCGTGGACGGCAGCTTCATCACCCAGGAAGGCACCGTACATGCCGCATAGCACCGTCCTTCGGCCCGAAGCCCAGTATGCGACCCTTGATCAGCAGGGCGCGACGGCCGAACTCGGCATGTGGGTCTTCCTGGTGAACGAGACGATCTTTTTCGGGGCATTGATCTTCACCTATTTCCTCTATCGAATGACCTATCCGCACGAGTTTGCCGTGGCCGGGAAGGGACGCCGTGCTGTGGTGCGGCAGCCGTCAATTTCGTCATTCTGCTGACCAGCAGCCTGACCATGGTGATTGCCATCAATGCGGCAGCACAAGGCGAGCGGAGGGCCATGATCCGGTGGCTTGTCGCCACCGTTGCACTTGGGTGCGTGTTTCTGGGCGTCAAAGGTTTGGAATATTATCTCGATTTCCAGGATAAGGTCGTTCCGGCCGTCAACTACTTGCCAAAGCCGGGCGAAGGCCGCGCCGGCGAACTGTTCTGGGTCTTCTACTGGGTGGCGACCGGGCTGCACGCCATCCATCTTTCGGTCGGCATCGGGCTCGTTCTCTATGTTCTGCTTCTGAAGATCCCGCAGAGGCGAGATCACGCCGGCGTATTACACTCCGCTGGAGGTCATCGGCATCTACTGGAGCTTCGTCGATACCGTATGGCTCTTTCTCTACCCTAGTATCTATTTGATCGGGCGGTCATGAGCTCTTGGTTTGAGATCGATCGCAGGCGGGCCACAGCATTTCCGTTCGTGGTGGCGTGGCTTGTTCTGCTCCTGCTCGGTGGAGTGAGTTTCTGGATCGCATTTCTCGGCCTCGGCTTGTGGGCGCCCATTATTCACTACGTTATCGCCGTGGTCCAAACGGCGATCCTGTTCGTTTTTTTCATGCGGCTGAAGGGTTCGCCGTCGCTGAAATGGGTGTTTGCCATCAGCGGCTTCTTTTGGTTGTTGTTTCTGTATGGCCTCAGCATGACGGACTACAGTAACCGCCAGGGCTGGCCACTGATGTATAACCCCGGCGGCCAGAGCTATCAGCTTCCTCAGCGGACACCGTGACCGCGAGCCGTGCTCAGGTTTGGTGCGAGCAATTCGCGGCGATTGACACCGTCATTTATTTGCGAACATGAGAGGCGGCTGCAATCGAGGGTGCTGGGAGGTCAATGCTGCAGATCTTTCAATTCGGCCGATCTTCTGAAAATTCGCCGCGATGAACGCCGTGAGTGAATCCTTGGCGAAAATCACGCTCAATGTCTTTCCGGGCGGGTTCAACTGGCCTTCTTTCGTTGCTCAGGCGCTGGGTTTTTTCGCCGCTAACGGGCTTGAAGTGATGCTGCAACCGACGCCGAATTCGGTAGCGCAAATGACCGGACTGTCGCGTGACGAATTCCAGATCGCGATGACCGCGATCGACAATATCGTGGCCTATGCCGAAGGTCAGGGAGAGGCGCCGATCGGGGCGCAGCCCGAATTCTTCGCGTTCATGGGCAGTGACAGCGGCTTTCTCAGTCTTGTCGCTCAGCGGGGTCTCAGAGACTGGGGAGATCTCCGCGGTAAGACGCTGTCGGTCGACGCGCGGACGACCGGTTACGCTTTTGTCCTGTTCGAGATGCTACGGCGCAATGGCCTTGCCGATGGCGATTACGAGGTCGTCCGGGCCGGCGGCATGACGCAGCGCTGGGAAGCGCTTCGCGCGCAAAAGCAGGACGCGACGCTCTTATCCGCGCCGTTCGATCTCCTGGCCGAAGCGCATGGACTGCATCGGCTGGCGAGGGCGACCGACGTGATCGGGCCGTATCAGGGTAACGTGGCGGCGGCGAAACATTCCTGGGCCGCCGCACACACGGACGAGGTGATCGGCTTCATCCGCGCTTACGCCGCGGCGATCGAATGGCTTTACGATCCGAGCAACCGTGAACAGGCCGTATGCATTCTCATGGCAAAGCCTGCCGAGCATGACGGCAGAATTGGCGCAAAGGAGCTATGAGCAATTGCTCGATCCGGCGCGCGGGTTCTTCCGGCAAGCAAAGATCGATGCAAACGGACTCCGGACCGTGCTCGAATTGCGCAGTCGTTACGGCGAGCCAAACCGCTTGCTTGCCGATCCCGCGAAATATTATGACCCGGCATATTATGAGGCCGCGCTGGGCAACCGAGGCCATAGCGGAAGGAAAGGGTCTGGGACGTGGAAAAGTCATTTGTAAAAGGAGCATGGCAGCAGACGCGGTCGTTTTCGCCCGCGGTCATCACGGCGGGCAATCAAACGATTGTCTGGGTCGCCGGGCACACCGGCGCGGCTGCGGACGACGGCCGGTCACTGGCCGGTGATTTCGACGCCCAGTTTCATCAGGTGTTCAGCAATATCGGCAAGACTCTCGCGGAAGCCGGCTGCAAGTTGCAGGATGTGGTCACCATGACCGTGTTCGTGATCGATGCGCGCTACACCACGCGCATGACCGAATTGCGCACGGCGCTGTTCGGCGACAATTTTCCCGCTAGCGCAGCCATCACGGTCTCGGGCTTCGCGCGCCCCGAAATCATGATCGAGGTGCAGTGCGTTGCGGTGCGCCCCTGACGTCGGCCGGGATTTGATCGGATGGGGAGGGCGCCGCTCCTCGCGCCAGCGGCGCAGGAGCGGCGGAAGATCAGCGGGTGGCGATTAGATCGATCTCCACCAGGGTATCCTTGACCAACAGGCCGCTCGTGCCGACCGTAGTGCGCGGCGGCGGCACCTTGAAGTATTGCTTCCAGACTTCATCGAAGCCGTTGAAGTTGCGCAGGTCGGTCATGAACACCTGCGCTTTCACCACGTTGTCCAGCGAACTCCCCGCGGCTTCGAATGTCTGCTTCAGGTTTTCGAGAATATAGGCGGTCTGCAGCTTAATGTCGGAGCCGTAATACGGGAAATTCGCGTGCTTGCGCGCTTGCGTCGGCACGCCGCTCTTGTAGTCGCTGGCGATCTGTCCGGCCGCAAACACGAAGTCGCCAAGGGTGAACGCCTCGGAATAGTTGGCCATTGGCCGCGGTGCGCCCGACTTTATGACTTCGTGCTTGAGCCCTGCGCGCGGGACATAACCGATCAGGTCGATCTCGACCAGCGTGTCCTTCACCAGCAGTCCGGTCGTGCCGACCGTGGTGCGCGGCGGCGGCACTTTGAAGTAGCGCTTCCAGACCTGGTCGAAGGCGTTGAAGTTGTCGAGGTTGGTCAGGAACACCTGCGACTTCACGACGTGATCGAGCGAACTTCCCGCGGCTTCGAACGTCATCTTGAGGTTTTGCAGGACGTATTCGGTCTGCAGCTGAATATCCGATCCGTAGTACGGAAAATTTTCGCCGCGCCGGGCATTCGCCGCGACGCCGGTCTTGAAATCGCTGGCCAGCTGGCCTGCGGCGAAGATGAGATCGCCGACGCGGAAAGCCTCCGCATAATTCGCTAAAGGCTTTGGGGCGCCCGAGGCGATGGTCGCCGGTGACTGTCCCGGAAGCGTCGCGATCAAGTCGATCTCCACCAGCGTGTCCTTCACCAGCAATCCGGTGGTGCCGACAGTCGTTCGCGGCGGCGGCGACTTGAAATGCTGACGCCAGACCTCATCGAAGCCGTCGAAGTTGTTGAGGTCGGTTAAGAAGACCTGCGCCTTCACCACATTGTCGAGCGAGGTCCCAGCGGCTTTGAACGTTCTGCTCAGGTTGCGCAGGACGTAATCCGTCTGCAGCTTGATGTCCGAGCCGTAAAACGGAAAATTCGGGTGCGTGCGCGCCTCCTTCGCCACGCCGTCCTTCCAGTCGCTGGCAAGCTGTCCGGCGGCAAAGATAAAGTGGCCGGCTTGCGAAGCCTCGGCATAGTTTGCCAGCGGCTGCGGTATGTCCGATTTGATGACCTTGATACCCATAGTATTCCTCTTCTGTTTCTCGTTGTTGCACGCACGTGAGGTCACGTGCGTGCAATTCTTGCTAGATGTCGATTATTGTTGAACGGGGATGTCGCGGCCGTTGGTCTCTTTGCCGTCGACGATTTTCACCACGTGCGTCGTCAGCAGCGGATCGCCCTTTTCGTCGAACTTGAACGGTCCGCGCACACTTTCAAAGCTTACTTTGCTCAGCGCGTCGCGAACCGCGGCCCTGTCTTCGCTGCCGGCATGGTCGATCGCCAAAAGCGCCATGGTGATGGCGTCGTAAGCCTCGGCGTTGTACATATCCGGCACCTTGCCGTAAGCCTTCTTAAATTTGGCGATGAAGACCTGGGCGGCCGGGATGTTTGCCGCAGTCGCGCTGCTGTAGTGGGTGGTGTAGAACACGCCGTTCACGGCGTCGCCGCCAAGCTCGACGTATTTCGGGATGGCGACGCCGTCGCAGCCGAAACGCGGCATGCTCATGTTCATCTGCACGAACTGCTTGGCAACCAGCGCCCCTTCGGCGTAACGCGACCACTCGACCAGTGCCTGCGCCGGGCTCGCCTTGATGCGGCCAAGTTGGGCGGTGAAATCGAGATCGCCGCGCGTATAGCGCTCCTCATCGACGATTTGAATGCCGTACTTCTCCGCGCCGGCCTTGAACTTCTCAAAGCCGCCGCGCCCGAAATCGTCATTTACGTAGAGGAATGCCACCTTTTTGACCTTGGGAAATTTTTCGTTGATGAAACTCGCCAGGTCGGCGGCCAGTTTGGTGTCAGGAACCGGTGAGCGAAAAACCCATTTGTTGCCCTGGGTGGTGATCTTTTGTGCCGTCCCCGAGACCACGATCTGCGGCGTTCCCGAGGCCGCCGCCACCTGCGAGGCGGCGAGGCTGGCCGGGCTGCTGATGCTGCCGATCATGATGGTGACGTTGTCGCGTTCGGTCAGCCGCTTGGCGACGTTGACGGCTTCTTCCGGCTTGCCGGCATCGTCGCCGTAGACAACCTCGATCTGTTTGCCGCGAATGCCGCCGGCGGCATTCTTCTCCTTAACGGCGAGATCCACCGACTGCCGTTCCGATGCGCCTGTGGCGGCGGCATCGCCGGTCAGCGGGCCGAACACGCCGATCTTGATGGTGTCGGCCGAAGCGACATATGCCGACCCTGCCACCATGGCGGAGGCGACAAGTCCAACTGCCAGTAAATTGCGTCGAAGCCTGGTCATTTCCGTCCTCTCCGTGCAGTTTGTTGTTCACTCAATTCAACGATGCCGGCTCGCGGCGTCCATTGCCGGGCGCCGCCTCCCAATCGCCCTGGCCGAGATAGCTCGCCCAGACCTTGGGATTCTCCAGAAGATTCGGACCGCTGCCGGTCAATACGATCCGACCAGTCTCTATGACGAAACCGCGCGACGCGAGACTGAGCGCGAGTTCGGCGTTTTGCTCAACGAGAAGGATTGTCGCACCATCCCGATGAAAGCGGCTGATGGCCGCGGCCACCTCCTCAACAAGGATGGGGGCAAGTCCGAGCGACGGTTCGTCAAGTAGAAGGAGAAGCGGTTGCGCCATCATCGCCCGCCCGAAGGCGAGCATTTGCTGTTCGCCCCCGCTCAGCGAGCCGCCTGCCTGCCGCCGTCGTTCGGCGAGCCGAGGAAACAGGCTGTACACGCGCTCCCGCGCCTGCCGTTCGTCAGCGCGCGCGCGGCCAGGATAGGCGCCGACCAGTAGATTGTCCCCGACGCTCAGGCGCGGAAAGATGCGCCGGCCCTCGGGAACTTGGACGATGCCCAATTCGACGCGCTGTTCGGGCGCGAGTCCCGCTAATGATTTTCCATTGAGTTCGATGTTGCCGGCTGACGGCGAGACCAGGCCGGAGATCGCCTTCAGAGTTGTGGATTTGCCGGCGCCATTTGTTCCGATCAAGGCGACGATTTCGCCGCCATTGACGTCCAGGTCGAGCCCGCGCAGCGCCGGGATTTGCCCGTATTTCACATGCAAGCCGCCAAGGCGCAGCAGGGCGTTCTTCTGGTCGGCAGGTACTTGGATCTGCTTGACGTTGACTTGCGCCGGGATGGGCCCGGCGTCGGCGTGTCTCGCCGACGAGTGGCGCCGGGTGCCGAGGTAGGCTTCGATGACGCCCGAGTGGTCGCGGATGTCGGCGGGGCTGCCGTCCGCCAGTTTTTTTCCGTAATTGAGAACCACAATCCGGTCGCAGGCCTGCATCACGACTTCCATGTGGTGCTCGACCAGGATCACGGTCACGCCTGCGGCCTGAATTCGGCGGATCAATCCGACCAACTGCCCAGCTTCGGCGCCGTTCAAGCCGGCGGCCGGTTCGTCCAGCAGCAAGAGTTTCGGCGTGGCCACGAAGGCCCGCGCAATCTCCAGGAGCCGCTGATGTCCGTAGGGGAGGGCGCCGGCGACGAGTTTGTCGCAACCCGCAAGGCCAACGAACTCGAGAGCAGCGCGAGCCCGTTGCACGATCTCGTGCTCTTCCCGCCGCTGTTTTCCGCCGCGCAGCAGGGAGTGAAAGATTTCGCTCTTCGTGTCGGAGTGCAGTCCCACCATGACGTTTTCGAGCGCGGTCATTTCGCGGAACAGCCGCAGGTTCTGAAAGGTGCGCCGAATGCCGATGGCTGCGCGCCGCTGCGGCGGCAAACCTTCGAGATTGCTGCTATCGAAGAAAATCGCGCCGCCAGTCGGGCGAGCGTGGCCGGAAATCAGATTGAGGAAGGTGGTCTTGCCGGCGCCGTTAGGTCCGATGAGACCCTGGACGTTGCCGCGCTGCACGGCGACGTCAACGCCGCCAACGGCGACGAGGCCGCCGAAGCGGCATGCCAACTGTTCCGTCCGCAGCAGCGCGTCGGTCATCGCGGCTCTCCGGAGGCAGTGGTTTTCACCGCACGCGACGGGCGAAAGCGCATGAGCTGTTGGCCAAGGACCGGCGCAAGCCCGGCGACGCCGCCGCGGCTAAATCCCACCAACACCACCACCAGCACGCCGAACAAGATCAGCCGCAACTCGCCAGACGAGCGCAAATATTCCGGCGCCAACACGACGATCAAGGCGCCAACGACTGCTCCTGGCATGCTGCCAAGCCCGCCGACAACCACCATGATCAGAATCTCAATCGACTTGTTGAAGCTGAAGTCATAAGGGTTGATATAGCGCGCCTGATGCGCATACAGCGAGCCAGCGATCCCGGAGGTGAATGCTGCGACCAGGAAGCATTTGCTTTTATACAGATTGATGGAAATGCCGCAGGAACGGGCGGCGTCCTCATCCTGCGATATGGCGCGCAATGCGCGGCCGAAGCGGGAATTCACCAGACGTTCCAGGGCCAGATAGACCACCACCGCCACGAAAAGACAGAGAAAATACATGGCGCGCTCGCCGGTGAAGGCGTAGCCGAAGATGCGCGGCGCGGGCACGTTCATGATGCCGAAGCTTCCGCCCGTCGCCCAATCTTCGTTGAGTAAGACCAGATAAATGATGATGTTGAAACCGAGCGTCGCCACGGCGAGGCTCGATCCCGGCAGTCGCACGATCGGGACCAGCAGCAGGCTGCAGACCGCCGCGGCGACGCCGGCAAGGATAAAGGCGAGGAGGAAAGGCGCGCCAAACCGCAACGTCAGCGCCGCGGAGACATAGGCGCCGATGCCATAGAAAGCGGCCTGACCGAGCGACAACAGACCGGCCATGCCGGCCAAAAGCTGAAGTCCGAGCGCGAGAATGACGCCGATGAGCGCCACGCAGAATACGTGCTGCCAATAGTGGTTGGTCTGCACAAAGGGGGCCGCTACGAAGGCGCCTAGGACGAGCACTCTGGCTACGGCCGATTTCATAGCGCGTTCAGATCTTGCGCCCGGCGCGTATCAAAATCCCGGAAGGGGCAAGGAGCAGGATGGCGATCAACAGCGCCATCCCGATCGCGTCCTTGTACGCGGTGGAAATGAAAGTACCGGCCAGCGTTTCGATGAGGCCGAAGATCAGGCCGCCGAGCATGGCGCCGGTCAGGCTGCCCAAGCCGCCGATGGTCGCGGCAACGAACGCCTTGATGCCGGTGAGAAAGCCCATGTTGAACGACGCAAAAAATAGCGAACCGAGCAATACGCCTGCGGCGCCCGCCATGACGCCGGCAATCAGGAACGTAAAAGTCGTGGCTCTTTTTACGCTGATGCCCATGAGCTGCGCCGCTTCCGGGTCCTGCGCCGCGGCTTGCATCGCGACGCCCAGCCGGGTGTGGCGGAAGAACAGTTGCAAGAGGACCATCATTGCCAGGCCGAGCACGACGATCCAAATGAGCTGCGGCGAGACGGCAAAGCCGTTGATTTCTATACCGTGCTTGGCGAACAGGCTGGGATAGCGCAGGGGCTCCGATCCCCACACCAGCCGTGCGATGTTTTGTAAAATAAGAGAGACGCCCAGCGTCGATACCACGATATTGATAAGCGGCACGCGCAGCGAGCGCAGTGTTCGATAAACGGAAAGCTCGATCGCGACGGCGGCTACGCCGCCGCCGATCATCCCGATCGCCAGCACCACCACGAAGGGCAAATCGGTTACCCACAACGCGGACAGTCCCGTCATCGCGCCGATCATCATGATTTCACCCTGCGCGAAATGCAGGATTTCGGTCGCCCGGATGATCATTGAAATGCCAAGAGCGATCAGACTGTAGATGCAGCCGATCGCGAGGCCACCAATCACAGTCTGGATGAACTGCTGCGCCGACATTCACCCACCGTCTTGAGCGCCCACGCTGGTACTAGATCATACACGATATCCCTCGACAAGCTAATTTGCATGCGTATGCATCGATCGGTCGTTCCGCGCTTTGCGGTCGATACATCGGGTTTAAAGTTTGAAAACTTGCGGTTTGTTACGCCGCGCGACGGTGGTGCGGCGTCCGCGCGGCGTTGCCGCGGCAGCGGAACATGGTGGCCGTCAAACTACTCTAGAGGTTCAGCAACTGGCGCACATTGCCGCCGGCGATTGCTGCGACATCGGTGGCATCCAGTTCAGCGGAGACGAGGTGAGCGATCGGGTCGGACTCACCCATGTCGTAGGGATAATCAGTACCCATCAGGATATGGCCGGCGCCGAACACCTCGAGGAGGTACCTAAGTTGATGCGGTGTGAAGACCACCGCGTCAAAGTACACTTTCCGCAGGTAGGAGGTTGGTGGATTCGGCAAGGTACCGCGACAATCTGAGCGCGCCCCCCAGGCATGATCGATGCGGCCGGAATAGGCGCCAAGATAACCCCCGCCGTGAACGGCGAGGATTTTTAGGTTGGGATGGCGTTCCAGCACGCCATCGAAAATCAAATAATGCAGCGCAATGCCGGTATCGAGGGGATTGCCGATGACGTTGTTGAAGTAAAACCGGCTCAGCCGCTCGGCCTCGGTAAATCCATTCGGGTGAATGACGACCAACACGCCAAGCTCCTCGGCCTTAGCCCAGAACGGGGCGAAAGCGGGGTCCGAAAGCTCGCGCCCGGCCACGTTGCTCAATATTTGTACGCCCTTGAAACCCAGCTGCTTTACGCAACGCTCGAGTTCGACAGCGGCCGCCGCCGCGTCCTGCAGCGGAACAGTGCCAAAGGCGATGAAGCGATCGGCGCGTCGCGCGACATATTCCGCCAGCCCGTCATTGACCATGCGTGTCGCGCGGTCGGCGATCTCTATCGGCAACGTGTAGTAGCACTGCGGAGGCGTCGGTTTAACGACCTGCAGGTCGATACCCATCTCGTCAAGATCGGCAAGCCGCTCATCATACTGCGTCATCCGCGACGCGCGGGCTGCGTCTTGTTGCTGGTTGAGCGCTTTCGTGTCGGCAGTCGCGAACTTCACCAACGGTATCGTCGCCAGATCGAGGTGCGGCTTGGCGAATTTGGCCGCCTCCGGCACGGCCACGTGTGAATGAACGTCGATAGTCATCGAGGACGGCCGCAGCGTTCGGCCGGGCCGGCCCTGCGGCCGCGCCGCCGTCGGTCCGAAACGATTCCATACTTCGCTCATGGCTATCCTCCGCGGCCGGTCACGCAAGCGTGCGCGCGAATATTAAACACACTGCATACGTATGCAATTGACTTTATGGCCAGGCCTGGGAATGATCTGTGGTTGCAGGAGGCGCGGATTTCGTCGCAGCGTGACTGCGAAGGATGCTCCGCGATTAGCCAACTAGCACCGATGGGCGCGAAAGGCAGCAAACGCAAGCGCGGAATTGCCGGGGTAACTGCGCATCAAGTAGCCAGGACTCTCGGACTTTCCCAATCCACTGTATCGCGGGCGTTCAGCCGCTCCGCCAGTATTCATCCGCACACCCGCGAGTTGGTTTTCAAGGCGGCGCAGTCGCTCGGCTATCAACCCAACATTATTGCCCGAAGCCTGATCACGCGGCGTACCAATATCATCGCCGTCGTCATGGCGAATCTGACCGATCCATTTTACCCGATGGTCCTCGAACGCCTGGCGCTGCGGATACAATCGAGCGGCCGGCAGTTGCTTTTCTTCATCATTCCCCCTGGCAAGCACGTCGATGACGTGCTGCCATCGCTGCTCCAATACAAGGTGGACGCCATCCTGATCACCTCGGCGACAATATCGTCGCGGATGGCTGCAGTTTGCTTGTCGCAGGGAATTCCCGTTGTTTTGTTCAATCGCTACGTTCCCGGGCTGAAGGTCGCGGCCGTCTCCTGCGATAATGTCGCCGGCGGCCGGGCGGTCGCCGATTACCTGTGGAGCACCGGCCACCTGCGGCCAGCCTTCGTGTCTGGCGAGCGCGACGTCACCACCAATCGCGATCGCGAGCAGGGATTTTCCCGTCGGTTGCGGCAACTCGGCATGGCCTTATACGCCGACGAAGTCGGCAACGGATTCAGCTATGAGGCTGGATATGATGCGGCGCGCCGCCTCATCACGCGCCGGCGTCGGCCGGACAGCATCTTCTTCGCCAGCGATGTGATGGCCATCGGCGGCATCGAGGCGGTGCGCTCCGCCGGCCTGCGGGTGCCGGAGGAAATCTCGGTGGTCGGATTTGATGACATTCCGATCGCCGCCTCTCCGTCTTATGAGCTGACGACGGTTCGTCAACCGATTGCGGAGATGGTCGAGAGCGCCGCCGAGATCCTTGGTATCGACGGAACCGACAACGAACGCGTCGCGCGCAAGACCCGCATGTTCAAAGGAACGCTGATCGTCAGACAGACGGTTATGAACCGGCGGCGGATTTTGCGTAGTGTCTCGGCCGGAGCGCAATGAGGCCGACCGGGGCCAGCGACGGCTCAAGATAATATGAGCTCAGACGGCACCTAACAATTGGGTGAGCATTTCGGAAATATGGGTGGTCGACTCGTCCCATGTGGAAATGCGAACCGGATTTTCGTTGTGATCCCAGCCATGCCAGAATGGCGATGGTAACCCACATTCTCGAATTGCATCTATTGTGCCCGGTGTGATCAGGTAAAATCGCACGGCGGCGGCGTTACCACGTCCGGCCTGAACTCCGGCCACTTCGGCGAGGCCATCGGCAATGGTGAGCGAAGCGCTACCTACGTTTGCTGACGTCATTGTCATCGGCGCCGGCAATGCGGCGCTGTGCGCTGCGCTCGCAGCGGCCGAGCATAAGGTCTCCGTATTGGTGCTCGAGCGCGCGCCGGAAGATGAGGCCGGCGGCAACAGCCGTTTCACCGCCGGTGCGTTTCGCTGCGTTTATGACGGCGTGGACGACTTGCGTGCGCTGATGCCGGATTTGACGGATGAGGAAGTTGGGCGCTCGGATTTTGGCACCTATACCGATGACAAATTCTTCGACGACATGGCGCGGGTCACGGAATATCGCACCGACCCTGACCTTTGCGAGCTTCTCGTCAAACGCAGCAAGGACACCCTACTGTGGATGCGCGACAAGGGCGTGCGCTTCCAGCCGATTTGGGGGCGGCAAGCCTACAAGATCAACGGCAGATTCAAATTCTGGGGTGGTTTGACTGTTGAGGCCTGGGGCGGCGGCCCCGGGCTCGTCGACGCGCTGTCCAAAATCGCGCGCAAAAATGGTGTCGCCATCGCCTATGGCGCGCGGGCGACGTCGCTTCTCGCAGCCGACGACGGAGTTAAGGGTGTGCGTGTGAAGCACGCCGGCAAGACCGCAGAAGTGCGGAGCAAATGCGTCGTCCTGGCCGCCGGCGGCTTCCAAGCCAACGCCGAGATGCGTACCCGCTATCTCGGGCCGCTGTGGGAACTCGCCAAGGTCCGCGGCACGCGCTTCAACACCGGCGACGGCATCAGGATGGCGCTCGACATCGGCGCCATGCCGACTGGGAACTGGTCCGGCGCGCACGCGGTCGGCTGGGACCGCAATGCGCCGGAATTCGGCGATCTCGCGGTCGGCGACAATTTTCAAAAGCACTCTTATCCCTGGGGCATCATGATCAACGCCAACGGCGAGCGTTTCGTTGATGAGGGAGCCGATTTCCGCAACTACACCTATGCCAAATACGGGCGCGTGATCCTTATGCAGCCTGGCCAATTCGCCTGGCAGGTATTCGACGGCAAGATCATCCCGATGTTACGCGACGAATACCGTATCAAGCAGGTTACCAAGGCGCGCGCCGACACGTTGGAAGAGCTGGTGCAAAAGCTCGACGACGTAGATCCCGCGCGGGCACTGGAAACCATTCGAGCTTACAACAAGGCCGTGATGACCGAGGTGCCGTTCGACCCAAACGTCAAGGACGGACGCGGTACCCGGGGCCTCGTGATACCAAAATCGAACTGGGCCAACACCATCGACCAGCCGCCATTTGAAGCTTATGCGGTGACGTGCGGCGTTACATTCACCTTCGGCGGGCTCAAGATCGACACCGACGCACGCGTGATCGACACTGATGGTGCGCCCATCCCAGGCCTCTTTGCCGCCGGTGAGCTGGTCGGCGGCATTTTCTACTTCAACTATCCCGGCGGCACCGGCCTGATGAATGGCGCCGTCTTCGGCCGGATCGCGGGTGCCAGCGCCGGCCGTCGGGCGGCCCAGATTTCCTGAGCGGCCAACGTCGACATCGCCGACGGCGACGCGCGCCCCCCGCCTCTCGGTGCTGGCCGCGCGGTTGCACGGTCATGGCTCCGGGCCGAAATCTATCCGGATTTCAACGATCGGCGCGCCGCAGAGGTTAACAGTCCCTTAAAAAGCATTTGAAGCGTCGGGTCGGTATTCCGATTGTCGGCATTCCAATTCATGGAAAAGTGAAATTTTTGTGCAACCGGTGGAGTTGTCAGGGGGTACATTTGCGTAAGTTCTCGCAAGTCCTTAGTCGGCTCGGATGGACCACCGCGGCGGCGCGCGAGATCACCGACGCTTTGGTGCTCTTCTCCATCTCGATACTCGCTTACGTATCGGTTGCTGATTGGGGTGGCATCAGGATTCTTGACAGAATTGCCGGGACGCGTCTGGAAAAGCCCTCGTTTCCTTACTTCGCCGGAATCGCATTGGTCGTCTATACTTTGCGGCGCATCGCGGACCAAAGACGCGAGCGTGCAAAGCGGGTCGCCGCCGAAGGTCAGGCGCATGCAGCGCTGATGCATGATCCACTGACCCAGCTGCCAAATCGGCGGCAGTTCCAGGCGGATGTAACCTCGGCATTACACAATTCCAGCAACAAGATGAGTGTTCTGCTGCTGGGGCTTCACGAGTTCAAGAAACTCAACGAAGTTTACGGCCACATGGGTTGTGATGAGGCGCTTGCGCAGGTCGGTGCGCGCATCCGCGGTCGTGCCCATCCCGGCGATATCTTCGCCCGTATTGGGGATGATGAATTTGCCCTGTGCTTGGCGGGCGCCGATCCTGAGACCGCACGAAAAATCGCCTGCTCGCTGGTCGAAATCGTCAAAAGACCGGTGCAAATCGGCATCGAAAACCATACGCTCGGCGCCAGCGTGGGAATAGCGCAGGCCGGACGCGGGCACATGACCGTGGATGAACTGCTTCGCTGCGCCCACGTCGCGCTCTCCCGCGCCAGGAATGGCCGCAGCGACTATTGTTTTTTCGATCCGAAAATGGATGCCCATATCCGCGAGCGATCGCTGTTGGAAAAGGACTTGCGCGCGGCCATCGGTGGCGACGAGATTCGGCCCTACTTTCAGCCGGTGATTAATTTGAAATCGAGGCGCATCGTCGGTTTTGAGAGTTTGGGCCGATGGCGGCACCCGGTAAGCGGATTGATTTCGCCGGAGACGTTTGTACCGCTTGCCGAAGAGCTCGGTCTGTTAAACGCTGTGTCGGGACAGCTTTTTGGCGATGCATGCCGCGAGGCAGTGCTGTGGCCGGGCGATATTTCGTTATCCTTCAACTTTTCGCCGTCTCAGCTTAACGATCGAAAGTTTGCCGACGCGGTCCTTACGGTGCTTGATGACGCCAGGCTACCGGCACATCGACTAGAGGTGGAAATCACCGAAAGCGCAATCGTCGCGGACTTGGAAGCGACGCGTCATGCTCTGCAGACCCTGCGCAATGCCGGCGTACGCGTGGTGATTGATGATTTCGGCACCGGCTATTCCAGCCTTTATCACCTTTACGAATTGCGATTTGATAAGCTCAAGATTGACCGACGGTTCGTCCAGGGCCTGGCAACGTCCGGTGAAAGCCAAGTTTTCATGCGGGCCATCATCGGTCTTTCGAAAGGGCTGAATCTATCGGTCACCGCCGAGGGAATTGAGACCGAAGCTCAGGCTGCGGCGGCGCTGCATCACGGTGTGGACTATGGGCAGGGCTACCTGTTCGGCAGGGCTGTTCCGGGCAACGAGGTTTTGCCGTTGCTTTCCCGTTCGCCGAAAGCGCTCGCTGTGTAAGTGATTGCAAGCGCGGCGGCCCTAGAAAATTTCCAAATAAAGCGCCGGTCGAGTTTGCTGTCCTTTAGGCATTGCTTCCGCGAATGCGATAGGCCGGGGAAGCGCGCTGGCGGCGGTGAAGCGAAGATGCGATGCAGTCGCGGCTCCACGCCTGACTTTTGACAGCCGCGCCGTTTTTATGGAACATCTTATAGGCAAAACGAACCCTTGTCGGGAGACGTTGAAATGAACGTCCAGAGCACAGCGCGCGATATCGACTTCCACTCCTCGCTTGCCGTCGACGCCTCCGCCGCCGCCAAATATTTCGAAACCGCTGCAGCGGCGCTTAAATCGCTAGGCGCACCCTCGACGCGCGGCGAGAGCGCCAGAAAAGATGCGCAGCACCTTAAGCTGCGTTGGCGTGCAGCGCAGGAGAATTTTCTGCATCGGCACGTCTGTGAAATCTATGACGCGGTCACCGGCAATCGCAGCAAGACGCTCCGCGTATGCGAGCTGCTCTACGCGGTGGCGGACCAATTTCCCGGCTTGTTGCCGACGCGGCAGCGCATCCAAGCCGAACGTGCGCTCAAGCAGCAAAGCGCCAAAGAAGGCTACGAAATCGACCAGGGACTATTCATCTCTCACGTTCTCGCCGATCCGGATCGGGGGCTGCACCTCATTCACGCCGTGCTCAAGCCCAAGCGGGAAGCACTCGAGAAGCTCGCCGACTTTCAAAAATCCGCCGCGGTTGATCTCGGCGAGGCGCGGGTGGAGCGCCGCGGCAAGGTGGGGCACGTCACGCTCACCAATCCAAGCTTCCTCAACGCCGAAGGCGACCGTGCCGCGGCCGATCTCGAAACTGCGGTAGATCTGGCGCTGCTCGACGACCGGATCGAAGTCGGCGTGCTGCGCGGCGGTCCGGTCCATCATCCGAAATATAACGGCCGTCGTATCTTCAATTCCGGCATCAATCTCACCCATCTTTATTACGGCCAGATCGCGCTCGCCGACTTCATGCTCGAGCGCGAACTGGGTTTGCTCAACAAGCTATATCGCGGTCACTGGCGCTCCAACTCGTATAGCGAGCAGTTCGAAGACTATTTGGAGAAGCCGTGGCTCGCCGCTGTTGAAAGCCATGCCATCGGCGGCGGTTGTCAGCTCCTGTGCGTGATGGACCGGGTCATCGCCACCCACGGCAGCTATTTCAATCTGCCGGCCAGCAAGGAAGGTTTTATCCCCGGGAGCGCGCCGCTCCGCCTGCCGCGGCTGGTCGGTATTCAGCTCGCACGCCAAAGTATTTTCTTCGAACGCAAGTTCATGGCCGACACTCCCGAAGGCCATATGATCTGCGACGAGGCGGTCTCCTATGAAGAGATGGACAAGGCGATCGAGGCCAATACCACTCAAATGGTACGCGCCGGCGTCACCAGCACGGTGAGCAACCGCAAGGCCTTGCGCGTCGGTGAGGAGCCGCTTTCGGTGTATCGGCGCTACATGGCGACGTACGCGCGGCAGCAGGCGCTTTGCCTCTATGACCCGAAGCTGATCGAGAACCTCGAACATAGCTGGAAGCCGAGCAGCCGGCGCATGTGAGCCGCAATCGCGCCAACGCACGGAAAGAGATACCGGGCAGGCTGCAATATCCGCCGGCGTCACAAGGAACGAAAGCATGTTTTGGCCGATTAAAGGCGTAAGAGGTCAACGCCCGAGAAAGCGCCAGGGATGCAATCCAAACTGCTTCATAAAGCCGGTGGACAGCGCACATTCGTGGTCGTTCTTGCGACCGGAGATGAAGTGCTTTCCTGCCTCAAGGAATTCGTTCAGCGCGAGGATATACATGCCGCGACCTTTACTGCCATCGGCGCGTTGAGCGACGCGGTTTTGCTTTATTTCAATTGGCAGACCAAGACGTATGACAAAATTCCAGTCGCCGAGCAGGTCGAAGTCGCCTCGCTAATCGGGGACGTTGCGGATGACGCCGACGGCAAGCCAACGCTTCACATCCACATTGTGCTCGGTACCCACGATGGCAGTGCGAAAGCCGGGCATCTCGGGGAAGCTCACGTCCGGCCGACGCTGGAGGTTATCCTTACTGAGAGCGCGACACATCTGCGCAAGATCAAGGACCGGGAAACGGGCCTCGCCCTCATTCGGCCGGATGCGTAGCCATCGTCGGCCGTGCGCCGCTTTCCACGGGTCGCCGGGTGTTTACACCAAACCATAGCGACTGAATGTTCGGAGCGAGCGGCGTTAGAAGATTTTGCAAAACGTGCGCGCAACAAATAGCCGCCATTGCCAGCGATAAGGTGATTGTCCGGCGCGGAGCGTTGTTTTTTTCAACATCGGCATCCCGGTCGTCGCCGGGGTGTTTAGCGGCAACCTCCAGCCGACCGCGGCTGCCGCGGTTTTGGGCATGGCCTTGTCGTTCGCCGACGACGATGCGGCCCTGCCGGGGAGGTTGCGGATTTTGGCGTTTGATGCCGCCGCCATCGCGCTCAGCGGCGGCGCCGGTTATCTCTCGGCCAACGTGCCTGCGATCTATTGGACAGTGCTCATCTGTCTCACCCTCGCCATCGGGTTGGCCGCGAGCCAAGGCCGTGAGGCGGTGGTCATCGGCCGCCATTGCGGCATCGCGTTTGTGGTAGCTGCCGCGGTCCCGTTGTTCACAGCGACGACGCTTCTCTACCTTGCCGCGGTTGTTCTCTTGAATGCTGCTACGCGCAGCGCGGATTATCTGGCATTTGGACGTTTGCCTCTGCTTCCGCAAGTTCCCTTGCAGAAGCCGGAGAGCGCCGGCGGCTGGATGCGCTTCTCCCTTGCGTTCGCAGCTACCGCCGCTATCGGAATGTACATCGGCGATCGGCTTGGCACGCAGCATGGCTACTGGATCGTGATTACGACAGTGCTCGTCATGCAGCCCGATGTTCGCTCAAGCTTCTTGCGGATCGTTCAGCGCATCGGCGGCACGCTCGCCGGCGTCGTTGCGGCATGGGTCGTTAGTGCGGGAATCCATTCGGAAGCTGCGAACTGCGCCGCCATTCTGGTGGTTGCGCCGCTCATCCCGCATCATCTGACGCAACGATACTGGCTGCATACTGGGCTGATCGCACTGTTGGTCTTGTTGGCTTACGATCTCGCGCTGTTCAATTCTCAAGGGCTCGGGCTGTTGCCGCTGGAGCGGATCCAAGACATTTTGATCGGATGCGCATTGGCGTTGATGGGAACGGCGGCTGCCTTTCCCCGCGCCTTCATGGCCCAGGTCGCCGTCGCCGCAGGCCGCGCTCGGCGACAATGAGCGGGCGGGCGATCTCGTCCGTCTCATCCGCCAAGCGGTGCTTTAAGCGCCCAATAACTTCTCGATGCGGATGGGTAATTGCCGAATACGTGTTCCGGTGGCGTGATACACCGCATTGGCGATCGCAGCCGCGGTGCCGACATTGGCCAGTTCGCCAAGCCCCTTGATGCCGGCCGGATTCACATCGCGATCCACTTCGGGCACGAGAATGACCTGGACATCCTTGACATCGGCATTCACCGGCACGGCATAATCGGCGAGATTGTCGTTGACGTAACGCGCGTAGCGGCGATCGATCTCGGTGGCTTCGAGCAGCGCCGAGCTGATGCCCCAGATCATGCCGCCCATCAGCTGGCTGTGCACGGTCCGTGTGTTCATGAGACGTCCCGCCGCAAACGCGCCGACAATGCGCGGCACGCGGATCTCGCGCGTCAAGGCATGGACGCGGACTTCGACAAATTCGGCACCTTGGGCGTACATCACCTTTTTGCCGTGCGACCCTCCGGTCATCGGCATTTTGCCGGCATAAAGTTGTTGAATGGCATCCGGCTCGAGCCCATCGGGCACGAACTCAGCGTATTCCTCGATGGAGCCGGCGCCCATGCGCTTGAAAATATCGGCGAATTTTTCATTGGCGCCGTCGGCGGCGACCACCTGGCCGTCCCTTAGCGTAAGCTCATTTGCACTGCGGCCGGCAAGCGGCGCGTCGTTTGCCGTCGCTGCTGCACGGAACAGCTTCTCGCGGATCGCGTCGCAGGCCTTCATTACCGCGTTGCAGGTGCTTGCCGTCGTGTTGGACCCTCCGGCGACCGGGGCGGGGGGCAGCCGCGAATCTCCGACTTCAACCATTACCGACGAAAGCTCCACACCGAGCCGTTCTGCCGCCATCTGTCCTAAAACCGTATAGACGCCATTGCCGATCTCATGAGCGGCCGATTGCACGAGGACGTCTCCGTTCGGCATCAATCGCACACGCGCCGCAGCGGCGCCGATATGGGTGGGATAGAGCGCGGTTGCGCAGCCCCAACCGATGAGCCAGTCGCCATCGCGCATGGAGCGAGGCTCGGAATTGCGCTGCTTCCAGCCGAACGCCGCTGCAGCCTGATCGTAGCACTTCATCAACGAACGCGTGGAATAGGGCTTATCGCCGATCGGGCTTGTCGCCGTGTCGTTGAGGCGACGAAACTCCACGGGGTCCATTTTCAGCTTCAACGCCATCTCGTCCATCGCACTTTCGAGCGCGTAGATGTACGGCACCACTGGCGGTGAGCGCATGTAGCCCGGGGTAGGGCGGTCGGCGTGGACGACATTGACCTTGGTGGCGACCGCGCCAAAGGCATAGAGCTGCGCGCTATCCTCGACGCCCGCCACTACGTAAGGATCGGGACGCGAACTGATTTCCCAGCCTTCGTGGGCGTATCCGACCAGACGGCCGTCGCGACGCGCCCCGAGGCGAATATGATGCCGCGTCTCCGCGCGATAAGTCGAAACAGTGAAGCCCTGTGAGCGCGATGCGACAAGCTTTACCGGCCGATTGAGCCGCTTGGCCGCCAACGCAATCATGGCCGTGCGCGGCGTCATCGTACCTTTTGAGCCGAACGCGCCGCCGACAAAAGACGACGACCACGCGGACGTTTTCCGGTTCGATACCGAGACGGTGGGCAACTCCGTTCTTCAGTCCATAAACAAACTGGCTCGGCTCGTATACCGTCAGCTGATCGCCGGTCCACACGCAAACGGTCGAGAACAGCTCGATCGGGTTGTGATGCTGGGTGGGGGTCGCGTATTCGACGTCGATCGTAACCTCGGCGCCGTTAATAGCCGCCGCGGCGTCGCCGGCTTGCGGCAGGTGCTTATGCACTTGCAATTCTTTCGTTGCGTCCGCTTCTTTCAGTCCCGGCGCACCAAACGTCGCTGCGGGAGTTTGCTCGTCATAGGTGACCTTTACCAATCTCGCCGCCTCGTTGGCGGCCTCGAATGTATCGGCGACCACCACCGCGATAATCTGCCCGCTGTGAAACACTTTCGGGCCCCAGTTGTTCGATCGAGGTACAGGAGCCTTCGCCAAACTTCACGGGATTAAGCGCCGACGTGTTGTCCTTTGTTAATATGTCGAGCACGCCTGCGACAGCGAGCGCATCGTCAAGGTCGAGACTATTGATGGTTCCCTTTGCGATCGTGCTCATCACCAAGACGGCATAAGCCGGATTGGCGAGCGGCATATCGGCGGGATAACGCGCTTCGCCGGTGACCTTCAGCCGCGCATCATAGCGCGGCGCGGGCGCTCCCATGTTCTCCTTCGGTTGGGGTGCCGCTGCATTCGCCATGATCAGATCTCCAGCGCGGCTGCCTGCAGCAAAGCTCGGCGCAGCGTGCGCTTGCCGAGCTCAATTTTGAAATCGTTATCGCCGTAACCCTTTGCATTGGCGAATGCCGCGTCGGCCGCCATTGCGGCATTCTGCTCGTTGATCGGCTTGGCGCGCAGCAATGCTTCGGCTTCGGTGGCGCGCCATGGCACGGTTGCAACGCCGCCAAGCGCGATGCGTGCATTGCGCACCGCTCCATCTTGCTGGTCGATCGCAACGGCCGCCGAGGCCAGAGCGAATTCATAGGACTCCCGGTCGCGCACCTTCAGATAAAGGGAGCGGCGGGTCCATGGGCCAGCCGGGATCAGGAACGAGACGATCATCTCGCCGGAACGCAGCGTCGTCTCCTTGTCCGGTGCGTCGCCGGGCTTGCGATGTAGGTTCGCAAAGGACATGGTGCGCGCTCCGTCAGGACCGGCGAGTTCCACCGCGGCATCGAGCGCGATCAGCGCCTGGGCAAAATCCCCCGGATAGGTCGCAATACACCGATCACTCGTCCCGAGCACGGCGTGCCAGCGGTTGAAACCCCCGATGGCGGCACAGCCGGAGCCGGGAACGCGTTTGTTACACTGCGGGTAACTCACATCACGAAAATACGTGCATCGCGTCCGCTGCAGCACGTTGCCGCCGAGACTTGCCATATTGCGGAGCTGCGGGCTTGCTGCGAGCTGCAGCGATTGTGCGATGACCGGGTATTGCGCCTGCACCTCGGGATGGTCCGCAACCTCTGCCATCCGCGCCAGTGCGCCAAGCCGCAAACCGCTGGCGCTGAGCTCAATTTGCCCTGCGTGCGGGCCAAGGAATTGATGTCGACGACGGCTCCGGGCCGCATCACATCAAGCTTCATAAGGTCGAACAGCGTCGTGCCGCCGGCGAGATAGCTTGTGCGTCCTTCCGTGAAAGCGGTTGCGATCCGGATGGCGTCGCCTGGATTTGCTGCCCGTTCGTAGACAAACGGTCGCATGATTATTCTGTGCTCGCCGTTTTCATGATGGGCTTTGCTTGTCTTACGGCATCGACGATGTTGGGATACGCAGCACAGCGGCAAATATTGCCGCTCATATATTCGCGAATGTCGGCATCATTGTTGGCGTGCCCTTCGTTGACGCAGGCGACCGCCGACATAATTTGCCCGGGCGTGCAATATCCGCATTGAAATGCGTCGTGATCGATGAAGGCTTGCTGCATCGGGTGAAGCGAGCCGTTCACGGCCAATCCCTCAATGGTGGTGATGGCGCGGCCCTGTGCCGCGACCGCGAGCGTCAGGCAGGACAGCTCGCGCCGACCGTCGAGCAGAACAGTGCAGGCGCCGCATTGGCCGTGATCACAGCCTTTCTTTGCGCCAGTCAGGCCTAGGCGCTCACGCAGCAAATCGAGGAGGGATGTACGTACATCGAATGAAAGCTGATGATCGCGACCGTTTACGTTCAAAGTGCCTTCGACGGCGTTGCGGGCAGGTCCTTTTCCTGAAGCTGTCGCCGCTTCAGCACCCGAAGTGCGAGCCAAAACCGGAGCCGCCGCCGTGGAGGCTGCCGCCATGAGAAACGATCTCCGATCGGCGCGCGGGGGCGTTGGTGACGACATGGGCATGATCCCTGCATGCTACCGCACGTGCACGCTCGCCCGCCCGGGGGAGCGGAATGTAGGCTAACGGCACCGCGCAATGAGGGTTCCTGGAACTTCAGCCGTCCAGCAAGGATTTGCGCGCTTTTCGCCGAATGGAACCCTGTGCTCTCCCCAGCTCACGCCGCAAAGCGCGGCTCCGGCAGACCGCGAATGCCGAGATCGTAAATCGCGAATAGGCTGCCGCGTAACAAGCCGTCGCCGGGGAAGCGGGGCAGGGGTGGTTTGGCCATCGACGTGACGAAGAGAATATCGAGCTTGGGGCCGCCAAACATGACGCTGGTCACCTTTTTGACCGGCATCTCGATGATGCGGTCAACGCGGCCGTTTGGATCGTAGCGGACAATGCGGCCATCATAGACCAGCGCGTTCCAGACGCAGCCTTCGGCGTCGACTGTCGAGCCGTCCGCCGCGCCGCCGCGCGATCGGTCGACCTTGACGAAGGTGCGACGGTTGGATGCGCCTCCGGTCGATTGATCGTAATCATAAGCCCAGATTTCGCCGGTCCACGTGTCGGCGAAATAGAAAGTCGAGCCATCGGGGCTCCAGCATGGTCCATTCGAAACAATGATGTTCTGGTCGAGCTTGGTGAGTGAGAAGTCGGGGTCGAGACGATACAGTGCGCCATTCGGCCCTTCCTCCATTGTGTCCATCGAGCCGGCGACGAAACGGCCGCGCTTGTCGACCTTCCCGTCGTTTAATCGGTTGTTGGGCTTGTCGGGCTCGGGATCGACAATCAGGTCGACATTGCCGGTTCGGAAGTCGAGGAGATGAAAGCCGCGCGCCAGCGAAACGATCGCCCCGTTGCCATCCTTGCGCAAAGCCATGGAGCCGATCTTTTGCGGTACATCCCAGCAGCGAAGTTCGTTGCCGGCGGCGGTGGCGCGAAATACGCGCCCGTCAAAGCTATCTATCCAATAGAGGCGCTCTTGCTCGGCGTCCCAAAGCGGACCTTCGCCCAACGTCGTTTTTACGTCGACGATGACATCGATACGCATGGCTTTTCCTGACCCTCTCGCGTTGTCAGCCGGCGAACCGCGGTTCCGGCAGGCCGCGGACGCCGAGTCCATAAATTGCAAAAAGACAACCAGCCTCTTGCTCGCGATGGTACTGCCCATTCATCGGTCGCCCCATCGACGTGACGTAGGCAATGTCGAGATTTGCGCCGCCGAAGATGAGGCTGGTCGTAGACTGCACGGGCAGCCCGACGATGCGATCGATGACCCCCATCGGATCGAAGCGGATCAGGCGGCCGGAATAGACCTCGACGCTCCAGACGTATCCTTCTTCATCGACGGTTGCGCCATCGGGAAAACCGCGCAGCTTGTCAAAGCTTGCGAACACGCGCCGCGAACGCACATTTCCGCTGCTCGGATCGTAGTCATAGGCGTAAATCGCGCGGCGGCTCGTGTCGGCGAAATAAAGCGTACGTCCGTCAGGACTCCAGCACGGGCCGTTCGAGCAAATGATGTCTTTATCAAGTGTGCGGACGGAGAGGTCGGTATCCAAACAAAACAGTTTGCCGACGGGCGCGCTCTCTTCGAAATCCATAGAGCCGGCGATAAAGCGCCCCTGCCGGTCCGCCTTGCCGTCATTAAGCCGCGGCCGTAATTCGCCGGGCTGGGTTTCATAAATCCGCACGGCTTCACCGCTGGCGAAATCGAATGTAAAGAAGCCGCTCCGCAAGGCCAGAACTGCGCCGCCTTTTCGGCGAAGAGCGAAGGAACCGATTGGTTCGGGCAGGGTCCAAGTTTTCTTGGTTCCACCTGGCTCCATCCGGTGAATTGCCGGCCCATATAAATCGATCCAATACAGGCGTTGTTCATCGACGTCCCAAAGCGGGCCTTCGCCGAGCTGATCCCGATCGCTACATGCTATTTCTATGCGGAGCATCGCGGCTCTCTTTAAACGCCGATGTCCCGTGCAGCGCGGCGTTTATGCGCCGCGAGCGCCATGAGACGCCGATCACGCCATTTCAGTCGCTCACCGAGCTGATCCGCGGATAGCTTGTTTCGACGCTCGTGTTCGATTTGCGCAAGCACCGGTCCCGCCCAATCGACGCGCCGTTGCGTTTGCTTAAAGAGATTCGAATAAATGCCCTGGTAACGCTCGACGTAATCCCGCACGCCTGCCGGTGCATTAAGATCAATCGTTTCAAACGGCCCCATAAACGCCCAGCGCAGCGCAAGACCTTCGCGGATACCGACGTCGATGTCTTCGGTGTCGCGAAGCCGTCGGCTACCAGCCGAAAAGCCTCCTCTAAGAGCGCGCCTTGCATTCTGTTCATGACAAAACCGTCAAGCTCGCGCTTCATGACAATTGGCGCCTGGCCGGCCGCCACAAGGAAGGCCCGCGCTCGCTCTACGATTTCAGGCGACGTCCAGGGGGCCGGCACGACCTCAGCGGCCGGGATCAAATAGGGCGGGTTGATCGGGTGGATCACCAGGCAGCGATGACGATGCGCAAGATGCTCGGTGAATAGCGACGGCAGGATTGCGGAACTCGAACTCGCAAGCACGGCGCTTGGCGCAGCCAAGCGATCGAGATCGGCAAATAGCGCTTTCTTTACGTCGAGCCGCTCGAACGCATTTTCCTGAACGTGATCGGCGTCAGCCAGGGCTGCGGCAAGGGTTTTCTCCGGTCGGAGTCGAGCCAAAACGATTTTTGGATCGTTGCCCCCAAGCAGATCGTGCTTCGCCAGGTCCGGCGCGACGGCTGCAGCGAAATCGATGGCTTGATGTGCGGCGCTTTCTTCCTGATCCCATAGCGCAACATCGTGCCCGGCGCGCGCAAAGGAAATTGCCCATGCCCTGCCGATAAAGCCACTGCCGACGATCGCAACTCGCGCCATAGTTCTTACCTCAAAGTGTCTCGACGTTGCCGTCGACGCCAATGGACTGGCCGGAAACGTTTGCTCCGGCATCGGACAGGAGAAACGCGATCATGGCGGCGACGTCGTGCGGGCTGGTCATGCGCCGGAGCGACACGCGCTCAAGATAAGTCTTCTCCATTGCGTCATAAGTGACACCCACCTGCGCTGCGCGGTCGCGGATCACCCGCTCCATGCGCGGGCCTTCGATAATACCCGGCAGTATGGCATTTACGCGGATATTCGCCGGCCCGAGTTCTTTGGCCAGGCTTTGGGTGAAGCCGATGATGCCGAACTTCGCCGACGAGTAGGGCGTGCGATAGGCGTAGCCGTGACGGCCGGCCGCTGACGATATGTTGACAATGCTGCCGCCACCGGCCGATTTGAGCATTGGCACCGCGCGTCGCGAGCACAAGAATTGGCCGGTAAGATCGACGTCGATGCAACGTCGCCACTCCGCCGGATCGATATCCTCGACTGCGCCGGTCGGCCCGGCAATTCCGGCGTTGTTGACGAGGGCATCAAGGCCGCCAAGTTCGGCACGCACGGCTGCGAACATGCGGTCGACGTCCGTCTCGTCGGCAACATCCGCTTTGATCGCTCCGGCTTTCGGATGAGCCTTACTGAACGAGGCAAGCGTCTGCTCATCAACGTCGCAAACGAAAACGCGGGTACCGTGAAAAAGTAGCCGCTCGACAATGGCAAGACCGATGCCCGCGGCGCCCGCTGTCACCAGCACGCGCCGCCCTGTCAGACCAGCGTCCAGATTGCTATTCCGCATTTCGCTCGCCATTCTTTCTCCCACCTGTCAGACGCGCCGTTCGCGCAAAGCGATGACCGCCCCAAGTACCACGAGGCCAAAGAGAATTGCACGGGTCGCGTAAGGAAGGTTGCTGCCGGCCAGCATGGTCTGCAGCGCGGTCAACAGCAGCACGCCACCGAGCATGCCGAGATATTGGCCGCGCCCGCCGGTGATGATCGTGCCGCCGACGACGACTACGGCAATCGATGGCAACAAATAGTCGTCGCCCATCCCGAGGCTGGCCTGACCGGAAAATCCGGTGAGCAGTACGCCAACCAGGCAAGAGCAAAGCGCCGAAAGCACGTAAACCCAGATCAGCGTCCGGCCGACCGCGACGCCGGACAATCTCGCCGCGCGCACGCCGTTACCGATTGCATAAACTCTGCGGCCGAACGGTGTGCGCGACAACAAAACGACTGCGCCGACGACAAAAATCGCTGTGAGGACGACGACAGGCGTTACGCCCGATATCTTTGCGGTCATGAACCATCGCAGCAGCGGTGAGGAAAATCCCGCGGGGGTGCCGTTGGAGTAGAGAAGCGCCGCACCCTGCAGCATTCCGTTCGTCGCCAACGTCATGACGATCGGCGAGATGCCGAGCCCGACGATGCCGACGCCATTGATGAAACCGGTGAAGGCGGCGATCACGAACACAAAAGGCAACGCATAGATCAACGCTTTGTCCGAGCCTTGAACCATGCCGGCAAGCAATATGCCGGAAAGCCCGATCATCCATGGAACGCTAAGGTCAAGCCCGCCCGTCAGAATGACGGTCCCTTGTCCCAGGGCGAGGATGGCGAGGAAACTCGATAGCACGATCAGAGAATTCCAGTAGCTCCAGTGCAGCACCGCGCTGCCGAGCCAAAGCTCGGTGACCACGACGACCGCGAGAAAGCAAACGTAGGACGGCAAGGCGTAACGAAGCGAGTGCGCATTGCGGGTCCAGAACGGCAGAGCGGCGCCGCGCTGCCCGGCTACTGTGCTCGGCAGTGGAGTTTGCAGCCGCCGATCGCCGCCGCCGATTTGCCGAGGCAGAGCGCCGATGCGCCAAGCCGAGAAGCGGGCAGCGGCGAAACGTAACTGCGCGGCCAATACGGAATCTTTGCTCAAAGACGCGGCCAGCACGGCGAGGATAAGAATAATGCTTTCGGCTATGGTGGAATAATAAGCCGAGACGTTGAGGACGAGCAGGACGTTGACGACGCTCATCAGGATATAGGCGCCGAAAACCGACCCGGTCGGTCCGCCTCTGCCGCCGCCAAGGCGCGTTCCGCCAAGCACCACAGCGGCAAAAATCGACAGCAGCATGGGATTGCCGACCAGGGGATCGCCGGAACCGGTCTGCGCGCTGATGAAAACGCCGGCGAGACCGTAGCAACCGCCGGCGATAATGTAGGTCGCAAAGCGGGTAAAATCGACGCGAACGCCGGCGGAGCGCGCCGCCTCGCTGTTGCTGCCGATCGCGTAAAGTGCGGCACCAAAGCGAGTCGATTTCAGCCACGTCCACAACAGCAAAACACATGCGAGCAGCACGATCGGCATCGGCAGGACGTTCGGTATAGCGTCGCCGAGGTAGAAGCTGCCGAGCTGGCTGGCGACGAAGCCTCCGGGTTTCTCCATCACCAGAAGGGTGATGCCTTGGGCGATGAACATTGTGGAAAGCGTCACCACGATTGGCTGCAGACCGACAAAGGCGATGAAGATTCCGTTGAACAAGCCCGCCGCCATGCCGACGCCGATACCGGCAAGCGTCCAAATTACGACCAACTCGTGGGTTGACGCCGGGTCCATGCTCGATGCCAAGACGACGTTGACCAGGGAGATGACGGCGCCGGCCGATAGATCGAACCCGCCCGTGAGGATCACGATGGTTTCGCCTATGGCCGCGATGGCGAGGGTCGCGGAACCGCTCGCCATGAAGCTGATATCAAAGTAGCTGAGGTGACCCGCGCTGATCGCGTTGACGAGCGCGAACAGCAAAAGGAATACGACGAGGGCGGTGATTAGGCCGCGATGGCGCGCGAACACGACGCCGGCGCTCGGTCGCTGGCGCCCGGCATCCGCGGAATTAAAGGTCGCAGAGATGCTCACGCGGCGATGCTCTTGGCGTCGCCGCCCAAGGCGGCATGCATGATCTTATTCTCGGTTAGGGCGTTGCCTCCGATTTCCTCGACGACCCGCCCTGCGTAAAGCACGATCACGCGGTCGCACAGGTGCACAAGCTCGGGAATTTCAGTCGAGTGGAACAGTATCGAGCCACCCGAGGACGCGTAGGCGCGCATCAGAACATAGAGTTCATGTTTCGTGCCGACGTCGATGCCGCGCGTCGGATCGAACAAGAGCAGGATGCGGCTCTGGGCGAGCAGCCATTTCGCCACGGCGATTTTCTGCTGATTGCCGCCGGAGAAAAATTTCACCGGCGTCCACAGGGCGCGATGGTCGACCGCGACCTGCGTGAACGCGCGGTCGACGGCGATTTGCTCATTGGCACTCTGCACGAAACCGAACCGGCAAAAGCGATCGACGACCGGCAGGGAGGCATTGTGTTTGCCGTCGAGTTCGCCAAACAACGCCTCGGTCTTGCGGTCTTCCGGCAAAAACCCGATCCCGATATTGGAACGAAGTGCGTCGGTCGGCGAAGCGATCGTCACGGAGCGGCCATCGACGAGGACTTGGCCGCGATGAATGTCGGTCATCCCGAAACAGGCCAGAAAAAGATCGAGTTGGCCCATTCCCTGCAGGCCGGCGACGCCGAGGATCTCGCCGCGTTTGAGCGAGAATGTCGCCGCTTCGAGCCGCTCGCCGGCGGTGAGCTCTCGCGCGCCCAGGACCTCCGCGACGTCGGCAGGCCGATGCGCCGGCCGTGCCGGAAAGGTTTGAGCGAGCGTTCTACCTATGATCATTTCGACGATCTGCGCATCGCTGAGCTCAGTCGCCGGCGCCGTCGCAATGTGCCGGCCGTTGCGCAGGATCGTCACGTGTTCGCAGAATGCCCGCACTTCGCGCATACGATGCGAAATGAAAAGAATTGTCACGCCCTGCTGCTTGAGGCGCGCGATGATTTCGCCGAGCCAATCGACGTCCCGACCGGCTAGGGTCGATGTCGGTTCGTCAAGCAATAAAAGCCGCGGTTTGCGAAAGATGGCGCGGGCAATCTCGATTTTTTGCTGCACGGCAAGGTCGAGTGTGCCGACCTCGCGCCAAAGCTCGATCTTTAGGCCTAAACTGTCGAAGTGCTCGCGAACCGCCCGCTCGGCTGCTCGCCGGCGGATCATGCCGGTCCATCCTTGCGGGCCATACGGCAAAAGCATGTTGTCGAGCACCGTTTGATCCGGCGTCAGTGTCATTTCCTGGAAGGCGGTCTGCACGCCTTGCCGGTGCGCGGTCCTGGACGAGGACAAGCGAACTTCTTTGCCGAATAAGCTGATGGTGCCGCGATCAGGCTCGATCAAGCCGGAAAGGAGCTTGACGATGGTCGATTTGCCGGCGCCGTTTTCGCCCAACAGCGCGTGCGCCACGCCCGGCATAATCGTGAAGCTGACATCGGCAACCGCGAGCGTTGCGCCAAACGCCTTACGTAGGTCATGGATTGCGATGGCGCTCGCGGCCGGTTCCGTCATCGCTGCCTCTGGCTGGACTCGCGGAAAAACCCGCAACGCAGCAACCGGCTGCGCTGCGGGCGAAGAACGATCTTACTCCTCCGGCTGGCCGACCAGGGCAGCCGATAGGCCGATTTCCGGGGTTTGTTCGGAGAAGATCGACGCGAACCATCCGGGGTTGGGCACGATCGAAGGCTTGAACGCGTTGCAGCCTGATTTCATTTCCTGCCAGGTGCCTTCCTGGCAAAGCTTGATGGTGTCGTTGGTCACGAGTGGAAGCGGCAGGATCGTTGTTTTGGGAACGCTCTTGCCTTCCAAGGTCTCGACGGCAAGCTTCAACGCCAAGCCGCCGGAATAGGGCGGGGAGGCGTAGGAAATCCGCGGCGCCCCGAGCGGCGCATAAGGTGAATTCGCGCCCTCGACTTCAGTCCCGATCGGCAGCATCTGAATGCGGCCGCCGTTGGACCCTTCGCCTGCGCAGGGCAGAAGCTGCGACGGCTTCTTGCCCGCTTCAAGCTGCATGGCGTTGGCCGTGTAACAGCCCACTTGCATCCAGAGTCCGTCGATATGGTCCCAGTTCTGGGTCGCAAGTATTTTCGACAGTTCGGTGCGGGCCACTGCCTGGCTCCACATGCCGACAGCTTCGGCGACGATTTTGACGCCGGGGTGCTTGGCGAATACTTCTTTTGCCGCCTTGGTGCGCAGCGTATCCACGGACGTTCCCGGTACGCCGGTGATAACGATAATATTTCCCTTGCCGCCGAGCTTATTCATCAGCCATTCGGCGGGTTTGCGCCCGGCTTCTTCCTGGTCGATGTGGACGTTGTAGGCGCAAGGCTCGGTAATCTCTGCATCATACGCGAAAATCTTGACTCCCTTATTGCAAGCGTTCTTGACCACCTGGTTCAAGGCGGTCGGTGAAATCGGGAAGATGACAATCGCCTCGGCACCAGCCTGCACCATCGCATTGATCTGCTGAATTTGCCGCTGCGCGTTCGGCCCGGCGACCTGCACTTCGAGATTGACCTTGTCGGCCAAGCTCTTGTGCGCGGCCATGGCTTTGACCATGTTGGCGGCTTCGGCTTGCCAGTCGTTGCCGATGAAACTCATGCTGAGAAAGATTTTATGCTTCTGCGCGGCGTGGACGGCCGGTGCAGCCGCTACACCCCCGGCCAAAGCGGCGACCAGAAGCCATCGATATCCTGCCGTCATCGTCTCCTCCCTATTTCCAGGACTCGCCCCGATTGACTGGGGTCTATCTCGTGATCATAGATCATAAGATGCGGAGCACAAGCACGATCGGCGCTGGGGATGCGCAGCGGGCCGGCAAGGGCGGCGCCGCCGTGCATGACATGCTGGGCGCGGTGACCAAGAAACCCGAGCTGCGCGTGACGCCGTTTGTGCGCGACACGCTGCACGAGCGCGCCTATCGGCGAATCTGCGATCTGATCCTCGACGGCGAGATCGCTCCGGGCCAGGTCGTCACCATTCAAAATCTGGCGCAAGCGTTCGGCGTCAGCACCATGCCGGTTCGCGAAGCACTGAAACGGCTGACTGCGGCGGGCGCGCTAAGCTTGATAACGGGCCGTTCCATGGGCATCCCGCGGCTGACGCTGGAACGGCTCGCCGATTTGCGTCGCGTGCGTTTGTCGGTCGAGGGAACAGCCACAGAATGGGCCGCAGAGCTGATCGAGCCGAAAGATCTAGCGCGTTTGCGGCGGCAATGCGCTCTCCTCAGCCGCGCCGCGGAAGACGAGAACGTAAGGGATTATCTGCGCGCCAATCGTGCCTTCCATTTCATTGTTTACAACGCGGCGCAATCGCCAACCCTCGTGGCCGTCATCGAAACCATATGGCTGCAAATTGGACCGTATCTCAATCTTCTGCGCGGCTCCGGAAATTATGTCGCATCCACTGCAACACATCGCGCAATCGTCGCCGCATTAGCCGCGCATGATGGCAAAGCGGCGGTAAAGGCTTTGCGCGCCGATATCAACGACGCTTATGCGATTCTTTCCAAGATGCTGCCCTAAAGCCGACAAATTGCCTGACCGCTGAACAAACCACTTCGCCGGCATTATTCTTGTTCGTCATTCCCATCTTGCGCTGAGCCGGCAATCCGGCTTTTCGCGCGGGCGTGCTAAAGGGCGTTGGACGGCGAGCGAGCGAACGAGATGATCGTCCTGTTCACCGACTTCGGGTTGCACGGGCCTTATACCGGCCAGATGAAGGCAGTGCTGCACGAGATGGCGCCGGCGATACCGGTTATTGACCTTTTTGCCGATGCCCCGGTCGGCAATCCCAAGGCGGCGGCTTATTTGTTGGCGGCCTATGCCGAATGGTTTGCAGCGGGCGCCGTTTTTCTCTGTGTTGTCGACCCCGGGGTCGGCAGCCTGCGGCCGCCGATTATCGTCGAGGGGGACGGCCGCTGGTACGTCGGACCCGGCAACGGCTTGTTTGAGCTGATCGAGCGCCGCGCCGGAAGAGCTCGCAGCTGGGACATCGAGTGGAGGCCGCAGCGGCTTTCGGCGAGCTTTCACGGCCGCGATCTCTTCGCGCCGGTTGCGGCCATGCTGGCGCGAGGCGAGCCGCCGCCCGGTCGCCCGCTCGAGAACCACGCACGCCGCCAGCTGGATTGGCCGGAAGATCTGGCCGAGATCGTTTACATTGATCATTTCGGCAATGCCGTCACCGGGTTTCGGGCGGCCAATCTGCCGCCCAACGCGCGATTGGCGGCGGCCGGCCAGGTGTTGGAGCGGGCAAGAACTTTCAGCGACCGGCCGCCGGGTACTGCGTTTTGGTATGAAAACTCCAACGGACTTCTCGAAATTGCCGTTAATCAAGGGCGAGCGGACCACACCCTCGGCTTAGGCGTTGGCATTCCGGTCCAGGTGATCTCTTGAATGCGGCCAGCGCCCACCACAATTTGTCGTTTTGCGATATATGAGCGATCGAATTGGCCTGAGTGCCAATTTACCAATGGGCCTTTACGCGAAACGACTGCAGATTGGGTGTTGGCGGAATCTTTGCGAGGAGGAAGGGAATGATCAGTCGTCGCGCGACGCTCGCAGGTGGCGTTTTGGCGCTTGCCGGTACTTCGCCACTCGGACGTTTTGCGCTCGCCGCCGGCCAATCGTTCCTGCCGTCGGGACTGTCGGAAGGCGTCTACAACACCGCCAAGCTCGAAGCTTTACCCGGCAAAAAGCCACTGATCAGGCTAAGCGCCCGCCCGCCAAATTACGAAACGCCACTGTCGTATTTCACCTCGGAATTTACGCCAAACGAGGCGTTTTTCGTTCGCTACCATTTGGCGGGGATACCGGAGGAGATCGACGCCGACCGCTGGAAGCTAAAAGTCGGTGGCGAGGGCGTGGAAAAGCCTCTCGAACTCAGCCTCGGCGATTTACGTTCGAATTTCGAACCGGCGACGATGGCCGCGGTCTGCCAGTGCTCCGGTAATCGCCGCGGCTTTTCCGAACCGCATGTCGCTGGCGTGCAATGGGGGCTCGGCGCCGTCGGAAACGCGATGTGGAAGGGCGTCCGGCTGAAGGACGTGCTTGCTCGGGCGAAGGTGCGCCCTGAGACGGTCGAGATTGTCGTCAACGGCGCCGACGGTCCGGTACTCGACGGCACTCCGGATTTCGTCAAAAGCATTCCGGCCGACAAAGCGCTCGATGAGAATACTCTCATTGCTTACGAGATGAACGGGGCGCCGTTGCCGCATTTCAACGGCTTTCCGCTTCGGCTGATCGTGCCGGGTTGGACCGCCACCTATTGGATGAAACACCTCGATAGCATCGAGGCATCGACCAAGCCCTTCGATGGTTTTTGGGTGAAGAAGGCTTATCGGATTCCCGCAGGAAAGTTTCCGATCGTTCGACGTTTTCTCTCGCAGATGACCGCGGTTGATGAGCCGATCACGGAAATGGTGGTCAATTCGATGATCACTGCTCCGCAGGATGGCTATACGCTTCACACCGGGCAGTCTGTCGAGATCCGCGGCCTTGCATGGGACGGCGGCTACGGGATCAGGAGCGTCGACATTTCGGCGGATGGCGGCGCAACTTGGCGCGAAGCGGAGCTTGGCCAAGACAACGGCCGTTTCGCCTTTCGTAGTTTTCGCTTCGCGTTTGCCCCCGCGCGCGCTGGAAAATATCAAGTGATGGCAAAGGCCACTAACGCCGTCGGACAAACTCAAGTCGACCGGTTAATCTTCAACCCCGCGGGTTACCACAACAACGTCATGCGCCCGCTAACTATCGACGTGCTATCATGAGCCCCCTAATGTGGCGCATATTTGCTGGCGCATTTATTTTGATTGCGGCGACGGGTGTGCACGCCCAAGAAAACATCACGCTCAAGTCCGGTGACGGACGCGAAACCGTGGAATCCAATTGCGCCGCGTGTCATTCGCTACAATACCTGCCGGAGAATGGTTTCTTGAGCCGCCAGGCTTGGGAGGCAGAGGTTACAAAAATGATCAAGGCGTTCGGTGCGCCGATCGAAGCGGCCGACGCCAAGGTCATCATCGATTATTTGGCGGCAAACTACAGCGGCGCGAAGTGAATGACGGCTGCACCCAGACCTCAATAGCCGCCGACGCGGGCGAAAGCCCGGGCGACGCGCGAAAGCTCATACGTGCAGATGTGCAAGAATTCGGCCGCGATTGATGGCCGAACTTGATCCTTCCAAAACCATCCGCCCCTGATCCATGATCAGGTAATGATCGGCGATCCGTTCGGCAAACGCGAGGTTCTGCTCGACAACAACAAACGCGGCGCCCGCGGCCTTCTTTTCGGCAATGGTGGCTACCATGTGCAAAATGTTTTCCCATTGCACGCCTTCGCTCGGCTCATCGAGCAGGACAATCGGCTGGTCTTCGGCAAGACCGCGCACAAACGACAATATCTTTTTCTCGCCACCGGACAGCGTGCCGGCATGCTGCGTGAGGCGCCGCTCAAGGATTGGAAAACGGTTGAAGTAGGGACGGAAAGGCCCGAGCTGCCGGCTTGCGCGCATCAGAGTCAGATTGTCGCGAACGGACAAGTCGTCGAACACCGGGCGCTCTTGCGGGCAATATGTCATGCCGATATGGCGGCGCGCGGAGGGGTCGAGCTGCGAAATCGGCTTGCCGTCGATGAGGACGCGTCCGCTACGGCAGGGCAAATAACCGAACAGAAGTTTCATCAGCGTGCTCTTGCCGACGCCATTGCGCCCGAGCACGCAGAGAACCTGACCGGAATTCGCCGCGCCGGTCAGACCACGAACGGTGATGGTGCTTCCGTATCCGCCCGTGATTGTCTCGAAAACGAGGCGCCCGCCGGTCATTTTTCTCCCCCGACGTAAACCGCGCGGACGGCAGGATCGGCTTGGATTTGAGCGACGCTCCCCTTTGCCAATAGCGTGCCGTTATGCAGCACGTACACCACTTCCGCGAGTTCTTTGACCAGGCTCATATCATGCTCGATAACAATGATGGCGCCGCCCAGACGCTGCGCCGCCCAGCGTACGATACCGATCACCGCCGCCGTTTCCTCGGGCGAGAGGCCGGCACAGGGTTCGTCGAGCAGCAAGACGCGGGGCTCAGTCAAGAGCGCCATCGCGAGTTCGAGAATTTGCTGTTCGCCGTGTGATAGTTCGCTGGCTTTGCGCTCAGCGGATGCGAGAAAGGGATAGCGCCTCTGCAAATCTTCCAGCATCGGCGTCGTCCAGCGGCGCAGCCGAGGATCGAGCAACTGCAATTTCCGCGCCCTGCCGCTCCAGATCGCGACGGCCAGATTGTCCGCGATCGAAAGGTGTTGAAAAACGCTCGGAATTTGAAGTTTCCGGGCGACCCCAAGGCGGGTAACCCGATGCGGCGTCAGCCCGCTCACCGCCGTTTCACCAAGGCCGATGGATCCGGTCACCGTCGCAAGCTCGCCGCTTACGGCGTTGAACATTGACGTTTTGCCGGCGCCGTTCGGTCCGATGACGCAAAAAATCCCGGTGGGATCAAAGTCGAGCGAAAGCCGGTCAAGAATAGTGAATTCACCGGCGCGAACGCCGACACCCGCAAAAGCCAACCGGGCTGGCTGGTCGTGACTGAGGCGTTTCGGGGCGGCAATCGCTTGTGGCTTTCGCCGACTTCTCAGGAAGCGTGCCAATGGATTGATCAGCCCCACTATGCCTTGCGGAAACACCAAAACAATAACAATGAAGAACAGCGCCATGATCACTTCCCAAAACGGCACCGTGTCGCGCAATTGCGCCGCCAGCGATCCGACGAGCAGAGTGCCGGCGACCGGGCCGAGGAGACTTCCCCGGCCGCCGACGGCGGCCCAGATGACGAGGTCCGCAGAGAGACCGAAGCCCACAGCTTGTGGCGTAACGATCCCCTGCTGCGGCGCATAGATCACGCCGCCAATTCCAGCCATAAATCCGCTCATGCAGAACGCAAACGCCTTGAGCTGATTGGTGTCGAAACCGAAAAGCTGAAGCCTGCGTTCGTTCTGCGCCAGCGCCCGCCAGAGTACGCCAATGGGCGCGGAATAAAGCCAGCCGGCAAGCGCCAGCACGGCGAGCAGGACCGCCGCCGAAACATAATAAACATATGAGATGTCATCCAAACCCGGCAGGCCTGGAATCCCCTTAAGCCCGTTGAAGCCTCCGGTGACCGAGTTCCAGCTCGTCGCAATCTGAAACGCGAGCAGCGACAGCGCGAGCGTTATCATCGAGAAATAGGGACCGCTTTCGCCGGGCCGGCGAAAAACAAGCACGCCGATGGCATAAGCCAGCAGCGCCGAAACGATGGCGAAGACTGGCATCGCCAGGACGGCGATGATCGGGAGATTTGTGAAGGCGATGAACGTGAGCCCGGAAAGGTACGCAGCCAGTCCGAAGAACAGAGCTTGGCCGAGCGGCAAGAATCCGGCTTGGCCCCAGCACAGTCCGACGCCGAGTGCGGCGACTGCATAGAGCGCATAGAGACCGAGCTGGTAGGCCCAGAACCGCCCGAGAAGGAACGGAAGCGCGATCGTAACCAGGACGATGAGGCTAGCTGCGCGCAACGATGCCTCGCGGCCTCAACCAGAGAAACAGGATCGACAAGACCAGCACGGCAAAATAGCCGTCGGTGGCGCTGGTCGTGGCAGAGATGACGCTGTCGAATCCGCCAATGACCGCGGCGCCTGACAAAAGTCCCGATACGCTGCCGAGCCCACCGACAATGAGGACAAAGAACGCCCGCAACACGTAATCCAGTCCCATGAATGGCTGGACCGGAGCAAGCGGCGCGAGCATGACGCCGCCAAGGCCGGCGAGACAAGTGCCGACAACGAATGTTCCCGCAGCCAGCCGCCGCACTGAAATCCCCTGGGCTTGGGCCAGCTCCGGATTGCTGACCATGGCGCGGATGCGGGTGCCGGTGCGACTTCGGCCATACCAGGCCACAAGCCCGATCACGACCAGCAGCGAAAGCGCGATCAGCAGCAGCCGGTAAATGGGATATTCCGTGCCGAGGAGGTGGACGGTTCCGGGAAGCGGGATGTTTACACTATAAAACCCGAGGCCGAAGATCGCCTCGGCGATCTTGCGCAGCAACAGGCTCAGCCCCCAGGTCGCTACGAGCGTATCGAAGGGCCGGCGGTAGAGCGGACGGATCATGATCCATTCGACCGCCCAACCGAGAATCCCGCAGATGACCAAGGTCAGTGGAATCGCCGCGAGATACGGCCAGCCCCCGGACTGCGTGACGTAGGCGCAGTACGCGCCGATCATAATGAATTCGCCGTGGGCGATGTTGAGCACACCGAGCAGGCCGAAGATCACCGCCAAGCCCAGCGCCAGAACGGCAAGTGTGGAGACAGCGTAAATGAGGTTGATCGCCTGGGTGACGATCAACGGGTCCATTCACGCAACCTCCACAAGCTGCGAGTTTCGGTCAGGTCTTGCACTCGTCGCCGCTCTTAATGTCGGCGAACGTCTTGATGATATTAAATTCGGTACCGTTGCAGTCGGCGAGGAACATGGTCTTATCGACGTGGCGTCCATGCATGGTCACGTCGCCCGCGGCGGTCGGGAAGGTCAATCCTTCGGACGCCGCCATGCACTTCTTCGCGTCGGTGCCGCCCGCCTTGGTGACCAACGCCTTTGCGCAATAGACGCCTTCGTAGCAGTCGGCGCCGATCCGGCCGAGTTGCGGCGCCTTGTCGCCGAACTTCGCCACATAATCCGCCTTGAACTTCTTCGCCGCAGCGGTGGGCGCATTCTCGTAATACGACATGCAGGAATACAGGTTCTTGCTGCTGTCGGCGCCGATGCCATGCAGCGTGTTTTCTTCCAGCAACAGCGAGAGCCGCGCGATGTCCTTATCCAGGCCGAAGCCGGCGAAGGTCCGGTTGAAGTTGACGTTGTCGGCGCCAACGAGCGTGATCAGCACGGCATCAGGCTTGGCCGATTTGATGCGGGTGACGACCTCTTCGAATTTGTTGGGCGCGCCGAATGGCACATACTCCTCGGCCGTGACCTTGCCGCCGTTTTCAGCGATATATTTCTTGGCCTGCTCGTTGCATTTGCGCGGCCAGACGTAATCGTCGCCGATCATGTAGATCGACTTTGCGCCCTTTTCCTTCATCATCCAGGTAAGCGACGGCCGGATCTGCTGCTCCGGCGTATCCGCCGTGACGTAGGTATTGAATGAGCACTCACCGCCTTCATAGACCGGCGTATAGATGTAAGGCACCTTGCCCTTGATGGTGCCGACCAACGCCTCGCGCGTGGCGCTGTCGTGCGAGCCGACAAAAAGGTCGGCGTTTTCCTCGAGCATGAGTCGGATGGCCGATTTGGTCGTCTCCGCCGGAGGCCCGCCGGCATCCGTGGGAATAAGCTTGATCTGGCGCCCCAAAATTCCGCCAGCCTTATTGATCTCGTCGGTGGCGAGCTCCGCGCAGGCGCGCTGGGTCGGGCCAAATAACGATGCCGGGCCGCTCAGCGCGATGAAAAGGCCGATTTTGAACTCTTTGGCGGCGGCGGCCGGCCGGATCAGGCCGGGCAGCGTACCGAACGCGGCGCCAGTGGCGGCGGTACCGAGAAGCGTTCGCCGTGTCAGTCCCTGTTTGCCAATGCTCATTTGCCTCTCCCTCTGTTCGTAGTTTCGAATGACTATAAACGACTATAAAGGTGCGCGTGGTGCCGGCAGGCGCGGGAACAGACTCTCGGCCGCAGCAGCAATCGACAATAATTGCAAATCGGTAGCTTCCGGACCGGACAGCTCTATGCCCACGGGCAGCCCCGTGGCCGTCATTCCGACCGGCAGGCTGATGCCGGGAATACCGCCGACGCTACCGGGGCTGGTGTTGCTGATGAAGGTAGGAAACGTCGGTACCGGCTTGCCGTTGAGCAGAAATGTCTCGTCCTCGCCGATCTTTGCGGCCGGCGCAGGCGTCGTCGGGAACACAATGCCGGCGAGACGGTGCTCGCGAAAATGGCGGCTGTAGGTGTCCTTTAGAACCTTTCGTTGCTCCAGCGCCTGGCGGTAGGCCGACTCCGGCACTGCGCCGGGACCGATCAGGCTTTGCAGAATTCCTTTGACGTCCGGGCTCGCGACCTTGGCGACGAGACCGGCATAGTCGAGCGTCATTTGATGCGCGGCGAGATATGCATTGAGGTCCGCGACGGTTTCGTAAAGCGCAATCGGAAAACCGGCCTCGTGGTCGAGCGTCGCTTCCACGCTCATGTCGACATCGATCAACTCGACGCCCGCGTCGGCGAGCCGCTCCAAGGCGCTCTGGCAAATTTTTTCAAGTTCGGTTTCAAGGTTCTCCCAGAAATGCCGCCGCGGCACGCCAAGCCGCAGTCCTTTGAGCTCCGCGGCCGCCGCTTCGGTCGGGCCGCCGGCCACGACCCCGTCAATGAGGGCGCAGTCCGCGACACTCCGCGTCATCGGGCCGGCGGTGTCGCGCGTATGTGAAATCGGCACGATGCCGGTCTGCGACCAGCGGCCAACGGTCGGACGAAAACCAACGATCCCGCATAGAGCCGCCGGGATTCGCACCGATCCTCCGGTATCCGAGCCGATGCCGCCGGGCACGAGTTGCGCCGCGACGGCAATGCCGGTGCCGCCGCTCGAGGCGCCGGGAATGCGATCCGGCGCGTAAGGGTTGCGCGCCGGTCCGTAGGCGGCATTGTTGTTGGTAATGCCGTAAGCGAGTTCGTGAAGGTTGGTCTTGCCAAAGTTGATTGCGCCTGCGGCGAACAGCTTCTCGACAATGACAGCATTACGCTTGGGGCGATTGGCGGCGAGGCCCGGTGTGCCGGCCGTGGTCGGCATCTCGGCGGTATCAAGATTGTCCTTGAGTGCCAGAGGCACGCCATGGAGTGGGCCCAATGACGTACCCGACGCGCGCTGCCGGTCCGCCTTGCGCGCGGCTTCGCGCACGCGCTCGGCGTCGAAAGCTATGAATGCGTTGAGGGAGGCAAAGCTCGCCGCGCGAGCCAGCAACGTCTCGGCCAATTGCTCCGCCGAAATCTCGCCGGTGCGGATCGCCTTGGCGGCCGCGCCAACTCCAAGCTCATGAAGCGCTGACATCCTTACACCCGCAAACGCAACTGCGCCCCTTGGGATCGGCTATCCGCAGCCGGCGTCACCTTCTCGACCAGGCGCGCAGGACTCGCGCCGCGACCCGAAAGAGGGCGAGAGGAAGCCTCCGGCCCGCTCCCGCCCTTTTTCAGAAGAAATTGTCCCTGCCCAGCCGCAATCCTGTCAAGCCTGCGGGAGCGAAATCTTGCTGCGGCCGAGCTAAGCCGATCCCTGCGGCCGGCCAGCGGGACCGAATCCACCGGCACGTGCGCTATGGCACCGACCAAGCCAATACCGACGCCTGTCCTCGGCTTTGGGCGCATGGCCGGCGATACGACCGCGCCGGCACGCAACAGCTTTGAGTTGTCTTCAGCGAAGCTGCTCGCGCGCCTCCCTCGGTCACGATGTCTCAGCGGTCTTGCCGAGCGACCAGACGCCGCGAGCGTTTAGTCGCATCTGCATCGCCTGGCCGGCAACTTGTGATATGAATTGCCGCAGGTTTACTTCGCTATCCAAGCCGCCAATAGAGACGGCGGCCGGAAACATCTGGAGACAAAATTGAGAGCGCACGGCAATTCCGCGGCAAGCCGCGATATCGCAACTCTGTTGCATCCCTACACGAATTTAAAAGCGCACCAATCCAAGGGACCGTTGATCATTACCCACGGTCGCGGCGTGAAGGTCTATGACGATCAGGGAAAGGAATATATCGAAGGTCTGGCGGGACTCTGGTGCGTGTCACTCGGCTTCAGCGAGCCGCGCCTCGTCGAGGCTGGGCGGCGGCAATTGGAGACTTTGCCTTACTATCACGCTTTTGCCTCCAAATCGCACGGGCCCGCCATTGATTTAGCCGAGCGCATCCTGGATTTGCTGCCTGAGACTTTATCGAAGGTGTTCTTCAATAATTCCGGGTCCGAGGCGAATGATACGGCCATCAAACTGGTTTGGTATTACAACAACGCGCTTGGCAGACCGCGCAAGAAAAAGATCATCTCACGAGTTAAGGCTTACCACGGCGTCACCCTTTTAAGTGCAAGCCTGACGGGTTTGCCGAACAACCATCGCGACTTTGATCTGCCTTTTGCCGGCATCCTGCATGCGGGTTGTCCGCACCATTATCGGTTCGCGCGGCAGGGCGAAACCGAAGAAGCGTTCGCTTCGCGGCTGGCTGAAGAACTCGACGCGTTGATCGAGAAAGAGGGCCCGGACACAGTCGCCGCTTTTATCGCCGAGCCGGTGATGGGCGCAGGCGGCGTTCTCGTGCCGCCGCAAACCTATTTCGACAAGATCCAGGCTGTGCTCAAAAAGCACGACGTATTGTTCATCGCCGACGAGGTTATCTGCGGTTTCGGTCGGCTCGGGACGATGTTCGGGTTTGAGGCGTTCGGGATCAAGCCAGACATCGTCACCATGGCCAAGCAGCTGACGTCCGGCTACCAGCCACTGTCGGCGACAATTGTTTCCGGGCCAATCTACGAAGCCCTCGTGCGCCAGAGCGAGAAAATCGGCGTCTTCGCCCACGGGTTTACCTACTCTGGACATCCTGTTGCTGCGGCCGTCGGCGTAGAGACGCTGAAAATCTACGAAGAGCGCCGGATCGTGGAACGCGTGCAATCAAACGCCCCACATTTCCAAGACCGGCTGCGGCGACTTGGGCGTCATCCGCTGGTCGGCGAGGCGCGCGGGATGGGATTGATCGGCGCAGTAGAATTGGTTCAAGACAAGGCGACGAAGAAGCCATTCGACGCCGCGGTAGCGGCCGGTCCGCTGGCGGCGGACTTGGCCTTGCATAACGGTCTGATCGTTCGGGCAGCGGGCGACGCGATCGCCGTATGCCCGCCGCTGACCATCGAGCCGGAGCAAATCGACCAACTGTTCGATCGCCTGGCGTTGACACTCGACCAAACTCAGGCGGAGCTGAAACAGCGTGCTGCTGTTTGAGCCCTTGCGTCGCCAAACGGTGGAGGGCAGGGAATGAAACTCAAAGGCAAGGTGGCGATAGTCACCGGCGGATCCCAGGGGATCGGTGAAGCGATTGCGGTGCGCTATGCGGCCGAGGGGGCACGCGTTGCAATCGTCTACCATCATAACGATGCCGCCGCGCAGGCCGTGGCGAAACGGATTACCGCCGCCGGCGGAGAGGCTTTGCCAGTCAAGGCAGATTGTTCAAAAGTGCCGGAGATCGAGCGCATGGTCGGCGAAGTCATCCGGCACTTCGGAACGGTCGATATACTCGTCAACAATGCCGGGGTGTTTCGGACCCTGCCGGTTGCGGAAACTACTGAAGCCATTTGGGATGAGCAGCTCGATCTCAACCTTCGTGGCGCGTTTTTCTGCGTCAAAGCGGCCCTGCCGGAATTTCTCAAAAAAGGCGGAGGAAAGGTCGTCAACATTACGTCAATAGCCGGAGTTGGAGCGTTTCCGAACTGTCCGGCGTATTGTGCTTCGAAGGGCGGCCTGGAGAATCTGACCAAGGCGTTGGCGGCGGAGCTGGGCAAGCAAAACATCAACGTGAATTCGCTGGCGCCCGGCAATGTGGCGACGCCGCTTAATGCACATTTGCGCGGACCTGGAAACGAGGTCTACATCAATCTGATGAAAACGATGACGCCGACCGGCCGCGATTTCCTGTCGGTCGAAGAAATGACCGGCGCGGCGGTATTTTTAGCGTCTGACGACGCTTCAGCGATCCACGGCGCCACATTGATGGTGGATGGCGGCTGGTCGGCAATTTAGGTTTGTAGCGCTTCTGCCGGCGAATCCGCCGGCGGTGAACGCAGGGGGAGAGGGCGATCGACGCTGCATCATCACAGCGTTTTGCCGATAGCGGTGTCCTTGAGTTCAATCTCGATGAATACCATTTCGCCGGCGCCATTGTTGATGACGTCGTGCTCCACGCCGGCGTTGCGGAAATACGACTGTCCCTGGCGCAATTGCGCGTAAGAGATCTTCCCCTGAGAATCGACGAGCCTGAGTTCCCCGTCGCGTGTCGGGACCACCACATAGTCGTGTTCATGCCGGTGAAATCCGGTCGCCTCGCCTGAGGCGAACCGCCATTCAGTGACGCGCAGGTGATTATTATCGATTTGAACGGTGGCGGTGGCAGTCGTGTCGCTCATTTTCCCTCCTGTCGAGGAATATCGGTGTGCTCGAGCAAATTAGGAGCGGATCGCGCGCACGCGATCAAGGAATATCGCGGCGATGATTACGCAGCCGAGAAGGATTTGCTGGACGTAGCCGCCGACTTCCAGCAAGTCCATGGCATTGGACAACATGGTCACGAAGATCGATCCAAGAACCGCCGGAACGATGCCGCCCACGCCGCCCTGAAGGCTTACGCCTCCGATCACGGCGGCAGCAATGCTTTCGAGCATCAGGCTACCGCCAAGATTGGGCTCGCCCGAGCCGGTGCGAGCGGTCAGCATGAGCGAACCAAATGCGGCGAGTAAGCTGCAAGTCACGTAGGCGAGAAACAGATAACGCTTACTCGGCAGACCGGCGAGATTGGCCGCCCGCGCATTGTTGCCTATCAGATAAAGCGCCCGGCCGAACACCGTGCGATCAAGCATGAAATAAAGCAGCAAAGCGACGACGACGGCCAAGGTAACCGGTATCGGAATCCCGGGAATGAACTTGCCGTCGTAAAGCGGCTGGGTGAACGCATCAGGTACGTTGAACACCGGTCGGCCGCCGGAAATTGTCGTCGCCAGCCCGTAGCAAATATTCAAGCTGCCCAGCGTGACCACGAAGGGATTTATGCCGAGCCACGAGACAAACAGCCCGTTAAAGGTGCCGACCAAGAGGCCAATGCCCAAACCGACCCCGAGACCCGCCAGAAGAACGAGCCATCCAGGCGCGCCGGCAGCCGCAAGGCCGGTGGTCGCCAGCGCGGTCGCCACGCTGATCACGGAAACGGCCATCCCCAGCGACAGATCGAACCCGCCGGTCAGAATGACCACCATTTGCGCGGATGCAAACAGCAGCAAATAGCTCGACTGCACCAAAATATTGATGATGTTGCGCAGTGACAGGATACGCGGCTCGACCACCGCAACAGCGAGTTCCATGGCGACGATCAGCAGCGGTAGGAGCAGCATGAAGCCCCAACGTGCGGCATTGCGCTGGAAGCTTGTTGCCGAGCCGGCGGCAACGCTCAGCCCGGTGACACTGGCGTCAGACAAGCGCCGCTCTCCTCTTCGAGAGTTCGTCCAGAGCGACGGCGAGTACCACGATGATGCCCAGGAAGATCGCCTGAATGCGCGGGTCAATGCGCAACAGATCCATCGCATCGGTGAGGGTGAGGAGGAGGATGGCCCCCAGGGCCACCATTTCCACACGTCCCACGCCGCCTTTGATGCTGACGCCGGCAATGACGGCCGCCGCAATGCTTTCGAGCGTGAGTTGCGCGTTGATCACCGCCTGGCCTGAGCCGATCTGCGCCGTCAGCGCGAGCCCGGACACCGAAGCAAGCATGGAGCAGATGACGTAAGAAAGGATGAGATAGGTCTTCGCCGGCACGCCGGAGACAATCGCGGCCTGAATATTTCCGCCGATGGCGAGAATGTAGCGCCCCATCCGGGTGTAGTTCTGCATCACCCAAATCACCGCAACGACGGCGGCGGCCAGATAGAACGCAGTGGGCAAGTTCAGCCAAAGACCACGGCCGAAGCCCTCGACGTAGCTCTTCGGCATTCCGTAAACCGGGATACCGCTGGTGAGCAACAACGCGAACCCGGTGGCGATTGACATGGTGCCCAACGTCACCATGAAGGGGGAAATGCGCAGGAAAGCGACGCAGGCGCCATTGACGAGGCCGACCAGCGCGCCGCAACCGAGGCCGGCCAGCGTACCGAGAAGAATGATAAGTCCGGGCTCGCCGACGAGCGTGTCTTTCAGGCCGTCCATGACCAGCGCGCTCGACACGCTGGTCAGAGCAACCACGGCTCCTTGCGACAGGTCGAAGCCGCCGACAATAAGGACCAGCATTTGCCCGGCGGCAATGATCACGAGATAAGATGAGCTGCGCAGTACATTGAACAGGTTCTGCACGGCCACAAAATTCGGGATGAAGATCGCGAACGCAACCAGTAGCACCGTCAAAAGGATGGGCAGAAATCCGGCAGCGTTATAGGATCGGAATATCCGCTCGAAAGCCGTTATCGGTGCTGCTGCGCCGCTGCCCGTCGAATTGCCGCTCATTGCCGCTCCAATCAGCCGTGCGCGTGCATCATGTCATGGGTCTGTCGCTCACGGAAGAAATGGGACAGCACCGCCGGTTCGTTGATATCGGCACCGATCAGCTCCGCCACCATCCGTGATCGATGCATGACGTAGAGCCGATGAGACAAGTTGAGGACTTCCGGCAGATCCGAGGAAACGAGCACGATGGCGACGCCCGTCGTCAGCAAGGATTTCATTAACTCGTAAATCTCGACCTTGGCCCCCACGTCTACGCCCACAGTCGGTTCGTCGAACAAATAGACCGAAATCGCGCGCGTCAGCCCGCGGGCCAAAAGGACTTTTTGCCGATTGCCGCCCGAAAACGAGGCAACCGTCCGCTCAATATGCGGCGGACGAAGCCCCAGCTTTTCGACGATCGCTTGCACGATACGGCGCTCGCTGCGGCGTTGCAGCAGGCGATAGCGGGAAAAGTTCGGCAGATCGAGTGCCGCCATCGAGGCATTCTCTCTCACCGGCCGAGCCAGCGCCAAACCTTCAGCTACGCGATCGGAAGGAAAGTAGCATACGCCCTCTTTCATCATGCCGGCAGGCGAGGGGGCGGCAATCTCCTTGCCGCGCACGCGGATTGCGCCGGATTCAATGAACTCGAGCCCCACCACCGCGCGAATGATCTCGGATTTTCCGCAGCCGACCAGTCCGGCAATGCCGGTGATTTCGCCGGCGCGCGCATAGAAGCTCACATCATTCGCCGACCGGTCGGCGAGCGTGACGTGCTCGACTTCCAACAATTTATCCGCCGGTTTTGGCTCGATCTTTGGGAACAAGACGCCGATCTTGCGCCCGGTCATCAGTTCGACCAGTTCGGTTTCCGAGACGTCTCCGGCCTCGACGGTCTTGATCTTGCGACCGTCGCGCAGGATGGTGATCCGATCGGCGATCTGTTTGATTTCGCGCATGCGATGCGACACGTAGATTATGCCGACACCGGAGGCTTTGAGCTTGGCAATAAGATCAAAAAGTTTCGCGGCCTCGGCGTCGGTGAGAGATGCCGTGGGTTCGTCAAGAATAAGAATCCTGACTTCAGTCAAAAACGCTTTTGCGATCTCGACCATTTGCTGGTGGGCGCGGGATAATTGCGCGACCTTATAATCGGGGCGCAAATCGAAGTTGAGCTCGCGGACGATTTCACGGGCGCGCGCGCTCATCGCCGACCGATTGAGAAACCCGCCTGCGGTCAACTCGCGCCCGAGAAACAAGTTTTGTTCCACCGTCATTTCCGGCACCAGGCTGAATTCCTGGAATACCGGACTAATGCCGGTGACTCGCGCACTGTGCGGAGTGAGGTGCGTTATCTCCTTTCCCCGGTATTTAAATGTGCCGCCGTCGGGCGGGTAAGTGCCGGCGATTATGTTAATGAGCGTCGATTTTCCCGCGCCGTTTTCGCCGAACAGCACGTGAACTTCGCCGCTGCGCAGATTGAAGTCGACGCCGTCCAGGGCGACAACTCCGGGGAAGCGCTTTGAAATGTTGGCGAGGTCGAGAAGAAGGTCGCTGCCGTCGCGGGCCGCTTCAGCGGCCCGCGACTCGGTAGTTTCGGCGCCCTCGACTGCAGTCATCCGCGGAACTAAAAACGGCTTGTCAGCCGATCATGGGGCTTTCACGGAATAAACGGCCTTGAAATCCGCAGGGGCCAAGACCAACGCCATATTGATCTTGTCGATATTGCTTTTCGCAATCATGTCGGGGATCGCTTTGGCGCTTTTGACGTAGTCTTTCTTTTCGAGGACGCGTACCGCGGTGTCGATGGCGATACGGCCCTGCAGCACCGGATACTGGGTCGCGAAGCCGAGGATCTCGCCTTTTTGCAGCGCGTCCAGCATGGCCTGGTTCTCGTAAGAGGACATGATAAGCATATCCTTCTTGCCGGCCTGTGCCACCGCACCGATCGCCGCTTCCGCCGCCGGCGCGCAGCCCCAGATCACGTTCATATCCGGATAGGCCTGCAACGCGTTTTGGATCAAGCCCAACTGGACGGCGACGCCCGAGTCGCCGAATTTGTCATCGAGCATCGTGATGTTGCTTTTGCCTTTCACCGCTTTCTTGAAGCCATCGAGGAATGCCTCGGCCCATCCCGATCCCGACGGACCCGGGAAGGTGCCGACCTTCGCGGTCTTGCCCTTGAGATAGTCGACCAGATAAGTGCCGGTCTGCTCGCCCATGGTGTCGAAATCGACGGTCATCTTCGACGTCACGGTCGATTTCGCGACCGGATTGACTGTGCTGATAATCGGCTTGCCGCTGGCCACGCCTTTGGCAAACTCTTTGTTCAGACCCGCTTCGGAAATCGGACCGATGACAATCGCGTCGAAATTGCCGGACAGGCAGTCGTCGAACTGCGACAATTGCTTCGGCAGATTCTCATATCCGCCCGCCTGGTAGAGCGTCATGTTGACGCCCATCCGCCTGGCTTCCTCGACGACGCCATAGTCGACCGCCACCCAGAACGTGTCCTTCATATGCGGAAATAGGACGCAGATATTCCAAGGCTTCGATGCCTTTTCCAAGGGCGTGTATTCGGCGACCTTCGCCGTGCCGGAATCGAGGTTGTAGTATTTGGCAGGCCACCACTTGCTGTCGGCGTTGGCGGAATTGATGCTAACGAGCGCAGAAGCGGCAATTGCCGCGCCCGCTAAAGCCGTTGCGTACTTCATTTGAAGCTCCCCTAAAGTTCAACCGCGCGGGCGACCCGGCGGTTGTACGGATGCCAGCAATTATCGAGGGAAGTTTCGCAATATTTCAGGATGGGCGCAATCTGATAGTAGGGGAGCGCGCTACCGGCGAACACGGCCGCGCTTCGTTGGGCGCGCCCGATGCCTAGTCATCACATACGAACCGCTGCCGTCGAGCCTTGCCGACCATTTCGGTTCGACCACAATCGTCGTTGTGACTTCCTCGATGATTGCCGGGCCATTGATCACCGCCCCCGCGCCCAGTGTCGAACCGTCGTAGACCGGCACTCCGACGGCCTTACCCTCAGCGCTGAAAATCGCTTTTCGCCGCCCGAGAATCGCTTTCGCGGCCGGCGCGCCTTTCTTCACGCGCGGCGGCTGCGGCTTGTCGACGTGTCCATAGAGAGTGCTTTCTATGTTGACGACTTCCACGGCGTTGTGGGGTTCGCTGTACGTGTACAGTTCCTGATGGCGCCGGTGGAACGCAGCCTTCACTTTTTCCAATGCTCGGGCGTCGTTCTTAAAATTTCCGATTTCGACGGTACATTCGTGGACCTGACCGACGTAGCGCATATCGAGGCTCCGCTCGATCCGGATTTCGGAATCCGCAAAGCCGTCGGCGACCAGATGTTTTACGCCCTCGCGCTCAATTCGGGCGAACAATTTGGCGATAATTGCGTAGGCGTCACCTTCAAGCCGCAGCGGGCTCGTAGCCATGTAATTGTATTTGACGTCAGAGATGATCTGGCCGAAGGCGCACAGTCCGGACGCCAGCTTGGGCAGAATAACAGTCTCAATGCCCATCTCGTCGGCAAGCGCGGTGATATGAGCGGCGGTCGCGCCGCCGGCGCCGACCAGCACGAAATCACGCGGATCGTAGCCGCGCTCCACGGAGACGCGACGGATGCCATTGACCATGTTGTTGTTGACGATCGTGAACATGCCGTAGGCTGCGCGCTCGACGGAAATGCCGAGGGGCTCGGAGACGGTCTTGATGGCGGCGCGCGCCTTGTCCACGTCGAGCGGCAAGCGCCCGCCAAGCAGTCCTTTCGGGCTAAGATAACCCAAGAGAAGATTGGCATCGGTCACGGTCGGCTGCGTGCCACCTTGCCCGTAGCAGGCGGGTCCAGGCCGCGCGCCCGCGCTTTGCGGCCCGACCTGCAGCAAACCCATGCTGTCAATCCAGCCGATCGAGCCGCCGCCGGCGCCCAAAGTCTCGACCTGAATCATCGGAATGCCGATTCGATACCTCAGCATGTCGATGTTCTTGTTGATATTCGTCACGCCATCGCGCGTCAGGGTGATGTCAAAAGACGTGCCGCCCATGTCGATCGTGATGACGTTCTTCTTCTTGAACGGCGCCGCGACGAACAAACCTGCTTGCGGTGCGGAGGCGGGACCCGAATTAATGGCGTAGACTGATCGCTGCGAGAGCGCTTGGCCGAGGCCCAGTCCGCCGTTGGACTGAAAATATCGGACCGGATACTTTGCGCCCAGCTGCTTGAAATACCGGTCAATGGCGACAACGTAGCGAGTCAGGATCGGCGCCAGGTAGGCATTCACGACGGCGGTCGAGGTTCTCGTGTATTCGCGCACCTGCGGATAGAGGTCGCTGCCGACCGTGAGCGCGACGTCAGGCATCATCTCGCGAACGATCTCTGCTGCGCGCTGTTCGTGTTGCGAGTTCAAAACAGACCAAACAAAGGAAATGGCTACGGCCTCGACGCCTTCGTTAAGGAAAAAGCGGCACGCGGCGCGGACGTCGTCCTCGTGCAACGGCGTCTTGATCGACCCATTGGAAATGACGCGCTCCCGCACGCCCTGGCGCAGATAACGTGGCACCAGCATCACCGCGGCCGGGTACTCGGGATCGTAGCGGTACCCGTCCTCTTTGTGACCGAGCCTGATCTCGATCGAGTCCTCGTGCCCCGCGGTGCAAATGAGGCCGGTCTTTCCGCCCTTGTGCTGGATCAGCGCATTGAGGCCGACCGTCGTGCCGTTGATGCACAGGTCGGAATTCGAGACAATGTCAGCGGGGGTCTCGCCGAGGTCTTCGGCAATCAACTTCATGCCGTCCTCGATCGCGCCGGTGGGATCAGCCGGCGTGGAAAGGACCTTGTACAGCCGAACGTCGCCGGTATTGGCGGCAAGCACAAAATCGGTAAAAGTGCCGCCGGCGTCGATGCCAAGACGATATTTGGTTCGCATTTTCAGTCTCGGCCGGCGCCATGAGCGCCACTCGCCAACGCAACTTTTCGCAGCTTGGTCGTCTCGGCAATATCGACGTCGAGCGTTTCCGGATCGGCGAAAATCACGCCGTAGTCGTCATGTGCGCCGCGTATCGATACCAGCCCGTTCCTCACATCGGAGACGATCTTGTCGATGGGGCGTTCAAAAGGATTGCCGTAGCCGCCGCCGCCGGGATTGAGGTTCGTTACCGTTTCGCCGGGTTTGACGTTTTCAATCACGTTCTTGCGGATGGTTTCGACTTTTCCTTCACGCTTGAGCTCGATGCGGCCGACCTTGGTGTCAACCATCTGGGAAACCGCTCCCGCCGCGCCGACCGCCGGAATGCGGCGGCCTTCGCCGAAGGTGATGAAGGTCATGTCGCGGTCGAGCGGCTCGACCTCCCAGGCGGTCCCTGATCCGCCGCGAAACTTGCCGGCGCCGCCGGAATCCTCGATCAGCGAATAACGATGAATGATGATCGGGTAGGAATATTCCAACAGCTCGACGTCGCCGGAGGTCAGCGCGCCAAAACAGCACTCCGGGCCGCAGGCGTGCCATCCATCCTGTTGCGGGGTTGCGCCCGCACCGGAGATTATGGTCGCCAGCACCATCGTCACGTATTCCTCATTGGTGCGGGTGTCCCAACCCGCGATGTTGAACCCGTTGGCGTGCCCCCAGGACGCCGACACCTTCGCCGGGACCGCTTTTTCGAACGCCAATCTGACCGCATCGGTCAGGGTTTCCATCGGCGTCGTGGTGCAGTTCATATGCGGCGCCGGTTCCACGGCATTGCACAGCGTTCCCTTGGCGCCGAAATCAACGGTGACGCAACGATAGAGTCCTTCGTTGTAAGGCGGCGGCAATTGCGCAAACATCATCAGCCCGAGATAGACGCCCGAGTGCGAGTTGCCTTCATAGGAATTGATGAAATAAGGAATTTGCGGCGGGCTTTTTATGGCGATATTGCACGTATCGCCTTTGATGGTGACGGTCGCGGTGATCTCAAAATCCCCGTAGCCGTGGCCGGCATCTTCAAGGATGGCGGTCCCAGCATAGACGCCGTCCGGCACGGTCTTGATGAGACTGCGCATGTGGCGATCGGCCATTTCGAGCAATTCATTAATGCAGGCGTCGGTCTGCGACATTCCATATTTTTCGATCATGCGCAGGAGATTGCGCTCTCCGACCTGGCAGGCGCCGATGAGCGCGTTGAAGTCGCCCTCCTGGTCGCGGCGGGCGCGCATGTTCGTGAAAATAAGATTGATCACGTCGGTCCGCGGCTTTCCCCGGTCCCAGATTTTGACCGGTGGAATTCGCAAGCACTCGGCGTAGATCTCTTTGGCGTTCGGGTTGTAGCCGGCGGGTACCGGACCGCCGATGTCGGTCAGATGTCCCTTGCAAACCGTCCAGTAACGCAACTTGCCTTTGTAGAACACCGGTTTGTACATGCATACGTCGATGGCGTGACTGCCGCCGAAGGCCGGATCGTTGTGCAGGATCAAATCGCCTTCATGGATGTCCTCGCCGAAGTAGCGGGCCACCGACTTCATCGCCGGGATAAGCGAGCCGAGATGGATGGGAATGTCCTGGCCTTGCAGGATCATCTCCGGCACATGGTTGAACAGGGCCGTTGAATAATCGTGCGCCAAGTTGAACACGCTGGAGCGGGCCGTTTTCTCCAATGACAGCGTCATCTCGCGCTGCGTCGTCTCGAGAATGCCGCGGATCACCGACAGCGTAATGGGGTCGACCGACGGCTTGGATTTTTTCGCTCTGCCCTTATTGCCGGCCATCATATTCTCCGTGTCTCAGCAACCCGAAACCGGCTCCGGCTTCGTCGGTGCGCCTTGAGCCGCCTTCATTTCAAGCTACAGCGTCCAGACTTGAATGCAAGCTGGCCGCTTTTCCACCGTCGGGCGCATGCTTCATCCGCTTTGCGGCCTTCCATCGGGTGGACGCTATTGATTATTATGTCGGCTCTTCTTGGCCCGGCAGCGCGCGGACCGGGTATGGTCAGAGGCAGGAGTAGGCGATGGCCGCAGCGAAACCGAACGCGAAGCTCGCAATCAATTGCGACATGGGTGAGAGCTTCGGCCTCTATAAGATGGGGGACGATGAAGGCTTGATGCCGCACATCACGATCGCCAACGTGGCTTGCGGCTTTCATGCTTCCGATCCCTCGGTGATGGCGAAAACGGTCAGGCTGGCAAAGAAGCATGGGGTAAAGGTAGGCGCGCACCCCTCGTTGCCGGACCTGCAAGGCTTTGGCCGGCGCGAGATGAAGATGAGGCCCGAGGAGTTGACGGACTGCATCGTTTATCAGGTGGGGGCGCTGAAAGGGTTTCTTGAACGGGAAGGCATGGAGCTATTCCACGTCAAGCCGCATGGCTCGCTCTATGGAATGGCAGCGAGATCACGGGACGTTTGCAAAGCAATCGCGGATGCGGTCAAGGTATTCGACGTGCCGGTCATGGGCATGGCCGGCACGATGCATGAGCAAGTCTACGTGGCGGAAGGTTTGGAATTTCTTTCCGAGTATTACGCAGATTTGGACTACGATGACGAGGGTATGGTCATCATCACCCGCGAGCATCAAGCCTTCGATCCGAAGCGCGCGGCCGATCGGGCGGTGCGCGCCGTAAAAGAAGGGGTGGCGGTTTCGGTAAACGGGAAGGAAGTGAAAGTTCGCGCCGACTGCATTTGCGTCCACTCCGATACGCCCAACGCCGTAGCGCTGGCGCAGAGCGTCAAGGCTGCTTTAGCGGAATATCTTGTTTAGTCTTGTTTAGTCGGATGTTTTAAGAGGATTGATGATGGCGCAGCATGAAGTGTTAAGCCCGTTGCCAGGAATCTTCTATCGGCGCCCGGCGCCTGAAAAACCCGCATATAAGGAGGACGGCGACCAGGTGGTCGAGGGCGACGTGGTTGGCTTGGTCGAGGTGATGAAGCAATTCACCGAGATTCATGCTGACGCGGGGGGCAAAATCGTACGCTTTCTCGTTGAAAATGAAGCGCCGATAGAACCCGGACAAGCAGTGCTCCTTATCGAGACCGCCTGAGCTTCGCCGTGTTTGACAAGCTTCTGGTGGCCAATCGCGGCGAAATCGCCGTCCGCATTATTCGCGCGGCCAAAGAGCTTGGTCTGCGCACCGTCGCGGTATACAGCGATGCCGATAAGGACAGTCTCGCCGTGCGCATGGCCGACGAAGCGATCCGTATCGGTCCACCGCAGGCCGCCAAAAGCTATCTCAACATCGACGCCATTATCGACGCCGCGCGGCAGAGCGCGGCCGAAGCGGTTCATCCCGGCTACGGATTCCTGGCTGAAAACGCGCGTTTTGCCGAGGCCGTGGAGACTGCGGGCCTCACGTTCATCGGACCCCGGGCAGAGACGATCCGCCTCATGGGCGATAAAGTGGCCGCGCGCACCGCGGCCATTGCCGCTGACGTTCCCATCGTACCGGGCAGCGAGGCGGGAATTAGCGACGTCGAGAATGCAATAGCGGCGGCGCGGCGCATCGGCTTTCCGGTCATGTTGAAGGCCAGCGCCGGTGGAGGCGGCCGCGGTATTCGCGTCGTCGACGACGAAGCCGCTTTCGCACATCACTTCCACACCGCGCAGGCTGAGGCGCAGGCTGCATTCGGCAACGGAGCGCTTTATCTTGAACACTTCTTGCGCCACGCGCGCCACCTGGAGGTGCAGGTGCTGGGCGACGGCGAACGCGTGGTGCATTGCTTCGAACGCGAATGCTCGCTGCAGCGCCGCCGACAGAAAATATGGGAGGAGGCTGCGGCCCCGACCATCGATGACCGAACGCGGCAGGCCTTGTGCGCCTCGGCGGTGCGTCTCGCCGAACGCTCGAACTATCGCGGCGCCGGGACGCTCGAGTATCTCTACGATCAGGAGACCGGCGAATTTTTTTTTATTGAAATGAACACGCGTATTCAGGTCGAGCACCCAGTGACCGAAATGGTCACAGGGATCGATCTGGTGCGCGAAATGATCCTTATTGCGCGCGGAGAGCCGCTGCGTTTGTCACAGGCGGACATCCGGACGGTCGGAGCGGCAATTGAAGTGCGCATCAATGCCGAAGATCCCGATCGTAATTTTCAGCCGGCGCCGGGCCGAGTGACCGCAGTCACGTGGCCCGGAGGGCCGGGGGTGCGCGTCGACAGCATGCTTTATCCCGGCTATGTGGTGCCGCCGTACTACGACTCTCTTCTTGCCAAGATTATCGTACATGCGGAAACTCGGAATCTTGCGCTGTCAAGGCTGCGGCGGGCGCTCGACGAATTGGAGATAGTTGGAGTTCCGACGACGGCAGGTCTGCATAAACGCCTCGTCGGATTAGACGAGGTGCAGACTGCGCGGTTCGATACGGGTTTTTTGGAGCAACTGGTGAGCGCGCACGGGAAAATAGCGCAGAGCGCGTGAAAGGGGCAGGATCGGGCATGACCGGCATTCGATATTCGTTCGGCGCCGATGAGCACGTGTACGCCGAAATCGACGAAGAAATGTCGCTTGAGGCGTTCTTCAAGGGCATGGCGATTTGCAAGGAGCTGGAAAAGCGGCGGGTTCCGGGGGTCTCGGAGATTTGTCCCTCCAACGCGTCATATTTGGTCCGCTTCGATCCCGACATCGTTGCTCCGGATCAGGTGATGGCAAAGCTGAAAGATATCGAAACCGAGGTCGGTGAGGCGGAACTCGAACTCCCGACGCGCATCGTCGAAATTCCGGTGCTGTACAATGATCCTTGGACAAACGAAACGCAGAAACGTTTCCTCGAGCGGCGTCAGGATCCGAAAAGCACCGACCTCGAATATTCCGCCCGCATCAACGGCTACAAATCCGTTGATGATTTCATTGCCGCCCATTCCGGTGCGCCGTGGTTCGTTTCCATGGTTGGGTTCGTGGCCGGGCTTCCTTGGCTTTATCAAATTGTCGAGCGCTCAAAGCAGCTCGAGTGCCCAAAATACCTTCGGCCGCGCACCGACACGCCGAAGCTGACCATCGGCTACGGCGGCAGTTTCACCGCTATTTATTCGGTGCGCGGCGCCGGCGGTTATCAGATGTTCGGCATCACGCCAGCGCCGATTTACGATCCCGAGCAAAAGCTCCCGTACTTCAAGGATACGCTGGCATTCTTTCGGCCCGGCGATATTGTCAAATTCAAACCCATTTCGCGCGCGGAATATGACGCCGACCTGAGCGCGGTTGAAGCCGGCACTTTCAATCTGAAAGTCAGACCGGTCAAATTCTCATTGAAATCCTTTCACGCCGATCCTTCCGGCTACAGCCGCCATCTGGTGGAGGTGCTTTATGGCCATTGAGGTCATCAAACCTGGCCTGGCCACGAGCGTGCAAGACTTGGGCCGGCCCGGCTACTACAACATCGGCATTCCGCTGTCCGGCGCGCTTGATCAGTACGCGCTGCGGCTGGCAAATCTTCTCGTCGGCAACGAAGAAGGCGCAGCCGCACTTGAGGCAACTCTGCTTGCTCCGGAGTTGCGGTTTCGTGCGGCCACGATTGTCGCCATATCCGGTGCCGAAGTGACGCCGAAGCTCAACGGCGAAGCGCGGCCGCGCAACCAATCTTTCGCGGTGAAGGAAGGCGACACACTCACCTTCGATTTCATGAAATCGGGTGCGCGCGCATACATCGCGGTCGCCGGCGGCATAGATGTCCCGGTCGTGCTCGGCAGCCGTTCGACCTATGGACTCGGCGCCCTCGGCGGCTTTTCCGGGCGGAAGCTTGCCGCGGGGGACGTGCTGCCGGTAGGCGCCGCAAAACCCGGCGCCCGTGCCGGCCGCGCGGCGCCGAGCGATTTAATTCCGACTTATCCGAAATCGCTCGAGCTTCGCGTGGTCACCGGACTTTATTTTTATCGCCTGACCGACGAAAGCGCGAAGACCATTTTCGAGGACACCTGGACGGTGGCGCCCGAAGCGGATCGCATCGGTTATCGCTATCGAAAGGGCCGCGCGTTGTCGTTCCGTGAACGCAAGCAGCCGTTTGGCGCAGGATCCGATCCGTCGAACATCGTCGACGCGGGCTATCCTTATGGCTCGATTCAAATACCCGGCGGGCTCGAACCGATCATTCTTCATCGCGACGCCGTGTCTGGCGGCGGTTACGCGATGATCGGCACGGTCATCAGCGCCGATATGGATCGAATTGCGCAGATGCAACCCAACAATCTCGCCAGATTTGTCGAAGTGGATATGACGACCGCATTAAAGGCGCGGGCGGAGTACAAGGGCCGGCAGGCGCGTCTGAAATCACAATTGTCAGGGTAACCGCCGCATGTCGAACACCGACGCTGAACTTGTGCCGCATGTGCATGTAACGCGGACGCGTCACGACTGGACGCGCGCAGAAGTGCGGGCTTTGTTCGAATTGTCTTTTCCCGATCTCGTGTTCCGCGCGCAGAGCGTTCACCGCGACAATTTCGATCCAGCCGCGATCCAGATATCGACTTTGTTGTCCATCAAAACCGGCGGCTGTCCGGAAGACTGCGCCTATTGCCCGCAAAGCGCGTTTTACGAGACCGGAACGAGCGCGCAAAGCTTGATGCCCATCGCCGAAGTTCTCACCCAGGCGCGCGCCGCGCGCGACGCCGGCGCCAGCCGCTTTTGCATGGGTGCGGCTTGGCGCTCGCTCAAAGACCGCGACACCGAGCAGGTGTGCGCCATGGTCGAAGGGATCAAGGCGCTCGGGCTTGAAGCCTGCGCAACGCTAGGCATGCTCAGCGCATCGCAAGCGCAGCGGCTCAAGCAAGCCGGGCTCGACTTCTATAACCACAATCTCGACAGCTCGCCGGAATTCTACGAAACAATCATCACCACGCGCACCTATGCGGATCGGCTGCAAACTCTTGAGCATGTCCGCGCCGCAGGCATCCACGTGTGCTGCGGCGGCATTATCGGAATGGAAGAGACGAGGGAGGACCGCATCGGGCTGATCACCACACTGGCAACTCTGCCGCAACATCCGGAATCGGTGCCGATCAACATGCTGGTTCGGGTGGCGGGGACGCCTTTGGAAGACGCGGAAGCTCTGCATCCGATCGAATTCGTGCGCACGATCGCGGTTGCGCGCATCACCATGCCGCAATCGGTGGTCCGGCTTTCAGCCGGGCGTGAAGCGATGACCGATGAGACGCAAGCGCTGTGCTTCCTTGCCGGGGCGAATTCCATTTTTTACGGATCGAAGCTTCTCACGACGCCTAATCCGGCGTCGGAACACGACGACCGGTTGCTGGAGCGTCTTGGCATGACACGGTCGAACGGCAACATTTCACCGGCGTGCTGAAATGGCGAAACGAGCCGTCGCGGCATGATGAGTTAAAGTTCCGCCTGAAGTTGAAGGATTTCGGCTACCAGACCGGCAAAAAGCCCCGAAAAGGCTTAAACTTCTGGCTGAAGGTGAAGATACGGCGGGACGCTAGCGAGACCCGAGAATGCGAGCTTGCGGCGCCGCAACACGTCTAGGGAAGACGTCCGCCCAATTCATCCTCTATGTGAATACGAACAATTTCGTCGAATGACCGGTCGGGGCGGAAGCCGAGGGCCAGCGCGCGTTGCGCGTCGAAGGCCTGCGGCCAGCCGGCGACAATGGCGCCGATCGCAGGATCGGGTTCGCGCCGGATCAGGCGCACCGCTTGCTCGCCTGCTATTCGGCGCAGGGCGTCAATCTCATCGCCGATCGTTGCGCACAGGCCCGGCATGGTCAGCGCCCGACGGGCGCCGAGCGCCGCCAAGTCAAGCGAGGCGGCATGGAGGAGAAACCCGACGGCTGCGCGCGGACTGGCGTGCCAATGGCGGACATCGTCGGCAACCGGCAGGACCGCTTCCCGGCCGGCCAGCGGCTCGCGCAAAATGTTGGAGAAAAAGCCGGAGGCCGCCTTATTCGGTTTGCCGGGCCGTATGCAGATCGTCGGTAGCCTGATCGCGATGCCGTCGAGAAAGCCCCGCCGCGTGTAATCGGCGAGCAGCAACTCTGAAATCGCTTTTTGCGTCCCGTAGCTCGTCAGCGGCGTGTTGAAGAACTCATCTCCAATGAATTCGGGGAACGGCGCGCCAAAGACCGCAATTGACGAGGTAAAGACAAGTCTGGGCCGATAAGGATGCTTGCTTCCCTCATGCCGGATCGCCTCAAGAAGATTGCGCGTGCCGTCGAGGTTGACGCGATATCCTTTGTCGAAATCAGTCTCGGCCTCGCCGGAGACGACTGCGGCCAGATGAAAGATGATGTCCGGTCGCAAACCGATGCAGCGGCCGACGGCAACAGGATCCGAGATATCCAGCGCGGCCGTCGTGATGTTGCCATCGGATTGGGCGGGGGGCTCGGGACGCGTTACATCAACGAGCGATAGCGTCGTGATCGGCCGCTTAGCGATGGCGCGCTCGCGCGCCAAATGCAGCGCGAGCTTTTGGCCGATCATTCCTGCGGCGCCCAGGATCAATACCTGCATGGTCGGCCCCGTTCACGTGATGACGCGACTTCGCACGGCGTTGGGATGCGCTCTACGGCTCCGCGATTATAAGCGACCTGAACACGCCGCTTGCCCGATTTGGAGAAATCAGGGAGTCAACGCCAACCCTGAAAATGTTCGAGCCGTGTGAGACGAAAGGCCATCGCCGAAGCAGTCCGCAAACGCATTCCGGCTGCGCTTGGCAGCGCAGCCGGAAGTTTTCACGGCAGAGTCCCCGATTAGTCGTAGTTCTTCTTGCAGGGCGGATTTTCGCGGCCCGGCGGAATGAACTTGTCATAGACCGCCTTGGAGAAGCCGAGCCGCTGTTGCACATTCGGTATGGTCTTCACCAGCTTGCTGATGAGATCGCCGTTTTTGTCCTTGACCACTTCGGTGATGAAGTTGGTGCCGATGGCCTGCCGGTTCTCATCGAGCGTGATGCGTCCGTTCGGTGCGTCGAGCACCATGTTTTGCAGCGCAGCGCGGAATTTTTTGTTGCCGTCGCTAAGATCGCCCTTGACCTCGTCGAGCGCGTTAAAAATGGCGTCGGCCGAGTTGTAGTAGCTGATGGCAAGCAGCGAGGGACTACCGAAGGGATTCTTGAAATAACCGGTCTTCGGATGATCCTTGTAGGCTTTGACGAACGCCTGCCATTTCGGGTTCGGGTCGTTGTCGGCCAAGCCGCTGGCGGCAATGGTGCCGATCAACGCGTCCTTGGCCTTGCCCTTCGACGATAGCACGGTCTGGTCGACCATGATGGAGCCGCCGATGAGGTGAGCGTGACCGCCGGCCTGCTGGTATTGGTTGAGGAAGTTCACGGCGTCGGCGCCGCCGAGGCCGAGATAGATCGCGTCGACATCTTCCGACAGCAATTGCGGGATGTAGGAGGCGAAGTCCTTGGTGCCGAGCGGCACCCACAGGCGCTTGGTGATTTGTCCGCCGGCCTTACAGTACTCGACCACGAGGCCCATCACCTGCGTGTAGGTAAACGCGTAGTCCTCGGCGATGGTCGCGATCTTCTTGTAGTGTTTCACGTTGTACGCGTAGTCGCCCAAGCCGGCGTGCCACTGCGCGCCGTCGAGATTGAACCGGTAGAAGGTGGGTGACGGCGTGATGCCTGCCGACGGATCGCCGTAAGTCGTCTCGACTGCTCCCGACGAGGCATTGATGACGGTGATTTGCGGCTGGGTCTTCGAATAGTCGCGAATCGCGATGCCTTCGGCGCCGGACAGCGGGGAATCGAGAACGTCGACTTTGTCCTGTTCGACCAGTTTCTTGGCTGCGCGGACCGCCGAATCCGGACTTGCGTCCGTCGAACCAACGATCGTCTCGATTTCACTGCCGCCGGCCTTGCCGCCGTGCTTTTCCACGGCCATTTCATAGCCGCGCATGCCGTCCTCGCCGAGGACCGTGTACGTGCCTTCGAGTGTGGCGGTAACGCCGATCTTGACTTTATCGGCGGCGTTTGCCGACCCGGCAGCGACGAAAGCGGCAAAACCGGCCGCAGTCGCCAATAGTAATCCCTTGCGCATGAGGTTCCCTCCCTGATTTACAGTGCCGTTGCGCCGGCCGTCGCTTGGTGCATTTTTAGGGGGCCGTCGCCCCATGGCCGACCGACCCCAAATCGTACCAGCGGCTGGCCCAAGCCCACAAGTGCGGCAACGTTCAAAGCCGGGGCTCGCATCGTGTCTGCTAGTCTGATTCTTCAAGTGAATTCGGCAGGCCCGCCCGACCTCACACCGCCTGCGACATATGGATATCCCCACTTGTCAATGTTGCTCGGGAGTCGTTTAATCCATCAAATAAAACAATGACGTGCGCCTCGGGAGGACGCGGATGAGTACGGCTTTGGCCGTCTGTCACGGCACATTCGGCCGGGTAACCGTCTATCGTCTCGACAAGCCGATGCGCACGCATGCGCACCGGGAAGGGCATTTGACCTTCCTGTTGAGTGGGCCGCCTGCGGTCGTGACCATCAGCGGGGTGGCGCATCTGGTTAACGAAACCGGCGGAGTCGCCATCAACCCTTGGCAGCCGCACTCATTTCAGCCGTGTTCGGCCGATGAGCCGGCGGTGTTTCTGGTGGCCTATATCTGCGATCGCTGGCTTGACCGTGACCACGAGGGCCGCGGCAGCTTGCGATTTGGCGCCAACGGAATCCGGGTTGGAACGACGATCCGCTCCATTGCCGTCAGCCTCGCCCATACGCTCGTGACCAATGCGAGCTATCGCATCATCAATCGGTATTTGAACCAATTATTCGATGCCTGCTTCGACGAATCCTGGGCGGCCGGCGCCCGCGGCAGCCTGAACGCGAAGCAGCGGACGCCGCTCGACTTTCGCGTGCGCAAGTCGCTGCGGTTATTGGACGACGGCCTCGGCCAGAATCTCGCGCTCGACACAGTGGCGCGCGACGCCGGGCTGTCGCGCCCGCATTTCTATAAGCTATTTCGTGAGAACACCGGGGTAACGCCCGCGCTCTACGCCAATACCATGCGAGTCGAGCGCGCGCTTGATCGCCTGACGTCGTCCCAAATCTCGGTCACCGATATCGGCTTCGAGCTCGGGTTTTCGTCGCAAAGCCACTTTACCCACTTCTTTGCCGCCAATGTGGGGATAGCCCCGACGCTCTATCGGACCATCGCCCGGGTGGTCAGCGAATAGCCCGCCCGCACCCCCCTTTCGGGCGGCGAAAAATCAGACTGTAAAACACGCGACCGCAAGTCCGCTCGGCTAGCTTCGGCGGCGCAGGAGTGGCGAGCGGTGTCAACGGTCTTCGATGACGAAGTGGCTCGAGGCGGACGCGGTGACGCGTTCGGCCGCTGGATCGGACATCATCCGATCTGGGCGCTGATCATTGCCGTTGTGGTCATATTTTTCGTCTGGCTCGTGCTGGCGCCATGGCCGGCGGGCGTCGACGAAGTTTTAGGCAAGAAGCAGATTTTCATCAACGCGCTGTTCAACGGCATTACGCTCGGCGCACTGTACTTTTTGGTCGCGACCGGATTCACGCTGATTTTCGGTCTGATGCGCAACGTCAACCTCGCGCACGGGTCGCTCTATCTGTTCGGCGGATATATGGGCTACGAGGCCGGCGATCTGACCGGTTCGTGGCTGTTCGGTTACGTGATCGCGTTTATTAGCTGCGCCATCGTCGGCGTCGCCATGCAGTTCTTCATCTTCCGGCGCATGGAAGGTCAGGACCTGCGCCAGACCCTGGTGACGCTCGGATTGTCCATCATTTTCTCCGATCTGATGGTCTGGGTCTGGGGCGGCAACGCGATCCAGATCGATACCCCCGACTGGTTGGAGGGCCCGGTACCAACGCCGATCGTCGTCGCGGTCAAATCGAGCGGGGAGACCGTGTTTCTGTACTATCCGCTGGTGCGGCTCGTCATTTTCGCCGCGGCCGTGCTGATCGGCATCGGCATGTGGCTGGCGCTCAACCGCACGCGGGTCGGCGTGATGATCCGCGCCGGCGTCGACGACCGCAACATGCTCTCGGTGCTCGGCTACCGGGTCCAGCTGTTGTTCGTATTGGTCTTCGCGTTCGGCGCCGGATTAGCCGGCATGGCCGGCGTCGTGGGCGGTACGTTCCAATCGCTTTCGCTCGGCGAAGATTCCCACTTCCTGTTGGCATCGCTGGTGGTGGTCATTGTCGGCGGCATGGGATCGATACCGGGCGCCGCGCTCGGCGCTCTCATCGTTGGTCTGTCGGGGCAAATCGGCACAGTCTATTTTCAGAACTACTCAACGGTCTTGAGCTTTCTGATCATGGTCATCGTGCTGGCGATCCGCCCGCAGGGCTTGTTGGGGAGGCGCTAGGTGGCGCTGCTGCAGACCACACAAGACGCGACGCTCGGCGTCGGCACCACGCCACGCAGCGGCGATTTTAGCCAGTGGGTGTCTCGCCACGCCGCGATTCTCCTGCTCGGCTTGTTCATGCTGCTGTTTCCCATCATCGCCAACGAGTTTTTCCTTCGGCAAATCGCCGGTTGGACGATGATCCTCGGCATGATCGCTCTGTCGTTGACGTTCCTCGCCGGTTACGGCGGCATGGTGAGCTTGGCGCAGATGACGGTCGCCGGCCTCGCCGGTTACATGATTGCCGTTCTGGGTGTGAGTTCACTGCCGAAAGTCAGCCTGTTCTGGCCGTGGTGGGTGGCCGCACCGCTGTCGATCGTCATCGCTGTTGCTTTCGGGACGCTCGCCGGCGCGCTTTCCGCGCGCACCGAAGGCATCTACACGATCATGATCACGCTCGCCCTGGCGGCGTCGTTCTTCTACCTGACCCTGCAAAACTGGCCGATCTTCAACGGCTTTAATGGCTTTACGACCATTCCCGCGCCGCATTTTTTCGGCGTGAACTGGGGCGCCCCGGTCCCGCTCTATTACATGATCTTGTTCTTCGCGGCGCTGAGCTATGCCCTGGTCCTCTACGTCTCGCGGGCGCCGTTCGGTCTCGCGCTACAGGGCGTACGTGACAATCCGCGCCGCATGGAAGCGATCGGCTACAACGTCACCGCGCATCGGATCGCCGCTTATGCTTTCGCAGCCGTGATTGCGGCGGTCGGCGGAATCCTACTGGTTTGGCAGAACAACCAAATTTCGCCGTTCTCGGTCGGCGTGGACGTTGTCATCAACCTCCTGGTCATTGCGGTCGTCGGGGGCCTCGGCCACCCGATCGGTCCGTTCATCGGAGCGCTCATTTACGTGTTCCTGCGCACCTTCGCGCTTGATGCGCTCGTGGCGGTCGGTCTCGACGGGCGGCGGTTTCAGACTCTGATCGGGTTAGGCTTTCTCGTCATCGTCTTGTTTTCGCCCGACGGCGTGGTCGGAATTTGGCGTCGAATAAGAGACCGGGCGCGCGCGCCGCAGAGGACGAACCGCCGATGAGCTCGATCGCCGAACGGATGGCCGCCGCCGGCACCGGCAACGCGATCGAGCTGCGCGGTGTGACCCGTACGTTCGGCGCGCTTGCGGCGCTGACCGACATTACGCTGAGCGTTCGTCCCGGCGAGCGGCGCGCGGTACTTGGATCGAATGGCGCCGGCAAGACCACACTGCTGAATTGCGTAACCGGCGATTTTCCGCCGACGTCGGGAACCGTGCGCTTCTTCGGCGAGGACGTAACCACGCTTCCGCCGCATGAGCGTATTCGCCGCGGACTGCGACGGACCTATCAGATTTCGCTCCTGTTCTCGCGCTTGAGCGTACGCGATAACGTTTATCTCGCCTGCCGCGGCGTGTCGCGCGGCCGTTTTTCCTTTATTCGCACGCGCGCCGAGCGACGCGCTCATGCAGTCGGTCACCGACTTGATTTCCCTCGTTCACCTGGAAGACGTGACCGATCGTCCGGTCGGCGAACTGGCGCACGGCCAACAGCGCCAGCTGGAGATCGCGCTCGCTTTGGCGGGGGCGCCGCGATTCATTTTGTTCGATGAGCCTGCCGCCGGCCTTTCGCCGACCGAGCGCACGGATTTGGTGGCCATTCTCACCGCGCTTCCCGCGCACATCGGCTACATCATTATCGAGCACGACATGGCCGTAGCGTTACGCGTCGTCGAAAGCGTCACGATGATGCACAACGGCCGCATTTTCAAAGAAGGCACGCCGAGCGAGATCGAGGCGGATCCGGAAGTGCAGGAACTCTATCTGGGGAGCAGCGGCCATGCCTGAGCGCCGGCCTGCAGATCTTCTCGAGATCCGCGGATTGAATGTCTTCTATGGCCGCAGCCACGCGCTGCAAGGCGTGGATTTGCGCCTCGAGCACGGCATCCTTTCTCTCGTCGGCCGCAACGGCATGGGCAAGACGACGCTGTGCAACGCGATCGTTGGTCTTCTTCCGGTCGCCAGCGGCTCGATTCGCTTCATGGGCGAAGAGATTGTCGGCCGCTCGCCCGCGGAAATCGCGCGGCTCGGTCTCGCCTACGTGCCGCAGGGACGGCGATTGTGGCCTTCACTGACGGTTGACGAGCATCTGCGGCTCGCCGCCAGCAGCGGACGGGTGTACTGGAACATTCCGCGCATTTATGAAGCCTTCCCGCGCCTGGCCGAGCGGCGCAGCAATCGCGGCAATCAGCTTTCGGGCGGCGAGCAGCAGATGCTCGCCATTGCCCGCGCCTTTCTTCTCAATCCGCGCTTGCTGATCATGGATGAGCCGACCGAAGGGCTGGCGCCGGTCATCGTTCAGCGCGTCGAAGACATTCTGCTCAATCTCGGTGAGCAAAGCGAAATCGGCGTCCTCGTCGTCGAGCAGAACATCGGCGTTGCCTGCGCGGTGGCCGAAAGAGTTGCCATCATGATCAACGGCCGCGTCAACCGGCTAATGGAAGCGGCCCGGCTCGAAGCGGATCGTGACCTGCAACAGCGCCTGTTGGGCGTCGGCCAACAGGCCGAGGCCGAGGCGGCCGCCGAAGAGATCGCGGCCGCCCCGCAAGGGGAGGAGGTTACCCGCTCGGCCAAACCGCGCGGGCCGGTCCGCGTCTATGTTTCCAATCCGACGCTGCCAACGCGCTGGTCGCAACCCGTCCCCGTAGCCCAAATTGAAAGCGGCGCGCGTACGCGCACCATTGCACCTGAACCAACGACGTCTGGCGCGATCGCACCGGCGGTCGAGTTGCGGCCGATCCAGCGCGGCGGCGCGGCGCCGGTAATCGTCGCCGGCACACTGGATACCAAGGGAGCAGAGCTGCGCTTTTTGCGCGATCAGATCGCAGGCGCGGGTGTGCGCGTCGTTCTGGTCGACCTTTCGACCTCCGGCGGCCCGTCGCCCGCCGACGTGCCGCCGCACCATATCGCCGCTTATTTTCGCGGCGGGCCGAATGCGGTGTTCACCGGCGAGCGTGGCGCCGCAATCACGGCCATGGCCGAGGCTTTTGAAGCATGGATCCGCCGGCAGGATCGGGTCGGAGGACTTATTTCGGCCGGAGGCTCGGGCGGCAGTTCGCTGGTCGCACCGGCGATGCGGGCGCTGCCGATCGGAGTGCCCAAGGTTCTGATCTCGTCGGTCGCTTCCGGCAACGTCGCGCCTTATGTGGGGCCGTCAGACATTCTGATGCTCTATTCAGTGACCGATATCGCCGGACTCAATTCCGTGACGCGACAAATTCTCGCCAACGGCGCGGCGGCAATTGTCGGCATGGTCAAAGCGCGCAGTGCCGCCGCCGAACCGGCGCCGCGGCCGGCGCGGCGCGGCGCGGAGAAGCCGGCGATCGGGTTGACCATGTTCGGCGTGACCACGCCTTGCGTCGACGCGGTGGTTGACGCGCTCGAGGACGATTTCGAGTGCCTCGTTTTCCACGCCACCGGCGTCGGCGGTCAGTCGATGGAGAAGCTTGTCGATTCCGGCGAACTGGCGGGCGTCATCGACATTACGACGACCGAGGTCTGCGATCTTCTCTGCGGCGGCGTCCTGCCGGCCACCGAAGATCGTTTCGGGGCGATCATCCGCACGCGCGTGCCTTACATCGGCTCATGCGGCGCGCTCGACATGGTCAATTTCGGCCCCATGGCCACCGTTCCTGAGCGCTACCGCGGCCGCACGCTTCACGTTCATAACCCGTCCGTAACGCTGATGCGCACCACACCCGAGGAAAGTGCGCGCATCGGGCGCTGGATCGGCGAGCGGCTCAATCTCATGGACGGCCCGGTGCGTTTTTTCCTGCCTGAGGGGGGTGTGTCGGCGCTCGACGCGCCCGGCCGGCCGTTTTCCGATCCGCGCGCCGACGAGGAGTTGTTCAAGGCGCTGGAAACGACCGTGCGGCAGACGGCAACGCGGCGTTTGATCCGCGTGCCGGCAAACATCAACGATACGCGATTTGCAGCCGACGTCGCCGGCGAGTTTCGGCGCTTGTTCGGCGGCCGGCTCACCCGCCGGCGGGCAAGGGGATAGAGCCATGCCTCGCATTTCGCGGTCCGACATCCTGGCGCGCTTCCACGCGATGAAAAAGCGCAAGGAGCCGATTATCGGCGCTGGCGCCGGCACCGGCATCTCCGCGAAGGTGGAGGAAAAAGGCGGCGCCGATTTGATCGTGATCTACAATTCCGGGCGCTACCGCATGGCCGGTCGCGGCTCACTCGCCGGGATGATGCCGTTTGGCGACGCCAACAGCGTCGTTCTCGAAATGGCGCGCGAGGTCCTGCCGGTGGTCGGATCTACGCCGGTCGTTGCCGGCGTCTGCGGGACCGATCCGTTCCGGCAGATGGACGTCTTTTTGGACGAAATCATCCGGCTGGGCTTCAGCGGCGTGCAGAATTTCCCGACCGTCGGGTTGATCGACGGCACGTTCCGATTGGGTCTCGAACAAACCGGCATGGGCTACGACCGTGAAGTCGACATGATCGCCAAGGCGCATGCGCGCGATCTGCTTACCACGCCCTACGTATTCAACCCGGCGGAGGCGGAAGCGATGGCGCGCGCCGGCGCCGACATTCTGGTCTGTCACTTCGGCCTTACGGTTGGCGGTTCGATAGGAGCGGCGACGTCGACCAAGCTGGAAGACTGTCCGCCGCTCGTCGACGAAATGGCCGAGGCGGCGTTGGCGGTCAATCGCGATGCGTTGATCCTCGTTCACGGAGGACCGATCGCGGAACCGGCCGACGCCGACTATGTCCTGACGCACGCCCGGCACTGCCACGGTTTCTACGGCGCGTCTTCGATGGAGCGCCTGCCGGTTGAGCGGGCGCTTTTTGAGCAGGTAGCGAAGTTCAAAGCGATCAAGAGAGCTTAGCACAGAGTGTAGAACGGCCCGCGCCGGATCGAGCATCGGCGGGGCAGGGAGGAAGTAAGATGTCCGTCGCCATTCTCGGTAGTGTGATCATTTGGCTGATCGTCGCCATCATTGTGATCGCCGTCGTGGTCTACTTCGTCAACTGGCTGTACCACCGTTCGTCGAAAGAGGTGTCGTTCGTGCGCACCGGACTATTCGGCGAAAAGGTCGTGATCAACAGCGGCGCATTCGTCCTTCCGTTCATCCACGAAATCACTCCGGTGAACATGAACGTGCTGCGCATGCAGGTGGTGCGCAACAAAGAGGATGCGCTGATCACCAAGGACCGGATGCGCGTCGATATCGAGTCCGAGTTTTACGTCCGCGTTCCGCCGACCCGCGATGCGGTGACCATTGCTGCCGCGACGCTCGGCCGGCGGACCATGAACGTCGGCGAACTTGACGCGCTCCTTGCCGGCAAATTCGTCTCCGCGCTGCGCGCGGTCGCCTCCGAGATGACGATGGAGGAGATGCACGAGCGGCGCGGCGACTACGTCGCCCGCGTCAAGGATTCGGCAAAGGAAAGCCTCAAGCAGAACGGTCTCGAGCTGGAGTCGGTGGCCATCACCGACCTCGATCAGACTGATCTCGAATTTTTCAACCCGTCGAACCGGTTCGACGCCGAAGGCTTGACCAAGCTGATCGAGGATATCGAGGCCCGCCGCAAGCTGCGCAACGACATCGAGCAGGAGTCGATGATTCTCATCCGCAGCCGCAATCTCGAGGCCGAGAAACAGGCGCTCGAAATAGACCGCGAGAGCGAGACCGCACGGCTTACTCAGGAGCGCGATATCGAGGTTCGCCGCGCCGTACAGCGCGCCGAACTGGCGCGCGAACGTTCGTTGCGCGACACCGAGGCCGAGCAGGCACAGATAGCCGCCCGCGAAGAGGTCGAGAAAACGCGCATCGCCCATGAGCGGGCGATTGCCGAGGCTCGGATCGCCTCCGAGCGGGAAATTCGCGAGCGCGAAATTGAGCGCAGCCGCCAGCTCGATGAAGCCGAGATCGCCGCCCGCGAGCGGGTCGAGCGCGCGCGTATCGCCCAGGAGCGCGTGGTGACGGAAGCGCGAATTGCGCGCGAGGAGGACGATCAGCGCCGGGAAATCGAGCGCCAGCGTAATGTCGAGAACGCCGAAATCGCGGCGCGTGAGGAAACGGAAAAGGCGCGCATTGCCCAGGAACTGGCGGTGGCGAACGCGCGCATCGCCAAGGACGAAGAGAACCGACGGCTCGAAATCGAGCGCACCCGCAATCTCGAACAGGCGGAGATTTCCGCGCGCGAGACCACCGAACGCGCGCGCATCGCCCAGGAGCGCATTGTCACCGACGAACGGATCGCGCTCGAGGAGGATATTCGCCGGCGCGAGATCGCGCGCAACCGTGCGGTCGAGGAGGAAGAGATCACCGCCGCGAAGGCGACCGAGGCCGCGCGCATCGCCCGGGAAAAGGCGCTCGCCGCCGAACGCATTTCGGCCGAGCTTGCCACTCGGACTTTGGAAATCGAGCGCACGCGCGCACTGGAGAAGACCGACATCGAGGCGCGCGAAGTCACCGCCGCGGCGCGCATCGCCCAAGAGGAACGCGTTCGCGCCCTCGATATCGCCCGTACCCGTTCGATCGAAGAAGCGGAAATCGCGGCGCGCGAGGCGGTGGAGGCGTCCCGTATCGCCCAGGAAAAGAAAATCGCGGTCGAGCGCATCGTGGCCGAGGAGGAGACACGCAACCGCGAGATCGAGCGCATCCAGGCGATCGAAGAAGCGGAAATTGCGGCGCGCGAGGCGACGGAGGCGCGCTCGCATCGCGCTCGATAAGAAAATCGCCGCGGACCGTATCGAGGCGGAGCAGGATACCCGCGGCCGCGAGATCGCCCGCAACGAAGCTATCGAGTTGGCGGAAATCAACTCGCGCCAGCTGGTCGAGTCGATCCGCATTGCTCAGGACCGCAGGATATCCGGCGAAAGAATATCGCGCGATGAAGAGGTGCGCTCACTCGAGATCGCCCGCAACCGCGCAGTCGATGCCGCCGAAATCGCGGCGCGGGAGGCAACCGAAGCAGCCCGTATCGGCCAGGAACAGCGGCTCGCCGCCGAGCGGATTGCCGCCGAACAGGAGACCAAGTCGCGCGATATCGCCCGCGAACAGGCGATCGAAGACGCGGAGATTCAAGCGTCGCGAAGCCATAGAAACCGCCCGCATCACCACCGAATTGGCGCTGGAGCGCGAGCGGATTGCGTCCTCGCAAACCCGCGACATACTCGATACCGAGCGCCGCAAGGTCATAGAGATCGCCGATCAGGAGCGTTCTATCGAGGTGGCCGGCAAACTCGTCGAACGGGCGGACGCCGATCGCAAGGTCAAGGAAGCCAATATCGTTGCTACGCAACAGGTAGAACGGACCGATGTCGGACGCGAACAGTTGATCGATCTCGCGCGGCTCGAACGCCGCCGCGCAGTCGAGCAGTTCGAAGTCTCGCGCGTGCAATCGTTGCAGGAGGCCGAGATCGCCGCACGCGAAGAGGTCGAGCGCGCGCGTATCGCCTCCGACCGCGGACTCGATGAGGCGCGTATTATCCGCGAGCGGGAGCTGCGGCAGCTGGAGATCGGCCGCGAAACCGCGGTCGAGACCGCGCGCATGGAAAGCGACATCGAGATTCATCGAAAGTCGCTCGAACAGTCGGCGGCGCAGGCCGAGGCCGAGGCGGCGCGCGCGCAGGCGGTCGAGGCCGAGGAACGGGTCAAGACCGTCCGCGAAAGCGAAGCGGCGCGGCGCCGGCGTGCCGTCGAAGTGCTCATTGCCGAAAAGGAAGCGGAAGAGGTCCGCATCGCGGCCGCCGCCCAGCAGGTGCGCGCTGCCGTCGAGGCGGAAGCGCAGCGGCTACTCAACGAGGCCGAGAACGTCCTCTCCGACTCGGCGCGCTCCTCTATCTTCCGGCGGCGGTTGCTCGAGCGCATCGAAGGTATCGTGCGCGAGAGCGTCAAGCCGATGGAGAAGATCGAGGGGATTCGCATCCTCCAGGTCGACGGTCTCAATGGCGGCGGTGGCGGCGGAAGCTCGCGCAGCGCCACCGACGAGGTGATCGACTCTGCACTGCGTTATCGCGTGCAGGCGCCGCTCGTCGACCAAATCCTTGCCGAGATCGGCGTCGAGGGCGGAAGTCTATCGCGCATGCCGGGTCTCATTCGCGAGGCGCGCGACATGCAGGGCATTCGCAAGGAGACGGCGCCCAAGAAGCCGCCGGAAGGCGGATCGTCAGAGTAATCCGCTAGCGGAACCGAGATAGAAAGGAGGGAGGGGGCTATGGCTCGCGTCTATGTTTCGAGCGTCATCAACAGCCGCTCAGACCGCGTCTGGCAGCGGATCCGCGATTTCAACGGGTTGCCTGTGCTGGCACCCGGGCATTGCCGAAAGCCGGATCGAGAATGGCGAACCGTCGGACAAGATCGGCTGCGTACGCGATTTTCGCCTCCGCAACGGCGATCGCATTCGCGAAAAGTTGCTCGGGCTTTCGGATTTCGACCTGTTCTGCACCTACGCGATCCTGGAATCGCCGATGGGTGTCGAGAATTACGTGGCGACGTTACGCCTCACCCCGATTACCGACGGAGACCGCACATTTGCTGAATGGACCGCGGAATTCGACTGTGCGCCGGAGCGTGAAGCCGAGTTGGTCTCGAACATCGGCGGCGGCGTCTTCCAGGGCGGATTTGACGCGCTTAAGCGGCAGTTCGGAGGCTAAAGCGTGATCCGCATCGTTCGATCGACGATCATCGATGCACCGACCGATCAGGTCTGGGCGCTGCTGCGCGATTTCAACGGTCACGATCAGTGGCATCCGGCGGTCGGAAAAAGCGCCATCGAGCGCGGGCAAAGTTCCGACAAGGTCGGCTGTGTTCGCCACTTTTTTCTGCGCAACGGTTCCGAGTTGCGCGAGCAACTGCTCACGCTTTCGGATTTGGAACAGAGCTTCAGCTATTGTTTGCTGGACACGCCGGTTCCCTTGTTTAACTACGTCGCCCATGTACGGCTGGCGCCGGTCACCGATGGCAATCGAACATTTTGGGAATGGCGCTGTTCGTTTTCGACCCGCAAAGGCGAGGAAGCCGAAATGACCCGCATGGTCGGCGAGGACATTTACGACGCGGGGTTTGCGGCGATCCGTAACCGCTTGGCAAGCTCGGCAGGATTAGAGGGCAGGGCGTGAGCATCAATGTCAAAACCTATGCTCGGCTCGACTGAGGCCGCCAACGCGCTGTCGAGCGAGCGCGCCGCGCATTTTTTTGGCGGCGGTACGTTGATCATGCGCGCGGTCAACGAGGCCGACCCGAACGTGCAGACCATTGTGCGCTCGACTGATCCGGTTCTTGTGCATGTCGGCGTGTCGTCGGGCCGCATAGAATTGGGCGCCGGCGTCACCATGGCCGCGATCCTCGCACGAACGCGAGCTTTCGTTCTTGCATCCGGTGGCCCGCGCGGTTGGCGGCCCGGCGGTGCGCGAGGCCGCGACCGTCGGCGGCAATTTGTTCGCCCACAGTCCCTACGGCGACTTCGCGGCGGCGCTGCTCGCGCTTGACGCAACGCGTTATGCTTCGCCGGCGGGCTCGGGCAGCGCGAACAGCCGCTCGAGGAGTTTCTCGGCCACCGCGAGCGCGGACACGGCGTCGTCGCCACGGTCGCATTCAAGCGGCCGCCGCCGGACAGCTTCCGGTTTGCCAAGGTCACCCGCGTCCATCCCAAAGGCATTTCGGTCCTTTCGATCTCCGCCCAAGTTCCGGTCGCCAGCGGCCGCATTACCGGCGCCCGCATCGCCTACGGCGCTATGGCGCCGACGCCGGTGCGTGCCAAAGCGGCCGAACGCGCGCTCGAAGGCCGTGCGCTCGATGCTGCCGGAATCGCAGCCGGCGCTCGCGGTTGCGGCCGACGGCACGTCGCCGGCTGACGATGCCATCGCCAGCGCCTGGTGGCGGCGCGAGATTTTGCCCGTTCATCTGCGCCGATTGCTGCTCGGCGCGGCGGCCGCGTGAGGAAGCGATGAAAACCCCGATCCAGTTCACGCTCAATGGCGAGGAAATCGCCACTTTCGCCGAGAGCGGAAGCAATCTGCTCGACACGCTCCGTGAATCGGTCGGCGACTTGTCGGTCAAGGGCGGCTGCTGGCAAGGCACCTGCGGAACCTGCACGGTGCTGATCGACGGCGTGCCACGCCTTTCTTGCGTGACGCTGGCGGAGACCTGCGCCGGAAAATCGATCGAGACCACGGCGGGGTTGCGCCATGGCGCCGACCTGCATCCCTTGCAAACGGCGTTCATGGAACGCTTCGCCGCGCAATGCGGCTATTGCACGCCGGGAATGCTGATGGCCGCCAAGGCGCTGCTCGACCGCAACCCCAATCCGACCCGCGCCGACGTGGTCGACGCGATCTGCGGCAACATCTGCCGTTGCACCGGTTATGAGCCGATCATTGAGGCGGTGCTCGATGCCGCCCGCGGCGATGCGCGCCGGCGGGCCTGAAGGACAGCAACATGCTTGAATTTCGCAAGGATATCTTTGCCGACGAGCGCGACGACAATCTGATCGAGATTGGGCAGCCGACGGCGCGTCAGGACATTTTGGGCCACGTCACCGGCACCTCGCCGTATTACGACGATCATCGCTTCGCCAATCTTCTGCATCTGAAAATCCTGCGCAGCCCGCATGCGCACGCGCGCATTCGCTCCATCGACAATTCGGCGGCGGCGCGCGCGCCGGGCGTCAAACGGATCATTCGCGCCGCCGACGTGCCGGTCAATCTGAACACGCTGCTCAGCTTGATCCAGTTCGGCAAGGACGACGAGCCGTCGCTCGCGTCCGATTTCGTGCGCTACAAGGGCGAGCCGATCCTGGGCATCGTCGCCACCAGCGAGCGCGCCGCGATCGAGGCGATGGCGCTGGTGCGGATTTCCTATGATCAGTTGCCGGCGGTGCTCGACGTCGAGGAAGCGCTCAAGCCGGGTGCGGTATCGGTCAACGCCACGTATCCGAAGAATACGTTCGAGTACTACGGAAAATACGATCACCAGAAACTGCGCTACGGCGACGTCGATTCGGCGTTCAAGCAAGCCGAGATCGTGCTCGAAGATCGCTACCAGATGTCGCCGATCGAGCATGCGCCGACCGAGACCAACGGCTCAATCGCCGTGCCCGACACCAATGGCCGTTTCATCGTCTACACCTCGACGCAGGCGTTGTTCTTCTCACTCGATACCTCGGCCAAGATCAACGCCATGCCGTCGAACCAGTTGCATTTCATCGGCGGCACGGTCGGGGGCGGCTTCGGCGGCAAGGTCGATACGCTGACCGAACCGCTCGCCATTCTTGCGGCGCGATTGACCGGAGCGCCGGTGCGTCACCGTTTGAGTCGCCATGAGGAGATGCAGTTCGGCTCGCCCGCGCGGCGCCGAGCGTATCTACGTCAAGGACGGCATCATGAAGGACGGGCGCATCGTTGCCCGTCAGGTTCGCGCCTATTTTGACAGCGGCGCCTACACGCGGCTGTCGAGCTACGCGGTGGTCAAGTGCGTCGCCCACATTCCCGGGCCGTATACGATCCCGAATGTCCACGCCGATGTGTATTGCGTTTTCACCAATCGGACGCCGGCGACCGCCATGCGCGGGTTTGGCGTCACCGCGCTCGACTTCGCGCTTGAGTGCCATATGGACAAGGGCGCGGTCGCCGTCGGCATGGACCCGCTCGAATTCCGCATGCTCAACATGTACCGCGACGGCGACATGAAGGCGCATCGGCGGCAGGCGAAGAACTGCGCGTTGATCGAATGCGCGCAGGTCACCGCCGAAAAGGCGAATTGGCCGTTGCGCGACGAATTTCGGCGTATGTCCTCGCGCCAAGGCGGCAGTCCGGAGCGCGGCGGCGCGCGTCGACCGCACGCGCACGCCGGTCATGGCCTCGCGCCAAAGCGGCGCCGGCTGACTCCACGATCGCACCCGCGCGCCGGTGACAGCGCCGCTGCAACCGCCTGCCGCAGCGCGTCCCCTATGAGCGGCCGATGCCGGCTCGCGCCGACGCGAACCGCGCCGGCCGCAGCAGCCGCCGCCGCGACAGTCGCTCCGCCGCCGCCGCCCGCGCCGCCGGCGGGCTCGACACACGGCGCGCCGCGCTTTTCTTCGGTTTTCGGCACCAGGAGACGCTGATCATGGCGAAGCATCGCGGACGTGGCGTCGCCACCATCAATTATCCGATCGGCATGAATCTCGGCGGCGATCCGAGCCAGGCGCTGGTCCATTCCAATCCCAGCGGCAAATTCACCGTCGCGCTGTCCTCCATCGATCTCGGCCAGGGGATGAAATCGGTGACGCGGCAGATTTGCGCCGAAACGCTTGGCGTGCCGGTCGACGATGTTTACGTCGACACCGCCGATTCCGACACCGGCCCGCACTGCATGGGTTCATTTGCCTCGCGCGGAACGCACCGCGTCGGCAACGCGGTGATGACGGCAGCGCGCGAAGCGCGCGGCGTTATGCTGGAGGCGGCCGCCGAGGAGCTTGAAGTCGACCCGGGCGATCTGGAGACCGACGGCAAGGGCTCCATTCGCGTCAAGGGCGCGCCGCACCGCTCGATCTCGGTGCGCGACGTCGCCATTGCCGCGCAGTTCCGTCAGGGCAAGACGATTTCCGGGCGCGGCATTTTTCTCGTGCCGCTGTCGGACGTCGACCCGGAAACCGGCGAAATGTCGCCGGCCACCTGCTATGCGCACGCCTGTCTCATCGCCGAAGTCGAAGTCGACGACGAAACCGGCGAAGTGACGGTACTGAAAATGACCAGCACCTATGAGATCGGGCGCGCGATCAATCCCAAGCTCGTCGAGCAGCAGCTCGTTGGCGGCTCGTGGATGGGCATGAGCCATGCGCATGTATGAGACGCCGGAGCCCTATTATCCGAACACGCGCGAGGGGCCGCGGGACTTCAACGAATACCTCATGCCCGGCCCCGGCGATATTTGTCCGCACGATATCACCGTGCTCGAGCGCCCGGCTCCCGATGGCCCGTTCGGCGCCAAGGGGCCGGGCGAAATGTGCGCGAACCCGGTGCTGCCGGCGGTCGCCAACGCCGTGTTCAATGCGGTCGGCGTGCGCATCAACGAGCTGCCGATCACGCCCGAGAAAGTCTTGCGCGCGATAAAGGCGCGCGGTGGCGCCGCCGCCGGCGGGCGCTTGCGGTAGCTCGATATGGCGGTGCGGCAAAAGATCGTCGGCATCGGCAGCCCGCGCGAGCTCGAGGAGGCTCTGCGCGCCGCTTATTACCTGGCCGACGACGAGCTTTCGACCGCCGCGTATCTCGCGCTCGCGCTTGGCAAGCCGTTGTTGCTCGAAGGCGCGCCCGGCGTCGGCAAGACCGAAGCCGCCAAAGCGATCGCCGGTGTGCTCGGCCGCAGCTTGCTTCGCCTGCAATGCTACGAAGGCATCGATGCGGCGGCGGCGCTTTATGAATGGAATTTTCCGCGGCAGATGCTGGCGCTGCGCCAGGCGGGCGCATATGGCGACACCATCGACATCTATCGGGACGAATTTCTGATCGAGCGGCCCATGCTGGCGTGCCTGCGGCGGCCGCACGAGACGGTGCTGTTAATCGACGAAATCGATCGCTCCGATCACGAGTTCGAGGCGTTCCTCCTCGAATTTTTATCCGACTTCCAGATTTCCATACCCGAGCGCGGCGCGATTACGCGCCTACGAGCGGCCGGTCGTCATCCTCACCTCCAACCGCACCCGCGAACTGCACGAGGCGCTGCGCCGCCGCTGCGTCTATCATTGGATCGAGTACCCGTCCGCCGAGCGGGAAATGCGCATCATCATGATGCGCGCCTCAGGCGTCAGCGAACGCGCGGCGCGCGCCGTGGTGGCCGCCGTCGGACGGTTGCGGCGCGAGCCGCTCGCCAAGCTTCCGGGCATTGCCGAGGCGGTCGAGTGGGCGGAAGCGGCGACGCTCCTTAACGAGCAGGGCGAGCGCTGGCCGGAAGCGTTCCGCCGATCGCTCGGCGTCGTGCTCAAGGACGAAGACGACATGGTGCATATCGCACCGCGGATCGAGGCCATTCTTGCCGAGGCGCAGGCATGACCGATACCACGGCGACAATTGCGCATTTTCTCGGCTTCACCGCGCTCTTGCGGCGCTCGGGCTTCGCCGTCGCGCCCGAGCAGACCATGGCCTGGCTTTCGGCCATCGAGCTTCTCGGGCCGGGCGAGATGGACGACATCCGCCGCGCGGCGCGCGCGACGCTGGCGCCGCCGCCGGAACGGTTCGCCGATTTTGACGCGCTCTTCGACGCGCATTTCCTCGGGTCCATCGTGCCTGCGCTCGAGGGCGAGCCGAGCGACGAGGAACCGCTGCGCGCCGCCGAGGACGCGCGCAATCGGTCCCGAGCCGGAGTTCGGCGACGAGACGCACGAGTCGGGCGCCGAGGCGACTCGAGCCGAGCGGCTCCTGGCGCGCCGCTTCTCCGCCGGCGAAGAGTCGCAGACGCTGCGCCGTTTCGCCCGCGCGCTGCCAAGCCGCCTGCCGCGGCGGCGCGGCTATCGCTGGCAGCCGGCCCGCGCCGGCAGGGGTACCGACGCGCGGCGCATGTTTCGCGACGCCATGCGCCACGCCGGCGAGTTCGTCACGCTGCGCCGGCGCCGGCGCCGGCTGCGGCAGCGCCGCATTGTGGTTCTCATCGACGTGTCCGGCTCAATGAAGGAGCGCACGCAGGCGCATCTTGCGTTCGCGCATGCGCTGGTCCGCGCCGCGGATTCGGTCGAAGTCTTCACCATGGGCACGCGGCTCACCCGGATCACCCGGCCGCTGCGCTTGAAAAACCGCGAGCAGGCGCTCGCCACCGCTTCGCACCTTGTCGCTGACTGGGACGGCGGCACCCGCATCGGCGACGCGCTCAACGCTTTCCTCGCCGTGCCGCGCTTTGCCGCGCTGGTCCACGGCGCGGTGCTGCTGGTGCTTTCGGATGGGCTCGAGCGCGGCGATCCGACTGCGATGGCGGATGCCATCGCCCGCTTCGCCCGGATCGCCTGGCGGATCGTCTGGCTGACGCCGCTCGCCGCCGATCCCGGTTTTGAGCCGCGCACGGCCGGCCTCGTCGCCGCGCGACCCTATCTCGACGAACTCGGTGACGGCGGCTCGATCGAAAAGATTTGCGCCCATGTTCTCGACTTGGCGGAGACGAGAGCGGCGTAACGAAAGTTCGAATCCGAAATAGCAGTTTGATACGCGTACGGGAGGAATGAATGGCACTGGAAATCAAGATTCTCGACTATGGCGATATCGAGCTGGAATTGAGTTTTTTGGTGTTGGGACGCGATTGCGGCCGAACCCGACGGGTGCCGACGCTGGGATTTCTCGTCCTCGGCGGGACTTGGCCGGTGGTCATCGATACCGGTTACCGCTCCAACCAGATCATGGAAACTCTGGGCATGCGCGGCATGCAATCGCACGAGAACATGATCGAGAACCAGTTGAAGAAGCACGGCGTGAGGATGGGCGACGTTCGCTACGTCCTGCACACGCATCTGCACATCGACCATGCAGGCAAAGATGACCTCTTTCCCATGAACACTGCCTCGGTCATCAATCGGCGCGAGCTGGAATATTCGGTCTCCGGCTTGATGCACCCGCAATATCCGGCGGTCGACATCAAGCATCTCATTGATCGCCTGCACACCAAGGGTGCACTGCGCTTTCTCGATCTGGAAATATCGGGGCCGACGGAGCTGATGCCGGGCCTGATTTGTGAGGCGGCCGGCGGCCATACCGAAGGCTCGATGAACGTCATTGTCAAAACCGCCGAGGGCGTCGCCACCATCTGCGGCGACGTGCTCTACGACATCAACGACCAGCTGGTGGAGCCTTTCCGCGAAATCAGCGACATGGAGCCGCGTGTCACCGGCAATCACGGCACCACCAAGCGGCAGGAGAAAGCCGCGATCAAAAAGGTCGTCGCCTCGTCGCGCTTCGTGCTGCCGGTCCACGATCGGCCGGCCATCATCGAGGCCGGCCAAGTCGTGGGCCGCCTGCAGGATTCGGTTCCAGGTCCGGTCATACAGTCGCTGCCGCGCCGGCAATGGTTTGCTGCCTAGCAAGACGGAGCAAGAGGGGGAGCATGTCATGAGTCACACCGCCCAGCGGCGCGAATTCTCCGATTTGATCGACCTTGACGCGCCCGTCGACCGGCTGGCGAGCGGATTTACCTTCACCGAAGGGCCCGATCTGGCACCCGCGCGATCAGTATTTGCTGTTCTCGGACATGCCAGCCGATGTCCGCCGTCGCTACGATGAGCGCAGCGGCGTCCGCGAGGTGATGAAGCCGTCGAACAAGTGCAACGGCATGACTTACGACGCCAATCTGGGGCTGATCGTTTGCGAGCATGCGACGTCCAGCCTGGTGCGCGAATTCAACGGCCGGCGCGAGGTGCTCGCGTCGCATTTCGAAGGCAAAGAGCTCAACAGCCCGAACGACGTTTGCGTACGCTCCGACGGTTCAATCTATTTCTCCGATCCGTGGTACGGACGAATGCCGGTCTATGGCGTCGAGCGGCCGCGGCAACTCGGCTTTCAAGGCGTCTATCGTGTGATGCCGGGCGGCCAGCCGCAGCTCCTGGTCGATCGCAACCTGTTCGACCAGCCGAACGGACTGTGCTTTTCCCCGGACGAGCGGCAGCTTTATGTCAACGACACGGTGCGGGCGCTGATCCGCGTATTCGACGTCAATGCCGACGGCACGCTCGGCGCTGACCGGATTTTTGCTTCCGGCGTCCGCTCCGAACTCGAGCCCGGCGTGCCTGACGGCATGAAATGCGACAGCGCCGGCAATATCTGGGTGACCGCACCCGGTGGAGTTTGGGTCTATGGCCGGTCGGGCGCGCTGCTCGGCAAGGTGCGCGTGCCCGAGCTTGTCGCCAACCTGCATTGGGGCAAAAATGACTGGCGCACACTTTTTATGTGTGCGACGCATTCGCTCTACGCGGTGCGCACCAAGATAGGTCCACGTCCGGAGCCTTTCATGCGCGCCAGCGCCGCCGCGGCGGCGGCCAATACGGCACCTGCGGCGTCATCGTCGTCGTCGGCTTCGCGCGACGCCGCCAGCAGCGGCGGCCTTACTCTCGATCCCTCCCGCTGCGCGCTGATCATTCAGGATATGCAGAATGACGTGATGATGGAGGGCGGCGCGTTCGCGTCTTCCGGTTCGCCGCAGCACGCGCGCGAACAGAACGTCGTGGAAAACATCCGACGCCTCGCCGAAGCGTGCCGGGCACGCGGCGTGATGGTCATTCACGTTTGGTTCGTCGTCGAACCGGGAGCACCGGGTTTCACGCTCAACGCGCCGCTGTTCGAGGGGCTGGTAGACGCCAAAGCCATGGTCCGCGGCACCTGGGGTGCCGCGCCGGTCGCCGGATTGGAGCCGCAGCCCGGCGATATCGTCGTCGAAAAAATTCGCATGAGCGCATTTGAGGGGAGCAAACTCGAGATCGTGCTCAAATCAGGAGGCCGCGACACCATTATCGACACCGGCGCCTGGACCAACATGTCGATCGAGCACACCGCGCGCACCGGCGCCGACAAAGGCTTTTTCGTTGTTGTGCCGGAAGACTGCTGCTCGACCATGAACGCCGATTGGCACCGCGCGTCCGTACAGTACGCGATGCAGAACGTCGCCGCGGTGACAAAATCGAGCGAGGTGATCGCCGCGTTGCGCTAAAGCGCCACCGATGATGAACCCCGAGCGGGCGGTGTCGACGTCGGATGATTGCCAACAACAGACATTGGCGGGCCGTTCACGAAGATCATTGTCGCCGCCATAGTGTCGGACCGTTCGATCCGGTCATCTCGACACTGCGCGCATCCAGAACGCGGTAGGTCCCTGAGTTGGATTGGCCAGTTACGACGGACATTGTGCGCCAATTGTGATCATTAAATATACAAGTGCCGTTATCCTCGGCCCGGCCCTGAAAGTGGAAGGTCCCGTCAGGGTTATTCTGGATCGTCAGCGTCCATGTTAGGCCGCCCTGTTGGATAGTAGACCGCCAAAGCCCAAGCATAACCGGATGCTTTTGGTCGATCGTCACCGCCGGGTCTTCTGGTCGGAAAGTAGCTGTTCCTGTCGAGCTGTTTAATTCAATCGCCGCTGTCCCAGCAGCTCGATACGATCCCGTCCGAACACGCCCGGTAGCTGCGCCTTTGGTCCAATAGGAGCCATTGGCGGCGCGGTACGTACCGTTCTCCTCTTGTGTCGTTATCAACCGATACGTGGCATCCGGTTTGATGGTGTAGATAAAGTGCCAATTATAGCCATCAACAACGCTATCGACCTCGAATGTTCCCACAAGGACAGGGTCCACATTCGCACGAGCTGGCTCGGCTGGCGCTTGAGTTTGCGTTGAAACGGATTGAGTTGGCGTTGGAGCTTGAGTTGAAGCGGATGAAGGAGAAGGCAGTTGAGTTGCCTGCTGCCGGGGCATCATCCGCCAGACTGCGCCGGCAGCGACGATCAATGCCAGACAACCGAGCACAATCGCAATCGGGAGACGCGATGTTTTTCCGATCCGCGAAGCCGGCGATACAGCTGACGGCATAATGCTTGGTGGCGTCGGCTGAATTTGCAAAAGAGCTCTGAGGGCCTCGACCAACTTCCGCAAATGGGCTTCGAGCGGCGGTGTAAGGGCATCAAGCCAATGAACAGTGCCGATAAAATATTCGAGTGACCGCGTCGGGGCGATGTCCTCAATCCGGAGCGGGACGATTGGGATGCCCTTATGCACGGCCCGCTCAACTTCGCGTCTTATTTGTGGTGACTTATTGGCATAGGTTGAAAAAACAAGAACCAATACGCGCGCTTGACCGATGGCGTCGATGATCGCCTCGCCCCATTCCGCGCCGGGCGTGATATCCCGAGGCGCAATCCAACATCGAATCCCTGCTGCTTCCAGCGCAGCGCAAGCGGCGTCTGCCGTGGTTTTGTCACGAGACGAATAACTGATGAAAGCGTCGTGAGCCATTTGCTAAAAGAGGGTGTAGGCGGAACCGCAAGCTGCGGGCGCAAAAGCGCCCTCTAGTATCGGCCGTTTCGCTACTACTAGACAACCGGCGAAAAGGACACGAGGCCCGCTACGGGTCATAAGCGGACACTGCCGCTCGTCGCAACGATATCCGCTTTACCTGGCGGGCGTTGATTACAAATTTCTAAGTGCTTGGGTCAAGACGGCAGCGTCAGTCCCTCGCTGGCGAATGCCCGCCGCACTGCGGGCCGTTCTGCGAGCCGCCGTGCATGTTCAGTCCAATTCGGAAATTCCCGCTCCATGTCGAAGCCGAGCACCGGCCCGCGGCCCCAATGCCAATACACCATCAAGAGCGGGTCGGCGACGCTGTAACGCTCCCCGACCGCCCACGGCCCTTGCCCGATTTTCTGATCGACCATTTGCCACAGATCGTGGCTGGTCTTCTTGCCGGTCGCCGCAACATCCTCGACCGCGCGCGGATCGGATGCATAGCGCGCCGCGCGGCGCACGTGAACGAAGGCGACGTGAATCGTCGATGAAAGCCAATTCAGCCATTCAGCACAGCGTGCTTCTTCGCGCGGATCCCAAGGCCAAAGCCCGGCGGCGGGGTGACGTGAGGCGATGTAGCGCAAAATGGCCGGCGCTTCGGTCAGGGCAAAGTCGCCATCGACCAGCGTCGGCACGCGGCCCTTGGGATTGATCCGAAGATATTCGGCGCTGCTCTGCTGGTTGGCAGCCAAGTCGACGCGGGACAACTCAAAGCGCGCGCCGACCTCTTCCAACACAATGTGCGGGGCCAGCGAGCATGCGCCCGGCGCGTAATAGAGTTTCATGGCTCGCGCTCAAATCATCCGATCATCAATATGTGGCCCGTCCGCCGGAGAGATCGAAAGCTGCACCGGTGGTAAAAGAATTCTCCGCGCTGGCGAGCCAACAAATCATCGAGGCTGCTTCCTCGAGCTCGAGCATCCGACCGCGCGGAATTTTGGCGACAATCATGGCAAGAAAGTCAGGCGCCTGACTCAAGGCCAGCGTGGTTTTGGCGACGGCGGGTGTTACGCAATTGACGCCGATGTTATAGGCCGCAAGCTCCTTACCGAGCGATTTGGTGAGCGCGATCACTGCCGCTTTCATCGAGCTATAGGCCGGCGCCTTCGGATTGCCCTCCTTGCCTGCGACCGAGCTCACATTGACGATGCGTCCGTAGTTCGCCGCGATCATGTGCGGGACAATGGCGCGGCTACAGTAAAACGTGCCGAAAAGGCCGATATTGACGACCTCGCGGAAGTCCTCGGCAGGATATTCCCAGGTCGGCGCGTTCGGCCCGACGATCGCAGCATTGTTGATGAGGATGTCGATTTTGCCGAACCGCGTCACCGTGGCTTTCGTACCCGCTTCGACGGCGCCCAGATCGGCGATGTCGATGGCAAAACCTTCGACTCGATCGGGCACAGCCAGGGCGGAAACCGTTTTTTCCAAAAGCGCCCGATCGCGATCCCAAAGGGCGACGCGCCCGCCCGAGGCGAGGATGCGGTTGGCAACTGCGAGGCCAATCCCCTGCGCTCCGCCGGTGACGACCGCAGTCCTTCCATTTAAATCATAGACGTTCATAGCTGCCTCGACGGTTGCCGAGTGAATGCCTACCCGGCACTGGAGGCGCTAGCAAGCAATCTTGCGATTGAACGGCCGGCATGGGCCGGTTCGCCGCGCGAACAAGGACCGGCCCTTAAATGCTGGAAGATTATAGGCGCGCCGTCGGAAGACCTTAACGGTTACGCCGGTCCGCGTGGGCGCGATACTCGCGCGCCCATTGTACCGCCATGACCGCCAGCAGCGCGATCGGTATGGCGCGTTGCCATCCGAGCGAGCGCCCGGCGCGGAGCGCAAGACCGATAACTTTGGGGTCCAACAGCCGTGCGGGTGCGTGCGCCCGCGCCGCCCGCTCCAGTATTGCGCGGGCTCGGGCGCGTCGCCGCGCCATTATGCCGGCGAGGACCCCGATTGCCGCGATAGCCGCGAAGAGACCGAAGACAATGAGGCCGGCATAGACGTCATTGAGTTGAAGCGACAGCCAATCGTACAAGGTGACGCAGAGAAACGCGAAAGCGGTCACCGACGCCGAGCGCGGCCAACGCCAGCCAGACCAAAAGCGAAAAGGTGGCGCCGGTTTTGGCTTGAATGAAAAGGATCAACTCGTGCGTTAAATTTTGCAGCATGGGATTCGTCCAAGCTTACTCCGGGAGATGGGCCTCCGGCGTCGAGAACAAATGGTTGATGACGACCAAGCCGACGATTGAAAGCGGCACCGCCAGAAAGGCGCCGAGCGGCCCCCACATCCAGGTCCAAAATGCCAGCGCCAAAAAGACCAGAAGCGGATTGAGCGTGAGCCGCCGGCCCACGATGGTCGGCGTGATGAAGTGTCCTTCCGTGGTCGTCAGCACGATGAAGGCGAGCGGGGCGATGAGCGCGTGACCGAGCGAAGGGAAGCTGATGAGACCGACGCCGAACAGCGCGACCACCATGACGGCCGGCCCCACATAGGGGACATAATTCAACACGGCTGCGATCACGCCGAACATGATCGGACTGGGAAAGCCCAGGATCCACGCACCGAACGCGACAATGGCGCCTACGGCCGCATTGATCATGGTCACGACCGTCAAGTAGCCGGTGAGGTTATGCTCGATATCGTTGAGAATTTTCAGCGCCCGCAATTTAGCGTCGCGCGCGGAGAACATGGCGACGAAATGCGAACGAAACGTGCTTTGTCCGATGAGAAAGAAAATCATTGCTCCGAAGAACAAGAGGAGCTCGCCCGCGGCCGGCGTGACGAAAGCGACGGCGGGCAAGACAATGTTAGGCGGCTGAACCGCCCCCGCTGTCGGCTCCGAAGAGCGTGCCTTCGAGCTCGTGAAGCGCCGCCAGGGGAGGGTCGAGCACCGAGAGGCGCTGTTTGATGGTGGCGCCGATTTGCGGCGCGCGCGCAATCCATTCGCTCACCGGACCGGCCATCGCCATCGCGGCAATGCTCAACGCGGCGAGCGCGCAAGCAACGATGGCCAGAGCCGTGATCACGGGCGGGATACCACGCTTTTGCGCGTGTCTGACGACCGGCGCGAGCGTCAACGCCACCACGGCGGCGGCGAACACCGGAAGCAAGATGGAGCGGCCGACGTAGAGAACCCCGCCGACCAGCAGCAAGAAGATACCGATCGTTGCCGCGCGCCCGGCCGATTGCCATAGGCCCTGCGCGTCGACAACCGGCTGCGGATCGTTGATGTCCAGCGCGTAGCGCTTTTCCCGGCTGGCGCGGATGTAGTCCAAAACTATCTCCCGCTGGGAGTGCCCTGACAACCCATGCGGCAAACGCCGGCCGAGAACGGCGGTTCCAAGTTCCATCGTGGGGTCGTGGGAACGGAGGAGAAGCTGGCTGCGAGCGGGAACCGAATGCAATCTTCGCCGTTTACGTGTCGAGGGGTCACAGGTTAGGGCGGGGCATTATTTATGTCACAAGCAGAGGTAGGTCTGGCGGACCTAGCCTTAGGCCTGTGGCCGGCCTTGGTCCGGGCGCCGGCTGCCGACAGCGCCGGAGCAGCGGACCTCAACGACCCGCGCCGATTGCTCGACGCGCTTCCTGCCGCGATTTATGTGACCGATGCCGAAGGGCGGATTACCTACTTCAATGGCGCCGCCGCGCAGCTTTGGGGATGCCGGCCGCGGCTGAATTCCGACCAGTGGTGCGGCTCCTGGAAGCTCTTCCGTTCGGACGGTACCCCGCTTCCGCGTGATCAATGTCCGATGGCGGTGACATTGAAGGAGGGAACGCCGCGCCGTGGTCAGGCCATCGCCGAACGGCCGGATGGAACGCGTGTGCACTTCATGGCCTTTCCCACGCCGTTACGGGACCAGGCAGGGGCCCTGCTCGGCGCGGTCAACGTCTTGGTCGATATCAGCGAAGACGAGCGCGCGGAGCGCGTAACGCGTCGTCTTGCGGCCATTGTCGAATCCAGCGACGACGCCATCATCAGCAAAGATCTCAACGGCATTATTCAGACCTGGAACAAGGGGGCTGAGCGCCTGTTCGGTTATCTTGGCGAGGAGGCGATTGGCAAATCGATTACCATAGTCATCCCGCCCGAACGCCTGCATGAGGAAACCGATATTCTCCATCGCATCCGGCGCGGCGAGCCGATCGATCATTTCGAAACTCAGCGCCGCCGCAAGGACGGAAGTCTGGTTGAGATCTCGCTGACCATTTCCCCGGTGACCGATGAGACCGGGAAAATAGTCGGCGCCTCGAAAATTGCCCGCGATATCACCGAGCAAAAACGACGGGAGCGGCAAATCTCGCTTCTTGCCCGCGAGGCGGATCATCGGACCAACAATCTGCTGGCGGTCGCGCAAGCCACGGTCAACCTCACTCAGGCGGAGACCGCGCGCGATCTGAAAAAGGCGATAGAGGGTCGCTTGCGGGCGCTCGCCCACGCGCACGGCATGCTGGCGCAGTCGCGTTGGGCCGGTGCCGATCTCCATCGGCTGGTGGCCATGGAGCTCTCGCCGTATTTTCGCGAAGGAGATCCGCGCGCGCAAGTCGACGGGCCGAATGTGCTGCTGCGGCCGGAAATGGCGCAGGCGATGGCCATGGCCGTGCACGAATTGGTGACCAATGCGGTCAAATACGGAGCACTGTCGGTTCCCAGCGGACGCGTGCGCGTGAAATGGTCGCTGCAAGGCGGAAGAAAGCTACAGGTATCGTGGAAGGAAGCTGGCGGTCCCCTCGTAAAAGCTCCGAGCAAGGAAGGATTCGGCACGCGCGCCATTGCGCGCATGCTCGGGCAGCTCAACGGCGAAGTTAATTTCCGATGGGAGAAGGAAGGTCTGACTTGCGATATCGTGGTCTCGATTTAGCGCAAGTGGACCACCTTCTTTGCGCCGCTTCGGTCCTCAGCAGACGGCGCTTTCGCGTCTAGGATGCTTTCTTCTTCGGGACTTTCTTGCCTTTCTTGCGCGCCTTTGAAAGTCCGATCGCAATAGCTTGCTTGCGGCTTTTGACTTTGCCGCCCTTGCCGCCGCGTCCGCTTCGCGCCGAGCCCCGCTTGTAGCGATGCATTTCCCGCTTCACGTCGCTTCCTGAGCTCCGCGAATATCTGCGCCTCCTGGTTTTGGCCATTTCTCTCTTCCTCCAAAATGTGCCGGTGGACGTGCCGCCTTAAAAGGGGTCACCGCGGCAGATTGAGCCAAATGAATATGCCTACTGCTTGAGAAAACTTGGCAAAAGCGCCTGAGTTCCCGTCGCCTGGCCACACGGGTTGACGAATAGTTCCCGGAGGGAACCAAAAGTTCCAACGCGAGTTAAGCCGTCATCGGTCACGCGACCAGGACCTACGCGTGCTTCGCATAAACCGGCGAGTGTTGCTCGGCTCCAGCGCCCTAACGCTTTTGGCGCTGCACGCGCAATTGGCAGGCGCCGCTATCATCAAAGGCGGGCTGCCGTGGAAACCCGGGTCAGGCGATCCTCCTCCGCCGCTCACACCGCAGGGTTGGCATTATTTCACTGCGCAAGAGGCGGCGACGGTTGAAGCCTTCGTCGACCGGCTTATCCCTGCCGATCCGGAAACGCCGGGAGGCAAGGATTGCGGTTGCGCTATTTTCATCGATCGCCAGCTTGCCGGGCCGCACGGCAGGTCCGAAGGCGAATACATGAGCGGGCCGTTTGTCGCCGGCACCAAACAACAAGGGCCGCAATCGCCGATCACGCCGGCGCAACATTATCGCACCGCGCTTGCTGCGCTGGACAAAGCTTGCCGTGAGCGGCTTGGCGGCAAGTCATTCACCGAAATTTCCGACCAACAAAAGGACCAGGTCATCGCCGGACTTGAGGACGGCTCGTTCAAGCTTGAGGGCACCGATGCAAAGGAGTTCTTCAAGCTCATCCTCAAGGACACCCAGAACGGTTTTCTCGCCGATCCGATTTACGGCGGCAACAAAGACATGGCCTCGTGGAAGATGATCGGATTTCCCGGCACGCATTACGATTACCGCGATTGGATCGACCGTCATAACCAGCGCGTCACTTTGCCGACGGTAAGTATCGCCGACCATCCAAACTGGTCGCAATAGGTCTTGCAGAAAGTTCGATAAATGCCGCGCAAGTTGCCTCGGAAGGACGTCGCCATCATCGGTTTGGGTTGGACCGGCTCGATCCTCGCCAATGAATTGACCGATGAAGGTCTCGATGTCGTGGCGATCGAGCGCGGCCCATGGCGGGACACAGCGACGGATTTCCTGATTTCCTACGCGCAGGACGAACTGCGTTACCGATTGCAGCACGAATTGTTTTTGCGGCCGGCGCAAATGAGCGTGACGTTCCGTAACAACGCCAGCCAAACCGCATTGCCGGTGCGCCGGTGGGGCGCGTTCATGCTCGGCAACGGCGCCGGCGGCGCCGGCGTTCATTGGAATGCGGAGACCTGGCGTTTTCTCCCCAGTGACTTTGTTTGCAAGAGCCACCTGGTCGAACGCTACGGCGCGAATTTTCTGCCCGCCGACATGACGATCCAGGACTGGGGTGTGACGTACGACGATCTGGAGCCGTACTACGACGCCTTCGAATATCTGTGCGGCACGTCGGGGCAGGCGGGCAACGTCAAGGGCGCGATCCAGGAAGGCGGCAATCCCTTCGAAGGAGCGCGGTCGCGGCCTTATCCCACTCCGGCAATGAAGCAGGGCTATGGCCACACGCTGTTTGCGCAAGCGGCGCAGCAACTCGGCTACAAGCCGTTTCCACAGCCCTCCGGCAACCTGTCGCAGGCCTACGTCAATCCGCTGGGCGTGGCGATGGGGCAGTGCACGTATTGCGGCTTTTGCGAATGGTTCGGATGCGCCAATTACTCCAAGGCGTCGCCGCAAACCACAGTGCTGCCGGTTTTGCTGCGCAAGCCGAATTTCGAAGCGCGCACCGAGTGCGAAGTCACGCGCATCAATCTCGATCGCTCGGGGACGCGGGCAACCGGCGTTACATACGTGAACTCATCAGGCGAGGAGCTCGAGCAACCGGCCGACCTCGTCCTGCTTTGCGCCTTTTCACTGTTCAACGTGCAGCTGCTTTTGCTCTCGGGCATCGGCACACCCTACGATCCCAGCAGCGGCAACGGACAAATCGGGCGCAACTTCACCCACCAAACCATGTCGAGCGCGCTCGGATTTTTCGACAAGGACAAGTACAACTTCAATCCGTTCGTCGCCGCCGGCGCCATTGGCATGTGCTGCGACGAGTTCAACGGCGACAATTTCGATCATGGTCCCCATGGCTTCGTCGGCGGCGGCTATATCGCTCAGGTCCAGACCAACGGCCGTCCGATAGAATCCACGGCGGTGCCGCCAGGCACGCCGGCGTGGGGAGTAAAATGGAAGCAGGCGCTGCGCGACAATTATCTGAGCACCATCAATTCCGGCGGGGCCTGTCATGGCTCGTTCTACTCTTATCGCGACATCTATCTCGATCTCGATCCTACCTACAAAGATCGCTTTGGCCGGCCGTTGGTGCGCTTGACAATCGATTTTCACGACAACGAGCTCAAGATGAGCGCGTTTCTTACCGACAAATATGCCGAAGTTCTCCAGCGGATGGGTGCAAAGCAGATCGTCAAAAAGCCGCGCAAAGGTCCGTACGACGTCACGCAATATCAGACATCGCACCTGTGCGGAGGCGCCATCATGGGCGACAACCCGGGAAACAGCGCGCTCAACATTTATTTGCAGAGCTGGGATGTGCCCAATCTGTTCGTCCAGGGCGCAACTGCGTTCCCGCAGAACGCCGGCTATAATCCGACCGGGACAGTAGGTGCGCTGGCGTTCTGGTCGGCCCATGCCATTCGTTCCAAGTACCTGAAAAATCCGGGCCCGCTTGTGCATGCGTAGTGGAAAAAACACCCTCGCGGAGTCGTTGCGTTTACTCCCGGTGCTCGCCGCCTTGGTGATCGGCACGCCCGGCGCATGGGCGAGCGCAATTAATCCGCAGGATTTTTCCCAGATCGAGCGCGGCCGCTACCTGACCATTGTCGGCGATTGCGCCGCTTGCCACACTTTACCCGGTAGTGGCCACGATTTTGCCGGCGGGCGCGTGGTCGAAACTCCGTTCGGCAATCTGTTAGCTCCTAATATCACTCCTGACCCGCTAACCGGCATTGGTGCTTGGACCGACGATGAATTTGTCAATGCTCTGATCAAGGGGACGGGCAGGCACGGCAGCCGGCTCTATCCCGCCATGCCGTACACGTACTACACCAAGATCACGCGCGACGACGCCCTTGCCATCCGCGCTTATCTCAACACGGTACCGGCTGTGCACCATGCGGTGAAGTCGAACCAATTGCCGTTCCCGCTCAATATCCGCACGGGGATGGCCGCTTGGGACGCGCTGTTCTTCTCGCCGGGACGCTTTATCCCTCGCGGCGACAAAAGCGAGGAGTGGAATCGCGGCGCCTATCTGACCGAGGGCTTGGGCCATTGCGGCCTGTGCCACACGCCAAAAAACTTCCTGGGCGGTGACGACAACAGCCGCCGGCTGCAAGGCTATGCGCTGCAGGGATGGTTTGCGCCCGACATCACCGATGATCCTCACCGCGGACTTGGCGGCTGGACGGTCGACGACATCGTCGCTTATCTGAAGACCGGACATAATAAGACCGGCGCAGCGACCGGGCCGATGTCGGAGACGCTCAATCTTTCGACTTCGCAAATGACCGACAGCGATCTGCGGGCCATCGCGGTCTATCTGAAGGACCAGAACGGCAAGGAGAAGGACGTTGCTGCAAAGATGGATCCCGCGTCTGCGACGATGAAAGCAGGTGTGCAAATCTACGCCGACGAGTGCGCCGGGTGTCACGGGGCGAATGGCCAAGGCGTTGCCGGGCTATTCCCAGCGCTGAAGGGCTCACCCGTCGTTCAACAGACCGATCCGACCACGCTGGCGCATGTCGTCCTGCGCGGGGCCCGCAGCGTCGGCACGGCGCCGGCGCCGACTGCTGCGGCCATGCCGCAATTCGCGTGGGTGCTTAACGACAATCAGATTGCGGCCGTTGCTACTTACATCCGCAACGCCTGGGGTAATGCTGCGCCGGCGGTGAGCGCTGAAGAAATACACAAAAAGCGGCAGGCCCTAGCCGAGCGCAACGACTGACAGACGCTCAAGCCGGCGCGGTCTTTGCGTTATGCTTTCAGCGATCAGCCGAAAAAAATCAGATACACGATAATGAACGCCACGATAATTCCGACGAGGCCGAAGCCAAGCACGTAGCGGACGTTGTGTCCGGTAACGCCTTGACGCGCACGGCGAGCGGGGAGGCCGGGCTGTTCCATGGCCTTCCGATCGGCTTCTTTATATTCGGGAGCTCGCGTATCCGGGCTCATTTGGCGGCCCTCAATTGACTTCACAGCCGTCAACCGGAAAAGGGCTCAATGGGTTCCAGAATTTGCGCCGTCGCCGAGCAAAAAAAGGATGGCGCAGCAAGCACGCTGCGTCATCCTTTCCTGCATCGAGCGCCTGGTCAAATTCTCCGCTTGGAGAGCCCGATGGCCGGTCGTTTCCGCACCTAAGCCGCCTTGCGGTTCACTTGGCTTTCCGCCATTGCCGTCAGTTTCTTGTCCGTTGCCTTTTCCTCGTCGAGTGTTTGCTTCAGCAGGGTCACACAGTCCTTGCGGCCGAGCTGGTTTGCCCAAGCGATGAGCGTCCCGTAACGCGTCATTTCGTAATGTTCGACGGCTTGCGCGGCCGCGATCAAGGCCGCATCCATGACCGAGTTCTGTTCCACCTCGCCGGCCACGTCATCGGCTTCCTCGATAATGCCGTCGATGGCCGGACAATCGACGCCTTGAGCCTTCTCGCCAATGATTTGGAACACCTGCTCAAGCCGCTTCACATGGTTCTCGGTCTCGCGCAGATGCGTCTGGAACCCTTGCTTGAGTTGGGGATCATTACTTTTCTCGATCATGTCGGGCAGCGCCTTGGTGATCTGCTTTTCGGCGTAATAGATATCGCGCAGCGTGTGCACGAACAGGTCGTTCATATTTTTGATGTCCTTGGAGAAGAGGCCCATGGCCGTTGTTCCTTTTTTGTTTGGCTTGCAGGAGCGGCGCGGCGCGTGCGCGGCCGCTACGCATCGCCAACGTGCGACGCCGCGGCCGGTTCCGCCGCGGTCACCCGCGCGTGCCGCTCGTGCGCCGATCAGAAAGTTCGGTCGCCTAGCCGCGAGATTCGATGGAGCGAGTTCCGCCGGCGTAGGCCCGCGATGGCCAGCCGGTCGGTGAACGCACCACCGCCGGCAGATTTTGCATCTCCTGCGCGCCGGTATTGTCGCCGCGCAGCGCGCGCATGAAGTCCTGCTGCCATCGATCGATGTCATAGTCCGAGACGACGGCGAGTAAGGCCTGGTGCCGGGCGCGGCGTTCCTCGAGCGGCATGTCGAGCGCTTGCGCGATGGCATGGGCAACGGATTCCGCGTCGTAGGGATTGACCAGCAGCGCACGGCGCATGTCGATCGCCGCGCCCGCGAAGCGCGACAGAACGAGCACGCCCGGATCGTCCGGATCCTGCGCGGCGACGTACTCCTTGCACACCAGATTCATGCCGTCGCGCAACGGCGTCACCAGGCCGACGCGCGCGGTGCGATAAAGTCCCGCCAAGGCCGACCGGCTGTACACGCGGTTGACGTAGCGGATCGGCGTCCACGACACCTCTCCATACTTGCCGTTGATGCGGCCGGCCGCGGAGTTTGCGGCTTCTTCCAGGTCGGCATATTCGGGAATCGCCGAGCGGTTCTTCGGCGCAATCTGCAGATAGGTGACCTTGCCCACCCACTCCGGATGGTTCGCCAAGAACTTGTCGAAGGCATCGAGCCGCTGAATAAGCCCTTTGGAATAGTCGAGGCGATCGACGCCGATCATCAACGCCCGATTGCCGAGGCTCGCAATCAGCTCCTTCACCAGCGGCGAGCGGGTATTCCGGCGCGCCAATCGCTGGAATGCGCGTGGCTCGATCCCGACTGGGAAACTGCCGATCTGCGTCTGCTTGCCGTTGATCCGCATGCTGATCTGGCGGCCGGAAGTCTCGAACACGCGCATGTCACGCATGACGTTGCATTCGGAAATGAGATAACGAACGAAATTGCCCGAATCGCTTTCAGTCTGGAATCCGACGACGTCGTATTCGAGCAGCAACGGAATGAGCTGCTCGTGATTGGGTAGCGAAGTCAGGATCTCCGGCGGCGGGAATGGAATATGCAGAAAGAAGCCGATACGGTTGGCATGGCCGCGGCGCCGCAACGCCGCCGCGATCGGGATCATGTGATAGTCATGCACCCAGATAAGGTCGTCCTCTTGAATCACTTTATCCAATCGCGTGGCAAAATGCTCGTTGACGCGGAAATATCCGCTCAGGTCGCGGCGCGCGAATTCCGCAAGATCGAGGCGATAGTGCAGAATCGGCCATAGCACCCGATTGGCAAAGCCGTTGTAGTATTCCTGGTAGTCGTCGTTCGACAGATCGGTGACGACATACTCGACATTCTTGTCCTTGATCGATCGGGTTTCGAGTTCGTCCTCCCCGGCGCCGACTTTGCCGCTCCAGCCCAGCCAGACACCGCCGTGCCTCTGCAGCGCCGGCCGCAGCGCCACCTCTAGGCCGCCGGCGCGCTTGGCGCCGTCGCCGCTCGGAACCGAGACTCTGTTGGAAACGACGACTAATCGTGCCAATACCGATCCTCCCAACTTCGCGATAGGCGCATCGCGGTCAAGATCAGTCCCGCCATCGAGTACGTTTGCGGGAAATTGCCGCACATTTCGCCGCTCTGCAGGTGCACATCTTCCGCAAGCAGGCCGTAGCGGTTGCGATAGCGCAAGGCGTCGTTGAACATATCGACGGCTTCCTCGCGGCGATCTAGCTTCCACCAAGCATCGATCAGCCAGAATCGGCATATGAGAAAGGCGGATTCTGGCAATCCGAAGTCATCCTCCCCGGCATAGCGCATAACGTGCTTGCCGCGCAAAAGTTCATGCTCGATGGCCTGGACCGTCCGTACAAACCGGGGGTCCCACACCTCGACCAAGCCGATTTCCGGCAGGAGAAGGACGCTGGCGTCCAGTTCGTCGGCCCCAAAAGCGGCCGTAAAGGCGCCACGCTTCTCGTTCCAAGCCTCTTCGAGCAGCCGCGACTGGATGCTGTCGGCCATGGCCTTCCACTCGGCGGCGCGCTCTTTCAAGCCAAGATGCTTGCCGATGGCCGCCAGCCGGTTGCAGCCGGCCCAGCACATCGAGGCCGAATGGGTATGCACGCGCATGCGGCCGCGATATTCCCAGATCCCGGCATCCGGCTCGAACGCCGAGCGTTTGCAGAGCGCACCGACACGCTCCAGCAGATGAAACAAGCCGGCGTCGGCCGGCCGCGGTAAACGGCGATCGAAGAACATCGGCATCGCGGCCAGAATGATGCTGCCGTAGGTGTCGTGCTGGAGCATTCCGCCTGCGGCGTTGCCGATCCGCACCGGGCCGTCGCCGCGATAGCCTTTGAGGTTGTCGGCGATCTCCTCGTCCATGCCGTCAGTGGGGACGATGCTGTAGACCGGGCGGACGACTTCCTCCGAGGCAATGCCGAGGATGAAGGAGATAAAATCCTCCATGGTTTGCGTGGCGCCGATCCGATTGAGCGCTTTGACGACGAAATAGGCGTCCCGCAGCCAGCAAAACCGGTAATCCCAGGTGCGGCCCGAATTCGGCGCTTCGGGAATTGAGGTCGTATGCGCCGCGATGATGCCGCCGGTCTCCTCGAAATTGCTCAGCTTCAGCGTAATGGCGGCGCGGATAATGACGTCCTGCCAGTCGTAGGCGATCGAAAGCCGCCGGACCCACTCGGTCCAGTAGGCCCGCGTTCGGTCGGCGAATTCACGGCAGGTCGTTGCCAGGTCCGCCGGGAACGGCTCGTCCGGTCCCATCACCAGATAGACCGGCCGCGTCAGCACGAAAGGTGCTTCGCGGTCGATGTAGGACAACGGCGCGTCGGTCGTGAGCCGGATGACCGAATGCGCCCCCCGCAAAGTGATGTGATTGCTGCCGATCGACTTCGATTGCATCGGCACGCCGTATTTGGTCGTCGGACGGAAGCGAATGGTAATCCGCGGCATGCCGGCGATCGGCTCGATGATGCGAAACAGTTGCGGCGGGCGGAGAATGCGATCGAACGCCCGAAACCGCGGCGCGAAATCGGTGATCTTGACCGAACCGCCTTTTTCATCGGTCAGTACGGTCGAAACGACGGCGGTGTTGCGCTCATATTCCGAGCGATAGTCGGCCATCGCGTCGAGCACGACGTCGCTAAAGCCTTTTTCCTCGTCGCCGGCCAGCAAGCGGCAAAATATCGGATCGCCGTCAAAACGCGGATAGCACCACCAGACCAGGCGCGAGGACGGCTCAAGCAGCGCCGCGGTTCGCCCGTTGCCGATCACCGCAAGATCGAGCCCAAAATCATTCATTGCCCTTTAGGCTCCCGGCGTTGGCGCACAGAGACGAGAGCCAATCGCGAACGTCATGCGGCGATCCGAACATGCCGTTGGCGCCGCGCATGTTGCGTTCGACCGAATAACCGAGCCCGCCGAGCGGCGGAAGTATCTCAAATACCGTCTCGTCGGTGGTGTCGTCGCCGAGAAACACCGGCTTTCGGTCCTGAAACGGCGGCAGCTTCATCAACTCGCGAACCGCCACTCCTTTGCTGAAATGGGTCGATTTGATCTCAATAACTTCCTTGCCGTGCATGATTTCAAGATTGCGCAGTGCCGAGGCGGGCAATGATCGCGCCAATTTTTGTCTTCAGCGGATGCTCCATGTGCGGCGCCAGCCGGTAGTGCACGGCAAGCGAGGAGGTTTTGTCCTCCACGATCACGCGCGGATCGGCTTCTTCTGCCGCGGCCATGACCAGTTTGCGCAGCGCATCGCCGATGGCGTCGGCGGTTCGCGCTTAGATGGGCGCCTCGGCGGAGGGCCGCATTTCGGCGCCGTGACCGCCGATCGCCGGTAACCGCAACGGCGCAAACAAATTGTCGATATCGCGGATGAGCCGGCCGCTCACCAGCGCCAGCGCTCCGTCGCAACTTTTGTGCAATTCGCGAAGCGACGTCTCGCAGCGAGTCGGAGACCGTCACGCTGCCTGGCGTAATGGCCATGTCCACAATGGTTCCGTCGACATCGAGCAGAAGCGCAATGGAGCGAAGATCGCGCGGCCCGGGTAAGAGCGGAGCCATTGAATGGTGAACGCAGTGCCGTGTCTGTTTGCATCGCTTAACCCCGGGGAATGCTGTTTGCTTGATACTGACGAATTGCCGGGCGCCGCGCGGCACGCAACTACGGCACAACGGATCAGCGCAGCATTTTGGGTGGCAAATTTGTCGAAGCAATGGTCATCGCACGAAACTTCAACAATTTCCGGGAGTTGCAGCAAGACACCCGCCTGATAACTTCCGCGCTGCAAAAAAGTTCCATCAGACGCAAGATGTGGCTCATAAGTCATAAAGGGAAGACCGCGTTGGCCCAACATTTCCATCGGGCGTGCCTAGACTTTCGGTGCGGCGGATGCGGCTTCTTCCGTCGGCGCCAGCGCCAAGCGGCGACCGACCGGAAATAATTGCAAGTCGAAGCGCTGAATGACCCAGCCCCAAAGGCCGTACGGCGCCTTGAGCATCACCGCAATGGCGATCACGCCCAGCAATATCAGGTAGTACGTTCCGTAATCGGCCAGCAGTTCGCGCAACACGATGAAGATCAGCATGCCGATGAAGGGGCCTTCGAGCGTGCCGATGCCGCCGATCACCACCATGAAGATCACCACCACCGTCCAGTCGTTGATGGAAAAACCGGCTTCCGGCGAGATGCGCAGCTTCTGCAGGAAGATCAGCGCGCCGATCAGGCCGGTGCAGGCGGCGGTCGCGATGTAGATGATGAACTTGGTGCGGAAGGTGTTGACGCCGAGGCTTGCCGACGCCCGCTCGGAATCGCGAATAGCGGTCAGCGCCAGTCCGTGGCGCGAGCGCAGCAGCAAATAGACCACGGCGAAAACGAAGACCGCGATGCCAAGCGACATGAGATAAAGGATGATGTCGCGGGTGTCGCGATCGGGCGAGATCTCGCGCAAGATGGCCGGGGTGAGCGACAGGCCCGATCCGGCGCCAAGAACCGCAATGAGGCTGGCGACCAGCAGCGAGAAATTTCCGAGACGACCCAGGTGCCGACCGCGAAATAGGCTCCGCGCAGCCGAAACACGGCGAACGACACCGGGATGGAGATCAGTCCGGCAAACGGCCCGGCGATCGCCATGGCCAAATAGACATTCATGTTCCAGACGCCGGTCAAATAGAACAAGACGTAGCCGCCGACCCCGACATAGGCTTGCTGGCCGACCGAGACCAACCCGGCATAGCCGGCGAGCAAATTCCACAGCTGCGCCAGCGCGACGTAATAGGCCATTTCGCCGACCAGGCGCATGTTGCCGCGCATCGCCCCACCAGGGCATGGCGATGAGCGCGGCGAGGACTGCGGCCGCCAAAACCGCGAAGATGCGGCTCGCTTTGGTCGCACGTTCGACGCGGACGGATATCCATCAATCCCTCGTCCGCGGGAACAGCCCGCTGGGGCGAACAATCAGAATGGCGAGAAAGGCAAGATGTCCGGCGAGGATTTGCCAGGTCGGATCGAGCGCGGCGCCGATCGCCTGGGCGAGGCCGAGCACCACGCCGCCGATGAGCGTGCCCCACATGCTGCCGAGGCCGCCGATAATGACCGCCTCGAACGCAAGAATGAGCCGGATCGGTCCCGACAACGGCGCGAAGATCGTGCGGATGCCGAACAGCACGCCGGCGAGCGCGGTGAAGATCATGGCGATGCCGAATGCCAGCGCATAGAGCTTGCGGTTGTCGATGCCCATCAGCTCGGCGGTGTCGGAATCATCGGAAACGGCGCGGAACGCGCGGCCAAGCCGGGTGCGGTAGAACAGAAGTTGCAAGGCATGCGATAGCAGGCCACCGCGACGGCGAACACCAGCAGCGGATAGACGCCGACATAAAAGCCGCCGGCTCTGCAGGCTGGCGGTCTCGATGGCGCCTTCCTGCAGGCGATGGTCATAGGCGCCGAAGCCCTGCAGCAGCGCGTTCTGGATGATGATCGAAATGCCGAAGGTCACCAGCAGCGGCGGCAGCAAGCCGCCGCTTAGCGTCTGATTGAGCAGTCCGCGCTGCAGGAGATAGCCGAGCGCAAACATCACCGGCAAAACGATGACGAGGCTGAGGAACGGATCGAGGCCGGTGTACCAGGTGGCAACGAGCGCGACATAGGCCGACGAGCACGATCAGGTCGCCGTGCGCGATGTTGACGAGCCGCATGATGCCGAACGACATCGACAGCCCGATCGCAAACAGCGCGTAGAAGCCGCCGAGCAGGGCGCCCTGAACGATGATGTTGAGCCAAGTCATCCGGCGCTGCCCTGCAATCCGAAATAAGCCGCGGTGATCGCGGCGCGGTTGAAGTCCTTGGTCGGCGCGGTCAGCGCCAGACGGCCTTCCTGCAAGCAATAAAATCGCGACGAGGCGTCGAGCGCGCGGTTGATGTCCTGCTCGACCAACACGATCGTCGTGCCCTCGGCGGTGATGGCGCTCGAGCGTCGCGTAGATGTCGCGGATCACGACCGGCGCCAGGCCGAGCGAAAGCTCATCGCAAAGCAAGCAGCCGCGGATTGGACATCAAAGCCCGGCCGACCGCGGCCATCTGCTGCTGTCCGCCCGAGAGCGACGGCGCCGGCAAGCGGCGCAATTCGTGCAGGCGCGGAAACAGCTGGTAGACGCGCTTCGAGATTCCACGGCCCACGGCGTTCGCTGTGGGTGCCGAGAAGCAGATTTTCTTCCACCGACAGGCTTGGAAACAGCCTGCGGCCCTCCGGCACCATGGCAATTCCGAGCCGGACAATCTCGTGCGGGCGTCTTGTGCCCGATGGGCTCGCCGTCGAACATGACCGCTCTCCGGCGGCGGTTGCAAGCGAGCCGGCCAGCGTTCGCAGGAAGGTCGTCTTGCCGGCGCCGTTGGCGCCGATGATGGCGACCGTCTCGCCTTCCTCCACGGTGACGTTGATGTCGAACAGCGCCTGGAAGTCGCCGTAGAAGGCCGACAGGTTCTGGGTCCGCAACAAGCGTCATGCGACCGGAATGCCCATATAGACTTCGCGCACGCGGGGATCGTCCATGACCTCGTGCGGGTCGCCCTGGGCCAGGAGCTGGCCGAAATTCATCACCATGAGCCGGCTCGCCACCGACACCAGCGCGTGCACGATGTGCTCGATCCAGACGATCGTGGTGCCCTGCGCATGGATTTGCTTGATGGTCCCGACCAATTCGCCGCACTCGTAATCGGTAAGCCCGCCGGCGATTTCATCGAGCAGCAAAAGTTTCGGGTCCATGGCGAGCGCGCGCGCCAATTCCAGCCGCTTGCGCTGCAGCAGCGTCAGCGTGCGCGCCGGCACGTTGGCCTTGTCGTAGAGGCCGGTGATTTTCAAAACGTCGCTGCTGCGCTTGTAGCTGTCGCGCTCGCTGACGCCGCCGCCAAAAATGGCGCCGACCAGAAGATTTTCGAAAACGCTCATGTTCGCGAACGGATGCGGGATCTGATGAGAGCGGCCGATGCCGAGCCGCGAGCGCGCAGTGCGGCGGCAACGCGGTGATGTCGGAGCCGTCGAACACGATCCGGCCCGCGCTCGGCGCGACGTCGCCGGTGATGAGATTGAACAGCGTGGTCTTGCCGGCGCCGTTGGGCCCGATCACCGCCAGCGCCTCGCCGTCGGCGACGGTGAGACTGACACCGTCCACGGCTTTGAGCGCGCCGTAGTGACTTCGATACCGCGTTAAGTTCGAGGAGCGTCGTCATTCGGAGCTTTATAGAAAGCCGCCGCGCTTAGGGCGCGGCGGCCGTAGTGTCGCGTAGCCGCAGTGACGTCTCACGAATATTGGATGGCGCTGAACGGCCTGTCGAGCGGGATGTTCGGCGCGGTCTTGTTGAAGACGATGTTGAGGTCGTACTTCCACTTGTGCCCTTTTCCCACTGACCGCCGACCAGCGGGGTGAGGCAGACGTTCGGCACCGGATTGAGCGGTCCGCCCTTCCAGGTGATCGGGCCGACGATCGATTGATAGTCGGTCTGCGCGATGGCGTCGCGGATCGAGTTGGCGTCGAGCTTCTTGGCGCGCTTGAGCACGTCGATGGCGACTTCGAGGTTGGCGTGCTTGAAGCCGAGCGGCTGCGTCCATTGCTTGCCGCTCGCCTTCTCGTAGGCGTCGCAATATTGCTGCGCCGTCTGGCCGGTCAGGCCCGACTTGAAGGGATGGTGGTGCGACCACCACACTTCGGTCGACATGCCGGCGCCGCGGTCGCCCAGCGCCTCGACGGCGGTCGGGAACAGCAGCGCCTTCGGCGGCGTGACGATCTTCGGCTTGTAGCCCTGCTGGGCGCATTGCGTCCAGAAGATCGCGAATTGCGGCGGATTGAAAATGCCGCAGACGATATCGGCGCCGACCTTCTTCATCTCGGTGATCTGGGCGGTGAAGTCGTCGGTCAGCGGCGGATAAAGGCCGAGGTGATGCACGTCGAAGCCGTGGCTCTTGATGGTCGCCGGCAATGCCATGCACGCGGATCGCTGGCGGCGACGCCGTCGGGATCGTTGGTCAACAGCGTGCAGACGATCTTGTTGGTGTCGGAAGCGTCTGCCACATGCTCCGCGATACATGTTGGCGACCATGTCGAAGCCCCAGAAGAAGTGGTAGGTCCACTCGAAGCCCTTCTTCGGATCGCCCTTGCGGCCGAAGAACCAGGCCTGCCACGGATCGTCCGAGGTGATGCAAGGCACGCCGGTCGAGCTCGCACTGATCGGCCACCGGATTGGTCGTGTCCGAGGTCGACGAAGCGACCATGATGTCGACCTTGTCGTTGTTGATGAGCTGCGCCGCCACTTCCGAGGCGCGGTTGGGGTTCGACTGGCTGTCGCGATTGAGGATCTGAACCTTGTGCTTCTCGCCGGCGACCATGATGCCGTCGCCGAGCAACTTGCTGACGCCCTCGGCGACCCATTTCGACGGTTCGCCGAACGCGGCGATCGGGCCGGTCTCCGGCGTGATCTGGCCGATCTTGATGGTCTTGGCGGCCGCGCGCGACGATTGAAACGTCCACGGCGAGGCGATGGCGGCGGCGCCGCTCGCGGCGATGAGCTTCACCACCCGCCGGCGCTGAACGTCGACTTTGGCGCGCGGCTTTTCTTTGGTATCCGACTTAATTTTCATGTGTACTCCTCCCTTATTCCCTTTTCTGGGCCGATTCAGACAAACGGTGGGACGACCCCGCAGAAGTCCCACAAATAATACGGCGAGGCCAGCGTTTTCGCATTCTGCAACGGCGCCGGTGTTGTTAACCTTTCGATGTGAGCGTCTCATCGCTCGGCGTGGTCTTGCGTTCCAACTTGCGCCTTAAGATGCTGCATGACTTTGGCCCGCAAAGCTGCCTGCTCTGTCGGCGCTCCATTTGCGAAAGCCTTCGCCTGATTTAAAGCCGAGCTTTCCGTCGGCGACGAGCCCTTGCAGATAAGGCGACGCTTGCGGCCGGCAATCGATCGCCGGCAGCACAATATTGTGAATGGCGAGCGTAAGGTCGGTGCCGACCAGATCGGCGTTCTCCAGCGGCCCGAGGACGGACAGGCGGCGGCCGAACGAGGTCTTGATGACGTCGTCGACCGTCTCGGCGTCGCAGATGCCGTGCTCAACGAGCGAAATCGCTTCCCGCCAAAGCGCATGCTGCAGCCGGTTGCCGATGAAACCCGGCACGTCCTTTTTCACGTGCGCCGGTTTTTTGCCCGCTGCTTCGTGCAGCTTCATGGTCCAGGCAACTGCGTCCGGTGAGGTCCATTGCGTCTCGATGACTTCGACGAGCGGCAGGAGAAACGGCGGATTCCACCAGTGCGTGCCGAGCGCGCGCTCGCGCACCGCGAGTCCCTGCATGATCGAAGTGATCGGAATAACGGACGTGTTGCTGGCGAGGATGGTATCGCGGCGTACATGCGGCTCGATGTCGGCAAAGAGTTTTTGCTTGCGCGCCAAATCTTCGGATATCGCCTCGACCACATAATCGGCGCCGCGCACGGCTTCGGCGAGATCGCTGCACGGTCGCACCCGCGCGACCGCACTTTCGTCTTCGCCAAGCTCGCGCAGGTTGGCGGCAATCCGATCTTTGGCCGTGCTGAGATTGGCTGCAATCGCATCCGTGATCGTAACGTCATGGCCTGCGACGGCGAACACTTGCGCAATGCCATGGCCCATCAGGCCGGCGCCGACGACACAAATCCGCGCCTTGGCCATGTTCAGCCCGCCGTATAGCCGCCGTCGGCGTAGAGGATATGGCCGGTGTAGAAGTCGGATGCTTTCGAGGCCAGGAACAGAAGCGGCCCGGCAAGATCTTCCGGCTCGCCGAGGCGGCCCTTGGGCAGGCGGGTGAGGAAGCCGGCGCGTACAGTCTTGCCGCGCTCGTCGTCGGCGAACATCCACTCGGTGAGCGGCGAGCGGAAAACCGTCGGTCCGAGCGCGTTGACGGTGATGCCGGTCGCACCGAGTTCGCAGCCAAGCGCCTTGGTGATGCCGTCGACCGCCGACTTCGACGCGCAATAGGCGCTGTAGCCGGCCGGATGGCCAAGGAGGCCGCGGGCCGAGGACATCAGAACAATCTTGCCGCCGCGGCCCTGCTTCATCATCTGCCGCGCTGCGGCGCGCGCCATCAGCCACGACTGGGTGACGTTGGCGTCCATCACGTCGAGAAAGTCATCGGCCTTCTGATCGACGATTTTCGCGACTTTGTTCTGGCCCGAAGCAACAACGAGGATATCGAGGCCGCCGAACTTCTCGACCGCGGCCACGACCAGCGCGTCGCAGTTTGCTTCCGAGCTCGGACGCTTGGCGACGACTTCGCATTTGCCGCCAAGCTTGCCGCATTCGGCGGCTATCTTCTTCAGCGCCTCGGCGTTGCTGGCGGCAATGACGACATTGGCGCCGCAGGCGGCAAGCGTTTTTGCCGCGACAGCGCCGAATGCGCCGCTGGCGCCGGTGATGATCGCGGTCTTGCCGCTTATGTCGAACAGTGAAAGCGGGTTTTTGAGGAAATCTTCGGCCATCGCTTCTCGTCTTTTTACCTGGGGTTCTTCACAGACTTACTTCGGCGCCGGCGCGATGGCGACGAGGATGGTGCAAACGCTGTTGGTGCGATTGACGATCTCGCGGTTCTCGTTCGGGCCGATGAAGCACGAATCGTGCTTTTTCAGCACCGTTTCCTTGCCGCCGACAATCACCGTCAGCTCGCCTTCGAGCACGAAATAAACCTTCTCCGGAGGCGAGGCATCGGGGCCGGCGCCGCCGCCCGGCAGGAAATGTGAAATGCCGACGATCAAGCCCTTGGGGCCGCCGGCCTCGGCGCCGAACAGCCGCAAGCCGGTGAAGTCGCGATGATGCGGCGCTTCGTAGGTCTTTGCGTCGGCGAAACGCCTGATCTCCATCAGAACTTCTCCCCTTTTTCGATGCGGTAGCTGCCTTTCGGGTCAACGATGGCGACCAGGCGGATGATGCAGCCGTCGCCGCGCTCCCAGTTCCACGGAAAGAACGCGAACGTGCAGCGCCGGCCGGTCACCTTGTCGATATCGCCGCCGACATTCTCGATGCCGAGGATGCCGTTCTTGAACAGGATGCGGTGGACCGGCTCCCAATCCGGAAAATCTTCCTTCCAGTCGCGGCCGCCGGACCATTTTTTGTATTCGGCGGCGAGATGCGGATGCAGCGGTCCGTTGCGCTGCGGCCCGATGGCGGTCGCCAGCGGATGATCGTTGGCCTGGGTATCGTGGCCGACCACCTTGACCTGCTTTTCGACGAACCATTCGCCCGCCGAAGGCACGAAGCCGGGCGCGTAGCAGAAGTAATCCTCGCTGTCCTCGTACTTCTTGTGCCAGCCGGTGTTGATGATCACCACGTCGCGCGGCCGCACCACCTTGCCGGCGGCTTTTTCCAGATCATCGTAGGTGATCTGCTCCCATTTTTTCTTCGGCAGCGAAACGACGATGCCGGAGCCGAAAAAATGCGGCAGCGGCACTTCGTCGATAAACGGCGTGCCTTGCACCACGTGCGCCGGCGCATCGATATGCGTGGTGTTGTGCATCGAGGTGGTGATGCGCTGCGACAGCACCCCCGACTTGGCCATGTAATGGATGCGTTCGATCTTGACGTCTTCGAAATAGGGCCAGTTCGGCGACTGGTAACCGAAGCGATGGGACAGATTGTAAAACGAAAGCCCCATCGTGTTGCTCTCGTTCTCTTCGAGCGAGACGCCGCAAATCTTCTTCGCCACGCAACCCTCCACGTTTCCTCTGGCCCCGCCCGCTCAGCAAAGAGGCGTTCCGGCCGTTTGTACCAGGATATGGTACATCTGTATCGCCTTCCGGCCGCCCGGACAAGCCGCCGCAGGCGAGCCCGGCGCGCGGCCGCGTCCGTCAAGCCGCGGCTGCCAGCGAGGTAGCGCTCGAGTGCGTCCTTGGTCGCCAGGAGTCGCGCGGCGATGTGCCGCTGGTGTTCGTTAAATCGCTGCGCCGGCACCGGTACCGAGATGGCGACGGCATTGCCCAAAGGATCGCGCGTCACCACGCCCGCGGCGCAAATGCCGCGGGTGTGTTCCTCGCGGTCGATAGCGATCCCGGTCTTGCGGACGGATTTGAGGTCGCGCAAAAGCTCGTCGAGCCGCGTCAGCGTGCGTTGCGTGCGCCGCTCATAGCTTGTGCCGATCAGCCGCGCGATCGCCGCATCCTCGAGTTCGGCGAGATAGGCTTTGCCGTTGGCCGTGCAATGCAGCGGAAAGGTCTCGCCGACGGCGGACACGGCGCGCAGCCGCTGCGATCCGGGCACCTGATCGATGAACACGAGGTGGTCCTTCTTGATGGCCGCAAGATCGACGGTCTCCTTGAGCTCGTTCGCGAGTTGAATGAGGAACGGCCGGGCGACGGCCACGAAGTCGGTGCGCGCAGAGGCGGCGAGGCGGAGAATCGTCGGTCCGAGCCGCACCCGTCCGTTGGGCGAGGCGGCGATGAGAAATTTTTCAGTTTCCAGCGCGCCAACAATGCGCTGCACGGTCGAACGCGCAAGTCCCACGCGCTGCGCAATCTGACCGAGGCTCAAACCGGTCGACTCCTGCTCGAGCGCGCGCAGGATCGCCGCCGCCCGCGCAATGACTTGCACCTGGCTTTGGCTTTGTCCCTTGCCGTTTGCTGCTCGTGCGCCCGCCTTCATCCGTCGCCGCCCTTCGGTTTGCAATCTTGCTCTAGTTTGCGGCTTGATACAGGATTGCCGCCAAGCGGTACAGAAGGATGCTAACCCTAAAGCCGATCGGGGACGAGCATTCGCGCCGGATAACAAGCACATTGGAGAAAACGCCGTGAACAAAACCGCAAGTGTGTCGGGCAGTGCCGCGCCGTCGGTCGCCGAGCTCGTCGATCGCGCGCGCAAGCTCGCGCCGCTCGTGCGCAAGAATGCGGCCGCAAGCGAAGCCAACCGGCGGGTCGAGGAGGAGACGATCCGGGCGGCGAGGGAGGCCGGCTTGATGCGGGTGTGCACGCCGAAGCGATACGGCGGCTGGGAGATGAACACCCGGGCGATGCTCGACGTCAGTGCGGCCCTTGCCGAAGCGCGACGGCGCCGCGGCGTGGGTGGTCAACCTCAACAACATTTGCTGTTGGTTGACGAGCTTGTTCCCCGTCAAAACTCAGAACGAAGTCTTTGGCGACGATCCGGATACCTGCGTATCCGGCGTTCTTAATCCAACGGCCTCGGTGAAAAAGGAGGCGGGCGGCTATCGCATCCTTTCCGGCACCTGGCATTACAATTCCGGCGGCTGGCACGCGCAATGGGCGGTGCTGGGCCTGCCCATTGTAAACGACGCCGGCGAGCCGATAGATCAGGGACTGGCCATGATTCCCATGGCCGAGCTCACGCGCGAGGACACGTGGTTCGTCGCCGGCATGAAAGCGACCGGCAGTATCGCGCTGCATGCCAAGGACGTTTTCATTCCTGATCATCGCATCCTGTCGGTGCCGCAAGCCATCGAAGGCAAATATCCGACCGAGATGCACGACGAGGCGTTTTACCGATCGCCGTTTGTCGCCATTCTTTCCATTATCCTGGTCGGACCGATCCTGGGACTGGGCCGGGCGGCGCTGGAATTCGTACGGCAAAAGGCGACGACACGGACCATCGCCTATACGTTCTTCGAAAAGCAGACCGCGTCCGTCGCTTTCCAGCTGCAGGTGGCGGAAGCCGCGATGATGATCGACACCGCGCACTTTCACGCTTACCGGGCGGCCGACGATGTCGATCAGGCGGCGGCGCGCGGCGTTTATCCTGACATGCTCACACGCGCGCGCGTGCGCGCCGACACCGGCTACGTGGTGGAAAAGATCACGCAAGCGATCGACAAGCTTCTGTTTGCCCACGGCTCGGCGGGATTTGCCGATTCAAGTCCGCTGCAGCGAATTTGGCGTGATGCGGCGGTCGCCTCGCGCCACGCCGTGGCGTTGCCGCCGATCGGTTACGAACTCTACGGCAAGGCTTTGCTCGGCGTGAAGAACGACGTGACGCCGCTTATTTGACGATCGCAAAGCGCTTCTAAAAATCGATCTTGCGCTTGGCGAAGAAAGCATCGATGCCGGCGCGGGCGTCTTCCGACGTCATGCTCACTGCCTGCGCCACGCTTTCGGTCCACAGCCCGTCGGCCGCCGACATGTCGGCAATGCGCGGGATCGCCTGGACGATGAGATAATTCGGAATGCGGGCGTTCTTGGCGATGTTTTCGGCAAGCTCGATCGCCTTGTCCAGCGCCTTGCCGGGCTCAACCAGATAGTGCGAGAGACCGAGCCGCTCGCCGGCCGCGGCATCAAGCGTGCGGCCGGTCAGCATCATTTCCACCATGCGGCCCGAGCCGATGATGCGCGCGACGCGGACGCTGGCGCCGCCGCCGACGTAAAAGCCGCGGCGGCCTTCCGGCAATTGATAGAACGCGGTCGTATCGGCGACGCGGACATGCGTGGCGGTTGCGATTTCGAGGCCGCCGCCGATCACGGCACCCTGCATGGCGGTCACCACCGGTCGGCCGCCGAACTGGATGGCTTCAAGCGTGGCGTGGGCGAAGCGCGACATGAAAATGCTCTCGAATGCTTCGCGATGACGGTGTTCCGACAAATCGAGCCCGGCGCAAAAATGCTTGCCGGCGCCGGCCAGCACGACGCAGCGCACGTCTGGACCGAAGTCCTCGAACGTTTTCTTTAACTCGCCCCACAATGCTTCGCTCAGCGCATTGCGTTTGTCCGGCCGATTGAGCGTGACGATCGCGATGGCGCCGCGGCGCTCGCTCAGCAACATTGGTTCGGTCTTACTCATATTTTTCCCGTTGACTGGATGGTGTTCGTTTTGGTTTTGGCCGAACTCAAGCCAAGTGCCGTTTCGCGAAGCGAGCGCCGCAGCACCTTGTTGGTCGAGGTCCGCGGCAATTCCCGCACGAAATGATAAACCCGCGGGCGTTGGTAGGCCGAAAGCTCACTTGCGCGAACGTGCACCTCCATGGCCGCGGCATCGAGCTTCGGGTCGCGGCCGACAATGAACGCCTGCACCTCTTCGCCCCATTGCGGATTTGGCACACCGACCACGGCGCATTCGGCGACGCCGGGATGGGCAAGCAGAACGTCCTCGACCCGCGCCGGCATGATGTTGATGCCGCCGGAAATGATCATATCGTCGCGGCGGCCTTCGAGATAGAGATAGCCGCCGTCATCCATGCGGCCGAGGTCGCGCGAACGCCACCAGCGGCGCTCGCCGTCGATCACAAACGCGGCGGCGGTGGCTTCGGGATCGCGCCAAATCTCGGCCGCCAGCGATGGACTGCTGATCAGAACTTCGCCGACTTCGCCGGCGGCGAACGGACTGGTCCGGCCTGCCGCCCGGCACGACAATTCTGATCTCGCTGTTGACCAACGGGCGGCCGACGCTGACGAGCCGCTCGCCCAGCATCTCTTCGGCGGTGATGCTGGTTGCCGCCGCGCCGGCTTCCGTCGAGCCGTAGACCTGGACCACGTTGGGGCTGATCCGCTCGCGCAGCCGTTTAAGCGTCGCGGCATCCATCGGCTCGGCGGCAAAGCCGATAAGGCGCACCGAGCGGAAATTCGTGCCGGCGTCCTCGGCATTGAGAATTCTTCGCCACAGCGTCGGCGTGAGGAACACATGCGTGGCGCGTTCCTCGCGCACCAGCCGCGGCACCTCGGTCAGGTCGAAATGCTCCATGAAAATCGTGCAGGCGCCGGCATTGAGGAACGGAAACCAGCCGTTGTAGCAACCGATAAACGCCGTGCTCAGCGGCACCAGCGAGCGATCGCCGGAAAGAATGCCCTGATACATATAAAGGTTGCTGCGCGCATTCTCGATCAAACCGCGGTGCGTATGCACCACGCCTTTGGCGACCGAGGTCGTGCCCGAGGACAGAACGATAATCGCCGGATCGTCCTCTCGCGGCGTCGCCAGCCGGACCGTCGGTTCGATGCCGTGCAGATCGTCGGGAATTGAGGCGGCGGGCCGCGCCGCGCCGGTACGCTGCGCCGGCAGCGCCGAACGCGCTTCGATCAAGGCGCGCAAGCTCCGGGTAATGCGCCGACAGGCCCGACGCCAGTTCTTCCATGGAGGAGTCGTACACAAGAACGCTTGGTTGCATCTTGCGGCAGATGGCGGCAAGCGTTGCCGCGGATTCGCGGGTATGCAGCGCCATCGGCAGGGCGCCGAGCCGAACGGCACCGAGCCAGGCGACCAGATAGATCGCGCTCGGCGGGCAAAGCAGCGCCAGCGGCTTTCCGGACTCAGCGCCAAGCGACGCCAACAAAGTCGCGGCCCGCAGCGACAGCGTGTCGAGATCGGCATACGTCAGCCGCGTGGCGGAATCGACCACAGCCTCGCCGCCGGCGAACCAACGGGCGTTACGGGCGAAGGCGTTGGGAATCGTGAGCGGCAGACCGACACTCATGACATCGCATCCGGCATTTTCATCGCCCGCAGACTTACTGGACCTTAAGCCCGATTTGGCCGGCAATGATGTTGCGCTGCAATTCGGAAGTTCCCGCGGCGATGGTTGCGGCGCGCGCATCGCGGAAATGCCGCTGCATGTCGAATTCCATGTTGTAGCCGAACCCGCCCATCACCTGCATGCCGACATTGGCGGCCTTCACGTACGCTTCCGCCGCCAAAAGCTTGGCGATGGTGATCTCCTTGAGCGCATCCTCGTTACGGCTCACCCGCCAGGCCGCCTTCAACGTCACCGCCCATGCGGCTTCCACTTCCGCCTCCATGTTGGCGAGCATATGGGCAATGGCCTGAAACGTGCCGATGGCCCGGCCAAACTGGCGCCGATCCTTGGCGTAGCCGATCGCCAGATCGAGCACGCCGCGCGCGCTGCCGCAATCGCACGCGGCGGCGACCACGCGTTCGGCCTGCAGGCCGGAAAGAATGCACTCCCAGCCTTTGTTCTCGCCGCCGATCAGCCGATCGGGCGGGACGCGCGCGTCGTTGAAGTTGAGTTCATAGGTGCCGACCGAACGGCGGCCAAGCATATCGAGCTTGCGGATTTCGCAGGCCGGGCGTGGTGTTGTCGACAAGGAACAGCGACATGCCCTGCCGGTAGTGCGCCTTGGGGTCGGTCTTCACGTACACATTGATGAAATTATTCTTTGCGCCCGCTCCGGTCGCCCAGATTTTCTGTCCGCTGATGACGTATTCGTTGCCGTCGCGGCGCGCTTGCGTGCGCATGGCGCCGACGTCGGATCCGGCATCCGGCTCGGACATCGAGATCGACATGCGGATTTCGCCGGAAATGAGCTTCGGCAGCCAGTAGCGCTTCTGCTCCTCCGATCCCTTGCGGGCGACATTGAGCGCGCAAAAGATGCTGCCGCCGAAGGCCATGGCGACGTCGGCGCTGTAGCGCCCGATCTCTTCGGATACGATGGCGAGATCGAGGACGGTGCCGCCAAGCCCGCCATATTCCGGGGCGAAGGGCAGGGCAAACAATCCGGCCTCGACCCAGGCATCGTAGAGCTCATAGGGATAGAGGCGTTCGCGGTCGAGGTGGCGCAAATGCTCGGCCGTAGCGAGCCGTTGCATCAGCGTTCTGACGCTGTCGCGAAGGAGCTTTTGCTCCGTTGAATATTCGAAATCCATGCCGCCTCCCGCGCAGGTGGCAGACGGGGTTTTCCGCCGCCCGCCGCGCCGCTATACGATGCCGCGGCGGACCGGGCTAGCCTATAGCCGGCCGATCCGTCATGGGAGGCCTCTAGGGCCATAAGAGGCGGAAGTACTGGCGATGAAAGAGAACGACGTACGCGCAGCCGAAGAGCTTTTTTCCTCCGGATACCAGCCGCCGTCCGACTACGGGCGGCCGCCGCTCTACGAGCGGATCGTCTGCGACCGGGACGTGGCCGTGCGCATGCGCGACGGCGTGAACGTCGTTGTCGACGTATATCGGCCGGACGCGCCCGGCCGCTTTCCCGTGCTTTTTGCCTTCGGCGTGCATTCCAAGGAGCTGCAAGGTCACGAGCTGCCGCAAAAGCTTTCCGCCGCAGCCCGTCATGGTCGACGCTGTGGCTCGGCCACGCCGAAGCCGGCGACACCGAGTTCTTCGTTTCGCGCGGCTACGTGCACGTGGTCGGCTCGCCGCGCGGCTATCTCAAATCCGGTGACGGCGGCTCGCGCGAATGGGACAGCTACGACGTCATCGCGTGGATCGCGCAGCAACCCTGGTGCGACGGCAATATCGGCATGGTCGGCATCGGCGCATTCGCCTCCGAGCAATTTCACCTGGCGCGCCAGCAGCCGCCGCAGCTCAAGGCGATTTTTGCCTACGATCCGCGCGGCGCCTACGGCAAGTTCGGCGGCTTCCGCGAGGAATTTCCCGGCGGCGTGGTGCATGCTTTCCGCTACCTGATGGACCATTTCTCGTCCGTGCACACCGCGCGCGGCGCGCCCGGCCGAATTGCCGGCGGACAAAGAAGCGAAATGGCGAGAGGCGATGGCCGATCCGGACATCCGCATGTATCCGCATTTGCACAATGTGCTCGTGCAGCGCGGCCAGCACATGCCGCGCTATTTCGACGTGCTGATCGATCCCTACGACCGCGAGGAAACGATCGTGGAGGCGGAGCGGGAGTTTCAAAACATCACCGTGCCGACCTATACCGGCGCCGGCTGGTACGGCTACACCTACAAGACCCATCTGGCCGGCGCGCAGACTTACTTCAGCAAAATCCCGGCGCAGAAAAAGATGGTGTTGACCGGTCCCGCGTCATCCCGATCGGCCGCTGCGGGCGCTGCGCGGCGACATGCTGCGCTGGTACGACCATTGGCTGAAAGGCATCGACACCGGAATCATGAGAGAGCCGCCGGTGACCTATTGGGTCATGGGCGAGAACCAATGGCACCACGGCGACTGATTGGCCGCTGCCGGAAACGCAATGGACCAAGCTTTATCTCGCGAGCTGGGAGCGGCTGACGGCCGAGCCTTATGTCGATGCCAGCGTCGACAATTACATTCCGCCCGACGTGTTTGCGCAGATGCCGCCGACGCAGACCAACCGCATCCAAAAGCTTCGCTTCCTCACCGATCCGCTGCCGCACGATCTTCTCGTCGCCGGGCCGAGCGTGCTCAACTTGTTCGCCGCGATCGACCAGCGACGATACCAACTGGATCATTATCCTCAAGGATGTCGGCCCGGACCCGTCGGTCCGCACCGCGCGTGAAGGCGAGCGCGAAATCCCAACCGATCTGCCGGAGCGCGAACTCACCCGCGGCTGGCTCAAGGCGTCGAACCGCGCGCTCGATCCGGAGCGGTCAAAGCCCTGGAAGCCGTGGCATAAACTCACCCGCCAGGCGCGGCAAAAGGTGACGCCCGGCAAGATCGAGGAATATGCGATCGAATTACTGGCGACGGCGAACCTGTTCCGCAAAGGTCACCGCATTTGCGTCGAGATCACCAATCTCGATCTTTCGACCGGCGACTCTCGGCGCGACCAATGTCGAATATCATTCCTTATCACGTATGCTCGAGCCGCACCGTCGTGCACAGCATCTACCACGATGCCGCGCATCCTTCGCATTTGCTGCTGCCGGTCATTCCAACCGATTGATTGCCGATGCAATGACGCCCGACTGAACCGCCATGTCTGTCATTGAGAGCCACATCGATCCGCAGTCGCCGACGTTCCGCGCCGCCCGCGAACAGATGCTGGCCTTGATCGGCGAATTCCGCGTGCTCGAGCAGAAGGTGCGCGACGTATCGAATTCCAAGCGCGAGCGCTTTCGCGCGCGTAAGCAGCTGCTGCCGCGCGAGCGCGTCGCGCTGGTGGTCGATCCCGGCGCGCCGTGGCTCGAGCTCTCGACGCTCGCCGGCTTTCGCATGCACGACGACGATGGCGCCGAAGGCATTCAGGGCGGCGGCGGGATCGCCGGCATCGGCTACGTGTCCGGCATCCGTTGCATCGTCTCCGCCAACGACAGCGCGATCAAGGGCGGCACGTCGACGCCGATGGGGGTGAAAAAGCACCTGCGCATCCAGCAAATCGCGCTGGAGAACAAGCTGCCCATGGTGCGTCTGGTCGAATCCGGCGGCGCCAATCTGCTCTACCAGGCGGAGATGTTCGTCGAGGGCGGGCGCGGCTTCGCCAACCAGGCGCGGCTGTCGGCGGCGGGCATTCCGCAGGTCACCGTCGTGCACGGCTCCTCGACCGCCGGCGGCGCCTATCTGCCCGGGCTTTCGGACTACGTCGTGCTGGTGCGCGGCCGCGCCAAGGTGTTCCTGGCCGGCCCGCCGTTGCTGCGCGCGGCGACCGGCGAGATCGCGACCGACGAGGAGCTCGGCGGCGCCGACATGCACGCGACGGTCTCCGGCCTGGGCGAATATCTGGCCGAGGACGACGCCGACGGCATTCGCATCGCGCGCGAGATCATGGCCAAGCTGCCGTGGAACGCGCAGTTGCCGCCGGCGCCGCAAAAAACCTGCAAAGAGCCGCGCTATTCGCCCGAGGAGCTTGCCGGCGCCGTTCCGGTCGACGAGCGCGAGCCCTATGACGTTCGCGAAATCATCGCCCGCGTGGTCGACGACTCCGATTTCCTCGATTTCAAGACCGGCTACGGCGCGCACACGGTTTGCGGCCACGCCGCGATCGAAGGCCACGCCGTCGGCTTGATCGGCAACAACGGGCCGATCGACGCCGACGGCGCCAACAAGGCGGCGCAGTTCATCCAGCTGTGCTGCCAAGCCAATATCCCGATCGTCTATCTGCAGAACACCACCGGCTACATGGTCGGGCGCGAGGCCGAGCAGGGCGGCATCATCAAGCACGGCTCGAAGATGATCCAGGCCGTGGCCAACGCCACGGTGCCGCAGCTCACCATTCACGTCGGCGCCTCGTTCGGCGCCGGCAATTACGGCATGTGCGGCCGCGCCTACGATCCGCGCTTCATTTTCGCCTGGCCGAGCAACCGCATCGCCGTGATGGGCGGCGAGCAGGCGGCCAAGGTGATGGAGATCGTCACCGAGGAAAAGCTCAAGCGCGAGGGCAAGCCGGTCGACAAGGCGAAGCTCGCCGCGATGGAAGACGCCATCGTCAAGCGCATCGAAGGCGAGTCCACCGCGCTCTTCGCCACCGCCCGGCTGTGGGACGACGGCTTGATCGATCCGCGCGACACCCGCAGAGTCTTAGGCTTTTGCCTTTCGATCTGCCGCGAGGCCGAACTTCGCCCGCTCAAGCGCAGCACCTTCGGCGTCGCGCGTATGTAACAAGAAGGAACAGAGGAACACGTCCATGCAATTCACGCCCGAGCACGAGGAGCTGCGCCGCAGCCTGCAAAAATTCATCGCCGCGGAGATCAATCCGCACGTCGACGAATGGGAGGCCGCCGGCATCTTTCCGGCGCACGAGCTGTTCAAGAAGCTGGGCGACCTCGGCTTCCTCGGCCTGAACAAGCCGGTCGAGTATGGCGGGCAGGGTCTCGACTATTCCTACGCCATGGTGATGGCCGAGGAGCTCGGCGGCATCGCCTGCGGCGGCGTGCCGATGGCGATCGGCGTGCACACCGACATGGCACGCCCGCGCTCGCCCGCTTCGGCTCCGACGCGGTGCGGCGCGAGTTCCTCGCGCCGTCGATCGCCGGCGATTACGTCGCCTGCCTCGGGCGTGTCCGAGGTCGGCGCCGGCTCGGACGTCGCGTCGATCAAGACCACGGCGCGCAAGGACGGCGGCGACTACGTCATCAACGGCGGCAAGATGTGGATCACCAACGGCGTGCAGGCCGACTGGATGTGCCTGCTCGCCAACACCTGCGAGGGCCAGGTGCACAAGAACAAGTCGCTGATCTGCGTGCCGATGAAAACCAAAGGCGTCGAGGTCGCGCGCAAGCTCGACAAGCTCGGCATGCGCTCCTCCGACACCGCGCAGATCTTCTTCGACGACGTGCGCGTGCCGCAGCGCAATCTGATCGGCGAGGAGGGCAAGGGCTTCGTCTATCAGATGCATGCAGTTCCAGGAGGAGCGGCTGTGGGCGGCTGCGGCGGCGCTCAAGAGCTTGGAGCGGCTGATCGCCGACACCATCGAATACACCCGCAAGCGCAAGGCGTTCGGCAAGTCGATCCTCGACAACCAGGTGGTGCACTTCCGCCTGGCCGAGCTTTCCGACCGAGATCGAGCTGTTGCGCGCGCTGGTTTACCGCGCCTGCGAGCTTTACCTGACCGGCGCGGACGTCACCCGGCTCGCCTCCATGACCAAGCTCAAGGCCGGGCGATTGCGCCGCGAGGTCACCGACGCCTGCCTGCAATATTGGGGCGGCATGGGTTACATGAACGAGACGCCGGTAGCCGCGCATTCCGCGACGGCCGCCTGATGTCGATCGGCGGCGGCGCCGACGAGATCATGCTGAGCATCATCTGCAAGCTGATGGGAACGCTTCCGGGCACAGGCAATGTTGCCGGAGCAGCAGGCGGACAATGACTGATCTGCCGGCAGACATCGCATATCAGGCTCGATCTGCGCGGTCGGGGTGCTGCATCTGTGGCTTAATCGTCCCGAACTGCGCAATGCCTTGAGTTCGCAAATGGTGCGCCGAGATCGCGGCGGCGTTTGCCGCCGTTGCGGCCGATCGGTCGGTGCGGATCGTCGTTTTGCGCGGCGCCGGCGGCACATTCTGCGCCGGCGGCGACATTGAGAATATGTCGCAGGCGCAGGTCTTCGCCGCCGCCGGGCGCGCCGGACGAGCTTTCAGACAATAACCGCCGCTTCGGCGCGGTTCTGGAAACGATCAATGCGGCGCCGCAAGTCGTGATCGCCGCCGTCGAAGGCTACGCCATGGGCGGCGGTTTTGGGCTCGCCTGCGTCGCCGACGTCACCGTCGCGACGGCGGACGCGCGCTTTGCGCTGAGCGAGGCGACCATCGGTGTCGTCGCGGCGGCGGTTTCGCCGTTCGTGGTGCAGCGCATCGGTTTGCCGGCGGCGCGGCGTCTTGGCGTGACCGCCGCGCGGATAAATGGGAATCGAGGCGCTGGCGATCGGCTTGGCCGATCTCGTCGTCGGCGACGGCGCCGCGCTCGATGCCGCCGTTCGCGAAACCTGCAATCAGGTGCTCAAATGCGCGCCTGAAGCCATCGCCGTCACCAAGCGGCTGATGCTGCGCGCCGCCAATCGCGAGCGTCATCGGGCAGATCCTCGACGATGCGGCGGCAAGCTTTGCCGCTGCGGTGCGCGGCGCCGAAGGCAGGGAAGGGACGTCGGCGTTCATGGAGAAGCGAACAGCCATCCTGGGTCACGCAGGTCGAGTGACGAAAATGCGAATGAGCGACGCCCGCGCTTGTCTTCCACACGAGCGCTGCGCCCGCCAAGCGCGCCGCGCCCGATCATGGCTGAGTTCGGCAAAATTCTCGTTGCCAATCGCGGCGAAATCGCCTGCCGCGTCATGCGTTCGGCGAAGAAGCTGGGTTATCGCACCGTCGCCGTGTTCAGCGATGCCGACGCGGGCGCACCGCACGTGCGGCAGGCGGACGAGGCCGTCCGCATCGGGCCGCCGGCAGCGAAGGAGAGTTACCTCAACATCGACGCGATTGTTGCCGCTGCGAAACGCACGGGCGCCGACGCGGTTCATCCGGGCTACGGCTTCCTGTCGGAAAATGCCGTGTTCGCGCAGGCCTGCGCCGAGGCCGGCCTTGTTTTCATCGGTCCGCCGGCGGCGGCGATCGAGGCGATGGGCGAACAAGGCGAAGGCCAAGACCGTTGATGGCCGCGGCCGGCAGTGCCGTGCCTCGGCGGCTATCAGGGGGTGGAGCAGTCGAACGACCGGTTGACGCAGGAAGGCCGGCGTATCGGCTTTCCGCTGATGGTCAAAGCCGCGGCGGGCGGCGGCGGACGCGGCATGCGGCTTCGTTGCCTCCGCAAGCCGAGCTTGCCGACGCGTTGGTGCGCGCACGCTCCGAAGCGGCGGGCGCCTTCGGATCGGATGAGCTTGATCCTCGAGACAAGCGGTCGCCGACGCGCGCCATATCGAAGTTTCAGGTTTTCGCCGATCAGCACGGCGACATCATTCATCTCGGCGAGCGCGACTGTTCGATCCAGCGCCGGCATCAAAAAGTGATCGAGGAAGCGCCGTCGCCGGCGATCGGCGCTGAACTCCGCGGCACGCATGGGCGAGGCGGCGGTCGCCGCCGCGCGCGCTGTTGGCTTATGTGGGCGCCGGCACGGTCGAATTTCTGCTCGACCCATCGGGTAAACTTCTATTTCCTGGAAATGAACACGCGGCTGCAGGTCGAGCATGCGGTCACCGAAGCCATCACCGGCATCGATTTAGTCGAGTGGCAATTGCGCATTGCCGCCGGCGAGCCGTTGCCGCTTCAGCAGAACGACGATCCAATTCCGCGGCCACGCCATCGAAGCGCGGCTTTATGCCGAAGACCCGTACGCGGACTTCATGCCGCAGAGCGGCACGCTCGCTGATTGGCGTCCGGCGGCGGTCGAGGGCGTGCGCATCGATCACGGCCTCGCTGCCCGGGCAAAGCCGTGACGCCGTTCTACGACCCGATGCTGGCGAAAGTCATTGCCCATGGAGCGACGCGCGAGGAGGCGCGGCGCCGGCTTATTGTCGCGCTGGAAGACACCGTCATCCTTGGACTGAACACCAACCGAAATTTCCTTGTCGCCGCGCTCCGGCACCCGGTGTACGTCGGCCGGCAACGGCGACGACGGCTTTCATCGAACGGCATTTTCCGCCGGACAGCGACGCCATGCGGCGCCCGAATCCCGATCAGTCAGATTCGTCGCCTTGGCGGCGATTTTGTTGTTTGAACGGCGCAGACCCGATGCGGGCGATGCACCGGCCGCGCAGGCGGCCTGGTCGTCGACCGGCCTGGCGAACTGGCCGTTGCGGCTGACGGTCGGAAATGCCCGGCAGGAAGCCGTCGTCGCCGTCACCGGTGCGGACCATTATCTCGTCGCTCTGGGCGATCGCACGATCGAAGTCTCGATCGAGGAGCGCCTCGTGGGCGCCGTCCGTTTTACCGAATCCGGCGTGCAAAGAACCGCGCGCTTTGCTTGGCATGAGGGCATGCTCTATCTCGATCTCAATGGGCTCATTGCGGCTGCGCACGAAACTGCGCCCGAGGCAAGCGCCGCGAAACATGCTGATCGTGCCCCGCGCCTGCTCGCGCCGATGAACGGCGCCATCGTGGCCGTAGACGTCAAGGCTGGCGATCGCGTCGTTCGCGGGCAGCGCCTCGTCGTTCTGGAAGCGATGAAGATGCAGCACGAAATTCGCGCCCAGCGCGACGGCATCATCGGCAGTGTATTGGTTGAGACCGGCCATCAAGTGGTGGCGCGTCAGCTTTTGGTCGAGTTGGAGCCGGAGGCGACAGCGAGACCGAGGAACCCACCGAGGAGTTGATCTCATGAGCGACAAGGTGGTGATTACCTGTGCGCTCACCGGCGTGCTGACCGATCCCAAGCAGCATCCTGTGCCGGTCACGCCGGAACAAATGGCCCGCGAAGCGAAAGCGGCGTTCGATGCCGGCGCTGCGGTGATGCATGTGCATTTTCGCCAGCAGGCTCCCGGCAAAGGTCACCTGCCGTCGTGGGAGCCGGAACTGGCGGTGAGCATCATGCAGGCGATCCGCGATGCGTGCCCCGGCGTCATTCTCAATGAGTTGACCGGCACGATGGGACCGGACATTTCCGGGCCGCTGGCGTGTCTCCGCGCGGTCAAGCCGGAGGTCGCGGCCTGCAATGCCGGATCGCTCAATTATTTGAAGGTGCGGGCGGACGGCTCCTGGGCGTGGCCGCCGCATCTGTTCGACAATCCGGTAGAGAAGGTGAAAGCCTATCTCGACGTGATGGCGGAAACCGGCACGCAGCCCGAATTCGAATGCTTCGACCTCGGCATCGTGCGCTGTGTCGGCATGTATGCCAGGAACGGCATGTTCAAGGGCATGCCGAAATACAATTTCGTCATGGGTGTGGAATCCGGCATGCCGGCCGATCCCGATCTGCTGCCGATCCTGCGCAAGCTCGTGATCGCCGGCGCGCCTTGGCAGGTTACCGCCGTCGGGCGCGAGACGATTTGGCCGCTGCATCGGCGCGCCGCCGAGCTTGGCGGCCATCTGCGCACCGGTCTCGAAGATACGTTCTATCTGCCTGACGGCAGCAAGGCGCTTCAAACGGAGCGCTGGTCGACACGCTGGCCCGTTACGCGCGCGATGCCGGCCGCAGCCTTGCCAGTCCAGCCGAAGCCCGATCGCTCATGGGGCTCCGCGCGGTGTGAAGGCGCTATCCGCCCTCAGTGAAACGCGGGCATGACTTCTTTGGCGAACAACTCGACCGAGTGTGCGGCGACTTCATAAGGAAGCGAGCCGAAGGCCATGTCGCAGACGAAATAATTGATGCCGGTGGTTTCGGCCGTCTCGGCAATGTAGCGGCGCACCGTTTCCGGCGTTCCGGCGACGCCCATATGCATTCCTTCAAGGCCGTCGAACTCGTCCGGATAGACGGCGCCAATGGGGAAGGGAATGCCGCCCCAATCCCACAAGAACGCCATATGGTGCCGCCATTGCCGATAGGCCGGGCGCATAATATCACGCGCTTTCTCGTCGGTCGCCGCCACGACGACATGGCGGAAAACGCCAAGCAGCGGCATGTCGGCGTCGATTTCCGCCTTGCGCCTGCCATGCCGCGCGATAACTGTCGGTAATCGCCTTCACGCCCGCATCCGGGATGAGTGTCACCACGTTGCCTTTCAGGCGCGCGGCGTCCGCGGCGCGTGATGCCTCGATCGGTGCAAACCAGAGCGGCGGATGCGGCTTTTGCAGCGGCCGGCCTTCAATGCGGACGTTCTTGCAGCGGTAAAACTTGCCCTGATAATCCACCACGTCCGAGGTCAGTGCTTTCAGGATAAGCTCGGTCGCCTCGCGGTTCATGGCCGGCGCAAGCTGCGGATCGACGTCGAATCCGGCGATTTCGATCGGCGAAGCGCCTCGGCCCAGTCCCAGTTCGAGCCGTCCGCGGCTCATGTGGTCGAGCATCACCACTTCCTCGGCGACGCGGAGCGGATGGTACATGGGCGTGACATAAAGCAACGGGCCGAAGCGCAGCCGCGTCGTCCTTTGCGCCACCGCCGCAAGGAACACGCTCGGCGAGGGCGCCAGTCCCAGCGGCGTCGAATGATGTTCGGCGAGATGATAGGAGCGAAAACCGGCGCGGTCGTATTGCTCGATCAATTTCAGCCGCGTTTCGAACAAATCGGCGAGCGGCATGCCGTTATCGTCGAGATGGTCGAAAATTCCAAATTGCAGACTCACAATCACCTCCCAATTTTATTTTTTCTTCGTTGTTCGCCGATGTCTCGGCGCAAGATTCAAAGCGCCAATTGCGCCAACCGTTCGGAACCGGCCGCTGGTGCGGGCGTGACGGCGGGTGACGTCGCCGATCGTAGCAATCGCCGCGGCGGTCTCGGCCTTTTTTTGCATGACAATCCTCCCCACGAGGTTTTCATGCCGCGCTGCGAAGCCGCAGCGCGCTTTTCTTTTCGCGCATGGTAGGTAGTTTCCGAACCGGCGGAAAGCCCCGAAGGGGGGCCGGCTCGGTTATTGAGCGCTGTACTTTCGGCTCGGCGTCGTCGTGGCGCGGCTTATTTCTGTTCCAGTCGCGCCGCAATCAATTGTTTCTCGGTCAACGGACCGACCGCGACACTCGGCTTTAAGTCGGGCCGGAGCCGGCTGAACTCCGCCAGAGTCGGGCGCCGGTATCACCATCCACGCCGGCGGCGATATGGCGGCGAACTCGGTCGAGGTCGAGACGCTGCAGCGGGATCTTCGCGTAAAACAGAACATCGGTGTCGAGACAGACGCCATAGGCCGGGGCCGGCGTCGGCGCGAATGGCGCGCCCGATGGTTTCGCCTGCGATGCGCGTCTCGCCGAAGCGGTCAGCAAACAGTGGCATAATCACGACGACGAGCAGGACCTGGTAGACGATCAACAGGATAACATGGTCGCCGATACGCGCCGCATCACTGCATAGCGGGAGTTGTCCAGCCGGTCCCAGGCGATACCAGCAAGCACCGCCAGCGAAGGCGCCATGGGCATGGCGTAACGGAGGTAAAACCCGGCCACAGCACCAGATAACGCCGTGCAAACGCTGGAATAAAGCAGGAAAGGCGCGACCACGGGCGGAACGGGATGGGCGTCGGCGCGCCGTTTCCACGGCCACGGAATAAATGGGATCAGCAACAGCGATCGCCGGCAGAAGCTCAAGAAAAAGACTGCCGGTGTTGCGGGTATTGCGCGCGAGATAATCGAGAAATCCGGCCGGTAGAGGAATCTGCCGTAGCCCAGCCAGGTATTTTCGTAGCCCGGCTCGATAAACCGCGGCGGTCCAGGCGACGAAAGCCGCGGCCGGGAAGAGCATGCAGAATACCCAACCCGGCAAATCCCGCCAGCGGCGCTCAATCAGCAAATACGCCGCACTTCCCAGGCCAAAAAAGGCCGCGGGCTGCGGTCCCTTGACCAGCGCCAGCGCGGCGAGCAGGAGCCCGCAAGCGCCCCAGCGCAAAGCGTTACCCTGCCCAAAGCCGCGCCGTCCCACCACACCACCAGCGCAGCGAAGGACAAAAGGGTGACAATGGTGTCCGGCTCGGAGACGGTTATTTTTTGCAGCAGCAGCGGACAGAACAAAAATGAAAGCGCGGCGAACAGCGATGCCGCCGGACTTGCATAGCGGCGCGTGACCCGGTGCACCAAAAGCGCGGTGATCAGCACCGAGAGCATGACCGGAAGCCGCGCCGACCATTCGTTGACCCCGCCGGTGAGCAACGCCACGCCGGCGATCAGCCAGCTCAAGAGCGACGGCTTGTCGTGCCAGAGATAGCCGTAAACGATGGGCTGCAAAAAATGAGCCATGGGCGAGCACATCGCGGGCGATCTCGGCGTTGGTGCCTTCCTCGTAGATGAACGATCGCACCGTAAGGTTGGGAAGCGTGGCGCAGACCCAGACAGAATAATCAAAGCCGGCACGATTCCGGGCCGCTGCAAATAAATGTATGCAAGTGCCGAAATGCGTCGCGAGCTCGTGAGTAAAGCCCGCCGAAGGCCGGATGGAACGCCGCGCTCGCCGCCGGCATGGCCGTTGCGTAACTGTCGTTTTTCAACGTCAAAGCCGGTAAACCCTTGCCGCAGTATCGTAGAGCGCGGCGCGGCACGCCTCCTCGCCTAACGGCGCCAGCGCATCGCGGTAGGCCGTGACCAAATCCGAATATCTGGTCCACAATTTCTCGACCGGAAAATTGGAGCCGAACATGCAACGGCCGGACCAAATATTTCGACCGTCTCCCGCACAATGGCCGCGATATGGCTCGGATCATTCTTGTGGATGAAGGTCCCGAGCGCCGAGAGCTTGGTTACGACATTCGGGGCGGCGGCGAGCCGGCGCATCCCCTCGCGCCACACCTGCCAGCCGTGCTCCGACGTATCCTCCAACATGCCGGCATGCTGCAGGATAAACGTGACCTTTGGCGCGCTTGCTGCAAGCTTCGCCGCGCCGGCCATCTGGCCGGCAAAGACCTGAAGGTCGAAGCTCCAGCCATAGTCGGCAAGCCGCGCGACATTGCGCTTAAGCGTCGGATTGCCGGAAGGTTTGCTTCGGCCGCGAAACGATATTGCGGGTTCTCATGCCAGTGCAGTTGCATGCGTAACCCGCGCATGCCTTATATTTCGTCAGACGGTCAAGCTGGGGCCGCACGTCGTCGGCGAGGAAATCGGCGTAACCGACGATGCCCTGGGGAAAGCCGGTCTCGTCTGCGGCTTGCTGCACATAGGCCACTTCGTCCTCAAAGGCGGTTTTGGCCCAATTCGCTTGCACGTAAACCGATTGGACGACATCGCAGCCCTTGATGTCGGCAAGAAATTCACTGATCGGGTAGTCGCGGCGAATAGGCTCATAAGGCCCGAAGATGCGCGGCTGCATCGGGCCTTCCAGCCAGGGCAGGTCGCGGCGGCGCCAGATGTGGTGATGGGCGTCGATAATTTCGGTCATTGCCCGCCCTTTGACGTGGGATTGCGCGTAACGGATCGGTTCAGTGGTTAATAGCGAGCTTAAGCGGCGCCGGCCAGAAGCGTCTTAACACATCGCGTTCGCCAATGGCGACGGCGGCGAATGAGTGTTAAAGCGTTGCGCTTAGTGGCTTTGTCGCGTGTTTTGGCTGTAGGCAATGCGGGTGCGCGTTTTTATATGGCGGTTGCGGCCAGACTGTAACAAGCGGGGAGGCATATGCGCATCGTCTGCATCGGCGGCGGCCCTGCCGGGCTCTATTTCGGCCTGTTGATGAAGAAGGAGAACCCGGCGCACCAGGTCACGGTGGTCGAGCGCAACCGGCCCTACGACACCTTCGGCTGGGGCGTCGTGTTCTCGGACGCCACCATGGGCAACATGCGCGCGTGGGACGCCGAGACCGCCAACGCGATCGAGAGCGCGTTCAACCATTGGGACGACATCGAAGTGCTGATCAAGGGCCGGCGCATGCGCACCACCGGCCATGGCTTCGTCGGCATCGGCCGCAAAAAGCTTCTCAACATTCTGCAGGCGCGCTGCGAGGAGCTCGGCGTCGAGCTCGTCTTCGAGCGCGAGGTCGATTCCGATCTCGAATTTCCCGACGCCGATCTCATCATCGCCTCCGACGGCGTCAACTCCAAGATCCGCAACCGCTATCAGGCGGATGTTTCAAACCCGACCTGGTCGTCCGGCCCAACCGCTTCATCTGGCTCGGCACCGACAAGCTGTTCGACGCCTTTACCTTCGACTTCCGCGCGCACCGAGCATGGCTGGTTCCAGGCGCACATCTACAAATTCGACGAGACGACCTCGACCTTCATCGTCGAGACCACCGAGGACGTGTTCAAGGCGCACGGGCTCGACCAAGCCGACGAAGCGGCTCGATCGCGTTCTGCGAAAAAATGTTCGCCGAAGTGCTTGGACGGCGCGAAGCTGATGAGCAACGCGCGGCATCTGCGCGGCTCGGCGTGGCTCAATTTCAGCCGGCTGATCTGCGGCAAATGGAGCCATTTCAACGGCCGCAGCCACGTCGTGCTGATGGGCGACGCCGCGCATACCGCGCATTTCGCCATCGGCTCGGGCACCAAGCTCGCCCTGGAGGACGCCATCGAGCTGACGCGGCAGTTTCGCATTCATGGCGACAGCGCCGGACAAAATTCCGGCGGTGCTCGCCGCCTATGAGGAAGTGCGCGCGCATCGATGTCGCGCGCATCCAGAACGCCGCGCGCAACGCCATGGAATGGTTCGAGGTGGTCGGCAGCCGCTATGCCGATACGCTCGAGCCCGAGCAGTTCATGTATTCGCTGCTGACCCGATCGCAGCGCATCAGTCACGAGAATCTGCGGCTGCGCGACAAGAAATGGCTGGAAGGCTACGAACGCTGGTTCGCGGCGCGCGCCGGCATCAATATCGATCCCGACGGCCCGCCGGTGCCGCCGATGTTCACGCCATACCGCGTGCGCGGGCTGAGGCTCGCCAACCGCATCGTCATGTCGCCGATGGCGATGTATTCGGCCAAGGACGGCGTGCCCAACGATTTCCATCTCGTGCATTTCGGCAGCCGCGCGCTGGGCGGCGCCGGGCTGATCTTCGGCGAGATGACCTGCGTGTCGCCGGACGCGCGCATCACGCCGGGCTGTCTCGGGCTGTGGAACGACGAGCAGGCGGCGGCGTGGAAGCGCATTGTCGATTTCGTGCACGGCACGACGGCGGCCAAATTCGGCTTGCAGCTCGGCCACGCCGGCCGAAAAGGCTCGACACGCGTGGCGTGGGAGGGCATCGACCAGCCGCTCGACAGACGGCAATTGGCCGCTGATCTCAGCGTCGGCCTTGCCGTACATGCCGACCAGCCAGGTGCCGCGCGCCATGACGCGCGCCGATATGGACCGGGTGAAGGCCGACTTCGTCGCCGCCGACGAAGCGCGGCATCGAGGCCGGCTTCGACATCATCGAACTGCATTGTGCGCATGGCTATCTGCTGTCGAGCTTCCTTTCGCCGCTGACCAATCATCGCACCGACGAATATGGCGGCTCGCACGAGAACAACGCGCGCTATCCGCTCGAAGTGTTCCGCGCCGTTCGCGCCGTCTGGCCGCAGGACAAGCCAATATCCGTGCGGCTGTCCTGTCATGACTGGACCGAGGGCGGCAACACGCCCGGAAGACGCGGCGATCTTCGCCAAGATGTTCAAGGACGCCGGCGCCGATCTCATCGACTGCTCGTCCGGGCAAGTGTCGAAGGAGGAGAAGCCCGTCTACGGGCGGCTGTTCCAGACGCCGTTCTCCGATAAGCTCCGCAACGAGATCGGCATTGCGACCGTCGCGGTCGGCGCGATCTCCGAAGCCGATCACGCCAATTCGATCATCGCCGCAGGCCGCGCCGACCTGTGCGCGATCGCGCGGCCGCATCTGGCCGACGCCGCCTGGACTTTGCATGAGGCGGCGAAAATCGGGATGAAATCGGTTGCCTGGCCGAAGCAATATCTGTCCAGCAAGATGCAGTACGAGACAAATCTCGCGCGCGCGGCCGCCGCTCCGCGTCCCAGCTAAGGGACGGGCAGCAACGTGGCGGACCTATCTCTCGAGCAAAAACATGTGCTGGTCACCGGCGCCGGCACCGGAATCGGCGCCGCGATTGCGGCGGCATGCGCGAAAGCCGGCGCGCGGGTGAGCTTGGTCGGGCGCCGGCGCGATCCATTGGCTGCGGTGCAAGCTTCGCTCGGCCCGGAGCGTGCACACGCCGTAGCGGATTTCGATGTCACCGATCCGGACAAGATACGGGCCGGCGTTGCCGCGGCGCGCCGTGCATTCGGCCCGATCGACGTTCTGGTGAACAATGCCGGCGAAGCGCCGAGTGCGCCATTTGCCAAGACTGATCTCGCCACTTGGAACCGGGTTCTCGCGGTAAATCTCACCGGCGCGTATCTGGTGACCAAGGAGATCGTGCCCGACATGATCGAGAAGCGCGCCGGGCGGGTGATCAACATCGCTTCCACGGCTGGGTTGGTCGGCTACGCCTATGTGTCGGCCTACGTCGCCGCCAAGCACGGCGTTATCGGATTAACGCGCAGTCTCGCCCTTGAATTTGCCCGCGCCGGAATAACCGTCAATGCCGTTTGCCCGGGCTATACCGAGACGCCGATGTTCGAGCGGGCGGTGGCGAACATCGTCACCAAAACCAAACGGAGCGCCGATGAGGCGCGCGCCACACTCGCGGCCTCGAATCCGCAAGGCCGGGTCGTGACGCCGGACGAGGTTGCCGAGACGGTCGTTTGGCTTGCCTCGCCGGCTGCGCGTTCTATCACCGGGCAAGCGATCGCGATAGCCGGCGGCGAGGTCATGGTCGGCTGAAGGTGTCGGCTGAATGTACTTGAAGCCTATAAATTTCAATCTTAAAACTGTTCCCGTCGGCGCACACGACTAAGGCCGCGCAATGCGATCGGTGTGATATAGGGGCACGCGTGCAGGAAACAACGAGCATTCCGCTGGACGCGGAAACCAAAGTCAGCGAGCGTCCCGGCGATCACGAAAGCGAATTGCGGCTTTGGCTCCGGCTTTTGACTTGCGCCACCTTGATTGAGGGCGAGGTTCGCCGCCGACTGCGCCAGGAGTTCAATGTCACGCTGCCGCGGTTTCGATCTCATGGCGCAGCTCGACAAGGCGCCGGGCGGCATGACGTTGGGTGAGCTGTCGCGGCGTATGATGGTTTCCAACGGCAATGTCACCGGGCTTGTCCGAGCGGCTGGTGGCGCTTGGACTGTTGGACCGGCGACAATCGCGCAGCGACCGGCGGGCGCAAATCGTCAGCCTGACGCCGGAGGGTCGCCGCGTATTTCGCGCCATGGCTCGCGCCCACGAGGGCTGGATCGCCGAAGTATTTTCGGAGCTCGCGCCCGGCGACGTCGACACATTGATGCGGCTTCTCGCCAAAGCCAAAACGTCGGCGCGCAGCCGCGATTGCCGGAGCACCGCCGCGATGACCAGCGCCAATCCGGTGACGCTGCCGATCAAAGACTACGCGGCGCAGCACGTGCGTCTGGCGCTCGCGCAGTCGGTTGCCACCATCACGCTCAATCGGCCGGAACGGAAAAATCCGCTGACCTTCGAGAGCTATGCCGAACTCGCCAACATCTTCCGCGCGGCGGCACGCGACAAAAGCGTCAAGGCGATCGTCGTCACCGGCGCCGGCGGCAATTTCTGCTCGGGCGGTGACGTCTTCGAGATCATCAAGCCGCTGACGGAAATGAACGCGAGCGGCCTTCTGGATTTTACCCGCATGACCGGCGAACTGGTCAAAGCGATGCGTGCCGCGCCGCAGCCGATCATTGCCGCCGTGGACGGCGTTTGCGCCGGAGCGGGCGCGATCATCGCCATGGCTTCCGACATCCGCATCGGTACGCCGAATGCGAAGGTGGCATTTTTGTTCAATCGCGTAGGCCTTGGCGGTTGCGACATGGGAGCTTGCGCGATCCTGCCGCGGATCGTCGGTCAAGGCCGCGCCGCCGAACTTTTATTTACCGGCCGGGTTATGGGTGGAGAGGAGGCCGAACGCTGGGGCTTTTTCAATCGGGTATCCACGCCCGCTCAAGTACTCGCGGATGCGCAAGCGCTCGCCGCTGAACTTGCCGCCGGACCGACGTTCGGCAATGCCATGACCAAGCGCATGCTTGAAATGGAGTGGGCGATGTCGGTCGAGACGGCGATCGAAGCCGAGGCCGTCGCGCAAGCGCTGTGCATGGAGACTGAAGATTTCAACCGCGCGTACCGGGCGTTCGCTGACAAGCGCAAGCCGGTATTCGAGGGCAACTAAAACGGAAACAATGGCCATGAACCGCTCCGCCCACCTCGATACCTTCGCGCGCGACCATCTGCCGCCGGCCGAACAGATGCCGGACTTTTTGTTCAATCTGCCGGAACTCGACTATCCGGATCGGCTCAATTGCGTTGCCGCATTCGTCGACGATTGGGTCGCTTCCGGGCAACGGCGCCCGCGATTGTTTGATTGCGCCGGGCGAGCGCCTTTCTTACGCGGATCTGGCCGAGCGCGTGAACCGCATTGCCAACGTACTGACCCGCGATCTCGGCCTGGTTCCCGGACAGCGCGTGCTGCTGCGCGGGCCTAACAGCCCGACGATGGTGGCGGCGTATTTCGCGGTCATCAAGGCCGGCGGCATTGTGGTGGCGACCATGCCGCTGTTGCGCGCCAAGGAAATCGCATTCCCGCTCGAGCAAGGCCAAGATCGGCCTTGCGCTCTGTGATGTGCGGCTCGCGGACGAAATGGAGAAAGCAAAGGCGCTGGCGCCCGAGCTTGCGCGCGTCGTTTATTGGGGCGGCGGCAACGCCGACAGTCTCGAAGGCTTGATGAAAAAGCCCGGCTACGAGCATTTTCAGGCGTGCGATACCGCGAGCGACGACGTCTGCCTGATCGCTTTTACGTCGGGAACGACCGGCGTGCCGAAAGGCACCATGCACTATCACCGCGACATGCTCGCCATTTGCGACACGTTCGGCAAATACGTGCTGCGCGCCGAGCGCAGCGACCGATTCATCGGCTCGCCGCCGATTGCGTTCACCTTCGGCCTTGGCGGCCTGGTGCTGTTCCCGCTGCGCGTCGGCGCGGCCGCGATCCTGCTGGAGAAAGCCTCGCCGGATGATTTGCTGCCGGCGATCGCGCGTTTCGGCGCGACGATTTCTTTCACCGCGCCGACCGCGTATCGAAGCATGCTGGGCAAAATCGCCAATCACAACATTTCCGCGCTGCGTAAGTGCGTCTCGGCCGGCGAGACGTTGCCGGCGGCCACGTTCGAGGCCTGGCTCAAGGCGACCGGAATCCGCATCATCGACGGACTAGGTTCGACCGAAATGCTGCACGTCTTCGTCGGCTCGCCCGAGGAGGACATGCGGCCGGGCGCGACCGGAAAGCCGGTTCCCGGATATGAGGCGCGAGTGGTCGATGCCGACGGCCGCGAGGTTGCGGCCGGGTACGAGCGGGCGGCTTGCCGTGCGTGGTCCGACCGGTTGCCGCTATCTTGGGGATAAACGCCAAGCCGACTATGTGCAGAACGGCTGGAACTTCACCGGTGACACTTATATCAAGGATGCCGACGGCTACTTCCACTATCAGGCGCGCTCGGACGACATGATCATTACGGCGGGATACAACATAGCCGGGCCGGAAGTCGAGGCGGTGCTGCTCACGCATCCGGCGGTCGCCGAATGCGGCGTGGTCGGCGCGCCCGACGACGAGCGCGGGCAAATCGTCAAGGCTTACGTGGTGCTGCGGCAGGGCTTTACCGGCGAAGCGACGCTCACGCGGACTTTGCAGGATTTCGTCAAAGCGACCGTTGCGCCGTACAAATATCCTCGCGCGGTCGAATACGTTTCGAGCCTGCCGCGCACCGAAACCGGCAAGCTGCAGCGCTTCGAATTGCGGCGGCGGGCTGTGGAATCGGCCGCAAGCAAGCTTGCCTCCTAAAACGGTGCCCATATGAGCTTTTCAGGAATGCCATTCTTCCCGTCTCGGATTACCTCTCAGGGAGCCGCAATTGTCCAATAGCCCCGTCGATGTTTTGCCGTCGCGTCGTCGGCAAAACCAGGTCTTGCATCCATCCGGTTGGCCGCAGCCGAAAGGCTATGCGAACGGCATCAAGGCGCGCGGCGACCTTTTGTTCACCGGCGGCTTGGTCGGCTGTGACGAGCAGGGGCGTTTTCCGTCCGACTTCGTCGGCCAGACGCGCCAGCTTCTCCGCAACGTTGCCGCCGTTCTCGCCGAAGGCGGCGCGTCGCCGCGGCACATCGTACGCATGACGTGGTACGTCCGCGACATGGACGAATATCTCAAAGCGCGGCCGGCGCTCGGCGAAGTCTACCGCGAAGTCATGGGCGACCATTATCCGGCGATGGCGTTGGTCGCGGTCACGCGCCTGGTGGAGCCGGAGGCTCGGCTTGAGATCGAGACCACGGCGGTCGTACCCGAATAGCTCCGGACGGCGGCAAAGATCGCGGCGCCTCATACTTGCAGGTAGCGCTGGCGTACGGTCGGATCGGCGGCCAACGCCGCCGACGAACCCGACCAGACGGTAAAGCCTTTTTCGATCACCACATGGCGGTCGGCGAGCTTCATCAGCGCGTCGATGTGCTTGTCCACCAGCAGGATGGCTTGGCCCTCGGCTTTGAGCCGCTTCAAGCTCGCCCAGATTTCGTTGCGGATGAGCGGCGCCAAACCTTCGGTCGCCTCATCGAGGATGAGGAGCTTTGGATTGGTCATCAGACTTCGGCCGATCGCCAGCATCTGCTGCTCGCCGCCGGAGAGTTCATTGCCCATATTGCGGCGCCGCTCGGCGAGAATGGGGAACAGGTGATAAATGTCGTTGAGCCGCCAACGCGGCGGGCCAAAGCGTGCCGCGGCGGTCGCGATCAGGTTCTCTTCGACGTTGAGCGTCGGAAAAATCTGCCGGCCCTCGGGCACCAGCCCTAAGCCAGCCTGCGCGACGCGATGCGGCGGCAAGCGGTCGAGGCGCGCGTCGCCGAACGTAATCCGTCCGCCGTCGCGCACGAAGGAGGCCCATGATTGCGGAAATCGTCGTGGTCTTGCCCATGCCGTTGCGGCCAAGGAGCGTGACCATTTCGCCTTCGCCGACGTGAAAGCTGATGTCGAAGAGCACGCGCGCGGCGCCATAAGCGGCCTGCAGGCTGTCCACCGTCAGCACGTTCGCTCACCTGCGCCAACACGCTTCCGCTCGTCCCCGCGTAAGCGGGGACCCCGAACTGGATTCCCGCTGTCGCGGGAATGAGCGGAGTATCTTTGCGCCGTCATTGTGCTCAGCCATCCTTCTACTTCGCTTCACTCCATTTGTTCGCCGAGATAAGCGGTGACGACGGCCGGATCGGCGCGCACGTCCGCCGGCGATCCCGTGGTCAGGAGCCGGCCGCGGATCAGGACCGAAATCCGGTCGGCCAGCGCGAACACCGCTTCCATGTCGTGCTCGACCAGGATCATGGTCAATCTGCCCTTGAGGGTGAGCAACAAATCGACCAGACGCTCGGTCTCTTCGCGGCCGATGCCGGCCATCGGCTCGTCGAGCAACAGAAGCCGCGGCTGCATGGCGAGCGCGATGGCAAGTTCGAGCGCGCGCTTCTCGCCGTGGGAAAGCTCGGCGGCGCGGACGCCGGCGCGATGGGCGATGCCGGCCTGTTCGAGCGCGGCCATGGCGGCAGCGTTGAGGTCCGGTTCGGCGGCGGCATTGCCGAAGAAGCGGAAGCTCGATCCCGATGCGCGCCTGCACGGCGAGCGCCACGTTCTCCAGCGCGGCGAAAGCCAGGCAGGATCGAGCTGATCTGGAAGGTCCGCGCCATGCCGCGCAGCGCCCGCGCCTGCGGCGGCAGCGCGGTGACGTCGGCGCCGGTGAAAAAAACCGCGCCGGCGTCGGGCGCGATCAAGCCGGATATTTGATTGATCAACGTCGTCTTGCCGGCGCCGTTCGGGCCGATCAGCGCATGCATTTCGCCGCCGTTGATGTCGAGCGTCACGTCGTCGGTCACCACCAGGCTGCCGAAATTCTTGCTCAGGCCTTGCAGGCGAAGGAGCGGCTCAGCCATGGCCGACGCCTCCGAACAAATCCCGGCGCAGCTTTGTGCCGAGACCGAGCAGGCCGCCGCGCGCGAACAACACCGCAAGCACCAGAAGCGGTCCGAATATCACCTGCCAGTTCTCGGTCACGCCGGAGAGCCACTCCTCGATGACGAGATAGGCGGCGGTGCCGAGTATGGCGCCGTGCAGCGTGCCCAGACCGCCGAGAATGACCATCACGATCAACTCGCCGGATTGCTGCCACGCCATGTAGGCTGGGCTGACGAATTCGGTCGAGTTGGCGAGCAAAAATCCCGACAAGCCGCCGAGGCCGCCGGCGATGATATAGGCGACGAGCTGGAAACGGCGAACGGTGAAGCCGACCGTCGCCATGCGGGTCGCGTTCTCCTTGCCGCCGCGCAGCACCCGGCCGAAGCGCGAGGCGACCAGCGCGCGGCAAAACAGATACGTCGCGAGCAGACAAACGAGCGTGAAGTAGTAGAAGGCGCGATCGTTCTTGATGCAGCGCCAAGCCGGCGATGGTATTGCGCGCCGCGATGGTGAGCCCGTTGTCGCCGCCATAAGGCGCGAGCGACGTGGCGACGAAGTAGATCATCTGCCCGAACGCGAGCGTGATCATGATGAAATAGACGCCTTTGGTGCGCAGACAGACGATGCCGGTCAGCCACGCAAACAGCATGGACCCGGCGATCGCGACCGGCAGCGCGACAAGCGCATCGCCGATGCCGTGCGCGGAGAGAATGCCGACGGCATAGGCGCCGAGCCCGATGAAGCCGGCATGGCCGAAGGAAATCAGCCCGCCGTAACCGACCAGCACATCGAGCGCGACCGCGGCGACCGCAAACACCATGACGCGGGTGCCGAGATCGATCGAGATATTGCTGCCCGGCCAGCGCCGCGGCGACCGGCAGCAGCGCCAGCACCAGGAAAATCGCCGCCGGCAGAAGCGAGCCGGCGCGCCGCCGGCAGCGCCGGTTTGGCCGCGGCGGCGGCAAGCGCCGTCGCCATCAGCGGCCTCGCGCCGGAAACAGCCCGGACGGCCGCACGTAGAGCACGATCGCCATCAGCAGGTAGATCAGCATGGAGGCCAGCGCCGGTCCGACCGTGCGGGCCGGCGACGGCGCCATGACCAGACGCAAAATGTCGATCGAAAACGAGCGCCCGAGCGTGTCGACCAGGCCGATCAGCAGCGCCGCGATGAAGGCGCCGCGGATCGAGCCGATGCCGCCGATCACAATCACCACCAACGCGAGAATGAGGATGTTGGTGCCCATGCCGGGTTCGACCGAGATGATCGGCGCGATCATGATGCCGGCAAAGCCGGCAAGCATGGTGCCGAAGCCGAACACGAACATGAACAGCCGCTCGATATTGACGCCGAGCGCCGAGACCATGGGCGCGTTGGTCGAACCGGCGCGCACCAGCATGCCGATCCGGGTGAACGACACCAGGATGTACAGCGCCGACGGCCACGCCCAGCCCGGCGGCAATGATCACCAGGCGCCACACCGGATAAAGCAGCCCGTCCATCAGCCTGATCGAGCCGGTGAAAAATTCCGGGCACCGGCAGGTTGAGCGGCGCCGCGCCCCAGACAAGCCGCACCCCGTGATTGAGGAAGAGAATGATGCCGAAGGTGGCGATCACCTGGTCGAGATGGTCGCGCGCATAGAGGTGGCGGAAGACGAGAAATTCCAAGAGGAGCCCGAACGCGAGCGCGGCGGCGAGCGCCAAGCACCAGCGCCACCAGGAAGTTATTGAACACGCCGTAAAACGCCACGGCGAGATAAGCGCCGAGCATGTACTGGACGCCGTGCGCGAGATTGATGAAATCCATCACGCCGAAGACGAGCGTCAGTCCCGCCGCAATCAGAAACAACAGGACGCCGAGCTGAAATCCGTTGAGGATTTGGACCAGAAACAGCGTGCCCGACATCTCTTATCCGCCCGCGAAGCGCAGCGAAGCAACTCTCTGGTGCAATACTATCCCTCCCCTGAAAGGGGAGGGTCGGCGCGCAGCGCGCGCCGGGGAGGGGTCATTTGCCTCGATCAACAAAAAGACCCCCACCTTGATCCTCCCCCTTTCAGGGGGAGGAAATTTGGACATTCGTCGCCAGCACACTTCCCGGGGATGCCGGGAAGAATAGGCGCGCTTTTCCGTCACTTCATCGGACAATCTTTGGCGTACGAATCGCCGTAATCCGTGAACACCGTCTTGACGATCTCGGTCTCGTATCTGCCGTCGGGGCGCTTGGCGACCTTGGTCAGATAGAAGTTCTGGATCGGATAATGGTTGTTGTTGAACTTGAAGGCGCCGCGCAGCGACTTGAAATCGGCTTTTTTGAGCGCGGCGCGCAGCGCGTCCTTGTCGGCGAGATTGCCTTTGACCTGCGCGGACGGCGCTGTCGATCAGCATGGCGGTGTCGTAGGCCTGAAACGCATAAGTCGCCGGCACCGCGTTGTACTCTTTCAGATAGGCCTCGACGAACGCCTTGTTCTGCGGGTTGTCGAGATTGGGCGCCCAATTGGCGCCGCTATACATGCCGAGCGCGGCGTCCTTTTGCGCCGGCAACGTCAACTCGTCGACGGTGAACGCCGACAGGAACGGGATCTTGTCGGCGAGGCCGGCCTGCCGGTACTGCTTGACGAAATTCACGCCCATGCCGCCGGGCAGGAAGGCAAAGACCGCGTCGGGATTTGACGCGGCGATGCGCGAGAGCTCGGCGGAATAGTCGAGCTGGCCGAGCGGCACATACATCTCGTCGAGCACTTCGCCGGAAAACTTGTGCTTGAAGCCCGCGGCGGCGTCCTTTCCGGCCTGATAATTGGGCACGATGATGATGACTTTCTTCATGCCGGAAGACTGGGCGTATTCGCCGAGCACTTCGTGCACCTGATCGTTCTGATAGGAGGTGACGAAGAGATTGGGACTGCACTCCTTGCCGGCGAAGGTCGAGGTGCCGGCGTTGGGGCTGATGAGGATGACGCCGGCTTCGGTCACCGGCTTTTTGATGGCGCCGAGAATGTTGGAAAAGATCGGCCCGACGACGAAATCGACCTTGTCGCGGTCGAACAGTGCCTTGACCTTGGTGACGGCGACGTCCGGCTTGAGCTCGTCGTCGGCGACGATGAGATCGGTCTCGCGGCCGCCGAGCTTGCCGCCGAGCTGTTTGAGCGCCAGCGAAAAGCCGTTGCGCAATTGCTGGCCGAGCACGGCGGGCGGTCCCGACAACGTCGCGATCAGACCGACTTTAAGATTATCCTCGGCATGGGCGCTTGCCGCCCAACACCCGAGCGCGGCCGCAGTGGCGGCGATCAGCTTGAACTTGTTCATGTCCACGCTGCTCCCTGACCAACTGTCCTGGCCGATAGTTTAGGTTTAAATCAGCCGCCTTGGGAAGGACGCCGCCCGATTAATGATAATGCGGCCCATGAGGCAAATTTACGCTGTCGGCCGAACGCGGCGCGGCAATATTGGCGCCGCCGCCCCGCGCGTGCTTGAATGGCGGCGAACTTGAAAAAGCGGCAGCGCTTTGAGCGAGGGGTGAGATGAGTGCAATGACCGGAGGCGTCACCAAGGCCGGAACGGGCATCGACGGCATATCCTGGAATATTCTCGGCCAGACCTACGTGCCGAAGCAGCTCAGCGAGAACTCGTTTTCCTGGCACGCCACGTTTCCGCCCGGCACCTTCGTGCCGCCGCACATTCATCCGACCCAGGACGAGTTCATCTACATGCTCGAGGGCCGCATGGACCTCGTGCTCGAAGGCCACGATTACGTCGCCACCGCCGGCGATGTCATCCGCCTGCCGATGAACGTTCCGCACGGGCTGTTCAACAAGTCCGACCAGTCATCAAATGCTTCTTCTGGGTGAGCCCGACGCGCAAGCTCTACGATCTGTTCTGGGCCATTCACAGCATGAAGGAACAGAACCCGCCCGACGTGGTGGCGCTGTCCGCCAAATACGAAGTCATGTTTCTGCCGCCGCCGGGATAACAACGTCACCCTGAGGCGCTCGGCGCGAAGCGCCGAGCCTCGAAGGGCGACAGCTGGGCCACTTCGACCCGCTCATCCTCCGAGGCTCGCCATAGCGCGTCGAAGACGCGCGTAAACGCGCTAATGGCTCGCGCCTCAGGATGACGGACAACCCTGCTGCGGTGCCGCTCGCTGATTGTTCCTGCGGCACCTTCATCCTCCGGTCGGCGGCATCCGCCACATCATCAGCCGCGGCAGCCGCTCGCGGCGCACGGTCCATTCCAGATGCGTCGCCGGCGGAATGCGCCGCGGACCGCCGGTGATCACCGCCTTCGCCGCTTCCTCGCGCCGCGCCGGCGGAATAAACGCCAGCGCCCGCAACAAACATCCCGCCGGCTCGCCCAAGCAGCGGCGGTGGTGCCGGCACTTTTTGCTGCGGCAGCCGCGCCACAGCGAGAATACGTCGCAGTAAAGCCGCCACGTCGCGGCATGCGCCGCGTCGGCGAGTTTTAGTCCCTCGGCGACCGATCGCCGCTTGGTGAAGTTTTTTTCGTTCGGCGATTTTGCCATTTCGTCATCCTGAGGTGGCCGCGAAGCGGCCCTCGAAGGATGCAGCCCGCGGCGTTCGGGCCGTCGTCCTTCGAGGCTCGCTATCGCTCGCACCTCAGGATGACGGCTAACAAAAATCCGTTCCCGCGGCGCGCGACCTCTCCCCACTGGGGAGAGGTGATTCTTTGTTCCGCGCATTCCCGCGGAAGCGGGAATCCAGTTCTTGATCTTTGCACTGGGTCCCCGCTGGAGTTTACATGCTCGGCAAACCTCTGTAGCCGCTCCAAGCATCCGTTGCCGACAAACTGACTTTGTTCGAAGCGGCCTCGGTGATGCATGTGATGATGGAATTGCCGGGCATTTAGTTTAGCACGCGGTGATGACGTTGCCCTCTGCGTTGCACCGCGCCGATCTGGCGCCCCTTGACTTTCCCCGAATGTTTCTATATTCGTTGAAATATGGAAACAATGCATGCGGTCGCCGCCTTGTCGGCGCTGGCGCAAGAAAACCGGCTGCAAATCTTCCGCCTGCTCGTCCAGGCAGGGCCGGAAGGCATGGCGGCCGGGCAGGTGGCGGAAAAGCTCGGCCTCGCCCCCAACACGCTGACATTTCATTTCGATCGGTTGCGCTTCGCCGGGCTGGTCTCCGTCCGCCGCAATGGCCGTTCGATGATTTACGCAGCGCGATACGAAGCGATGAACGACCTTGTCTCCTTCCTCACCGAGAACTGCTGCCAGGGCGCACAAGACTGCGTGCCGGCAGCGGTTTGCCAACCGAAGGGAGTGTCCCGCCATGAAACGGTTTCACGTGCACGTCGCCGTTGACGACCTGAAACGATCCATCGGTTTCTATTCGGCGCTGTTCGCCGCCGAGCCGAACGTGATCAAGACCGATTACGCCAAGTGGATGCTGGACGACCCGCGGGTGAATTTCGCCATCTCGACCCGCGGGCGGCAACCCGGCCTCGATCATCTCGGCATCCAGGCCGAAAGCGGCGACGAACTGAAAGACATTTACGCCCGGCTGCACAACGCCGAGGGCAAGGTCATCGAACAGGGCCAAACCTCCTGCTGCTACGCCAAGTCGGAAAAGTCCTGGATCGACGATCCGGCCGGCATCTCTTGGGAAACGTTCCATACGACGGGTGACAGCACCGACTATGGCGACGGCTCGGGCGAGCGCGTCGCCCGCGTCGCGCATGAGAAATCGTGTTGCGCCCCGGCGGAGAAAGTCGCGGAGCCGGTGTGCGGCTGTTCGTGACCCGCGCCATGGCCGAGCCGTATCATGTGCTGTTTCTCTGCACCGGCAATTCGGCGCGCTCCATCATGGCGGAAGCGATCTTGAACAAGGCCGGCAGGGGCAAATTCCGCGCCTCTAGCGCCGGCAGTCATCCGAAGCGCCAGGTGCACCCCGAAACGATGAGATTGCTGCAAAGCCTCGGTTACGACACATCGGCTTTTCGATCGAAGTCATGGAGCGAATTTGCCGAAACCGGCGCACCGCCGCTCGATTTCGTTTTCACGGTTTGCGACAACGCGGCAGGTGAAGCTTGCCCGGTATGGCCCGGTCAACCAATGACCGCGCATTGGGGCGTACCCGATCCGGCCGAAGCCAACGGCACGGCTGCGGAAATCGCGCTCGCCTTCAAGGACGCGTATCGGATGCTCAATCAGCGCATCGCCATTTTCACGTCGCTGCCGCTTCATTCGCTGGATCAACTCACCTTGCAGCGCAAGCTGCGCGACATCGGAAACGTTGACCAAGCGGTCGAGTCGACGTGAAGCGCATCGTTGCCGAGGGGTTGGGCACCGCGTTCCTGCTCGCGGGCGTCGTCGGCTCGGGCATCATGGCGGCAAAGCTCGCCGGCGGTAACGGCGCGCTTGCGCTTCTCTGCAACACGCTGCCGACCGGAGCGATCCTCACCGTCCTCATTCTCACCTTCGCCCCCGTATCGGGCGCGCACTTCAATCCGGCCGTCAGCGTGGCCATGGCATTGCAACGTGCGTTGCCGCCGCGTCTTGCCGCCGCCTATATCGCCGCGCAAATCGTCGGCGGCATTGCCGGAGTTGTCGCCGCCCACGCGATGTTCGAGCTGCCGTTATGGCAAGTCTCGATGAAGGTGCGAACAGGATCGGGCCAATGGTTCGCGGAATTCGTCGCCACGTTCGGGCTTCTGCTGACAATCTTCGGCTGCGCGGCGCGCACGCCCGCGGCAATTCCCTATGCGGTCGGGCTCTACATCACGGCCGCTTATTGGTTCACCGCGTCGACGTCGTTCGCCAATCCTGCGGTAACGATCGCTCGGGCTCTCTCAGATACCTATGCGGGCATTGCCCCGTCGGGCGTGCTTGCCTTCATCGCAGCGCAGCTTATCGGCGCAGTCGCCGCTACTGTGCTGGCGCGATGGCTGTTCCAGAAGTGATCTGCATCTGGAGCGGGCCGTAGCGAAGCGGCGAGGCGAGGGCGAGCGGAGGACACAAAAGCGAGATTGCCTGCGTCCTTCGCCGCAACGCCGCCGAGCGAGTCGCGTGAAGGCTGCTTGACGCGGACAGTAAAAGGCCGCCGAATGCGGCGGCCTCATGCCTTCGTCAGCGGCAGCGCAACCGGCCGCCTGGCCCGCGCCAGCATCTGGCAGCAGGGCGCCGCCAAGCCGGCCCAGGCCGCACGACGTTGCGCCGGCAGCGGCCAAATCGGTCGCGAAAGAAGCCGGGGCCGCAGCCGGCGCGAACCAAGACAACGTGCGCGGATGACGCACCGCTCAGGTCGCCAACCGGCGGCATCGCTTGGGCCGCGGAGGCGGCGAATGTGAACATGGCGGCGGCCGAAATACAGAGGATTGACTTACGCATCGAACTTCCTCCCGCATTTTGCGCCGCACGCATGTGGTTTGGCGAACGGCACATGCGTAACGAATGAGAGGTCATCCGGTTCGCATCAACCAGCACAAAAACATGAAGCGCGGCGACGCGGCCACAAATGCGAAGGGGATGGCTTCACGAATGACGCCATCCCCTTTAAGAGAACCATCGGCGGGGGCGACGGCTGCCGAAGGTCTCCAAGGCCTTAATGATGCGGCGCTGTCGATGTGGCAACTGCGACTTATCACAGTCGCGGTAAAACCTTCTCCGGCAAGGAGAAGAGGAAGATCGCGACGCCGCCGCAAGTCGACGGCGCAAACGCGCGAAGAAGAAGAATGGAGCGCACGCTGCCAATGCCTCAATCAATGACCAAGACGGTGCTTTTTCTGTGCACCGGCAATTACTACCGCAGCCGATTTGCCGAAGAACTGTTCAATCACAAGGCCGCCGCAATTGGCGTCGGGTGGCAGGCGCAATCGCGGGCGCTCGCCGTCGAACGCGGCGTCAACAATATCGGACCGTTGTCGCCGTTTGCCTTGCATGCATTGAAGACGCGGGGATGGCCGGCCAAAAACGGCGGCCGCATGCCGCGCCAGTGCGCAGCCATGGATCTCGAAGCCGCCGACCGAATCATTGCGCTTAACGAGCCGGAACATCGCCCGCTGGTGCGCCAGCGTTTTCCGAAATGGGAGCAGCGCGTGCAGTTCTGGCAGGTAAAGGACGCGGAATTTATCCGGCCGGACATCGCGCTTGCCGCGATCGAGCAACACATCGACGTGCTGTTGAGCGCGCTTCACGGTCTCGCTTCGGAATGAAGCCGCAGTAATCTCTCCGCTTCTTCGCGGCGATATCAGCGAAGCGACATAGGCTTGTCGCTTCGCTTACGCGGATCGTTGCCTAGAGAGATTAAGGGCAGGGATGGTGCACGCCGTCATAGCCGAGATACATTCCGGTTGCCGGATCGTACGACCGAAAACGCGCCGCGCAATAGGCGACGCTGCCGCCGCCTTGGCCGACGACAGGTCCAGGCGCCAGCGGTACGATGGCCGGCGCCGGTGCGTAAACGTAACCCGGAACATAATCATAGTAGCCATTGGGCGCCCATAACGGCGATGCCGCCGCGGCCACCAAGCCGCCGGGTGCATAGGCGGGCCCCACCCATGGCTGGGCCGCGGCGGGGGAGGCGCTCGCCACAAAGCCGCATGCCGTCAACATCAGGGCTGCCGCGCCGCCCAATAATTTTGTTCTCATCGTGCTCTCCATCTTCGTCAAGGTTTCGGAGGTTCGCGTTTTGCGGTGAGGGCTTGGAGCCACACCGCTATGAGGCCAATGATGCGGCGCGATGTCTTGTTCCGTGGGCGCGACCTTCGCACTCACTCCCGGCGAGGGATGGGCGAGGGGCGAGCCGCGCGCGACGCCTTGGCCGCCTTTGCCTTGATGAAGTTGACGGCCGCGGGGCGGGCAAACATCGCCGCGCGCGTCAGCAACGCGGTGCGCCGAGAGGCTTAATCTACCGGCTGCCGATGCAACGACACCCGATCTGCCGCTATTGCACGACTTCCATTTTGACCTTGGCGACGCCGCGCTCGGTGATGCCGAGCTGTTTCGCCGCGGATAAGGACACGTCGACGGCGCGGCCTTTCAGGAACGGGCCGCGATCGTTCACCCGCACGACCACGGAGCGGCCGCTGGCGACGCTGGTTATTCGCAAGTGCGTGCCGAACGGCAATGTCGGATGCGCCGCGGTCAAGGCGTTGGGATTAAGTCTCTCGCCGCTCGCGGTGTGCGATCCTTCGGTATAAAAGCTGGCAACCCCAACCGAGGAACCGTGCGGGATCGATCCGGTGGTGGCGACGTCGATGTGATGCCGCTTTTTGATCGGCGGCACATAGGCCTGACGGGCGGCTGTCGACCACTCGGATCTGCTGGTACGAACCGGCGACTGGGTGCAACCGGCCAGCGCCGCCGCCGTGAGAACGACGGCGCCCAACAGGGTCATTTTCCGAGAGAGCCGAGAGATGCCAGAAAGGCCAATACGTTTTTCTTGGCCACGCCTTGCCTGCAGCAAAGCGGCGTATCGTGTCGAACACATGGTGCCGTCCCCACCCATCCACGTGCAATCGCGACGCACTAAGCGGCAGGGCAGCGGCCAATACGGGCGGAAGCGTGGCGCGCAGCATTTTGCTGTGCAGCTTTGCTATTTTTTGCTTTCGTGTTGTTTTTTTATCACGCTCGGTGGGGCCGCGCGTGCCGGACGCAGGCGTTTTTAGCTGGAAATCCCCGCAGCCAGGCTCCAGCCGGCGCTTTTCACGCCGGCGCGAGCGCGCGGCTTAGGCCGCCTTGTTGACCTGCTCGCGGGCAAAGCCCGCCGCCGAGGCGTAGCCGCGCACGATCGCCTTGCGCTGCTCGAACGACAAAACATCGTCGATGTTGGAGAAGCCCTCGGGCGCGCGCGCTTCGACCGCGTCGATGACGCCTTCCGGGCCGCCCTTGCGGTTCATGCGCACAATGTCGGCGGTCGATCGGCAGCCGCGTCTGCTCGTAGAGCCACAGCGCGTGAACGGGATTGTCGGCGTCTTTCAGCCGGTCGGCGAGGCAGCGCGCATCGAGGATCGCCTGCGAGGCGCCGTTCGAGCCGACCGGATACATCGGATGCGCGGCGTCGCCGAGCAGCGTGACCCGGCCGAAACTCCAGCGCGGCAGCGGATCGCGGTCGCACATCGGATATTCCCAGAATTCCGGCGTCGCCCTCGATCAGCGCGCGGGCGTCGACAAAGGGAATGCGGAAGCGCTGCACGTGCGGCATCAAATCCTCGAAGCGGCCGGGCCGCGACCAGTCGTTCTTGTGCGGGATCGGCGTCGCGCCGTCGCCGACGCGGCCGACCACCGCCCAATTGGTCAGCCGTTTGTCGGCGCGCGATCCTTCGGCAATCGGATAGATCACGAGCTTCGCCGCCAGGCCCGCCGGCGACGATCATGGAGCGTCCGGTCAGGAACGCCGGCCAGTCGATGGCGCCGCGCCAGAGCATGAGCCCGTTCCAGGTCGGCGCGCCTTCCTTCGGGTAGAGCTTGTCGCGCACCACGCGAATGGATGCCGTCGGCGCCGATCAGGACGTCGCCGCGCGCGGTGAGCCGATGCGCGCCGCGCGCGATCGAAGAAATAGGCGGTGACGCCGCCTTCGTCCTCGCTGAACGAGCCGAGCCGGCAATTCAGATGAATGCGCAATTCGCCGAGCCGCGCGCGCACCGCCTGATAGATCACGCCCTGCAGCCGGCCGCGATGGATGGAAAATTGCGGAATGTCGTAGCCGGCATCGAGCCCGCGCGGCTCGCGCCAGATCTCCTGGCCGAAGCGGTTGGTGTAAAACAGTTCGTAGGTGCGGATTGCGACCGCGTCGAGCCGCTCGAGAAGCCCGAGCTCGGCCAATTCCTTGATGGCGTGCGGCAGCGTGTTGATGCCGACGCCGAGCTCGCGGATGACGTCCGCCTGCTCGAAGACTTCGCAGTCGATGCCGCGCGCATGCAGCATCAGCGCGGTCACCAGACCGCCAACGCCGCCGCCGGCGATAATCACTTTCATGACCTACTCTTACGCCCGCGCATCCGCGGCATCCTTAAACGAGGGCTACCACACTACAGGCAGTCTGCCGCGAAGCGCAAAAAATGCAATGATTTGCCGTCGGCATGGTTATGAGTTGGCTTTTGTTGCCGTGGCGCGGCCAACGGTGTGGGCCTTTGACCGGCCCGGATGCGCGGTCAGCGCCGCGGCTTCGGCCGCGCGTGCAGGCTGGCGCGGTAGACGGCCGGCGAGGTGCCGTAGGCCCGCGAGAATCTGCGCGAAAAATGGGCCGCGTCGCTGAACGCCCAGGCAAACGCAATGTCCGTGATTGAACGGTCGAGGCGGCGCGTGTCAGCGAGATCGCGTCGCGCCGCCGCTAATCGTTCCGACCAGATCAGCCGCTCGATCGTGGTGCCCTGCCGGGCGAAATGACGCGCCAGCGTTCGCGTCGAAGTTTGAAGGTGGGCCGCTACAATCGCCGGACTAAGCGCCGGATCGGCTAGACTGCGGCGAATAAACCGGCGGGCAGGCGTAAAGAGGCGCAATTCGTCTGCCGGATGGCTTGCGGTTTCCGGTCGCGTCGTGGCGCCGTACACCAGATCGGCGAAAGCGCGTTCGATGCCGATTTCTTCGTCCGCTGAAAAGGCGCGCGGCTCCGCGAGCGAGGCCAGCGCCAGACGCCGCAACAACCCGGCCCCGACACCGGACAATTCCAGATCGAGCGCGGGGGCTTTGCCGCGATCGGTGCTCAGTAGCGATCGTGGTAGCTTGATGACAAGCTGCCGAAACGCGTCGGGAAAATCAAAAAAGTAAGGCGCCTCGGCGCACACGATGGCGCTGCCGCCGGATCGCAATTCGGCGGTTTGCAATTCCTGTCCGGCGCGACATGTTCCAGCCAGCTGCACCACGACGATGGCGTCGTCGCGCGGTGCCGAGGCGATTGTCGCACGCGTGCGGCGCGCCAACATCGTCGCGGCGTGGACCTCGGTCACCCCGATCAGTCCGATTTGCCGGTGGCGGAGGTTGCCGAAGAATCCGGCGGGATCGGACGTGTCGCATTGCAGTGGCACGAATGTCTGCGTCACCGCGTCGGCCCAATACGAGAAGCGCTGTCGCCTCGGGAATGATCCGGTCGACGTCACGTTGAGCGGCGATGCGTGCTGCATCCCTGCGTGTCCGTGTCGATCAAGGCGAAATGGCCGGTTCGTACATGCGCTCGCACCCACAACCGCGCATGCTCGGTGGAGTATTCCACCAAAACGGAGCCTTGTCATGGCGGTCACGAAAAAATCGGTTCTCGGCGGTCACAGAGTCGGTAAAGGTCGCGATTGTGCAGAAGGCGCCCCGCTTCCTCGACCGCGAGGCGTCGCTCGAGCGCGCCGAGGCCTTCATCGCGGAAGCAGCGGCGACCGGCGCGTCGTTGATCGTTTTTCCCGAAGTATGGCTCGCGGGTTATCCCTATTGGACCGAAGGCTGGGATTCCTCGCTCCAGGCATGGGTTGGCGGCAGGGTGGCGTTTCGCGACGCCGCCGTGCTCGCACCGAGCCACGACACCGAGCGTCTCGGCGCCGCCGCGCGGCGCGCCAACGCTTACGTCGTCATGGGCTGCAACGAAATCGATCCACGGCCCGAGGTCAGCACGATCTACAACACGCTGTTGTTCTTCAGTCCGGAAGGACGCCTCATGGGGCGGCACCGCAAGACCATGCCGACGTTCTCCGAGCGGTTGTTTTGGGGGCAGGGCGACGCCGGCGACCTGTGCGTGTTCGATACCGAGATCGGCCGCATCGGCGGTCTGATCTGCGGAGAGCACCTCATGACGTTGATGCGGGCGGCGATGATCGGGCTCGGAGAAGAAATCCACGTTGCGGTCTTTCCCGGCGCGTTCTCGCTCCACACCGGTCCGCAACTCGAGGAGTGGGACGCAAATCATTCGTCCTTCTGGGGACATTTTTCCGTGCGTGCGCACGCCATGGAGGCGGGCGCGTTCGTGCTCTCCGCGTGCGGGATTATCGACGAGAGCGATATCCCCGACGATTTCCCGCACAAGGCGAAGATGAATATCCGCTATGCCCGCGGCGGCAGCTCGATCATCGCCCCGCTCGGCATCCCGCTGGCCGGCCCCGCGGAAGGGCCGCAAATCGTTCAGGCGGAATTGCAGGCCTGGATGATAAAGGCCGTCAAGGCGATCGTCGACACCGCCGGTCATTACGCGCGGCCCGACGTTGTTCGGCTGGTGGTGAACGACCAGTCTCCCGGTCGCGAGCCCGTCATCTGCTCCCGATCGTTCTTCGAAAACCTGTCGCCGCGGGCGCTCGCCGATGCGGCCGACCGGCGCGAAGTTGAGCCCGCGCGCGTCGAGACGATGTTGCAATCATCGCTGAGCCAACCGCCGCTGATCGGCGCGAGCGGGACAACGGGCGCATAAGCGCCGGCCTCGGGCCGCCGGTTTCAGGCGGCGGGGTCGAACGGTTTTTGGCCTGCCGCGACGCGTGGTGGGATGCATCCGCCCGGCGTGCGGGCATGTGGCGATTCGATCGGCACCGTGCGATAACCAGACCCCTTTTTGTTTCGGGACGTCTGCATGAGCCGAATCGAGCATTTGCGGCTGCCGTTTTTCGACGCGGATCATCGCGCCTTCGCCGACGAATTGGACGAGTGGGCGCAGCAGGCCACGGCCGAGATCGAGGGCGATGGTACCGCGCATGGCGACGTCGATGCGCTGTGCAAACGCTGGGTGCGCGCGCTCGGGGGTGGCGGGTGGCTCCGCTATTGCGTGCCCAAGAGCCACGGCGGCATGCACGATCCGCTGCACTCGCTTTACCTCGTGGTGGCGCGGGAAACGCTCGCCCGCCATTCCGGGCTGGCCGATTTCGCTTTCACCATGCAGGGGCTCGGCAGCGCGCCGATCACCATTGCCGGATCGGACGAACTAAAAGTCGCGCTACCTGCCGAAGGTGGCGGCGGGCGAGGCGATTGCCGCGTTCGCGCTCACCGAACCCGAAGCCGGGTCCGATGTCGCCGCCATGGCGCTCTCAGCGCGTCGCGCCGACGGCCATTACATTCTCGACGGCGAAAAGACATTCATATCGAACGGCGGCATTGCCGACTTTTATGTCGTGTTCGCCCGCACCGGCGAAGCGCCCGGCGCGCGCGGCATTTCCGCTTTCGCCGTCGCTGCCGGCACGCCCGGCTTGGAGATTGCCGAACGGATCGAAGTTACCGCGCCGCATCCGCTGGCGCGCTTGCGCTTTAGCGCGTGCCGCGTCCCGGCTGGTCATCTCGTCGGCGCGCCCGGCGAGGGGTTCAAGGTCGCCATGCGCAGCCTCGACATTTTCCGCGCCGGTGTCGCCGCCGCCGCGCTCGGTTTCGCCCGCCGTGCGCTCGACGAGGCGCTGGCGCGGGCGACCTCGCGCAAGATGTTCGGCCAAACGCTTGCCGACTTTCAACTCACGCAAGCGGCGCTCGCCGACATGGCGACCGAGATCGACGCCGCCGCGCTCCTGACCTACCGCGCGGCGTGGCTCCGCGACGCCGAAGGCGTGGCCACGACGCGCGAAGCGGCAATGGCGAAAATGGCGGCGACCGAAACCGCGCAGCGCGTCATCGATCGCGCGGTGCAGATTTTTGGCGGGCTCGGCGTCGGCGTCGGCTCGGTGGTCGAGCGCCTTTATCGCGAAATCCGGCCGCTGCGCATCTATGAAGGCGCCACCGAAGTGCAAAAACTCATCATCGCCCGCGATTTGCTGAAGCCACGGAATTAAATTTCCGTGCGGCGAACTTTCTCCCTTCTCCCCGCGTGCGGGGAGAAGGTGGCGAGCGGCCTCGGCCGCGAGCCGGATGAGGGGCATTCCCGTTAGTCGCTCGCCCCTCACCCTCGCTCGCTCCGCTCGCTCGACCTCTCCCCGCTGGGGAGAGGTGTAGCGGATGACGCGGCAGGTTCACGCCCCCGCCAGCATCTTCGCCAGCATGAAGCCGGAGCCGGCGCCGGTGCCGCCGCCGGGCCAGGTCGAGGCGCCGACCAGGTAAAGGCGGGCGAACGGCATGCGATAGCGCGACCAGCCGAACGCCGGACGGAACAGAAAATTCTGATCGAGGTGATGGCTGCCGCCGAGGCTGTCGCCGCCGACGAGATTGGGATTATCCGCGCTCGAGATCGGCCGGAGAGAGCACGGTGCGCGCCAGGATGGTGGAGCGAAAGCCCGGCGCGTAGCGCTCGATGATGTCGCACACGCGATCGGCATAAGCCTCCTTGGCGTCATTCCACGCCGTCCCGCTGATCTCGCCCGCGGCATCGCCGCGAATCTGCGACGGCAACACGCGCACCTGCACCCAAAGCACGTGCTTGCCCGCGGGCGCGCGCGAGGGATCGATCGCGGTCGGCTGTCCGACGACCAAAGCCGGCTCGGCGGGAAGAAGGCCGTCGAGCGCATCGGTGTAGGTCCTCGCCATCGCCGCGAGCGACGGCGCCAGATGCACATAGGCGAAGCGGCGCAGCTCCGCGCCGGCCGCCCATGCCGGCAGATCGTCGAGCGCGAAATGGATCATCATCGTCCCCGGGCCGGGACGGAATTTGGCGAGCCGCTGCGCCGCCGCGGATGACGCCGGCACCAGTTTTCCGAACAGCACGCAGCGGGTGCAGATTGGCGATGACCGCGCGCGTTGCGTCAAGCCGCTCGCCGCTGTCGAGCACGACCGCCTTGGCAGTACCGGCTTCGATGGCGATCTCCCGCACCGGCGCGTTGAGCCGCACCTCGCCGCCGGCGGCTTTGATGGCGCCGGTGAGTGCGGACACGAGCGTACCCGCGCCGCCGCGGCCGATCGCCATGCCGAAGCCCTGATCGGCCATGCACTCCAGATAGGGAAACAGCGCGCCGCCGGCGCAGTCCGGCGAGAAATCGAGATGCATGCCCCAGATCGCCAGCATCGCCTTGAGCTTGTCGCTGGCGAAATTCTCGTCGAGCCATTCGCGCGGCGAAGCGAGAAGGAGCCGCACGGTGTCGGCAAGCCAGGCGGTGCCGCGCGTGCGCCACGCGGAAAAGGCAAGGCGCACTGCCTGCCACGACGGCAACGGCGAGCCGAGTAGGCCAAAGATGAATGGCGCGTCTTGCGCCAAAGGCGGCGGTCATGGCGCGCCAGCGCGCGCCGTCGGCGGCGCTCAACGCGTCGATGCGCGCCGCGTTGGCTTCGGCATTCTTGTCCACGCCGAGCCAGGTGCCGTCGGCGAACGGCGTGGCGAAGCAGCGCTCGGCGACGACGAAATCAAGTCCGTGCGCGATGAGACGATCCTTGTGCGCGGCAAAAAACGGCGAGCCGGCGAACATGCCGAGATTCATGGCGTAAAGGTCGTGGCGAAAGCCGGGGAGCGTGATCTCGCGGGTCTTGACCGCGCCGCCGGCGGGTCGCGCGCGCTCGCACACCGCGACCTTCCAGCCCTTGCTGGCGAGATGAAGCGCGGCCGCCAGCCCGTTGATGCCCGAGCCGACCACGATTGCGTCAGAATGCCATGCGCGCTTTTCCCCGCTCCACTGGCGTCGCTTGCCAGCGCGGATATTTCATAACTAAAATGTTTAAGATAGGCTTCCTGCCGGCGACCACGCCGTCGTCCATTCACCGCGCCCCGGAGAGACGCATGACCAGTACGCAAGTTCTCAGTGATTTTGCTTCCGCGCTCGCTTCCGGCGCCATCGAGGTGGTGGACCTGACCGCGCCGCTCGGCCCGGAAACGCCGCTGATCAATCTGCCGCCGCAGATCGGCAAGAACACGCCGCCGATCGAGGTCCACGCCATCTCGAACTACGACAAGGACGGGCCGTTCTGGGCGTGGAACTGGCTCAAGCTCGGCGAGCATTCCGGCACGCATTTCGACGCGCCGGTGCACTGGATCAGCGGCAAGGATTATAAGGACGGCTCGACCGACACCATCCCGGTGAAGAAATTTTGTCGCGCCGGCGTGCGTGATCGACTGTTCGGCGGAGACGGCGAAGAACTCGGACTTTCTCCTCACCGTCGACGGCGTGAAGGCCTGGGAGAAAACCCACGGCGATATTCCCGCCGGCTGCTGGGTGCTGATGCGCACCGATTGGTACAAGCGCAACGAGAGCGAAGCGAAATTCCTCAACGCCGACGACAAGGGGCCGCATTCGCCGGGCCCGACGGCGGAGACCATTCATTATCTGATCGGCAAGGGCGTCATCGGCTGGGGCTCGGAGACCGTCGGCACCGACGCCGGCTCGGCCGGCGGCATGGACCCGCCGTTCCCGGCGCATACCTTCATGCACAAGGACAACCGCTACGGACTCGCCAGCCTCTGCCAGCTCGACAAGCTGCCGCCCAAGGGCGCGATCCTGATCGCGGCGCCGCTGAAAATCGTCAACGGCACCGGCAGTCCGCTGCGCGTGCTCGCGCTCGTGCCGAAGCGCTAGTCATATGTTGGATGCCGCGCGATTGGCGGCTTGCGCGACCCCCACCTTGATCCTCCCCCTTCCAGGGGGAGGAAACCACAATACGGTATTTGCTGGAGTTCCAGAGATTGCGTCGAGTTAGTCCATTCTTCCCTCCCCCTAAAAGGGGGAGGGTTAGGGTGGGGGTCTTTTGATCGACAAGGGTGAGCGACGATGGCGGCAGCCGACTATGTGATCGTCGGGAGCGGGATCAATGCGCTGGTCGCGGCCGCGTTGCTCGGCCGCAAGGGGCGCAAGGTCCTGGTCATTGAGCGCAGCGACCGCATCGGCGGCTGCATCCGCACCGAGGAGATCACCGCGCCCGGCTTCATCCACGACGTCATGGCGACGACGTTCGTCCTGTTCGTGACCTCGCCGGCTTACGCCGAGCTCGGACCGGAACTGGAAAAGCGCGGGCTCGTCTTCGCGCACTCCCCGACGCCGACGGCGGTGCTGCTGCCGGACGGCCGCCATGCGATTTTCATCCATGGACCGCAAGAGCCAACGTCGCGACGTTCGAGGCGCTTGCGCCAGGCGACGGCGTGCGCTTTGACGCCGATATCGACCGCGTCGGCGCCGACGCTCCCTTTATCTTTGCGCTGCTTGGCGGCTCGCTGTGGTCGATGGCGATGCTGAAAATCGTCGCGCGCGAGGCGTGGCGGCGGGGCTTGCGCGGCCTGAAAACGTTTTTCGGCGAGGCGCTCGGCACCGCGCGGGGCTGGCTCGAAAGCCGCTTTCAGTCGGACGTGGTGCGCGCGCTGTTCGCGCCTTGGGTTCTGCACACCGGCCTCGGTCCGGAAAGCGCCTATTCCGGGCAGATGGCGAAAGTGATTGCCTTTGCGCACGGAAGCTGCCGGCGCGCCGATCGTCAAAGGCGGCGCCAAGAATCTGCTCAGCGCCTTCGAGCGTTTGATCCGCGATCAAGGCGGCGAGATTCTCCTCGGCGCCGATGTCGAACGCGTTCTGCTCGACGAGCGCGGCGGCGCGCGCGGCGTGCGCCTTGCCGACGGCCGCGACCATCGAGGCCGGCGCCGGCGTTATCTGTTCGGTCACGCCCACGCAGCTCTACGGCCGGCTCCTGGCCGAGGCCAAATTGCCGGCGGAGGTCGGCGAAGCCGTCGCCTCCTATCGCTACGGCAAGGGCAACATGCAGATCCACTACGCGCTCAAAAGCCCGCCGCGCTGGAAGGCGCCGGACCTGGGCAAGGTGGCGCTTACGCACCTCACGCCCGGGCTCGACGGCGTGTCGAAGGCGGCGAACGAGGCGGAGCGCGGCATGCTGCCCGCGGTGCCGACCATTTGTGTCGGTCAGCCGGCGGCGCTCGACGACAGCCGTTGCCCGCCGGGCGCGTCCATCCTCTGGCTGCAACTGCCGGAGGCGCCGCGCTTCATCAAGGGCGACGCCGCCGGCGAAATTGCAACGCCAGCGACGGGCGCTGGACGGAAGGCGTGCGGGAAAAGTTCGCCGACCGGGTCGAAGCCATCCTCGCCGCGCACATCGAGGATTTCCGCGGCAACGTCATCGCGCGCAAAGCCTATTCGCCGGCCGATCTGGAGACGCTGAACATCAATCTGGTCGGCGGCGACCCCTACGGCGGCTTTTGCGGTATCGATCAGTTTTTCCTCTGGCGGCCGTTCCACACTTCGATCAATCACCGCACGGCTATTCCGCGGCTTTATCATATCGGCGCGTCGACGCATCCCGGGCCGGGGCTTGGCGCCGGCTCGGGTTATTTGGTGGCGAAGGCGCTCGGTTAAAGCGCGGTTCCCGGACAAATCCAGCTGCCGCATTCATAAATTCGCGATGTCCGCTTTCCGCGCGCGACAACGGGAGAAACTGTCGTGGAAGCGCTAAGACTCAGCTTTGGCTTGAGATCTGCCCGAGGTTTGCCGAAACTTTTTCAACGTTCTTCGGCAAGGTTTGCTTTTCAGATGTGTCCGCTTTGACAATACTCTGCTGCCTCTTGGCCCAATGGGCCTCGCGCAAATTCTTGCCGCCCTCTTCGGTCCTTCTCATGGCAGTGTACAAAAACTTGGGCGCTGGCTTTGCCCATCGGCCAATAAGCAACGCTCTTCCAGTCTCGAACTCCAAACACTTCTTTCTTTCCTGAACCTCCTCTAAACCAAGCAATTTGGTAGTGATATCCAAGACCGATTGCGAACCAAGTCGCATGATGGCTTGGTTCTCGCACTCAGAAAGCACCAGATCATCGATTTTATCGGGACGCTGTGTGCACAGAATCAGGAACAAGCCGTATTTCCGGCCTTCGGCGGCGACCGACCTGAATTGCTCTAACAGAGCTTTCGCGGCGAGTTTGTCCGGGTGCTTTGGAAGAAGATTATGAGCTTCATCGACGACGATGAATGTGGGCACTCTTGTATCCGGCTTTTTCAAATCCTCTACAGCTTTTGACCATTCAGATCGCGCTTGGTCCCAAATTGTGGAGAGCACCGAGTTCAGTGCCAAAAACCGTGTCTTTTGATCCGGGAATGAAGGAAGGTCGATGACTTTCATGCGATGCTCGACCTTGCGCTGACGGGCAATCTTGGTCCTTACGATCCTTTGCGCAGAGTATTCTTTTGCCTTGCCGAAATAGTATCTTTGGACGTCATCCGATATGTATTCGACCGCTGCTACGGCTCGTTCGATGACTTGCGTAATCTCCTCTCGACCAATTTTGCGGCGTGTGGTGTACCAGGAGCCGAGTGTCGCAAAGGTCGGCGCCGGTTTTGACCCGGCGTTGGCAATTGGCTGCCGTTTGGCAGAAGCGATCGCCGCGGCAGCTTTAGATTCCAAACTGGCCTTTTCGGCAAGTTGATCCGCACTGAATTCCCGCTCGAATATCTCGCGAATGTCCTGTGGATCGCTCCGTTTCGCTCGTTTTAGGAGCTTGTTGGCCTCATCAATAAAATCAAGCGGGATAGTCGTCACCAACTCATTTTGCTCCGATGTCGCGTCCGTGGGGGCCGGTGCGGGCAGGGGCAATACCGGGAGATGTTTTAACTCCAGGAGATAAGCAATTGCGCGAACGAATTCGTGGCAATGATAGAGATCGCTGCGCTGCATGCCCTCAACGTCATCTGCAAGAAACTCGAAAGATAGCGAGGGCCAATGCAAGTACAAAAGTCCCGGGCTAAATCCCGGGCCACCCTCCACGCGTATCGGAATTGAGTTCCAGCGTTCCGCAAAGACATCTCTGGATGCTTCGTGTGGCAAGAAACCGCGGTTGCGTTCAAAATCGTACGCAGCATTTTCCCAGCGGTGTTTGTCCACGATAGCGCTAAATCTCCGGAAGTCGGCGTTTGGATCGAGAATTACGCAGCGACTTTCGGTTTCCAACATCAATTCTTCAATAAGCCTGCCAAGAAAAAAGGATTTGCCTGAACCCGATTGAGCAATAATGGCGGTGTGGCATGCTATCGACCCCGCGGGAACCTTGACGAGGTGTTCGTCAGTTTGATCGCCTGGCTTGCCGCCTTTCAGCCAAAACTTGGGAGGGTCTTTGCCGCCGTCCACTTTCCACCCGAGAGTCAGATAGCTTTCGGGTGTCTCCGCCGTTGTTGCCATCATATCCTCCCATGGATTGGGGCACCGCCAACTCGAGCGATGGAGCACAACTCCCTGTTGGTTATACATCGAAGCATCGCCAACTGATTGGGTCAACGGCGGAGGATGGTGGCGACGAGCAATGGCGACCGGTAAGCCGATCGCAAGACGAACGAACATGAGGTTCGTCGCGACAAGTAGCCCCGGCAACAGTTGTCTGACGCATCATCGCATTCGTTACTTTTTGAGGCTATCGCGATAGCGACCCGCCGGAAATCCGAGGGTTGCTGTCGATCAAAGCGATGCATTTGAATCAATTCGCGGACAGGCGCGTACGCCGGCATTAGCAGGCGTCGGTTAAATGCTGGTGCTTGGACCTTTTCCGAGGAAGCACCATGGACCGTTTCACCTGCGAAGCCTTGCCAGATACCGACCGCCGGACTTTCTTCACCCACACCGCAATGGCGGCCGCTGCCGGCGTAGCAGCCGCAACGGGATTAAGCGTCGAGCGCGCTTACGCGGCCACAGCGGCGACGTCACCCGCGGACCAGAGCAAGTTTATGGCAGAAGCCACGCGGCTTGCGATCGAGTCGGTGCAGAAGGGTTGGGGCGGCCCGTTTGGCGCCGTGATCGTCAAGGACGGCGAGATCATCGGCCGCGGGCAGAACCGTGTGCTGTTGACCGGCTGCCCGGTGTATCACGCCGAGGTCACCGCCATCATGGATGCCTCCGCCAGGCTCAATCCCAAGGCGCTCCTCGGCAGCGACTACGGCCCCGGTACGATTCTGGAAATGATCCCGCGCGAGCCGGGCTCGCCCGATCCGGTACCCATGCGCGCCCGCATGCTGAAAGGCTGCGATATTTACATCAACGGCGCGCCGTGCCCGATGTGCATGAGCGCCATCTATTGGTCGCGCATCGATCATGTCTATTTCGCCGCCAGCCTGAAGGACACCAGCGCGATCGGCTTTGATGACGCCTTCCAGTACGAAGACTTCGCCAAGCCATGGAGCAAGCGGCGCATTGCCGTAACCGAGAACTTCGATCGCGACACCGGGCTGAAGGCCTACAAGGCCTGGATGGATAAAGAGGACCGTCACCCCTATTGAGGCTAAGCGGCGGCACCGCCGCCGCAAGTCCAGCCCTGCATGCGCAAATTTATTTCGCGAAGGACGCTGTTGTCGGCCGGACTGGCCGGCAGCAGCTCGATCGTCCTCGGCGGCTTTCTGAACGACCATTCGGCCAGCGCGCGGGAGCGGATTCTCGCGCGCCAGCCAAATCCCAGCATCCTCAAATCACGGTTTGGATTCAAGGGCGCTGTTCTGAATCCTTCCGATCCAGGCTTTGAGCAAACGGCATTCGGCGGCCTCTGGAACAAGCTGCAGCCCAAACGGCATCCGCAAATTATCGCGCAGGCGACCGACGAGGCGGACGTGGTCGCTGCGGTGAAATTTGCCCGGGCCGGGAAATTGAAAGTCACGGTGCGCGGCGGAGGCCACAACTGGTGCAACCCTTCGCTGCGCGACAATGGACTGCTGATCGACCTTACCAATCTGAACAAAGTCATCTCGGTCGACGCGGGTGCGCGAAAAGCCGTGATGCAGCCCATCCTCAGCAACAGGCAGGTCCAAGCCGTCCTCAACCCGCATGGAATGTCGTACCCGACCGGCCACTGCCCCGAGGTCAAGCTCAGCGGCTATCTGCTCAGCGGCGGCATGTCCTGGAACCACGGCGTTTGGGGTCCGGGCGTCGGCAGCGTTGAGGCAATTGAAATCGTCGATGCGAAGGGCAAGCTGATCACCGCGAGCGCGACCGAGAATCCGGATTATTTCTGGGCGGCGCGCGGCTGCGGGCCGGGATTCTTTGGAATAGCGCTCCGCTACCACTTGAAACTTTATCCGCTGCCACAAGCGATCGTCTCCAGCGCTTACTATTACCCCTATGAGCACTTGGTGCAGTTGGCGGAATGGCTCGATCAGTTGGCAGGCCGGTTACCGAGCAGCGTCGAGCTCAGCTTGTTCCTCGTCCAGGCGCCGCCGGATTTGGCCGATAAAACAAACGCCAGTAACCACAAGGTCGCCTTGGTGACTGCCGTTATGTTTGCCGAATTCGGCAGATACGGCCAGATCGACGTTAAGCGCGCTCGACAGCTATCCGGCGCTCGACCAATGCCTGTCACGATCCGTGGCCAAGGAGACCAACTTTACCGAGCTCTTTGATGCTTCAGGCGCGCTTTGGCCCAGTAATCTTCGTTGCAAGGTGGACTCGTTGTTTTTCAATGCCCCGCTGGCGGATCTGTGCCGCGCCGTCAAGGACCACGTTGTCGTGGCACCATCCCCGAACACCGTGCTCCTGTTTTCAGTATACACCGGCAAAAATCGCCCGCCGGCGACGCCTCCCGACGCCGCATTCTCGGTGACCGGAAACGTGTATGGCGGACCGTGGACGATGTGGACCGCTCCGGATCAGGATGCCGCCAACAGGTCCTGGCATGACAAATGTGTTGCGTTGCTGAAACCGCACATCGCCGGGCATTACATCGGCGAGACTGATTTCGCCGGCCACCCCGAGTTCGCCAGGCTTTCCTACAGTCCGGCCGCATGGGAGCGAATTGCTAGGCTCCGCAAGAAGTTGGATCCTGAAGGACTGTTTTTCGACTTCCGCGAGGGACTGAGCGCGTGATCTAGGCCGGCCAGCTCTACCAGATTTGCCGCCGCGACCACCTTTAACTCCATCGCTGATATCGGAAGCATTCGGAAGCATATCAAGCGAAAACAGTTCGGCGTGCGTCGAACTGTTCGCGCGAGACAATTGCGCACCTCGCCGCGTTAATGGGCTGTAGCAGGAGGACGCCTCATGGGAATGACGGCGATAATCCATAAGAAAGGCGCGCCCGACAATTTCGCATGGGGGGAGATCAAGGTCGGGACTCCCGAGCGTGGCCAGGTACGTCTTCGCAGCACCGCCGTCGGCGTGAATTTTGCTGCTCCGCCGCGCGACCATGTCGGTGACATGCCCCTTCACAACGAGCCAGGCGCGTTGCGGCCGCAGCCTCTGCGGTCGGTGGCCGCCAAGGCAATACGCATCATGCGGCTTTGGAAAGAAAGACGCGATGGACGTCGGGAATTGGCCAATCTGAGCGAACGCGAACTACGAGATATTGGGACTTCCAGGGTCGAGGTAGATTGGGAACTCCGCAAGCCGTTTTGGCGCGAGTGACAACAGGCTAGCTTGCCGGTTCATGTCCTTTCTCCAGATGGGGGACCGGCACTTATCGGCGCAGGCTTTTCAGCTTGCCGGGATCAATAACCGCGGCTTCCCCAAGCTATAGGCAATTGATGCGGCTACGCTTGTTTGCCAAACAAGGAACAGAGGAAGAATGCTGCCGATATGAATCGGCAATCCGTTTGCTAAGGGGCCGTCGTCAAACTCGAGAAAAAGTCCTGCGACGGTTCCAAACAGTATGCTTCTGGCCCAGCCGCCTGACGCTCTGAAGCCTCGTGAGATCATCGAAAGCCCGAAGACAACAATTGTGCTGCCGACGAACCCTCCGACCACACCATAGATGGCTGAAAGGTAATTTGTCCCGGTGGGAAATTGACTGTTGATCGCATCATGAATGTGGAGCGCCGCCTGTACGGCCGCGGCCCAGGCAATAAAAGACGTCAGCATCGTTGCGCATAAAGCAAAAGCCGTGCTCGAGTGCCAAATTGCGATACTTGTACAAAGCGCGATTCCGAACCAGAACGCCGGCGGCAACGGCGTGTGAAAAAATACCAAATAATCCGGCGCTTCAACATATGACGACAGCAAAGCGGAGATAACACCCAACAGGCCGCCAATCAGCGCTCGCTCAGGCGCTGTGGCGTTCCTCAGCCGATTTATGATGTATGTCGTTTCCATCCCCGCTGACTGATAGTCTATTGTAAAGACGAAGCTCGGGCGAGCGCCAGCTTGGGAAATCATAGTCACTTGCGATAAGCTGGCATCAATCAAGCAGGGGAGGACGAATATGCGAACAAAATTGGCGCTCGCTTTCGCCGCTGCGCTCACGCTCGGCTTCGGCGCTCTTGGCGGCGCCAAAGCGGATGACGCTTACACCATCGGCGTCACCGCCGCCATGACCGGACCTGCCGCGGCGACGCAGGCGCCGGTGATGGAGATGCTGCGCATCTATGTCGACCGGCTCAATGCCAAGGGCGGCATCAACGGCCATCGCATCAATCTGTTGATCGAGGACGACCAGGCGGAGCCATCGAAGGCGGCGGCGAACGCGACCAAGCTCATTCGCCAGGACAACGTGATGCTCCTGATCGAATCGAGCCTGTCATCGACGTACGGGCCGGTCATCGCCGAAGCGCGCCGCGCCAAGGTGCCGCTGTGGTTCGCCGGCGCCGTATGTCCGAAGGAGACGCACCCGCCCAAGCCCGATCCGATGCTGTTCTGCTCCACCGGATTTGATTTCGGCTATGACATTCCGGTTGCGGTTGAGGCGATCAAGGATGCGGCCAAGGAGCCGGTGAAGATCGCGATGATCGGCATGCCGATTCCCATTTCCCGCATCGGCGTCGAAAACGCACAGAAGCAAGGCGAAAAACTCGGCATCAAGACGGTGGACGTCGAATTCATTCCCCCGACGGCGGCCGACTACACGCCGTTCGCCACCAAGATCAAGGAGGCCGATCCGAACTGGGGCTTTGCTTATGCGCCGTGGCCGACCGAGGTGCGCACCTTCGAGGCGCTGCGCCGGCTCGGCTGGACCGGAACGTATCTTTGCTGGGGACACATCCAGGCCGAGGAAGAGCTCAAGCGCGTCGCCGACGGCGGCCTCAACGTCTTTTCCGCCAATGCGCTCTTTCAGGACAACCTTCCGGTGCAGCAGGAAATCCGCGAGGTGGCGACGCAGGGCAAATATTCATATCCGGTGACTTACGCCGATGAGGGCTGGCTCACCGGCCGCGCGCTCGAGCAAATTCTCACCAAGACCGGTTGGCCGGCTTCCCCTGACAAGGTCGCGGAAGCGATGGCAAACCTTCAGCTCGACACGCAAGGCCTGCGCGGCGGACCGCTGGTGTGGACGGCGGACAATCATTTCCGCACCAAGCAATATTATCGCTTCTATCGCTACGACCCGGAGAAGAAGGGCATCGTGCGCGTGCGCGATTGGCTGACGGTCGACGTCGTCAACTAGTGGTCCGATTCTAACATTCGCATCCGGTCTCGGCACGCTCTCATGCGAATGTTAAAATCAAAGGACCACTAGCAAATATTTAGTCCTAGCTGGGCGGCTGGCGGCATGTCGCTGCAACTTCTTGCCAACGTGATCGTCCTGGCGGCGATTTATGCGCTGGTCGGCGCCGGCTATGTGCTGATCTATCGCGTCAGCCGCGTGCTCAATCTCGCGCACGGCGAACTGATGATGGTCGGCGCCTATGTTCTGGTCGCCGTCGCCGGAGTTTTTCCGGCAAATCCGCCGCTCGCGCTCGTGCTCGCCGCGATTTGCGGCTTGCTCATGGGCATCGTCGTCTATGCGGTGCTGATGCGCTGGATGACCGGGGAGGCGGTGTTGGCGGCGGTGTTGATCACCATTGCGCTCGGCATTCTGCTGCGCGGGCTCACCCTCCTGATCTGGACGACGCAGCAATTCTATCCCGGCGCGGCGTTCGGCTGGCGCAATCCGCCGGTCCATTTGGCGCCCGGCGTGCAGATTTCCTCGGCCAGTGTTGCGCTCGTCTGTCTGACCATCGTCGTCTATGTCGGACTATTCGCTTTTCTGCGCTTGACCCGCTGGGGCGTGCGCATGCGCGCCGCCGGACAAAATCCGCTCCTGGCCGAACAGCGCGGCATCCGCCTGCACGGCGTCTACGCTTTGGCTTGGGGGCTTTCCACCTTCACCGCCGCGCTCGCCGGCATGCTGCTCGCGCTCGACGCCGGCGTCGAGTCGACCATGGCGACCATCGGCCTGAAAGCGTTTCCCGCCGCGCTGGTCGGCGGTCTCGACAGCTTGCCCGGCGCGGTGCTCGGCGGATTGATTGTGGCCGCCGCCGAGATCGCCGCCATTCAATATGTCGATCCGCTGTTGTCGGACGTGGTGCCGTTTATTGTGCTGCTCATCATCCTCGCCATCCGGCCGTGGGGGCTGTTTGGCAGCCGCGAACAGCTTGACCGGGTATGAGATGAGCGAACAGCGCCGGCTCGCGCAGGAACTTTCGTTGTTCGGCACGCCGGCGCGGCGCTGGCGATTTGCGCTGGCGCTGGCCTTATTGCTCGCCCTGCCGTTCGTGGCGACGCCGTTTCAGCTCGATCTGACAAATCAGGTGCTGCTTGCGTCCATCAGCGCGCTGGCGCTGATGCTGCTTACCGGCTTTGCCGGCTTGATTTCGCTTGGCACCGCGGGATTGCTCGCGGCCGGGGCCTTCACCGTCGGCGTGCTGTTCCGCGAAGTCGCCGCGCCGTTTTGGATCACGTTGCCGGCGGCGGCCGCGCTTGGCGCCGGCCTCGGGCTGATCTTCGGCCTGCCGTCGCTGCGCTTGCGCGGCCTTTATCTCGCCATCAGCACACTCGGGCTGCATTTCGTCGTCGTTTATCTCGGCGGCGAGTATGAGGCGCGGGAGACGTTGTCGACCGGCATCATGATCAACTCGCCGTCGATCGGCGGCTTTACGCTCGCGTCCGGCCGGGCCTGGTACTTCGTGCTGCTCGCGTTCGCCGGGCTCGCGCTTTTGATCAGCGTCAACCTGCGGCGCTCGCGCACCGGCCGCGCGTGGCGGGCGTTGCGCGAGCGCGAAGTGGTCGCCGCCGCGCTCGGCATCAACGTGACGCGCTTTAAGCTCATGGCGTTCGTGGTCAGCGCCGCCATGACGGCGACCGCCGGCGCGCTGTTTGCCTATTTCCGCAATTTCGTTTCCATCGACGCATTCTCGCTTTATCTGACGGTGCAGTATGTCGCCATGATCATCATTGGCGGCATGGGCTCGATCGCGGGCGCCATTCTCGGCGCCGCCTTTGTCGTTCTTTTTCCCTATGGCATCGAAGCCGTCGCCGCTTATTTGCCGGCGCGCTTCGGCAATATGGTGTTTGCGGTCGATTACGCCGCCTTCGGCGTGGTGATGATTTTGTTTTTGTTGCTGGAGCCGGCCGGCCTGATCGGCTTGTGGCACAGGATCAAAAACTTGCTCATCCTGCGTGCCGCCGGCGCCAAATCCCCGACGGTCGCCCGATGACCGCGCCGCTTCTTGAGATCGAGGGGCTTAAGGTCGCTTATCACCGCGTCGCCTTGGCGCTGCACGGCGTATCGCTGAAGGTGATGCCGCAGGCCATTGTCGCCATTCTCGGCAACAACGGCGCCGGCAAGACGACGACGCTGCGCGCCATTTCCGGGTTCATCGGGCTCGATGACGCCTTGGTCGTTGCCGGCAGCATTCGCTTTGCCGGCGAGCGCATCGAGAACCGGCCGCCGCACGCCAATACGGCGCGCGGCATTGTGCTCGTCCCCGAGCGCGACAAGGTCTTTCCCAATCTCACCGTCGCCGAGAATTTGACCGCGTCGTCGTCGCGGGCCAGCGCGGCCGAGCGCCGCCGCCTCGAAGGCGTCGTCTTTGCCTTCTTCCCGGCGCTCGCGCAGCTCCGATCGCGGCTCGCCGGACTTCTCTCCGGCGGCGAGCGGCAAATGCTGGCGCTCGGCGGCGCCGTGCTTTGCAATCCGCAATTGCTGCTGGTCGATGAGCTGTCGCTCGGTTTGGCGCCGGTGGCCGTCGAAGATTTGACCCGGCGGCTTTCGGCGCTGCGGCAGGAACTCGGCATCACCGTGCTTCTGGTGGAGCAGAACGCCAACGTGGCGCTTGCCGTCGCCGATTACGGCTACATCCTGGAAAACGGCCGCGTCGTGCTCGAAGGCGCGGCGACGGAATTGCGCGGCCGCCGCGAAGTCCAGGAGGCCTATCTCGGGCAGATGAGCGGCGAGGAGCGGCGCTCCTACCGCGCGTTGCGGGAGCGGCCGCGTGAGTGAGCTTGCCGTCGAGAACTTGTCGCTGCGGATCGGCGGGCTCGCCGTGTTGACCGACGTGTCGCTTGCCGTCGAGGCGGGCGAATTGCTGGCGCTGATCGGACCGAACGGCGCCGGCAAGACGAGCGTCTTCAACTGCATCAGCGGCATTTATCGCGGCGACGGCACGATCCGGCTGCGGGGGAGGGACATCAACGGCCACGCGCCGCACGACATCGCCCGCCTCGGCGTCGCCCGCACGTTCCAGCACGGTGAAGTGTTCCCGCACATGACCGTGGCCGAAAACCTGCTGACCGGCCGCCATTCGCGCATCGCCACCAATTTGCTCGGCGAAATGTTCTATTTGCCTTCGGTCCGCGCCGAGGAGCTGCGCCATCGTGAAGCGGTGGAGAAGGTGCTGACTTTCTTCGGCTTGGCTCGCTATCGTGTTGCGCCGGTCGGCGCGCTGCCGTTCGGCATTCAGAAACTCGTCGGCTTTGCCCGGGCGCTGGCGCTCGAGCCGGCGCTCCTTTTACTCGACGAGCCGTCCGCCGGATTAAACCGCGCCGAGCGTGAGGATCTCGCGCGGCTCATTCTGCGCATCAAGGACGAGCTGCAACTGCCGATGATATGGATCGAGCACGATCTGCAAATGGTCGCCGACTTGGCGGACCGCATCCACGTGCTCGATTACGGTCGCACGCTCGGCACCGGCTCTGCCGCCGAGGTGCTCAACAATCCCGCGGTCATCGCCGCTTACGTCGGCACCCAGGCGGTCTAATGTCATACCCCGAAGATCGCGTCGGTGGCGGTGCGGCCCTTCCCGGAAGCGGGGAAATCGCCCATGCTCGCTGCAAATGCGAGGCGTGTGGGGAAATCTGCCTTCGGGTAGGGAGTGATCATGGACGCAGCGGTGAAGACGCGCGTGCCGGTGCCGGAGCCTGATCTGAAGCCGCAAGAGATGATTGCGCGCGCGAAAGCGCTGCGGCCGATGGTGCGTGGGGAAGCCGAGGCGGCCGAGCAGCGGGGCTATTATTCGGAAACGTTGCATCGCGAGTTCACCAAAGCCGGCTTTTACCGGTGCCTGCAGCCCCGGCGTTTCGGCGGTTACGAATTCGATATTCGCACCTTCTTCAAGGCCATGGTGGAGATCGCCAGCGGCGATCCCGGCATCGGCTGGTGCCTGTGTCTGGCCTGCGGCCACGCGCTGCAAATCGGCACCAATTTCGGCGAGGCGACGCAGGCGAAAATTTTTGGCGCCGACGGGCATTTCATCGCGCCCTATTCGCCGAGCGGTCCGTCGCCCGATGCCGAATGTGTGGCCGTGCCCGGCGGCTACCGCGTCAACGGCAAGTGGCGTTACGCGTCGGGCGTACCCTATGCGACGCACTTTATGGGCATGGCGCCGCTGAAGAGCTCGCATCCCGGCGGACCGACGCGCCACATGGTTACCGTCGTGGTGCCGCGCGAGCAATGCGAGGTGCTCGACGACTGGCACGGGATGTTCGGATTAAAAGGCTCTGGCTCAAACAGCGTCGTCATCCGCGATGCGCTCATTCCGGAAGACTTCGTCGATCAGACCATCATCGGCGACGATGGCACCGGCATTACGCCCGGCGCCGCACTCCACGGCAACCCGCTCTACAACGGCATCTTCATGGCGTTCGGCGCCGGCGAGCTTGCCTGTTCGCAGGTCGGCGCTGCGTGGGCGGCGCTTGAGGAGTTTGAAAAGCACATTCGCACGACGAAACCGCTTCTTTCCGCGCAGCCGATTCTGAAATACCAGCACTACGACTGGCAGCGCATTTTCGGCTTGGCGCTGGCGACGACCAACGCGGCCGAGGCGGTGTTGTTGCGGACCGCCGAGTTTTATCTCGAATACGCCAAGGCGCGCATGGAAGGCGCCGGCCGGTTCGGACCGCGCGAGACCATGCTGGTGATGGGCATGCAGCACCAGGCATCACGGCTCGCCTGGGAGGCCGGCTACGATCTTTTCCGGGCGTCGAGCTCGGCAAGCATTCGCGACGGCGAGCCGATGCAACGCTTCTTCCGCGACTTCGCCACCTTCCGCAACAACCCGGTGCACCAGCCCGACTTCGTCGCCAGCCGGATTGCGCAGGCCTATTTCGGCCTCCCCATGGAGGGTTTCGACTTGTAGCGGCGGCGGGCGGGGGCGGGCTTTCCCGGCGCTACGCTTCGGCGCGCGAAGACCACGGAAGCGCGTCCAGCGCCACGAGCGTCTCGACGTTCGGGCAATAGCTCTTCCATGCCGGATCGTTCGGATCGCGCGTGAGGTCATGCTTGCACCGGCCGTGGCGCTGGCACATGCTGCAGACGCGCTGAAGATCGCGAAATACCTCCGGCTCGAGCTTGCGCACTTCGTTTTTGTCGAGGTCGAGCGCGGCCATGCGCTTGAGCAGAAGGTCGGCGGACGCCGGGCTCCGGCGCGCCAGTTGGCGGAAGTCGCCCATGGTTACGCCGGCGTCACGCGCCATGCGCGCGACTTCCTGGTCGTCCAAATATTTGAATTCCGACGTCGTCCCGCCTCCGATCCATGCGCGGCACCGCTGCCAAGCCGCCTCGATCGACGCACGGATGCCCGTCTCATGATGCGGCGCTGACATTTTCGTTCCTCCTTCTTGTCTGCCGCGCGCTTTGTTGGCGACAGATAGTTACGGATGGGACTAATTTGCGGGAGGGGAGGCCGGCGCGCCTTGATCTAGATCAAACCCGCTGCCGGCGCAGCGGGCAATCGCCGCCGCGGAATGCCTAACGCGGATCGCACAACCACGCGCGCGCGTCGGCCAAATTGTCGAATGACTTGATCCTGAATTTGGCGGAGATGACAGCCTGAATGCGGTTTACCGACGCGCGCCCGTAATAGCCCCGCGGACGCTTGGATGCCGCGAAGCGCAGACCGGCCGCTATGGCGCGCGGGAACCAGTCGCCAATGATCCAATCCTGATCTTCGCTGCTGACGGCGACGAGCGCGGTGTCGTCGCCGAGGACTTTACAAACGCGATGGCGCTCAATGAGACCGATGAGGCGTTCGTGAATGAAACGAATCTGCGCGCTGGTGGCGTAACCCTTCCACTGCACGAACAGACAGGGCACGCTGTCATCGCGCGACACTGTACAGATTGGATTGTCCGCTAAATCTTCGATCAGCGCCCGGCCGTCATTCAACTCTTTCTCGATGACGCGCTTCAACGCGTCCAACCCGCTCACCTGCATTTCGTCTGGCGTACCCCTACACCAATGGTTACTTCGTAGCCGAACTCCTGATCGCCTCCATTGTTCCCGCTTCAGCCAATTTTTTTTATTTGACTTGCGTTTACCATGAATTGTTCATCTCAAGGTGGAAGCCTTGGCGGTCCAAAACTTTATGGATTGCCCGGGCCGTTTCCGAACACCGATCCGGGGCTCGCCGGCGAAACCGGGACCTCGGGCGTTGCCGGCGCGGTATACGGCGTCGACGGATTAAATATCGGTGGCGGCATCGACGGGGACCGATTAAACAGCGGCGCGCCGACGCCGCGGTGCACGCGCGCGTGACCATGCACGCCCGCGCCGATAGGTCTCGCCGCCACGCCGGTGGCGGCGATGACGCTCAAGAGGAGGGCCGCCACCAGCGACGTCAGTTGGCCGGCGATGCGCTCGATGCGCTTTGGATTAAATCTTTGCATCAGCGGCTCCTCTGCGGCTTTCGACGTTAAGCTCGTGACCGCCGGCCGCATGTGCCAATCACATCCGCTTGACGCGGTGCACGCGCGGCAATGCCGGAGAGCCGCCGGCCTCGCCGATAACGTGCGCCGTTCGGCGGAACTTTGGCTCAGCCGCTACTCAGATCGTGGCCAGGAGGCTCCTGAGCACGATACGCCGATTAAGGAAACCGTCACGGCGTGCGCCGACCCGATCCTCGTTATCGGCGGGTTGCGCTTCGGTTGGCTCAGCGCCTGCCGATTCGCGCGGAATAAGCGCGGCGAGCGCGCGGCGGGTCATGTCAATGCGGTGTCTGACGGCGGTGAACACCAGCCGCGAATTGGCTTGCGTGCCGACTTCGGCGCGCAAGACGAGCTGTCGCAGTTCTGCCAGCGTGCGATCCACGTGCTGCTTGTCGCACAGCGTGGGGCGCTGCGGCAAATCCATGCGGTTGCGAGCATAGAGACGCTTTCTATAGAGCTCGAACAGTTCGATTGCCCGCACCGAACGTTCATCGCGCAACGCAGGGTGCGCGGAGATTTGGCGTAGCCTGGCCAAAAAGGCTTCGACCTCGATCATCCAACTGTACCTTATAAAGAGGGAGCAGCGGGACAACGCAGTGCAACATGAAGAGTTGCGCGCAAGCCTGCCCGTGGTTAACCCGCAGTTGGAGGACACACATAAGTCGGGTTCCCATCGCTGTGAGCTGCGAGCTGGACACGCTTGCGCTTTATTCCCGACGAGATCGGCACACGGGGCGCGACGCATCGCCTCAGCGCCGACATGCCGAACAATTTTGCCGCGCATCGCGGGTCGCTTTGCGCGCGCCGGTGGCCCGTCACGCGCCACATGCGGTGCGGTCGTCGGTGAGTGGAGGAGACCAAGGCGGCTAGATCTCGACTTGTCCGCCAAGCTCGATGACCCGGTTCGGCGGAATCCGGAAGAATTCCGTCGCCGGCAGGGCGTTGACATGCATCGTCTCGAACACCTGACGCCGAAATGCGCTCAGGCGCGATTTCCTGGCGGCCGCAATTATCACCCGCCCGACGAAGAACGATGTGTCCATCATGTTGAAGTGAAGCTGTTCCGCCGCGCACGCTTCGAGCGCCCGGGGAATATTCGGCTGCTGCATAAAGCCATAACGGGCGACGATGGTGTGGAATTCGTCGCCGAGGTGGGCGACTTCGATGCGCTCCTGCGGCGCAACGCGCGGGATATTCGCGGTGGCGACGTGCAGGAGGACGATGCGCTGGTGCAGCACTTTGTTGTGCTTGAGATTGTGCAGGAGCGGCACCGGCACCATGTCGAGCCGGCTGGTCAGATAGACGGCGGTGCCGGGGACGCGGGTCTTGGTGTGCATCTGGCCGATGAAATCCGACACCGGATAGGTGTCGCGTTCGAGCTGGCGCACCACCGCGTGGCGGCCTTTCCACCACGTCGACATCAAGAAGAAAATGAGCGCGCCGACCACCAGGGGAAACCAGCCGCCTTCGCGCACTTTCATCATATTCGAGCTGACGAAGGACAGATCGACAACGACGAACAAGCCGGCCACGGCGAGGCTCAGTGCGAGGTTCCAGCCCCAGATCTCGCGCATCGCCATGAACATCAGCAGCGAGGTCAAGAACATGGTCAACGAGACCGCGATGCCGAACGCGGCGGCGAGATTGTCCGACGAGCGGAAACCGAGCGTGAGGCCCAACGTCAGGATCATCAGCGTCCAATTGACGAAGCTGATGTAAATCTGGCCGTAACCCGTAGCCGACGTCTGCACAATGTGCAGACGCGGGCACAGGCCGAGCTGGATCGCTTGCCGGGTCATGGAAAAAGCGCCGCTGATGATCGCTTGGCTGGCGATGATGGTGGCCACGGTCGCCAATGCGACGAGCGCAATCTGCAGAGCCCCCGGACACAACACAAAGAACGGGTTGGCTCCCTGGGCGGCGGCGCCGTCGACCACGACCGCGGTCTGGCCGGCATAGTTCAGCAACAGGCAAGGCAGCACCAGGCCGTACCAGGCGAAGCGGATCGGCCGCGGTCCGAAATGGCCCATGTCGGCGTACAGCGCTTCGGCTCCGGTCGCGCACAAGAACACCGCGCCGAGAACCAGAAAGCCAGTGAAGCCGTGGCCGAACAGGTAAGCGAGCCCGTAGAGCGGATCGAGCGCCACCAGCACGCCGGGGTGCTGGGCAATTCCGGTCAATCCAAGAACGCCGATCGCTAAAAACCAGACGGTCATGATCGGACCGAACAATTTTCCGATCCGTCCGCTTCCCTGCGGCTGCAGCGCGAACAAGCCGATCAGAATCACCGCCGCCAAGCCCACGATGTAGGGCGAAATTGCCGGCAACGGGATTTTGAGGCCTTCGAGCGCGCTCAATACCGAGATGGCCGGCGTGATGGCGCCGTCGCCGTAAAGCAGCGCCGCGCCAAGGAGCCCAAGCACGATCACAGCGAACCGCTCGCCATGCTTGATGCCGAGAAGCGACATCAGCGCCAGGATGCCGCCTTCGCCGTCGTTGTCGGCGCGCATCACGAATGCCACGTATTTCAGCGACGTGGTGATCAACAGCGTCCAGACAATGAGCGAGAGCATGCCGAGCGCCACCGGCGGCGTCGCGCCGCCCGCCCATTGCAGCGCGGTTTTCAGGGTGTAAAGCGGACTGGTGCCGATATCGCCATAGACGACGCCGAGCGCCCCGAGCATCAGTCCGCCGAGACCACCGGCGGGAACACTGGCTTTGCCGTTGGGGATCGTCGCGGTCGTGCTCATTATTTCAGCCGTATTGCCGACGCGTGCCGCGGCCTAAACGCTTTTTCGTCCACAAAGGTAATATTGAAACATCCTTAGCGCAGAAGCTTGAACGCTTTTGGCTAAGCTTCTGTTGCGTCCATGCGCCGATTATTAAGGGTTTAATGGCACCGGCGTCCCGGGAAGGTGACGCCGTTCAGAGCGTTGCGATGGTCTTCAGCGCGCCGTCGAGCGCAATGCCGTTTTCGTCCAGCAAAGCGGCGTCGCGCAACCGCCGCATCCAGTCGGCCCCGTCGGGACGCTGGGCGAGCAGGGGGACTGCGCCCATCACGCGCTCGAATTTCGATTCGCCGCGCGCGTGCGTGTCGGAATAGCCCTTCACCAACCGGTGCGCGTTGAGAACCTCGACCGCGACGTCATAGTTTTGCGCCGCGGTGCCGGTCGCGATGGATAGCCATTTTTCCAGATGCGCCGTCTCGTGCTGATGGCGGAGCGTCGTACGCCGGATCGGCTTTAACGCCCCCAGCACATAGAGCAGCAGAAACCAACGGATCGTTCCCGAGCGCACGCGCCGGCCGCCGCGGAACATAAAGCCGAACAATTTCGGATGCGCCTCGAGGAAGCGGCCAAGCGGGGCGGGGAGCGTGCCGGCGGCCTCTTCCAGCCGCGGGTGCATGTATTCGGTTGTGTAGACGAGTTGGTCGGCACCGACGGCGTTCTCGCGCAGCACCCGGTCGTAGCGCGCAGCGCGGGTTTTCAGATCAGCGACGCGGATGACGTCGTCATAGGCCATGGCGACGGCGATGTATTTGGCGGCCGCCGCGGTCAGCGCGAAATTTTTGCCGGCGCCATGCACGAGATCGAGCTCGTAAATTTTCGCCACACGGTCGAGATACTCGTCCGCATAAGCCGGATCCTGAAAGTCGGTGAGATGTTTGACGCCGGCGAACATCATGTCCTGCAGCGCCGCCGGGAATTCGCGGATGCGCCCGACGAGCTTGTCGAGGTCGGGGCGGCCGGTTGAAGCGGGCAGCGGGGCAAAGCGCTTGCCGGGCTTGCGCACGACCGGGCGCGGCGCCGGAGCCCCGGGCGGCGGCGGCGTGGCGGCCTGCTCGTAGGCGGCGCGGAAAGCTTTCAGGCTCGCTTCGACGCCGCGCCCGCCGCTTTTGATGATGCTTTCGAAGCTGTCGCGGTTGAACGGCAAAACGGCAGACGCGGCCAGCGTCCCGAACAGACAGGCGGAGATGTGACTGTTGTTGTCGTTCGCCAGTTTCTCCATGTCGAAGCCGATGGTGCGCTTGGCCGCTACGCCCGCCGCCTCGACCACCGCGTCCGGATCGGCAATGGCGTAGCCCGGCTTTTCTTTCTCGGCGGTGGCATAGAGCCGATGCGTCGAGGCGATCAGCGTCGTGCGATCCGGCGTCACCAGCCCGCGGAGAATGGAGCGGCCGGCTTCCATCAGCTCGGCGGCGAGCACCACGTCGACTTCGCCTTGCGCCGGCATCAGCGACAGTATCGGCGCGCGGCCGCCTTTTGGCGGCAGCATCTCGACATAATAGAGAGTGGCGCCGGTGCGCTGCGCGACGCCCGGCACCGAGGTCGACTGCGCGTGCCAGCCTTGCAACTCGGCAAGCTCGACAATCCAATCGGCGAGCACGCCGCCACCCTGGCCGCCCATGGCCATGACCGCCACGCAGATCGGCCGCTCGGCGGTAAACCGCGTCGGCGTGGTCGACGTGGCGGAGATGTCGTTCATTGGACTTTCCTATCCCTCCCCTGAAAGGAGAGGGGCGGCGAACATCGAAGATGTGCGCCGGGGAGGGGTCAAGTTTCTTCTGCTTTCGCTGACCCCCACCCGACCGCCTGCGGCCGTCGACCTCCCCCTTTCAGGGGGAGGAAAAAAAGGAAGCGGCGAGCGACCGAGCCACATCGGAATATGCTTCAATCGGCGAATGCGACGCGGCGCGTTTCGCGGCGGCGCTGCAGGAAACCGATCACGCCGCGGCGCAGCCCCGCCATGAACCGGTCGAATCGCGTCGGGTTATGAATAATGTCGGCGCGATAGAACGAGGGACAGAGCACCGCCGCCTCGGCCACTTCGCCGCAATTGCCGCAGCCGACGCAGTTTTGGTCGATCGCGGCAACCGGGTCGTCCTTGAGCGGATTGTCGGTCGGTTTGACCGACAGCGACGGGCAGCCGGACAGCCGGATGCAGGCGTGATCGCCGGTGCAAACGTCCTCGTCGACGCCGAAGCGCTCGCGCACCATGCGCTGGCCGTCGCGCACCGCCTTCTGGAACAGCGGTTTGACGCGGCGTTGCTTGTTGAGCATGCATTCCGACGAAGCGACGATCACCTTCGGGCCGCCTTCCTTCGTGGTCAGCGCCTCGCGCAAAAAATCGCGCATGCGCGCCACGTCGTAAGTGCGATCGAGGTGGCGCACCCATTTGACGCCGATGCCCTTCACCGCGTTGACGATGCTGTTGTTGGTGGAGCGCGCCGCGTTCACCGCCCGCGATGACGGGATGTCCTGGCCGCCGGTCGCCGCGGAATAGAAGTTGTCGACCACCATGATGACGCCGTTCTGCTTGTTGTAGACGGCGTTGCCGACCGAGGTGGAGAGCCCGTTGTGCCAGAATCCGCCGTCGCCGATCATCGAAATCGGCCGCTTGCCGGCCTCGACGTTGAACGCCGACGATGACGCCGGGCCGAGCCCATAGCCCATGGTCGTCGCCCCGATGTTGAACGGCGGCAGGCAGGCGAACAGATGGCAGCCGATGTCGCCGGCGATCTGATGCGGGCCGAGCTCTTGCTGGACGAGCTTCATGGCGGCGAAAATCGGCCGCTCCGGACAGCCGATGCAGAAGCCGGGCGGCCGCGGCGGCACCGTCTTGGCGAGCGTGTTTGACCACCGGATCGTCCAGCACGGCGGCGGCATTCGGCGGCGGCGGCACATTGCCAAGGAGCGTCTTGGCGTGGTTTTCGACAAAGGCCTTGACGCCCTTGCCGACGACCATGGGCGTATATTCGCCCGCCATCGGCAGCACATCCTTGCCGGAGACTTTGGTCTGGATGTCGCGGCGGCGCAGGATGGTGTTGATCGCCTGCTCGATGAATTCCGGCTGGCCTTCCTCGACCACCAGGATCGCTTTCTTGTTGGCGGCGAACGCGGCGACCTCGTCGTCGATCAGCGGATAGGTGACGTTGAGCGCGTAGATCGGCACTGCGGTTTCGCCGTAGACGTCGGCAAGGCCCAATTGCTGCAGCGAACGCATCACCGAATTGTACATGCCGCCCTGGGTCACGATGCCGACCTCGGCATTCTGCGGGCCGAAGAATTCGTTGAGCTTGCGCTCCTTGATGAACTTCACCGCCGCCGGCCAGCGCTGCTCGACTTTCTCGCGCTCGTGCAGATAGGACGCCGGCGGCAGCACCACGCGCTCGGTGTCGCGGCGCGGATTTTCCAGCGCCTCGCGCAGCGGGAAGCTCGGCTTCTTGTTGGTCTTGGTGACGAAACGGCCGTGCACGTGGCAGGCGCGGATGCGCACTTCCAGCATCACCGGGGTGTGCGAAACCTCGGACAAGTTCAAAGCCTTCCTCGACGGCTTTGACGATGGACGGCAGGTTGGGACGCGGATCAAGGAGCCACACCTGCGATTTCATGGCAAAGGGATGCGAGCGCTCCTGCATGATCGAGGAACCCTCGCCGTAATCCTCGCCGATGATGATGAGCGCGCCGCCGGTGACGCCGCCGGAGGCGAGATTGGCAATGGCGTCGGAGGCGACGTTGATGCCGACCGGCGCCTTGAAGGTGACCGCGCCGCGGATCGGATAATTCACCGAAGCCGCCAGCGTGGCGGCGGCGGCGGCTTCCGAAGCCGAGTTCTCGAAATGAACGCCGAGCTCGTCGAGCACGTCCTTGGCGTCGGCAAGGACGTCCATCAGGTGCGAGATCGGCGCGCCCTGATAGCCGCCGACATAGGCCACGCCCGATTGCAGCAGCGCCTTGGTAATGGCGAGGATTCCTTCGCCGCGGAATTCATCGCCGTCGCCGAGCTTGAGGTCCTCGCACTTCGCGTGCAAACGAGCGTTCAGCCATTAGAAGCCTCCGGGTCGGACCATCAATTACTTATGGGAGTTTCCCCGTGCTCTTGCAACGGCGGCGCATGGTCGCTTGCCCGGCGAATAGCCCGCCTTTACCAACACATCCGAGGCCGTGCGGCGCCAGCTTCCACGCCAGGGCAAAATAGCGCAAAAGTAGTACTCAGCTTGTCGGACCCGTTGCTTTAGGCTTAAAGTATCCGTGGCTGCGGTTCCGGCCCGCAAAAGCTACCAGGGAAAGTGCCGAGCGCCCCCGTTTTGGGCGTGCGGCGGTTTAAACGGGGAGTATTCAACATGTTCAACGTCACGCGCCGTCAGGCCCTCGCGACGAGCGGCGGCCTTCTTGCAACCTTGCTGGCGCCGCAGCGCTTCGCCTCGGCGGCTGCCGCCGGCAACCTCAACATCGCCTACAACGTCAATCTGCCGTCCTTCGATCCTGACGCCGGGCCCTCATCGGTCAATCCGACCATCCAGGCGATCTACCGCTCGGTTTTCGATCAATATATCGGCCAGAAGCCGAACCTTGCCTTCGAGCCCGGTCTGCTGACCGGCTGGGGCTGGAACGACGACAAGACCAAGGTCTGGATGGATGTCCGCAAGGACGTCGTCTGGCATGACGGCACGCCCGTTCACGCCCGAAGACGTGGTCTGGTCGCATCGAGCGCGAGGGCGATCCGAAGGGCGGCAACCCGGTCTCGTTCGTCTGGGCGAGCGTCGACAACTTCAAGATCGACGGCCAGCGCATCACCGCCGACGTGCAAGCACTTCGACCCGACGATCTTCAAATGGATGGCCTTCCTCACCGGCTACGTGCTGCCGAAGAACTATTACGAAAAGGTCGGCGCCCGACGGGTTCGAGAAGAAGCCGATCGGCACCGGCCCCTACATGGTCGACGCCTACGAGGGCAACGCCTATCTGCGGCTCAAGGCCAATCCGAAATACTGGGGCGGCAAGCCGGCTTTCGAGACCGTGGTCTTCAAGTTCGTCCCCGATGCGACGAGCCGCGTCGCCGAGATCGAGAGCGGCTCCTCCGACGTGACGCTGGAAGTGCCGTACGAGGAATATGACCGGCTGCGGGTCAAGCCGGGCTTGAAGGGCGAATGCAAGCCGATCTCCGACATCGGCATGATCTTCATCACCAATGGCGGCGTGATGGACGACAAGAACGTGCGCCTGGCCATGTGCCACGCCGTCGACAAGGACGCGATCATCAAGCGGCTGCTGCGCGGCTACGGCGTGCGCGATCGACACGCTCGAGGCGCCGGAATACGCAGCCTACGATCCCTCGATCAAGGTGGCGCTACGATCCGGAGCTGGCGAAGAAGCTGCTCGCGGCCAGCGGCTATTCGCAGGAGAAGCCGGTCAAGTTCACCATCCAGACGACGCGCGGCTTCAAGCCGAAGGATTACGAGATGATCCAGGCGATCGTCGGCATGTGGCGCAAGGTCGGCATCGACGCCGAACATCGAAGTCTACGAGATCGCCAAGCATTACGAGCTGCGCACTGTCGCACAAGCTCGCGCCGGCGGCGTTCTACAACTGGGGCAATGCGATCGGCGATCCGACCTGCCTCGACCGGCTTTGCGATGTTCTCGCAAGTCGCCGCACTCGGCCTGGCAGTCGCGACGACCTCGACGCCAAGATCGGGCCGCTCTGGGGCGAGAAGGACGAGAAGAAGCGCATCGCGGGCTGGAAGGCCGTCGACCGTTACATCGCCGAGCAGGGCTACGTGATGCCGCTGCTGCAATACGCCCAGCCGATCCTCTACAAGTCCGACCTGAAGGTGACGCCGAACGTGTCCGGCGCCTTGCAGCGCGACGCTGGTGTCGAAGGCGTAAACAACAAGCGGCGGCGTCCGCGGAGGCGTCTGGCTTCCGCGGACCGTGCCCTAAAGTCTCGCCGATGCGCGCGTCCGTCGCCGTGTCGGCGCGTCGAGCGATCGACCTGAGGACGTTCATGCTGCTTGCGCTCGTCGTCAATCGCTTGGCCATGGCGCTGATCACGCTTGCGGGCGTGGCGATCATCGTCTTCGTGCTGCTGCGCGTGGTGCCGGGCGATCCCGTCGCCATGATGATCTCGCCGGGTGCGACGCCGGCGGACATCGCCGCGCTGAGGGCCCATTATGGGCTCGACGCGCCGGTCCTGACGCAGTTCTGGATTTGGCTGCGCGGTGTCGTCACGCGGCGACTTCGGCACGTCGATCACGCTGCATCGCCACGTGACCGACGTGCTGGCGTCGCGCCTGCCCGCGACGCTGGAATTGGCCGGCGCCGCGCTTGTCTTCGCGGTGGTGATCGGCGGCGCGGTCGCGATCGCCGGTACGCTGCATGCGCCGCACCATCGGCGAAGCCGCCATCGACGGCGTCAACTCGATCCTGCTGGCGGTGCCCGATTTCATCTGGGCGCTGGCGCTGGTGCTCCTCTTCGCCGTCGCGCTTCCGGTCCTGCCGCTGACCGGCCGCATCGATCCGGATCTGGCCGAAGGCTTCACGTACCAAATTCTACCTGGTCGAAAGCATCCTTACCGGCCGTTTTGCCGTCGCCGGCGACATTTTGAGTCACATGATCATGCCGATCCTGGCGCTGGCGCTGCCGCTCGCCGCCGTGATCGTGCGCATTCTCAAGCAGTCGCTGAAGGAGGCCATGCTGCAGGATTACGTGCTGCTGGCGCGCATCAAGGGCTTTCGCGAGCTGCGCTTGGTGCTGCAAGAGGCGCTGCGCAACGCCATCGGCCCGGCACTGGCGCTGACCGGCGTGCAGTTCACCTTCCTGATCGGCGGCACCGTGATCGTCGAGCGCATCTTCGCCTATCCCGGCATCGGCAATATCGCGATCGATGCGGTGATCAATCGCGATTTCCCGGTGATCCAGGGTCTCGTGCTCTTGTTCGGCGTGATCTTCATCCTGATCAATATCGCGGTCGACGTTATGGTCGCCGCGCTCAATCCGCGACTGCGTCATGGCTGAGCGGGACCTGCCGGCGTGGAACATTGGACACCATCAGCGGCGGCGGCAGCAGCGGAAGCAGCGCCCGCGGCCGCCTTCGGTCGCGGCGCGGCTGCTTGCGCGATCCGAAGGTCGTCTGCGCCGGCGGCTTCATCGTCTTGTTGATCATCCTCGCCGTCGTCGCGCCGCTGATCGCGCCGCACGATCCGCTCGAGCAGAACCTGATGCTCGGCGACCGTCCCGCCGTCGGGCTTGTCCGGCGGCGAGCCCGGTTATTTTCTCGGCACCGACGGTCTCGGCCGCGATGTGCTCTCGCGCGTGATCTACGGCTCGCGCGTGTCGCTGACCGTGGCCTTCGTCGCCGCCGGGCTTGCTTGCCTGATCGGCTCGGTGCTCGGGCTGATGGCCGGCTATCTCGGCGCGCTTCGCCGACGCGGTGATTTCGCGGCGCGGTCGATATCTGGATGGCATTTCCGCCGGTGCTGCTGTCGATCCTGCTGGTCGCGGTGCTCGGCACCGGGCTGCAGTCGGTCATCATCGCCATCGTCGTCATCGACTGGACGCGGTTCTGCCGCGTGGTGCGCACCGAGACCATGAACCAGGCGCAGATGGATTACGTCGTCGCCGCGCGCACCATCGGTTTCTCGCGCGCAGCGACGCTGTTTCGCGAAATCCTGCCCAACGTCGTTCCGGTGCTGATCGCGCTGTTGACGCTGGAAATGGGCATTGCGGTGGTGGTCGAGGCGATCCTCTCCTTCGTCGGACTGTCGGTCTCGTCGGACACGCCGACCTGGGGCGGCATGATCGCCGAAGGCCGGCAGGTCGTGCATGAGGCGTGGTGGGTGCTCGCCGCGCCGCTCGCGGCCTTGTTCGCGACCGTCGTCGCCTTCAACCAGCTCGGCGACGGTCTGGCGCGCAGTCTCGATCCGGTGCTGCGCCGATGAGCGCGCCGCGGCTCGCCATCGAAGCGCTCAGCGCCATTTCGCTGCGCGCCAATGACGCGCCGATCCTGCGGCGGCGTGTCGCTGGCCGTCGATACCGGCGAAGTGCACGGCCTCGTCGGCGAGAGCGGCGCCGGCAAATCGACCATCGCCAAGGCCGTCCTCGGCATCATGCCGTCGCAGGTGAAGGTCACCGGCGGCCGCATTGTCTTCGAGGGCCGCGATCTTTTCGCGCTTTCGGCGAACGAACTGCGCGCCGTTCTCGGCCGCGACATCGCGCTGGTGCCGCAGGATCCCTCGACCGCGCTCAATCCCTCGCGGCGGATCGATGCGCAGATGACCGATGGATTGTGCTTAAAGCGCGGGCTGTCGCGGAAGGCGGCGCGGCTGCGGGCGCGGGCCTTGCTCGCCGAGGTGCAGATCCGCGATCCGGAGCGCGTGCTCTCGAGCTATCCGCATCAGCTCTCCGGCGGCATGCGCCAGCGCGTGCTCATTGCCGCGGCGTTCGCGCTCGAACCGAAACTCGTCATTGCCGACGAGCCGACCACCGCGCTCGACGTCACCGTGCAAAAGCAGATTCTTCGGCTCATTCGCGCCTTGCAGGAGCGCGCACGGCACCAGCGTGCTGTTCGTGTCCCACGATCTCGGCGTCGTGGCGCAAATCTGCGACCGGGTGAGCGTGCTCTATATGGGCAAGGTGGTCGAGCAGGGCAGCACCGCCGACATCATGCAAGCGCCGCGTCACGCTTACACCAAGGCCTTGCTCGCGGCGAACCCGCGCTACGACCGGCCCGATATCGGATTGGAGCCGACGCCGCCCGAAGTCCTGGCGGCGCTGCGGGCCGAAATCGCCGCCTTCGACGCCGGCGGCGGCGGCGCAACTGGCGAGGCGCGCGATGGCTGACGACCTTCTGGTCGCGCGCGGCCTCGTCGTGGCCTATGGCCGCGCCTCGGCTTCGTTGCTCGGCGCGCACAAGCCGGTCCCGGTTCTGCACGGCGTCGACATTCGCGTCGGGCGCGGCGAGACCGTCGGCATCGTCGGCGAATCCGGCTCCGGCAAGACGACGCTCGGGCGCGCGCTCTTGGGCCTGGTCAAACCGGTCGCCGGCACGGTGGCGTTCGACGGCGCGCGACATCACCGCGCTCGACGAAAAGGCGAGGCGGCCGCTGCGCCGCCGCATGCAAATGATCTTCCAGGATCCGATGTCGTCGCTCAACCCGCGGCACACCATCGGCCGCATTCTCACCGAACCGCTCCTGCTTCACGGCTTCGCCGACACCCGCAAGGCGGCGCTGGCGCTGGTGCACGGCGTGCTCGATCGCGTCGGGCTGTCGCGGACGACTGTCGACCGCTATTCGTTCGAGCTGTCCGGCGGACAACGCCAGCGCATCGGCATTGCCCGCGCCGTGGTGCTCAAGCCGGATTTCGTGCTTGCCGACGAAATCGTGTCGGGTCTCGATGTCTCCACCCAGGCGCAGGTGCTGCGGCTCCTCAAGGAGCTGACCGACGAAATGCATCTCGCGCTCGCCTTCATCAGCCACGACCTTTCAGTCGTGCGCTCGGTCTGCCAGCGGGTCGTGGTCATGCGCGAAGGCCGCGTGGTGGAGGAGGGGCCCTGCGAACAGGTGTTCACCGCCGCTTCCAGCGCCTATACGCGCATGCTCATTGACGCCATTCCGCTTCCCACCATCGATGCGGGCTGGCTCGCGCGCGGCGCCGCGATGGACAGCGCGGGCGCCGGCTGATCAAGAAATTCGCGCCGGCAAACGGGACATCCGGCGCGATCGTTTCAAGTCTGTCCCGACAGGAGGGGAATTGTGTCGCGATATCTTCGTCATCTGACTATTGCCGCCAGCCTTGCCATGCTCGCGCTCGGGACTGCCGCCCGCGCCGACGGCATCCCCGGCATGCGCGGCCACGACCATACGGGAATCACGGTACCCGACATCAAGCAAGCGACCGACTTTTTCGTCAACGTGATCGGCTGCAAGGAAGCCATGTCGTTCGGCCCCTTCATGGACGAAAAAGGCGACTTCATGCAGCAACTGCTCAACGTCAATCCGCGGGCGGTGATCAAGCAAATAACGCTGGTGCGTTGCGGCTACGGCTCCGACATCGAGCTGTTCCAGTACACCTCGCCCGACCAGAAAGAACATGACACCGAAGAACAGCGACATCGGCGGCTATCACATCGCCTTCTATGTCGACGACATCAAAGCGGCGAAGGCCTATCTCGACAGCAAGGGCGTGAAGACCTTTTTCAACCTCTCGGTCGACAAGGGCCCGGCGGCCGGGCAAAGCATCTTCTATTTCCTTGCGCCGTGGGGCCTGCAAATGGAAGCGATCAGCTATCCGAACGGCGAGGCTTATGAAAAGACCTCGCCGATCAAGCTGTGGTCGCCGAAGAATCCGTCAGAGTAAGCGTTCGAGCAGAGCGCCCGCGGGTCCGGTTTTTCAACCGGCCCGCGGGTGTGCTTTTGCCGACATGGCTCACACCAATGCGTCGGGCGCCTCGTGCTGCCAGCGGCCGATCAGACCGGCAATGACGGCGCCGAGGATGGGCGCAAGCCAAAACAGCCACAGTTGGGCAATGTAGGCGCTGCCGGCAAACAGCGCCGGACCGGTGCTGCGCGCGGGATTGACCGACGTGTTGGTGACCGGGATCAGGACGAGGTGAATAAGCGTCAGACAAAGCCCGATCGGAATCCCTGCGAATCCGACCGCAGCGCCTTTCGAGGTGGTGCCGATGATGACGTACAGGAAAAAGAAAGTCGCGAGCGCTTCGATCAGAAAGCATGACGTCAGATTGTATTTGCCGGGGCTGAGATCGCCGTAGCCGTTGGCGGCGAATCCGTCGGGGACCCAGCCCGGTTTGCCGGACGCGATCAGGTAGAGGACGGCTGCCGCGACGATGGCACCCACGACCTGGGCGATGATGTAGGGGATGACGTCTTGGCCCTTGAAGCGGCCGTTAGCCCAGAGCCCTACGGTCACCGCACTATTGAAATGTCCGCCGGAAATGTGACCGACGGCGTAGGCCATGGTCAGCACGGTCAATCCGAAGGCAAGCGCCACCCCCAAAAATCCAATGCCGAGGGATGGAAAGCCGGCGGCAATTACCGCGCTGCCACAGCCGGCGAATGTCAGCCAGAAAGTGCCGAAGAACTCGGCCCCAAGACGACGCGCCATATGCATGTTGCGCCTCCATCGTGCTGATGGCTTTTGATACTAGCGCGGGACCTTTGCACCTGAAACAGCCGAGGGTGGTGTGTTACCGGCGCGCCGGTCGCGGCCGATGTGCGAGATGAATCAGGGCGTTGGTTCTCGCTATGAGCAAGCGGCTATAGCGATCGGCCTCGCAAAAATTTGATCGCTTATCCTTTCAATTGCGCGCGTATGCCGGCGATGTCGCCCATGCCCCAATGTTCGGCAATCCGTCCATCGCGAATGCGGAAAATATCGCACGACGTAAAACGCAAGGATTTTCCCGTCGGCGCCACACCGAAGTATTCGCCGCGGTGCGTTCCAGTATAGACGAAGCTCGCCGCAGCCATGTCGCCGCTGGCGAGCGAGGCCTCTATGGCAACGGAAAGATCGGGCATCCCTTTAAGCCGCGCTACGAAGTACCCGACGGTACCTTGTTTAGCGCTGACCCCGGGCGCCGGTTTTGGCGCGGCGGCGCTCACCTGGTGATTGACGTAGTCGTCGGCAAATAGCGCGGCGAAACCGTCGATGTCATGCGCGCTTAGGGTCTTGGCAAAGCCGGCAATCAAGGGGTTTTCCGCTCCCGACTGGGCGGCCGCTTCGGCGGTCAATGGGCCAACGAACGCAAGACCCATCATGACGGTGCGTCGATCCATGTCAGCCTCCATGTTGGCAAGTTACGCGGCGAGGAGTCCTAATTCCGGCACGCCCCGCTGTCCATGCGTGCGGGCTGGCGCCGATACCCGCCAATAGCCACATTTCCGTGCAAGAGCGGTGCCCGAAGCGGCACCGCGGCACACCGGCGTTGGCGGTATGATCCGCGTAATCTTTTCCAAGGCAGGAGCCCCTTAAGATGTCGCGCGTGAAGAACTCGGCGAAGCGAAAAACCCGCAGCAAGGCGACGAAGCTGGGCGTAGCGGGAGTGACACTGTCACTCTTAACCGGAGCGTCCGCCGCGCTGGCGCATCCCTCCTTAAAAGACACGCCGGACACCCTCACGGGCGCCGTGGTTCTCAGCGACGAGGAGCTCTCCGACGTCAGCCTGGGGACATTTCATGCGGCCGACCGCGAAGGCCAAAGCCGCGTGCCGCGCCGGCGGTTTGCCATTGGCGCTTGCGGCGGGTGTGGGTGCTTTGGCTGCGCCGGGGCTTGCTGGACCGGGACTTATTACACCTCGTCGGCTTTCGGCGACGCCGCGCCACCGCGAGAGCCGATCAGACCGGTGCAAAGGTATCGGCACCACCACAGGCGCACGGTCCCTCGCGACAACCGGTGAGCCGTTAGGCATCCGACCGGATCGGGCAACGCGCACACCACCCATGATTCTAGTGCGCGTTCGATTGCTCGCGCACCAGATTGATGATGGCGGAAAAGTCATCGCCGCTATGGCCGGCTTGGGCAAAGTGCTCGTAGATGTCCGCCGCGTGCGCACCGATCGCTGTCTTTGCTTTCACTGAATCCGCCGCCGCCTTGGCGAGCTTGAGGTCCTTGAGCATCAACGCCGCCGCGAAGCCTGGCTTGTAGCCGTTATTGGCCGGGCTCGCCGGCACCGGTCCGGGCACCGGGCAATAACTGGTCAGCGCCCAGCATTGCCCGGAAGCGGCCGAGGCGACGTCAAACAGCGCCTGGTGCGAGAGCCCGAGCTTCTCGCCCAACACAAACGCTTCGCTGACCGCGATCATCGACGCCGCCAGAATCATATTGTTGCAGATCTTGGCGGCTTGACCGTTGCCCGCTTCGCCGCAATGCACGATGCGTTTGCCCATGCGCTCGAGGATGGGCTTGCCGCGCGCGAAGGCGTGGGTCGAGCCGCCGACCATGAAGGTCAGCGTCGCCGCTTTGGCGCCGCCGACGCCGCCCGAGACCGGAGCATCGAGCGTGGCAAGGCCGCGCGCCGCCGCAAGCTTATGCGCTTGCCGCGCGCTGTCGACATCGATGGTCGAGCAATCGATGAACAACGTGCCCTGCCGGGCATGCGGCACCACGTCGTTCCAGACCGTCAGCACGTGCTCGCCGGCGGGCAGCATGGTGACGACGACGTCGGCGTTTTCCACGCAATCCCGCGCATTGGCGACGATCTGCACGCCGTCGCCGGCCGAGGCCTGGCGCGAGGCCGCCACGAGATCGAAGCCGTGCACCCGCTCGCCGGACTTGACCAGATTGGCCGCCATCGGGCCGCCCATGTTTCCGAGACCGATGAATCCGATGTTGGGCATCTGCGCTGCCTCGTTCAATCTGAGAATTTCAATTCCAGTTCGCCGACGGTTTTGAAATGCCGCTCGACAATTTCGGGCGTGACCCCTTCGAGGTTAGCCGGCCGCCATTTCGGATCGCGGTCCTTATCGACAATCGTGGCGCGAATGCCCTCGATGAAATCGTGCCCGGCGATTGCGGCAAGCGCGATGCGAAAATCCTGCCGGAAGCTGTCCTCCAGCCTGTCGAATGATAGCGCGTCGCGGACATTGCGCAACGTGACCTTCAGCGAGGTCGGAGACACTTTGCTCATGGTCGCAAGCGCCGCGCGCGCTGCGGCGAGATCGCTCGATTGCAGGCGATGAATGATGTCTTCAACGCCGTCGGCGGCAAAGCAGTCATCGATAAAGGCGCGCGCCGCTTCCAGCCGGCCGGCCGCGGGCGGGGTCGCTACGGTGGCGAGCGTGCGTCTGACGTCCGCCGCGCTGCGGCAAGCGCTGAGCGCGCCGGGAAGTTCGGGAAGCTTGGCGGCCGCGACGTGAACATCGGCAAAGCCGCAATAGATCGCGTCGGCCGCGTTCATGCGCTCGCCGGTGAGCGCCAGATACGTCCCCGTTCGCCCAGGAGAGCGCGCCAGGAGAAACGACGCGCCGACGTCGGGAAAGAAACCAATGCCGACCTCGGGCATCGCCACCGCCGAGCGCTCGGTGACAATGCGGAATGCCGCATGCGCCGAAAGGCCGACGCCGCCGCCCATCACCACGCCGTCCATGATCACGACCACAGGCTTCGGATAGCGCGCGATCAAGACGTCGAGGTGATATTCGGTCGGACCAAAATTGCGCGGGGAGGGGACCGCCGCTCTTCGCCGCGTCATATAGCGCCCGGATGTCGCCGCCGGCGCACAATCCGCGCTCGCCGGCGCCGTCAATGAGCACGACGCCGACATCGCCGTCGCTCGCCCAGGCGCGCAAATGCGCCGTCATCTCCAGCGCCATGCCGAGCGTGAGCGCGTTGAGCGCCTTCGGCCGGTTGAGCGTGATCCGCCGCAGCGCGCGCTCGTGGCGGACGATGATGTCGCCGTCGTGCGCGGTCGTCACGCCTATCGTCCGACCAGGCTGCGGGCCACGATGAGCCGCATGATCTCGTTGGTGCCTTCGAGGATTTGGTGCACGCGCAGATCGCGTACGATTTTCTCGATGCCGAATTCCGACAAATAGCCGTAGCCGCCGTGCAGCTGCAGCGCCTGATTGGCGACGTCGAAGCAGGTGTCGGTGACGAAACGCTTGGCCATGGCGCAAAGCTGCGTTGCATCGGCATCCTTGCGGTCGAGCGCGGCGGCGGCGCGCCACAAGAAGCGTGCGCGAGGCCTCGAGCCCGGTCGCCATGTCGGCCAGCCGGAATTGCAGCGCCTGGAATTCGTCGAGGCGGCGGCCGAAGGCTTTGCGCTCCTTCATGTAGGCGAGCGACTTCTCCAGCGCCATTTGCGCGCCGCCGAGCGAGCAGGCGGCGATGTTCAGCCTGCCGCCGTCGAGTCCCGCCATGGCGATCTTGAAACCTTCGCCTTCCGTCGCCGAGGCGGTTTTCCGCCGGCACGCGCACATCCTGGAAAACGACGGCGCGCGTCGGCTGCGCGTTCCAGCCCATCTTGCGTTCGTTGGCGCCGAGCGAAATGCCCGGCGTGTCGCCCGGGAACGACGAAGGTGGATATGCCGGACGGGCCTTCACCGCCGGTCCGCGCCATCACCACGTAGAGGTCGCCGGCACCGGCGCCGGAGATGAACTGTTTTTGACCGTTGAGGACATAAGTGTCGCCGTCGCGTGCGGCGCGGGTGACGAGCGCCGCGGCGTCCGATCCGGCGCCGGGCTCGGTCAAGCAATAGCTCGCCAAAAACTCCATGGTGCAGAGTTTCGGCAGCCATTGCCGCCGCTGCGCATCCGCGCCGAAGGCGTCGATCATCCAGGCCGCCATGTTGTGAATGGACATGTAGGCCGAGACCGTCGGACAGCCGGTCGCCAGCGCCTCGAAGATCAAAGTCGCGTCAAGCCGCGACAGCGCCGAGCCGCCGACATCGGCCGCCACATAAACGCCGCCCATGCCCAGGGCGGCGGCCTGCCGCATCTCGGCGACCGGGAAATGCTTGGCTTCATCCCAGGCGAGCGCGTGCGGTGCAAAAACTTCTGCCGCGAAGGTTTGCGCCATCTCGCGGACGGCCACTTGATCTTCACCAAGAGAAAACCGCGGGGAAGCGCCTGTCGATACGTCGAGCATGAAGCCGCCATCCGGTCCGGTCGCGCCTTTAACTATGCGGGCGAACGGTTTTTGCGTCAAAATGCCTGCGGAAATAGCATTGTCGTTTTTACCCGGCAATGCGAGAATTCCCGCGCCGATTTGGGTTAAAATTCATACGCCGGTGACCATGGATTGGGGGATCTGCGGTTTCCGCCTCGCCGCCTGTTTGGGCCAAAGGCTGGTCCGCGGGTGGCGCATTCGGAGCCCAAGAGTGTACAAGAGCGGTGCCAGCCCCCGGATTGCCAAGAAGGCGCGTGGTGACAACGCGCCATCAAAAGGGGGCGGAGGAACGCCGTGCAGTCGAATGATGGCAGCCTAGACACGCTGCCCAAATTTCTCGTTCACAATGCCAAGGCCATCGGCGCACGCCCGGCCATGCGCCATAAAGACCTCGGCATCTGGCGCACATGGACTTGGGCGCAGATGCTCGACGAGGTTCGCGCCTTTTCGATCGGGCTTGCCGAACTCGGACTAAAGCGCGGCGACAAATTCACCATCATCGGCAGCAATCGTCCGCGGCTCTATTGGGCGATGTGCGCCGGCCAAGCGCTGGGCGCGGTGCCGGTGCCGGTCTACGCCGACGCGGTGGCCGAGGAGATGGCGTTCGTCCTGGCGCACGCGGAAGTGACATTGGCCGTGGTCGAGGACCAGGAGCAGGTCGACAAGGTGATCGCGGTCGCCGAGCGGTTGCCGCGGCTTACTCAACTCATTTACGACGAGCCGCGCGGATTGAAGGATTATGACCACAGCCGTCTGATCTCGTTCGCGGACGTGCAAGCGATCGGGCGGAAGAAGCTCGCCGGCGATAGCGATTGCCTCGCGCGCTGGGAAGCGGGCGTGGCCGAAGGCAAGCCCGACGACCTCAGCGTCATTCTCTATACTTCGGGCACCACCGGGCGATCGAAAGGCGTGATGCTCACGCATCGCAACACCATCGTTTCCGCATACAACGCCAACGCTTTCGACCAGCTCGGCCAAAACGAGGAGGTGATCGCTTACCTGCCGCTCGCCTGGGTCGGCGATTACATCTTTTCCTTCGTGCAGGCCTACGTCGCCGGCTATTGCGTCAATTGTCCGGAAGCGCCTGACACGGTGGTTCAGGACCGGCGCGAGATCGGCACCACGTACGCGTTTGCGCCGCCGCGGGTCTACGAAAACATCCTGACGCTCACCACGGTGCGCATGGCCGATGCCGGTGCGATCAAACGCAAGGCGTTTGATTTTTTCATCGGCGTCGCGCGGCGCTGGGGCGAAAAAATCCTCGACGGCGAAAAGGTGCCGATCGGCGCCCGTGTGCTCTATGCCATCGGCAGGCTTTTCGTTTACGGGCCGCTGAAGAATCAGTTCGGCCTCACGCGCATCCGCATTGCCTATACCGCCGGCGAGGCGATCGGTCCGGAGATTTTCCGTTTCTGGCGCGCGATGGGCATGAACTTGAAGCAGCTCTACGGCCAGACCGAGGCCTCGGTCTACGTCACCGCGCAGCCGGATGGCGAGATTTACGCCGACACCGTCGGCAAACCTTCGCCGGACGTCGAGATAAAAATTTCGGAAAAGGGCGAAGTGCTGTTCCGCTCGCCAGGCGTCTTCGTCGGATATTACAAGGACCCGGAAAAAACCGCCGAGGTGCTCACGCCCGATGGCTGGGTGCACACCGGCGATGCCGGGTTCTTCGATACCAAGAGCGGCCAACTGAAAATCATCGACCGCGCCAAGGATGTCGGCCACCTGCGCGACGGCACGATATTCGCGCCGAAATATATCGAGAACAAGCTCAAGTTCTATCCCAACATCCGCGAGGCGGTGGCGGTCGGCGCCGACTGCGATTTCGTCAGCGTCATGATCAACATCGATCAGATCGCGGTCGGCAGCTGGGCCGAGCGGAACAACGTGGTCTATGCTTCCTACCAGGAGCTTGCCGCCAATCCGCGCGTCTACGACATGATCGCAAGTCACGTCGACGAAGTGAATCGCTCGCTGTCGGAGGAGGAGGTGATGGCGGGCGCTCAGATCAAGCGCTTCCTCATCCTGCATAAGGAGCTCGATCCGGACGACGGCGAACTCACCCGCACGCAAAAGCTCCGCCGCGGACACATCGTCGATCGCTATAGCCCGCTGGTCGAGGCGTTCTACAACGGCTCGACCACGGCGCAGATCGTGACCGAAGTGACATTCGAGGACGGCCACAAGGGTACGATCGCCGCCCGCGTCGCCATCCGCGACATGAAAACCTATCCGGTCCGCGCGGCGGACATGGTGCGCGCCGCATGAGGGCACCGTCCTCGGGCGGTACAACACTCGGCGAGATTTTGCTCGCGGTCGAAGACGTTTCCCTCTCTTTCGGCGGCGTTCGCGCGCTGGCCGGCGTGTCGTTTGACATCCGCCAGGGCGAAATCCGCGCCATCATCGGCCCGAACGGCGCCGGTAAGACGTCCATGCTCAACGTCGTCAACGGCTTCTACCACCCGCAATCGGGCCGCATCACTTTCAAAGGCGAGGTGCGCTCCAGCATGCGGCCTTACGCTGCGGCGGCAGGCGGCATTGCCCGGACCTTCCAGAATCTGGCGCTGTTTCGCGGCATGACCACGCTCGACAACATTCTTGCCGGACGGGCGCTGAAAATGCACCGCGGCTTTTTTTGGCAGCTCATCCGCCACGGACCGGCGCTGGCCGAAGAGGTCGAGCATCGGCGGCGCGTCGAGGAGATCATCGACTTTCTGGAAATCGCGGCGATCCGCAAAATTCCGGTCGGGCGTCTGCCCTATGGCTTGCAGAAGCGCGTCGAGCTTGGCCGCGCGCTCGCCATGGAGCCGGACCTGCTTGCTGCTCGATGAGCCCATGGCCGGCATGAACCTCGAAGAAAAAGAGGACATGTCGCGCTTCATCATCGACGTCAATCAGCAATACGGCACCACCATCGCGCTGATCGAGCATGACATGGGCGTGGTGATGGATTTGTCCGACCGCGTGGTCGTGCTCGATTACGGTCGCAAAATCGCCGACTCCACGCCCGACGAGGTCAAGAAAGACGAGAACGTGATCCGCGCCTATCTCGGCCAACCGCACGGAGTGAGCGTGTGACCGCACCTTCTGCAGTCATTCCGGGGCCGAGCCCGCGGGAGCCCGGAATCCGATAACCGACCGTTCGTGAATATGGATTCCGGACTCGCGCTTCGCATCGATCCGGAAGTTGACGACGTGAATCGACTGATGCACGTTCTCTACCAAGTCTTCATCGATCCGTTCGTGCAGATGGGCACGGCGCCGGATCTGCTGGCGCAGACGCTGTGGGACGGGCTGGTCGCGGGCGTCCTTTACGCGCTGATTGCGCTCGGGTTCGTGCTGATCTTCAAGGCGTCGGGAGTCTTCAATTTCGCCCAGGGCATCATGGTGGTGTTCGCGGCGCTGACGCTGGTCGGCCTGCATGAGCACGGTGTTCCGGCGTTTCTCGCGCTGGCGCTCACCGTGGTGGTCATGTTCGTGCTTGCGTTCGGCGTCGAGCGCCTGATGCTCCGCCCGCTGGTCAACCAGCCCGACGTGATCCTGTTCATGGCCACCTTCGGGCTGACCTATGTTCTGATCGGCTTCGGCCAATTGGTGTTCGGCGGCAATCCCAAGGTGATGCTCACCAGCGATCTGTTCCTGCCCAGCGGTGAAATCCGCTTCAAAGGCCTTGGCGGTTTTGTTTCATTTCAAAAGATCGACATCGCGGCGGTGATCATTACTTCGATCATGGTCGCGGTGCTGGCGGTGTTCTTTCAGCGCACCCGCATCGGCCGCGCGTTGCGCGCCGTCGCCGACAGTCATCAGGCGGCGCTCTCGGTCGGCATCTCGCTCGAGCAGATTTGGGTGATCGTCTGGTTTGCCGCCGGCATCGTGGCGCTGACCACCGGCATCATGTGGGGCGCGCGGTCGGAGGTATCTTTCTCGCTGGAGATCATTGCGCTCAAAGCCCTGCCGGTCCTGATCCTCGGCGGGCTGACCTCGATTCCCGGCGCCATTGTCGGCGGGTTGATCATCGGCATTGGCGAGAAACTCGCCGAATTCTACTGGGGTCCGCTCCTTGGCGGCGGCATCGAGTCGTGGTTCGCCTACGTCATCGCCCTTGGTTTTCTGGTGTTTCGACCGCAGGGTCTGTTCGGCGAAAAGATCATCGAGCGGATTTGAGCGATGCCACTAGCGGCCACCAGTCTAATTATCCGTTCGTCCGCGCGAAAGCGGGGACCCAGTTTTTTACTATTCCGACTGGATTCCCGCTTACGCGGGAATGACCGGAGAGAGCGGATTTGACCGATGCTGTATCGCGAAGTCGGCCAGTACAAGACCAACTACGCCGCCGACATGGCGGTGTTCCCGATCCTGCAGGATCGCATCGGGATCGCGGTCATCCTTGTCATTGCCTTTGTCGTATTTCCGCTTGTCGGCAACGACTTTCTGCTCAACGCGGTTTTGATCCCCTTTCTGATCTTCTCGCTGGCGGCGATCGGGCTCAACCTGTTGACCGGCTATTGCGGACTGCTCTCGCTCGGTACCGGCGCCTTCATGGGAGTCGGCGCTTATGCCTGTCTGAAACTGACGACCTATTTCCCGCAGGTGAACATCGTCGTCTGGATTCTGGCGTCGGGATTTTTCTCCGCCGCCGTCGGCGTCCTGTTTGGATTGCCGTCATTGCGCATCAAGGGTTTTTATCTGGCGGTGGCGACGTTGGCGGCGCAGTTCTTTCTCGAATGGTGCTTCATCCGCATCCCGTGGCTCTATAACAACAGCGTTTCCGGCGCCATCGAAGTGCCGTTGCGCACTTTTGCGGGCGTGCCGGTGACCGGGCCGACGGCGACTTCGGTGACCCGTTATCTCACCGTTCTCAGCATTGTCGTGCTCATGACGTGGCTGGCGTCAAACCTCGTTCATGGCCGCATCGGCCGCATGTGGATGTCGGTCCGCGACATGGACCTCGCCGCCGAATTGATCGGTATCCGGCTGTTGCGCGCCAAGCTCTTGGCTTTTGCCGTCTCGTCGTTCTACTGCGGGGTCGCCGGCGCGATGCTGGTTTTTCTTTGGTACGGCGGCGCCGAAGCCGAAGTGTTCAATATTGATCAAAGCTTCCTGACGCTCTTCATGGTGATCATCGGCGGATTGGGGACGCTCATTGGCTCGTTCTTCGGCGCCGCTTTGATCTACATTCTGCCGATCGTGTTGCGCTTAATTCCGGAAAGTTTGGGCTTGCCGTTGCATCCGGCGACCATTGAGCAGCTCCGTTTTCTCGTCGTCGGCATATTCATCATCGTTTTTCTGGTGCTCGAGCCCAACGGGCTCGCGCGGCTCTGGCAGATCGGTAAACAAAAGCTGCGGGTCTGGCCGTTTCCGTACTGAAAAGCGCCCGATCCACAGCAAAGTGCAGCCGCTGATCGATCAAGCGGCGAAGGAGTACGTGAAGGTCAATACCGGCTGGCCCAAACGCACCGAAACTTGCGACAAATCGTCCCAAGCGTCGCGGTTGCCGCCTGGCCGGTCGACGTGAAAAAGGGGCCGGCATCAGCCGGCCCCTTGCGGTTAATTTCTTCGGGACCCGCCGCGCTTAACCGCGGCGGAGTCCGGCTGTGGCCATTCGACCGCCAATAGTGCAAACTGACGCATTCAACCCGGCGAAAAAGTCCGGGATTGAGTTGCATTCTCGAAATCAAGCGACAAACGACAGCCGGCGCAAAGACCGGCGCGGCACCAGGGAGGAAGGCCATGCGTGTGAAGTATCTTGCGCTCGGCTTGGCGTTAGCGACGGCGGCATCAGCCGCGATCACTGCGGCGCAGGCCGAGGATGGAATTTACATTCCGCTGATGAGTTACCGGACCGGCCCGTATTCGGGTGCGGGCGCGGCCATTTTCAACGGCATGTCCGACTACCTCAACATGCTCAACGCACGCGACGGCGGGGTTGGCGGAGTCCGCCTGCTCGTCGAGGAGTGCGAGACCGGTTACGACACCAAGAAGGGCGTCGAGTGCTACGAGTCGACGAAGGGCAAAGGTCCTGTTGTCAGCACGCCGTATTCGACCGGGATCACGCTCCAGCTCATCCCCAAGGCGGCGGTCGACAAGATTCCGATATTGTCGATGGCTTACGGCCTCTCGGCTTCGGCCGACGGCAACGACTTCCCGTGGGTCTTTAATCCGCCGGCGACGTATTGGGATGGCGCGTCGGCTTTCATCCGGCACGTCGCCGATGCTGAAGGCGGCTTCGATAAGCTCAAGGGCAAGACCATCGGCCTCGTCCATCTCGATGCGCCCTATGGCAAGGAGCCGATCCCGCTGTTGCAGGCGCTCGCCAAGGATTACGGCTTCCAGCTGAAGCTCTACCCGGTGCCGCCATCGCAGATGCAGAATCAAACCTCGCTCTGGCTCGATGTGCGGCGCGACCGGCCCGACTGGATTTACATGCAAGGCTGGGGCGCGATGAATCCGACCGCGCTGAAAGAAGCCGCCAAGGTCGGTTTTCCGATGGACCACTTGATCGGCGTGTGGTGGGCGGGCGGCGAGGACGATGTGCGCCCGGCGGGCCCCGCGGCGAAAGGTTATTCGGCGCTCAGCATCAGCGGCGTCGGTCAGCAATATCCGGCGATTCAGGACATCCTCAAATACGTGGTCGACAAGGGCAAGAGCCAGGTGCCGTCGAAGGATAAAGTCGGCGAGGCTCTCTACAATCGCGGTGTCATGAACTCCGTCCTCGTCGCCGAAGCGATGCGGACGGCGCAGAAGATCACCGGACACAAACAGGTCAACGGCGAAGACGTGCGCCGCGGCTTGGAGGCGCTCAACATCACCGATGAGCGCTGGAAAGAAATCGGTCTTCCGGATTTTGCCGCGCCAATCCATCTGAGTTGCGCCGACCACAACGGTCACAACGGCATCTATCTCTCCCGTTGGAACGGCACGACGTGGGTCAAAGCGTCGGGTTGGATTGAGCCGATCAAGGACAAGGTTCTGCCGCTCATCGACAGCGCCGCCAATCATTATGTCGCCGGCAACGCCGGTTGGCCGAAGCGGACGGAGGCTTGCGACAAATCGTCGTAAGTTCCCTGCACACCGTCTCATTGACGCGCTTGGACTGCACAGGGGCCGGCCTTCGTCGGCCCCTTTTGCACGCTTTCCCGGATCAGAAGGTCTTAACCTCAGCCAAGCTCCCGGTGTGGTCATTTTCGTCACAATGGGGCAAACTCGCTAAACCCTCCGGCAGAACAGCCGGCCGAACTGCGCCTTCGTCGCGTTAGCAGGGTATTCAAGCGCCGGCCGAGGCAATTCGGCGCAAAACAAGGGAGAAACGGCCATGCATTTGAAACACATTGCGCTCGGCCTGGCAGCGATCATTGCGGCGCCGGCCGCGGTCGCAACCGCGCAGGCGGCGGACGGACTTTACATTCCGTTTTTCACGTATCGAACCGGCCCGTTTGCCGGATCGGGAATCCCCATCGCCAACGGCCTTACCGATTATCTGACCATGCTCAACGAGCGCGACGGCGGTATCGGCGGCATGCGCCTCATCATCGACGAATGCGAGACCGGCTACGACACTAAGAAGGGCGTCGAGTGCTACGACAACGTGAAGGGCAAGAACCCGGTCGTCATCACTCCGTTTTCCACCGGCATAACCTTGCAGGTCATTCCCAAAGCGTCGGTTGACAAGCTCCCGGTGTTTTCCATGGCCTACGGGCTGTCCGCTTCCGCCGACGGCAATCTGTTTCCGTGGATTTTCAACGCGCCGGCGACCTACTGGGACGGCGCGTCGGCGTTCATCCGCCATGCGGCCGACGTGGAAGGCGGCTTCGACAAGCTCAAAGGCAAGAAGATCGGTCTCGTTCATCTCGACGCGCCTTACGGCAAGGAGCCGATTCCGTTGCTGCAGGCGCTCGCCAAGGATTACGGCTTTGAGCTGAAGCTCTATCCGGTCCCGGCATCGCAGATGCAGAACCAGAGCTCGCTCTGGCTCGACGTGCGCCGTGATCGGCCCGACTGGATCTATCTCCAGGGCTGGGGTGCCATGAATCCGACTGCGATCAAGGAAGCGGCCAAGATCGGCTTTCCTATGAATCGGCTGGTCGGCGTGTGGTGGTCGGGCGGTGACGATGATGCGCGGCCGGCCGGCGCCGAAGCGAAGGGCTATAGCTCGCTCGACATCAATGGCGTCGGCACCAATTACCCGGCCATTCAGGACATTCTCAAATACGTGGTCGACAAGGGCAAAAGCCAGGTCACCTCGAAGGACAAGGTCGGCGAAAATCTCTACAACCGCGCCGTGCTTAATTCGGCGCTGATTGCCGAGGCGATCCGCACCGCGCAGAAAATCACCGGCAAGAAGAACGTCAACGGCGAAGACGTCCGCCGCGGTTTCGAGTCGCTCAACATCACCGAGGCGCGCTGGAAGGAGATGGGACTGCCGGGCTTTGCTTCGCCGATCCATCTGACCTGCGCCGATCACAACGGCCACAGCGGCATCTCGCTGGTGCAATGGGACGGCAGCAAATGGAACACCACCGTTCCGTCGATCCAGCCGATCAAGGACAAGGTGATGCCGCTGATCAACAGCACGGCCGAAGAGTACGTGAAGGCCAATACCGGCTGGCCGAAGCGAACGGAACCTTGCGACAAGTCGTCGTAAGCCTTCGACTTCACTGCGCTCATTCCCGCGCACTATGCGGGAATGAGCGATTTTTGCGCGGGAGAAGCGCATGACCGGCATCACGCCGCTGCGGTCTGCGCCGGCGAGCGCGCCGGTCGCCGAAACGATCCTTTCGCTCAACAACATCGAAGTCGTCTACGACCGCGTCATCCTCGTTCTCAAAGGCGTGTCGTTATCGGTGCCGGACGGCGGCATTGTCGCGCTCCTTGGCGCCAACGGCGCCGGCAAGACCACGACGCTCAAGGCCATATCCAATCTGCTGCGCTCCGAGCGCGGGGAGGTGACCAAGGGCGCGATCATGTTCGCCGGCGCCGAAGTGCAGTCGCTGTCGCCCAATGATCTGGTCCGCCGCGGCTGCATCCAGGTGATGCAAGGCCGCTATTGCTTCGGGCACCTGACCGTCGAGGAGAATCTTCTCACCGGCGCGTTCACCCGGCGCGACGGCGCGGCGGCGATTCGTGCCGATCTCGACAAGGTGTACGCCTATTTTCCGCGTCTTCGGGAACGGCGCCAGTCGCTGGCCGGCTACACCTCGGGGGGCGAGCAGCAGATGTGCGCCATCGGCCGGGCGCTGATGTCGAATCCCAAGATGATTTTACTGGACGAGCCGTCGATGGGGCTCGCGCCGCAAATCGTCGAAGAGATTTTCAGCATCATGAAAAATCTCAACCAGAGCGAGGGCGTCTCCTTCCTGTTGGCGGAGCAGAACACGCATTTGGCGCTCAGATATGCCGGCTACGGCTACATCCTGGAAAACGGACGCGTCGTGCTCGACGGCACCGCCACAGCGCTCGCCGAAAACGAGGACGTCAAGGAGTTCTATCTCGGCATCGCCGAGGGCCGGCGCAAATCGTTCCGCGAGGGCAAGCACTACAAGCGGCGAAAGCGCTGGCTGGCGTAACGCGGCGAGAACTTATTCCGCAGCCAGTCCGAGTTTGAGCTTGACGCGATCGAGGTCGCGGCTGACCAAGCGCATCACCTGCGCCGAGACGTCGCCGAGCAGCATGCGGTAGTGCGCGGTGGCGCGCGTCAGGGCGTTGTAGATCACGACGGCAGGGATGGCGGCGATGAGGCCGAAAGCCGTCGCCAATAGCGCTTCGGCGATGCCGGGCGCCACCACCGCAAGGTTGGTGGTGTGGGCGTTGGAAATGCCGATGAAGCTGTCCATGATTCCCCATACCGTGCCGAACAATCCGACGAAGGGCGCCGTGGACCCGATGGTCGCGAGCACGCCGGTGCCGATGGAAATTTTGCGGCTGTTGGCGAGTTCGAGGCGTTCGAGCTGCAGGATGATGCGCTCTTTGAGCCCGTCGGCTGGCATGTTTGCCGACAGCCGTATTTCGGCAATGGCCGCGCCGACAAGCTGCGCGGCGGCGTCGGTCCCTTTGTGCAGTTGTTCGGCGGCTTGGCCGAGCGTGGTGGCGCTGCCGAGGATGCGCAGCGCCCGGCGCACGCGGCGGCGCGCAACGCGCAATTCGAAAGTTTTCGCCACGAAGGCGGTCCAGGTGACGAACGACGCGAAGGCAAGGCCGAGCAGGACGGCCTTTACCACGATATCGGCGTGCAGAAACATGCCGAACGGCGAGAGGTCGTGGGGCAATAGCGCGCCGCCGATGGTCGGCTCGGCCGCATGCCGCGCCGTGGGCGCCGGAGCTGCGGGTTGCGTCGCTTCTGGTTGCGTCGCTGCAGGCTGCGATGCGGCCGCAGGCGGGGAGGCGGCTTGCGCGTCGGATTGGACCGGCTGCTCGGCCGGCGTCGTCGCGGTCTGCGCCATTGCCGCGGGAGCAAGCGCCGAGCCTATCAACAAGCCGGCGAGAATCAGCGCGCTTGTTTTGCCTGACCGGCGCCGTCGGCCCGCGTGCGAAGCGTTCTGCATGGTGGTTGGCTGCATGTTATCTGTTCTCATTATAACCAGGGTACTTGACGGAAGATCGTCTTAATCGCTGACGGCCGCGCGCTGCGGCACGCGTGCTCAGGGCGCTTTGACCACGGCTCGGCACTGCACCGGCATCGCTGCCAGCTTCATGTTATGTTGCGGCTTTCCAGTGGGCGGCGATGGTGGCGCCTCGGTCTTTTTAAGCCACGATTCGAGCTCTTTTCCACATTGGTCACTCCAGCCCACCGGCGGTTGCGGCTTGCAGAGCGGGCTGTCCGGCGGACACGCGGTGCGGACGTGAAAATGCCAATCATGGCCCCACCAAGGGCGCACCTTGGATAACCAAGAACGATCCACTCCCGCCTCACGACACATCGCCTTCTTAATCGCCGGGTTGACAAAAATACGAGTGACCACCGGATCTTGCGCGGCGGTGCGAACAAGTTCCGTTCGTTCATGCGTCCATGTATTTGGATCAACGTCGCGCCGGTCCTTTGCGACCATGGTGCGCGCCGTGTCAAACTCGCGTTCCTTCGGCGTGAGCTCGTGGTCCGGCATGGGGGTAAACCAGATATCCACGTCAAGTCCGATCTGATGACTGGAATGGCCGTTGAGCATCGGTCCGCCGCGGGGCTGAGCCATGTCGCCGATCAATAATCCGTTCCAGCCGACCTTCTTGCCATTCGCGGCGAGCCGCTCAATGAAGGTCACCAGGCTCGGATGTCCCCAATAGCGATCGCGCGATACCCGCATGACTTGCCAACCTGGGCCGCTGATCGGCAGCGCAACAGCCCCTTCGAGACAGCCATTGGCATACGTTCCGATCGAGCGAGCGGGGCCGGGAAACGGCGTCGTTTTCCGGGCGAACAATTCTCGCGCTGGGACTGTCGGCGAATTGGCATTTGCGAGCGGCGGCAGCGGCTCCGGATTCAGCATGCCTAGGTCTTGGGCGCGAGCCGACGCACACCCGAGGCCGACAAAGCACGCAATCACAAGGAGCATCCAAGCGGCTCTTTTCAGAATAGGACAGCGCAGTTTATTCGGTCCCATCATGGCCACTCTTTCCGTGATCTGCCGGCCGCTCGCGCGCGCCAATCGGCATCACTTGCTGACCGATGAAATTGTGCATCATCCGCCACCGAACTTGTAGTTGACGGCAACGGCCATCAGAGAAATGTTTCGATCGTCGAAGGTGATAACGTCGCGGCCGAAAGTGGGCGTTCCGGCTGCCACCGTAAAAGTTTGATTGGGCAGGCCGATGTAATCGTACTCGGCGCGCACCGACCAGTTGTTGGCGAACGCCCACTCGAGACCGAACCCGGCGGTGTAACCGAAACTGTTGGTGTTGCTCACACCGGCGAAGCTTGCGGGTACTCCACCAACCGAAATCGTAGGACTGTTGCCGGCCACCCAGGCGCCGCCGCCTTTTGCATAAAGGAGGACGCGGTCCCAAGCGTAGCCAAGCCGGCCAGTTGCCGTGGCCAACGCGTGTTCGCCCGCGTTTGGAATATTGGCGGAGACCGTCCCGGTAGGATCGGTTGCCGTGATCGGTGACAGCTGGCTGCCGGGCAGCCAGCCGACCATGGCCTCGGCACCGACGACGAGCCGATTCCAGAACTGGTAGTTGACGCCGATTTGGCCGCCAGCCAGGGGCTGGAGGTTGGTTGCGCCGTTAAAGCTGCTGCCCAGCGTGTCGGAAAAATTTGTCCCGCTCAGCCCGCTCCAAGCCCCGCCAAAATTGCCGCCGATATAGAGGCCGCTCCAATCGTAGACGGCCGGATGGTCCTTGACGACGAGCGGCCGGACTTTTTCCGGCAAATAGCCGGTTGCAGTCGCGACCGGCGGTGCGTCGCCGAACTTTTTCGATATGCCGGCGAAGAAGCCGAGGCGGGGGCCGTATTGCGGCGCGAACACGCCGATGCCGCAGGTGCTGTTGCCCGAGGGACAGGCGACGCTGCTGCCGCGAATGAGATAGACGGTGTCGAACAGATTGACGATGTCGAAGCGAATGGTGACCGGATTCGGATCGTTCGGCAGCAGGAATTGGCGGGCAATGCCGATGTTGAATTGCGCATAAGGCGGCAGCGTGCCGATATTGGCGTCGCCCGTGCGCAGGCCGCTGCCGTAGATCATATCGGCGCTGAGCCGGGTGCCGCACCACGACAGTTCGCCGGCATTGAAGGTCTCCGCCGCATAGGCCGGCCGGCCGCAAAACAGATAAGCGGCGCCCGCCGAGCCGGTCGCGATCTGGGTATGATCGGTGTAGATCCAGTGCGTGTCGACGTATTGCCGCAGCGTCAAGCCGCCGAGATCGGCCAGCGGCGTGGTGTTGTCGAACAAATATTGGTTCGACACCACGTCCGTCGCTTTCTCGAAGCCGAGCGCGAGATTGGCGTAAGCCTGGAAATTGCCGCTGTGAAATTTGGCGGTGAATTCGACCCCCTGGACGGTTCCCTGCGCGTAATTAAACGCGCTCAGCACCATCGCCTGGCCGAAGATGCCGTTGTCGATGAGATCGGTGGCGATTTTGTAGTAAGCGTCGATGCCGAGATCGAGGTCGGTGCAGTCCTTGGCCGCGGGCTTGCTGCAGCCGAACGGAATATTCTGGTCGACGCCGGCGTCGAAATAATGCGACCGCTCGGGCAGCACCGGATCGGTGCCGGTGCCGGTCGGCGCTCCCGTGGTGCCGGTGAACAGCCCGATATTGGCGGGCGCTGCTTCCACCAGGACCGGCGGCGTGAAGTAGCGCGCGTAGCCGGCGTGAAACGTCGTGTAATCGAACGGCTTGTAGGTGAAATTGATGCGCGGGCTGAGCTGATTGGCGTCGACATATTGCCACATCTGGTCGAAGCGGACCCCGCCATTGATGGTGAAGTTGTTGGTGACTTTCCATTCGTCCGCAACGTAGACGCCGGCAAGCCAGCCGAGCTTGCTGACATTGTCGGTAATGGAGAAGGGCGCATCGACCGCGACTCCGCCCGGGGCCGGCTCGACCAGCGAGGTGTTGTTGACGGCGGTTTGCTCGCCGCTGACCGTGAAACCCGCGCGTAGCGTATGAGCCGGGTTGATCTGGTAGGAGCCGTCGCCCTGGATGCCGTTCGAGTAGGACATGCGGCTGATGTCCGAAGCGATGCCGTTGATTAACAGATCGCCGACCGGATCGGGCGTGAAGTGCAGATAATTGTAGCGCGTGAAATACGACAATTGCCCGTCGAAGCCGTTGACCGATTTTTGCAGTGCCAGCACGCCGAATTGGGTGTCCTCGTACTGGTTCTCATTGAGGTTGGCGGAATTGAAGCTGGTGATGCCGAAGGCGCTGGTCACCGGAGGATTGCCGGCAAAGCCGACCGGCTGGCCGGGGACGTTGGGAATTTGAAACGTATTGGTGGCGGTGCCGCCGATGAAGCTTAAGCGCGTCGTCGGGTCGATGAAGGTCGACATATAGGCAAAGCCTTTGTCCTGCTGCGAAAAATCGTAAATCGGCGAATACGTCCGCAGCGGATTTTCGATGCCCTCATTGGTCTGCAGGTAGCGGCCGGTGAAGAAATATTGAACGCCCGGGAAACAATCGGCGCCGGGCAGGGGATGCGTGCCGGGAGCCGGCGCCGCGGCGGGGCAGGTGCTGCCGTAGGTGCCGCCGTATGAGAGATACGGCGTCATCATTCCCTGACTGCCGCCGTAGAACCCGATGGTGCCGGAATTGTTGAAAATGTCGGAACGTGTCGTCAGGTCGACGAGACCGACGGTGCGCATGCCGAATTCCGCCGGCAGCGCGCCGGTGACCAACGCCATGTTGCCGATGAAACTGGCATCAAAGATGCTGCCGAAGCCGGTCACGCCGTCCGGCAGCATGACGCCGTTGATGCGGTACTGCAGGTTGGCATGATCGTTGCGCACGTGCAGGGTCCCGCTGGCCGCGGAATCCTGCGAGACGCCGGGAGCCTGCAGCAAGACTTTCTCGACCGGGGCGTTGGCCCCCTGCGGCAGCGCGTCGATGGTGCTCTGACTGATCGTGGTCGAGGTCGTGCCGGTCGTCGTATAAAGATTTGAGCGCGCTTGGTCGAAGGCGTTGGATTTGGCCTGAGCGGTACTGATCGGTGAGACTGGCGAGACCGGCGCGGCCGTCGGCTGCGGGCGAGCGACCTGCTTCCGCGGCTTCGGCTTTGGCTTCTCCTTCGGCGCGCTGACCACGACTTCCGGAAGCGTCACCTGCGCCGCCGCCGGCGTCGCCGAAGTTGCCGCTACCAATAGCGCCGCGGCGCACAGGAAAGACCTGCGGTGAAGCCGCCAAATGTCGATGACAAGCCCGCCGCAAGGAGAGCCCGAGGGATCGATCCGGCGTCCGCGGCAGCGAAACGAAAACATCGTTTAGCTCAGGGCCGTTAACGCGCCGGCGATGGCGGTGACGATGGTCAGTGCCGCTGCCGTGATAATTGCGCCGGGCGCCGGGTCCGTCCAAAGGGTGGTCGCCCACAACACAGCCGTGAGCGCCGCGCACGCGCATCCCAATAGCTTTGTCGTGAAATTCATCGCACTCCGCCGTTGAACGAGAGGCTCAAGTGACCGGACAGAACGGGCGGTCGTGCTGACGCGAAGCGATCGGATACTTGGAAAAGCCGCGTCAATGGCCCCGCGCATTGCCGGCGCAAGCACGGCAATGCCGAGATCAGCTACGACCGGGGGTCAGACGAGCGGCGGAGCGCGGGATTGAAAGGCCAGTCGGCGCGGCGCGACGAAGACCGGCGCAGTGTGGTCGAAATGCTCGACCAGCCTGGAAACCGACGGCAGCGGCAGCACCGGCGTCGCGGGCACGAACGAATTGGCCGTCAGATAGACGCTGGCGCAGATCGGGCAATAGTCGTCCTGACCGCCCGTGCCCGGTTGCGGGGCGAGCGGCGAGTGCAGCGCATGCCCGCCTGTGGCGGACGCAACGCGCGCCGGATCGGCGCTTGCAATTCCTTCGAGATGGACGTGGCCAAAGGAGACGGCGAGTTGCAGGACGAGCGCGAACAGCGCCAGCCACGTACCGAAGCGTCCGTCGTAACGCAGCCAACGCATGGAAGCGCCGATCATCCTCGTGCGGTTGGATGAGCGATTCTATAGGCGTAACGGCAACGCGCGCAAGAGCAAATCGCCGCGCCCGACTTTCGGTCAGCGAAAGCCGGCCTCAATGACGACGCCCTTGGGCGGAGCAATGTTTTCCGGCACGAAAAAGTCATTCGCCAGTTTTTGCGCGGGATCGACCCGGTATTGTTCGAAATCGGTCACGCCGTTCTCGGCGAGGAAATTATCGTCAATGAGGAATTTGCCGGAAAATTCGCGCGCCGGCTTATTGAAGACGACATACGCCGCGTCCGCCATGATCTGCGGTTTGCGTGACTGCCGCATCAGCCCATCTCCGCCGAGCAAATTCTTGACCGCGGCGGTGGCAATGACCGTGCGCGGCCATAGCGCGTTCACCGCGATGCCTTTGTTGCGCAGCTCGCCGGCGAGCCCGAGGACCACCAGACTCATGCCGAATTTGGCCATGGTGTAGCCGGTATGCGGCGCAAACCATTTCTCTTTCATGTCGAGCGGCGGCGAAATCATCAGGATGTGCGGATTCTTTGACTTTTCCAGGTGGCCGATTGCCCATTTCGAGACCACGAAAGTGCCGCGCGCGTTGATCTGATGCATGAGGTCGAAACGCTTCATGTCGGTCACGGCGACAGGCGTCAGCGAGATGGCGCTGGCGTTGTTGACGACGATATCGATGCCGCCGAAATGCGCGGCCGTCTTGTCCAGCGCCTCTTTGACCGTCCGCTCGTCGCGCACGTCGACCACGAGCGGCAGCGCCTTGCCGCCGGCTCGTTCGATCTCTTCCGCCGCCGTGTAGATGGTGCCCGACAGCTTCGGATGCGGTTCGACGGTTTTTGCGGCGATCGCGACGTTGGCGCCGTCGCGTGCGGCGCGCAGTCCGATCGCGAGCCCGATCCCGCGCGAGGCGCCGGTAATGAACAGGGTTTTGCCGGAAAGCGACATGCTAGCCCTCATTTTTTGCGCGCGAAAAACGCGGCAAAGGCCGTGCGCGCTTCCTCCGATTGCAAAAGCTCGCTGAAATGCGAGCCTTCGGCTTCGATACGTTGTGCCACCGCTTCGATATTGCCGCGCATCAAGTCCCGGGTGACGGCGAGCGCCCGCGGCGGCAGCGCGGCGATCTCGCGCGCCGCGCTTGTTGCCGCGCCATCGACCTCGCCGGCGGGAACGACGGTGTTGACGAGGCCGGCCGCCTTGGCCTCGGCGGCGGTGAGCGGCCGGCCCATCGCCAGCAGAGAAAAGGCGCGCGCATAACCCATGCGCGCCGGCGCCAGCAGGGTCGATGCGGCTTCGGGCAGGAGCCCGAGTTTGAGGAACGGGGTCGACAAGGTCGCTTCGCTCGCCATAACCACATGGTCGCAATGGAACAGCATGGTGGTGCCGATGCCGATGGCAACGCCGCCGACGGCGGCGACGATCGGCTTGCCGCAGCGCGCCAGAGCATCGAGAAATGAGAGCGCCGCTCGGTTCCAGGCCATGCCGCCGGTCGCGGCTTTGGCGAAATCGCCGATGTCGTTGCCGGCGGTAAACGCACCGGGCGCGGCAGCGATCACAATGCAGCGGATGGCGGCGTTGCCATCGGCGTCGCGCAACGCCTCCGTCATTTGTCCGTACATCGACAGGGTGAGCGCGTTCTTCTTCTCCGGACGATTGATCCGGATGATGCGCAGCTCGCCCTCATCGTTCACCAGAATATGCTCGGCCATCTCTTTTTCTCGATCGGTTGCCTGTGCTTAGCCCGCTTTGGCGCGATGACGGATCAGCTTGCCGATGGCGCGAAATTCGTCTCCGGCGGCGGTGCGGGCCTGCGACTCAATGAGCCGATAGAGACCGACGACACGCTCGCCCACGGCGGTGACCACGGCCCCGCCGCCCCGCACTCCGCCGGTCTCGGCGGTAACCGCCGGCTCGCGCAGCGCCTTGTTGATCTCCTCCACGAGCAGCCAGGCGCGGCGATAGGACATGTCCAGCGACCGCGCCGCGGCCGAAATCGAACCGGTCGAGCGAATGGCCTCCAAAAGCGCGATCTTGCCTGGCCCGATGCGCGCGCCCGACGCCAGATCGATGCGGATCGAGAGGTGGGTGTCGGCCATGTGTCGATACCTTGCGGAGTCCCCGCGATGTCACGCCGATAGTGCGGCGGCCGTCAAGGGACTTTGTTCGTGTCGGCCGGCATTGCCGCGCCGCCAAAACGATTGCGGCGGCCGAAGCCGCCGCAAATGTTTCGTCAAGCCCTGGCAAGAGCTGCGCCGCCTCCTTGGGAAAATACAGGAAGCGGCGCAGCGTACGTGTTGTGCCTGTTAGTGAAACAGCTTCGACGCGTTGATGGCTGTTTGCACCACGCCCCAGATCAGGGGAATTCCGACAAACGCCCACGCCAGCACGAGCTTGATCGTGGCGCTGCCGTCTTGACTTTGAGCGGTCATGATTGCGTTCTCCCTTATGCGCCGGCCGGCTTACCGGTGAGGCGCGCGCCCATCTCCGCACCGGCTCTCGCAGCGGTTTCGAGCGCGCTGTCCTCCGGCTTCATGTGGAAGCGGCTGTTGACCGCCTTCACCAGCAGATTGCAGATGAAGCCGATCACCAAGAGGCCGGCCATGATGTACATGGTGTTGTTGTAGGCCTGCGCCTTGGGCACGCCGTGCTCGAGGTTGTACTGGCGAAGATAGTTGACGATCACCGGACCGAAGATGCCGGCCGCCGACCAGGCGGTGAGCAACAGGCCGTGGATGGCGCCGACGTAGCGGGTGCCGAACATATCCTTCAGATACGCCGGCACAGTCGAGAAGCCGCCGCCATACATCGAGATGATGATCAGGAAGCAGATGACGAACGCGGCGACGCTGCCGATCGCGCCAGTATGCGGCACGAGGCAATAGAGTACGAAGCCGAGCACCATAAAGACGAAGTAGGTGTTCTTGCGTCCGATGTAGTCCGAGGTGGAGGCCCAGAAGAAGCGGCCGCCCATGTTGAACAAGCTCATCAAGCCGACGAAGCCTGCGGCCGCGACCGGCGTGATGTGGCCCGGGAACATTTCCTGGCTCATCAGCGAAGCCTGCCCGAGCACGCCGATGCCGGCGGTCACGTTGAGGCAGAGGATCCACCAGATCAGCCAGAATTGCGGCGTCTTGAACGAGTCGTAGACGAACACGTCGCTGGTGGTGATCAGCTTCGTGGCCTGCACCGGGGGCGTATAGCCTTCCGGCTTCCAGCCGGGCGCCGGCACGCGCACGATGATCGAGCCGACGATCATCCAGATGAAATAGATCGCCCCGAGCGCGATGAAGGTCTCGGCGACGCCGACATGCGTCGTGGTGGTAAATCTGTGCATCAGCCATACCGAGAGCGGGGAGGCGATGAAGGCGCCGCCGCCGAAGCCCATGATGGCCATGCCGGTCGCCATGCCCGGGCGGTCGGGAAACCATTTGATCAGCGTCGAAACCGGCGAGATGTAGCCGATGCCCAACGCGCAACCGCCGATGAATCCGTAGCCGATATAGATCAGCCACAGTTGATGGGCGTACACGCCGATCGCTGAAAGGAAAAATCCGCCGGCCCAGCAGAGAGCGGCGGTGAACATGGCGCGGCGGGGACCGCCTTCCTCGACCCAGCGGCCGAACACGGCCGAAGAGACGCCGAGGAAAAAGATGGCAATGGAAAAGATCCACCCGAGCTCCGGAATCGACCAATCGTTCGGCTGCGATTGAACCCAATCAAGGTTGCTCTGCCAGCTGGCCGGCGCCGTCGAGTGTGCAATGCCGAGCAGCTTCGTCATCGGCTTGTTGAAGACGCTGAACGCGTAAGCCTGGCCGATGCACAGATGCACGCACAGCGCGGCCGGCGGCACCATCCAGCGGTTGAATCCCGGCCCCGCGATGGTGCGGCTTCGGTCGAAAAAGCTCATCGTTTCCTCCTGGCGTTATTTTGATCGCTAGCCGCGCTTTTTAAGTCGCGCGGTCTTGCCCCACTCCCCACCAAATGCCCGCGCTGACACTTGCCGGGCATCTCTGCCAATCAATCACAGGTTCGCGTTTGATAGAAGCCGTCCGGGCCGATGACAAAATACCGCATGCTGCCCACCTGCCCACAGATAACGTATTGATTTTGTGCGGTTTAATCGACAGGCCCGCAACCCGGGGGACCGCCGCGGCTTTCCAAGCTTTAGCCGTGTCGCCCGACGTGCGAATCGATCAGCTTACCGGGCGGGTTGCGCGGCCGCGGCGGCGGCCAGCTTTTCGATCGCCTGGCGCGCCACCGGGTCCAACCCGGCGCCGCCGTTTTTGAGGTGCGCGAAAATCTGCGCCAGCATACGCGGGTCCCAGAATTTCTTGATGTGATCGGCGGTCCCGGGCACCGCTTTGTCCGCGCCTTGGCTGGCGAAATACTTGGCGATCTGATTGGCCATATAAACCAGCTTGTCGAGCGTATCATGCGACATGGGTCACAGCCTTTTCGGCGGGTTCTTTGATGCGTCCGGGATTGGCGAAAATCTCGAAACCGTCACCGCGGGCGACCGCCACCAGCGTTATGCCGGCAGCCTCGGCGGTGCGGATCGCAAGCGCGGTCGGCGCCGAGACGGCGACGATCACGGGCGCGCCGATCGCGGCGGTCTTCTGCACCATTTCCACGGACACGCGGCTGGTCAGGAGCACCATGCCGCCGGAAACGGCAACACGCTCGCGCAGGAGCGCGCCGGCAAGCTTGTCGAGCGCATTATGCCGGCCGACGTCTTCGCGCACTGCAATCAGCCCGCCGGCCGGGTGCCAAAATGCGGCGGCATGCACGGCGCGCGTTTGCAGATTGAGCTCCTGGCGCGGCGGCAATAGCTCGAGCGCGCGCATGATGTCGGCGGGCGCGAATGTCGGTCCTTCGGCCACGCGTTTGGGCGGACGCACGGCCTCGTCGAGACTGTCGATGCCGCAGAGCCCGCAACCGGTCGGGCCGGCGAGATAGCGGCGCCGCTCGCTCAACGCTCCCGCGCGCGGCTCGGTCAGCCACATCCGCAATTCCATTCCCGAATCGTGCTCGACAATGTCGATCTGCCGGATGTCGCCGGGCGAAGAGATGACGCCTTCCGTGAAGGAAAAGCCAAACGCGAAATCTTGAAGATCGTGCGGCGTCGCCATCATCACCGCATAAGAACCGCCGTCGTAAGTAAAGGCGACGGCGGTTTCCTCAGGGATAATGCGCTTGCCGACGGTTACGCCATTCTGGCGCCAGATCGAGCAGGGGACCGAGATCGTCGGTTCGCGCAACGCTCTACTCCGCGGCCTCGATGGTCGCAGCGATACGGCGGCTCTTACGGGCAAGCTCGTTGTAATCCTCTTGCCACTGCGTCGGTCCGTTCGACGGCGACACCTGCACGGCCGTCACCTTGTATTCCGGGCAGTTGGTCGCCCAATCGGAATATTCCGTCGTGACGACGTTCGCCTGGGTGTTGGGGTGATGGAAGGTCGTATAGACGACGCCGGGCGCGACGCGTTCGGTGATCAGCGCGCGCAGCGTGGTCTCGCCGGCACGGCTGGCAAGTTTCACCAAATCGCCGTCATTGATGCCGCGTTCCTCGGCGTCATGCGGGTGGATTTCAAGCCGATCCTCTTCATGCCAGACGACATTCTCCGTGCGGCGGGTCTGCGCGCCGACATTATACTGGGACAGGATGCGGCCGGTGGTGAGCAGCAGCGGATAGCGCGGCCCGGTCTTCTCGTCGGTCGCAATGTATTCGGTGATGACGAACCGGCCCTTGCCGCGCACGAAGCCGTTCATGTGCATGACCGGCGTGCCTTCCGGCGCCTTTTCGTTGCACGGCCACTGGATCGAGCCGAGCTCCGCGAGGCGCTTGAAGGAGACGCCGGCGAAGGTCGGCGTCAAGCGCGCGATCTCATCCATGATTTCGGACGGATGGTCGTAGTGCATGGGGAATCCCATGGCCTCGCTGATCAGGCAGGTGATCTCCCAATCCTCGTAGCCGTTCATCGGCTCGATGACTTTGCGCACCAATTGAATGCGCCGTTCGGCATTGATGTAGGTGCCGTTCTTTTCCAGGAAGGTCGAGCCCGGCAGGAAGACGTGCGCATAATTGGCGGTTTCGTTGAGGAACAGGTCCTGCACGACCACGCATTCCATCGCCGCCAGACCGGCGGCGACGTGCTGCGTATTGGGATCGGATTGCAGGATGTCCTCACCCTGGATGTAGATCGCCCGGAAAGAGCCGTCGCAGGCGGCGTCGAGCATGTTGTTGATGCGCAGCCCCGGCTCCTTGTCGAGCGTCTTGCCCCACGCCGCCTCGAACAGCGCGCGGACCGAGTCGGTGGCGATGTGGCGATAGCCGGAAAATTCGTGCGGGAATGATCCCATGTCGCACGAGCCCTGGACGTTGTTTTGCCCGCGCATCGGGTTCACGCCGACGCCCGGCCGGCCGATGTTGGCGGTGGCCATGGCGAGGTTCGCCAGTCCGATGACCGCCGTCGAACCCTGGCTGTGCTCGGTGATGCCGAGCCCGTAATAGATCGCGCTATTGCCGCCGGTGGCGTAGAGCCGGGCCGCGGCGCGGATATCCTCGGCCGGTACGCCGGTGATTTTGCCGACGACCTCGGGGCTATTGCGCTCCTGCGCAACGAACGCCGCCCAATCCTGGAAGGCATCCCATTCGCAGCGCTCGCGCACGAATTTCTCGTTCACCAGGCCCTCGGTGACGATGACATGGGCGAGCGCGCTCAAGATCGCCACATTGGTGCCGGGCAGGATCGGCAGATGAATGTTGGCTTCCACGTGCGGCGTACGCACCAGATCGATGCGCCGCGGATCGATGACGATCAGCTTGGCGCCCTGGCGCAGCCGCTTCTTCAGGCGGGAGGCGAAAACCGGATGCGCATCGGTCGGGTTGGCGCCGATGACCAAGGCGACATCGGTATGCTCGACCGAATCGAAATCTTGCGTTCCGGCGGACGTGCCGAACGTAGTGCTCAGCCCATAGCCGGTCGGGGAATGGCAGACGCGGGCGCACGTATCGACATTGTTATTGGCGAACACCGCGCGCACAAGCTTCTGCACCAGGAAGGTCTCTTCGTCGGTGCAGCGCGAGGAGGTGATGGCGCCGATGGCGCCGCGGCCATGTTGGCTCTGGATCCGCTTGAAATCGGTGGCGACGCGGGCAATCGCCTCGTCCCAGGACACTTCGCGCCAGGGGTCGGTGATCTTGTCGCGCAGCATCGGCTTGAGGATGCGCTCTTTATGATTGGCGTAGCCCCAGGCGAAGCGTCCCTTGACGCACGAATGACCGCGGTTGGCCTTGCCGTCCTTGTAGGGAATCATGCGGATCACTTCGTCGCCGCGCATTTCCGCCTTGAAAGCGCAGCCGACGCCGCAATAGCCGCAGGTCGTGATCTCCGACCATTCCGGCTTGCCCTTCTCGATCACCTTCTTCTCGATCAGCGAGCCGGTCGGGCAGGCCTGCACGCAGGCGCCGCAGGAGACGCATTCGGACTCGATGAATTTCTCGTCCATGCCGGCGGCGATGATCGAAATCGAAGCCGCGGCCGGAGACGGTGAGCGCGAACGTGCCCTGAACTTCCTCGCAAGCCCGCACGCAGCGCGAGCAGACGATGCATTTGGCCGGATCGAAGCTGAAATACGGATTCGAATCGTCAATGCCGGGATTGCGGTGGCGCTCGCCGTCAAAACCGTAGCGCACCTCCGTGAGACCCACGTCCTCGGCGGTGTCGAGGAGATCGACGTCGGGGTATTTGCCGCGGTCGAGCGAATCGACGGAGTGATCGGTGACGTAAAGCTCCATCACGCCTTTGCGCAGCCGATCGAGGCGTTCGCTCTGCGTATGCACCACAATTCCTTCGGCGACCGGCGTCGTGCACGAGGCCGGCGTTCCGGCGCGGCCATCGATCTCGACCAGGCAGATGCGGCAGGACCCGAAAGCATCGAGCATGTCGGTGGCGCAGAGTTTGGGAATTTCTACTCCCATCTCCATCGCCGCCCGCATGATCGACGTACCCTCGGGCACGGTCACGGGCTTGCCGTCGATGGTCAGCGTGACGGATTTTTCCGCGCGCGAGAGCGGCGTTCCGTAGTCGATCTCTTCGATCAACGTTTGCGTGGCGTTTTTCTCTTGGACGAGCGACATGGCGCGTCTCCTATTCAGCAGCTTGCAGGCGCGGCGGCGTGGCGCCGAAATCTTCAGGGAAATGGGTGAGCGCGCTCATCACCGGATAGGGCGTGAAGCCGCCGAGCGCGCACAGCGAACCGAACTTCATGGTGTGACAGAGGTCTTCGAGCAAGGCGAGGTTGGCGGCGCGATCATCGTCGCGAATAATGCGGTCGATCACTTCCATGCCGCGCACCGAGCCGATCCGGCAGGGCGTGCACTTGCCGCACGATTCGATAGCGCAGAACTCCATGGCAAAGCGCGCCTGCTTCGCCATGTCGACCGTGTCGTCGAACACGACGACGCCGCCGTGGCCGATCAAACCTTCGCGCGCGGCAAAAGCCTCGTAGTCGAATGGCGTATCGAACAGGGCGCGGGGGAAATAGGCGCCGAGCGGACCGCCGACCTGTACGGCGCGCACCGGGCGGCCGCTCCTCGTGCCGCCGCCGATGTCGTCGACCAGTTCGCCGAGCGAAACGCCGAAAGCCGTTTCGAACAAGCCCGCGTATTTGATGTTGCCGGCGAGCTGGATCGGCATGGTGCCGCGCGATTTGCCCATGCCGAAGTCGCGATAGAACGCGCCGCCGCGTTCCATAATGAGCGGCACCGCGGCGAACGACAGCACATTGTTAATGACGCTTGGCTGGCCGAACAGCCCCTTGTGCGCCGGCAAAGGCGGCTTGGCGCGAACGAGCCCGCGCTTTCCTTCCAGGCTGTCGAGCATGGAGGTTTCCTCGCCGCAGACATAGGCGCCGGCGCCGACGCGCACTTCCATGTCGAAAGCGAAGGACAAATCGGCGATCTTTTTGCCGAGCAGGCCGGCCTTCCTCGCCGCGGCAATTGCGGCTTCCATGGTCGCCGCCGCGTGCGGATATTCGGAGCGGATGTAGACATAACCCTTGGTCGCGCCGACCGCGACGGCGGCAATGGTCATGCCTTCGATCAGGACGAAGGGATCGCCCTCCATGATCATGCGGTCGGCGAAAGTGCCGCTGTCGCCTTCGTCGGCGTTGCAAACGACGTATTTTTGCGGCGACGGGGTTTGCGCCACGGTGCGCCATTTGATGCCGGTCGGAAATCCGGCGCCGCCGCGGCCGCGCAATCCGGATTGCGTGACTTCTTCGACAATGCCTCCGGGATTGGCGAGCGCCTTGGCGAGGCCCTTGTAGCCGTCGTGGGCTTTGTAATCTGCGAGCGAGCGCGGATCGACGATGCCGCAGCGGGCGAAGGTCAGCCGGGTCTGCTTTTTGAGGAACGGATGCTCTTCCGGTACGCCGATGCGCAGCTTGTGATCGCCGCCGCCCGCGATCATTGCGTCGAGGACGCTTTCGACGTCGGTGAGCTCGACCGGGCCGTAGGCGATGCGGCCCTTGCCGGTCGCGACCTCGACCATGGGCTCAAGCCAATGCATGCCGCGCGAGCCGGTGCGCACGATGTCGACCGCGACTTTGCGTTTGGCGGCGGATGCCGCGATGGCGGCCGCGATCTCGTCTGCGCCGCAGGCGACCGCGGCGGCGTCAATAGGTACGTAGATGCGCAGTGCGCTCATCGGTCGACCTCGGCGAGGAGGCCGTCGAGCTTCTTGGCGTCGAGGCGGGCCACCACCTTGCCGTCGATCATGGCGGACGGGGAGACCGAGCACAGGCCGAGGCAGTAAACCGGCTCGATGGTGACGCGCCCGTCCGCCGTGGTGTTGCCGAGTGCGACGCCGAGACGGGCTTCGGCCTGGGCGGCAAGTTCGTCGCCGCCGGCGGCTTGACAGGATTCGGCACGGCACAGTTTGAGCACATGGCGGCCGGCCGGGGCGTGGCGGAAGTCATGGTAGAAGGTAACGACCCCGTGCACTTCGGCGCGGGTGATATTGAGCACGTCGGCAATCAGCGGCTCAGCCGCTTGGTCGATATACCCGAACTCGTCCTGCAGGGCGTGCAGAATCGGCAAAAGCGGCCCCTCGAGATCAAGGAATTCACGAATACGCGACAGCGCAAGTTCCTTGTCCCAGGGCGCGTGCTTCTTGCTGCGGCTGACTTGCGGGTTCTTTGCCATAGGCCCTACAAATATGCGCTATTTCGACAACCGTCGGTAAATATGCATTTTATAGTAATTACAAAAGCCTGTCGGATGAAACAGGATTTTTGCCGCAGCAGCATTCCGCGCTGCAGCAGGAACGCGACCTCACGTTAATCCCAACGCGCTTTCAAACCGCTTGGGCGAAAGCCCATCGCTTTGGGCCAAGAATTTGGGCGACAAGGTCGGACTTTGCGGCAAAGCCTCTCTCCGCTCATTCCCGCGTAAGCGGGAATCCAGCATCACGCTTGAGACTCGCCTCTCGCTGGGGTCCCCGCTTTCGCGGCGACGCGCGGGCAACCACGCCACGCAAGCTCTCGGCGGCGGCCGCGATTTACTTTATAGTCTGGGGAGGCCCGACGGGGTGAAGTAAGCCGTCCCACACAGCGAAGGGATGACGGCAATGCCGGTGACCTACGAGCCTTGGCTCGTCTTGCTGTCCATCGTGATGGCAATTCAAGGCGCCTATGTGGGCTTTAGCCTTGCCGTGCAGATCGGCGATGCGCGCGGGCTGCGCCGACGGCTTCTCCTCGCCGGAGCGACGGCGTCACTGGCCGTAGCCATCTGGACCATGCATTTCGTCGGCATGCTGGCGGTGCGGCTATCGTTCCCCGTCGACTACCTCGCATTGCCGACGCTGTTGTCGTTTCTGGTCTGCGCGATCGTGGTGGGTGCGGCGGTATATGCAACGAGCGCCGGGCCGCTCACGCTCCTTCGGCTGACGCTGTCCGCCTGTCTGATGGGCGGCGGCATTTTCGCCATGCATTACGTCGGCATGAACGCGCTCGATGCGAGCGCTCTCATGGTTCACGATCCGCGTTACGTTGCAGCGAGCATGGCGATCGCGATTGCGGCGTCCGGATTGGCGCTCTGGCTCGCCGCCGGACGCGGCGGACGGCCGCCGCTCATTCTGTCCGCGGCAGCTTTCGGCGTTGCCGTTTCCGGCATGCACTACACCGCAATGACCGGAGCTACGCTTTATCCTTTCGCCGCCGTGTCGCCGGGCGCGCCGGCGCTTTCGGTCGATCTGCTCGCCATTGTTGTGGCGATTGTTGCGTTCGGTATTTCCGGAATATTTCTCTTGCTGCTGCTGCCCGACGCTTCCCGGTCGTCTGCCCCGGTGCTCGCGGCGGCAGAAGCGGCGCCGCCGAGCGCAGCCGCGCCATCGCCGGTCGCCTCATCCGCTACGGCGGCGGCCGCCGCCACAGCCGATAATCCCGAATTCGGGCGCGGGACCTTTTCGCCGCTTGGCGGCGCCGGTGCGCCGCCGCGAAAGTTCGCGCGGCAACTGCCCATCGAACGCGACGGCGGCACCCACTTTGTGGCCGTCGACCACATCGTCGCCGTGCACGCCAACGCGCATTACACTTTCGTTTTCGATGGCGGCGACAAACTGTTTTGCCCGCTGTCCATCGGCGAAGTCGAATCGCGGCTGGATGATGGGCGTTTCGTGCGCGTGCACCGCAGCCACATTGTCAATATCGACCGCGTGGTCGGCTATAAAAGATCCGGCGATAGCGAACTCGTGGCAATGGCGGCAAGTCACCACTACTTGGTGCCGGTCAGCCGGAGCCGGGTGGCCTCATTGAAATCGCGCGTCGCGGGCTTGACCGGTGCACCTCCCGCGTTCGCGCCGGACCGCGATCGTGCCGCAGCGCAATAAGGTGAGCCGGTTGGCGCGATTGCGTCAGCAAGCCTGACGCAGTTCGTGCAAGATTCCCGCCGTTCGTGCTCGCTTTTGCAAGTTTGGTGCAATGATCGCAGCGTTGGTGCACCTCCTCTTGCCGCTGCACCGCACAAATCGCCAGAATTTTAGATCAAGCGGTATTTTCCGCGCGCAGTCTGTTGGCAGGCGGCCTGGTGATGACCAGAGCCACGCCCGGCGCGCCAAGGGAGAATGCCCAAGGGAGAAATGCCCATGATACCTGGCGCTTTCGCCTATCATCGCCCGTCATCCGTCAAGGAAGCCGTCGGTTTGCTCGCCCAATTTGGCGATGACGGCCGCGCGCTGGCCGGCGGTCACAGCATCATCCCGATGATGAAGCTGCGGCTCGCCAGTCCCGGCCACTTGGTGGATCTTGCCGGCATCGCCGACCTCAAGGGCGCCCGCGGGGACGGCAACGACATCGTCATCGGCGCCATGGCCACCCAGCACGAGCTGATTGCCTCCGATCTTTTAAGCGCGAAACTTCCCATCCTCCGCGAGACATCGCTGCAGGTTGCCGATCCGCAGGTGCGCTATATGGGAACGCTCGGCGGCAACGTCGCCAATGGCGATCCCGGCAACGACATGCCCGCCGTGATGCTTTGTTTGAACGCGTCCTACGAGATCAGCGGCAAACGCGGCGAGCGCCGCATTGCCGCGCGCGAGTTTTACCAGGGCGCTTATTTCACCGCCTTGGAAGCGGGCGATGTGCTCACCGCCATTCGCATTCCGGTGCCGCCGGCCGGACATGGCTATGCCTACGAAAAGCTCAAGCGCAAGATCGGCGATTACGCGACCGCGGCGGCAGCCGTCGTGCTCACCATCAGCGGCGGCAAAGTGCAGACCTGCTCCATCAGTCTCACCAATGTCGCCGAGACGCCGCTGTGGGCCGAAGAAGCCGCCAACATCCTGGTTGGTTCCGCGCTCGATACGGCAAGCGTGAAGCGGGCGGTGGCTGCGGCCGAGGCGATCACCGCGCCGGCAAGTGACGCGCGCGGACCCGCGGCCTACCGCACCAAGATGGCTGGCGTGATGCTTGCGCGGGCGCTGGCGCGCGCGAAATCCAAAGCTCGCGGCTGAGGAGGCGAACAATGGCCAAATCGCAAGTCTCCATGAAGGTGAACGGCAAGACCATCGAGGCTTTGGTCGAGCCGCGCACGCTGCTCATCCATTTCCTCCGCGATCAGCAAAACATCACCGGCCCGCATATCGGCTGCGAGACCAGTCATTGCGGCGCCTGCACGGTCGATCTCGACGGCAAATCGGTGAAGTCCTGCACCATCTTTGCCGTGCAGGCGAACGGCGCCGACATTCGCACCATCGAAGGCATGGCCAATGCCGACGGCACGCTGCACGCGCTGCAGGAAGGTTTTCGCGAGATGCACGGCCTGCAATGCGGCTTCTGCACGCCGGGAATGATCATGCGCGCTTATCGCCTGCTGCAAGAGAACAGCAACCCCTCCGAGGAGGAAATCCGCTACGGCATTTCCGGCAATCTCTGCCGCTGCACCGGTTATCAGAACATCGTCAAGGCCATTCAATTCGCCGCCGCGAAGCTTGCCGGCGTGCCGTTCCAGGAGGCCGCAGAATGAACGACATGACCCCGACGTCCGCCGAACGCGCCGCCAAGCTCGAAGGCATGGGCTGCAAGCGAAAGCGCGTCGAAGACATTCGCTTCGTCCAGGGCAAAGGCAATTACGTCGACGACTTAAAGCTGCCGGGCATGCTCTACGGCGATTTCACACGTTCGCCGCACGCGCATGCGCGCGTCAAGAAAATCGACACCACCAAAGCCGCGGCGGTGCCCGGCGTCGTCGCGGTGATTACCGCGGAAACGCTGAAGACCGTCAACCTCGCCTGGATGCCGACGCTCGCAGGTGACGCGCAGATGGTTTTGGCCGACGGCAAGGTGCTGTTTCAGAACCAGGAAGTCGCCTTCGTCATCGCTGAGGACCGCTATGTCGCGGCCGACGCCGCCGATCTCGTGGAAGTGGAGTACGAACCGCTTCCGTGCAACGTCGATCCGCTCAAGGCGATGAGCGACGGCGCGCCGATGATCCGCGAAGACCTCAAGGACAAGACCGACGGCGCCCACGGCAAGCGCAAGCACTATAATCACATCTTCGCCTGGCAGGCGGGCGACAAGCCGGCGGCCGATGCGGCTTTTCAAAAGGCCGAGGTGACCATCCGCGAAATGATCGTCTATCCGCGCTGCCATCCGTGCCCGCTGGAAACCTGTCAGTGCGTCGCCTCGTTCGACAAGATCAAGGGCGAACTGACGCTGTGGGGCACCTTCCAGGCGCCGCATGTCATCCGCACCGTCGGCTCGCTGATCTCTAAAATCCCCGAGCACAAAATCCACGTCATCGCGCCGGACATCGGCGGCGGCTTCGGCAACAAGGTCGGGGCGTATTCGGGCTATATCTGCTCCATCGTCGCCTCGATCGTCACCGGCCGTCCGGTGAAATGGACCGAGGACCGCATCGAGAACCTGTCGACCACGGCGTTTGCGCGCGACTTCTACATGGACGTGGAAATCGCGGCGACCAAGGAAGGCAGGGTCACCGGCCTGCGCTGTTACACCATTGCCGACCACGGCGCTTTCGATGCCTGCGCCAACGCCACCAAATGGCCGGCCGGCCTGTTCAGCATCATCAGCGGCTCGTACGACTTCCCGGCGGCCTATTGTCTGGTGGACGGCGTCTACACCAACAAGGCGCCCGGCGGCGTGGCGTATCGCTGCTCGTTCCGCGTCACCGAAGCGGCCTATTGCATCGAACGCGCCATGGACATCATGGCGCAGAAACTCGGCATGGATCCGGCCGAATTCCGGCTCAAGAATCTGATCCGCCGCGAGCAGTTCCCCTACACCTCGGCCTTCGGCTGGCAATACGACTCGGGCGACTATCACACCGCCATGAACAAGGCGATGGAGTCGGTGAACTACAAAAAGCTGCGCGCCGAGCAAAAAGCCAAGCAAGAGGCGTTCAAGCGCGGCGAGACGCGCGAGCTGATGGGTGTCGGCGTTGCCTTCTTCACCGAAATCGTCGGCGCCGGTCCCTCGCGCGCCTGCGACATCCTCGGTATCGCCATGTTCGATTCCGCGGAAATCCGCATCCATCCGACCGGCAGCGGCATCTGCCGCCTCGGCACCAAATCGCAAGGGCAGGGCCACGAGACGACCTACGCGCAGATCATCGCCACCGAGCTCGGTTTGCCGGCCGACAACATCACTGTCGAGGAGGGCAATACCGATACCGCGCCCTACGGGCTCGGCACTTATGGTTCGCGCTCGACGCCGGTGTCGGGCGCCGCCACCGCCATGGCGTGCCGCAAGATCAAGGCCAAGGCGCAGATGATCGCCGCCTACATGCTTGAAGTGCACGACGACGATCTCGAATGGGACGTCGATCGTTTCCGGGTGAGAGGAAATCCCGAGCGCTTCAAGACCATGACCGAATTGGCCTGGGCGGCCTATCACGAAGTGCCGCCCGGCATGGAGCCCGGGCTGGAAGCCATCAACTACTACGATCCGCCCAACTTCACCTATCCGTTCGGCGCCTACATTTGCGTCGTCGACGTCGACGTCGACACCGGATCGGTCAAGGTCCGGCGCTTCTACGCGCTCGATGATTGCGGCACCCGCATCAATCCGATGATCATCGAGGGCCAAATCCACGGCGGCCTGACCGAAGCGTTCGGCATCGCCATGGGCCAGGAGCTGCATTACGACGCCGACGGCAACATCACGACGGCGTCGTTCATGGATTACTTCCTGCCGACGGCGGTCGAGACGCCGCATTGGGAAACCGACTGGACCACCACGCCCTCGCCGCACCACCCGATCGGCGCCAAGGGCGTGGGCGAGAGTCCGAATGTCGGCGGCGTGCCGTGCTTCTCCAATGCGGTCAACGACGCGTTCACATTCCTCGGCTCGACCCACATCCAGATGCCGCACGACAATTGGCGCACCTGGACCGCCGCCGAAAAACTCGGCCTGCATGGGGAGCGAGCCGCGCGCGGCCTTCATGGCCGGCGTAGACCTGGCTTCCCCTCCCCGCGAAGCGGGGAAGGTCCCGTAACCGGCGGCGCTAGCGTGGTGCGTCGGCGGCCGAAGCTGACTGAGTACGGCTGCGGCGCAATCGCGACCGATGCCGAAACGTAATGGTATCAGTTGAAAGACGGCGGTGGCTTTAAATTTCCGGCAAGAGTGATCGGCCTCTTGGTTGCGGCCGGGAACGCAAGCTCGCTGCCCTCGTGGAGGTCGATGGTGGGGCCGCGGATAGCCGTCCGCTCGCGAAAATTTCCTCACCCGGCTCGGCGACCTCCCACCCTCTCCCCGCTGCGCGGGGGAGGGGTCGACTATCGCAGTGCTCCTGCCAATGTTACCGGATCAAGCGCGAAGACATCGCCGAAAAGCTTGCCGCCGTCGGCTACGTCGCCGACCACGATATCGCGACGGCGCTGTGGCTGATGGATTATCTCAAGCGGCCGCTCTTGCTCGAAGGCGAAGCGGGCGTCGGCAAGACCGAAGTCGGCAAGGCGCTGGCCGCGGTGCACGGCGCCGAGCTGATTCGCCTGCAATGCTACGAGGGTCTCGACCAGAACGCCGCGCTCTACGAATGGAACTACCAGCGCCAACTTCTCGCGATAAAGACCCGCGAAGGCATCGGCGAGAACGCCGATGCAATCGAGGAGCACATCTTTTCCGAAAAGTATTTGCTCGAGCGGCCGCTTCTTGCCGCCATCCGCCGTGACCGGCCGCCGGTGCTTCTGATCGATGAAGTGGACCGCGCCGACGAGGAATTCGAGGCGTTTTTGCTCGAGCTTCTCTCCGACTTTCAGGTCAGCATTCCCGAGCTCGGCACCATCAGGGCCGTCTCCATTCCCCGCGTGGTGCTGACCTCGAACGGCACCCGCGAACTCTCCGACGCGCTACGCCGGCGCTGTCTCTATCACTATGTCGACTTTCCCGAAGTCGACCGCGAGGCGAAGATCATTCTCACCCGCACGCCCGGCATCGACACCACGCTCGCCGTGCAGATCGCGCGCATGGTGGCGGCGGTGCGCAGGAGGATTTGCGCAAGGTGCCGGGCGTCGCCGAGACGCTCGATTGGGCGGCGACGCTCGCCGGGCTCGAAATCCACGATCTGCGGCAGGAGCCGGAAGCGGTTTACGAGACGATGATTTGTTTGCTCAAGACCCACGAGGATCGCGCCCGGCTCACGCGCGAGGTCAGCGACCGCCTTCTCGGCAAGGTGGCGTGAATGGGCGCCGCGGTCAACCGCTCGTCCCCGCGAGCGGGAATCGCCGGTCCCGCTTGCGCGGGAATGAGCGGATCGAGTTGCCCGGCGCGCGCCGCCGGCTCGCCGGCTTTGCCCGCACCTTGCGCGACAACGGCTTTCGCGTCGGGTTGGCGGAAACCGAGCGATGCGCTGTCCGTTCTCGCCTCGTCCGCCGCCGCCAGTCCCGCATCGCTCAAGCCGGCGTTGCGCGCGCTGTTCTGTGCGACGCATTCGGACTGGCAGCGCTTCGATGAGATGTTCGACGCCTATTGGCGCGGCGACGGCATGCGGCAACGGCAGATTTTGTCTGGCTCTCCACAAGCCGGTCACGCTTTGCCGAAAAAACTCGCCGAAGCGCACGTGCCGGAAGAGGCGCGCGGCCTTCCCGACCGCGTCAAGCGGCGCAACGAAGGCGGCGTTGACGCCGCCGGCGAGGGCCGCGGCCGCCGCGAGGGCGCGTCATCGGCGGAAAGATTGTCCGCGACCGATCTTCGCCACATCGTCGATCCCGCCGAGATTGCGGCGACGCATGCGCTGGCGGCGCGGCTCGCGCGCTCCATGCGCGCGCGGCTCGTGCGCCGCGAGCAGGTCCGGCGCCGCGGCCGTCGCCTCGATCTGCGCCGCACCATTCATCGCAACGTCTCGCACGGCGGCACGTTGATCGAGCTCGCTTGGCGGCGGCGCAAAATCAAGCCGCTGCGGCTCGTCGTCCTGCTCGACGCGTCGGGCTCGATGAATCTCTACACCGCGTTCTTCGTGCGCTTCCTGCACGGCGTGGTCGACGCCTTTCGCGAGGCGGAAGCGTTCGTCTTCCACACCCGGCTGGCGCACGTTTCGCCGTCGCTGCGCGATCGCGACGTCACCCGCGCGGTCGAAAAGCTCGCACTGATGGCGCAAGGGATCGGCGGCGGCACGCGCATCGGCGAAAGCCTCGCGACGTTCAATCGCTGGCATGCGCGCCGCGTGATCAATTCGCGCACCGCCATCATGATCGTGTCCGACGGCTATGACACCGGCGCGCCCGGGACAACTCGGCGAGGAGATGCGGCGGCTGCGCCGCCGCTGCCGCAAGAATCGTCTGGCTCAATCCGCTGATCGGCTGGCGCGATTATTCGCCGCAAGCCCGCGGCATGCAGGCGGCATTGCCTTACGTCGATCTGTTCGCGCCGGCGCACAATCTCGAAAGCCTCGCTGCGCTCGAGCCTTATCTGGCGAGGATTTGAGCGATGAAGCCGGCATCCGACATTCTCGACGTCATCTCGACGCGCAAAGCCGCCGGCGAACCATTCGCGCTCGCGACCGTGGTGCGCACGGTCGCGGCGACGGCCGCCAAAGCCGGCGCCAAGGCGGTGATCCTGCCCGATGGCACGATTTCGGAAGGATGGATCGGCGGCGGCTGCGCCCGCGCGGCGGTGCTCAAGGCGGCGCGGGACGCGCTCGCCGACGGCCGCTCGCGCCTGGTCTCCGTGCAGCCGCCCGACGCGCTGGACGAACAAGGCCGCAGCGGCCGGCGACGAGACCGGCGGTGTGCGCTTTGCCACCAACATGTGCCCGAGCCAGGGCACCATGGACATTTTCGTCGAGCCGGTGCTGCCGCGGCCGCAAATCGTCGTCTGCGGATCGAGTCCCGGTCGCCGTGGCGATCGCCGACTTCGCCAAACGCGCGGGATTTGCCGTCACCGTGTGTGCGCCGGCGGCCGAGCAATCGGCCTTCGCGGATGCGGAACGCCGGATCGACGGCTATGCGCTGCCGGTGAAGGAAGGCGGCGCTCGCTACGTCGTGGTGTCGACGCAAGGGCGCGGCGATGAAGCGGCGCTGCTCGCCGCGCTCGCGGTCGATGCCGACTATGTCGCCTTCGTCGGCAGCCGCAAGAAAGCCGATGCGCTCAAAGCGGCGCTGGAGCAGCGCGGTGTCACGCCGGCGCAATTGGCCAAGCTCAAGGCGCCGGCCGGGCTTGATCTCGGCGCCATCACGCCCGAGGAGATCGCGATCTCGATCGTGGCCGAGATCGTCGCGGCGCGGCGCAAAGCGACGCCCGCGGCCGTTGCGCGGACCGCGTAATTCTCGGTCATCAAAAACTCCGCGGCGGCTGCTTTAAGCCTTATCGGGCCCGTATTGCAGGACCTGAACCTTCTCGATCGTCACCAGGCCGCTCGTCATCATCTCGTCGAGGACGGGAAGGAAGGAGTTGATCTTGCTTTGCGAGTTGACGATCTCGACCACGACGGGCAAATCCTGCGAAAGACGCAGGATCTTGGTCGTATGGATGCGGCTGGAGTGCCCAAAGCCGACGTGACCGCGCAACACCGTCGCGCCGCCAAGTTGCAGCTCGCGCGCCTTCAGCACGATTGCCTCATGCAAGGGGCGATTGTTGAACTTGTCGTCCTCACCGAAAAAAATACGCAGCAAAATCGCATCCCGCGGGATTTGCATGATCAAGCCCCTTTCATCGCGTTGAGCGTGCCGGCGAGCAATGCGCCGGCCCAGACCGCAATCAGGCAGAGCGCGACGGACGCACAGATATAGGCACCGGCGCGAACCCACTCGCCGTTGTCCATGAGGTTGAGCGTCTGCCAGCTGAAGGACGAGAACGTGGTGTAGCCGCCGCAAATCCCGGTCATGACGAACTGGCGCGTCGTCGAGCCGACAAATAACCGTCCATCCGGACCGGTGAGAGTGGCGAAAAAGCCGATGACGAACGAGCCGGTCACGTTGACCGCGAGGGTGCCCCAGGGAAATGTCTCGCCGATCGCGCCTGCAACCGCGCCGGAAAGCCAGTAGCGCGCGATCGTTCCGATGGCTCCGCCGATCGCAACCCAGATGTAAGTCACCATTGAATTTTCAATCCCCGCTGCAAAGAACTAAAAAGATCGGCCGAGGTCATCGCAAGCCTCCTGCATACGACGCTCGCGCGCGTCCGCACGAGACGTTCGAGCGTTCGTCAAATCACCTTGGAGGCAGCGGGAGTACGAACAAAGCCTCCTACCGACGCCAAGCGCCTGGTAGGAGTTATCAGCCTTGCGGCGGTTGCACAGGGGGACTCGATCCCCGATGGACGAGATTTTAACCTACCCGGCGGCGATGACAAGCCTCGTAAAGGTAGGCGTCGATGCGCCGTCAATACCCGCGAAACGTTCCGTTTCGCCGCAGCTCACGGAACTTCGCGCCCAGGAACCCCGCCAATAGGGTCGCGTTATCCCACGACTGAAAAATAGCAACGGAGTTCCTTTATGGATCGCGAGCACATCAAGGGCACGGCCGACAAGGCAAAGGGTGCCATCAAGGATACGGCCGGCAAGGTTACCGGCGACAAAGAGCTTCAGTCGGAAGGCAAGCTCGATAAAGCGAAAGGCGAGGCGCACAACATCGCGGGCGACGTGAAAGACGCTGTTCGCAATCAAACCAAATAGCGCACTCGTTCCGCTGGAACTAAAAGGCCGCCCCGTCTGGGCGGCCTTTCTTTACGACCCTTTACGACCCCGCCGGCGGCGAGTTCCGGCGGCAAACTCAAGCGGCGCGCGAACCACGCTTAGCCGCCGGCCGCCGAACACCAAGCGTTACCCGCCCCGTCCGGCAAGAAATGCCCGGCACGGCGCGGATAGTTTGCGCCGATTCGCTTCCAGGCACTGACGCTTGCGGCCTTGACCGGCTGGAACGCTCGCGCACAAGCGCGCGATGTCGGCGCGGCATGCCTCGCGCAAACGGCCCCTTTCGGGCGGCGGGTAACCGGGCGGCGGCATGGCACCGGGCGGTGGCGGGCCACCCCCAGGTCCAGGCGGCGGATAACCGGGCGGCGGCGCGCCAGGCGGCGGCATGTATTGTGCGCCGGGCGGCGGCGGGCCAGCCCCGGGTCCAGGCGGCGGCGGATAACCGGGCGGTGGCGGGGGATAACCGGGCGGTGGTGGCGCGTAGCCGGCGTCGGGTGGTGGGGGTGGAGGAGGAGAAGTGGTGCACGACGACACGATGCCGGCGGTAAGGCCGACAAATGCAAGCGTCAGCAACGTAAGCCACGGCTTATTCATGAAGAGCCCCGCCCTTAGAATCATCAGCCCAGAGAATAGGCAATCTTGCTGTTTCCAGCGGCAAAATCGGGGCAGGCTCTCGACAATGGTCGAAAATACGGCGCAAGCTTCGGCGGCCCAGGGCACCCGCGGCCCTTAATGTCCGCCATCCGACTTAAGGAGGCGCCGATAGGGCGCGTAGTCCGGCTCCCACATCTTTTCGCGGATGGCGGCGGCGACGTTCTCCTCGTTGCCCGGCTCGGCCAGACCCTCACTGACCGCTTGCTCTGCAACCGCCGTCGCCACTTGCAATGAAATGTGCCGCAGGTCGGCAAGCGGCGGTAAAAGGTTGGCCCGCGGATCACGTCTGGCCGGCGAAAGATTTGCGACGGCACGCGCGGCCGCCAGAAACATGCCGTCGGAGACGGCCCGCGCATTCACCGCAATGGCGCCCAGTCCGATGCCCGGATAAACGTATGCATTATTGGTCTGGTCGATGCGAAAGGCGCGGCCATCACGCGTGACCGGCGGGAACGGACTGCCGGTGCCGATGACCGCGCGGCCTTCCGTCCAGGCGAGAAGCTCAGCCGGTGTTGCTTCGGCACGTTCCGTCGGGTTGGACAGCGGAAAGATGATGGGCTTTTCAACGCGCGCCGCCATCGCGCGCACCGTCTCTTCCGAAAATGCATGCGCTTGTCCCGACGTGCCGATGAGTAAAGTCGGAGCGGCATTGACGGCAACGTCCGCAATGCCAATTTGCCCCGCCGATTTGACCGCCCAGTTCGCAACGTCCTCTCGGGGCCGCGCGAATGGGGTCTGGAACGGCTGCAGGCCGGACATGCCTTCGAGCAAAAGGCCGTCGCGATCGACCAGATAAAATCGCCGGCGCGCTTCGCCTTCGGGGAGGCCGGCGTCGATCATTGCGCGCATGAGCAGCGCACAGATGCCGGTGCCGGCGGACCCGGCGCCGAGCACCGCAATGCGCTGCTCGCGCAACGGCACCCCGGTAATGTTGACGGCGCTGAGAATAGCGCCGACCGCAATCACGGCGGTACCTTGAATATCGTCGTTGAAGCTGCACAGCCGATCGCGATAGTGCGCCAGCAGCCGGTTGGCGTTGCGCAAGGCGAAATCCTCCCAATGCAGCAGCACATGGGGCCATCGCGCGCGCACCGCTTCGACGAACGCGGCGACGAAGGCATCATAATCGGCGCCGCGGATGCGCTCGTGCCGCCAGCCGATATAGAGCGGATCGGCCAGAAGCTCGCGGTTGTCGGTGCCGACGTCGAGCAGGATCGGCAAGGTGGTGGCCGGATGCAGCCCGGCGCAGGCGGTGTACAACGAGAGCTTGCCGATCGGAATGCCCATGCCGCCGGCGCCCTGGTCGCCCAGGCCCAGAATTCGCTCGCCGTCGCTCACGACAATGGCGTCGATCGCATCAAATCGCGGGTTGGCGAGAATATCGCGGATGCGCTCTTTGAGCGGATAGCTGAGAAAAAGACCGCGGGGCTTACGGAAAATGCGGCTGAATTGCTGGCAGCCGAGCCCCACTATCGGCGTATAGACAATCGGCATCAATTCTTCGATGTGCCGGGTGAGCAGCGCGTAAAACAGCGTCTCATTGGAGTCCTGCAGGCCGCGCAGGAAGACGTATTTTTGCAAATCGCCGCTCAAGTCGCGCAAGGCGTCGAGCCGGCGTTGGACCTGCCGGTCGAGCGAGCTCACGTAGGGCGGCAACAGTCCGTGCAACTCGAATGCGTCGCGTTCTGTTTCGGTGAACGCGGTGCCTTTGTTGAGCAGCGGATCGTTCAGCAGCTCGTAGCCGCTCCGCGCAGTTTCCATCACTCTCGGTCTGTCTTGCATCTGCGTGGAGGGGCCGATCACGGCCCGGTTACGGCAAGGATGGCTTCTTTGATCTTGGCCAGCGCATAGTTGCCGGCCTTGTCGAGGTCGAGATGCGGGAAGTTGGGCATTTCGTCGGCGGCAACGACGCAGTCGACGATGGTCGGGCCTTCGGCCGCCAGCCCGTCTCTGATCGCCGCCGCCAAATCGCCGGGCTTGGCGGCCTTAAAGCCTTTGCCGCCGCAGGCGCGGGCAAGCGCGACATAGTCCGGATTGGGAAACTCGATGACCTTCTTTATAGGCGGGCAGGCCGACCGATTCCGCTTCAAACGAGATCAGCCCGAAGGCGGAATTGTTGTAGATCACGACTTTGACCGGCAGTTTGTGGTGCACAGCGGTCAAAAATTCGCTCATCAGCATGTTGAAGCCGCCGTCGCCGCAAAGCGCGATGACTTGGCGCGACCGGTCGAGCGCCTGGATGCCGTTGGCTTGGCCCAACGCCGTTCCAACCGCAGCATTATTGAATGAGCCGATAATGCGTTGGGTGCCGCTCTGGCGGATCCAGTTGGCCGACCACAGCGTGTTGAGGCCGGTGTCGAGGACGAAAACCGCGTCTCGGTTGGCGAGGTCGCTGACGGCGCGCGCCACCGCCTGCGGGTGAATCTTGATCCTTGCTGCGCGCCGGGTCCGCCTGCTTGTCGAGCTTGGCGTCCCATTTTTTACGTTCTGTGGTGATGCGGTCGAAGAATTTGCTGTCGGTCTTGGCGGCGATCTTCTCCAACAAGAGCTGCAGAGTCGGGCGAACCGAGCCGGCGACGCCGAGCGCGGTCGGGGTGCGGCGTCCGAGCACGCGTGCGCGGTCGTCGATTTGAATCACTGCGCCCTTCTGCGGCAGGAATTCCGAATAGGGATAGTCGGTGCCGAGCATCAGCAAGAGGTCGCAGCTCATCACTGCGTTGTAGACCGCCTTGGTGCCGATCATGCCGATGCCGCCGATCCAGCGCGGATCGTCATAGGCGATGATGTCCTGGCCTTTGACCGAATGGATGAGCGGGGCCTTCAGCCGGTCGGCGAGTGCGCGCAATTCCTCTGGCTGCGCCCTGGCATCCGGCTCCGCACATGATCACGACACTGCCGGCGGCGTCGATCCGGCTGGCGACCTCGGCAATTTCGGCCGCGCTCGCAGCAAGCTCGCCGCGCGGCTTGAGCGTGGCGATGCTGGTGACGCTGCCGGTCGCCTTCGCCTCGATGACGTCCTGCGGCAGCGTCGAGGTGGGCGACGCCGCGTCCGGCATAGGCGGCGGAGATGGCTTGATGGATGACGGCCGGCGCCTGCGCCGGCGACGAGATGGTTTCGGTGTAGAGCGAGACATCTCGAAACAGCAAATCGGGCTCGGTGGTCTGGATATAGTCGGTGCCGTGCATTTTCCGCGGCATATCGCCGGAGAGGGCCAGCACCGGGGCATGGTCGCGGCTGGCTTCGTAGAGGCCGGCGACCAAGTGCGTGCTGCCGGGACCGGTAGTGCCGCAGCACACGCCGAGCCGTCCGGTCAGCTTGGCTTGGCCGGCGGCGGCGAGCGCTGCGCCTTCTTCGTGGCGGACGCCGATCCATTCAATGTCACTGCGGCGCACAGCGTCGGCGAGTGGATTGAGCGAGTCGCCGATCAAGCCGAAAATTTGCCGGACGCCGATGTCTTGAAGAACCTCAATCAAGATGTCGGCCACGCTGCGCGCCATCGATGCCTCCCGCTCAGACGCCGTGCTTAAGGGCATATGCTTAAGCGCATATGCTTGAGCACATGTATGCGTCGATTAAGTTTCGTCTTTCCCCCGACGGCGCGGCACCATGGTGTTGGCGATCAGTTCCTGCACCACTGCGCCGGTTTGATTGAACGTCAGCGTGCGTATTTTGACCAGACCGCGATCGGGCCGCGATTTCGACGGCCGCATTTCGAGCACTTCGGTTTCGATGCGCAATTCGTCGCCGGGAACGACCGGAATGGGCCAGCGCAGGCCGTCGAATCCGATCCCAATGGTGCCTTCGGCGGGGCGAGAGTTCGCTTCCGGCAACAAGCCGCATGGTCAACGCCGCAGTATGCCAGCCGCTCGCCACCAGCCGGCCGAAAATCGACTTTCGTCCCGCTTCTTCGTCAAGATGAAATGGCTGCGGATCGAACTCTTTGGCGAACGCGATAATATCGGCTTTCTCAATACGCACCCGGCCGCTCGGCTTGTGTACTTCTCCGACGGTAAAATCCTCGAAAAATCGCTTGCTCATACCTTACCGGCTCCTCGTGGCAATGCGGTATCGGCGAGTATAACGCGAAGATCATGGTGTGGAGGAATCCGCGATCGGCTTTCCCGCCGCCGCAGCCGCGGTTATCATGGCGGCCTCCGACCGGAGATTGCGAATGACCATGCGTGGTGTGCTTCCGTTGACGGCGCTCGCGCTCGCATGCGGCCTTTCACCGGCTTTCGCCGGCGGGTGGATCTGGCAAGCCGATCACGGCGACCGCTGGTACGCAATTCGCTCCGACATTTATGCGCTGGAAAATCGGATCGCGACTGCTTGAGGCGGATCCACAGATGGATGACGGTTTCCGCGCGCCGATCATCGCCGCGACGCGCCGGGAGATAAGACGGCTGCAGGCGATGATTGCGCCCGCTTATTGGCGGTCGACAAATCCGATGCTGCTATAGCCGCAGGCCGATCCACATTCGCTGAACAAACGCCGCTGACGGTTTGCTCGCTCACGTCTCGCTCGGGCGCGGGAGCGACCGCGGCGCGCGCGAACGTACGCGTTCCCACCATTCGCTGACGCGGTCGAGATAAAGATAAACAACAGGCGTCGTATAGAGCGTCAGCAATTGACTGATGAGCAGGCCGCCGACGATGGCGATGCCGAGCGGGCGGCGAATTTCTCCGCCGTTGCCGAAGGAGAGCGCCAGCGGCACGGCGCCGAGTACCGCCGCCGACGTCGTCATCAGAATCGGGCGCAGGCGCAGGAGGCACGCCTCGTAGATGGCGTCGTAAGACGTCAGGTTGCGAGCCCGTTTCGCCTCAGATGGCAAAATCGATCATCAAGATCGCATTCTTCTTGACGATGCCGATCAAGAGAATGACGGCGATGGTCCCGATGATGTCGAACTCCGTGCGGAACAGCATCAGCGCCAGCAACGCACCGACGCCGGCGGATGGCAGCGTCGAGAGGATGGTGATCGGATGGATGTAGCTCTCATAGAGCACACCGAGAAGAATATAGACGGCGGCAATGGCGGTCAGGATCAGGATCGGCTCCTTCGACAACGATTGCTGGAAAAGCTGCGCCGTGCCGGCCATCGAGCCCTGGATGGTCGAGGGCATATGGATGCGCTCGACGGCGTTGTTGATTTCCACGGCGGCTTCGCCAAGCGACTTTCCCGGACGCAGGTTGAACGAAATCGTCGAGGCGACGAACAATCCCTGGTGGGTGATCGATAAGGGGGTGTGACCCGGCCGGTAATGACTGACGGCGGCAAGCGGTATCATGGTCTCGACGTTGGTGGAGACGGCGGCGCCGGCCGACGTGGCGCCGTGGCCGGTATTGGCGAGCGAGTTGGTAAAGAAGTTGCGCGCCGCCAGCCCACTGGCGGATGTCGTCGGCGTCGAGATGGTCGATCGGCCGATGGTGAACTCAGAAGCGGGCGCGGTCGACGCGGTCTTCGTGTTGGAAATGGTCGCGGCGGATGACGGCGCCGTGACCAGCCCTTCCGGCGCGTTGGTCGTCGCGGTTCCGGGCGGCGTCGCGCCGGACAGCGACACAAAGACGTCGTTAAGCGAAGTCGGGAAACTGGGTGTAGCGCGGATCGATTTCCATCACGACGTGATACTGGTTGATGGCGCTGTAGATCACCGAGACCTGGCGCTGTCCGAAAGCGTCGTAGAGCGTGTTGTTGATTTGCAGCGGAGAGATGCCGAGCCGAGCGGCGCTGTCGCGGTCGACGTCGAGATAGGTTTCGAGTCCGCGTTGCTGCTGATCGGAACTGACGTCGGTCAGCACCGGGTTGTGTTCCAGCGCATCGACCAGCTTAGGCGTCCAGGCGTAAAGGTCCTGCACGTCGGCGGACTGCAAAGTGTACTGGTATTGCGCGTTGCTTTGGCGCCCGCCGGCGCGCAAATCCTGCACCGCGGCGAGGTAAAGGCGGCCGCCGGGCACCTGGGCGAGCTTCGGCCGCAGGCGGGCGATGACCTGGTCCACCGTCAGGTTGCGCTCCGACAACGGCTTGAGCGAAACGTAGACGTTGCCGGTATTGATCTGCGCGTAGCCGCCGCCGCTGCCGACGCCGGTATAGCCGACGACGTTCTCCACCGCCGGATCGGCCTGCACGATGCTCATCATCTGCCGCAGCTTTCGGCTCATCGCCTGGAAGGAAATGCTTTGGTCGGCCTGCAACGAACCGACCAGGCGGCCGGTATCCTGCTGCGGGAAGAAGCCCTTCGGCACGATGATAAACAGCTCCACGTTCAGGCAGATCGTGGCGATGAAGATCATCAGTACCAGCCGGCTGTGACGGAGCGCCCAAGTCAGCGAGTGCGCATAGATGTTGTGGACATGGGCAAAAAAGTCGAAGCGCCGGCGTTCCCGCACCGGCGGCGTTCGCAGAAAGAGCCCGCACATCATCGGCGTGGTCGTGAGCGAGATCCCAAGCGATATCAGGATCGCGATCGACAGGGTGACGGTGAACTCGCGGAACAGGCGGCCGAGAATGCCGCCCATCAGCAAAATCGGCAGGAACACCGCAATCAGCGAGAGGCTGATCGACAGCACGGTGAATCCGACTTCCTGCGCGCCGCGGAACGCCGCTTCCATGCGCGACATTCCCGCTTCCATGTGCCGGGAGATGTTTTCCAGCACGACAATGGCGTCGTCGACGACAAAGCCGGTGGCGATGGTGAGCGCCATCAGCGAAAGCAGGTCGAGGCTGTAGTTGAACAGATACATGACGCCGAACGTGCCGACGATCGAGACCGGCACCGCGACGCTGGGAATGAGCGTCGCGCGGACGTTGCGGAGGAAAAGAAAGACCACCAGGGTGACCAGGATGACGGCCATCACCAGCGTCACTTCGGTGTCGTGCAGCGAAGCGCGGATGGTGATGCTGCGGTCGATGGCGACGTTGACATTGATATCGGCCGGCATCGCCGCTTCCAGATGCGGCAGCTCCCGCTTCACGTTGTCGATGGTCTCGATGATGTTGGCGTTCGGCTGGCGGAAAAGGATGATGAGGACCGACGGCTGACCGTTGGACATGCCGAGATTGCGCACGTCCTGCACGGAGTTCGAGCACGCTGGCGACATCGGAAAGGCGGATGGCGGCGCCGTTGCGGTAGGCGATGACCAGCGGCTCATAATCGGCGGCGCCGGTTGGCCTGATCGTTGGTATAGATCTGATAACGGTTTTTGCCGTCGTCGATCGTGCCTTTCGGGCTGTTGGCGTTGGCCGACGCGAGCGCCGCGCGCACGTCTTCCAGGCCGATCCCGTATTTGTAAAGCGCCTGCGGGTTGAGCTCGACGCGCACGGCCGGCAAGGTCGAGCCGCCGATGATGACGTTGCCGATGCCGCTGAGCTGCGAGAGCCGCTGCGCCAGAATGTTGCTCGCGGCATCGTACATCTGCCCCCGCGTCATCGTCTTGGAGGTCAGCGCAAGGATGAGGATCGGCGCGTCGGCGGGATTGACCTTGCGGTAGGTCGGGTTGTTCGGCAGATCGGCCGGCAGGTCGGCGCGGGCGGCGTTGATCGCGGCCTGAACGTCGCGGGCGGCGCCGTCGATGTCGCGGCTGATATCGAATTGCAGCGTGATACGCGTCTGGCCGATGCCGCTTTGCGAGGTCATTTCCGCGACGTCGGCGATTTGCCCGAGATGGCGCTCGAGCGGCTCGGCGACGCTGGTCGCCACCGTGTTGGGACTGGCGCCGGGAAGCGTGGCGGTGACGGAAATGGTCGGGAAATCGACCTGCGGCAGCGGCGAAACCGGCAATTTGGAAAATCCGAGCACGCCGGCGAGCGCAATGCCGATGGTGAGCAGCGTGGTGGCCACCCGGCGGGCGATGAATGGCGCCGAAATATTCATTCAGCGGGCTCGCGCGGGGCGAGCGGATTGGCCGGCCGCCGCCCGGTCAAACGCACCGCCAGCCGGTCGAAGTAGAGGTAGATGACCGGCGTGGTGAACAGTGTCAGCAACTGGCTGAACACCAGACCGCCGATGATGGCGATGCCCAGGGGCTGGCGCAGCTCGGAGCCGGTGCCGGTCCCCACCATCAGCGGCACGGCGCCGAGGATCGCCGCCATGGTGGTCATCATGATCGGGCGGAAGCGCAAGCAGGCAGGCCTGATAAATCGCTTCGCGCGGCGGCAGGCCCTCGCTGCGTTCGGCATCCAAGCGCGAAATCGATCATCATGATCGCGTTCTTCTTGACGATGCCGATCAGCAAAATGATGCCGATGATGGCGATGATGTCGAGGTCGTAATGCAGCAGCATCAACGACAACAGCGCGCCGACGCCGGCCGACGGCAACGTCGACAGAATGGTGATCGGATGAATGAAGCTCTCGTAGAGAACGCCGAGCACGATATACATCGCCACCACCGCGGCGATGATGAGGAAGACTTCGTTGAGCAGCGAGGACTGAAAAGCGGCGGCGGTGCCCTGGAACGCGGTGGTGAAGCTGATCGGCAGGCCGAGATCGTGCTCGGTGTGCTCGATGGCGTTGACCGCCTCGCCGAGCGAAACACCCGGCGCGGTGTTGAACGAGATGGTGGTGGCCGGCAGTTGCCCGAAATGGGTGATCAGCAACGGCCCCGTGCGCTTCTCGAGATGCACGATGGCGGAGAGCGGCACTTGCCCGTTGGTCGTCGACGACGACGAGGGCAGATAAATCATCGACAGCCCTTCAAGCGATTTCTGCAGCGCGGGGTCGGCCTCCATGATCACGCGATACTGGTTCGACTGGGTGTAGATGGTCGAGATGATGCGCTGCCCGAAGGCGTCGTAAAGCGCGTTATCGATGGTCGCCGGCGTGATGCCGAAACGGGCGGCGGTGGCACGGTCGATGACGATGTCGAGCGCCAGCCCTTGCTGTTGCAGGTCGCTCGCGACGTCGGTCAGTTGCGGCAGCCGGCTGAGCTGCGTCGACCAGCCGCGGAACCCAGGTGTTGAATTCGGCGGAGTTCGCGTCTTCGAGCACGAAGTGATAGGGCGCGCGGCTTATCGTGGCGTCGATGGTCAAATCCTGCACCGGCTGCATGTACAAGTGGACGCCGACAACGCCGGATATTTCCTTTTGGATGCGCCGCATGATCTGCGTCGCCGTCAGGCGCCGCTCGATTGTGCGGCTTCAAATTGATCAGAAAGCGTCCGGTATTCTGCGTCTGATTGGTGCCGTCAACGCCGACGAACGAGCTTAAGCCGGCGACGTCGGGATCCTGCAGAATGGCCTCGGCCAGCTGGTTTTGCAGCTTGGCCATGGCCTGATAGGAAATGCTTTGCGAAGCTTCCGAGATGCCTTGGATCATCCCGGTATCCTGTACCGGGAAGAAGCCTTTCGGGATGAGGTCGTAAAGAACGAGCGTCAGCGCCAGCGTCAGCCAGTGCGACGAGGAGCGTCAGCGGCTGGCGGTCGAGCACCCAGTTGAGCGCGCGGCCGTAGAGCGCAATGATCGCGTCGAAGGCGCGTTCGGCGTGAACGTCGAAGCGCGAGCGCTCGGCATCCGGATGATGGCGGATCAGTTTGGCGCACATCATCGGCACAAGCGTCAAGCGAAACGATCGCCGAGATGACGATGGTGACCGCGAGCGTGATGGCGAATTCGTGGAATAGGCGGCCGACCACTTCGCCCATGAACAAAAGCGGGATGAGCACGGCGATCAGCGAGATGGTCAGCGAAATGATGGTGAAGCCGATCTGCTGCGAACCACGCAGCGCCGCTTCGACCGGGTCCATGCCGCGTTCGACATAGCGGGCGATGTTCTCGATCATCACGATGGCGTCGTCGACGACAAACCCGGTGGCGATGGTCAGCGCCATCAGCGACAGATTGTCGAGGCTGAAATTGAGCAGATACATGATCGCCGAGCGTGCCGACGAGCGACAGCGGCACCGACAGGCTCGGGATGATGGTGCCGGGCAGCGTCCGCAAGAACACGAAGATCACGATCACGACCAGGACGACCGCGAGCGCCAGCGAGAACTCGACATCCGACACCGACGCGCGGATGGTCACGGTGCGGTCGCTGAGCACGCCGACATCGACCGCCGCCGGCAGGGTGGAAACGACCTGCGGCAGCAACGCCTTGATGCGATCCACCACCTGGATGATGTTGGCGCCGGGCTGGCGCCGGATGTTGAGCAGGATGGCCGGCGTGGTATTCGCCCAGGCGCCGAGCTTGGTGTTTTCCGGGCCGCTGACGACGGTGGCGACGTCGGAAAGCCGGACCGGTCTGCCGTTGCGGTAGGCGATCATGGTATTGGCGTATTCGCCGCGCTCTGCATTTGGTCGTTGGAGTTGATGGTCGTCGCCTGCGCCGGGCCGTCGAAATTTCCTTTCGGAGTATTGACGTTGAAGTTGCCGACGGTGGTGCGGACGTCGTCGATGTTGAGCCCGTAGGCGGCAAGCGACTGCGGATTTGAACTGCACGCGCACCGCCGGCCGATGCCCGCCGCTGATGTCGACCAGACCAACGCCGTTCACTTGCGAAATCTTCTGCGCCAGCCTGGTTTCGGTCAAATCCTGAATGTCGATCAGCGACATGGTTTTCGAGGTGACCGCGAGTGTCAGGATCGGCGCGTCGGCCGGGTTGATCTTGGCGTAGACCGGAGGGATCGGCAGGTCGCTCGGCAGCAAGATTGTTGGCGGCGTTGATTGCCGCTTGCACCTCCTGCTCGGCCACGTCGAGGGACAGATCGAGGCTGAACTGGAGCGTGATCGACGAAGCGCCGGCCGAGCTCGCCGAGGTCATCTGGTTCAGTCCGGGCATCTGCCCGAGCTGCCGCTCCAACGGAGCGGTGATCGAGGACGTCATCACCTCCGGGCTGGCGCCCGGATAGAAGGTTTGCACCTGAATGGTCGGATAATCGACCTCGGGCAGCGTCGACAGCGGCAGGAAGGTATAGGCGACCATGCCGGACAACATGATCGCCACCATCAACAGCGTCGTCGCGACCGGGCGCAAAATGAAGATTTCAGAGACGTTCATTGCTTGGCTTTATCGCGCTGCATTTCGATCCGGCTCGCGCTTGCGGCCGGCCGCATCAAGGCGCCGGCCGATCGGAAATCCGAAGTCCGCTCTGTCCGCTCATCCTATTGGCCGCCGGTGCTGCGGGGATTGTGCCCATGCCCGGTGCCGGGCGGCCGTGCGGCCGGTGCGGTTGCCGGCGAGCCGGCGGCGCCGGGAATGGTGACATGCGCCCCGTCGCGCAACCTGTCGGTGCCGTCGACCACGACCCGGTCGCCGGCGGCCAGACCCGAAGTGGCCTGGGCCGTGGGACCGTCGGTCGGACCGATTTTGATCGGACGTACCGAGACGGTGTTGTCGGCGTTGACGACATAGACGTAAGTGCCCGGAGCGCCGCGCTGGATAGCCGCCGTCGGCACGGTGACCACGTCGTGCAGCGTGCGGACCAAAAGCTGGGCGTTGACGAATTGGTTGGGAAACAGCGCATTATCCGAATTGTCGAACTGTGCGCGCACTTTGACCGTGCCGGTGGTGGTGTCGACCTGGCTGTCGAGGGCAATGACGCGGCCGTCCGCCAGCCGTTTGACGTTGGCGCGGTCATACGCGTCCACTTCGAGCGTGGTGCCGGCATTCAATTGCGGCAGGACATCCGGCAGGTTGTCTTCGGGAATCGGAAAGATCACCGTGATGGGCTGCATCTGGGTCACGGTGGTGATCGTCGCGCTGGCGGAAGTCTGCACATAGTTTCCCGGATCAACAAGGCGAATGCCGGCGCGGCCGGTCACCGGCGAGACGATGTGGCAATACCTGACGTTCAGCTTCTGCTGATCGATCTGCGCTTGATCAAGTTTCACCGTGCCTTCGTTCTGCTGCACGATGTAGACTTGGTCCTCGTATTGCTGGCGCGCGATCGAATTCTGCTCGGCGAGTTTCTGGTAGCGCGCCAGATCCACTTTGGACTGCGCGAGCACGCCTTGATCGCGCGCAAGCTGGCCTTCGTATTGCGCCTGCAGCAGCCGGTAGGGCCGATCGTCGATCTGCGCCAGCGTATCTCCCTTTTGGACGATCTGTCCTTCGGTAAACGGAACCTCCATCAGCTGACCGTCGATCTGCGTCACCACGGTGATGGTTGCAATCGGCGTGACCGTTCCGAGCGCGTTCAACACCACGCGGATATCGCCGCGGCCGACGGTGGCAACACCGACCGACTGGGCGCCGCCCTGCTGGGAGCGTCCGCTCGAGGTCGACGGCGCGACCGCCGCGCGAAAGATCAAATAACCGATGAGGGCAAGACCGATGAGGACGATCAGTCCGATGGTGAAGCGCGCTCCGCCGCGCGGGCTTTTGGTGACCGGCGCGGGCACCGTTCGATGATCTGGCGGCGCTTCGTCAATCGTTCTGCGCGTTCGTTCGTCCATTTGAGCGTTCGTTCATCGGGCGGATGGTTATAACGGGCGCTAAGACGCTTTAGCTAATGAATATTTGCTAATGAAAGCGTGATCCTGCGCGCCTTCCGGCAAAAGCGCAGGCCGCGGACTGGCGGCCGCCGCAGGCCGCCCTTAACGCCGACCATCAAGTGAAAATCTAATGCAAGCTCAAGGGCTTGGCGGAACTGGCGGCAGCCCGGGCCGCGGGCCGGTCTCGTTAGACGGAAGTTGTGGCAGGAGTGAGAAGTCTTTTTCCAGTTCTCTTCGCGACGGCAGCAAATTTTTATCCCAGCCGCCGCCGAGGTCTTCGATCAGCAACACGCTGGCGAGAAACAGGTTCTGCCGGTAGGTCAATTCCGTTTCCTGGTCGGCCAAGAGCGTGATTTCGGCGGTTACTACCGTGGTAAACGCCACGGTGCCGGCCTGAAATTGGTTAAGATAAACGTCGACGGCCTGCTGCGCGTCCTTGACGGCGCGGTGCTGCACCGCGAGCGCCTGGGTCAATTGCCGTATGGCGGCGAGTTCGTCTTCGACTCCCTGAAACGCGGTCAGCACCGTCTGCCGATAAGTGGCGACGCTCTGCCAATAGACGGCGCGCGCGGAATCGACCTGCGCCGACGTCAATCCGCCGTTGAACATTATCTGCGTGCCGGCAGCGCCCAGAGACCACACTTCATTGGCGACGGTGAATGGCAGCGGCTGAGTCCCGATCCAACCCAGGCTGCTGGACAAGCTGATCACGGGAAAATATCCGGCGACCGCTACGCCGATCAGAGCGTTTTCCTCCTGCATGGCGCGCTCGGCGGCCGCAATGGCCGGGTTGCGTTCCAAGAGTTCGGACGGCACCGTCACCGGAATTTTCGGAATGGCGCCGGAGAGCAGGCGGCGCCCGATGGTGAGCTCGGCGGGCGGCCGGCCGATCAACATGGCGATGGCGTGCTCGTACTGCGCCCGCGTCGCCATCGCGCTCTTGGTCTGCGCTTCGGTGATTTCCACTTGGGCACGCGCAGTAGCGACGTCGCCGAGTGTGACCGAATAGCCGGCCTTGAACTGGTTTTGCACGATATCGAATGTCTTTCGATATTGAACCGTGGTGCGCTGCAGAAGATCGATCAGCAAATCCGTCGCCCGCAGATTGAAGTAGGCCGTGGCCAGCATCGCCTGGGCCGAGAGCTTGGCGTTGTCGAGATCGGCCTTGGTGGCTTGCGCCGCCGCCGCATTGCTTTCGATCTGGCGGCGCACCTGGCCCCACACATCAATGTCCCAGGTGCCGCTGAGCTGCGGATTGAACGTGGTCGTGTAGATCGGGCGGCCCAAGCGTGCGCCCGAGGCGCCGACCTGGTTGCCGAAGGCGGCCGGGCCGGTCATGGTGCGGGTGAAGGTGTAAGCGCCGGTTATTGTCGGGTACAGCGTGGCCTGTGCTTCGCGGATCACGGCACGCGCCTGTTGATAGGCGGCGGCTTCCCCGAGCACCGTCTCATTTGAGACTTCGATCTGCTTAATGAGGAAATCGAGCTTCGCGTCGTGGTAAAAAGCCCACCAGTCGCCGCGCGGGAGCTGGTCGCTCGGCGTCGCAACTTTCCACCCCTTGAGCTCCTTGAAGTGTGTCGGCGTGGGCGCTGCGTCGGGGTGATAATCAGGCCCGACGGTGCATGCGCCGGTGGCCAAGGCCAGAGCCAACACTGCACTGCGCGTGGGCACGCCGAAGAAAAACGCGTTCGGCCGCAACCAAACACTTCGATCGCAACAAGCTTGCGCTGACGCAACCACTGCCGCCAATCCGCCGGTGCTTACTCGGAACAGGACGAAACGCGCCGGTCCCTCTTGCCACGCCCGCCGCCCGCGCGCTCTGCGTCGTCGGCTGGGTAACACGCGCGCTTACGCTAGCGACCCCCCGCCCCGAGTGATCGCGACAACCGTAAAGGATGCCCCACAGCATGGCGGAATTCAACACGAGGGCAAGGTTGCCGAACCTGGCCGCTTTTTTGTCGGATAGTGTGGTGTACGGGCGACAGTGCCGAGGCGGCAAAACTTCACCGGGACAGGCCAAGAAAAAGGCAAACCCGTCCGGACCGTGGCTTCTACCCGCAAGCCCGCAAATCACTGTCCGCGGGCCGCAAGCGGCAACTGACGATGGCGGGCTAAACCGACGAAGTGCGGCGCCGCCACCGCCCGATGATTTCCGCGTTCGCGCTACTGGATTTGCGTCGGCCGCTGCGCCGAACGCCGGCGCGGGGCGGGCTGCTGCTCCCAAGACGGGCCGCCGAAAAGCCGCGAGAAGAAGTCGCCCCCGCCGGAAGAGTAGCCTCGTCCGCCGGAATAGTAGCCTCGTCCGCCGAAAAAGGACGGCTCGGGCATCGCCAAAAGCTCGCGCCGCACCGAATTCTCTCTCCGCTCGATCGGCGTGTCGGCGATTTTGCGCTCATCGCTTTTGAGGATTGAGAGCAAAACTTTGTCGCGGCCATAGACGTCTTCGCGGAACTGCAGCTTGCCGTCCTCGTCCACGAAAGCGGTTTGGTACGTCAGGTGCACGGGAATGAAAGTCGGGAAGCTGATGTTCGCTTCACTGTTGCCGAACATTCTGCGGATGCGGTCCTCGGTATAGCCATCGTGCGGCCGCACAATCGAAAGCAATACTTCGGCGTATTTCACCGGATCCTGCACGCGCATGCAGCCGTGGCTGAACGCGCGCTTGTCGTACGCGAATAGCTGCTTGTCCGGCGTGTCGTGCTGATAGACCAGGAATTTGTTGGGAAAATTGAAGCGCAGCCGGCCGAGCGCGTTTCGATCCCCTGGCGGCTGCGAAATGTGAACGGTGCCGTCGGGGTTGGTGCTGACATTAAGCCCCATCCGCTGCAGCACGGTCGGATCCTGTTGCAAAGCCGGCAAGTACTCTCTGTAGACAATCGAGGGCGGCACATTCCAGGTCGGATTGACCGTAATGAATTTCATCTCCGCACTCATGATCGGCGTCGGCATGGTCGGCTTGCCTTCGACGATCTTGGTCTTCCATACTTGTTTGCCGTCGTGCATGACCCGGAGCGTGTAATCCGGCAGGTTGACCATGACGTAGGTGCGGCCCAAGTCGTGCGGCATCCAGCGCCAACGTTCCAGATTGGCGATGATCGTATCGATCGGCCGGTCCGGCTGGCGGCCGTTGAGCGCTTCGATGGTCGCGGGCGTCAGCAAGCCGGTCGCTCTGAGCTCATGCTCTTGCTGAAACCGTTTCACGGCTTCGGCCAGCGCCTTGTCGTAGGTGTCGTTGTCCGCAGCGGCTAACCCCAAACGCTGGCGCAACTGGGCGACGCGTCCGTCGCGCATGCCGATTTTGAGCATCGCGCCATTTGCTATCGGCGCGTGTCGCGCTTCCTTTTTGCCGGCGCGCAGTTCAGCGAGTTTGGCTTTCAGTGCGACATAATCCGGACTTTGCGGTTCATAGCTCGCGAGCGCCTCGCCCACGTCCTTTGCCGCGGCGATCTTGGCAAGGACTTCGCCTGGCGTCGGCGCCGTCTGCTCGTAATAGATGTCGCCGCTGACGCGCGACCAGTGCACACTGCCAACCGCGGCATGATGCGCATAGCGGACGACCGAGAGCGTAAGCCGCAGCTCGGCTTCGGCGAGTGCGGCCGGGTCGCTCTGCGAAGCGAAATTCGGGGTCGGATAGTCAGTGGGTTCGAGACCGTCGGCGTCGACGTGGCCAAGGTAAGCGATCGCCGCCTGCGCCCGCGCATTGGGCTTGCCGTCGGTCAGCCATAGCGGCGCGTAGTCGTGGCTCGAATAATAGGCCTCGATTGTCGCTCTTTCCTTCTTGCCGCCGAGCATGCGGTCGAACTTGCCGGTGGCGAGATCGCGCAATTTTTCGCTGATTGCGGCATTGCCGTCGGCGACGGCGGTGGCAGCGGCTGCGGCCGGTTCAGTTGGCGCGGTGGCTTGCGAACTCGTCGCTGCCGGGGCGGGCACTTCGTCTCCGCCGCTGGCGGTCGCGGGCTGCGTGTTGGCTGGCGGAGCCTCGGCCGTTGCGGGGACTGGCTTCTCAGCCGGTGCCGCTGTGGATGCCGCAGCAGGCTGCTCGGCCGGTCCAGTAGCTGTCGCCGGCGAACTGGCGCTTGCGGGTTCGGCCGCTGTGGTCGGCGAGTTAGCGTTTGCGGCCGGTTCGGCCGCTGTCGTCGGCGAACTGCCATTTGCGGCCGGTTCGGCCGCCGCCGCAGGCGCCGTGTCCGCGGCGGGCGCCGTGGCGGTGTCTGTCGCGGGGGTAGTGGCGGTGTCTGTCGCGGGGGTAGTGGCGGTGTCTGTCGCGGGGTTGGTGGCGGTGTCTGTCGCGGGGGTAGTGGCGGTGTCTGTCGCGGGGGTGGTGGCGGTGTCTGTCGCGGGGGCTACGGCCGCGTCGGACGAAGACGTGGCTGGCTGGGCGGATTCGCCTGAATTCGCCGCGGGATCGGCGGTTGTCGCTGGCGTCTCGGCTGCGGCCGCCGGTGCCGCCCCCGGGGCATCGGAGGGTGGCTCCGCGAAGGCGGTCCCGCCCGCGCACAGCAGCAGCGCAAGCGCGGTTGACGCTAAAAACCGATCGAGGCGAACGCCCGCCATTGCATTTTCTCCTTTTTGACCCCAATCGAACGCCAGATTTCACTCCAATCGGGCGTCACGCGACAAAGCCATAACGCCGACCGGGACAATCGTCCCCATCACGGTACTTTGCAGTGGTCAATTGCCCTTATATGCAGCTTTGTCCCCGCCAATAAGCTCAGTCCGCCCCGATTCGCACGATTTTCTGCGGCTGTCGCTCGCCGGCAACGCTCTCGCCCCCCGCTTCCGATTCCCGGCATTCGCCCCCTGATAGACCCAGCAATTCCAATTTTCGATAGAGAGTAGAGCGGCCGATTTGCAGGCGCCTTGCAACTTCCGACATTTGCCCGCGGTAATGCGCCACCGCATAGCGGATTATGTCGGCCTCCAGTTCGTCCAACGGGCGGATCGAGCCATCGGCATCGACCAAGGGTAGCGCGTCAATTGCGGCCGAATCGGGTACGGCCGGTGCGGGCATTTCATGATCAATATCAAGGCTCGCGCCGGCAGAAAGCGGCGGCGCGCCGGGCTCGGTCTCGTCTCGTGTCTCCGGCTGCAGATGCGGGATTGTGGACGGCGCGACCAATTGGGCCGCGATCTGCGGAAACTCGGCGACGCCGACGGTGTCGCCCTCGGCCAGAACGACGGCGCGAAATACCGCGTTCTCCAGTTGCCGGATATTCCCCGGCCATTGAAACGCCGCCAGAAGCCTCAAGGCTTCCGCCGTGATGGAGCGGATCCGCTTGCCTTCCTCCGCCGCAAACAGCGCCAGAAAATGCCGCGCCAACGCGGGAATGTCGCCCGGGCGCTGGCGCAACGGCGGCACTGTGATCGGAAACACGTGCAGGCGATAAAACAAATCCTCGCGGAAACGGCCGTCTTTCACATCTGCGATGAGGTCGCGATTGGTCGCGGAAACGAGCCTCACGTTGACTTTCACCGGCTTGCGCGCGCCGACAGGTTCGACTTCGCCTTCCTGGATGGAGCGCAACAGCTTGACCTGTGCGGCCGGCGGCAATTCGCCGATCTCGTCGAGAAACAAAGTGCCGCCGGATGCCTCGACGAACTTGCCGACATGGCGTTCGGTGGCGCCGGTGAACGATCCCTTCTCGTGTCCGAACAGGATCGACTCGATCAGGTTCTCCGGCATCGCGCCGCAATTGACGGCGACGAACGGTTTCATCCGGCGCTCGCCCGAACCATGTATCGCGCGCGCGATCAATTCCTTGCCGACGCCTGATTCACCGGCGATCAGCACCGGAATGTGCGAACCCGCCGCTTTTTCCGCCATGCGCAGCACGGACTGCATGACCGCGCTCTTGGTAATGATGTCGCCGATGCCAAGCGTGCCCGACCGGCTGTGTTTGATCCGATTGATCTCGCCTTCGAGCGCACTCATGTTGAGCGCGTTGCGCAGGCTCACCTGCAGCCGCTCGGCGCCGACCGGCTTGACCACAAAATCGACGGCGCCGGCGCGCATTGCCGAGACGACATTGTCAATGCCGCCGTGCGCGGTCTGCACGATGACCGGCACGTTGATCGCCATCTGGCGCAACTTGGCGAGGACGCCCAGCCCATCGAGGTTGGGCATGACCAGATCGAGGATCACGGCATCGAACCGCTGGCCGTCCGCCGCGGTCAAAAGCGCCACGGCGGCATCGCCGTTATCGACCGATTGGGTCTCGTAGCCCAGCTTTTGCAGTGCGCCTTCGACTAGCCGGCACTGCACCGGATCGTCATCGACGACAAGGATGCCCATGAAAATCCTCGATTAATTCCGCAAGCGGCCTTTGTGCCGTTTCGGGGCACTCTGGGGGAGGGGGGTTTAAAGGCCGTTAAACCCGCCTGCTGCGACAATTGGCAGAGGGGCCGCTATGCGAAGATGCTGGAGGAACCGGAGCCGCACCGCTGACGTTTTGCTCTTGTTCGCGAGGGCCTTTTTCGTCCCACCGCCGCAAGTTCGCTCCGAATGCATGCCGCCGCAGGTCATCGCCAGTCTCTCCTGCGCGCCGCCGCCGGACGCTACCGCGAAGCGCGGCAGTCGCTGCGGACGTCCGTGTCGGCGCGCAGCCGCCACGGTCTCGACTGGATGAATTTTTTCGTCGCGGACGTGCAGACCGGGTTCGGCACGTTCGTGGCGTTCTATCTGGCGGAATTGGGCTGGTCGCAAAGCAACATCGGCATGGCGCTGTCGGCTGCGGGCATCGCCGGCATGATCAGCCAGATTCCGGGCGGCGCGATTGCCGACGCGATCAAGTGGAAACGCGGCCTTGCCGCCGCCGGCATCGTGCTCACCGGCGCCGCGGCGCTCATTCTTGGTTTGGCGCCGAACTTCATTTCGGTTTTCATCGCGCAAATTCTCCAGGGCTCGACCGCAGGAATCATCACGCCGGCGATCGGCGCGATCAGTCTCGGTCTGGTCGGCCGTCGCGCGATGTCGGTACGCACCGGCCGCAACTACCGGTACGCCGCGGCCGGTCACGCACTCACCGCAGCGCTCATGGGCGCCGCCGGCGCTTACCTGTCCAGCGGATCAATCTTTTTTGCCGCCGTGCTGTTGTGCGTTCCGGCGCTGATCGCGCTCGCTTTCATTCGCGGCGACGAGATCGACTATGCGCGGGCGCGCAATGCGGGGCGCGACAAAGACCGGGTGACCACTGCCAGCGTTCTCGATCTCCTCAAAAATCGCAAGCTTGTTTTGTTCGCCGCCGCGACGCTGTTGTTTCAACTCGCCGACGCCTCCATCCTGCCGTTGATGGGGGAAAATCTCGTCGCTTCCAAATATCATCGGGCGGCGATCTGGATGTCGGGCTTGATCATCGTGCCGCAGGTCGTCGTCGCCATTCTGGCGCCGTGGGTGGGATTCCACTCCGAGAAGCGGGGGCGCCGTCCGCTGCTCTTGCTCGGCTTCGGTCTTGAGCCGGTCCGCGCCATTTTGCTGGCCTTTACCGCGGCGTATCCGCTGCTGGTGGTCGGCCAGATTATGAGCGGAATTACCGGCGCCATCATCGGCGTGCTCACGATCCTCGTCATCACCGATTTGACCGCCGGTACGGGGCGCTTCAATCTCGCGGTTGGCGCCGTCGGCACAATGAGCGGCATTGCCGCCTCGGTGAGCACGAGTGCGACCGGGTTTTTGTTTCAGGCTTTCGGTCCGCGCATCGGCTATTTGCCGCTGGCCGCGATCGCTGCCGCGGCGACGGCGCTGATCTGGGTGTTCGTGGCGGAAACAAAACCGGAGAAATACGAAGACTGACGGCGCCGGACGCGCTGCGGTCCTATTGCCGCGCCCCGCTGAGCATGCCGGCAAACCGGCGGGCGAATGTGTGCGCGTCGCCCGGCCAGCGCGCTGAAATGTAGTTGCGGTCGCGCACGACAAAGGCCGGACGCTCGTCGGCGAATGTATCGCGAACCATGCCGCTCGTCTTGCGCCGATAGTCCGGTTCGCTCCGCGGCACGTCGATGAAATCGGCAGGCTGCGCCAGCGCGCGCGTAACCTCCTGCTCGACCGACATGTAGCCGCCCGGTCTTTCCGGGCCGTCGTCGTAGGTGCGATAATAATTCGGGTCCCAGAAGCGAACGATCCGCCCGACCCGCCAGGCCGCGCGCTCCAGCGCCCAGGTCAGCGCCGTGGTGCGCCGGCCGAAGAGCACCGAGCGGCCGTCGGCGCCGCGACTGCGCGCCGCGAGCAGAACCCCGTGACAGATTGCGGCCACCGGCAGTCCTGCGGCGAAGAAGTCGGCGACCAGCCGCTGCAACATCTCGCTCTCGAGGTATTCGCGCATGCCGCGGGCGCGGTGTCCGCCGGGCAAAAGAAGCCCGTCGAAATCCTCGCGGCGGATTTGCGACCACATGAGCGGCGCTTGGTACGCAGCGTCGTTCTGCATCCGCGCATAGGCGACGCGCGCGTCCGCATTGGCCCGCATCAGCTGTCCAATGGCGACGATGCGCTTGAGCCCGGGCAAAAATCCCCACACATCGAGCCCTTCGCCGGAGAGCATCATGTCGTCGGCTTCGCCGGGGCGGCCATCGGGTGTCGCAAAAGTGACGGAATGGCCGAGTTGCGTCAGCACGCTCCAACTCACGGCGGCTTCGCTCGGATCGAAATCCCGGCGCGGCAGCGGAATGAGGACCTTTGCCATGGCGTGTCGTCCGCACGGCCTTGCGCGCGCCTTGTTGCTGCGCCACATCAATGGCCGGTGAGAAGGACTTTATCGCAAAAGCAACCATGCGTTCCAAGCGAGCGACACGACAAACCGCCGCCAGACGGCCGGTGACCAACGCGTCTGCGGGCAAGAAAGCGCTCGGCGGGCTGCCGGAATGGAATTTGTCCGACCTCTATGCCGGGTTGGACGATCCCGCGATCAAGCGGGATCTCGACCGGGCTGACGCCGACTGCGCCGCATTCGAGGCCGCGTACAAGGGCAAGCTCAACCAATTGGCGGCGTCGTCGCAGGCGGGCGCGGCGCTTGCCGCCGCCGTCAAGAGCTATGAAGCCATCGACGATCTCATGGGACGGCTCGGCTCCTATGCCGGACTGCTGCATGCCGGCGACACGCTCGATCCGGCGCGCACCAAATTTTACGGCGACGTGCAGGAGCGGTTGACCGCGGCGTCCACGCATTTGTTGTTCTTCTCGCTCGAGCTCAACCGCATCGATGACGCGCTTCTCGAAGCCGCCATGGCGGATCCGGCGCTCGGCCATTATCGGCCGTGGCTCGAGGACGTGCGGCGCTATCGGCCCTATCAGCTCGAAGATCGCGTCGAGCAGCTGTTCCACGAAAAATCGATGACCGCTTATTCCGCGTGGAACCGGTTGTTTGATGCCAGCATTGCTTCGCTGCGATTCAAGGTCTTCGGCAAGACGCTCGCCATCGAGCCGACGCTGAACCTGTTGCAGGACCGTTCGGGAAAAAAGCGCAAAGCTGCCGCCGAGGCGCTGGCGCACACGCTCAAAGACAACGTCCGCCAGTTCGCGCTCATCACCAACACGCTGGCGAAGGACAAGGAAATCTCCGACCGCTGGCGCGGCTTCGCCGACATCGCCGATGCGCGCAACCTCGACAACCGGGTCGAGCGCGAGGTGGTGGACGCGCTGGTCGCCGCCGTGCGCGCGGCCTATCCGCAACTTTCGCACCGCTATTACGTGCTCAAGGCGAAATGGTTCGGCAAGAAAAAATTGCCGTATTGGGACCGCAATGCGCCGCTGCCGCAGGTGCCGACGCGCGCGGTCGGCTGGGCCGAAGCGCGCAAAACCGTGCTCACCGCCTACGCCGCGTTTTCGCCGAAGATGGCGGCGATCGCCGAGCGCTTCTTTGCCGAGCGCTGGATCGACGCCCCGGTGCGCCCGGGCAAGGCGCCGGGAGCGTTTGCGCATCCGACGACGCCGTCGGCGCACCCTTACGTGCTGCTCAATTATCAGGGCAAGACCCGCGACGTGATGACTTTGGCGCACGAACTGGGGCACGGCGTGCATCAAGTGCTGGCCGCGCCGAACGGCGCGCTGATGGCGCCGACCCCGCTGACGCTGGCCGAGACGGCGAGCGTGTTCGGCGAGATGCTCACCTTCCGGCGGCTTCTGGCCGACACCCGCGATGCCAAGGAACGAAAAGCGATGCTCGCGGCCAAGGTCGAGGACATGATCAACACCGTGGTGCGGCAGATCGCGTTCTACAGCTTCGAGCGCGCGGTCCATACCGAGCGCAAGAACGGCGAACTGACCGCCGATCGCATCGGTGAATTATGGCTCGACGTGCAGCGCGAGAGTTCTCGGCCCTGCGATCGAGCTCAAGCCCGGCTATGAGACGTTCTGGGCGTACATTCCGCACTTCATCCACTCGCCGTTCTACGTCTATGCCTATGCGTTCGGTGATTGCCTGGTGAATTCGCTCTATGCCGTCTACGAGCATGCGGCGGAAGGTTTTGCCGAGCGTTATCTCGCCATGCTGGCCGCGGGCGGCACCAAGCACCATGCCGAATTGCTCGCGCCATTCGGCCTCGACGCCCGCGATCCCGCGTTCTGGCAGGGCGGCCTCGGCGTGATCGAGCGGATGATCGAGGAACTGGAAGGGCTGCTCTGGCCGGCTTGCCGTTTCAGCTCCATTTCTGCGAGACGTTCCAGATCACGCGATCGAACAGGCGATCGGGCAGGATGGCCTTGAGGAACAGGATCGAGCGCGCGCCGCCGCCGGTCGCGTAGCGAGTCTTTGGCCGGCGCGCGGTGACCGCGCGCACAATGGTTTTGGCGACGACCTCGGGCGGCGAGGGCAGTTTCGAAGTCTCGGTGCTGTCGAGCATGCGAGCGTAGTTTTCCGCGAGTTTCGCGTAGGCACCGCGCCCGGAGATGCGGCGCAGGCCTTCGGCGGCGATGCGCGCCCATTCGGTCTTGATCGCGCCCGGCTCAATCACAATGACGTCGATGCCGAAGCGCTCGACCTCGACCCGCAGGCAGTCGCTCAGCCCTTCGACCGCGAATTTCGTGGCGTGGTACCAGGAGCCCATGGGCTCCCAAATTTTTCCGCCGATCGACGATGACATTGACGATTTTGCCGAATTTTTGCGCGCGCATCGAGCGGCAGCACGAGCTGCGAAAGCCGCGCCAGGCCAAAAACATTGACCTCGAATTGCCGCCGCGCTTCGGCCGGCGGCACATCTTCGAGCGCGCCGTAAGAGCCATAGCCGGCGTTGTTGACCAGGACGTCAAGCCGCCCGGCATCGGCGATGATCGCCTCGACCGCGGCGACGATCGATGCATCGATCGGTGAGATCGAGCGGCAATAAGGTGGCGCCGGCCGTGGCCGAGCCCGGCCATGCGCTCGAGCCGGCGCGCGCCGGCGAAAACGCGATATCCCGTCTGCGCGAGCGCGCGCGCCGTTGCCTCGCCGATGCCGGCGGAAGCGCCGGTGATCGAATGCGACCTTTGCCATATGACCGCTCCCAAGTGCTGACGTCCGAACATGGTATCTAAGCCTTGACCAAGGTCCATGGTCAAGGGTGTTGCGCGCAGCGCTGTTCAACGATGCTCATCTCCGAATTCGCCCGCGCTGCCGGGCTCACGCCAGATACGGTCCGCTTCTACATCCGGCGCGGCTTGTTAAAGCCCCTGAACGGCAAAAAAGGCGGGTCGAATCCCTATCAGGTGTTTACTGAGGAACACGTTCAGATCGCGCGCATGATCCGCATGGGTCAGTCGCTGGGGTTTTCGCTGCGCGAGATCGAGGCATTGAACGTCGAATATCAAGCCAAGCGGCTGACGCGCGTCGCGCGGCGCGGAAATCATGCGGTATCAGCTGAAGCGGCTCGAGCAGAAGGCGGCGCATGTCGGCAGCGATGATGAGTTACATCCGCGCCAAGCTTGCCTGGCTCGAGCGCGGCAGCAAAGGGCCGGAGCCGAATTTCACCGACTACGAACTCTCCGCCACCGCAAAAGAGGCCGCGCCGATCACCATGCGCGCGGCGCCGCGCGGGGAAACATGCCGGCCTCCGGAGCGCGCCGGCAAAGTGAGTGCAATGTGTACGCTCAAGGCCGGTTGATGCAGGGCCGACCACCCCGGGTGGTCAGCATATATTCCATGCATTGCATGGTGATGTCGCGCGGACGGCTTCGCCGTTAATTTCAAAGCGATAAACCTTGCGCGAGATGGTTTTGTCTTCGTCCCGCCCGCAGACCATGGCGGTGTGATTGGAAGTCGTCTTCGATGACTTCTCTGTCATCGTGATCTTTTGCTTCGCATCTTCGCTGCGGGTGAAAGTCATTGTCGCCGCCAATCCGCCGTTCTCGTCCGCCGCGTCATAATGTTGGTCCTCGCTTAGATCTTGTTGCCAGATCGTCAACGAAAATCAGATCGCGAATATTGCCGAGCCGCTTCTGCGGCGTTGTCACAACAAGTTCGCGGCGATTGAAGACGATCTGCATCGTCGCCGGACGTGCCGGCGCAGCCCCATTCCCAGCGTCCAGCATGGGCGACGTTTGCGAGCACGCAAGTGATCAGCACCGCGGCAGCAGATCGCGCAAACCATAATGCCTGTTTCATCGCCGCTATCATTCCTGCCAATGTGTCTGAGGAATAACAGAATGGACAACGGACTTGATGGCTGACCGCGAGAAAAACCGCTTCTCCGCCCGCGCCGCGCGCTATGCGCGTGTCGGCGCCAATGTCGGGCGGGTAGCCGCGCGCTATGGCGGCCGGCGCCTTCTCGGCGGCGAGCCCAACCGCGCCGGCGAAGCGGCTCGGCGCTCGCCTCGGCGCTCGGCAACCTTAAAGGTCCGCTGATGAAGGTCGCCCAATTGATGGCGACCATTCCCGACCTGTTGCCGCCCGAATATGCGGCCGAATTGCAGAAGCTGCAGAGCGAAGCGCCGCCGATGGGCTGGGCCTTCGTCAAGCGGCGCATGAGCGCCGAGCTCGGCTCCGACTGGCAAGAGAAGTTTGCGAGCTTCGAGCACCATCCGGCCGCAGCCGCGTCGCTCGGCCAGGTGCATCGCGCGCGCTCGCTCGACGGCGCTGCGCTGGCCTGCAAACTGCAATATCCCGACATGCAGTCGGCGGTCGAGGCGGACCTGCGTGCAATTGCAATGGCTCCTTGCCATCCGGCGCCGCCTCGATTCCGCGATCGACACCAGCGAGATCGGCAAGGAGATCGGCGAGCGCGTGCGCGAAGAGCTCGACTACCGGCGCGAGGCCAAGCACGTCGCGCTTTACCGCGCTGATGCTCGATGGCGTCGACATCGTGCGCGTGCCGAAAGCGTGGCCCGAAGCTGTCGACCGGACGGTTGCTGACGCTCGACTGGCTCGACGGCACGCGCATGCTTGCGCACACGAACGATCCGCTGCGCGCGCGCAATGTACTGGCGCGCGCCATGTTTACCGCCTGGTGGTTTCCCTTCAGCCGCTTCGGCGTCATTCACGGCGACCCGCATCTCGGCAACTACACCGTATTTGCCGCGTGACGGAAAGCCGGCCGGGATCAATCTCCTGGATTACGGTTGCGTCCGCATTTTTGCGCCGAAATTCGTCCAGGGCGTGGTCGACCTTTATCACGGTCTGTTGCACGGCGACGACGACCTCATCGTGCACGCCTACGAAACCTGGGGCTTCCGCAGGCTTTCCCGCGAACTGATCGACACGCTCAATATTTGGGCGCGATTTATTTATGCGCCGCTCCTCGATGACCGCGTGCGCACAATTGCTGACGGCGTGGCGCCCGGCGAATACGGCCGCCGCGAAGCGTTTCGCGTGCATCAGGCGCTCAAGCGCAAGGGTCCGGTGACGGTGCCGCGGGAGTTCGTGTTCATGGATCGCGCCGCAATCGGTCTGGGGGCTGTGTTCCTGCACCTGCGCGCGGAACTGAATTTCTATCGTCTGTTTAACGAGGCGATCGAGCAACTTTTCCATCGATCGTGTCGCCAAGCGCCAGGCGGCCGCGCTCGCGGCCGCAGGCTTATAGGGGACACGATGGCGAGTATTTGGGTTCGCAAATCCGTTGCAGTTTTGCAGGCGGAGGCGGAAGAGCCGGACACCCAGGCGCTGGTTGCGCATGGCAGGCGTGCCGCTCACGCGCACCCTGTCGGCGCTCAATCTCGTCGCGCTCGGCATCGGTGCGATCATCGGCGCCGGTATTTTCGTGCTGACCGGACACGCCGCCGCCGCCAATGCGGGACCGGCGATCACGCTTTCGTTCGTTCTCGGCGCAATCGCCTGCGTCTTCGCCGGACTTTGCTACGCAGAAATGTCTTCGACGGTGCCGATTGCCGGCAGCGCCTACACTTACGCCTACGCGACGATGGGCGAACTTATCGCCTGGATCATCGGCTGGGACCTGATCCTCGAATATATGCTCGGCGCCGCCACGGTCGCGATCGGCTGGTCGGGCTACGTGGTGAGCTTCCTCAAGGATTTCGGCATTGTCGTGCCGCCCGCCTTTGACCGCGCGCCGTTCGCCTATGATCCGGCGACGGAGGCTGTGGCACGCGACCGGCGCCATCATCAATGTTCCGGCGATGCTCGTGGTGGTCGCGGTCACCGGCGGTGCTCGTTGTCGGCGTGCGCGAGTTGGCGCGGGCCAACGTCGTGATTGTCGCCATCAAGCTCGTCATTATTCTGGTGTTCATCGCCGTGGCCGCGCCGTTCGTCAGCACGGCGCATTGGGTGACCGCGGCCAATCCGGCGGGCAATTTTATTCCGCCGAACGCCGGCCCCGGCCAGTTTCGGGCTGAGCGGCGTTTTGCGCGGCGCCGCCGTGGTGTTCTTCGCCTATATCGGGTTCGACGCCGTTTCGACCGCGGCGCAGGAAGCCAAGAACCCGCAGCGCGACATGCCGATCGGCATTCTCGGCTCGCTGGCCTGTGCACGGTGCTCTATGTCGCGGTCGGGTTCGTGCTCACCGGCATTGTCGCTTACGACAAACTCAACGTGCCCGATCCGATTGCCGTCGGCATCGACGCCATCGGCATGGGCTTCCTTTCGCCGATCCTCAAGGTCGGCATCATCCTCGGCCTGACCTCGGTCATCCTGGTGATGATGCTCGGCCAGCCGCGAATCTTCTATTCGATGGCGCATGACGGACTGTTGCCGGCGGTCGCCGCGCGCGTCCATCCGCGGTTTCGCACGCCCTACGTCACCACCATCGTCACTGGCGTGGTCGTGACGCTGTTTGCCGGATTTCTGCCGATCGGTCTCGTCGGCGAGCTGGTCAGCATCGGGACGCTGTTCGCCTTTGCCATCGTCTCCGCCGGCGTACTGGTGTTGCGGATCACCAATCCGAATTTGGCGCGGCCGTTCAGGACGCCCGCGGTTTTTGTTGTCGCGCCATTTGGGCGTAGCGTCGTCGGTGTTCCTGATGGCGGGGTTGCCGCTCGACACCTGGCTCCGGTTTGCCGGCTGGCTGGTCGTCGGGCATCCTGCTTTACGGATTTTACGGCATGCGGCACAGCCGCGCCGGGGACGGGATCTGGCGGCGATGCGTCCGTAAGTATCTTGCGCGCGCGATCGGCGCAGTCGCAAGTGGCGAGAACGGGCAGGGCAATCGGTGGATTCGATCTTTGCGAGAAGCGGGGCGGCCTCGGCGGCGGTTCCCATTTGGTTTGTGACTGCGGCGAACTATGCGGAGGTGCGCGAGCGGCTCGAGCGAGCCGAACCGTGCGTTCGCCGATGCGGCCGGTTTCGAGCCCAAGGCCGGCCGTCAGCTGTTGCTGCCGGGGGCGAAAGGCCAGGGGCTTGGCGGCGTGCTGTTTGGCCTCGAGGACGCAAGCGAGCCTCGCGACCCTTTTCTTCCCGGATTGTTGCCGCAGTCGGCTTCCCGCCGGCGTGTACCGCTTCGCCAACGATCCACTTGACACGCGGCTCGCGGCGCTCGGCTTCGCGCTCGGCGGCTTACGTCTTTTCGCGCTATCGCAAGAGCCGACCGCCCCGAGGTCAAGCTCGACCTGCCGCAGAGCGTCGATCGCGACGAACTCGAACGCGTCGTCGAAGGCGTGACGCTGGCGCGCGATCTCATCAATACGCCGGCGAATGACCTGGGTCCGGCGGAGCTTGAGGAGGCGGCGCGCGCGCTCGCCGCACGTCATGGCGCGAAAGTGCGCGCCATCGTCGGCGACGATCTCCTGACCGAGAATTTTCCGCTTCTTCATGCCGTCGGCCGCGCGCTCGGCGCGGCCGCCGCGGCTGATCGAGCTCAATTGGGGCGAGCGGGATCACCGCAGGTCACGCTGGTCGGCAAGGGCGTTTGCTTTGATTCCGGCGGTCTCGATATCAAGTCCGAAGGCGCGATGTTGCTGATGAAAAAGGACATGGGCGGCGCGGCAAGCGTGTTGGCGCTGGCGCACATGATCATGAGCCGCGGGCTGAAGATTACGCTCAAGGTGTTGATCCCGGCGGTGGAGAATGCGATCGGCGGCGACGCGTTCCGGCCGCGCGACGTTTATCTCTCGCGCAAAGGGCTGAGCGTCGAGGTCGGCAATACCGATGCCGAAGGGCGGCTCGTGCTCGCCGATGCGCTGGCGCTTGGCCGACGAAAGCGCGCCCGATCTGCTGATCGACATGGGCACACTGACCGGCGCGGCGCGCGTCGCGCTCGGTCCCGATCTGCCGCCCTTCTATACCGACGACGACACGCTCGCGGCCGAAGTGTCCCGTCACGCCTTCGCCGAGAACGATCCGCTGTGGCGGCTGCCGCTGTGGCCGCCATATAATGCGCTGCTCGAATCGAAAGTCGCCGACTTGAACAATGTCAGCTCGCGCAGCTTCGCCGGCTCGATCACCTGCGCGCTGTTTCTCAAGCGGTTTGTCGCGACCGCCAAAGCCTGGCTGCACATCGACATTTATGCGTGGACGCCGACGGCCAAGCCCGGCCGGCCCGAGGGCGGCGAATGCCAGGCGGCACGCGCCCTCTATGCGCTCCTTGCCGAGCGCTATGGCTGAGACGCGGATGCGAACAATCCCTCAATCCGCTCGTCCGCGCGCAAGCGGGGGCCCATGGCTCACCGCAACGCCGCCGCTCTTCCCCTCGAATTCCCGCTTTCGCGGGAATGAGCGGCAAACGGTAATGCGTCCGTTCGATCCACGTGTGACGCCGGCGCGCCCCGACCTCGCAGCCAAGGAGCTTTACGGCAAGGTCGCGGCTCCGCGTTACGTTGAGGGCAGCGTTTACGAAGTCATCGCGCCGCAGACGCCGTTGCGCCGCGAGCCGCGGCCGGACGCGCCGCTGGCAACCGAGGCGCTCAGAGGCGAGCGCATCACGGTCTACGATATCAATGCCGAAGGCTGGGCCTGGGGTCAGCTCGCCGCCGACGGCTATGTCGGCTGGCTGGCGAACGGTGCGCTGGCGCCAGCCCGAGCTGCCGCCGACGCATCAAGTGGCTGCGCTGCGCACGTTGATATTCCCCGGGCCGTCGATCAAGCTTCCGCCGCTTGATGCGCTGCCTTTCGGTGCGCAGGTCGTCATCGCCGAAACCAACGATCAGATGGCCGTTACGCCGGCGCGAGGCTACATCCCGATTGTGCATCTGACGCCGGTCGGACGTTATGAGCGGGATTTCGTCGCCGTCGCCGAGCGCTTTGTCGGGGCGCCCTATTTGTGGGGCGGCAAGACGGTGCTCGGTCTCGATTGCTCGGGGCTTCGTTCAGGTCGCGCTCGCGGCCTGCGGCATCGCGCAGCCCGCGCGACAGCGACATGCAGGAAGAGGTTTTGGGGGCGCCGATAAATGTGGACGCGGACTTGACCGGGCTGCGGCGCGGCGATCTCATATTCTGGCAGGGCCATGTGGCCATCGTTCGCGATCGCGCAAGCCTGATACATGCCAATGCGTTTCACATGGCGGTGGCGATCGAGCCCATTGCGCAAGCCGTCGGGCGCATACGCGCCAGCGGGAGTGAAATTTCGAGCATTCGCCGGCCGGCGCGCAACGAGATTCCATAGCCGCGCGCGCGCGAAGATGATCTAATCGTTGAGTGAGCTGGCTAGAGCGATTGGCGAGGGGCGGCGGATGCCATGACCAACCCAGAGGTACGACAGGGTCCCGCCGTTGAGCGTTCCGCAGACGCGGCTCCCCCGCATCCGGCCCACCATGCGAGCTTTCTGGATTCGCGAGCTGCCGTTCACTGCTGGTTTTGCTCCTGACCATCGGCGGCGTCGGTTACACCAGCTTCTCCAAACATCCGATGCTGATCTACTGGGAAATTCTCGCGCCGGTCATCGCGCTGGTTTGCGTGTGGTACGGCTGGCCGAGCACGGCCGACAATCAGGCGCGGTTCCGTTTGATCGGAACGCAAGTGCTGCACTGGCTGGCGTTCCTTCTGGTGATGAACATGGTCTATCTCAGCACGTCGTGCAGCGCGATTTTCAACGCCACCGGAACCGGGCTTGCGATCTTCACGTTGCTCGCGCTCGGTACTTTCACCGCCGGCGTGCATATTCTGTCCTGGCAGGTCTGCCTGCTCGGAGTGATCATGGCCTGCGGCATTCCCGCGATTGCCTGGATAGAAAATTCGTCGTTGTTGCTTGTGCTCGTCGCCGCCGTGGTCGTGGGAATTGCTCTGGTTATTTGGTGGCATTTCCGCCAGCCGCGAACGAGCCTTGCGCTAAGACGTCCGCGCCGTGGGACGGTGATTAGAGTTCCACGCGAACAAGAAAAGTTTGACCGCTGACGTCAATCGCTTGCCTTCGCCTGCCGGCCGTATATTTTCATTTTCGCCGCGCAGGGGAGTTTGCACCGCCCTGCGCAATTGGGGGGAGGAGTTCCATGCGATTTTCAATGTTAGGCGCGACTGCCGTCGGTCTGGCGGCAGTCGCGGCGGCGGGATTTTTGTTGCCGAAGGCTCATGCCGAGTCGCCGGTCGAGCGCGGCGCGTATCTCGTCGTCATTGCCGGATGCAATGATTGCCACACGCCGGGCTTCTTCTTCGGCAAGCCCGACAAGGACAAGTTCCTCGGCGGCTCGGACGTCGGCTTCGAAATTCCCGGACTTGGCGTGTTCAACGGCCGCAATATTACGCCGGACAAGGAAACCGGCATTGGCGCGTGGACCGACGAGCAAATCGCTACCGCGATAACGACCGGCATACGCCCGGATGGACGCCAATTGGCGCCGATCATGAACTACGCCGCTTTTACGCATATGACCAAAGAGGATGTCGCGGCCGTGGTCGCTTATCTCCGCAGCATACCGCCGGTGCACAACAAGGTGCCCGGGCCCTTTAAGCCGGGCGAGAAGGTGTCGATCTTCACTTTCAGAATCGAGCCGCCCGGACAGATCGGCGGCCGGCGCCCCCAAGTAGCGAAGCGTGCACGTTGCGCGGCCCGCGGAAGTGTTGCGGGCCGCGGTGTTACTGCGCCACCACGCCGGCCGGCGCCGTCTCCAGATTGAACGCGGCGGCGAACAGCGCGCGCGTGTAGTCGGTCTTCGGGTTGGCGAACAGCGAGGCGGCGTCGCCGCTCTCGACGACTTTGCCATAGCGCATGACCAGAAGCCGGCTCGCCAGCGCCGCGACCACGCGCAAATCGTGCGAGATGAAGAGGTAAGTGAGGTTGCGGCGCTTCTGCAGGTCGCGCAACAGATCGACCATTTGCGACTGGATCAGCATGTCGAGCGCGCTGGTCGGCTCGTCGAGCACGACGAACGTCGGCTCGAGCACGATGGCGCGGGCGACCGCAATGCGCTGCCGCTGGCCGCCGGAAAACTCGTGCGGGAAGCGAAAGCGGGTCTCCGCATCGAGCCCGACGTCGCTGAGCGCGCGGGCCACCCGCTCGTCGCGTTCCGGCTCGGTCATGGCCGGGTAGTGCACCTTGAGGCCTTCTTTGATGATCTCCGCCACCGAAAGCCGCGGCGACAGCGAGCCGTAAGGGTCCTGAAACACGATTTGCATGTCGTGCCGGAACGGCCGCATCTGTTTGAAACGCAGGCCTTGCAGCTGCCTTGCCGAGGAAAACGATCGGGCCGTCGGAAGACACCAGGCGCAGCAGCGCAAGCCCGAGCGTGGTCTTTCCCGAGCCGGATTCGCCGACGACGCCGAGCGTTTCGCCTTTGCGGATTTCGAAGCTGATGCCGTCGACCGCCTTGATGTGGCCGACGACTTTGCGCAACACCCCGCGCTTGATCGGAAACCAGACCTTGAGATCGGTGGTCTGCAACACCACCGGCGCGTTGCGGTTGCGGCGGGGCGGGATCGGGCTTCGGCTCGGCGGTGAGCAGCGCCCGGGTGTAGGGATGCGCGGGCGCGGCGAATACGCGCTCGACCGCGCCCTGTTCGACGATCTTGCCTTCCTTCATCACGCAAACCCGTTGCGCGACCTTGCGCACAATACCGAGATCGTGAGTGATGAACAGGAGCGACATGCCGAGCCGCTTCTGGATGTCCTGCAACAGCTCGATGATCTGCGCCTGAATGGTGACGTCGAGCGCGGTGGTCGGTTCGTCGGCGATCAGAAGGTCCGGCTCATTGGCGAGCGCCATGGCGATCATGACGCGCTGGCGCTGGCCGCCGGACAGCTGGTGCGGATAGCTGGCGAGCCGGCTCCTTGGGTCCTGTATGCCGACCTGGGTCAAAACCTCGATGGTTCGCGCGCGCGCCGCGGCGCCGGTCAGCCCGCGATGCAGCAGCAAAATCTCGCCGATCTGCTTTTCAATCGTGTGCAGCGGATTGAGCGAGGTCATCGGCTCCTGAAACACGATGGTGACGTCGTCGCCGCGCACGCGCCGCATGTCGCGTTCGGAGAGCGGCAACAGATCGCGGCCCTTGAACACGATCGCGCCGGAGGGGTGGCGCGCGGCCGGGTAGGGCAGAAGTTTCATGATCGACAGCGCCGTCACCGACTTGCCCGACCCGGACTCGCCGACCAGCGCCATCGTCTCTCCCTTGCCGATATCGAACGAGACGCGATCGACCGCAAGCGAGACGCGGCCGCCGGAATGAAAGGCGACGGAAAGATCGCGGATGGCGAGAAGGGGCTCGGTCATGCGATGGGTCCGCTCATGCGTAGGTCTTGCGCGGATCGAAGGCGTCGCGCACCGCTTCGCCGACGAAGATCAAAAGCGAGAGCATCAGCGCCACGGTGAAAAAGCCGGTCAGCCCGAGCCAGGGTGCTTGAACGTTGGCCTTGCCCTGCGACAGCAATTCGCCGAGCGACGGCGAGCCCGGCGGCAGGCCGAAGCCGAGAAAGTCGAGCGCGGTGAGCGTCATCACCGACGATGACATGATGAACGGCAGGAACGTCATGGTCGCGATCATGGCGTTGGGTAGAAGATGGCGGATTATGATGACGGCATTCGACACGCCGAGCGCGCGCGCCGCCTGGATGTATTCGAAATTGCGGCCGCGCAAGAATTCGGCGCGCACCAAGCCGACCAGCCGCACCCAGGAAAACAGCAGCAGGATGCCGAGCAGCACGAAGAATCCGGGCACCAGCACCGAGGAAATGATGAGCAGGAGATAAAGCTCAGGCACCGACGTCCAGATTTCGATGAAGCGCTGAAACAAGAGGTCGGTCCAGCCGCCGAAATAGCCTTGCACCGCGCCGGCCGCGACGCCGACGATCGACGAGAAGATGGTCAAGATGAGACCGAACAAGACCGAGATGCGGAAGCCGTAGATCAAACGCGCGAGGACATCGCGGCCTTCGTCGTCGGTGCCGAGCCAATTGTATTCAAGGTCGCGGCAGCCGTGGAGGCCTTTGCGCTGCACCACCGACTTGCACTGCGCCTCCGACAACAGCCAAGTCGGCGGCGAGGGCGCCGGCGTCGGCAAATCGAGATTGTGCGTGCCGTAGGAGTAGCGGATCGGCGGCCAGATCATGGTGCCGCCCTTGTCGGCGATCAGCTTCTGCACGTAGGGATCGCGGTAGTCGGCCGCGGTTTCGAAGTCGCCGCCGAAAGTGGTTTCCGGGTAGGTGACGAAAACCGGAAAATAGGACTTGCCGGCGTAGCTGATATAGAGCGGCTTGTCGTTGGCGATGAATTCGGCGAACAGCGACACGATAAACAGCACCAGAAACAGCCACAGCGACCAGAAACCGCGCCGGTTGGTCTTGAAATTCTGCCAGCGGCGCTTGTTGATCGGCGAAAGTTCATAACGCGGCGGCGCGGCCGCCGGGCCGAGCGGTCCCGCCGGCTCGACGTCCGGCATGAGCTCCGGCGCCATCTGCCGCTTGGCGGCGGGGGTGTCGACGGTTTTTTGCTCCTCGGTCTTGACGTCCACTCACACCTCCCGCGTCTCGAAATCGATGCGCGGATCGATCCAGGTGTAGGTCAGATCGGAAATTAAATTCACCACCAGTCCGACGAGGGCGAAGATATAGAGGTTGGCGAACACTACCGGGTAATCGCGGTTGAGCACGCTCTCGAAGCTCAACAGTCCGAGCCCGTCGAGTGAGAAAATGGTTTCGATAAGGAGCGAGCCGGCGAAGAAGGCGCCGACAAAGGCGCCGGGAAAGCCGGCAACCACCAGGAGCATGGCGTTGCGGAAGATGTGGCGGTAGAGCACCCGCCGCTCGCTGCAGCCCTTGGCGCGGGCCGTCAGGACATATTGCTTGCGCAATTCCTCGAGGAACGAGTTCTTCGTCAACAGCGTCATGGTGGCGAAAGCGGCGAGTCCCATGGAAATGATCGGCAGCGTCAAATGCCAGAAATAGTCGAGGATTTTGTGCCACCACGAAAATTGCTCCCAACCATCCGAGGTGAGCCCGCGCAACGGAAAAATTTGAAAGAACGAGCCGCCGGCAAACAGGATGATGAGCAGAATGGCGAACAGAAAGCCGGGGATGGCGTAACCGACAATGATTACGCCCGACGTCCACACGTCGAATTGCGAGCCATCGCGCACCGCTTTGCGGATGCCGAGCGGTATGGAGATCAGGTAGCTCAGCAGCGTCATCCAAATGCCGAGCGAGATCGAGACCGGCAATTTCTCCTTGATGAGTTGCAGAACGCTGATGTCGCGGAAATAGCTCTTGCCGAAATCGAAGCGGGCGTAGTTCCAGAGCATCAGGAAGAATCGCTCGTAAGCCGGCTTGTCGAAGCCGAACTGCTTTTCCAGGCTCTTGATGAATTCGGGATCAAGCCCCTGCGCGCCGCGATATTTGGAGTTGATGTCCATCTGGCGCGCCCGGTTGCGCCGCGCCGCGGGCGCCGAAGTCGCCGCCGGCTGAGCCGGAAATGCGCGAGGTGGCGCCGGTATCGTTGCCGGACAATTGCGCGATGACGCGCTCGACCGGCCCGCCGGGCGCGAATTGCACGACGACGAAGGACACCAGCATGATCCCGAAGATGGTGGGGATCATGAACAGGATGCGGCGGATGATATAGGCGCTCATAGGGCTCCAGTGGTCGGCAAACTATTCCGCATACGGATCCGTGATGACGAAATAACGCCCGTGCGCGCCACAGGTGCCGTATAGCATGGCGTGCTTATCCGGCGCGCTGGATTTTCGCCGCCTTATCGGCGTCATACCACCACGTTTCGGGAATGCCGCGGAAATAGCGCGGTTGGGCCGGCGGCCGGCCGAATACGTCCCAATAGGCGATCCAATGCGACGGCTTGTACCAATGCGGAATCCAATAGCGGCCGGCGCGAATTAAGCGATCGAGCGCGCGGCAGGCAACGGTGAGCGCCGGGCGCGTCGGCGCGGCGATGATGCGGTCGATCATGGCGTCGACGGCCGGATCGGCAATGCCGGCGAGATTGTTGGAACCTTTCAAGCCCGCGGCCTGCGAGGAAAAAAAAGAACGCAACGAATCGCCGGGCGTAGCGGAGAAGCTGAAGCGGTCGACAGTAATGTCGAAATCAAAGCCGTCGCGGCGGGCGCGATATTGCACCGGGTCGACAATCCGCAACGACGCGTCGATGCCCAGCACGGCGAGATTTTTGATGAACGGCATGTGGTGCGGCTCAAAAGTCGGCTCGTCGATGAGGAACTCGATGGTCAGAGGCTCGCCGCCGGGTAAGACGCGCTTGCCGCCGGTGACAGCGCAGCCGGCGTCTTTGAGAAGTTGCGCGCCTTTGCGCAGCAATACACGGTCCAGACCGGAGCCATCCGACACCGGCGGCAGGTAGGGTTCGCCGAACACTTCGTCCGGCACCCGGCCGCGGAACGGCTCGAGCAAGGCGAGCTCGCCGGCGCTGGGCATCCCTTTCGCCATCATGTCGGAGTTCTGGAACACCGAAACGGTACGATCATACGAGCCGTACATGATCGTCTTATTGGTCCATTCGAAGTCGAAGGCGTCGCACAACGCTTCGCGGACGCGCGGATCGGCGAATTTCGGCCGCCGCGTGTTGATGAACCAGCCCTGCGCGCCGGAGGGGGTGTCGTCAGGAATGACGTCTTTCTTCACCCGCCCGTCCTTGACCGCGGGAAAGTCGTAACGCGTCGCCCAGGTGCGCGAGGTGAATTCCTCGCGAAACAGATAATTCTTGGCGGTAAATCCCTGGAAGCCGACGTCGCGATCGCGGTAATACTCGAAGCGCACCACATCGAAATTGTTCTGGCCACGGGCGACCGGCAGCTCGGTCCCCCACCAATCGGGCACGCGGTTATATTCAATGAAGCGGCCGGGTTCGAAACGGCCGACACGGTAGGTCCCCGAACCCAGCGGCACGTCGAGCGTCAACTCATCAAACGGTTTGGTCGCGTAATAGGCTTTGGAAAAAATCGGCAGGCCGGCGACAAGCAGCGGTACGTCGCGCGCGCGCTTCGGCTTGAAGCTGGCGACGACGATCGCGTCGCTCTGTGCTTCGGCGCCGATGAAATCGCGCAGCGATTGGGTGATGAGCGGATGGCCTTTTTGCTTGAGGATGTTGAGCGAAAAGGCCACATCGGCGGCGGTGAGCCGGGTGCCGTCGTGGAATTTCGCCTGTGGGCGTAGGAAAAACCGGTAGGTTAAGCCGTCGGCCGAGCGCCCGACCTTTTCCGCCGCCAATCCGTACATGGCGTCAGGCTCGTCGCCGCTGCGCGCCATCAGGGTTGCAAAAGTCAGCTCCATTCCCTGCGCCGCGTCGCCTTTGAGAATGTAGCTGTTGAGCGAATCGAAGGTGAGGAAGTTCTGGTTGAATTGGCGGTTGGGGCCGATTTGCGAGAACTTTCCGCCTTTCGGCGCCTGCGGATCGACATAACTGAAATGCCGAAAGTCGGCCGGATAGGCGAGGTCGCCGAAGGCGGACATGCCGTGCGATTCCACTTCCGCCTCGGCGCGCGCGCGAAGCGCACACGTGCTCGCCGCGGCCACGCCGGCGGTCAGCTTCAGGATGGAGCGGCGCGTCAGCGTAGTCATGTCGCGCGACAAACGTTCCTCACCGGTTGGACGTGCGCCGCTGTGCGATCCGGTCAATCGACCTCGGTGCCGGCATCACTGGCGGCTTGCGGTCTTCGCCGCCTTTTCCGCATCCCACCACCACAATGCCGGGAAGCCGGCGCCGGCATATTTGGGCAAGGGATCGGGCCGGCCGAAGCGGTCCCAGCGCGCGCTGCGCACCTTGCCGTAGGTCCATTGCGGGACGACGTAGTGGTTCCACAACAGCACCCGGTCGAGCGCCTTGGTGGCGGCGACGAGATCGGAACGGCTCTTGGCGTAGATCACCTGATCGATCATGGCATCGACCGCCGGGTTCTTGATCCCAATCAGATTGAGCGAGCCCGGCTGATCCGCCGCCTGCGAGCCCCAGTAGCCGCGCTGCTCGTTGCCCGGCGACAGCGATTGCGGCCAACTGGCGGTGATGACGTCATAGTCCCAGCTGCGCAATCGGTTTTCATATTGCGAATCGTCGACCGTGCGCACGGACACGCCGACGCCGAGGCGGTCGAGCGAGGGTTTGTAGAACAAAAACACGCGCTCGAAGCTCGGATCGTCGGCAAGAAACTCGACGGTAAACGGTTCGCCGGTTTTGGCATTGACCAGCCGCTCATTGCGCACTTCGAAGCCGGCGGCGCGGAACAGCCGTATTGCCTCGCGCAGGTTAGCGCGCACCTTCTGCGGGTCGCCGCCGACCGGATTGGAATAGGGCGTGGTGAAAACTTCGGGCGGAACCTGGTCGTGGACCGTTTGCAGAATCTCGAGCTCGCGTCCTTCCGGCAGGCCGCTGGAGGCGAGCTCCGTGCCTTCGAAATAGCTGGCGATGCGCTTGTACTGGCCGAAGAAAATCTGCTTGTTCATTTCCTCGAAGTCGAAAGCGAAATTGAACGCAAGCCGCACCCGCGGATCCTGGAATTTGGCCCGGCGAATGTTGAAGGCGAACGCCTGCATTATGCCTTGGCTGTTGATCGGAAATTCTTCTTTGATCACCCGCTTGTCGATCACGGCGGGAAAATCGTAGGCCGTGGCCCAGTTCTTGGCGCTGTTCTCGGTGCGCCAATCGACGGTGTCCCCCTTGAAGGCCTCGAGCGCGACAGTCGTGTCGCGGAAGTATTCGAAACGAAGCTCGTCGAAATTATCGCGACCGACGTTGACGTTGAGGTCTTTGCCCCAGTAGTCCTTCACCCGCTCGTAAACGATGTTGCGGCCGGGAGAAAAATCCTTGATCCGGTAGGGACCGGAGCCGAGCGGCGGCTCGAGCGTCGTTACGCCGATGTCGCGCTTTTTTCCGTTCTTGTCGGTGCCTTCCCACCAGTGTTTGGGCAGGATGAGGAGCTGGCCGACGATCTGCGGCAATTCGCGGTTGCCCGGTGCGTCGAAGACAAAGGTAATCTCGTGGTCGCCGGTCTTTTCCAGCTTGGCGACATGCCGATAATAGGCCGCGAGCTGGGGGCTGTATTTTTTGAACGCGGCGAAAGAAAAAATCGCATCCTCGGGCGTGATCGGCACGGCCATCGTGCCATTTCGCTTCCGCGCGCAAGCGGTAGGCGGCGGTGGAAAAGTCGTCGGCGTAGCTGATCGCTTCGGCGATCAAACCGTATTCGGTCGAAACCTCGTCGAACGACGACGTCAAAAGCGTATCGTAGATATGATCGAGTCCGGTCACCAGCGCGCCCTTCACGCCGGCGACCGCGATGTTGAAATTATCGAACGTGCCGATGGCGATCTGCCGCGCGGCGCCTCCCTTGGGGGCCGCCGAATTGACGTAGTCGAATTGCTTAAACCCCGGCGGATATTTGAGATCACCGAACAGCGACAGGCCGTGGCGCCATGATCTTTCCTGAGCGTCCGCGGCTTTAGTCCAACGCGCCGACAAGGACGGCCCCGCCGCAAGCGCGACAATGGCGGATTTAAGCAGAGTCCGGCGGTTCACTTAACAAAGCTCCAATCAAAAAGCCGCACGTCGGCCCAGGCGTGACGCTGATTATGTGCTTTTTCATTGCGGCGCCAGCGCGCCCGCGCGCACCGCGACGAAATGGACTTCACATCCGCGTGCGCGCGCCGCCCGCTTAGGTGCGGACGACTATTGCTTCGCGGGCGTGTTTTGCGGCTTTGCCGCGCCGTTTGTGGCCGGCGGATTGGAGGGCGCGGCCGCTTCAGGCTTCGCAGCCGCGTTCGCGCCTTGCGGTTTGGGCAGCGGCTCGGGATTCTTCGATAAAGTGTTGAGAAACGCGATAACGTCGGCGCGCTGTTTTTCGCTCTTGATGCCGGCGAAAGTCATAGCGGTGCCGGGTACGTCGGCGCGGGGATCCTCGATCCATTTATTAAGGGCGTCAAAGGTCCAAGTGCCGCCCTTTTTCTTCAAAACATCGGTGTAGTGGAAATTCGCTTGAGACGCGACTTGGCGGCCGACAACGCCGTAGAGGTCGGGTCCGATTTTCGGGCCTTTTCCCTCTTCCAGGTTATGGCAGATTTGACATTGCTTCGCGATCTGTTTGCCGTGCTCGGGCGATGCGCTGGCCAGCAGATTTTCGATTGGCTGCCCGGCGGCGGGCGCCGCCTCTCCGCCGGCCTTCGCCGGTTGCTCCTCCTTGACGGCAACCTCGTAACCCGGCTTTGCCGCCACCGGCGGGGTAAACAGCGCGCCCGCGGCAATATGAATGATAAGCAGCACTAGGCAGGTTCCCAGAACGGCACCGAGAATCTTATTGATTTCGAATGAATTCATATGACAACGGCTCCGTACCGTTGAAGGGGGGCGGGCGCCGCAGAGATAGCCGGTTTGCCGCGCGATTTGCAACCCGTATAAGCAGGGGCAAGGGTCCGCTTGTCGATGGCCGACATTCTCATTGTCATTCCCGCGCGCCTCGGCGCCACCAGGCTGCCGGGAAAACCGCTCGCGGAGATTGCCGGAGCGCCGATGATCACGCATGTGCTGCGGCGGGCCGTGGCCGCCAATGTCGGTCCGGTGGTGGTGGCGACGGATGCAAGGGAGATCGAGACGGCGGTGCAGAAAGCCGGCGGGCGCGCGGTCATGACCAGCCCCGACCACGGGTCGGGTTCGGACCGCATCTTCGAGGCGCTGGGCAAGGTCGATCCGCAACGGCGCGCGGAGATCATCGTTAACCTGCAAGCCGATCTGCCGACCATTGCGGCTTCGGATATCGCAACGTCGCTGACGCCTTTGTCCGACACGGCGGTCGACATTGCGACGCTCGCCGCGGAGATTTCGCACGCCGCGGAGCGCGACGATCCGAACGTCGTCAAGGTCGTCGGGACTCCGGTCGCCCGCGACCGCTTGCGTGCTCTTTACTTTACCCGGGCGACCGCTCCCTGGGGCGAGGGGCCGCTTTATCACCACATCGGGCTTTATGCCTTCCGCCGTGCCGCCCTTGAGCGCTTCGTCAAGCTCGCGCCGTCGCCGCTCGAGCGGCGGGAAAAGCTCGAACAATTGCGCGCACTCGAGGCCGGCATGCGCATCGACGTGGCCATCGTGGATTCGGTCCCGCTGGGGGTCGATACGCCGGCGGATTTGGCGCGGGCGCGCGCCATGCTATCGGATCGCAGATGAGCCAAAAGAAGCGGATCGCATTTCAGGGTGAGCCGGGCGCCAACTCGCATATCGCCTGCAATGAGGCCTATCCAGGCCACGAGCCGTTTCCGTGTCCGACCTTCGAGGACGCGTTCGCCGCCGTGCGCGGCGGCCGGGCGAAACTCGCCATGATCCCGATCGACAATTCCATTGCCGGACGCGTCGCCGATATCCATCACCTGATGCCCAAGTCCGGCCTGCACATCATCGGCGAATGGTTTCTGCCGGTGCAGCATCAGCTCATGGCGCCGCGCGGCGCGACGCTGAAAACCATCCGCACCGTCGAAAGCCACATCCACGCGCTCGGGCAATGCCGCCGCATCATCCGCGCGCTCGGCGTCAAGGCGGTGGTCGCCGCCGACACGGCCGGCGCCGCGCGCGAAGTGGCGGAAGCCGGCGACATTTCCCGTGCCGCGCTGGCTACGGGTTTGGCCGCCAAAATCTACGGATTGCAAATTCTCAAAAAAGATGTGGCCGACGCCAAGCACAATACCACCCGCTTTGTCGTGCTCGCGCGCAAGCCGAAATGGGCGAGCCGCAAGGAGCGCCGCGTCGTCACCACGTTCGTGTTCGAAGTCCGCAATATTCCGGCAGCTCTGTACAAGGCGCTGGGCGGCTTCGCCACCAACGGCGTCAACATGACCAAGCTCGAAAGCTACATGGTCAACGGCAGCTTTGCCGCCACGCAGTTTTACGCCGATGTGCAGGGTCATCCCGAGGATCGCGCCTTGGAACTGGCGCTGGAAGAACTCGAATTCGTATCTCGGCCGAAGACGCTGAAGATTCTCGGCGTCTACCCGGCCCACCGTTTCCGCGAAACTTTCAAGTAGGTTATGATTCGTTGCCGGGGTGCCGGTTTTGACAATATCCTGTCTGGATGCGGCGGGGGAGCCCGTCCGGCGCGAACGGCGCCAGCCTAAGGACTGTATGCAATGAGTAATGAAGATGCGAAAATTTGGCGGACCCTGCATCTGAAATTCACGCTTCCGGGCGGAGAGTCCGAGCATCTTCTGACGATGATGAAGGCGGCAGCGCCGTTCTATCAGATGTTCGGCAAGGCGCATTTCCGTTTGCTGCGCAACGCCGACGATCCGACCAAATTCATTCAGGTGATCGAATACGAGACGCCGGAATCCTTCGAAATGAACCGGCAGTCGATTGCCAGCGACGCCCGCTTTCAGGTCTATTTGCAGGGCTGGCGTGCGATGCTGCCGGGCGCCCTGGAGATCGACGTCTACGAGGAGATTTGATCACCGACGAAGAGGGCAGATGACAGATTTAGCGAAGCTTGAACTTCGTCCGTCTTCCGCCGTCCGGCTTCTGTCCTCGCCGTCCGTCCTCATATTTTCTGGTTGTATTCCCCGACCTCTTTGTGCGTGCGCAGCACCGCGTCGATCGCCGCGAACATTTCGCGCATGCGCGCGTCCGAGACCGGGCTTTCCACCACGACCACGAGTTCGGGTTTGTTCGATGAGGCGCGCACCAGACCCCAAGTGCCGTCCTCGACCGTCACCCGCACGCCATTGACGGTGTTGAGATCGCGGATCGGCTGGCCGGCAACTTTGCCGCCCTTGTTCTTCTCGGTTTCGAAATGCGCAACGACCGCGTCAACCACCGCATATTTCTCCTCGTCCGGGCAATGCGGCGACATGGTCGGCGAGCTCCATGTCTTCGGTAGCGCGTTTTTCAGGTCCGCCATGCTCTTTCCCGGATTGCGATCGAGCATGTCGCAGACGGCGAACGCGAAAATGAGCCCGTCGTCGTAGCCGCGGCCGAACGGCTCGTTGAAAAAGAAATGACCCGATTTTTCGAATCCGGCAATGGCGCCGATCTCGTTGACCCGGCGCTTCATGTAGGAGTGACCGGTCTTCCAGTAATCGGTCCTGACGCCGTTCCTGATCAGCATCGGATCGCTTACGAACAGTCCGGTCGATTTCACGTCGGCGACGAAGACCGCGCCGTGGTGCTGCGCCGAGATGTCGCGCGCCAGCATGACGCCGACTTTGTCGGCGAAAATCTCGTCGCCCTCGTTGTCGACCACGCCGCAGCGGTCGCCGTCGCCGTCGAAGCCTAGCGCCACGTCGGCTTTGTTGGCGAGCACCGCATCGCGCATGGCGTGCAGCATTTTCAAATCTTCGGTGTTTGGATTGTATTTCGGAAAGGTGTGGTCGAGTCGGCAATCGAGCGGTACGACCTCGCAGCCGATCTTTTCCAGAATCTGCGGCGCAAACGCGCCGGCCGTGCCATTGCCGCAGGCGCACACCACTTTGAGCCGGCGCTTGAGTTTTGGCCGATTGGTGAGGTCGGCGATATAGCGCGCCGGAAAATTCTCGACGAAGGCATAGCCGCCGCCGGGGCGCGGCTTGAAGCGGGCGTCGAGCACAATTTCCTTCAAGCGCGTCATCTCATCGGGGCCGAAGGTGAGCGGACGATCGACGCCCATCTTCACGCCGGTCCAGCCGTTGTCATTGTGGGAAGCGGTCACCATGGCGACGCACGGCACATCGAGGTCGAACTGCGCGAAATAGGCCATGGGCGTCAGCGCAAGCCCGATGTCGCGGACCTGGCAGCCGGCGGCGATGAGCCCATTGGTCAGCGCCATTTTGATCGAAGCCGAATAGGAACGGAAATCGTGGCCGGTGACGATTTTGGGTTCGCGCCCGAGTTCGTGGATCAGCGTGCCGAGACCAAGCCCGAGCGCCTCGATGCCCATGAGGTTGATTTCGCTGCCGAACAGCCAGCGCGCATCATATTCGCGAAAGCCGGTGGCCTTCACCATCGGCTCGGATTCATAGGCGTACGTATTGGGTTTGAGCTGCGGCTTCGGCTTGGGAAACATTTGGCCTCGATAATATGGGATTTGCGGGCAGCATTACATCGGGGCATTAGAGGAGAAAACAATGAATATCGATTGCCCAATAAGGTTCCCGATTACCGAGCGGCGGCGCCAGGCCGAGCATCAGCGCGCGGCGCGTTTGGTTCGCCGCGTCGGTACTGCGCGCAGTGGATCTTCCGGCCAGGGATGTTTTGGGTAACGGCCGCGCATTTCCGCGCGCACGGCCGCGTAGCTGCCGCGCCAAAAGCCGGGCAAATCGCGCGTCATCTGCACAGGGCGCTGCGCCGGCGAAAGAAGCTCAATCAACAGCGGGATCCTGCCGCCGGCGATCGCCGGATGCTGCGCGAGGCCGAACAGTTCCTGCACCCGGATCGAAATTTTCGGTCCGCCGTCCGCTGCATAGTCGATCGGCGCGCGCGTCCCGGTCGGTGCAACAAAGTGGATCGGTGCTTCGGCGTCGAGCCGGCGCCGCAGCGGGAACGCGAGGCGCGCGACGAGTGCAGCGGCAAATTCGTCGGCGGAAAGCTCCGCCAGCGCCGTCTTTCCCGCAAACGTTTGCGCCAACCAGTCGAGGTCGGCGCTAAGCGCGGCGTCGGACAAATCCGGCCATTCGGCCCCTTCGCATTGGCGCAAAAACATGACCCGGTCGCGCCATTGGTGGAGCGCGCTGGTCCACGGCAACCGCTCGGCGCCGAGCCGCGCCAGGTTTTGGGCCAACAGGCGTGCAACCTCATCGTCGGCGGGCGGTGGCAATGATCGCTGGGCAAGGGTGATCGCGCCCAAGCGGCGCAGCCGGCGAAGCCGCACGCTCGCGCTTGTCGGATCGAAGGAGATTTCGCTCTGCGCCGCAATGCGGTCGGCAAAGCCGGTCTCGATCGCCGCAAGGCTGATGGGCGCAGCGAGCAAGATGCGGCTTGCCGCCGCGCTTCCGGCAAGCTCGCCGACGGCAAGAAAAGGCGCGCGGGCAAGCGGCGAGGCTTTATCGATTTGTGCGCCGCGTCCGTTGGCCAAGAGAAACGCCCCGTCGCTTCCGCCGCGATTCTTGGCAATGCGCTCGGGGAACGCGAGTGCGAGCAGCGCGCCGATGAGTGGGTGACTCGACCGGCCCGAGCGTGTTCCCTCCCCCCTTGTGGGGGAGGGCTAGGGAGGGGGGTAGCTTTCCATCTTCTACCGTCGCTCTGGCGCTGACCATACCCCTCTCCCCACCCTCTCCCACAAGGGGAGAGGGAGCTGCTTCGCCAGCTGCTCGTCGTGCGATTTCTGGCCAATTTTCGCCCATCTCGCCGCCATCGCGCGGGCATCGCGGGCGCGGGGGGAGCGGTCGCGGCGCAAGCCCTCGAGGCGGGTGTTGAGGTCAACGTCGCTTCCGCCCAGGCCACGCTCGCCAATGAGGATCGCTATTTCCGCGGCCGCCAATGCCGCACCGCTGTCGGCGGCATCGGCCACCATGCGCGCAAGCCGCGGCGCCAGTGGCAGCCGCCGCAGCCGCTTGCCTTCTTCGGTGATGCGGCCGTCGGCATCGATGGCATGAAGCTCGCGCAGTAACGCCTGCGCCTCGGAAAACGCCGCGCGTGGCGGCGGGTCGAGAAAGACGAGCTGCTCCGGTGGGCTGCCCCAAGCGGCAAGGTCGAGCGCAAAGCCCGCCAAATCCGCAGCCAAAATTTCCGGCCGCGAAAATGCCGCCAAGGAAGCGGTCTGCGGCTCGTCCCAAAGGCGGTAGCAAATCCCGGGCTCGGTGCGGCCGGCCCGGCCGCGCCGCTGGTCTGCGGCGGCGCGCGAGACACGCACGGTGTCGAGCCGCGTGACGCCGGCGTCTGGCTCATAATGCGGCACGCGAGAGAGCCCGCAATCGACCACCATGCGTACGCCCTCGATGGTGATCGAGGTCTCGGCGATGGCGGTGGCCAGCACGATTTTGCGGCGGCCGGACGGTGCCGGCGCAATGGCGCCGTCCTGCTCGCCGGCCGAAAGCGCGCCGAAGAGTTCGGTTATCTCGGTCGCGGCATCGAGCCGCCCGTCGAGCAAGGCGGCGGTGCGGCGAATTTCAGCGGCGCCGGGAAGAAAGGCGAGCAGCGAACCTTTATCGGCGCGCATGGCGCGTACGATGGCATCGGCCATCTGTGGCTCGATGGGGCGTGCATCGCGGCCGAGATAACGCGTTTCGATGGCGAAGGAACGGCCCTCGGCGGTGATGACAGGCGCGCCGCCAAGAAGTTCGGCGACACGCGCGCCGTCGATGGTCGCCGACATGGCCAAGAGGCGCAAATCTTCGCGCAAGCCTTGCTGCACGTCGCGCGCGAGCGCGAGACCGAGATCGGCGTCGAGCGAGCGTTCGTGAAATTCATCGAACAAGACAGCGGCGACCCCTTCGAGCATCGGATCGTCAATGACGAGCCGGGTGAAAATGCCTTCGGTGACCACTTCGATCCGGTTCTTGCGCGAAACCTTGGAGCCGAAACGGACCCGTAAGCCCACGGTCTCGCCGACCCGCTCGCCGAGCGTTTTTGCCATGCGTTCGGCGGCAGCGCGTGCAGCAAGCCGGCGCGGCTCGAGGACGAGGATGCGGCGGTTTTCGGCCCAGGGTTCGCGGGCCAGAACGAGCGGAACGCGCGTCGTCTTGCCCGCGCCGGGCGGAGCGACCAGGACCGCGGCATTACGCGCCTGCAGCGCCGCCGTCAGCTCCGGCAGTGCGGCGTCGATGGGGAGGGGCGCGGAAAATTCCATGGTGGAAGCGACGCAGCGCTAGGGTTGGCTAAAAGCTATTCGTCGCCGAGAAAATGCAGGATGGCGAAATTGAATTGTCGCGGATCCTGCAAAAAGGCGAAATGACTGACGTTGGGTAAAATCAATAGTCCGGCGCGCCGGATGGTGGCGGCGATATATTCGGTGTGCGCGCGCTTGATCGCCTCGTCGTGATCGCCATCGACAACGAGGACCGGCTTGTCGATGGCTTTGAGTTGCGCATCAGTCCAATTTGGCTGGTCTGCCCACATTTTGCTGATCTGCGCGACGAAGGCGTCGTACTCCTTGGGCGTTGCCGAATACTTCGCGTATTCGCCTCCGGCGCGGGCGATATAGGCGGCGAAAGTCGGGTTCTTCTCGACGCCTTCCACCACACCGGAGGTGACGGTGTTGGCGGCGAAAGCGAATACCTTGCCGATACGGTCCTTGTGACGCATCGCCAGATCAAGACCGATAATGCCGCCGTCGCTCCAGCCGACGATGTCGGCCTTGGGGATGTCCAAGCGTTCCATCAGCGCTGCGACGTCGTCGGCCATCAAGTCGTAGCCGTAAGGCCGGGTATCGCGCGTCGAGCGGCCGTGGCCGCGGCTATCCATCAGAATAACGGTATGGTGGAGGGCGACCGCCGGGACCTGCAGACCCCAATAGTCGGAATTGGCCAGCCCGCCATGCAGAAATACGACCGGCGAGCCGTCGCCGTAGATGGCGTAATGGATGGAGATGCCGTTCACCTGCGCCTGTCCGCTGCGGGCGGTGGCGAGCGGCGCCGGCGTCGGCGGCAGCGTTTGCCAAAGCTCGGCCGCCGTCGCCGGCAGCGCCGCGATTAAGAGGATCGATGCAAGAAGGAATCTGCGCATGTATTCTCCGAGAGGCCGGCCTTTCGCCGAAGCGGCGGCATAATGGCCCGCGTAGGAGCCGCTGGCGGCTCGGGCTGATCGTCCTATCAATTCACAGGCATCGGAACTTACAGTGATAATTCCGGCTGAACTCCTATATTAGCGGTCATCATGCCCGCCGCACAGAAATCGCGCGCTGCCTCCGCCGGCGCAGCCACTCCGGCCGCTGCCGCAAAGCCCGTGCAGAAAGGCGACCACGTCTTTCTGGTCGACGGCTCGTCCTACATTTTCCGCGCCTATCACGCGTTGCCGCCGATCGCGCGGAAGTCCGATGGGCTCCAGCTCAACGCCGTATTCGGCTTCTGCAACATGCTGTGGAAGCTTCTGCGCGACATGAAGCCTGAGGAACGGCCGACCCATCTCGCCGTGGTGTTCGACAAGTCGGAAAAAACCTTCCGCAGCGAAATGTACCCGGACTACAAGGCGCATCGTCCCGACCCGCCCGACGATCTGAAACCGCAGTTCAAATATATCCGCGAGGCGGTGCAGGCGTTCGACTTGCCTTGTCTGGAACAGGACGGTTTTGAGGCCGACGACCTGATCGCGACCTACGTGCGCGAGGCCTGCGAGGCGGGTGCCACCGCGACCATTGTGTCCTCGGACAAAGATTTGATGCAGCTCGTCAGCGACTGCGTCGTCATGTTCGACACCATGAAGGACAAGAAGATCGGCCGCACCGAAGTCATGGAAAAGTTCGGCGTGCCGCCGGAAAAAGTCATCGAAGTGCAGGCGCTGATCGGCGATTCCACCGACAATGTCCCGGGCGTGCCTGGCATCGGCGTAAAAACCGCAGCCCAGCTCATCGGTGAATTTGGCGATTTGGAAACGCTGCTGCAGCGCGCATCCGAGATCAAGCAGGACAAGCGCCGGCAATCTCTGATCGACCATGCCGAGAAGGCAAAGCTGTCGAAGAAGCTCGTGACCCTTGACGACCACGTCAAGCTTGCGGTGCCGATTGCCGATCTTGCCGTGCACGAACCCGATTACAAACGGCTCATCGCCTTCCTCAAGGCGATGGAGTTCAACGGCCTCATGCGCCGCGTCGGCGAGTTTGCGAGCTTGGATGCCGGTGCAATCGAGGCGGAAGGGCGGCTCGCCGGTCATCATGCGGCCGAGGCCGGCAGCAATGCTTCATCCTCTCCGCGTGTAGACGAGGGTGGCGCGGCGCAAACCGCCGCGCCGCGCGACGGGTTCAAAGGCCAAGCGATGCTGCCGCTCACCCGGCCCGTCGACCTGTCGCGGCAGGGGAGGGGTGAAGGACCCGCCAATTTCGTCTCCACCCCGGCAACGCTTGCCGCCGCGCGCCGGGAAACGGCACGCAACGAAAAATTCGACCGTTCGAAATACGAGACGGTCCGCAGCATCGAGCGCTTGAACACGTTCATCGCAGCAGGCGCGCGACGCCGGCGCGGTCGCCGTCGACGTGGTGGCGGCAAACCCCGATCCGATGCGGGCGGAGCTTTGCGGATTTTCGCTCGCGGTCGCGCCGAACGAAGCATGCTATGTGCCGCTTTCGCATCGCCAGGGAGGCGAGGGGGGCGAAGCGGGTTTGTTCGGCGGCGATCTCGCGCCCGATCAGATTTCCGAACAGGCGGCGCTCAAAGCGCTGGCGCCGCTGCTGACCGATTTGGGCGTGCTCAAGATCGGCCACGATCTGAAGTTCGCCTGGCATATGTTCGCGCTGCGCGGCATCGACGTTGCGGCTCATGACGACACCATGCTCATGTCCTATGCGCTCGACGCCGGCCGCAACAATCACGGTCTCGTTTCGCTTGCCGAGCACACCTTCAACCACGCCGCACTCGATCTCAACGAGCTGGTCAAAGCCGGCAAAAGCCGGATCGCCTTCGACGCCGTCGGCATCGACCGCGCGACCGAATATTCCGCCGAACGCGCCGATATATCGCTGCGGCTGTGGCAGGTGCTGCGGGCGCGGCTGGCCGCCGAGCATGTGCTCACGGTGTACGAGACCTTGGAGCGGCCCCTGGTCGCGGTACTCGAGCGGATGGAGCGCCGCGGCATCTCTATCGACCGTAATCTGCTGTCGCGGCTTTCCGGCGAATTCGCCCAGGAAGCAGCCGGGCTCGAAGCCGAAATCAACACGCTTGCCGGTGAGGCGGTCAATCCCGGCAGTCCCAAGCAACTGGGCGATGTGCTCTTCGGCAAGCTCGGGCTTCCCGGCGGCACCAAGACGCGCACCGGGCAATGGGCCACCGGTGCGCGCGCGCTGGAGGAACTCGCCGAGCAGGGCCATCCGCTGCCGCAAAAAATCCTCGACTGGCGGCAGGTTTCAAAACTGAAATCGACCTACACCGACGCGCTCCCCGGCTTCGTCAATCCGACCACGCACCGCGTCCATACCAATTATGCGCTTGCCGCCACTCCGACCGGCCGCCTCTCATCGTCCGATCCCAACCTGCAAAATATCCCGGTCCGCACCGAGGACGGCCGCAAAATCCGCCGGGCCTTTGTTGCCGCGCCCGGCTACAAGCTCGTCTCCGCCGATTACTCGCAGATCGAATTGCGGCTTTTGGCCGAGATCGGCGCCGTCGAGCCGCTGCAACGAGCCTTCCGCGAAGGGCTCGACATTCACGCCATGACCGCCTCGGAAATGTTCGGTGTGCCGGTGAAGGGGATGCCGCCGGACATCCGCCGCCGCGCGAAAGCGATCAATTTCGGCATTGTCTACGGCATCTCCGCCTTCGGGCTCGCCAACCAGCTCGGCATCGCCCGCGAGGAAGCCGGCGCCTACATCAAGAAATACTTTGAGCGCTTTCCCGGCATCCGCGATTACATCGAGACCACCAAAACGTACGCCAAACAGAACGGTTACGTGCTCACCTTGTTCGGCCGCAAATGCCATTACCCGGAAATCCGCGCCTCCAACGCCTCGGTCCGCGCCTTCAACGAGCGCGCGGCGATCAATGCCCGCCTGCAAGGCTCGGCGGCCGATATCATCCGCCGCGCCATGATCCGCATGGACGAAGCGCTGGCGCGGAAGAAGCTCACAGCGCAGATGCTGTTGCAGGTGCACGACGAGCTGGTGTTCGAAGTGCCGGATGGCGAAGTGGACAAGACGTTGCCGGTGATCAAGAAGGTGATGGAGGACGCGCCGCTTGCCGGCCGTGGCGCTCTCGGTACCGCTCTCGGTTGAGGCGCACGCCGCCGACAATTGGGACGCGGCGCACTAAAGGTCATCGCTTTCCGCCATGGGGCGGAGGGCGGGGCGGGACCGGGCCGAAAGCGGCTTCAATGCATACCGTGCTCGTTGTCCTCGGAGTAATCCTTCTCCTTGCCGGACTGGTCTTTATCGGCCAGGGCTCGGGATATTTTCCCTATCCAGCCGAAAGCTTCATGATCAAAGAGACGAGGTGGATCTATTACGGCGGCGCTATCGCGGTTGTTGGCGTACTCTTGATCGTAATCGGGCGGCGGTAGAAACGCCTCTCGTTTTACAATCTCTCTCACCCAAGCTTGGTCTCGCGTGCGCGCGACACCCGCTGCTCGCTTCCATGAGGGCGCGAGCAGGGAGAGTTCGCGCGCCGCGACGAAGGACGCGCGGTTTTGCAGTAGGCGCCGTTAAGCTTGGTTCCAGGCTTGGGCTCTGTGCAGCAAACAGCGTTTGGCGCGCAGCTCATCCGCCGCGGTCATGCCGGCGGACTCGGCCATGACCTTGGCTTGTTCCAGGCCAACCTGTGCTACGTAGCTTCTCACCATGGCGCAGGTGATTGACGAGTGTGTTCGCGGATTGTTTTGCCAGTGATGAACGCGATGAGATTTTGCCAGTACCGGACAGACCCCCATCGCCAGCAACACGGCAATCAGCGCAGTTTTTTTCATTGTCTTGCTCCCCAACCCATTCGCCCCCAAGCACACTAACAGCAGTGGCTTCGCACCACGCGCAAAAGCTCAAATTGTCCCCAATGAAATTTTTTTGCATGTGAAATGTTCGTTTTATTGTTGCCGCTGTGAGCACCGATCTCCCGCACGTGCCGTTCGGTTTAAGCCCGATGTGGCTCTCGGTGCTGGTGCTGGCCTTGACGTACGCGGCGGTCATTGCCGGCCGCTTCAACCGCGCGATTGCGGCGCTCGTCGGCGCGGTTCTTTTGATCCTCCTCGGCGCGCTCGATCAGGCCGAGGCGGTCAGGGGCATAGATTGGGACACAATCGGATTACTGGTCGGCATGATGATTATCGTCGCGGTGTCACGCCGTTCCGGTCTGTTCCAGTTTCTTGCGGTGTGGTCGGCTCAGCGGGTCAAGGCCAATCCGGCCGGCATCCTGTTCATGCTGCAGGTGGTGACCGCGCTCCTCTCCGCCGTACTCAATAATGTCAGCACCGTGCTTCTGATTGTGCCGGTGACGCTGGTGATCGCCGAAGAGCTCGAAGTGCCGCCGTTTCCGTTTCTCTTTGCCGAAGTGTTCGCGGCCAATATCGGCGGCACGTCGACACTGATCGGCGATCCGCCCAATATTCTGATCGGCTCGCAAGCCGGCCTCGACTTCAATGATTTTCTCAAAAATATTGCGCCGGTCGCGGCCTTGATCATGGCGCTGCAGGCGGCGGCGGTTCACCTCATTTGGGGCCGCTTTCTGCGGGCGAGCCCGGAGGCGCGCGTCCTCCTGATGGGAATGAACGCGCGGGGGATGATCGAAGACGCAAGTTTGCTCCGCCGTTCGGCGGCGGTGGTGCTCGCGGTTCTGGTGGCTTTCGTATGCGCGCAGCCGTTGCATCTAAAGCCGGCGACAATCGCCCTTTCCGGTGCCGCCGTATTGATGCTGCTCGACAACGTGCGCCGTCCAGGTCGCGGCAAGGACAATGTCCCGGCCACGTTTGCCGATATCGACTGGACGACGATCTTTTTCTTCCTCGGGCTGTTCGTCGTCGTCCATGCGGTCGAAGTATCGGGGGCGCTGCGGCATCGTTGCCAATTGGCTCGTCGGGGTCACGCGCGGCAACCCGAAGGCGGCGGCTTCAGTCATTCTCTGGGGGTCGGCGCTCCTGTCTTCGATCCTCGACAACATTCCCTTTGTCGCCACCATGATTCCGGTGATCAAGAACACCAGCGCCGCCTATGGCGGGGAGGGGGCCATCGCGCCCTTATGGTGGGCGCTGTCGCTCGGTGCGTGCCTCGGCGGCAACGGCACGCTGATCGGGGCGTCGCCCAATCTCACGGTGGCGGGCATCGCCGAGCGCAACGGCATCCAGTTCGGCTTCGTTCGCTATTTTGTCTACGCCATGCCGATGATGCTGGCGTCCATCGCCGTCTGCCAGATTTATCTCTGGCTGCGCTATTTTTGATGGCTACGCGGCGAGCGCATCGACGACCTCTTGCGCCAGCGACAGCGAAGACGTCAGCCCCGGCGATTCAATGCCGAACAGGCAAACGAGCCGCTTCATGCCGTGCGCGGCTTCGCCGGCAATCACGAAATCGGCCGCGGGCTGACCCGGGCCGGTGAGTTTCGGGCGGATGCCGCAATAGTCGGGCACCAGCGAGCCTTGCGGCAGGCCCGGCCAGTAGCGGCGAATGCGGTCATAGAACGCATCCGCGCGGTGCGGATCGACCGTGTAGCTCTCGTGGTCGATCCATTCGACGTCCGGCCCGAACCGCATGCGGCCGGCCAGGTCGAGCGTAACGTGGACGCCAAGGCCGCCGTCGACCGGCGTCGGATAAATGAGCCTGGAAAAAACCGGTTTCCCGGCGAAGCCGAAGTAATTGCCTTTGGCCAGCACCAGTGGCGGAATCTTCTCCGCCGGGTAGCCCTCGATGCGCCGCGCGAGCCCTTGCGCGCCCAGTCCGGCCGAGTTGATGACCGCGTCGAAGGCTGCGGTGCCGGCGTCGCGCCCGCCGAACGCGACGTTCCACTCCCCCGCCGCAAACGACATCCGTTCGACCGGGGTGGTAAATGCAATGCGGCCGCCGCAATCCTCGAGCTCCCCCCATAGCGCCCGCATGTAGCTGTGGCTGTCGATCACGCCGGATTCCGGCGAGGCCAGCGCGCCGATACAGGCAAGTTCCGCTTCGAGCGCGCGCGCCGAATTGCCGCCGATCAGTTCGAGCCCCTCGACGCCGTTCGCCTGGCCTTGCGCCATCAGCGCTTCGACCTTGGCGAGTTCGGCATTATCGGTGGCGACAATAAGCTTGCCGCATTTGTTGTGCGCGATGCCGTGCGCGGCGCAGAATTGGTAGAGCATGCGCCGGCCGCGCGTCGAATGGCGGGCGCGCAGCGACCCGGTCGGATAATAAATACCGGCGTGGACGACTTCGCTGTTGCGCGACGAGATGCCGTTGCCGATCCCTCCGGTCGCTTCCGCCACAATGACGTCGTGGCCGCGCAGAGCGGCCGCGCGGGCGACCGCAAGTCCGATAACTCCGGCCCCGACCACTAGAACCTGCATGGCTTCCGGACTCCGGGCTGCTTATTGTAGGTGAGAGTGGCGAAAGAGGAGCCTCTAATGGCTGATAATTCCGAAAATGTCGTGCGGGTATGTTCGAAATCCGAGGTCGGGCCGGAGTCAGTCAAGGCGTTCGAGGCCGGCGACCGCAGGCTGGCGGTCTATAACATCGAGGGAAAGTTTTACATCACCGATGACGAATGCACCCACGCCGCGGCGAGTCTCGCCGACGGGCTGCTGGAAGGCGACGTGATCGAGTGTTGCATGCATATGGGCTCGTTCCGCGTGCCCACCGGCGAGGTCGTGCAGCCGCCTTGCGAGGTGCCGCTGCGCACGTACCGGGTCGTCGTCAAAGATGACGACATCTACGCCGATCTCGATCGCAATGCCGCGGGCGAGCCGGCCTAGTGGGGTGCGAATGTTAGAATCGGACCACTAGCTCCAATCGGCCGCCGACATGCCGGCAGATTTTGGAAAAATCGCCATTATCGGCGGCGGCATCGGCGGGCTTGCCGCAGCGCTTGCGCTTATCCGCCGCGGCATCGATGTCGCGGTGTACGAACAGGCGCATGAACTGCGCGAGCTCGGGGCCGGCGTGCAAGTCAGCGCCAACGGCACCCGCATACTTCACGCGCTCGGCCTCAAAGGGGCGCTGGAGCAGGTCCAAGTCCTGCCGACCGGCAAGATCATCCGGCTCTGGAACACCGGGCAAAGCTTCAAGCTGTTCGATCTCGGCATGGAGTCGGTCGAGCGTTACGGCTCGCCCTACATCACCATTCATCGCGGCGACCTGCATGGCGTCATCGCCCGGGCCTTGCTGCGGGAAAAACCGGCTGCGGTTCATCTTGGCCACAAACTGATGCGGCTGTCGCAAAGCGGGGAGGGCGTCAAACTCGAATTCGACGGGGCCGCGCCGGCAACGGCTGACCTCGTCGTCGGCGCCGACGGCGTGCACTCGGCCGTACGCGCGGCCTTGTTCGGCGACGCCAAACCGCAATTCTGCGGCATAGTGGCTTGGCGTGGCGTCGTGCCAATGGACAGCCTTCCGGCGTCGGTCGCGACAACCTTGAGCACGCAATGGGTCGGTCCCGGCGGCCACGCCGTGCATTATCCGCTGCGCGCCGGAAAGCTTTTGAACTTCGTCGGCTTGCGTGAGCGCGGCGACTGGACCGTCGAGGGCTGGAACGTGCGCGGCACCACTGAGGAAATGGCGCGCGACTTTGCCGGCTGGCATCGAAGACGTTCACGCCATCATCGGCAAGATCGAAACTCCCTATAAGTGGGCGCTGGCGCTGCGGCCGCCGTTACCGGCGTGGAGCGTCGGCCGCTGCACGCTCCTCGGCGATGCGTGCCATCCGATGGTTCCCTTCCTTGCCCAGGGGGCGGTGATGGCGCTCGAGGACGGCATGGTGCTGGCGCGCTGTATGGAAAAGTATGCGCCCGATCATCAGGCGGCGCTGACGCATTACGAGGCGGCGCGGCTGCAACGCGCCAATGCCGTGGCGGCCGCTTCTTCCGGCATGATCCCGCGTCTGCACAGCAACGCGTTCGCCGACGCCAACGCCGCGCAGGATCACGTTGCCCGCGAGTTTCATGAGGATCGCGTCAGGGAGCGATACGATTGGCTGTTTACCTATGACGCGACGACGGTCCCGATCTGATGGCGCAGGCGATGACGGGGCGGCGTCGCTAGCGCTTGCGAATGCGGAAGGTCGTGACCGGCGCGTCCTTGCTGGTCTGCTCCAGCGCGTCGCCGGTTTCGCGCAGCAGATTGGGAATATCGATGCCGGCGAGCGGATCGGTGCAGTGAACCACGAGGATATCGCCGGGCGCGCACGCGGTAAGCGCCTTGCGCGTGCGCAAGACCGGAAGCGGGCATTTCAGTCCGCGGAGGTCGATAAGCCTCTCGGTCATGGTGAGGATCGCAAAAGCCGCTGAGCGGCCCTATCATATAAGTCATGAGCATGCGCGTCATCGGTCTTGCCGGCTGGAGCGGCTCCGGCAAAACGACGTTGATCACCAAGGTCATTCCGGTTCTTGCCGGACGCGGCTTGAAAGTCGCCACCGTCAAACATGCGCACCATGACTTCGATATCGATCAGCCGGGCAAGGATTCTTGGCTGCACCGCGCCGCGGGAGCGAGCGAGGTCATTGTCGCATCGAGCCGGCGCTTTGCCCTCATCCACGAATTGCGCGGCGAGCCCGAACCGCCGCTGGAAGACATCCTGGCCAAGCTTTCTCCGGCCGACCTGATTATTGTCGAGGGGTTTAAACGCCACGCTCATCCGAAGCTCGAAGTATACCGGGTAAGTGTCGGCAAGCCGCTTCTCCATCCGGACGACGATTGTATCGTCGCCATTGCCAGCGACGCGCCGTTGCCGCAAGCGCCGTTGCCGGTTTTGCCGCTCGACGACATTGAGGGTATCGCCAACGCGCTTCAGGCCGAGGCGTTGCCGCGCGAGCAAATCGGCAAGCCGCCGCCGCGCGAGTGATCGCCCGCGCTTTCATTCAGGCGCTTTCGTCGGGGACCGCCAGCGTCTTGATGAAGATTGCGGTCGATACATAAAATCCGACCAGCATCGTGAGTTCGACGATTTCGCGCGGCGAGAAGTTTTCCCGGAGCGCCGCGAAGTGTCTGGTCGTTGATCGGCGCCCCGCGCGCGGCCGTCTCGGCGAAGCCAAGCGCCGCCTTTTTGCGCTGCGGAGAACGCGGCGCTGTCGATCGAGCGGGCGACCTCTGCGATTTGCTCCTCGGTCACGCCGGCGGCGCGGGCGAGCGGCAGGTGGCGGTCGAAAACATAGCGGCAATCCACGACTTGAGCGGTGCGCAAAACCACAAGCTCGGCCAGCGCGCGCGGCAACGCGGCGTCGTGACGGAACACCATGGCCATGTCGCCTGACGCTTTCATCAGCAGCGGCGCATGCGCCATCATCCGGTGCAGGTTGAGGATGCCGCGGCCGGCGGCGAGCTTGTCGAACTGTTCGCGCGCCAGCGGATCGTCGGGCGCGTCAACGAGCGGCAACCGCGGCGGCGTCGATTCCTGCGCCGTCACGGAATCACCAAAAGCTTGCCGGCGGTGGCGCGGCTTTCGAGTGCGCGGTGCGCGGCGGCCACCTCATCAAGCCGATAGCGTGCGGAAAATCCGCTGCTTCAGGCGGCCTTCCGCCATCCAGGCGAAAATCTCGTCGGTGCGGGCGCACAAGTTCGCTGCGGTCGGCGATGTAATGGTCGAGACCGGTGCGCGTGAGATAAAGCGATTTGCGGAACAGAAGTTCGCGGGGATCGATCGGCGGGACGAGCCCGCTTGCTTCGCCGTAGAGCACGAGCATGCCGCGCGGGCGCAGCGAATTCATGCTGCGAATATACGTGTCGAGGCCGACGGCATCATAGACCACGTCGACGCCGCGGCCGTCGGTGTGACGCTTGACCGCGGCCTCGAAGTCCTCTTGCGCGTAGACGACGACGTGGTCGGCGCCGGCCGCGCGGGCGACTTCGGCTTTCTCCGGCGGTGGAGACGGCGCCGATAACGACGGCGCCGCGAATTTTGGCGATCTGACAGAGGAGGACGCCGCAGCCGCCAGCCGCCGAATGAATAAGGCAGCTCGATCCCGGCGCGAGCGCGAAGGTGGATGTCGCGAGATAGTGCGCGGTGAGGCCTTGGAAAAGGATCGCGGCGGCCTCGGCATAATCGACGGCATCGGGCAACGGCACGACACGATTGGCCAATGCGAGCGTGTGCGTGGCGTAGGCGGGGGCGAAAATCCAGGCGACGCGGCCGCCGACTTCCAGGTCGGTGACGCCGGCGCCGCAGGGCTTGGACGACGCCGGCGCCTTCAAGGCCAAGCGTCAGCGGCAGATCGCGCTTATAGAGTCCGCTGCGCAGTTGCGTGTCGAACAGATTGACGCCGGCGGCTTTGACCTCGACGAGAACTTGGCCAGGGCCGGGTTCCGGCAGCGGCAGCTCTTCGAGCCGCATCGCGTCGACGCCGCCATGTTGGTGCAACCTGATGGCCTTCATCGGGGCGAAATTCCGGCGCGGACCGCGTCAGCGGGCGCAAAGAACGAAGTCGACGGCTTCAGGAACCGTCTGGAAATAGGCCGTGCGGAACGCCGCCGGATCGGCGAAGGACTTTTGCGGCATCCGCCGCCGGATGAGCTGCACGCGCAAGCGGATTGACGTCGAAGGGGAATGGATCGACCTCGATCCGCTGGCCGGCGAGGGTTTTCAAATTGACGCGCAACCGCCGGTGATTTTCCGTCATAGGACGTCGGCACCGGGTCGATGTAATCGTCCACCACGTCTTTGTTGCACAGAAACAGCGAGATCAGATCGAAGGCCTGCAGCAGCTGATAGTTGGTCCAGAATTCGGCTTGGTCGTAGCCCTTGATCCGTTCGGCCTGCGTCGCCTCGTTGCGCGCAAGAAAGTCTTCGTTGTCCTCCGGAAGGTTTTGCGTGTTGAAGAATTTCGGATGCGCGACTTTGTCGTAGCGCCCGCGCTGCAGTCCGGTTCGGTGCTTGCTGATGAGCAGGCCAGAATAAGGATCGATGCCGGTCATCCATTCGATCGCCCATTCGTACGCTTGCCGCTGCGGCTTGCCCCACGGGACTTGCATGAAATTGAGCGGCCTGCCGGTGTCGGGCGCAATCGTCGGGCTGGCCTCGTAATCGTACCAGCCACTGTCGTGAAACATGGCGGCGCGCACCACCGCTTCGTTGGGCTCCGGCCGCGCGAAGGTTTTGTTGCCCCAATGGGCGGCGCATTGGCCGGAGACCTTGGCGTGATCGGTTTGCGCGATCAGGATGAGCGCGCCGTCGGCACCGTCCCGTACGATCATGGTAGCTTTCACCCGCTGGCTTTGTGGTGCGTTTTTGAGTTGCGGCGCAACCTAGCAGACGCCCGGCGCGGGCGGCAACGCGAGCGGGCGCTTCGCTCGCGCGCGTTGCATTCAAGGCCGTACAGGTTGCGCAATCGCCCGGCTTTGGCGGAGTGTGGCCGCTATCGCGCCTCGCATTGTCTGCGCAATGCGGCTCGCTATATTCGGGCTTGCCGTGCCCGGAGGGATGGCCGAGTGGCTGAAGGCGCACGCTTGGAAAGCGTGTATACGGGCAACCGTATCGTGGGTTCGAATCCCACTCCCTCCGCCAAGCTTTATAAATCAATAGCTTAGCGCGGTCATTTTTCGGGCCTTCAATCGCGAGCGAGATGAGCATGCTCGAAAGACAAAGCCACTGGCAGAACGTTTACCGGACCAAGGGCGAGCGTGACGTCAGCTGGTTCGAGGAAACGCCGGCGATTTCGCTCGACCTCATTCGTGCCACCGGGGTCGGAGCGGATGGATCGATTGTTGATATTGGCGGCGGCGCGTCACGCCTGGTCGATGCTCTTATTGCCGAAGGCTTCCATTCGGTCGCTGTCCTCGATGTCTCCGAACAGGCGCTGGCCACGTCACGCGACCGGCTCGGTCCGCGGGCCGAACACGTCACCTGGATTGTCGCCGATGTGACGCGGTGGCGCCCGGACAAAAGCTACGATCTTTGGCACGACCGCGCCGCGTTCCATTTTTTGACTGATCCCGGTGATCGTGCGGCCTACGCCGCGTGCGTGCGAAATGCTGTGCGTTCCGGCGGACACGTGATTATCGGAACGTTTGCGCCCGATGGGCCGGAGCGATGCAGCGGTCTGCCGGTACTCCGGCACGATGCCGCTTCGATCGGTGAGGTGCTCGGCCCGTCATTCAAGCTGATAGAGAGCCGCCGCCATGACCATCAGACACCCGGTGGGACGATACAGCGTTTCCAGTTCAGCCGGTTCCAACGCCAAATAGGATGACACGCGGCGTACGCAAAGTGCCGATAGCAAGAGTGGCGATGATGATGCCTCTCATCTCTGACTCCTGTTCAAGATGGTGGCGTTGCGTGCTTTGGCAGAACCTAAAAGCACCAGCGTATTTTGCCTAATCGGTCGGCCCGCGCCAAATCTTTTTTCATGACAAAAAAGTTAAGTTCATTTCGCTTGCGCCGCAAATTATTTGATCGCTACAACGCGCCCGTGATCGCGTAAAATTTGCGAGCAGCTGGAATAACAAGTGTGTTAGTTTGTGACAGCGAAGTGAGCAAGCGCCGCTCCGACCTGTCAACGCAGTGCTCAACGTCTAGTCCACGGGACGCGCATGGACGCACACCGCCGCATTCTCGTAGTTGAAGACGACGCTGAGACGGCAAATCAAATCGCGGAGTTCCTCGGAACACACGGTTACCTTATCGATGTCGCCGCTGATGGCGGCGACGCACTTCGCCGAGCGCGGACAACTCAATACGTCGTGATGACGATCGATCGCATGCTTCCCGGCGCGGACGGACTGAGCATCATCCGAGGCCTGCGTGAAGCACGCATCGCAGTGCCCGCGCTTATCATCAGCGCGCTCGGAGAGGTGGACGAGCGGGTGCGGGGCTTGCGTTCCGGCGGTGACGACTATCTCGTCAAACCGTTCGTCTTTGCCGAATTGTTGGCCCGCGTCGAAGCGCTCGCCCGCCGTAGCGCCATCGTGGTCAAGGAGACGTTGTTGCGGGTTGGCGATCTGGAATTAGATTTGATTACTCGGACGGCGCATCGCGACGGCATAGAGCTCAAACTGCTGCCGCGCGAATTCCAAGTCCTCGAGTATCTCGTCCGCAACGAAAATCAAATCGTGTCGCGCGCAATGCTCATGCAGAAGGTGTGGGATTTGCATTTTGATCCGATGACCAACATCATCGATGTTTATGTCGGGCGCGTGCGCCGCAAAGTTGACGGCGGGCGATCGTATCCGTTGATTCACACCATACGCGGCGTCGGGTTCTGCCTCCGTGCTCCTCGCTAAGACGCTGCGCTCAACGACTTTTAGACTGGCGCTGCTCAGCATCGCCGGGTTCGGAGCGATAGTGATCGCACTCTTCAGCTACGTGTATTGGTCGACGACCAGGTTCGTCCTCGGCCGGTCGGAAGTTTCGATCGAGGAGGAGCTGCGTACTCTGCGCAACACCTACGACGCCGACGGTCAAAGTGCTCTTATCGCCGCGATCGAGCAGCGAATGACGCACGGGCGACCACAGATGGTCTATCTGCTCGTGGACGGCTCGTTCAAGCCCATTGCGGGGAATCTCGCACAATGGCCAACCGCACTCAAAGGAAGCCAGGAATGGAGTGAGTTTCGCGCCAATCCGGAAAACTCGGAGCAAAATGGCGCGCAGAAGCTTTTTCGAGCAAGACCGGAAGACCTGTCGAATGGACTGCGCCTGCTCGTCGGCGCTGACGTCAGCGATGCTGCGCATTTCACCAATCAAATCCGCGTCGCCTATGCTTTAGCCATCCTTTTCCTTTTCGTTCTCGCAGCGGTAGCCAGCGTGACCGTCACGCGCCGAACCGTCGGCAGAATTGAATCAATCAATGCAACTACCAAAGCCATCATAGAAAGCGGCCTTGGCAAGCGCATACCGGTCCGCGGATCGCAAGACGAATGGGACCGCCTCGCGCAAAATCTCAACTCAATGCTGCAGCGGATAGAAGACCTGATGGCGGAGGTGAAACAGGTCAGCGACAACGTTGCCCATGACCTTCGCACGCCGCTGACGCGCTTGCGTGGGCGGCTGGAAAGAGCCGGCGCCGAGATGAAGACGCCAGATCAAGTCCGATCGCTGATCACAGGGGCAGTCGCCGACTTGGATGATGTGCTTCGCATGTTCGCCTCGTTGATGCGGATCTCGCAAATCGAGACGGCCAACCAGGGGCAACCCCGTCGCCTCGTCAATGTCGGAGAAATCGCCGCACAGGTCGCCGAGCTCTTTGATGCCGCCGCCGAGACCAAAGGCGGGCGGGTCGAAGCTGTCAATAAACGGCCAATTCTCATCAGCGCCGACCGCGATCTCTTATTTGATGCATTGGCCAATCTCGTGGATAACGCCATCAAACATGGACGGTGCGGCGGACACGTAACGATCAGTAGTGAACAGCGCGAGACTGAAGTGTTGGTCGCGGTGGCGGACGACGGGCCCGGTATTCCTGCAGACGAGCACGAGCACGTATTCAAGAGGTTTTATCGCTTGGAGCAGAGTCGCTCGAAACCGGGGAACGGGCTCGGTCTCAGCCTTGTCGCCGCCGTCGCGCGATTGCATGGCGCGCGTCTAACGTTGTCCGACAACGCTCCGGGACTCTGTGTGCGACTGCACTTTCCGATTGCCACGTTGGGGTGAGTGGATGGGCTCCGCCTTTATTTTTCGCCGTCAGGCGTCACGCGCGCCGGCGTCGGTTTGGCCAATCGCCGCCATCTGCACGGTGACGATGCTTGGCTGCCCGGCGGCGTTCGCGGCCGGGACGGCGCAATCGTGGCGCATCGACGAGGCCCGCACCTCGATCGCGTTTCGCTTGGACGCTGTGGGCTTTCCGCAAACCCGCGGCCACTTCACCCGCTACAGCGGCCGCATCCTGATCGATTTTGAGCATCCGGCAAAAAGCTTCACGACGTTTACTGTCCAGGCGGCTTCAGTCGACGTCGGCTCGCCGTCATTCAATGACTTTGTTAAAGGATCGATGCTGCTGGATGTCGAGAAATTTCCCACGCTGAGCTTTAGCTCCACCTCAGTCGAGAAGGTGGACTCTCATACCGCGCACATCACCGGCAATCTCACCATGCTTGGCGTGACCAAGCCGATAACGCTCACCGTGAGCGTGGATGCCGGCGGCCCGGCGCGAACACGCATTGTCTCGTTCGTTGCAACCGGCACAATCAAGCGCTCCGACTATGGTATGATTTTCGGGATTCCACTCATTGACGACGCGCTTGAGATCACCGTCAAGACGCGCGCCTTGACCGATGAATGAATCTCGCCGCTTTTGGCCCTTGCCGGTCAGGCTATTTCATTGGCTTGGGGCTGCGCTCGTGCTCGGGACGCTGGCACTCGGCACCTTCATGGTGCAGTTCGTCGACGATGCCGCCCGACGGTTCGAGCTGACGCAAACTCACAAGAGCATCGGTGTTGCAATTCTGGGCGTGACGATCGTCCGGCTCGGTCTGCGGCTGGCGACGCTGGCGCCAAAACCCGAACCGGCCGCCCGCTTGCTGCTGCTGGCGGCCAAGCTTGCGCACCGGGCGCTCTATGCTTTGCTTGTCATTATGCCAGCGTCAGGCTGGCTGATGACAACAACCACACCGGTGCGGGTGCCGACCATCGTTTTCGGGCTATTTCGGCTGCCTTATCCGCTCGCCCCCAACTTGCCGGTTTATCGGGTGGCGCACGCGATCCATGTCGCCTCGGCTATCGCGCTCGCCATGCTCATTGCAGCCCATGTGGCGGCGGCGCTGATCCACGCGCTGGTGTGGCGCGACCGAACTCTCACGCGCATGTTGTGGCGGTTACCTGGATCGGCGAAAGCGATGGGGCTCGAGTGACCGACCTACCCGGTGCCCGAGGTGAGGCCGGCCCCGAAATTGCCAGGCTCCTGGACGTCATGCGAAAGTGGAATGGATAGGATTGCCCCGCCGCCGGCAGAAGGACAGCGAATGGGTAAGACGCGCATCACAACCTTTCTCGTCGCATTCGCCATCTCGGCCCCAGCGCTTTTTCCGGCGTCCGGAGCGGAGTCGGAGACGTTCAAAGTCGGCATTGTTTTGCCCTATTCAGGGACGGCCTCTGAGAATGGCAGTCAAATCGATAAGGCCTTCGATCTATATTTAAAGCTGCACGCCAAAGACCTCGGGAATGACAAGGTCGAGCTCGTCAAGCGCGACGAAGGGCCCCCGTCGGGAACAAACGCCAGAGCAGTAGTCACCGAACTCATCACCATCGACAAAGTGAAGCTGATCGCCGGATTCGTCTCCTCGCCATCCGCCATCGCCGCGGCGCCGCTGGCGACACAGGCGAAGATACCGATGCTGATCGCCAACGCCGGGACCGCATGGATCACGAACTTGTCGCCCTACATCGTGCGATTTTCGTTCAGCATGTGGCAACCGGCCTATCCGATGGGGACGTACGCCGCGAAAACTCTCAACTGCAAAACCGCGGCTGCCGGGTTCACTGATTTCCCGCCTGGACAAGACAGTACACTGGCCTTCAAGACGGCTTTCGAAAAAGCCGGCGGCAAAGTCATTGACGAAATACGCATGGGCTCCCCGGCGCAGGTGCCCGACTTCACGCCGTTCTTTCAGCGGGTGAAAGACGAGCATCCGGGCTGTTTTTATGTGTTCGTACCGTCAGGCTCCCACGCCGCGGCCGTGATGAAAACCTATGGCGATCTTGGCATGCGCCAAGCCGGCATTCCGCTCATTGGCCCCGAGGATCTTATTCCAGATCACGAACTTGCGCGCATGAGTGATGCAGCCATCGGTCTCATCGTCACCGCGAGCTATGCCAATGATCTTGATACTCCGGGCAACAAGGAGTTCGTGAGAACTTGGCATGAGGCTTATGGGCCCAATTCCTATCCCGATTACATGTCGGCGGGCGCAATGGACACGATGGCGGGCATTTTCCACGTCATCAAGGCCCTGCACGGCAATTTTGAAGACGGTGAAAAGGTCGTCGACACGCTCAAAGGCTGGAAGCACGAAGGGTTCCGCGGGCCGATCGAAATCGACCCGCAGACCAGAGACGTCATCCAGAATGAGAACGCCGAAGAGGTCATCAAAAAGCCGGACGGCAAGCTTGGGGTGAAGGTGCTGCAGACATTTCCGCAAGTGAAAGACGAGTGCAAAGTCCTCAAAGTGGGACGTTGCGGATCATAGCCCCGTTCGTTCGGCGACCCGATCCAGGGCCGGTAGGCGACCTGCTCGTCGAGTTCGCTCGCCTATGAGCACCAAGAAGTCGCAGCGCGTGCGCCCGTTGCCGTCAGCCGCGGTATGTCAGGGTTTGGGCGGCCACTGCAATCCTTCCGCTTTGAGCGCCTCGGCGGTCTTCGGCCGCGCCGCGACCCGGTTGGCGTAGGCTATGACATTCGGCCATTTGCTGAGGTCCACGCCGACGATTGGCGACCAGCGCAGTATCGCGAACATATACATATCCGCGAGCGTGAACTTATTGCCCATCAGATACTGCTTGCCGGCAAGTTGCTTATCGAGCAAGTCGAGCTTCCGGCCGATCGCTTCGCGCGACAACTTCTTAAATTCCTCGGGCGTCGTCGGCCGAAACATCGGGCCGTATGTCTTGTGCAGCTCCGAGGTGACGAAGTTCAGCCACTCCAGCATGCGATAGTGATCGGGCGTGCGGGCCGCGGGCGAGAGATCGCCGGACGGCTTTTGATCATACATGTATTGCAGAATCACCGGCACTTCGGTCAGCCGTTCGCCGTTGTCGAGTTCCAGCATGGGGACTTGGCCCTTCGGGTTGATGGTCCAATAATCCTTGCCGGCTTTGGTCTTCTTTTCGCGAATGTCGACTTGCTCGAGATCAAGATTGATGCCGAGTTCGCTCGCCGCGATATGCGGCGCGAGCGAGCAGGCACCGGGCGCAAAATAAAGCTTCATGGGTCTAATACTCCTTGCCGAGGGTGAACTTCGCCGGCGGATAATGCGGCGTCTATCCTTATATAGAGATAGGACGTGCTCAGGGCACTACGACTGCCAAAAGAGCCCGAGTGTCTTAAAAAGGGCGCTCTTCGCGTTAGGCGGCGGCCGCGTCGCCGAAGATAGCGCAGACGTTGTCGAAATGCATCGTCGCGCGGCGCGCCGCCTCGAAGCGCGGCCAGTGCGGCGCCTGCGCATGGTTCGGATCACCATTGTGCGCAAAGGCGATCCAGCTTCTTCGCATCACCGCTGAGAGCGCGTCGATGTCGGTCGCGTCGGCGCCCTTGAGCATCGGCGCAGCGGCAAAGGCCGCGCGCGTGCCGAACACAAACGGGAGATCGAGGCAATGGCATGATTGCAGTTTGCGGTCGGGCGACGGCCAATCGAATTGATAAAGGTAGGTCCGGCGGCCGGCTTGTGCGGCATTGAGCGCCCACTCGATCGAGCCGTTGAGAAACATCTGCTCGCCGCAATAATCGGAAAAAAGTTGCGTCGCGCTGGCCGCGGGGCGGCGCGCCTGCAGCCGCTTGCCGTCGCTTCCTGGTATCGGCGCTTTCTCCAGCCCTTGCACCGCCGGATTGTTGGCAAAGAACACGGCCATTTCCTCGCGCGTGGTGCCTATCATGACGTCGAGGTATTGCGCGGCGTCGGTCATGGCCGCGGCGTAACGATCGGGCGCAGGGACGGTCACGCCGTCGCCGACCGGCCAGAAGGGAGGCGAGGGCAGGCCGCGTCTTTGTGTCTCCTTCGCCATCTGCGCTCCGATGGCGCTTTGTGCTGCGAACAGCGTCTCCAGCGGAACCTGCGCAAGCTTTTGCTCAGTTGCCGCCGACCCGTCGAAGCCGAGTTCGCGCGCGAACGTTTCGGCCACTGTGATGCCCGTCTCGGCCGGCCGCGGCAGATGGCCGAATGGCGTGCTCTGCAGGATCGCGCGCTGAAACAAGCCGCGCGTTTCTTTCCGCGCCAACAGAAAAGTGATCGACTGCGCGCCAGCCGACTGGCCCCACAAAGTAACGTTGCCGGGGTCGCCGCCGAACGCAGCAATGTTGTCGCGCACCCATTCCAGCGCCGCCTGCTGATCGCGCAGCCCCAGATTTGCCGGCGACCAGCCCGGCCGGAAGAGAAAGCCGAGCGCTCCGACCCGGTAATTGACGGCCACGACGACCAGGTCGCCTTCGCGGGCCAGCGTCTCGCCCGAATACCAATCAATCGCGCCGGCGCCGCTCATATACGCGCCGCCGTGCAGCCACACGAGCACCGGCCGCCGACCGCTGTCGGCCTTCGGCGTCCATACCGTGACGTGCAAGCAATCCTCGTCCTGCCGCGCAACGAAATTCGCCCATGGCGAAGCGCAAACGGCTCGGCGTTTGCGGGCAGACCGGCCCCGGCTCGGTGGCGTCGCGCACGCCGGCCCAGGGCAGCGCAGCGCGCGGCGGCTTGAAGCGGTGGCTCCCTATCGGGGCGGCGGCGTAAGGGATGCCGCGAAACGTTTCGATTCCATTGCGCCGCCGCCCGCGGAGTTTGCCGCGCCGCCGATCTCGATGTCCGCCGTTTTCACGCCTTCGCCGGCTGATTCAGATCTCAGGTGATGATCTCCTCTTCCCCGCGCGCGAAACGCCCGAGCGCCGCGCCGAGATCCCAGCCATCAAGCTTGACCGCCAAGTCGGCGCCGGTGCGGGTGCCAGCCAGTTGTTGGTGAGCAATTGAGAGCAGATTGCCATTCTGTAGAAGGCCGAGCGCGGGCGTTCCGTTGGCGACGCTGGCTCTGGTCAAAGAAGAAGCGCTCTCGCGCATCTCCTGCACGAAGGATCTCTGACCGTCAGAGGCATTGCCCACGACCAATACCGTCACGCCTTGCGGGACGTTCAGCTCACTCAGGCGCGCGGCTTCAGCAATTAACAGCTTCACGTCCGACTTGCCGCCGGCCGACGCAATCGTCTGTGGTTGCGCATCACGAGGTAGCAGCACGGCCAAAGCACCGATCTTCATCGCTCCGAATATGCTGGCAAGCAAAGACGGCGAGGGCGCGGCCGCAATCAGAACTGCATCTCCCGGCTTGACGCCAAGCCGGTGCATCATATTGCCCGCCCGGTTCATCAGCGCAGCGATATCGTGATAGGAGTAGCGCTTCTCGCGGAAGCGCAGAGCGGTGCGATCGCCGTTATTCTCGGAGATGTGGTGATCGATGATGACGGAAGCGGCGTTTGCCGCGTCGGAATTGAGTGTCATTACACCCTCCCTTGTCTCAACTGGCGGCCGGATGCCCGCAACGGCGCAAATGCCTTAAGCCGTGACGGCGCCGCGTGACTTCTTCCGGCGCTAGCTGGCCGTTTCGACTTCCAGTTCGGTCACGCCGTAGCGTTTCAGCCAAACCGCTCGCACCTGTTCTTCTTTCACGTTGTCGTTGAACGTGTAGGCCGGCGAAAGCACCGGGAAAGCTTCCTCGATGCTGACCTTGACCACTGCGTTCACCGGATACTGGCGGCCCTCGCGCGTCCACAGGTCCTCGCTGACGAAATCGAACTCCGGTCCGCTCTCAAAGATTTCGGCGCGGCCCTTGAAGCGGAAGCCGTGCCGAAGAAACGGATCGACCATGTTGATTTCAATGAACGGGTTGTGGCGAAGATTGCGGATGGTGATCGGAGACGCGATGTCCGCGAACACGACGTTTTCGTCATCCCAGACTTTCAGCGATCCTTTCGGCGAAAGGTTCGGCTTGCCGTCGGGCGTCACGGTCGCGACGTAGCAAAGCCGCAGGTGCTCCACCATCCGCTTCATTTCTTCGGTGAGACGCATGCGTTCCTCCCTGGACGAGCCACCGCGGCCGACTAGACGTCAAGCTTGAAGCTGCCGGCCGTGTCGTGATGCGGAACGAATTTTTTGGTGACCGCCTTGATGTTCTCAATGCCGCGCGGTTCCTCGAACAGCAAACTGCGCTGCGCCGCCAAAAGCGGAAAATCCTGAACAGTCAGAATGATGGCCTGCTCGTCCCCATCGTTGACATGCTGATGATAGGTCCAGGGCGGACAGAGCCAGGTATCGCCTTTCGCCCATTCGATTTTAGTGGGATCGGGCTCGTCTTCGTTTTGCAAAACGTCGAAGCCCTTGCCTTGCAGCACGTGATAGATGGCGAACGAGTTGTGACGGTGAGCCTTTAGGCCTTCGCCCGGATTGAGGATGGTCATGCCGATGAGAGCGCCCGGCGCTGTGGCCGTCGCCTCTTCGGTGTCGTTGTGGACGAGAATGATGAAGCGCCGGTCGGCGCCGGGGATCGGATCGCTCGCGATCTCCTGCAGCCGGGCGTAGCAATCCTTCCAGTTCCAGCGCGCCGGGCGGATGGAGCGGCGAACCGCCTTCGGATACCACTCGTCGTCGGCCAAAAGCTGAGTGCAGTCGAACTTTTCGTTGAGCTTGCGAACCTGAAGGCGCTTGCCTTCGACAATCTTCTCGGCCTTCTCGAGCGCCATCTGTCTCTCCCTCATTGAACCGGCCGCGCACGTTTCTGCGTCCTGCCGGTGGTTATGCTAGTTGGGCATGCGGCTCTTTCCTAGGTCCGCTTTTTGTGGAATTGAAGGAGCCACTTGCCACGGGTGGAGAGAAGGCCGCCATGGAGCTCAGCCTCCTCATCGAGGGCCGCAAGCACCTGTCCGATCAGGTGTATCACGGTATTCGCCGCGCCATTCTGGACGGCCGGCTGCGGGTCGATGAGCGGCTTCCCGCCAGCCGCGAGCTTGCGCTGCAATTGAACGTGTCACGCAACACCGTATTGGAGGCCTATGGGAGGCTGCTCAGCGAAGGATATCTAAATTCGCGCGTCGGATCGGGCACCTACGTCGCCCAGCATTTTCCGACCGGCGAGCAGGGGCTGCGCGCACCGGCGGTGGACGGATCGCCGCGGCTCAGTGCCTTCGGCAGACCGTCTGACGCCGCCACAGGCCATCGTTCCGCGCCGCGATCTGCCGTTCGATTTCCGCCCGGGGGTCCCTGAACTACGCATGTTTCCCATGGCGACGTGGCGGCGCATTTCCGCGCGGCACGCAAGGCGGCTGTCCGCTTCAACCGCCTATTACGGCGATGCCGCCGGTACCGCGGTGTTGCGTACGGCGATCGCGCGCCATTTCAGCCATACGCGAGCTTTGCGCTGTACGGCCGACGACGTGATCATCGTCAGCGGCACACAGCAAGCGCTCGACATCGTCGGGCGCATCCTCATCGAACCGAACGATGTGGTCGCCATGGAGGACCCCGGATATCCGGGCGCGATCGCCGCCTTTCGCGCGTTGGGCGCGCACATCGTTCCGGTACCGGTCGATGCGGAGGGCATTTGCGCCGACCACCTGCCGAAGAAAGCCAAGGCGCTTTACGTCACGCCCTCGCACCAGTTTCCCCTCGGGCTGCCGCTCTCGCTGTCGCGCCGGCGCGCACTCCTCGATTGGGCGGTGCGTGCACGTGCCGTTATCATCGAAGACGACTACGACAGCGAATTCCGCTATGGCGGACGCCCGCTGGATGCACTGCAGGGACTCGATACCACCGGCTGTGTGATTTATCTCGGAACGTTCTCAAAGGTGTTGTTTCCGAGTCTGCGTCTGGGCTTCGTGGTGCCGCCGCAATCGCTGCGCTCGCCGATTCTATCGGCGAAATGGCTCACAGACCGTCACACGGTCATCAGCGAACAGCAGGTGATCGCGTCGTTCATCAGTGAGGGTCACTTCGGCCGCTATATCCGGCGCATGCAGCGGAGCTATTTCGATCGGCAATCGGCTTTGTTGAGCGCGCTGGCACGATGGATGCCGTTCCTTGAGCCGGTGCGATCGGTTGCCGGCCTGCATCTTGCCGGATTTCTGCCGCGGGCCTTTCCAATCGACGAACTCATTTCCCGGGCCGCGGCGACGGGAGTAGGGCTCTACGCATTGGCGCCGTTCTATCAGACCAATCCCAAAGCCGGCCTGATGTTCGGATTTGGCTCATGCACGGTGGCCGACATCAGCGAGGGGATCCGCCGCGTCGGTAATGTCTGCACGGCCATGGGGCTGGGCGAAGACGGGGCGTTCGTGTCCAATCATGCCAATGGCGTCGGATCATCACGCCGCCCGAGAGAGACGCCGTCGTCAGATTCTCGCACAGCAACGTCCAGTGCGAATTGAGCGGGCGCAGAGGTTCTCGATCGGCTGCACCGGAGAACCAACCGATAGCCGTGTCGTCGGATGAGCGGCGCGCTAAAAGGGGACGACGAGCCCGTCAAGCGGAGCGTCGCAGTTCACCAGATTGACCTGTTTCCAGGCGATTCTGATCGCGCCTTGATCGACGATCAGGCGGTGAAAGCAGGTGCCGCCAAACAGCCGCTGTTCGTTGCGGCGGAATTCGATCAGAACGAATTTGGATCGCACCAGCGTTGAGGCCGCACCTTCATCGTCTTCGATGCTGATGTTGCCGATCATGCGGCTGGTGCGCGATCTCGGCTCCTGGGAATAGATGCGCGGGCTCGACAGCCGCCGCACCCGAGTTTCGAGCAGGCGGCGGTCGTCGTAGATCAACGAGACCGTATCGAACGGGTTGGCTTGGTCCGGCTCACTCGGAACCCAGTACCGTGCGTCTTGCGTGAACAGGGCAAGCCACTCATCGAACCGCGCTTCATCGAGAAGGCGGGCTTCGTGAACGAGAAAGCGCTCGCATTCTTCGAGGTTGAGGCGTCTGCTGGCTTGCGGTTGCGCCGCCTGCGCTCCCTGGGCGGCGGTCATGCCGGAATACGTTCTTGCTGCGCCCGTGCGGAAGGAACGGCTGCAGGCGCCATATAATGCAACCAGGCATCGAACATATTGCGGATGTAGACCTCGCTCGTGGAATTCTTGCCGCGGCGGCCGCCGTGCTCGCCGGCGACGTCACTCGCGTAACCGCGACCGATCTGCAGCCATTCGGCGCCTTCGCTGGAAATGCCGAGTCCGATCCGGTTGTAGATTTCCAAATCGTCGGTGAGGACGAGCGAGCCGGTGCCGTTCACGACATTGGCGAACCGGATGGTGTTGTGGAACATCTCCGGCGGAGCGCCGCGCAGCTTAAAGTTATACGTGCAGACCAACGTTCGGTCGACGGCAAGCGGGTGAATAACGCGAAGCTGCTGAAAGCCGCTCATGAATGAGAGATTCGGATAGACGATGCTGTTCCAGCGGCGGATTTCGATGATGCGTTGGGTTTCCTCCTTGCCTTTCTTGTTTTCCATGGCCGCGATGTAGTCGCGGAACACCGGATCGTTCAGCGCCGCGACCAGCTTCTTGTCGTCGTGATAGTCGCCGAGATAGCTGTGGCCGTTGGGGTAGGTCCAGATACCGACTTGCGACTCCCAGAAGCTGTATGGAGCGCCGTTTTGGCGCATCTGCCGAATCGCAATCTCGCCGGCTCCGTCGGTATGCACTTCGTCGTTTTGCTTTTGCGCGGCGTCGATCGACGATCGATGGGTAAACCACGGATGCGCGGCGTCGCAGAGGTTTTCCAGATAGATTTTCCAATTACCGTTGTAAGTGTGCTTGAAAACTCCGCCGGCGATCTCGATCTCGCCGTCGGGCGCGCGATCGACCATATCGTCGAGCGACGTCGTCATGTAGCCGAGCCAGCTTTCGAGATCCGGGCCTTCCGCCGATTGGTTGACGAAAATGAATCCGCGATAGGACGACACCCGCGGGACCGAATTCATCGACATCGAGGGGTTCTTGGTGCTGAAGTCCGCGGGGTAGCCGTGTTGGAGCGGTACCGCCTTGAGTTGACCGTCCAAATGGTAGGTCCAGCCGTGATAGCAGCATTGAAATTCGTCGGTGTTGCCTTTGTCCAGCGCCACAACCATCGCGCCGCGATGCGCGCATTGGTTATGCAGCGCGTGCAGTTTGCGGTCGGCACCGCGGACGACCACGATCGGCTTGCGCCCAAGCTGCGTGCAGAAATAGTCGCCGGGTTCTTTGACTTGGCTCTCGTGACCGACGTAGATCCAAGCTGAACCGAAAATGCGTTCGAGCTCGAGCTCGAAAATAGCCGGATCGTCGTAGAGACGGCGGTGAACCGCGCCAGGCCGCACCAGTGTGGTCACGGCTTCGCCGACATTATCGCGCATCGGTTTCATCCTGATAAACGCTTCGCTGAGCGAGTACGAAAAGTACCGAGCTTGCCCGGCAAACACAAGGCAGGGCGGGTCCAGCCGGGCCGCGCGCCGCGCGCCGTCACGACTTCGACTTATACCAATCGATGATGGCGCTGCCGGTTGTGATCCATACCGCGTCATGCTTGCGGATATGCGCCAACGCCCGTTCCAGATAACGGGCGCGGAAAGGATGTCCGATCAGAAACGGGTGCACTGCGATCGACAGCACGCGAGGCTGCTTCGCTCCGTCCTCGTACATCGTGTCGAACTGATCCACGATCATTCTCTCGAAATCTTCGCCAGAGCCCCCGTGCTGAAGAAAAACCGGGATGTCGCCGACTTCGAGCGTATACGGGATCGCGACAATCGAGCCCTTGCGCGTCTTCATCGTGTAGGGCTGCTCGTCGTTACACCAGTCGGCGACATAATCGATGCCGGCTTCGGCGAGAAGGTCGAGCGTATTGTCGGTTTCGGTCAGCGCCGGGCCGAGCCAGCCGCGCGGTTTCTTTCCGGTGGCGCGCGCAATGGTATCGAGCACCTTTTTGATGATTTCCCGCTCGGCGTCCTCGGGCATGCCGGTGAACAGCGAGGAATTGTTTTCACCATGCGCCATCCATTCCCAATTCAGCTTGTTGCCTTCATCGATGATCGCGGGATAGTGCGCGCAGACCTCGGAATTCAGCGCCGCCGTGGCCACGAAACCTTGGCGTTCGAGGACCTCCATCAATCGCCAGATGCCGACGCGTACTCCATAATCGCGCCAGCCATAGTTGAGCACGTCGGGCCGCAAGGCCGCCGTTATGGGCGTCATCGACATCCCCGGCTTGTCGTAGTGGAAATGCTCAATATTCGGGGTGATCCAGACCGCCACCCGCGCCTCATGAGGTAGCCGCCATTTTGGACGCCGCGCGATCGGTGAATATTCAAATCGTCCGTGCTCCATGGCTCCTCTCGCTATCGGCTCGAAGCTGATGCAAACAAGCTTAGTCGCGTGGCGGCTCGATTGACAAATTGTCTAACGACCTTTTACAGTTAAAGCATCCGCTCGGCAGAAGCGGAGGGTCGAAGTTGCACTAGGGGGATGTTCCGACCAAGCCGTGTCGAATCCAGGCGCGAGCATTTCCGCGAAATCGTCGAGACCGTACAGCTTCGCAGCCGACGCTGGGCGGAGAGGGTAATACGGTTCGATCGCCCGAGTATGAGGAGGCGAACATGCCTGCAGCACCGATTGCGTTCGGCCGCGAGTTCTTCGAGGTCGATCCGCGCTCCACGGCTCTTATCGTCATCGATATGCAAAACGCATTCGTCGCGGAAGGCGCGACCTATGAGACGCCCGGCGCCCGCACGATGATGCCGCATCTGGAGTCCTTGCTCACCTTTGCCCGACAACAGCGCATGCCGATCATCTGGACGCAGTCGGATCACAGCGCCCCGTTCGGCGGGGTCATGCTGAAGAAATTTCCAACCATCCGCGAGGACAAATACCTGTGGAAAGGGCAGCCAAGCTTCGAACTTTACGAAGACATGCCGCCGCCCGAAGAAAACGAATACCGCGTCGTCAAGCACAAGTATGATGCGTTCTTTGAAACGGATCTCAACTCGATCCTGCGCAATAATCGGATAAGAACGATTATCATCGTTGGAACCGCGACGAACGTATGCTGTAAGTCGACGGCACGTTCAGGATTTTTCCGCGATTACCAAGTCGCGTTTCCGAGCGATTGCAACGCAACGTTCGATCCGGGCATGCACGAGGCGACGCTCAAGACCATCGATATGTTTTTCGGCCGCGTCATGACGACTGACGAACTCTTACAGGAGATGCGTTCCGAGCTCGGGCGCAACGATCGCGTCGCGGCCGAGTAGCGGCTGTCGCAGCTCGCCAACGCAGTCACGACAAAGATGAACTGAAAACTTTGGTGCAACGGGGGGAAGGGTGGAGAGGACAATGAAGCTGGCAGTGAGAACACTTGCACTCTGCGCGGTACTGGTCGCTGGGTTGTTTTTAGTCCCGGCCAATACCTCGTCGTCGTTCGCCCAGGTCGACCCGAAACGGCCGCTCAAGGTCGCTCTTGTCCTGCCGGGCCCGGTGAGCGACGGCACTTTCAATTCGGCCGCCGCCAAAGGCATCAAGGCGGCGCAAGAGAAATACCCCAACATCACGGTCTCGATCCGCGAAAACACGACCATGGCGCAGAGCGAGGCGGCGCTGTTCGAGTATGCCAAGAACGGCTACGACGTCGTCATCGGTCACGGTTTCCAGTTCGCCGAGCCGGCCAAGAAGATTCATAAGCAGTTTCCAAAGACCTGGTTCGTCGTCAACACGGCCAAAGTCGCCGAAGCGCCAAATCTTGCGTCCTTCGATAATCGCTGGGGCGACATTGGCTACGTCGCCGGCGCGCTGGCCGGCGTTTTGACCAAGACCGGGATCATCGGCGGCATCGGCGGCATCCCGGTGCCGGTCATTCTGGAATACAACGACGGGCTCGAGCACGGCGCCAAGCGCACGCGGCCGGACAGCAAAATGCTCTCGGCTTTCGTCGGCTCGTTCTCGGACGTCGCCAAGGGCAAGGAAGTCACGTTGGCGCTGATCGAGAAAGGCGCCGACGTGGTCTCGGCGACCGGCAACGAAAGCGTCATCGGCACCTTGGAGGCGGCGAAGGAGAAACACGTGCTCATGATCGGCACGGCCTTCGACAGCGCCGCCTTCGCACCGGACACGATCGTCGCAACTGCGCTGGTCAATTTCGACGTCAACATTGATCTGGCGATTGGCAGGATCCTCGACGGCTCGCTCAAGCCGCAAATCTACAACCTGGGATTCAAGGAAAACGGCATCGGTTGGTCGGGCTACGGCAAATTCGAGAACAAGATCTCGGCCGCCGATAAGGCCAAGGTTCAGGACATCATCGACGAGATCAAGGCCGGCAAGACACCGGATTTGCCGAAAATCCGCTAAGGTCGGAACTGACGTTGACAGCACTTCTCGAGGCGCGCAGCCTGAACAAATGGTTCGGTCAGCTGCGCGCCAACGACGACGTTTCCTTTTCGATCTTTCCGGGTGAAATCGTCGGCGTCGTCGGCGAGAACGGCGCCGGTAAATCGACCCTTGTCAAGATGCTTGGCGGCGCGCTGGCCCCCAATTCCGGCGAGATCTTGATCTCCGGCTCGCCGGTAATCTTGCACTCGCCCGCTGATGCGCAAAGAGCCGGCATCTCGCTGGTTCATCAGCACTTCAATCTCATCGAGAATTTGACGGTCGAAGAAAATCTCGTCCTCGGCCGCCCGGAATTGCGTCATGGCGTTATTCGCTTCAAAAACTTGCGACCGGAATTTCTGGCGGTGGCCGAGGATCTGGGAACCCACATTCCATTCGATGCCCGCGTTTCGACGCTGTCGGTCGGCGGCCGCCAGCAAGTGGAACTGATCCGGGCGCTGTTTCACGATCCTCGCCTTCTCATTCTCGATGAACCGACCGCGGTGCTGCCGCCAAATGAAAGAGACCGGCTGCTGCGCTTCATCCGTCTGCTCAAAGGGCGCGGAACGGCGACCATCCTGATCAGTCACAAGCTCGACGATCTGTACGACTGCTGTGATCGTGCCGTGGTGATGCGCGGCGGCCGCGTCGTCGGAACTTCCGATTTACGCGCTGACGAGCGGGCGGAGTTGATCCGCCTGATTGTCGGTGCCGAACTTCCTCCGCCCGATACACGACATGGAACCCCTGGCAAGACATTGGTCTCCGTCAAAGATCTTGTGATTGCCCGCGACAATGGGACGGTGGCAGTCGATCGCGCCAGTTTCGACCTGCATGCCGGCGAGATCGTCGGCTTATGCGGCGTAGAGGGCAACGGCCAAACGGAATTGTTGCAGGCCATGGCCGGCATGCGGCCGATCCAGACGGGTGAGATCAGTTATGCCGTCGGCACTCGGCCAATGACGAATGCCGACGCCGCGTCGCTTCGCCAAATCGGCGTCGCTCACATTCCGGAGGATCGGCTTCACTACGCGATCATGGCCGCCTTCAGCCTGACTTTGAACTTTCTGCTGCGGAAATTGAGCAAGCGTCGCTTCGCGGCTTGGGGCCTGCTGCGGCGGCAGGCAGCGGCGAGGGCGACGGCGGCCGCCATCAAGCACAACGATGTCAGAGCCAGCGGGCCGCGGGCGCGTATGGCCGATCTGTCCGGCGGCAATCAGCAAAAGTTCGTCATTGCCCGCGAACTCGGCGACGATGTCGCGGTCATCCTTGCCGGCCATCCGACCCGTGGCCTCGACATTCGCACCGTGGTGGCAATCCGCAACCGGCTGGTGGCCGAGCGCGCGCGAGGAGTCGCTATCCTGCTTCTTTCCGCCGATCTCTCCGAGGTTTGGGATATCGCCGACCGCATTATGGTCATGGCGCGAGGCCGGCTGCGTGGCCCCGTCCGGGTCGGCGAAACAACGCTCGCGGAAATCGGACACTGGATGACGGCGCCATGAGCGAAGGCATGAGACGCGTCGTCCGCGTCGGCATTGTCCTCTGTGTTGCCGCGCTCGTCCCCAGCCTGTTTGTCCTCGTGGCCGGGCACAATCCGTGGCGGGTGCTTGAAACGCTCTTGCTTTATGCGCTCGGACCGCAGGGTTGGAGCGAGGTGCTGGTCCATGCGATCCCGCTGACGCTGATCGGGCTCGGCGTGGCGTTTGCCCTTCGCGGCGGTCTCTTCAATATCGGCGGTGACGGGCAGTTGATTGCGGGCGCGGTACTCGCCGTTTTCTTTGCACCTTACCTCGATGGCTGGGGCGTCGCCGGACTTCTCGTCTTTCTCATCCTCGGCGCGTTGGGCGGAGCGGCGCTTGGAGCGCTGGTCGGCTATCTGCGGGCGTGGTTCGGCGCCAGCGAGATCATCGTCACCATCATGCTCAATTACGTGATGGTCCAGATGATCAGCTACCTCATTCGCGGGCCGATGCAGGAGACATCGCGATTCTGGCCGCAATCATATCTCATTCCGGAAAACTGTTTTCTGCCGGTGATCGTGCAGGGAACGCGGCTTCATGCGGGCCTGTTCGTCGCGCTTATCATGGTTGTCGCCTTTGCCGTGATACAAAGGCGAACGGTGCTTGGTTTTGAATCGTCGGTACTGGGGGCCAATCCGGGCGCCGCCGCCTACGCCGGCTTCCGGGTAAAAATCCTGACCGTCATTGTCATGGCGATCTCGGGAGGGCTCGCCGGCTTGGCGGGGGCCGTGGAGGTTGGCGGCATTTATCAACGGCTCCAGGACAACATGGCGGAAGGTTTCGGCCTTGCCGGTATTGCGATCGCTTTGATCGCGCGCCTTGAGGCGGCGGCGATCCCGCTGGCGGCGTGTCTGTTCGGAATATTTTTTGCCGGGACCGGCGCTCTTCAGCGCGAATTGGCGCTGCCCTTTCCGCTGGTCTGGATCATCGAGGGCGCAGTCATCTTTGCAGTTGCCGCCGTGCAATGGGCGCTGCCGAGCCGAAAGGCTGTCGCCTGATGGATGTCCTGTTCATTACCGCTTTGCTCGCCGCCACCATCAGGCTGGGCATGGCGATCGGGCTGGCCGCCATCGGCGAAGCCGCCTCGGAACGTTCAGGCATTTTCAACATCGGGATTGAAGGCGTGATGCTGTCCGGCGCCTTCGTCGCGGCGTGGGGCTCCGTGCGTAGCGGGTCGCCGTGGCTTGGTATTTTCTTCGCGGTGCTTATCGGCATTGTGCTCGCCGGCATTCACGCGTTCATGGTTCTGGTTCTGCGGATCGACCAGTTCGTCAGCGGCATCGGTATGGTCATATTCGGCCTGGGCATTTCAAGCTTCGCGGCGCGACTTACAATCGGCGCAAAACCGACGTCGGTGCACGGGCTCGCCTCGCTCGACTTCGGCGCCATCTCGCACATTCCGATTGTCGGCCCGGTATTATTTGGGCAAAGCCCGCTCGCCTACATCGCTCTCGCTCTCGCTATTGGCACGGGATGGGTCATCAACCGCACGGCGTTCGGCCTCGAGATCCGCGCTTGCGGCGAGAACACCGAGGTTGCGGAGACATTGGCCATACCGGTCAAGGCGCGGCAGACCGCCTGTATTCTGTTCGGCGGCGCCATGGCCGGCCTCGGCGGCGCATATCTGTCGGTGGTTCAGGTCGATGCTTTCGTGGAGAACATGGTCGCCGGCCGCGGCTTTCTCGCGGTTGCCTGTGTCATGCTGGGCCGCCGAAAACCGGTTGTTGCATTCCTGGCCGCGCTTGGATTTGGTCTGGCTGAAGCAGTCCAGATCCGGATGCAGACGATCTACCCCGACCTGCCGTATCAGTTCCTCGTCATCTTGCCATACGTCGCCGCCATCGCGGCGTTGGTCCTCGGCCACTCAAGGCGCCGCCTCAGCCCGGCCTGATATACGTCAGTCAATTGGCGAGCGCCTGCTGGATCGTGCGCTCGACCCAGGCCGCTGCGGACAGAAGTTTCGAGTCATGCAGATGCGGGCCGATAAGCTGGATGCCGATCGGCAGTCCATTCGGCCCGACGAATCCCGGCAAGCTGATCGCTGGAACGTGCAGAAAGGTCCAGAAGCGTTGAAACAGCAGGTCGCTGGGAGCGTGAATCCCTTCCGGCGCCTCACCTGCGGCCGCCGGCGTCAGCAGCACGTCGTATTTGTCGATAATGGGTGCGATGTCCGCCCGTCGCTCGACGCCGATTGTACAAGCTTCTGAATAATCCGCAAAGGAGATGGCGAAGCCACGCTCGAGCAGCGTTACGAGCCTTTGACTGAGCTGATCGGCGTGTTCGTTGTATTCGTACGCCATAGCCCGGGCGAATTCGAACGCGAGGATCGTCCAGTGTGCATCGAGTGCGTCGTCGAACCGGGCAGGGAGCTCAACTGTCTCGACCGTCGCGCCGGCCCCGCGCAGCAGCGCGATGGCGTCCTCCATCACCCGCCGGGTTGCATCCTGCGCTTGCGGCCAGTGCGGCGACGGACAAAATCCGATGCGCGGCGGCCGTGCGAGCGGCTCCGCGTGCAGGGCGTCGCATCCTAAAATTGCGTTGGCGACAAGCGTAACGTCCGCGACGGAGCGCGTCAGTATGCCAAGATTGTCCAGCGAGCCGGCCTGCGTTTTCACGCCATGCACCGGCAGAATTTGATGTGAAGGCATGAAGCCGACCACGCCGCAATACGAAGCGGGACGGATGGTCGAGCCAACCGTCTGCGATCCGATGGCGACCGGAACCATGTAATCCGCGACCGCCGCTGCCGAGCCCGACGATGAACCGCCCGGAGTGTGCTTGAAGTTGTGCGGGTTCACCGTGCGCCCCGGCGTTACTGCGGCAAATTCCGGCGTCACGGTCTTGCCGAGGATGATCGCGCCGGCTCGCCGCAGCATGGCCACGCAGGCCGCGTCGGAAGCGGGGATGTTACCCTGGTAAATGCGCGAGCCATGCTCGGTCGGCATATCGTGCGTATCAATGATGTCCTTTATCGCCACGGGAATTCCGCGCAGGGCCGCCCGTTCGCGGCTTGATGGGGGCTTTGCCGCTTGCGCGAGCGCATCCTCGCGCGCGACGTAGGTCCACGCGCCGACGTCGGTCTCGCGCTCGTCAATGCGTTTTAGGCAAGCCCGCAGGTAGTCAGCCGCGGTGAACCTGCCGTCCGCAATCATCCTTCCGGCCGTCGTCGCGTCGTATTGGTTTATTCCAATGGGCGTCATGGCTTCATCCGTGATCAAATATTGTCGCCAAGGCGTCGCGCCGGCAGGTAATGCAGCACCCGTTTCTCGGCGATGACCACGGCGAGATAGGCAACGCCCGCCTACGACGGTCAGCATGACGATCGCCACGAACACCAGCGGCGTGTTGGCCTGCCCCTCGCCGAAACCGAGCAGGAAACCCAGCCCCATGTTGGCTCCAACCAGTTCGCCGACCACAACCCCGACTACGGCAAGCGTCGAACCGATGCGCAGGCCCGCGAACATTGATGGCAACGATGCGGGAAACTCGATTTTCCAGAAGATTTGCGCACGCGTCGCTTTGAAGGAGCGCGCCAAGCTGACCAAGTCCGCGTCGACCGTGCGAATGGAGGTCAGCACATTGACCATGACCGGAAAAAACACAATCAAGATGGCTACCAGGATTTTTGGATACACGGTGAAGCCAAGCCAAAGGACGAATAACGGCGCGAACGCCACTTTTGGTGCAATCTGCAGGGCGAGAATGTAGGGCGAGAGGGCAACCTCGGCGGTCGGCGACATGCCAAGGAGATAGCCGACGACGGCGCCGAGCAAGCTCCCGAGGACAAATCCGGCAATGACTTCGACGGCCGTTATGCCGGTGTGCAGCAAAAGATGATTGACCTGCCAGGCGCGGCCGAACTCGCTCGCGACAGACGCGAATGATGGCAGGATGAACGGCGGAATACCAAGGAGCCTCGGCCCCCATTGCCAGGCGGCAAGAAAAGCGAACAGTAAGACAATGCTGGCGATGGTGCCCTTTTGCGCCGGCGTGGCTCGCAGCGGCGCTTTCATGGCATGCCCCGCTTGGCCTCTGGCGCGATCTCGAGCCGATCCATCAGGCGCGTGACATAATCGTTTGCCCCAGGATTGTGGCGGCGTGCCATCGGATCTACGCGCTGCGGTAATTCGATGGTTATTTCGTCAACGAGACGGCCGGGCCGCTGGCTCATCACCAGGACGCGGTCGGACAACACCACAGCTTCCATGAGATCGTGGGTGATGAGCAGCGCCGTCTTGCCCGCTGCGCGGAGCATTTGCGCCAGCTCTCGCTGCAAGATCATCCGGGTCTGCGCGTCGACCGCCGAGAACGGCTCGTCAAGCAGCAGAACATGCGGATCGACGGCGAGCGTTCGCGCCAGCGCAACGCGTTGCCGCATTCCGCCGGACAGTTGGTGCGGATAATGATTTGCGAACTCGTGCAGATTGAGATTTTCCAGCTGAGCTATGGCGCGGCGTCTGCGCTCTACGACTGGGACGCGTTGAATCTCCGCACCAAACGCGACGTTCTCGGCCACGGTACGCCACGGCAAAAGCAGGTCTTTTTGCAGCATGAAGGCAACATGTGCCGTCGGGCCTGTTATGGCTTGACCGTCGATGAAGGCGGCGCCTTCGCTCGGAGCGACGAGGCCAGCGCCAATATTGAGGAGCGTGCTTTTGCCGCAACCGCTCGGACCGATCAGCGAAACAACCTCGCCGTCACGCACTGAAAAGCTGACGTCGGTAACCGCGGTAAGCGCGCCTTGACCACCCTTAAGCGCAAAATGCATCGTGACGTCACGGTATTCAAGCCGGACAAAATCGGACATCAGCGATAATTGCCGCGACGCATATGTTTTTGGTCGATTGGGCGGTATGCCCCGAGGTTGGGAGAGTATAGTGCCAAAGCACGCCCCGGCAAAATTGCGGTGAAGTCGCTAAACCAGGAACCCACAGATGTCTTTTTCTTCGCGCAAAATCTTCATGTATCGGCTTCTGCGGACCATCTGTGTCGCGTTCGCATTTGTGTTGTCGGACGCGGCCATTCCCGCGCTCGCTACGGAAAAAATCACGTATCTGTTCCCGGCGCCACCGCTGTTGCCGGCGTTTGGCCCGATCCAGATCGCCAAAGGCAAAGGTTACTTTGCCGAGGGAGGTCTCGATGTGAGCTATGCGGTCGGCCGTGGCGGAGTCGATGTCGCCAAAGAGGTAGGCGCCGGCAACGCGCCGCTTGGCGGGATCGTCGCCGACGGTCCGATCGTGGTCCGGCAGAACGGCGTGCCGGTGAAAATCGTCGCTGTGTTCGGCGGCAAGGGTTTCATGCAGCTCGTCGTGCGTGCGGACTCGCACATCGAGAAACCGGCGGATCTCAAGGGCAAAACCATCACAGTCATGTCCTATCAGGACACGACGTTTTATGCGCTGCTCGGACTGTTGGCGAGCGCCGGGCTAAGCCGGGACGACGTGAACATCGAAGCGGCGGGGCCGGTCGGCGTATGGCAAATGGTGGCTACCGGCAAGTCCGCCGGAATGGCCGGAGTACCGGACTGGATCCCGCCGATCGAGGCAGCGGGCGTGCCCATAAAGGTGCTGCCGACCGACGAGTTTTTTCCTCACATGGCGCAAGGCATAGCCGCCTCGGACCAAGTTATCAAAACCAGACCTCAAATGGTGCGCGCGTTTGTCAAAGCGGCGTTGCATGGCATGAAAGACATAATGGATGATCCAAAAGCCGCCGCCGCCGATTTCGTGAGATTTGTGCCGGAATGGAAGGGCAAGGAGGGCCAAATCGGAGAAGTGTTCGACTATTACGATAGATTGGTTTATCCGGGGCAGAAACAGTTGGGGCAAATAGATCCGGCGCGGTTGAGTGCGTTGCAGGATTTTTATCTGGCCAAAGGCATCATCCAGAAAAAATCGCCGATCGACGACCTCTACACCAACGCATTCATCAAATAACGCGCCTGGCAAGAATGACGCCTTTCTCACGTGCTAGCGATAGATCTGAATGCCGGCCGCTATTTGCGGCCGATAACGCGGCGAGCTTGCGCGTAAAGTAAGCCCATGAGTGCTCCCAGTGCACCGGCGTCATGATTTGCGAGTGGCGCTTCTGGCGCACGCGCGGATTTGGAAAACTCGGTCTGAGTTTCGCGCCGTTACCGATCACCTGCGCTTTGCAAGCCTTTTCGAAAAATATCGCGACGCAGGTCGCGTGCTGAACGGACGTACCAGCAAAAGTGACCCCGTGGCTTGCCAAGAGGACAACAAAATCGTCCCCCAGGGCATTGGCCAGATCTTGCCCCTCTTGTTTGGTAGTAATGAGCGCGACGTCCGCTTCATGGCGCGGAACGTTGGTAAAATAATCCGCATCCACCGTGTAAGGCAGCAAGGTTTCCGTTGACGCGGAAAACACGGATGCATATTGCGGATGAGTGTGGCCGACAACATTAATATCCGGCCGGTTGCGCAGGATCTCAGAGTGTATGGGCCATTCGCTGTGCCGCCCGCCTTGGCCGGCGATCTTATTGCCGTCCATGTCGACCAAGACAAAGTCATCAGGCCCGATAATCTCGCCAAGCCCGAATGCATTGCGCTTCATCCAGAAGCCGCGTCCTTCGGGGTCGCGCAGCGAAAGATGGCCGAGGGTCATATCGCCGTGACCCTCCATCTCGAGGATTCGGCAAGCTCTTGCCAAATCATCAAGCGTATTGGCCAAACGGTTTGTCAATTCCACGCGCACGTTTCCTTCACCGCTGGCATCCCAACGTCATGTGGCGGGTGAGCAGTCAGCCGTCCGCAAGTTGCTTATGCGACGCCTGCCGGCTTCCGTTCGGTCTCTGCCGCTCGCGATGGGTTATATCCGTCGGTTCCCTGCCAGCCGTGCTTGGAAATATCAAAAATGACACCGTCCGGATCCTTGAACTTGCGTTCAAAATTACCGTGGCGCTCGTCCCCGAGGTCAAAGAAAAATTTGCCGCCATTTTCTTCAATCAGCTTTTGCGTTTCCGCAAGATCGTCGACTTGGATGCCAAAATGATGAGCGCCGACAAAGCCAGTCGGATCTTTAAGATCGGAGGCCTCGCTGCCGGCGCCCTTTGAAAAGTTCAGTAATGCGAGGTTGATCACGCCATCGCTCATATATATTGCGGAGCCGATCTCCAGATCCTCACGCGCGATGCGCTTGAGCTCGAACACCTTCTCATAAAAGTTTGCCGCCTTGTCGAGATCTTTCACACACACGGCGATGTGGCGCAGCCGGGCCATTGTTCTTCTCCGAAAGCAGACGACGTATTGCCCAGACTAACATAAGCGGATTGGCGAAATACATCGTCCCGGCAAGCTTTGACAACGCGCCAACAGGCCGTGCATGACTTTGCAATGATTGATCGACGGGCCGAGGTGATCGGAGCGGGATTTGCCGGCCTGACGGCGGCGTGCGCGCTTGCCCAACGGGGCTGGCGGGTACGGGTCCATGAGCGCGCCGACCAACTGCGTACCACTGGCGCGGGCATCTATATTTACGAAAACGGACTGCGTGTACTCGAGGCCGTCGGGGCATATGCGGCCGCTGTCCAGGACGCTCCCATCGCGCACACCCGCGAGGTGCGCGATCAGCACGACAGGCTGATCTCGGTGCACCGCTGGGCAGGCAACCGGGTCTTCAGCATTGTGCGTCAGAACGTCATTAACGCTCTGGCCGCCGCTGCTGCGAGCAAAGGCGTCGAGATCGTGACCAATTCGGAAGCCACAGCCGCCACACCTGGTGGCGAGTTGACACTTGCGGATGGACGGCGGATCAAGGCCGATCTCATTGTCGCTGCCGACGGCACGAACTCACGATTGCGCGATTCGCTCGACCTTCTGTCCAAGCGAAAATACCTGGTCGACGGCTGCACGCGGCTGCTGATGGATAAGACTGCGGCGGAGCGGGAAGGTGGCGACGTTGGCAAAACCATCGAATACTGGTCGGGCTCGCGGCGCATCCTCTACACGCCCTGTAGCCAAAACGACATCTATCTTGCGCTGACGATGCTCGACACGGATTCTGCCGCCAAAGCCGTGCCGGTGCGCAAGGACATTTGGGTGCGGGCGTTTCCAAAACTCGAACCTCTCATTGACCGTGTCGGCTCCCAGGGGCGCTACGATCGGTTTGAAATCATAAAACTAAGACGATGGTCGGCGGGATGCGTCGCGGTCATCGGCGATGCCGCGCATGCTTTGCCACCCAACATCGGGCAGGGCGGTGGCTGCGCCATGATGAACGCGCTGTCGCTCGCGGTCTATCTTGAGCGCGAGAAACAAGTTTCGACTGCACTCGAGGCTTGGGAGCGAGGTGAGCGACCGGTGACGGAGCATGCCCAGCGTATTTCGTATTTTCTTGGTCTACCCACGACGTGGCCGCCGTCCCTGCGTGCGGCCGCCTTTGGGCTTGCGGGGCGTTCACGCTGGTTGACGCGCCAGCGCACCCGCACGGCACTGCATCGACCTACGGGAACGTGAGCTTCGCGCGATTCTCCGTCCCGGAACAAATTTGCTTAAGTCCAGTCGCGCGGCGAGGTTGAATAATGCTGATTGAAGGCCGGTTCGTAATTGAGGCCCCGCGTGAGCGGGTGTGGACGGCAATCAAGGACCCGGCCGTGGTTGCCCCCTGCATTCCCGGCTGCCAAGGCGTAGAGGTGGTCAATCCGACGCTCTATAAAGCGAAAATTCGCGTACAACTCGGGCCGATCAAGGCTGATTTCAACGTCGACGTCGAGATCGTCTCGGAGACGGCTTCGGAGGAAGTGCGTTCGCGCACTCGTGGTGAGGAAGGTAGCCGCGCGAGTTCGCTGTCAGCCGAGAACATTCTACGCCTGACCAGCGTGAGTGAGCACGAGACGGAGGTATTTTACTCGTCGGAAGCTACCGTGGTCGGACGCCTCGGAAAATTCGGCCTCGGGGTCATGAAGAAAAAGGCCGAAGGCCTCGGCCGTGAGTTTGCAGCGGCATTCAAGCAACGGATCGAGTCGGCTCCGCGGTAGAAAGGCCGTAGTCGCTTCTCTATTGTGATTTTCGCCGATCCTCGACTTCGATGACGACCGCCATCGCGGTATCGCCCGCTGCACAGCCGGTGAATAGCCCATAGCCGCCGCCGCGCTGCGCCAATTCCTCGATCAGCTCGATCACGCCGCGAGTGCCCATCGGCGCCTGCGGATGACCGTAAACAAGCGAGCAGCCGAAATTATTCATCTTCTCCAGCGCGATCCCAGTCTGCCGCGAAAAAAGCACATCGTTCACTGCGAACGGGTTATGCGTTTTGATTACATCCATGCGGTCGATTGTGGTGCCGGCTGCCTTGAGGGCGCGCTCGGCGGCTGGAATGGGCGCTTCCGGCATATGCGCGAGATCGGCCCGGGCGCTGCCGAAGCCGCGCGGCCGCACCCGGATGTTGCGATCGCGGCTCAGTTCGCCTGCGCGTTCGCTGGAGGCAACAATGATGCCGGCGTTACCGTCGGCCGGATGCGTCTGCGCTCCATATGTTACGGCGCCGCCCTCGCGGGCGGGCTTGAGGGCGGCGAGGCCGTCAGCGGTCGAGAAGCGGATCCCCTCGTCCGTTTCTAGTTTTGCTGCGGTCTTCTTGAATGAGGGGTGGGGCACCTCGAACGGCAGCGTCATGTAGCGCTTTTGAAAGGCGCAATTATTCGCGAGCGCATCGCGGTACTGCTGTTCGCGGAGGAGGACGACCTCGTGTTGCTGGGCCGTGGTGATCTGATGCTTGGCCGCGACGTTCTCCGCGGTGTGCAGCATGGAATGTTGCCCGAGCGGATCGCAGTCGAAATTGTCCACCACCCAATCCTCGTGCGCGCCGGTACCGCCTGGGCCTTTCGGGTTCGGGTAATAAAGGTGCGGACCGTTCGAGGTGCGGTCGCAGGTCAGCACCAGTGACGTGCCGCACAATCCCGCTTCGACTTCCTGGACCGCGGCGAGCAGCGTGCGCACGCCGGTGGCGCACGCTTGCATGATGGTCGGGCCGGTCACGTGCGGCAGTCCGGCCAGTCCTGCGACCCACGGCAAACCATAGAAGGAGTGCGCTTGCGGCACGCTGAAACCGAGAACGCCGTGCTCGATTGCCTGCCGCTCGATGCCCCGATGGGCCAGCTCCTTATTCGCAATATGGGCGGCAAATTTAAGTGCGTGCAGATTGGCAAAGGCGCCCTGCCATCGCGCGAACGGTGTGCTCCAGTAGGCGCCGTAGGGTATCTCAGTTGTTAGCGACATGTCGGTTGCTCGTTCGATCGGTGCTCCGAGCTGATTCCAGAAGCTTCGCGCGCAGAGCAAGCTTATCTATCTTGCCAACCGCCGTGCGCGGCAAGACATCGACCAGATAGATGTGCGATGGCACTTTGTACGGTGCGAGATTTTTCTTGCAGAAGTCGATCAACTCGTCGGCACTGGCGCGTACGCCGTCCTTGAGCACCACGAAGGCGTGCACCGTCTCCCCATAGTAGCTGTCGGGCGCGCCGGCGGTCGCCGCTTCCTTCACGGCGGGATGACTGAACAGAACCTCATCGATCTCGCGCGGGTAGACGTTGTAGCCGCCGACGATCACCATTTCCTTTTTGCGATCGCGGATAAAAAGATAGCCGTCGGTGTCGAGTTGGCCGATGTCGCCGGTATAAAGCCAGCCGTTGCGCAAGGCTTCCGCGGTTTCCTTTGGCCGATTGCGATAACCGCTCATGATCTGCGGCCCGCGTGCCCGGATCTCGCCGATTTCGCCGACCGCGAGTACGCGCGTTCCAGTCTCAACATCTACAATCTCAATTTCCGTGCGTGGCAATGGTGGTCCGACGGAACCGGCCTTTAAAGGACCGCCTTCGCGCACGAAAGTGAGCACCGGCCCAGCTTCGGTCTGTCCAAAGCCTTCGAGAATCGTGGTGCCGGTCTTCGCCAACCACTGCCGCAAGGTTTCTTCCGAAAGCGGTGCCGAGCCCGAATACGCGCACCGTAACGACGACAAATCGGTGTGCGCGAATTTTTCGTGGCTGAGGAGACCGATGAACACCGTCGGTCCGGCCGGCAGCCGCGTGATTTTCTGCTCAGCGATCAGATCGAGCACGGCGTCCGGCCGGTAGCGTGGCATGATGACCAGCCGGCCGCCGCAATAGGCGCACAGATGAAGGCACATCGACGCCGCGAAGACATGAAACAGCGGCATCATGCACAGTACGCTTTCGTCGCCGGACCGGGTCGGCAGGGCAGCTTCCCGCTGGCTGATGTTCACCGCCATCTGCCCGTGACTGATGTTGACGCCCTTGGGTCGACCGGTGGTGCCCCCGGTATATTGCAGAGTGGCGAGGTCATCTGGAGTTGGCCACGGCCCCGGAAGCTTGCCCTCGGCCTGGTGCCGCCATGCATCGAGATGCCGGCCGTTCTCGCCGCCAATGCGCACGGCATGGCGAATGCCGAGAGTGGTCGCCAGCGACTCCACTTTGCCGGCGACCTCGGTATCGTAGACGATGGCGACCGGCGCCGCGTCTTCCAGAATGTATCGCAACTCGCGCTCGGTATAAGCCGGATTGATCGGCACCGCTTGCGCGCCGGCGGCATGGGTTGCGAACGTCGCGATCGGCAAGTCGAGCGAGTTTGCGCACACCAGCGCGATGCGCCCCCCCGCCGCGCCGTAACCGGCCAACTCGTCCGCGAAGCCGCAGACGCAGCGCCAGTATTCGGCGTACGAGAGCTCATGCGCGCCGCAGACGAGGGCAGGGGTATCTGGATAGCGCGCGCACGTGTCAGCGAGCATATGAACCACCGTCGGGAATACCCGCGGCAATGCTGCGAGCGACGACGTGCTCATCCGGCGATCCTTGCGTTCCCGTCGGACGCACTGCGTTTGACCAGGCCTTTACCCGGCTTGCCCGCAGGGCGCTTTGTGCTCATGTCCGCGCCGCCGAGCAGGATATTGGAGAACAATTTGAGCTGGTCGTCCGGGCACACGGCGCCACCCTTGAGATGGAAGTTCAATGCATAACCGTCGAACGCCATCAGCAATATGTTGGCAAGCTCGCGCGAACTCATGTGGTCGGGGCGCGGCAGGCAGGAATCCAAGAGCTTCGCTACGCGGTTCTCGACCGTGAGCCGCAGATTGGGGCTATAACCTTCGCGCGCCGTCGTCGTCGCGATGGCTTGCATCATGGTGTGGGCGAAGCCGTTATCCGCGGACGGAATGTCGCGCCAGATCGTCGTCAGGATTTTGCGCAAGCGCCGGCGCGGGTCGCGCAGGCGCGCCAAGGCGCCTTCCAGATCGTCGATTTGCCTGACCAGCCACGGCTCGTAGATCGTGAACAGAATTTCGAGCTTGGAGCGGAAATAAACATACACGTTTGCCGGAGCGACGCCTGCCGCCCGCGCAATATCGGTAATGTTGGTGGCCGCGTAGCCGCGCTTCGCGAACAGCTTATAGGCCGCATCCACGATCGCCTGTTTGATCTCAGCCTTCTTCTTTTGCGGCACGCCAGCCATCCCTTTCGTGTCGAGCGCAACGACGTCACCTATCACTCCAGCAAACCGGAACTCGGCAACGCACACAAACTTAGACTTTGCGGTTTGCGCCTGTCGTCAACCTTTCTTGACTGGGATTTATAACCGAATACTATTCGGTAATCGACAGGCATACTGACGATCGCGGCGGCTTTCGTTGGCCGGCATCGAAGACCGGTTTCATTGTGTCCACGCTTACCGGCGGCAATTCGGCATTGTTTCACCCGCATACAGTCGCGGAAGCGGTCGCTTTACTGGCGGACGTCCCCGGCGCGCGACCAATATCCGGCGGTGCATCACTCGTCGCCATGATGAACGCCGGTTTGCTCGCGCCGACTGCACTGGTGAGCCTGACGCGCATACCGGAACTGGGCGGCGTGCGCCTATCGGCGGACGGCAGCATCACCATTGGCGCCGCCACCCGGCATAACGCGATCGCTCGGGAGGCCCGGCTGACCGGTACCGCGGCGGTGCTTTCGCGCGCGGCCGCGCAAATCGCCGGCGAGGCGGTGCGAAATATGGGCACCATCGGCGGCGCAATCGCCCATGCCGATCCCGGGCTCGATTTTCCTCCCGCGCTTTATGCGGTCGACGCAACGGTCGAGATCGCCGCTATGGGGGAATCGCGCCGCGTTCCCATCCGCGAATTTTTTGTCGACTGGTACACGACTGCGCTTGAACCCGGCGAAATTGTCGTCGCCTTGGCTATTCCGAAGCCCAAGGCGGGCGTCGGGCTTTATCTGAAGCACGCGCGCGTATCCGGTGATTTCGCGATCGCGTCGGTGGCGTTATCGCTCGCACATGACGGCGAGGTGCGCGTCGCAATTGGCGGCTGCGGGCCGATGCCGCTGGCGTCGCCAGAGGCGGATCGGATCTTGTCGGCGGACCTATCGGCAAGCTCGGTCGGGCGCGCCGGCGAACTTCTGGTCGAGTTGGCCAATCCGGTCGATGATGTGCGTGGCTCCGCCGAGTACCGCAAACTCCTGATTCCGCGCATGCTGCGCCGTGCACTGCAGGACGGCGCGGCGGCGGCAAAGGTGGCGGCATGAGCGAACAAGCCGCCATCACCCTCACCGTCAACGGCGCGGCAGTGGAGACGAGGGCGGGCCTGTTCGAGACGCTGCTGACCGTCATGCGCGACCACTTGCACCTGACCGGCGCCAAACGCGGATGCAATCAAGGCGTCTGTGGCGCATGCACGGTACTGGCCGACGGCCGGCCAGTGCGATCGTGCTTGTCGCTGGCGCTCGATGCCGACGAAAAGCGCATTGAAACAATCGAAGGCCTCGCCGGTCACCCGATCATGCAGACACTGCAGCGCACGTTCGTCGAAGCGGGCGCGTTTCAATGTGGTTTCTGCACCCCCGGCATGTTGGTCGCAACGTTCGCGTTGTTATCGAGCAATCCCGAGCCGAAGGAGGCTGACGTTCGTTACGCGCTGTCCGGAAATCTGTGCCGCTGCACCGGATATAAGAAGATCATCGAAGCCGTTCTTGCCGCCGCCCGCACGCTGCGCCCGGAGCCCTCAGCATGACCGGGCAGCGCGATTTCGAGGTCGGCCGATCGGCGCCGCAGGTCGAAGCGCAGGAGAAGGTTTCCGGCAGCGCCCAGTACGTTGCCGACCTCTATCGGCCCAACATGTTGCATGGCGCCGTGCTGCAGAGTCCGCACGCGCATGCACGCATCTTGCATTACGACTTGTCTGCGGCGCTCGCCATTCCCGGTGTCCGCGCCGTGGTGACCGGCGACGACCTGCAAGATCAATGGCGCATGGGCGCCTTCATCAAGGACGAACACGCGCTGGCCAAGGGCAAGGTTCGTTACGTCGGCGAAGCGGTGGCGGCCGTTGCCGCCGACACCGAAACAATAGCTCGCGCCGCTGCGGCCGCGATCGATGTCACTTATGAGGAATTGCCGGCCGCGCTGTCGCCGGAGGCGGCGCTGGTGTCGGACGCGGCCGTCATTCACGAAGAGGCCGCCGAATACATCAAAGTCTTCGATACCGGCACGGCCGGCAATCTTTGCTCGCGCACCAGCTTCCGTGAAGGCGATATCGAGCGCGGCTGGCGCGAAAGCGATCTGATTTTCGAGGCGCGTTATCAGACCCAGCCGCAGGCGCATGTGTCGCTCGAGCCGTGCGGCGCGCTCGCCGAAATGGATGCGAATGGTCGAATTACGCTGTGGTCGGCCAACCAGTCCGTGTTTCGCGTGCAGGCCAATGTCTGCGAGTCGCTCGGCCTGCCGATGTCGCGCCTGCGCTGCCTCACCCCGCGCATCGGCGCCGGCTTCGGCAACAAGATGGAGCCGCACGTCCAGCCGATCACGGTCCTGCTGGCCATGAAAGCGAAACGGCCGGTCAAGCTGGTTCTGTCGCGTGAACAGGATTTCGAGATGGTGCGCGCCCGCCATCCGTTCCAAATGCGTTTTCGGACCGGCGTGAAGCGTGACGGCAGTCTCGTCGCGCGTGAGGTCGAGGTGTTGCTTGACGGCGGAGCGTTTGCTGACGATAGCCCAGGCGTTCTTGGCTACGCATTGCTGATGAGCTGCGGTCCTTATCGAATTCCGCACGCCTGGTGTCATGGCCGGCTCACGTACACCAACAAAATGCGCTTTGGCGCCTTCCGGGGCTTCGGCGTGCCGCAGGTGACGTTTGCCGGCGAGACGCAGATCGACGAGATCGCCGACGCACTCGGTATTGATCCAATCGAGTTTCGGGCCAGAAACCTCAAGCAGAAAGGTGATTGCTGGCTGGGCGGGCAGCCCATCGATTCCAATGGATTAGCGGATTGCTTCGCCAAGGTGCGCGCCGGATCGGGCTGGACAGGCAAGCGCCGCCTATCGAGCGAACGAGGCAGCCGGCGCGCGCTTGGCGTTGCGTGCAGTGCCCATATCAGCGGCGTGCTCTCGACCGGCGCGATCGTGCGCCTGCTCGAAGACGGCAGCGTTTTGCTCAACACCGGCTCGGTCGATATCGGCCAAGGCTCCAATACCGTCCTCAGCCAGATTTGTGCCGAAGCTTTGCGCATTCCGCTCGAGCGGGTGAGTATCGCAAGCCCGGACACTGACGGTTCGCCCTACAATTGGGGGACGACGGCAAGCCGCGTAACCTACATGACCGGCACCTCGGTGCTGCGCGCCGCCGCCGAAGTCGAGCGCAAGATCAAAGAGCAGGCGGCGGACATATTGGAATGCGCTGCCGGCGATTTGGAATTGCTGCCCGGGGGCAAGGTCGCCATCAAGGGCATTTCCCAGCGCAACGTCAGTTTCGCCGCCGTTTCCGGGCGCGCGCACTGGGCGGCCGGAGGACCGATCATCGGCACCCACACCTGGGTGTTCGATCAGAAGACCATCGATCCCAAGCGCGCAGCGGTCGTCGGGTTGCCGTTTCCGCAGATCGGCGGCTTTGTCTTCAACGTCGTCGTGGTGGACGTGGAGATCGATGAGACCACCGGAAAATGCCGCGTGGATCGCGCCTGGTCGGCCTGCGATGTGGGTCGTGCCATCAACCCGCGCATGGTCGAGGGGCAGATCGAAGGCGCCTTCGTGCAGGGGCTCGGCTTTGCCTTGTTCGAGGAGATGGTCTGGAACGGCGCACAAATCGCCAATCCGTCACTGATGGATTACAAGATCCCGACCTTCGCCGAAGCCCCCGCTGAGCTGCACGCCATCATTGTGGAATTGCACGATCCGCGCGGGCCGTATGGCGCCAAGAGCGTCGGCGAGATCGGCATGAACAGCGTCGCGGCCGCGATCGCCAATGCGGTCAATACCGCCGTCGGCACCCGTTTGCGGCAACTGCCATTGACGCCGCAGCGGGTCTTGGCGGCGATTGTAGAGGGCGAACGCGCCGCTGCGGGGGCGCGGCCGAGCGAGGCCATCGCGGCGCTCGGCGCCGCTGATTGACACCTTTTGAAAACCGAATACAGTTCGGTAATGGCAGCCTGGGCTGAAAGCCAATTATGAGTGGTAAACGCGTCTGGGTCGTCGGCACCGATATCGGCGGCACCTTCACCGATGTCATCGGGGTCAATCTCGAAACCGGCGAGCAGCGCATTGGCAAGGTGCCATCCACGCCGCCGACATTCTTCGATGGAGTGATCAACGGACTGCGCCGCGCCGGCTTGCGGGGCGAGGAGACGCTGTCATTTCGCCACGGCGCGACCGTCTCGACCAACGCAATTCTCGAGCGTAAGGGCGTCAAGACCGCGCTGATTACGACGGAAGGCTTTCGCGACGTGCTCGGCGGCGGCCGCGCCGAGCGGATTTCCGCCTTCGAGCTTGACTGGGATCCGCCGGAACTGATCGTGCCGCGCCGCAATGTGCTGGTGGTGCGCGAGCGCGTCAGCCCCTACGGTGAGATCGTCACGCCGCTCGAAGAGGCCGACGTAGAGCGGGCTGCGCGCATCATCAGGAAACGCGGCATCGAGTTGGTCGCCGTGGTCTACATCGATTCGTTCATGAATCCGGCGCACGAGCTGCGCACCCGCGAAATCCTGCGCCGCGAGTTGCCTGAGATCGACATCACGCTTTCCCACGAAGTACTGCCGCAGATGCTCGAATTCGAGCGCACCTGCACGACCGTGCTCAATGCCTACGTCTCCCCAATCCTGAAAAACTATCTGCAAGGCTTGGCCGACCGCCTGCGCACCGACTGGAGCTACGACGGCGCCATACTGGTCACGACGTCCGGCGGCGGCGTGATCGGAATGGATGAAGCGCTGAAGCTGCCGGCGCGCACTTTCCACTCTTCGCCCGTGTCAGGAGCCGTCGGTCTTGCCGGTTACATCGGATCGTTGGCGGGATTCGAGAATGTCATCGCGTTCGAGACCGGCGGCACGACAAATAACGTATCGATCATCTATCGCGGCAAACCGGCGATCACGCACGAATGGAAGATCCTTTGGAACGTGCCGTGCTGCCTGCCCTCCGTGGATACGGTTTATATCGGTGCCGGCGGCGGATCGATCGGCTGGGTGGACAAGGGCGGAATTCTCAATGTCGGGCCGCAGAGCATGGGGGCGGTACCGGGGCCGGCTTGCTACGGCGCCGGCGGTACCGAGCCGACCAACACCGACACGCAGATCGTGCTCGGCCGCATCGATCCCAACTACTATCTCGGTGGCGAGATGCAGGTGGACGCGAAGCTGTCGCGCCAGGCGCTCGAGAACAAAATCGGTCATCATTACGCTTGGGATGCCGAGAGCGCGGCGGCCAACATGTACATGGTCGCCATGACCAATCTGATGATGGCCATGCGGTTGCAAACCGTCAGCCGCGGCTGGGACCCGCGCGATTTCGCGATTGTTCCTTATGGCGGCGGCGGCGCCATGTATGCCTGCGATCTCGCGCGCGAAATCGGCGCCTCGACGGTGATTGTACCGCCGCTGCCAGGCTATGCGTCCGCCTTCGGCGCCATCCGGGTCGACGTCAAGCATGAGTTCACCGAACCCCTGCACAAGATCGAAGCAGAGCTCGATTACGCCAAGCTCAATGCCGCGTTCGACGAACTGGTGAAGAAAGCCAAGGCAACGCTGCTGCGCGAAGGCATGCGCGCCGACCAGATCGAAATCGAGCGTTACCTCGACGTCAAGTACTTCAGCCAGTCGCGTTTCTTCACGGTGGCTGTCAAAGACCAGCGCATCACCGACCTGGACGCCATCACCAAGGATTTCATGACGGCCATGCAGGCGGCCTACGGCTATACCCTGCCGCCGGGCTACGCGCCGGTCGAGATCGTCAATCTGCGCGTCATCGCCATCGGACAGATTGCCAAGCCGAATTTGCAGGAGATCGAGCCGGCGACTACTCTGGCGCAGGCGCACAAAGGTCGCCGCAGCGTTTGGTTTCGCAGTGCGGGTTTTGTTGAGACCGCGATCTACGAACGCGGCAAGCTTCCCGTTGACGTCGCCTTCGAGGGACCGGCCATCGTCGAGCAGCCGGACACAACAACGGTCATGCCGCCCGGCACCGTCTGTACGCCGGACAAATACGGCAACCTGGTCATAAGAGTCGAGCGGTAGGCACGAATATGCAAGCCCAGACATCCGCGAGCGCCAAATCAGCCGATAGCCGCTCCGCCATCAAGGAAAAGCTCACCCATGTGAGCGATATCGGCATGGATCTCATCACCTTCGAGGTGATGCGCAATGCCTTCGTCGCCGCGTGTTATGAAGCCTCCACCACGATCGAGCGGGTGGCTTATCATCCGGTGGTCGGCATGGGGCGCGATCGCTCCAACGCTTTGCTCACGCGCGACGGCCGGCTGGTGGCGCACGGCCACACCGACGCGGCCGCGCACTATGCCTCGTTCGGACCGTCGGTGGTCGAGCTCCTGAAAGATCGCTCGATCGAGTCGATGCAGCCGGGCGATACGTTCCTGTTTTCCGATCCATACCGCACCGGTTCGCATGTCAACGACACGCGTCTGATCCGGCCGATTTTCTTCGACAATCAGGTCGTCGCTTTTGCCTGCACCGTGATTCACTGGGCCGACATGGGCGGCCCGATGCCGGGTACCTTCAACCCGGAAGCCACCAGCTGCTATGCCGAAGGCATCCGCATCCCGCCGATCCGGCTGTTCAAAGGCGACGTGCTGGACGAGGAATTATTCAGCCTCATCGCCATCAACATCCGCGGCGCGATCGAACGGCGTGCCGACCTGCAAGCGCAGTTCGAGGCGGCGAGATTGATCGACCGGCGCGTGCGCGAGCTGTGCGAGCGTTACGGCGTCGAGACCTTGTTCACCGCATTCGAGGAGCAATTCAACTATTCGGAACGCGTGATGTTGGCCGAGCTCGAGCAGTTGCCGGACGGCACCTGGGAATTCGAGGATTTCGGCGACCAGGACGTGATGACGCCGGGTAAGCCGCCGATCCGCGTGCATTGCATCATGACCAAGCGCGGCACCAAGCTGACGTTCGATTGGACCGGCAGCGGGCCACAGCCGCGCGGGTCATGGGGCTGCAGCTACGCCACCCTGACCGGCGGCAATTACCTCGGCTTCATGATCTGCTTCCCGCAATTGTTCCCGCTCAATCACGGCATCATTCGCAATCTGGAAATCATTTCCAAAAAAGGAACTTGCGTCGATGTGGTCGAACCGGCGCCGACGACGGGCTATGCGTCGGGTGCCTTCGACAAGGTCGAAGCGGTGACCATTGCCTGCCTCGCCGGTCCGCTGCGCGGCGTGCAGCCGTGGCGGGTGTATCCGGCGGCGGTCAGCCTGACCAATCTTTGCATGGGCGGCTACAATCCGCGCACCAAAAAATCGTTCGTGCAATATACCTATGCCGTCGGCGGCGAGAATGCGCGCACGTTCAAGGATGGCAAATCGCTGATCTTCATGCGCTTCTGCAACGCGCGCACCATTCCGCAGGAGCTGGAGGAGCGCTGGTTCCCGGTACTCTATACCCGCTATGAAGCGCGCACCAACTCTTGCGGGCACGGCATGCGGCGCGGCGGGTTCGCGCTGGTGCGCGAAATGGTGGTGCTCACCGACGTCACCATGACCATCCATGGTGATCGGGAGAAGTTCACGCCTTTCGGCATGTCTGGCGGTCTCAATGGCGGCGGCTGCAATCTGATAATCAACAAGGGCACCGACCGCGAATTCAACGCCGGCATGTACGCCACAGGCGTCGAGCTGAAAAAGGGCGACAAGATTTTCTATGCATCCTCTGGCGGCGGTGGCTTTGGCAACCCGCTCGAACGCGATCCGCAACTGGTGCTTGAGGATGTGATGGACGAATGGCTGACTGTCGAGGCCGCACGCGACTATTACGGGGTTGCCATCGACATTATCGATGCGGAAGCGCTCGACTACCGCATCGACGAAAAGACGACCGCGGAGTTACGGGCCAAGCTTCGGAAAAAGGGCTTCGTCGAAGGCCTGGGGTCGCATCAGCTGCATCCCAAGACACGTGACCTCGAATTGGGATGGATACCGACGGAAGAAGAGGTCCAGCCGCACATCACGGTGTCGCGCCCGCCCGGTTGGTAGGCGAGCGGCATCTCATTGGTTCTGTGGGGGTAAGGCTTAGAAGTATCGAGTAGCGACGGCAGCGTTGCTGAAAGGGAGGACGATAATGAAAACGATAATGGCATTGGCGGCGATACTGTTCGCTGCCGGGGTGACGCAGGCGACCGCGCAGGAGCCGGTAAAGATCGGATATGCGATCTCGAAAACCGGCCAGTTTGCGCCGGCCGCGCATACCCAAATCCAAACCTACGAGCTGTGGCAGGATCAAGTCGCCGCGGCGGGTGGCATTGATGTAGGCGGCACCAAGCGGCCGGTCAAATTCATCACCTATGACGACCAGTCGGATTTCAGCAAGGCGCCGCAGATCTACGAAAAGCTGATCACCGACGACAAGGTCGATCTGCTCCTGGCGCCCTGGGGCACGCCCTTCCATTTTGCCATTGCCGGTATTCTCGAGAAATACCAGTTTCCCGTGGTCGGCAACTCGGCGGCTTCGGTCACGATCCGCAACATCAAGCCGGGCAACATTTGGTTCCCGACTTCGTGCATTCCCGACCGGCTCGGCGCGGAGCTGGCAAAATTCCTGGTGCAACAGAAGGTGAAAACCGCGGCGGTGACCACGCTGCAGCTGCCGTTCTCGCTCGAGGTGAAGAAATACTTGATGCCGGCGCTCGAGTCGGCCGGAATCAAGGTCGTCGTCAATGACGAATATGCACCCGATGTGAAGGATTTGACGGCAACACTGACCAAGATCAAACAGGCAGCGCCGGACGCGGTGCTGTCGCTGTCTTATCCTTCAGAACTCGATCCTCTATATGAAGGGCGCGCGCGAGCTCGGCATCAAGGCGCCATTCCAGCTCGTGTTGGTCGGCCCAACCGAGCCCTTCTTCTCGAAAATGTTCGGATCGAATCTCGACGGCGTCGTCACCATGGGGCATTGGTCGCCGCACGAGACGAAGTGGCCGAAGGCCAAGCCGTTCTACGACGCCTATGTGAAGAAGTATAATGAGCCGCCCGATTATCTCAACTCGGCGCTGGCATGGATGTCGATCGAAATCTTGGAGCAGGCGGTGAAAACCGCCGGTCTCGACAAGGCCAAGATTCGCCAGGCGATCTCCACCGAGACGTTCGACACCATCAACGGCCCGGTAAAATTCAAGGGCGTCGAGAATGTCGTAACGCCGACCATGTTCCTGCAATTCCAGAAGGGCGAAGCGCAGATTGTCTGGCCGGCGTCGGAAGCGACCGCCAGCTTTGAACCAAAGCCGGCCTGGACCAAGTAGTCGGGCGCCGGCCGGGCGTCGTGGCGCGGGTCGGACCCGCGCCACAGGCTCGCCGGTGGAATGGGGGTCGCGGAGCGAGCGGTGGACCTGAGCATTATTTTCTCTGCCCAGCTCCTCGCCTCGGTCTTGGTGCTCGCCTCACTCTATGCTCTGGTCGCCATTGGGTTAAACCTCGTCTATGGCACCATGCGCCTCCTGAACGTGGCGCACGGTGAACTCGTGATGCTGGGCGGCTACGTCGCTTACTGGGCGTTTGCGCAGTGGGCCATCAGTCCGCTGCTTGCCGCTCTGGCTGCAATGGCGATCGCGGCCGCTGGTGGGGCGCTGCTCTATATTGCGGTCATCCGGCGACTGTTCCGTTCTCCGAGCCTGCTTGCCCGCATCGAGTTCGAATTCGTTGCTGTTGTTCTTCGGCATCTCGATCATCATTCAAAATGTGACGGCGCTGGCATTCACCGCCAACAGTCGCGGCTATTCCTACCTCGACCAAGTGATCGAGATCGGCGATGCGCGAATTACCGCCAACCGTCTCGCGACGCTCGCGGTCGCCGGTGTCGCTTCGTTGGCCTGCGCGCTGTTCTTTCGCTACGCGCGTTCCGGCATGGCCATGCGGGCCATTATTCAACAGCGCGACGCGGCGGCGTTGGTCGGCATCGACGTAGACCGAATCAACGTGCAAGTGTTCGCGCTCGGTTTCGCGCTCGCCGCTTTGGCCGGTGCGCTGATCAGCATGAGCCAGCAGATTTCGCCGTTCATGGGGTTCCCATTCACCGTCTCCGGCTTCGTCATTATCATTCTCGGCGGATTGGGTAATCTCACCGGAAGTATTTTTGGCTCGCTGATCCTGGCGGCGGTCGAAGTATACGGCGTTACGCTCATCTCCCCGAGCTTTCGCTCTATTCTGGTGTATGGGGTATTCATCGCGGCCTTGCTGCTGCGCCCGCAGGGGCTGCTGGGGCGGTCGATTAAGGCGCGATGATGCCGTTTCGGCAAAACCTTCCGCTCTGCGGTGCGGTCGTGGCAGTGGCATGCTGTGCTCTGCTGCCCCTGCTTGTCGGCCCGTATGGGTTGGGGATCGCGCTTAACGTCTTGATGTGGGTCGCTTTGGCGGAGAGCTGGGCGATGTTCTCCGGCCTCTCCGGATACATCTCGCTTGGTCACGCGGTTTTTTATGGGGTCGGCGCCTACGTGACCGTGCTGCTGTGGCAGCTGGTACCGTTGTGGCTCGCCATTCCGCTCAGTGGTCTCGGAGCCGGGCTACTGGCCATCGTTCTTGGTTGGCCGTGCCTGCGCGTTCGCGGTCCTTATTTTGTGATCCTCACGCTCGGCGTGTCCGAATTCGTCAAATACATTGTTATCAGCTCCGAAGCGGCGCTCGGCCGTAACGGCCGTTTGTTGATCGGCACGCCGAGCCTTGTCGTCCTCTTCGAGGCCATGGTGGTGGTCGCCATTGCCAGCATGGTCGCGCTTTATGTTGTGCGGTGCTCGCGGCTGGGGGCGGGGCTGTTGGCCATTCGCGAAGACGAAGTCGCCGCTGAGGCGGTGGGCGTGAACGCCGCGGCCTTGAAGCTTTTGACGTTCACACTGTCCGCATTAGTCCCGGGCATCGTCGGCGGGTTGATGATCCTGCGGTCGACTTATTTCGAGCCCCTCCAGGCGTTCAACCCGACGACGTCTTTCACCATCGTGACCATCGCGATTCTTGGCGGCAGCGATGACGTGCCGGGACCACTGCTTGGAGCCGTGCTCTTGGTTTTGCTATCCGAGTTGCTTTGGGCACGTGCGCCGGAAGTCTACATGATCATCCTCGGGGTGCTCCTGGTCGCGTTCGTGTTGTTTGTGCCCGAGGGCCTGATGGGCCGCGTGCAGCGTTTGTTGACGCCGGTCAAGCCATGACGCTGCTGCGGCTCGAAAATGTCAGCAAGTCTTATGGTGGTGTGGTCGCGCTGCGCGGCTTGAGCTTGACGGTCGCGGCCGGCGAGATCGTCGGGCTGATGGGTGCGAATGGGGCAGGGAAGACCACCGCGTTCAGCCTGATCGCCGGCACGCAACGGCCAAGCAGCGGCGAAATCTGGTTTGCCGAGTTGCGGATTGACGGCAAGCCGGCTTATGCCGCGGCGCGCATGGGTATCGCACGCACATTTCAGATTGTCCGCCCGTTTGGCGGGCTGCGCGTGATCGACAATCTGGTCGTCGCGGCGCTATATGGCCACGAACGTGAGGAGTCCCGCGGAATTGCCGAGGATCGCGCGCGGGCCATCCTTGACGAGGTCGGACTCGCTCGCGATGCGTTGCGGCCGGCGGCCAGCCTGACGCTTGTCGGTCGAAAGCGCCTCGAAGTGGCCCGTGCTCTCGCGACGGGTCCGCGGCTTTTGCTGCTCGATGAAGTCCTGGCCGGCTTGACGGCGACGGAGGTCGTCGAGGCATTGCAATTGATCCGCGCGCTTCATCGCCGCCGTGATCTTACGCTGATCGTCATTGAACACGTCATGCGCGCACTGACGCAATTGTGCGGGAGGATTGTCGTATTGCATCACGGCGAAAAGATTGCGGAGGGATCGCCGACCGAAATCCTGGCCAATCAGCGGGTGATCGATTCCGTATCTGGGAACAAAACCGCGATGAGCGCGCTCCTGGAGGTATGCAATCTCCATGCCGGCTACGGCGAGGTCAGGGTTTTGCACGATGTGAGCTTCGCCGCAGCCGACGGGGCCATCACGGCGCTGATAGGCAGCAATGGTTCGGGGAAGACGACGGCTATGCGTACAGTGGGCGGATTACTGCCGGTCCGCGCCGGCCAAATCAAGTTTGCCGGACACGAGATTACGAGAAGTACTCCGAGCGAGCGGGTCGAGGCCGGCCTTGCTCTGGTACCGGAAGGACGGCTCGTTTTCCCGGAATTTACCGTCGAGGAAACGCTGCAGATCGGCGCTTACTGCGCCAGGGCCCGCAGTGGAACGGCGGAGCGCAAAGCGCAGATGTACGAACTCTTTCCGCGGCTTTACGAGCGACGGCGCAGTCCAGCCGGCGCGCTTTCTGGCGGTGAGCAGCAAATGTTGGCGATCGCTCGCGGGCTGATGTCGGCGCCGCGGCTCTTGATGTTGGACGAGCCAAGCCTGGGTCTGGCTCCGGCATTGGTGACGCAGGTGTTTGAGGCCATCGTGGCTATCGCCAAAAGCGGTGTTGCCGTGTGTATTGTCGAGCAGGATGTTCACTTGACCCTGGAAGTCGCGGCCTACGCATACGTCCTCGAAAACGGTGCCGTGACCGCTCAGGGGCCGGCAAACGTCCTGCTGCATTCCGATCAAGTCAGGACGAGTTATCTCGGTCTTTAAGCTTAAATTCAGTGCGGGCGGGACGTGGTTGTCCGGCGATGATGGCGCCATTTATTGCTCCGATCGAAGTGCCAACGATCGATTTACTGATCTTGAGTTGGCGTTTGCAGCCACGGTGCACCTTCCGACGATTAGTGGCATGCTTATGTGTTTGCGCGTTGCTCCGTTGGCCCGACCTCGCGACTGAGGTTGAGCGCGCAATTGATAATGCCGACGTGGCTGTAAGCCTGCGGAAAATTGCCAAGCATTCGGCCGCTGAGGGGATCGAATTCCTCCGCTAATAAGCCGACGTCATTGCAGCGCGACAGCAAGCGTTCAAACAGGCGGCGAGCTTCTGCGTGGCGGCCTTGCAAGATGTAATTGTCGACGAGCCAGAAACTGCAGACCAAAAAAGCGCCTTCGCCCGCCGGCAAGCCATCGAGGGCTTCCGCCGATTCGTAACGCAGAACAAATTCATCGTTGACGAGGAGTTTTTGCTCGATGGCTTGAAGTGTCCCCTGGATGCGGGGGTCTGTCGGCGGCAAGAAGCCCACGAGCGGCAGCAGCAACAAACTTGCGTCGAGTTGCTTTGAGCCGTAAGCCTGCACAAAACTTGCAAGCTCGCGATCGAATCCGTGCTCGCAAACGTCGGCGTGGATTTCGTCGGCGATCGCGCGCCATTTGCGGCTTAGCTCGTCTTGACCCTGGGCTTCGACGTAGGCGGCGGCACGATCGAACGCGACCCACGCCATGACCTTTGAGTGAACGAAATGCTGCGGATTTCCCCGCACTTCCCAGATGCCGTCATCCTCTAGCCGCCACGCATTCGACAGGTAATCGATGATTACCGGGCGCAAAGCATCGCCGCGTTCCGATGATCGCCTGCCCAGCTTGAAGGACTGAAACGTGGCATCGGCGATTTCGCCGAAGATGTCGAGCTGCAGCTGCTGCGACGCCGCATTGCCGACGCGCACCGGGGCCGAATTTTCGTAGCCAGGGAGCCAAGGAATGATGAGTTCGGGTAACCATCGTTCCCCACCTATTCCGTAAACTATCTGCACCTGCTCGGGGCTGCCGGCGACCGCTCGAAGTAGCCAATCACCCCACGCTTTGGCTTCGTCAAGAAAACCCAGATGCAGGAAAGCCAACAGCGTGAAGGTGGCGTCGCGCAGCCAGCAAAACCTGTAGTCCCAATTCCTCGTACCCCCGAGGCGCTCCGGAAGAGACGTCGTGACGGCGGCGACCATCCCACCGGTGGGCGCATACGTTAGCGCCTTCAAGGTGATCAGCGAGCGTTTGACGATCTGCGTCCAAGGTCCCACTTCAGGGCAGCGATCGCTCCATTCGCGCCAAAATACTTCTGTACGTTGCAGCGACTCAATCGGATCCGTCGGCTCCGGCAGCCTTTCGAAGGAGCGCCCGTAAGACAGCACAAAGGGCATGGATTGTCCGGCATCAACCGCGGCTTCACCGATGGTTTTCAGATCTTCTCCGTACAAATCGGCCGGAGTCCGCAAGATGGCTCGCTCCGGACCGGCGATGGCTTCAATGGCTCCGTCGTCGTTCCGCGTGACCCAGGGTACCGTCGCCCCGTAATCGAACCGCAACACCAGCTCTGTCCGAAACCGCACCGTTCCCGACAGGCCAAAGACGATGCGGATAAGTTCGGAGGCACCATCGGCGGGTGGCATGAAGTCAACGACCATCGCCGCGCCGGTGTTGGTGTAAAATTCCGTTTCGAGGATCAGCGTACCCGGGCGATAGCGCCGTCTGACCTCTAAGAGCTCATCCTCGGGGCTAAGCAGCCAGCGGCCATTGTCGGACGTGCCAAGCAATCCGGCAAAACACGCCGCTGAGTTGAAGCGCGGCCAACACAACCAATCGATAGATCCGTCGCGCCCGACCAAAGCTGCCGTTTTGCAATCCCCGATTATTGCATAGTCTTCAATTTGCAATGCCATAAGCCACCGCGCCTGAGGCAATTTACCTGTTCGCTAGCCGGGAAAGATTTTGGACGCGATGATCCACTGCGCTATTTGCGACCGAGTGAGCATGGGGCGTCCTGTAGACCAAAGTCGTTAGCCGAGCGAGAAACGGTTCATTCGCCGCCGATATGCGTACCTTTTTCGGCTACCGAACGCTTCATCAACAAAACGACGAAGACCACCGCGAGCATCACAATGGCGAATAACCAAAATGCGTCGAAATACGCCAGCGCTGATGCCTGCTGGTGCCGCAGGTTTTCCAGCGCCTGCCACGCCAGTTGCTGCGCGGCCACCGGATCTCCGGTTTGCTGGAGAAAACGCGCTTGCGCCTGCTCAAGGAACGAATGTACGGCCGGGTTAAAAGGGTCGAGAGACTCGCCCAGCCGGAGCGTATGGAATTGAGCCTGCCGTTCTTGGAAAGTTTGAGCCAGCGATGTTCCAACACTGCCCCCTTCGTTGCGCAGAAGGCTCAATAGGCCCACCGCCGCCCCACGCATTAAGGGAGGCGTGTAGAGATAGGCGGCCACATTCACGGGCGCAAAAACGATCGCTAGTCCCACCACCAACCCGGCCCGAGGCCATATGACTTGATCCGGACTGATATCGAGGTTCATCCGCGACATCCAATAGTTGCTGACGGCGATGAGCAGCAATCCCGCGCCGATCAGCCATCGGGCATCCGTCTGTCGGCCGAGCAACCGGCTAACCACCGGCATAGCCAGGACAGCGAAGAACCCGGCCGGCGACATCACAAGCCCGGCAGCCAACGCGTTATAACCAAATAAGGATTGCAGCAGGCCTGGCAGTGAAGTGCTGGCGCCGTAGAGCACGGCATAGGCAAAAAAGATAATGATGCAGCAGGCGCTGAAGTTACGTTCTTTCAGCGGCCGGAAATTGACAACCGGATTGGGGCTGCGCAACTCCCAGAAGATCAACACAATCAGGCCCGTAACAAAGAGAATGGCCAAAGTCTGAACGCGCCAGAATGGATCGCTAAGCCAGTCCCATTCCTGGCCCTTGCTGAGCATCACCTCCCAACAGACCATGACGATGACCAGCAGCGATAAACCGATCGAGTCGAAATGGAACGGGCGTCTTCTCAGCTCCGTCCGCTCTCTCACAAGATATTCGGGGTCGCGAAGAAGGGCGTAACAGGCGCCAAACGCCAGAAGACCGACAGGCACATTGATCCAAAAGACCCACCGCCACTGGTACTGTTCCGTCAACCAGCCACCAAGAGTCGGACCGACGACCGGCGCGAGCAGGGCCGCGAGGCCGAACAGCGTCATTGCCACGCCCTGCTTTTCCCGGGGGAAAGCGTCGAGCAGCACGGCTTGGCTGCTGGGCTGCAGGCCACCGCCAGCCAAACCCTGGATGACGCGAAACAAAATAAGCTGACCGAGGCTGCCGGCCATTCCGCACAGTCCAGAACTGAGAGTGAAAACGCCAATCGATATGAGGAAATAGTTGCGGCGCCCCAGATGCGCACTCAACCATCCGGTGATCGGCAGGATGATAGCGTTGGCGGCAAGGTAGCTGGTGAGAACCCACTCGCCGTCATCCACCGTAGCCGACAGGCCGCCAGCGATGTAACGCAGCGCCACCACCGCGATGGTGGTATCGAGCACCTCCATGAACGTTGGCACCACTACGACCACAGCCACCAGCCACGGGTTCGCCGCAGCTCGTGAGGGCGAAAGAGCCACGTCTGTCATTGGTCGGCACTAACCGAGCTGTGGGTCGGACCAACGATTTGCGACCGAGGCATGTATGTTTGCAGAAATTTTCCGGCATCGGGCCCGGTCGGCGGCTTATTGATGTAGACGTACGGAGTAACGGATGTGCCGACGAACAGTGTATTTTTGCTTGGGTCGTACCCTTCGAGGTCGATTCGCACGGGCAGCCGCTGGACCACTTTGACAAAGTTGCCCGTGGCGTTTTCAGGCGGAAGCAACGCCAGCGTTGATCCAGTCCCCTCCGTAAATCCTGATACCCGGCCCTTGAACATCTGCCGGCTTCCGTACATGTCGACGTACAGGTCAACGGGTTGGCCGATGCGCAAATAACGCAGCTGCGTCTCCTTGAAATTGGCATCGACCCAGATCTCTTTGAGTGATCGGATCGCCATCAGAGACTGCCCAGCCTGCACGTTGTTGCCCGGATTGACGTTTCGGCGTGTCACGACTCCATCAATGTCGGCGACGATATCGCAGTAACGAAAGTTGAGTTCTGCCTGAATGAGATCGCGTTTGGCCGATTCGAGCTTTGCTTCCGCCTGCTTGACGGCCGGTGCGTTGTCCGTAAGTCTAGCCAGCGTGCGGTCGATGTCGCCTTGGTCTAGGTCCTCGAACTGCTTGATCATCTGCTTCGGCAGCTGTTCATACGAATGAGCAACGCCGAGCTGTGCCGCCGTTTGAATGAGAGCTGCTTGGGCCTCTCGAACGGTAGAGAATGTCTGATCGAGATCGGGGGGCACCTCACCGAGATTTCCGCTGTTCGGTTGCGCCACCAAGCCCAAAGAGACGCGGATTTGATGGACGTCAGCCGTCGCTTGCGTCGCTTCCGCCTGCGCTACGGATAACGCCGCTTGCCGCCGATCGTACTCCTGCCGGGTTATGGTTCCCGATGGCAGCAGTTGCTCGGCCCGGGCGAAATCAAGTTGGGCCAGCTTGAGGGTTGCATTGCTTTTATCGAGGGCGGCGACGCGGGCATGCAACAAGGCCACCCGGTTATCGACGTCCTCAACGGCGTATTGCAATTTCCAACGTAAGCTCCTGGCTTGTGCTTCCAGCGCACGGACCTGCGCTCTGGCAGCCTGCAGGTCCGCCTCCGCCGTGTCGACAGCCGCTTTCCGCACGGCCACTGCGTCCTCAAAAGGTTCTTTGTCTAACTGGGCGAGAACGTCTCCCTTGTGGACACGGTTGTTGTCGTCAACAAAAACATTGGCTATTTGGCCGCTTACGCGCGCCGCAACGAACGTGACGTGCCCGTTCACGTAGGCGTCGTCCGTCGAGACAGTGTTGAGGCTCAATTCGATCCAAGGAACCCCGAATTTCCAGACGGCCGCGATTAGCAAAACGGCTATTACAACGATGGCGACTTTTCTTTTCCACACCTTTCGGTGAGTTGCTGGTTTAACTGGTGTTGCCGGCGCAGATTTGGTTGCGCGCCCAATCGAGATGCCTTCCGCAACGCTCGGTGCGGTATTGTCACCAGGTGATCGGTCTTTACGCGCGCCTTGCTGCTCAACCATAGAGAGCCATTAAATGGAAAAAGTAGAAACGGGCGTGGCGATGTTTCCCGAAGTTTCCCGAATAAGAAACGATAGTTCTTTTACTATACCATCATTTGATGGCGACTTTCCGACGCTGCTTGCGTGCAAGCACTGCGGCCGACATCGTTGGCCAAAACGACGAAAATGGCGCGGGTCCGATTCATCTGATGTTGCCGAGCTGTCAGCGAAAAGCGCGAACCGCGGCCGCTCACATCGTTAGAACGACGCGAAATTGTGCTTTCCCGCTCAGCATACGCTCATAGGCCTCGGCTGCTCTTTCCAGCGGGTAGGTTTCAATCATGGGACGCACGCCGGTCAATTCCGAAAATCTCAAGGTGTCCTCCGAATCCGCTGGCGTTCCCGCAGCCCAGCCTTGAAGCGTTCGACTTCCGCTGATGAGCTGTACCGGCGAGACCGCGATTGGATCGAAGGTCACCCCGATTACCATGAACTCGCCGTTCGGTCCCAAACCGTCGAAGAGTTCAGACATTGCTTTCGAGCTGGGCGCCGTCGCCAAAATAGCGCGTGCGCCGCCCAGTTTCTGCAATGCCTCTGCCGGTTTACTTGCCTTGCTGTCGATGTACTCGCTCGCGCCGAGTTTCTTTGCCAACTCTGCATCCTCGGACCCGCGCCCGACGGCGACGACTTTGTAGCCAAATTTGTTGGCAAATTGAACGCCAAGGTGGCCCAAACCGCCGATACCTTGTACGGCAACAAGGTCGCCGGGCATTGCGCCGCTGTGGCGCAGCGCGTTGTAAGTGGTGATTCCGGCGCAGAGCAGGGGTGCTGCTTCGACGTCCGTAAGGCTATCCGGTATCGCCACGAGCGCTTCTACCGGAGCCACCATGTATTCCTCGTATCCGCCATCGTAACTGATACCGGGAATCTTCAAATTGCGGCAGTTGCGAAAATCACCGCGCCGGCAGGACGGACACGTGTTGTCCTGGCCGCCGTGCCAGCCGACCCCGACGCGCTGACCGGTGCTCCAAACGGAGACGCCGGCTCCGAGCTTGTCGATGGTCCCCACTATTTCGTGTCCCGGAACACGAGGGTACGCAATGCCCGGCCACGATCCCTCCTTCGTGAGAACGTCGCTGTGACAAACACCGCACGCCTTTATTTTAATCCGCACGTGACCCGCGTCCGGATTTGGAATTTCCCGCTCGGTGAGCTTAAAGTCTGCTCCGGCCCTGGGAACCTCCGCGACCTTCATGGAGGCAGCTTCGAGCCTGGGGGCCGCGGCGACGCGTGACGTTGCCATGACTGCTCCTATTGAATTTTTCGGCGACTTTGTTGGCTAAGTGCGGCGCAAACGCCTGTTGCGCGGATTTGTTCCACAGCGCTACGCAGGGTTGCGGCAAATTTCTGCAGGATCTTGAATATGTCCGAGCGGCGGCGAGAACACGGCCTGACCGCGGCTGTGGCGGCAACTTGCCTGCGAAAGGATAAAAGGCGAATCAAACTAAACCCGATGGCGAAATCGCGTCAGGTCTGCCGGCGACCGCGGCCGGTTCAAGGTTCCAGGTTTTACGTCCGGTATCCGGTCCGGCAGCGCTTGGCGGCTTGGTCTCCGGCATGAACGCGAGGACGACTGCGACGGCCAAGAGGCCGACCGCAGTTACGCCGAAGAAGCCCGCGGCATTTCCGAACGTCTGAACGATGACGCCAGAAAGTGACGTGCTGAGGGAAGCGCCTATACCGGACAGCGTACCGACGAGACCCTGAGCCAGATTGAAGCGTCCGGTTCCGGCCGTCAGATCCGCAACAACCAGTGCCGTCAACACACCGAGCGTGGCGCCGCTTACTCCATCAAGCAATTGAAGGGCGACCAACGCTGTCGGATCCGTCGTGACTGCAAACAATCCTGAGCGGATCGGCAGGGCGGCAAGTCCGATGACCAAAAGCGGTCGACGTCCCCAGCTTGCAGCCATGCGTCCCGCCCGCGGGGCCAACAGCGCGACAACGATCTGCGGGCCGACGACGAGGGCTGAGACGATCAGTGAGGACAGATGGCCTTCGGCGCGCGCCAATGTTTGACTGAGCTGGGGAAGCAAGGCCGCGTTCGCCAATTGGAACAGAAAGAGGCAAAAGGCGAAGGTCAGAAGGCGATGATCCTTGAATAAGACGGTGCGACTGGCACGCTGCGGCGCCGTACCATGGTGATCGGGAGCCCCGCAGGATCGGCCGAAGTGAATGTCGGTGCCACGGATGCGCCGTAGCGCCAAGAGGAGCGGGATCCACAATGCGGCGCACAAGACAAAGATATCCCGCGTTGAGAGGAGATAACCGATGATGCCCATGACCGCTGCTGCCGCAAGGCCGCCGATCGAGGCAAACCGCTGATTACGGCCAAGCCGGTCGGCGAGGGCGTCGTGCCCGACGAGCCCCAGACTAATGGCCGCGATGGCAGGACCGAGCATGCTTCCGGCCAAACCTTGGATGAGGGCCGCGGTAATGATGGAGGGGAAATCCGACCGCAAGCCGAACAGCAACAATGCCAGCGCGGCGGCAGCGGTCCCGGCGCCAATCAGTACGCGCTTCGACTTGACCACGTCGATGAGTTCGCCGGCGGGAATCTGGGCAATCAGACCAGATAATCCGCTGACGGTCAGCACAAGTCCGATGCTTTCCGGCGACCAACTCCGATTGGCAAGGTGAACCGCAACAAACGGCCCAAAGCCCATCAGCAGCGCGGCAACAAAGAAATTCACCCAATCGAGCGCATGCAGGCTTGCGATAGATGGGGCGGTATTCTGCGCAGTCAATTCGCTAATGGCCATCGGAGCATCCGCGCTATGGGAACGGTTTCCCGGTCGGCAGCGAGCCATCGAAGCCGGCGCTCCTCCTCGGCACCATGCGGCGAGGCGGGCGGCGTACGATTCGGGCACGACCAATCCGCAGCTACGAGCGCATGATGCCGGATGCATCCGGCGATCAAGCCACTCCCATCTTCATCCCCGTCGGTCAGATGGGTGTTCGGTCTCAGCGGGCATTGCCATTTCCTTCTGCCGTCGCACCACGCCAGTCGCGCAGGAAGGTTTGCGAATAGCTGAAGCGTTCGGCCGGATGGGTTGACAGCGCGACTTCAATCAATTCTCCGCGCTGGTTGCGGTAGGAGCGGTTGACCATGAGTGCCGGCGCACCCGGCTTGGCGTCGAGGAGCCCGGCGATCCTTTTCGGAAGCGCAGCGGCTCTGATCTGTTGCTGGACTTGCGTCACGTGTTCGCCGAACTGCTCCTCGATCTGCACGTAAATTGGCACAGTCGATCGGCCGCCAAGGTCGCGCACGGCGCGAAAAGCCGGGTGAATGTAAATTTCCGTAAGGCAGATCGGCGGCGCCTTGCGGTCGCCGAGCCGGCGTATGCCCTCGATGCGCAGCCAGCTTTCGCCTTCGGCGGCTTCCAGCGTCGCGGAGAGATCGCCGCGCACCTTCACCATCCGCTGATCGTGGATTTCCAGCTCGGTGTCCGCCGTGTATTGGCGCAGGTCGGAAATGCCTTGCATCACCTGCCGGTAGTTCGATTTCGGTTCACGCCCGAGCACCTTGGTGCCGACGCCGGCTTGGCGGTTGACCAGGCCGAGTTCGACGAGTTGCTTGACTGCCTCGCGTACCGTGAAACGGCTCGCACCGAACTGCTCGCATAGCTCCATCTCGGTCGGCATGAGATCGCCGACCCGGTGATGGCCCGCTCTAATCTCATTGATGAGAGTTTGCGCGACCTGTCGGTAACGTGGTTGCGGCGGCGCCGACATTCCTTCCGTTGCCATTCTCATTCAGCCTAACGCTCCGCTCTTGCGAAGTTCGGCGAGTCTTTCCGGCGAATAACCGATTTCGGCAAGAAGCTCGATCGGTGTCGCGCCCGAGCGCGGGCGCCGCCTCGGTCGGCAGCGTGACGCCGGCAACGCGCACCGGCGAGGCGATGCTCCTTGATGTCGCCGTGTTGAGAATGACGGAATGCGACGACACGCTCCTGTTCGCGGGCGAATTCGTTATCGAGCGCCTGGGCGACGTCATAAACCGGAGCTGCGGGAACGCGGCCGGCAATCGCCTTCATCCACTGATCCGTTGTCTTCGCCGAAAACGCTTCATCAAGCGCGGCATTGACGCGCGGCCGGTTCTTCAGTCGCGCGGCGAAGGTCGCGAAGTCCGCCTCGACGATCCAGTCGGGGCGGCCGAGCGCCTCACACAGAGTGCGCCAGAACTTCTCCTTCTGGCACATGATGAAAATCCAGCCGTCTTTGGTCTTATACAGTTGGCTTGGCGTCAGCGAGGGATGGCTCGACCGCGGCTGGCGGCGAGTCACATGGCCGCCGTTCAGATACCAAGTGCCGAGATATACGACCTGATGCAGCGCGGTGTCGTAGAGGCTGACGTCGAGATCGCGGCCCTTGCCGGTCTTCATCGCATCGATCACGCCGGCAAGGAGCGCCATGGCTGCGGTGGTGCCGGTCGACAGATCGACCACCGAGAGGCCGGCGCGCGAAGGCGGTCCGTCCGGCTCACCCGTCAGCGACAGATAACCGGCTTCCGCCTGCATCAGATAATCGTAGCCGGGCCATGAGGCGCGCGAGCCGGTGCGGCCGTAAGCCGACAGATGCACGCAGACGATCTTCGGGTTGACGGCGGACAACGCGGCGTAATCGAGGCCAAGCTTGACCGCCAGATCGCCGCGCAGATTGTCGAATACGGCGTCGGCGGTCTTCAACAGATCGAGAAAGACCTTTTTGCCGTCGGGCTGTTTGAGGTCGAGCGCGACCGACTTCTTGTTGCGGTTGAACGTCTCGAAGAAATGGCTGTCGTTCTCGCCGAAGAAATACGGACCAATCTGGCGGCCGACGTCGCCGCCTTCGCGCGGGTTCTCGATTTTGATGACCTCGGCGCCGAGATCGGCGAGATGCTGGGTGCCGAACGGCCCGGCGCCGTATTGCTCGATCGCCAGAATACGAATGCCGGCGAGCGGCAGGTGTCCACTCATACCGGGTTCCTCGCCACCAGTTGGCGCGCGATGATGATACGCTGCAATTCGTTCGTGCCTTCGCCGATGACCAGGAGCGGCGCGTCGCGATAGAGCCGCTCGATGTTGAACTCTTTCGAATAGCCATAGGCGCCGTGAATGCGCATGGCCTCGGTCGCGTTCTCCACGGCGGCTTCGGTGGCGAAATATTTCGCCATGCCCGCTTCCATGTCGCAGCGCTCGCGGCGATCGAACGCCTCGGCGGCCCGATAGGTCAGGAGCCGCGCGGCCTCGACGCGCGTCGCCATTTCCGCAAGCTTCAATTGGATCGCCTGATGTTCGCAAATCGGCTTGCCGAACGTCTTGCGCGTTTGCGCATAGGCGACGGACTGCCGCAGCGCGGCGTCCGCCATGCCGACGCCGCGCGCCGCCACGTTGATGCGGCCGAGTTCCAGGCCGTTCAGAATTTGCTTTAGTCCCTGGCCCTCGACGCCGCCGATGAGGCGGTCGACCGGCACGCGGTAATTTTCAAAAAAGATTTCGCAGGTATCGATGCCGCGATAGCCGAGCTTGGGCAACTTGCGCGTGACATTGAAGCCTCGGTCCTTTTTCGGCGATGAGCAGGCTCATGCCTTTGTGCCGCGGTTGCGCCGCGGGATCGGTCTTTACCAGCAGCGCCAGGCAATTGCCGTAATAGGAATTGGTGATCCAGGTCTTGGCGCCGTTGACGACATACGCGTCGCCTTCGCGCTTCGCGACGGTGCGGATCGCCTGCAGGTCGGTGCCGCAATCGGGCTCGGTCAGCGCGATGCCGCCGCGCAATTCTGCCGTGGCAAAGAGCGGCAGGTAATGCGCTTTCTGCTTCGCCGTGCCGTTGCGCTGTACTGCGCTCGCCATGATGACGTGCGAGTTGAGCACGCCCGCAACCGACATCCAGACCGCCGATATGCGCTCGATGATCTTGGCGTAGGTCGTGGAAGACAGGCCGAGCCCGCCATATTCCGGCTCGATCAAACAGCCGAACAGGCCCATCGTCTTCATCTTTTCGACGATCTCGGCCGGATACTCGTCGCGCGCCTCGAGGTCGTGCGCATAAGGCCTGACATCCGTCTCCAGAAACTTGTCGACGGCGTCGAGGATCATGGTCTCTTCGCTTTGCCGCTCCGCGGCCACAGCGACATCCATCGTCCGATCTCCTTACTTTGCCGGCTGCGCCAACGTGTCGGCGAGCGCTGCCGCCGACCCGCGATCGATACCGAGCATGGCATCGCGCACGCGTTCGGCGTGTTCGCGGCTCAGCAGGCGGCAGGCATTGTCGAAATACTTCGCTTCGATCTCGGCGTTCGCCAGCGGCCGATCGGCGCAGCCGCGATTGACGCTCTCGCGATGGCGCACTTGCCGGCCGTCGTTGAGCGTGACGATCACTTCGCCGGTGTAGTGCTGCGGGAAAGTCGAGGCCGGATCGGCGGCGTGATTGACGCGGCGCGCCAGCGCGAGAACCTCGCGGTCGCCGATCGCTTCGTCTTCCAGTTCGTCGAGCGTGAAGCGTCCGCGCAGCAGTCCCGTCGCTACGATGTAGGGAATGGAGAACTGCGCGTCGTAACTGTTGGCGGGCGCGCGCTTGTTCTCGACCGGCTCGCACACGGTCTTGATGACTTCGGCCGGCACGAGAACGTCGACGGAGCGGATGTCGGCAGGGCTTGACCGATTGGCTCAGCGCGACCGCGGCATCGGCGGCGGCATGCGCGAAGTGGCAGGCCGGGATCGGTTTGATCGCGACTTCATCGATTTGCCACGATTTGCCGAGATTTCTGGTCGCAAGCGTCGAGGTCGGCGCCCGCCATGTGCTGCGGACCGAGGTAGCGAGGCGAACAGGCCGAACCGTCCCTCATACGCCGCGCGCGGCCCGACAAAGCCGTGCTTCGCCAGCGTCGCGGCGGTAATCGCGCTCGACGCCGCCCAGCCCGGATGCATACGTTTTGTCCAGGCGCCGTCCTCCAGGAATTCGAGGCTGCCGGCCGCCATGGACAGCGCGACACCTTGCGCCATCACGGCCTGTTCGCGGCTCAGCCCGAGAAGCCGCGAAGCGGCAAGCGTGCAGCCGAATATGCCGATCGAGGCCGGTCGGATGAAAGCCGACCTGATGGAAGCCGCCCTTGGCGACCGAGCCGAGCCGCGTTGAGGTTTCCATCGCCGCGACATACGCCGTGAGAAAATCGCGGCCGGAAACCTTCAACTTGTCGCCGAGCGCGAGCGCCAGCGGCAGGCTCGAAACCGTGGCGTGGATCACGCCGGGCGAATGCGTGTCGTCGTAATCGAGGCCATGCGCCAGCACGCCGTTGACCAGCGCGGCGTCGCGCGGATTAAGCTTGCGGCCATAGCCGATCACGGCCGACTCGCCTGTGCCGAGGCTGGTCATTGCCGCCATCGTCGCGCCGGCAAAAGGAAAGCCCTGCGACGCATAGGCGATGCCGATGGCGTCGAGCATCAGATATTTGGCGCGCTCCCGGATGTGTTCCGGGAATGGCATCGAAGCTAAGGTCGAGCGCAAAGCCGGCGAGTTGATCGGAAATGGCCTGGTGCTGATCCGCGTGGATCGACTTATCGACGATATTCATCGGCGTCTCCCAATCTTTCTTCCCGCTTTCCGGTAAGGCTTTGGCGCGGTCCGCTAATCACCGACGCCGTGCCCGCGTCGCGGCAGGAGCGCGGTGCGCACGAAGTTCATCACCGGCTTGCCATCCTGGTTGAAAGCGCGGGTTTCGACGGTCACCAGGCCCTGCGTCGGCCGCGATTTCGATTCTCGTTTCTCCAACACCTCGGACTCCGCGTAGAGGGTGTCGCCGGGAAACACTGGCCCGGTCAGGTCAATATTCTTCCAGCTGAGATTGGCGATTGCCTTCAGGCTCACGTCGTTGACGCTCATGCCGGCCACAATCGCGAGCGTCAAAGCGCTATTGACGAGGGGGCGCTTGAACTCGCTTTTGGCGGCGTAATTGGCATCACAATGCAGCGGATGCTGGTTCATGGTCATCAGCGAGAAATTGATGTTGTCGGTCTCGGTGATGGTGCGGCCCGGGCGATGCTCGTAAATGTCGCCAACCACAAAATCCTCGTAGTAGCGTCCGGTCGGGGTGGGGATGCGTCGCTTGCCGTTATCGATCATGTCGAGGCTTTGTTACTTTGTCCGGACAATTAAGACCATGACGGTCGCTCAAGTCAATCGCGGCCGTAATTACGCGGGGGCTCATCGGTGATCGCCATGCCGATCGAATGGCGCGTTGAAGTTTTCCGCTGACGCTCATCATTGTGCGCCGATCCAGTGCCGGATCGCCTGCGCGCGTGAGTGCGGATCGTCCTCGACGCTGCTGCCGGCGGAAAGATGCGAGAAAACGTCCTGCGCGGCTGCGAATTCGAGCACCGGCGCCTCGATGCCGGCGAGGCGTTCGCGCCCGGCGTACGACAGGGCGGCGCTCCACGCGGCGGCGTAGCTTGTGGGCTCCTTCATCGCCTCGCGCACGCGCAGCGTCAGATTGTCCGGGGCAATGCGCGGCGCGCTCTTGCGCACGGTGCGGTGACTGCGTTCGAACCACGGCCACCACAGCTCCTGATCGCGCAGATGGTGCCAGGCGCGGACCCAGTGGCTGCCTTCCCAGACCGGTCGCACGTCCGGTGAATAAACGGAGGGCAGGGTTTGTCTCTCCTCGCTCCCGAGAAAACAGGGAGCGTCGAGCACGAGCCCAAGCACCCGGCCGCCGAGCCGGCGCGCCAGCTCGACCGCGACCGCCGCGCCGCCATTGTGGCCGTAGAGGCGCACTCGCGCGACGTTCAGCTTGTCGAGAACCTTTGCTGCCGTGTCCGCCCAAATCTCCACGCTCTGCGGATTGCCGGGAAGTGGATCGGATTCGCCATGGCCGGGAAAATCGAGCGCAAGCGCCGGCGCGCTTTCCACAACGAGCGCGTCGTACAACAAAGAAGAGCCCGGCGCATGGTGCAAGACCAACAGCGGAACCGAACCGGCGATCTCGCCCGCGGAACGCACCAGCACCTGCGCGCCGTCAACGTCGAGGTAGCTTGTGGTCGTGCGGCGCGGAAGCGCGGTGCAGGCGGGCGCGGGCGGCGGCCGTGCCGGGCGCCGGATGGCGTTCGAGTATGGCGCGCTCGGCAAGCGCTGCCGCTTCCGCTTCGCGCGGTATGATTTCGATCCAGGCTGATTTCGGATAGAGCGTGTGGCTGGCGTAAAGACTGTCGCCCACGCGGTGGCCGAAGCACACCGGAACTTTGAGGTCACGCAGCACATCGAGCGCGCGATGGCGAAACGGCGCCGCGTAGCCGATGCGGTAGTCATCTCCGGCCTCAAGGAGCTCGACGACGCCGCGATGAAGGAAGTCGAGATCCGGTACGTCGGCATCCGAGCGCGTCTGCGCGGTCTGCGCATTCCACGGCCAGAAGACGTGTTGATCGCGATAGCGAAACCACAGCCGTAGCAAGTGTGCGCCGTCCCAGACCGGTACGATCGGCTCAAGATAACGTTCGAGCTGCTTCATCGCTATAGGGTTTGGCGAACACCGCGTAACCGTCGGCGAACGCCATGGCGCAGCGCTGCGGATGGCGCGCCGCGAACTCGACCGCAATGGAAGCGCCGGTGTGACGGCCGTAGGCGGCGGCGTGTTCGATGCCGAGAGCCGTGAGGGTTTCGGCGAGCGCGTCGGCGAAGTCCTCAATGCGCGGTTTCGCGATCGGCAGCTTGTCGGACAAGGCCGAATCCGGGCGTGTCGAAAGCGAGGCAGGTGAAGCGCTCGCCGAAAACCGAGAGCAGGGGGCGCATCACCTTGGCGGAGCAGGGCGACGCATGCAGCATCGCGAGCGCCGGCCCGCTGCCGGCGCGCAGATAGTGCACCCGGCGCTTTCCCACCGTGACGAAGTGTTTGGTGATCTTCATTAGTAACTGCGCGGCAGGGCGATGCGCTCGGCGATGAAGTTGCGCACCATTTCGTTCGAGATCGGGCTGAACGGGCCGAGCCGCGCATCGCGGAACAGACGTTCGAGCGGCAATTCCTCGACCATGCCGTAGCCGGCCAACACGCGCATCGCGCGGTCGGTGGCGCGCACCGCGGTCTCGCTGGCCGCGAGCTTCGCCATCGCCGCATCAAGCGCGCAATCGCGTCCCGACGATTGCAGCCAGGCGGCCTTGGCGGTGATCAGGCGAATTTGCTCGAGCTCGACAGCAATGTCGGCGAGCGGATGCTGCACGGCTTGGAAGGCGCCGATCGGGCGGCCGAAGGCGTGCCGGTCGCGCGCGTATTGCAGCGTCTGCTCGAGCGCCGCCGCGGTGATGCCGACGTACATCGCCGCGCACAGAATGCGTTCCTCGTCCAGCGTGCGCAGCAGCGCGCGCCAGCCGCCGCCGCGCTCGCCGATTATCGCATCGGCCGGTGCGCGCGCGTTATCCAAGAACACCTCGCAGGTGCAGGCCGCTCGCATGCCCATCAATTCGAGCCGGCGCACCTGCACGGCCGGTTGATGTCTCGGCGTCAGGATCAGCGAGAGCCCGCGCGCGCGCTTGCCTTCGGTCGGGTCGGTGCGGCAAAGGACCAATATCGCGTCGGCGTCGTCGGCGAGTGAAGTATAGAGCTTCTGCCCGCGCAGCACCCACTCGCCCCCTTCAAGCGAGGCGCGTGACTTGAGCGCCAGCACGTCGGTGCCCCCATCGGGCTCGCTCATGCCGAAAGCCATGAGGAAATCGCCGGCGGCAAGCTTCGGGAGAAGCTCGGCTTGCTGCGCGGGGCTGGCGAATTCGCGCAACACGCGCGCCGTCATCGAGACGAGCAGCCAGTCGGTGGCGAGCGACGGGAAGCGCCGCGCCAGCTCTTCGCAGAACACCGCCGCGGTCACGACGTCGGCGCCGCTGCCGCCGAACTCCGGCGGCACCGACAGCCCCATCCAGCCCATCGCGGCGAATTTCTTCCACAGCGAGCGTGGGATGCGCCGTGCGCGGTCCATTTCGCGGATGCGCGCTTCGGGCAGCTCCCGCTCGAAGAAGAGCCGCACGCTCTCACGCAGCAGATCGTGCTCAACGATCGGTTCGAAATTCATATCGCTTCCCCGAGATACACCTGCTGCACTTCGGGCCGCGCGCGCACTTCGGCAGGAGAGCCTTCGGCCAGGACCCGGCCTTGATGCATCACCGTGATGCGCGTCGCCACCGCGAACACCACCGCCATGTCGTGCTCGGTGAAGACGCAGGAAAGACCGAGCTCGCGGGCGATGCGATGCACCAGACGGATCGCCTCGAGGCGCTCCGGCGCCGCCATGCCCGCCGTGGGCTCGTCGAGCAGCAGTAGACGGGGCTCGCCGGCCAGCGCGATGGCGAGCTCAAGGCGCTTTTGATCGCCATGGGCGAGCGTTCCCGCCGGCTTGGCCGGCGTGCGGTGCCAGGCCGACCATTGTCGAGCAGCTCTTGCGCCCTTTCGGCGCCGAGCAGGCGCGCGCGCGGCCACAAACTCCAGGAACGCCGCGCATGCGCGAGCAGCGCGACTTGAACGTTCTCGAGCGCGCTCAGATCGGGAAAGACGCTGGTAATCTGAAACGTGCGCGCCACGCCTTTGCGCGCGACGCGATGCGGCGGCTCGCCGGTGATATCCCATCCCTGGAAAGCGATGCGGCCCGAGTCGGGACGCAGCAACCCGGTCAAGGTATTGAAAAAAGTGCTCTTGCCGGCGCCGTTCGGGCCGATGATGGCGTGGAATTCGCCCGCCTCCACCGCAAGGTCCACTCCGCCGAGCGCCGTTAGCCCGCCGAAGCGCTTGACGAGAGACTCCACGCGCAGGATCGGATTGCTCATTTCGCCTTCCGCGTCAGCAGCACTGCGGCGCGGGCACCGCGTCGGACAATGGCCGATCTCCATAACCCGGTCAGACCCTCGGGCATGAGCAATATGAGGATCACGATGATGATTCCCATTGCCAGCAGCCAATATTCGGTGCGCCCGCTGATCAGCACTTCGAGCACCACATAGACCGCCGCGCCAAGCGCCGGGCCGAGAAAGCTGGCGGTGCCGCCGAGCACTGCCATCACCACCGGCGTGGCGCTCGCCGTCCAGTCGAGCCATCCGGGAAAGACGTTGCCGTTGGAGAGTGAGAAAATCGCCCCCGCCAGTCCGGCGAAGGCACCGCTGATGACGAAAGCGGCGAGCCGGTGCGCGCGCACGTCTACGCCGAGATACTGGACGCGCAGCGGGTTGGCGCGGAGCGCGCGCAGCGCGTAGCCGAAAGGCGAACTGACAATGCGGTAGAGGATGTAAAGGCTGATACCGGTCAACGCGAGAGTGAAGTAGTAATAATAGAATGGCTGCGCGAGCAGTCCAGGCGGCCTGAGGCCGGTGAGGCCGTCGTCGCCGCCGGTCAGCGGCGTTGCCTTGAGCGCGATGGTGTAAAGCAGCATCTGAAACGCAAACGTCAGCATGGCAAAGTAGATGCCGGTAGCGGCGCACCGAAAAGAAGCCGATGACCAGCGCCACCGCGGCGGAAACGAACATCGCGGCAAACGGCAGGCAAGCAAGAGCAAGCGCGCCCGGCAGTCCCGATTGTTTGATCACGAGCGCCGCCGTGTAGCCGCCGACGCCCAGGAACGCGGCATGACCGAAGGACAGCATGCCGCCATAGCCGAGCAGAAGATTAAAGCTCACAGCGTAGAGTGCGAAGGCGAGTACCTCGATGGCGATGAAGATCCAGAAGTCGGGGAGGGCAAACGGCAGTACGAGCAGCGCAGCCGCCGCGGCCAGCTGCGCGCCATGTTGCGCTTTCATTCCGCGGTCCCGAGCAGGCCGCGGGGGCGGACGATGAGTACGATCGCCATGCAGGCGAAAGTAAGCACGACCGCAAGACCCGGAAACGCGAGCACGCCGAAGGCGTTGACGAGGCCGACGAGCAGCGAGGCAACGAAGGCGCCGAGCACGCTGCCGAGGCCGCCGATCACCACCACCACGAAGGCGTCAACGATCACCTGCACGTGTAACCCCGGCCCGACCGCCACCACCGGTGCTGCGAGCGCGCCGCCCAGGCCGGCCAGCGCCGCGCCGAGCGCGAAGACCGCGGTAAAGAGCGTGCGCGTATTGATGCCGAGCGCGGAGAGCATCTGCCGATCCATGGTTGCGGCGCGGATGAAAATGCCCCAGCGCGTGCGATACAACATCAGCCAAAGGCCGGCCGCGACCGCGACGCCGGTGGCGATGAGGAACAGCCGGTACAGTGGAAATACCAGGCCGAAAGCGTGGGCGCTGCCGGCAAGTATCGCGGGCTTTTCGACGGAATGCTCCTCGCGTCCCCAAATGAGCCTGGCGGCGTCGCCCACGATGAAGACAAGGGCGAAGGTGAGCAACAGCTGCATTTCGTGCGGCGCACGGTAAATCCGCCGCAACAAGGTGGTCTCGATCGCGATACCACAGAGCGCGAGACCCGCCGCGGCGCCGGCGAGCGCGGCGGCAAATCCCGCGAGCGAGACGGGAAGCACCGAGGCGATGCTCATGGCGATCAAGGCGCCGAGCATGAACAGCACGCCATGAGCGAAGTTCAGGATGCGCAGCACGCCAAAGATGAGCGAGAGCCCGGCCGAGATGAGGAACAGCAGCATCCCGTTCGAGACCCCGGCGAGCGTCTGTCGTGCGAGCACGACCGGGTTCTGCGCCCAGGCAAAATGTTGAGCAATCAGTTCAAGCACACGGTCGAGTATGCCAGAAACGCCCTTGACGGTGGAAGACTCCGCTTTCTAGGATTGTCAGACATTCTCATCGAGGAGGACGCCATGGACCGCCGCTTTCGCAGCGCATTGATCTCGTGTGCTCTCGCCGCTTTCGGCGCGATGATCGGGATCGCCCAGGTGCCGGCGGCCGGCGAACCGGTGAAGCTCGGCCTGATTGACATCTACAGCGGCGGCTTTTCCTTCATCGCTGACGCTATACGCACCGGCTTTCAGATCGCCGTGGATGAAGCCAATCAGGCGGGCGGATTAAACGGACGCCAGTTCGAACTCGTAACGGCCGACATGGGTGGTTCGGTGGAAAAGGCGGTCACCGAGGCGCGCCGCATGATCCTCGAGGAGAAAATCAAGTTCGTCACCGTCGGCATTCATAGCGGTGCAGCGGTGGCGGTCGGAAATCTCGGCAAGGAACACAAGGTTCTGGTGATCGGCGGATTCGCCACCACCCGCCGCCTGACCGGCGAGGCCGGCAGCCACTACATCGGCCGCGCCAATCTCTCGACGGTGGAGATCGGCCGCGATAATGGCCGAATATCTGAAGAATCGCAGCGACGTGAAGCGCATCGCGACCATTGCGCCCGATTACGAGTTCGGCCAGCACTTCGTGCAGGATTTCATCGCGCATCTTAAAGTCGTTCGTCCCGACATCCAGGTCGTACGGCAGGAGTGGCCGAAACTCGGCGCCACCGATTTTGCGGCGCACGTGACCGCGCTGCAGGCGCAACCCGTCGATATGGTTGTCGCGGGCGTCTTCGGCGGCGGACTTGGTCAATTTCCTGAAATCAGCGCACGACTTCGGTCTGTTCGGACCGAAAACGCAGCTCTTCGTGCACGGTATCGATCTGGTCAAGATGGGGACGCTCAAAGACGTGCTGCCGGCCGACACCATCGCAACCGCTTGGTATCCGTTCTACGCCCTTGATACGGAGAAATCGAAGTCGTTCACCGCAGGAAATCGAAAAACGCATGAAGACCTATCCGATCGGTCCGGCGCCGGTCGGCTATATCGCCGGACGGATGATTATTGACGCGATCCGCAAAGCGGGCACCGCCGACGACGTCGATCAAGTGATCAACGCGCTGGGCACGGTGCAGTTCGAAGGGCCCACAGGGCCGGTGAAAGTGCGCAGCTGCGACAATATGGCGCTCTATGACTTTTATGTCGGGCGTCGTGAAGCGCGACCCAAACCTGCCCGACGGCATCGGCCTTGGCGACATCAAGACCTATAATACCGAACCGATCGCGCGCAGTTGCGACGAGATCATGAAGGTGCGCGGCGCCGGCTAGCGCGCTTACAGCAGGCATGGCGCTTCTCGAAATCCGCGGGCTGGAAAGCGCGTATGGCGATAGCCGGGTCCTTTTCGGCCTGTCTCTCGATGTTTCGCGCGGTGAAGTGGTGACGCTGCTCGGGCGCAACGGCGCGGGCAAGACCACGACGCTTGCGAGCATCATGGGATTGGTGAAGCCGCGCGCCGGCAGCATCCGTTTCGACGGCGCCGAGATTGGCGGCTGCGAGCCTTTCGAAGCCTGTCGCGCCGGCCTCGGCTTCGTCGCCGAGAACTGCCGGCTTTTCGGCGGGCTGACCGTCGCCGAAAATTTCGAAACCGCGCGCCGCCCGGCGCGTTCAGGGAGCAGCCGCTGGGATCTCGCCGAAGTGCTCGATCTTTTTCCCGACGTGAAAAACTTTCTTCATCGGCAGGCTTCGTCGCTGTCGGGCGGCCAACAGCGCATGGTCGCCATCGCGCGCACGTTGCTCGGCAATCCGACGCTCTTGCTGCTGGACGAGCCATCCGAGGGGCTTGCGCCATTGTCGTGCGGACGCTGCTCGATCGGCTGCGACGCCTGAAGGAAACCGGGGCTACCGTGCTTTTGGCCGAGCAGAATGTGCGCTTTGCCACCGAACTCGCCGATCGCATCTACATCATCGAGCGCGGCGAAATCCGCTACGAAGGTCGTCCCGCCGAGCTCGCGGCGCATCCGGAGGTGCGCGAAAAGTATCATCATGGTTTAGCGGCGTTTGCCGCGCGAATTCCTGTTCGAGCGTCGGATAGTCGTTATATCCGTCGGGGCCGCCGCCATAAAAGCGCTTGGTGATCGCCTTGTTGTAGGGACCGCCGCGCTTGATGCGTGCGGGAAGATCAGGGTTGGCCATCCACAATCTGCCCGAACGAGACGGCATCGACCGCGCCGGAGCGGATCAGCGCATTTGCGGTTTCAGGGTCGATGCCGCCGTTAGCGATGATGCTGCCGGCGAACAATGGGCGCACCAGCTCCAACATGCGCGTGCGCTCGAACTTACCCCACCAGAAACTGGTATCGGCAAGTTCGATCCATCCCATTCCAAGGCGGTTGGCCTCGCTGAACGAGGTGGCGATGCGCCGGGACCGGATCGGGATCGATCGCTCCGTTGTAATCGGTAAAGGGCGAGATGCGTAATCCGACGCGCGCCGCCGGATAATGCCGCATCATCGCTTCCAGGACTTCGATCGCGAAGCGTGCGCGCTTTTCCGGCGAGCCGCCGTATTCGTCTTCGCGCCGGTTGAGATGCGGCGAGAGGAATTGGTGCGGCAGGTAGCCGTTAGCGCCGTGCAGCTCGACCGCGTCAAAGCCGACCTCGCGGCCGGCGCGCGCCGCTTCGCCAAACGCCTCGATTGTTTGGCGGATTTCCGTGCAACGTCATCGCGCGTGACGGTGTCGCCTTAAGCTTGACGAATTTGCCTTCCGGACCAACGTCCCCAGACGGTAATTGCGTCGAGATCATCATTCACGCCGGAAGGCGAGAGCGCGGGCTGCGGCGCGGGCGAGCGATCGCAGGCGACGCGGCCGCCGTGCCAGAGCTGCAGCGCGATACGTCCGCCCGCATCGTGCACCGCGCGCACGAGCTTCGCCCAGACTTCGATCTGCTCGCGCGCGTAGATGCCGGGAGCGCAGTCCCAGGCCAGCGATTGCGGCGCGATATTGGTTGCTTCGGCGATAATCAGCCCAGCCGATGCACGCTGAACATAATGCTCGATCATCATCGGCGTCGGTACGCGTTCAAGCGTCGCGCGCGAGCGCGTGAGCGGCGCCATGATGATGCGATTTGGCAGGATGAGATCGCCGATCGCGAGCGGCGTGAACAAGTCCGGCCATCAGTCCAGCTCGCGGCCGCCGATCTTTTCGCTTAACTGTTCTTTCAGCTTGCCGCGCTCGACCTTGCCGGTGGGATTGGCGGGAATTTCGTCAACGAAGAAATAGTGTCGCGGGCGCTTGAAGTCAGCAAGATCGGGGCTGTCACGACAGAAGCGATCGAGCATTTCGGCGGTGAGCGCCGGATCGCGCCGCACGATGGCCGCGCACACCACTTGGCCCCACAAGCCGGCTCGGCAGGCCGACCACTGCGGCGTTGGCGATCGCCGGGGTGCCTGAACAATGCGTCCTCGACTTCGGCGGGGTGGATGTTCTCGCCGCCGCTCTTGATAGTATGGTCCATGCGGCCCATGACGGTGATGAAACCTTCATCATCGGGCACGGCGGCGTCGCCGGACATGAACCAGCCGCGTGAAAATGCAGCGGCGGTGCGATCGGGGAGACCGAAGTATTCGGTCAGCAGTGTGGGCCCGCGGGTGATGAGTTGGCCGATCTCTCCCGGCTTGCAGAGATCGTCCGGATCGCGGCCATCAGCGCGGATGACGCGCACTTCCATGCCGATCGAGGCCTTGCCGACGCTGCCGAGCTTTTCCGGGTGCTGGCGGTAGTCGCAGCAAGTCACCATCAGCGCTTCGGTCGAGCCGTATAAGTTGGCAAAATAGCTTGGGAACAGCGCCATGCATTTGCGGGTGACGTCGTTCGCGAGCGTCTGGCCGCCATAGAAACCGCAGCGCAGCGAGGACAAGATCGTACTTCGAGAGATCCGCCGCGACCATCAGCACCATCTGTGTGGGAACGCCGTGCAGCACCGTCACGCGCTCGGCGCCGACGACCGACAGCGTCTCGTGCACGTCGAAGCCGCGCGTCAAGACATTCGTGGCGGCGTTCTGCACGAAGGGGATGAACTGAAGCTGCAATTGCGCGATATGGAACAGCGGCTTGTTATTGAGGATCACGTCGTCGTGGCGGAAGCCGCACTCGACGGATATGAACAGTCCGCCCATGTAATCGGCCAGGTGCGAACGCACCACGCCCTTCGGGCGGCCGGTGGTGCCGGAGGTGTACATGATGAAGGCCGGATCGTGCCAGCCGACGTCCGCCTCAGGTTCTGTTTCCGCGCCGGGCGCGATGAAATCCTCGAACCGAGGACTCGCGCTCGGCCGGTTTTGCGCCCACATACACAAGCTTCTCGACGCCGATACGGTCCTTGATCGCCTCGACCGGACGCGCGCAGCGCTTCTTCGAACATGAGAATGCGGGCGCGCGAATCGTCGAGGATGTACTTCACTTCATTTGCGGCCAGGCGGTAATTGATCGGCACCGGGATCGCGCCGATCTTCATCAGCGCGTAGAAGGCGGTGACCTGCTCCGGCAGGTTGTAGGTGAGGATCGCCACACGATCGCCCTTGGCGATGCCGGCGTCGCGAAAGGCGTGCGCGGTCTTGTTGACGAGAGCGATTCCACTGCCATAGGTCCAGCGCCGGCCCTCGAAGACGAGGGCGGTCTTTTCCGGCCATTTGAGCGCGGCTTGGGTAAGGGTGTGCGCGAGGTTCATCTTCGCGTGCCGTGAATTATTACGCTTTTCGTCGGCAGGGTTACCATCCTAAGCGCCAGCCGCACGCATCGGCGGCAGCGCCGCCGCGGAGCGTGCGATCACACATTTCAAGGAAGCTGCAGCTCGGTCGCGGCTTCGGCGACGAGGCGATCGCCGCAAGTCAGGCGCTGGGTCAAGGACCACGGCGCCGTCGCGCATGTCCTTCACTTCGCCCTCGGCGCGCAGGGTGTCGCCGGCGAAGGCCATCGCCTTCATGCGAAAGCTAAGGCGCTTGACCAACGCGCGCGGTCCGGCCCAATCGAGCGCGGCGCGCGCAAAAAAGGCGCCGAATTCCTGGCCGTCAATCACGGGGGCCGGCAGCTTCAGGCGACGCGCGTGGTCGACATCATAGTGCATGCGGTTCCAGTCCCAGGTCGCCGCGCCGTAGAGCACCAGGTCGACCAGCGTAAACGTGCGTTCCAGCGCCGGGAGCTTTTCTCCGGGAGAGACTTGCTGCGCGGCTTTGGTCGGCGGGATCATGCGAGCGGTTGATAGACAATGGTTTCGCGATTGACCGCGACCGCCTCGCCGGCCATATCGCGATAGCGCGCCACCGAGGTGACGAAGAGCTGGGTGCCGCCGCCGGAGCGGCTGCGCTCTACGATGTCTTCCAGTGTCCAGGTCACCGAGATGCGGTCGGTCGGCAGAAGCGGCCGCATGAACTCGTACTCGTTGCCGGCGCGGATCACGCGGCAGCCGCGGATCGGCAGCTCCCATTCGTGGCCGATATAACCGTCTTCGTCTGGCGGGCGGGTTGAGTACTGGCAGGTTTCGCAAATCAGCGTCGGCGGCGCGATCACCGAAGGATAGCCCGCCTCGCGGGCGTATGCGTCGTCAACATAAAGCGGGTTGTCGTCGCCGAGCGCCAGCGCGAAATAGCGGATCGAGGCGCGGCCCAGCTCCTCGCGCGCCGGATAGTGCGCTTCGCGTCCGATCCAGGCCTTCAGTTCTTCGGTGAGCAGCGCCATCGCCTCAATCGAGAATCGCGAACGGATCAATTTCGATCAGCATCTCCCGCCGCAGGAGCGCCTCGCAGACCAGGCCGGTCGAGGCGGGCCACGGCTCGCGCAAGAGCTTGGCGCGCACGCCGGCCACGCCGCGATAGCGCTCCAGCGCCGCCGGCGTCACGTACTCAATGGTCTTCACCAGGTGCTGCGGTCCGCCGCCAGCCGCAGCTACCACTTTAAGGACATTCCCGTAGATGTATTCGGCCTGGGCGAGGACGTCATTTTCGAACACCACGCGCTCGGTGGCCGGATCGATTGCGCCAAATCCGGACATGAACAAAAGCTTCCCGGCGCGCACTCCGGGACTGTAGGTGAGCTTCTGATAGCGGGTCCAGCCCGGATTGACCTCGACCGGAACGTCGCGGGCGACAGTGAAGTCGTATTGGATCAACGCCTCAGGGTGCAGCAGACGCGGCATGAGGATGCCGGCGGCGCCAGGATAGATCGGACCGAGCCGTTCGCGGCGCACGCGGCCGGTGCCTTTATAAGCGGCGAGGGCAGTGGGCGTAATGTAGTCTACCGTTTTCACCACCCGATCGAAGCCGAGCCCGAGCGCCGTGAGCATTCGCCCGGCGCGCTCGAAAATCACCTCTGTCTGGGCGACCACGTCGCCCGCGCCGACGATTTGGCCCTGTTCGTCCAGCGGCTGAATCGTCGGAAGGAAAACGATGCCGGAAGATTTGCGTTGCCCGCCACTCGGCCCCGCGGTCACTTCGATTTCGATGAACGCGTCCGGCCGCAGCAGGCTCTTCACCGGCACGGTGTTCACGATCGGCTGCTGCGCGCCGAAGACTTCCTCGCGCACTGCGGCAGCTTCCAGGTAGCGCTCGATACCTTCCGGCCGCACGTACTCGACAACGCGCACCACGTTTTCCAAGCCAAGTCCGGCGGCATCGAGGATCGCGCCGATCTTGGCCCAGGCGGTGCGCACCTGCTCGGTCATACCGCCGCGAACGACGATGCGCTTCGCCACTGGATCAAATTCGGAAGCGGTGTGGCCCGAGAGATAGGTGCCGGCGGGCGTCTTCAAGCCAAGCGAGAACGAGTAGCGTGAATAGTCGAACCAAGGAAAATGCGCTGGCTTAATAGCGGTGGCGGTCATAGCTGCCCTTGCAACGAGGTGGGTCCGGGTATCAGGGATGATTCCGCCCAAGATCCGGCATGATATCGGCCCGGACACGATGCCACGCCGACAAATCGTTTCTGGCATTGGCTGGTGGGATCGGTCAATCCGCCGCTTTGCTTGCAGCAGAGCGCCACAGCCATTGGCTGACAAATTTATCTGCTGCGCGTGTTGGGCGATGGCATTCGGATCCAGCCGCTCTGCGGCCTAATGCGGCGTGGGGTCTTAAGTGGCAACCTTTCTTGTTGAGATACTGCCCTGGAGCGTGCAACTCTGGCATTGATACAGCATCGGAGCGCGTGCGGAAAAGACATGGCTTGGAGCCTATCTGCTATGCCGATTTCATCGGATCATCTCGCGGCCTTACGAGAACTTGAGCGCAAGGTGCTATGGCTGGCGAGCTGGACGATCCACCACGCCAACCATCTGCGCGAGAATACCGATGGACTGAAAGTGGGCGGGCACCAGGCGTCCTCCGCGTCGCTCGCGACCATCATGAGCGCGCTATATTTCGACGTGCTGCGGCCGCAGGATCGGATCGCCGTAAAACCGCACGCCTCGCCGATTTTCCACGCCGTCCAATATCTGCTTGGTCATCAGACCCGGGAGGCCCTTGAAGGATTTCGCGCTTACAAAGGCGCGCAAAGTTATCCTTCCCGCACCAAGGACACCGACGACGTCGATTTCTCAACTGGATCGGTAGGATTAGGCGGCGCGCAAATCTTGTTCTCTTCTTTGGTCCAAGACTACGTGCGTGCGCATGGCTGGGGGCGCGCCATGCCCGAAGGACGCATGGTCGCGCTGCTTGGCGATGCCGAATTAGACGAAGGCAACATTTTCGAAGCGCTCCTCGAGGGCTGGAAGCACGGCCTGCGCAATTGCTGGTGGATCATCGACTACAACCGGCAAAGCCTCGACGCCGTCGTGCGCGAAGGCTTGTGGGAGCGCTACGAGCAGCTATTTGAGAATTTTGGCTGGGATGTCATCATTGTAAAATACGGCTCCTTACAGCGCGCGGCCTTCGAGGAGCCGGGCGGCGCGAATCTGAAACGCTGGATAGACAACTGTCCAAACCAGCTCTATTCGGCGCTCGTCTTCGCTGGTGGCGCGGCTTGGCGCAAAAGGCTGAACGATGAGATCGGCGACCAAGGCGAGGTGTCGGAGCTGATCGCAAAGCGCTCCGACGCGGAGCTCGCTGCGCTCATGAACAATCTAGGCGGACACGATCTGCCTGCGCTGCTTGAAGCGTTTCGCTCCGCCAACAGCGACACGCCGACGTGCTTCATCTGTTACACCGTAAAGGGCTTTGGCCTGCCGATAGCGGGTCACAAGGACAACCACGCCGGGTTGATGACCCCGGCGCAAATGGCGGAATACCAGAAGGCGCAGAACGTGCGCTCCGGACATGAGTGGGACAAGTTCGAAGGTCTCGCGCTGCCGGCAGAAGCGTTGCAAGACTTTCTCGATCATGTGCCGTTCGCAGCGCAGGGCGCTCGCAGATTGCTGGCACCGCAGATTGAGGTACCCGCGGAGCTGACGGTCGCCGTTCAATCGGTGATGTCGACCCAGAGCGGCTTTGGACAGATATTAAACGAGATTGGCCGCCGCGATGACGAATTTGCCCGGCGCATTGTTACCGTCTCGCCCGACGTGACCGTCTCGACCAATCTTGGCGCATGGGTCAATCGGCGTGGCCTGTTTGGCCGCGAGAAGATAGCCGATACATTTAAGAACGAGCGCATTCCATCGACGTTCAACTGGGATTTCTCGCCTCAAGGTCAACACATCGAGCTCGGCATTGCCGAGATGAGTCTGTTCGCGGCGCTGTCGGCACTCGGGCTTTCGCATTCGATCAACGGCGAGCGGCTGTTGCCGATTGGCACGCTATACGACCCGTTCATCGCCCGCGGGCTCGATGCCTTGAACTATGCCTGTTACCAGGATGCGCGTTTTATCGTGGTGGCGACGCCGTCGGGAATTACATTGGCCGGTGAAGGCGGAGCGCATCAGTCGATTGCCGAGCCGCTCATTGGGCTGGCGCAGGACGGACTCGCTGCTTTCGAGCCGGCCTATGTTGACGAATTGACCGCAATTATGCGCTGGGCCTTCGAATATATTCAAAAGGAGGGTGATGCGCTTCCGTCCGAACGAAACTGGGTGCGAGATGAGACCGGCGGCGCGGTGTACTTGCGGCTCTCTACGCGTCCGATTGAACAAATCCAGCGCGCGATGACGCCGGAGCTGACGCGGGCAATTGTCGACGGCGCCTATTGGCTGCGTAAACCTGGTCCGAATGCGCAGGTCGTCGTTGCTTATAGCGGCGCTGTCGCCCCGGAAGCCATTTCGGCGGTTGGGCTAATGGCGGAGGACCGCCGCGACGTCGGCCTGCTGGCGGTCACCTCAGCTGACCGGCTGAACGCAGATTGGACTGCGGCTCAGCGTGCGCGCGAACGCGGCCTCTTGCACGCGCGCTCGCACATCGAACGGCTGCTTGCTGATGTACCCTCGCATTGTGCGCTGGTGACGGTGCTCGATGGCCATCCCGCGACCCTCGCTTGGCTTGGCGCGGTGCAAGGCAATCGCACCCGGTCGCTCGGTGTCGAACATTTCGGCCAGACCGGTTCAATCGCCGATCTCTATCGGCATTACGGCATCGATACCAACGCGATCATTGCGGCGGCACAAGCGATCACCCCCGGCGCACCGATCCGTTATTTGCGGGCGCTGTAGCATTGCCGTCAGGCCGTGCCGCGCAGCCCCCGCGTCGGCTGTAACCCCCTGGACTCCGAGATCCAGTCCTCACCGCGGCAATGGCGAACGGAGGCGAGAGCAGTTGCACCTGGGCATCGAACAGCTCGGTGAGCCTCTCGTCTTGTCGTTGCCAGCGACAGCCGCTTTCACTGGGCTTCGCTCGGTTTGGGGATTGGTCCGGCGCCCAACGTTTGCACGCGATACCCGACGGGAAGTAGCAGCACGTGGAAGCGGTCCTCGATGTAACCCCAGATGCCCTTGGGCAAGAACAGCGAGAACAGGAGCGCGGTAAAGCCGAGCACGATGAGGTACCAGACGCCCGATGCCCCTAGCCAAGTCTCGATGAGGAAAAAGATGATGGCGCCGAGGATCGGCCCCTCGAAGCGCCCAATGCCGCCGACCAAAACCATGAAGATCATGTAGGCGCTCCACTGGATGCCGAAAAAGCTGCGAGGCTGGAAAGTGGTGAAAGTCGCCAGCCACAGCGCGCCGGCAAGCGCGCAGCCCAAAGCGGCGATCACGAAAATGATGCGCTTGGTGAACAACACTCTCACGCCCACCGACGCCGCAGCTTCCTCGCTGTCTCGGATGGCTTGAATCGAAGAACCGAGCCGGCTGCGCAGCAGCAGAAAGATTGCCCCGAGCATGACGACCATCGCAGCGAGAGCCATCCAGTAAGTCAATTCACGCCGCGCCTGGGCATCGAAGTTCGATAGCGCGATCAAGGAACGGCCGGTATCGCCCTGAATAATCGGATCGAGATTGACCAAAAGCCGGACCACCTCGGCTATTACCCACATGCCAATAGCGAACTCGCCGGCGCGAAGCCGCAGGACGATCGCAGAAATGGGCAGTGCAGAAAGGCCCCCCAACACCGCGGCTATGACGAGCGCCAAATAGGGTTCGACGCCCCATTCGGAAAGCCGAATAGCCAAATACCCACCGAGCCCGAAAAATGCTTGTTGCCCTGCAGAGATCATGCCGCCATAGCCGGCGAGCGCGTTCCACATTGCGGCAAGCAGCACGTAGATAAATAGCACGGTCAGTCTGTCGAGCACCGTGTCGGGCAGGAACGTTGGTCCAACGAAAAGAAAAATCAGCGCGATCGCGACGATGATGGCGACGCCGATCGAGAGATTGGTCCAGCGCCGAATTGCGATACCGGAATGAGGGTCCACGAAAGGCTACCCGAGTTTTGATTTGAGGAAGAGGCGAATGGACTGCCTTGGCGCGTAAAGACGTCCGACGAGAATCAACAGGAACACCCCATGCCCGGCGAGCAGGAAACCTTGCGGATGAACATGTGCGCCGAGCGTTTGGGCGATGCCGAGGATAATTCCTCCAAGCAGCGTTCCCCATAAGCTTCCGGTACCGCCGATGACGGCCGTCTCGAATGCGAAAATGAGCTGCAACGATCCGGCATAGGGGTCGAAATTTGTTCGCAACCCAAGAAACAGACCGGCAAGGGCGACCGTGACCAGCGCGATGGATGCCGCAACCGCGTTCACAAATCGGGAGTTGACTCCGACCAGCTCGACCGTGTCGGGATCCTCCGCTGTCGCGCGAATTTGGCGCCCGAGCGGCGTGTAAGTGAGAAATAATTGCAGGCCGCCCAACAGCAGGATGGCGACGGCAAATGTCAGGATCGCCAGCTCTCCGATATAGGTTCCGCCGCCGATATCAAAGCTGTCGTAGGAGAGGGAGCCGACATACGGCGCCAGAGAGCGTATGTCGGCGCCAAAGAACTCAAACAGAAGATTCTCTACGACGATCGCCAAGCCAAAGGTGCTGAGGATCGGCACCAATTCTCCTGAGCGGGCGCTGCGCTCCAGAACGGTGCGTTGCAGAAGCCATCCAATACAGCCCATCGCCGGCAACACGACAATCAACGCGAGAAACGGATTTAACTCCATTCGGTCGGCGATGACCCAAAGCGCGAACGCGGCGACGATGGCGAGGCTGCCATGGGCCAGGTTGATGATTCTCATTACGCCGAACATGAAAGACAGGCCGCTGGCGATCATCGCGTAGTAACCGCCGAGCAGTACTCCTTCGATGAGCGCGCTTAGAATGCTCACGATGCTCTCTCTGATTGGCGGCGCTTCTGATGTCCGAAATACGCCTGGGTAATTTGCTCGCGCGTTAAAGTTTTGGCGCTGCCTTCGACGACGATGCGTCCTTCCAACATGCACATGACTCGGTTCGCGACCTTAAGCGCGCGCTTGAGGTCCTGCTCGACCAGCAGAATCGTCGCTCCGGCTGCAATGAGGGATTCGACGGATTTGTAGACCAGATCAACGGCCAATGGAGATAATCCAAGCGAAACCTCATCGAGCAGCAACAGACGCGGATTGGTCATCAGCGCGCGTCCGATCGCGGTCGCTTGCTGCTCGCCGCCGGAAAGCGTACCGCAGCGGGCCTTGCGCCGCGGCTTGAGCAACGGAAAAGTTTCCATGACGCGATCGACCGTCCACTCACCCTTGCGTCCGCTCGCGCAGGCGATTTGCAGGTTCTCCTCGACCGTCATGGCGGCAAAAAGCCGCCGGCCCTCGGGCACAAGCGCAATCCCCATGGCCACGCGCCGGTAGGTCGGTTTTGCGGTGATGTCCGATCCGTCGAAATGAATTTGACCACGCGACGCCCGATGGGCGCCGGCGATCGCGCGCAGTAGCGTCGTTTTGCCGGCGCCATTCGCGCCGACCAGGGCGACGGTCTCGCCCTGGTCGACTTGAAAGCTCACGTCACGCACGGCTTGGAGCAATCCATGCCGTACATCCAGCGCCGTAATCGAAAGCAGACTCATTCGAGGCCTTCCCCCAAATAGGCATCGATGACCGTACGATCGGACATGACTTCATGTGGGTCGCCGTCGGCGACGATCATGCCGGCGTCCATGCAGACGAGCCGCTCGGCGACTTGCAGCAAGACGTGAACGATGTGCTCGATCCAAACGATGGCGATGCCGCGCTGGCGTAGGGTTTGGATCGTTTCGACCAATTCCGAGGCTTCGGCATCGGTCAAGCCTCCGCCGATCTCGTCCAACAACAGCACGACCGGATCGGTCGCTACCGCGCGCGCCAGTTCCAGACGCTTGCGGTCCAAAAGCCCCAGCGCCTCGGCTCGGCGATTGGCAACCGGCAGCATGCCGCAAAGCTTCAGCGAGTCGATGCAACGATCATAAGCCTGGTTGCGCTGAAACCCGCCGCCGTTCGCGGCGGCGACGAAGAGATTTTCGAAAACGGTCATCCCGCCGAAGGGACGGGGAATTTGATGTGACCTTGCGATCCCCTTGCGACAGCGATCTTCGATCGGAAGGTCGGTGATGTCCTGGCCGCGGAACGAAACCGTGCCGGCACTGGGCTCATAGGCGCCGGCAAGAATATTGAGCAGCGTTGTCTTGCCCGCGCCATTTGGGCCGACTATGCCGATGGCCTCACCTTCACCAACGGTGAAGTTGACTTGGCTCAAGACAACCAGAGCGTTGAAACGCTTGTCGATTGATCTTGCCGACAGAACGGGCGCCTGCGACTCTGGTGCCACTGCTTCTTAAACTCCCCCCTATGATCGGACCTCAATAACGAGGCTTGAGCTTTTGCGTCGACTCTAATCGCTACCGAGCCGGATTTCAGGATAAAGAAGCCGATGGCGAGTCTCGCCTACTATCTCCACGGACAGATCGGGCCGCGGCCGAGTTTGTCGTTGAGTTTCCGCCGGCATTGCAGAGTGACTCACGGCTCGGCGCGCGAGGCACGATTGCCGCATCGCATGACCATCCTTGTCGCAGATTTGTCTATCGTTTATGAACATTAGCCAAAATCGAATAGTCGTCAATAATGAGTGTCGGGCTTGCCAAAAGGCGCGGCCGGCACTTCGCACTCACTAACCGGGCCGAGCGGGGGAGCACCAAACTATGAGAATCGATGCCGCCGTAGCCCGCGCCAAATTCGCTCCGTTGGCCTTTGAAACATTGGAACTTGAAGAGCCGCGACATGACGAGGTGCGGGTTCGACTGGTCGCGACCGGTATCTGTCACACCGACATGGCAATCCGCGACCAAACCATTGTACCGATGCCGCAACCAATCGTTCTCGGCCACGAAGGCGCGGGGATCGTGGAGGCTGTTGGCGGAAGCGTCACAAAAGTCAAAGCCGGCGACCGCGTGATTCTCAGTGGCGACTCTTGTGGCAACTGCCCGAGTTGCCAAGCTGGTCTGCCATCCTATTGCTACGAGTTCTTTCAGCGCAACTTTGGCGGCGGTCGCCGCGACGGGACCACACCTCTCTCCGTCGGCGGCGAAAAAGTGCACACGTTTATGGGGCAGGGCTCGTTTGCGACGCACGTTGTGTGCCACGACCGCAACGTCATTGGCGTGGCGCACGATGCGCCGCTCGAATTGTTGGGCCCTCTGGGTTGCGGCGTCATCACTGGCGCGGGCGCGGTGATCAATTCGCTGAAGGTAAGCGCGGGCAAATCGATCGCCGTTTTCGGTACCGGCTCCGTCGGGCTCAGCGCCGTCATGGCGGCCAGATTGGTCGGTGCCGGCAAAATCATCGCCATCGATTTGCGCGCTGAGCGGCTTAACCTCGCTCTCGAATTGGGCGCCACTCACGCCATCAATCCAACTACTGCGTCCATTCCAGAAGCCATCAAAAAAATTACGGGAAACGGAGTTGATTTTACGCTCGAGACCACGGCGCTAATGCCGATCTTACGACTGGCGATCGATGTCCTGGCGCTACGCGGTACCTGCGGCTTCGTCGGCGGCGCGCCGGAAGATTCCGAACTCACCTTCGTGACTTCGCACGTCATGAATGGTGGCCGGACAATCCGGGGAATCATCCTCGGCGACACCAATCCGGAAGAGTTCCTTCCAAAACTGATAGAGCTTCATGCGCTTGGCCGTTTTCCGCTCGAAAAGCTCGTCACTTTCTATCCTTTCAAGGATATCAATCGAGCGATTGAAGATTCTCTTGAGGGCAAATGCGTCAAACCTATTCTTCGATTTTGAGCTGACGCGTGCGCGAACGCTGTGATCGCGCGCCGAGCATCTTGATGCCTTGTCGCCCATCGAGTATGTGAATATTCGTCAATAATGAATACTAGCTGCCTGTGGAGTATGATATCGTGGTATTTAGAAGCACTGCGTGAACCGGCTATCCTGTTCAGAACGAGCGACTTGACCAGGTAGCGCTACGCAATCGAATAATCGGATTCGTCCGTGAGACGGCATTTTCATTGTGAACCGTAAAATGGCAGCCAAGGCCAATCTAGCTGTTAAATCGAGGGTCGATCGTCGCAAGCGTCGCAATCGCGACGCCCTCATTGATGCCGCTGACAAGGTCATGACGAAGAAAGGGATCGATGCGGCGACGATGTTGGAAATCGCTGAACTCGCCGACGTTGGTGCCGGTACCGTCTACAATTATTTCGAGTCCAAGGATGAACTCGCCGTCTGCGTGATGGAACGCGTCATGCATCGATTGGCCCAACGGATCGAGGCGGTCACCAATACGTTCTCGGACCCCGCCCAGGTTTATGCTTTCGGCGTTCGCAACGTGATGAAAGCCGCCACCACTGATCAGCGATGGCGCTGGCTGTTGATGCGATCGGAAGTGATCGCCGGCGCCATGTATCGCGTCATGGGACCGTATGCGATTCGCGACATTCGGCGCGCATGCAAAGCGGGGAGGTACAGCGTCGAGGATCCGGAATTGGCCTGGCGGCAAGCGACGCACGCCATCGTCGGCTTCAGCATCGCCGTTTGCGATCAAAACGTGGACCCAGAAAAGATTGACGAGGCCGTCGTCAACTTGCTCGGCATGGTCGGTGTCACGCGGGATGAAGCCTGGGAGATCGCCAAAAGGCCGTGTCCCGAACTCCCCGCGGAGTGAGCCGCGGCCACAGGCTGACGCGGGCATCACCTGCTATCCCATGAATGAGCCTTGCTGTTCCGGCGCCAAAACCGGAGCGCACGAATGCCCGTTTCCTTGGGGGCACGGTGCAGCCTGCTTAATCCGCTGGTAGATCGGGGCAGGGGCGTCGCGCTATTTCCCAGGCTTCGCGGCGATGAACGCCGACCATTCCGAGGAGGTTCACCACAGCCTCGTCCATTTTCCCCGGCAAGATGCCCTTGTCGCAGACGGCGAGGCTGAAGCCGGCGATGGCGTGCGAGGCTTGCCGCCAGGCCAATTCGGGATCCTCGACGCGATAGCGTCCCGCTAAAACTGCGTTGCGAATATCTCTGATGGCGTAGGGCCCCATCACGCGATACATGGCGCCGGCAATGACTTGCGAGCGACGCAGCACCCAACGCCATCTTTGGTCGGTGGTCGCTGCAATCATGACGTTGCGGATGCCAAAGGCGTAGACCTGTGCCGGATCGGTAAAGTCGTTCGTCACAGCTTCAATACGCTGTGACAGGCGGTCCATCACTTGATCCATGACGTACATGGCCAACTCGTCTTTGGACGTGAAATAATTGTACACGGTGCCCGCCGCCACGTCTGCACGCTGGGAAATGACTGCCTTAAGCCCGGCGTTTCAGTTGAACGAAGCTGCAGCGATCATGTGTCGGTTGTCACGATCCAATTGATCAAGCGGCCCACTGCAATCGCCGCTTCTCTTGCGCATAAATGACCCGAATTCACGACAGAAATCGCGTTGACAGCTGAATGTTATTCATAAATGATTGATAGCCAAGTTGCCGAGTTTGCGCGTGTTGCCGAAGGGAACCGCTCGCTCGGAACCAAATCCGGTGCAGGGAGGAGAAATGCTGGCTCAGTCGCCCAAGGAGCAGGAGTCCAAACGTGAGGCCTTGCTCGCGCACGTCGAGCGAATTGCTCCAATCCTGCAAGCATCTGGTGGAAAGAGCGAGGAAATCGCAACGCTCGCGCCGGAGGCAGTCGCGGCCCTGCGAGATGCCGGCCTGTTTCGCCTCAAGCTGCCGGAGGTGATGGGCGGCGCCGAAGCCGATCCGGTGACCGAGATGATGGTCCTGGAGGCAATCGCATATCACGATTTCACCAGCGGCTGGTGCACCATGGTCGGCGCCACCGCTGTTGGATCGCTCGGTGTATTTCTTCCGCAGGCGGGGCTCGATCGGGTGTTTGTCAACGGACATATCCCGACGGCGGCCATTTCCTTCTTTCCCGCCGGTCGCGCGGTGCGCGAACCCGGCGGATACCGCGTCAGCGGCCGATGGCGCTTCAACAGCGGCATCCGGCATTCCGAATGGATTGTCGGCGGCACCGTTGTCGAGGGAAGTGAAAGCGAGAATGGCGGCAAGCCACTCGTCATCTTCACCGCCTTTCCGACCGCGGAAGTCACCATCTACGACAATTGGAAAGATGTTGTCGGCCTTAGAGGAACCGGAAGCTGCGACTGCTCGGTTGAGAATTATCATTTGCCCGAGCATCTCTCGTTTGTCTGGGATTTGCTCAAGCCAAAGCCGCGACGCGGAGGTCCTTCATATTTATTTCCGCCCTTTAGTTTTGTGGCGAAAGAACATGGCAGCGTGGCCATGGGCTCCGCAAGGCGAGCGCTCGACGAGTTGATCAACATCGCGACGACGACGCGCGGCACGTTTCAGATCGTCAAAGCTCGACGAACGCCAAGTTGTCCAGCGCAAAATCGCCGAAGCCGATCTGAAAATTCGCTCCGTGCGCGCGCTCATGCACGAGCGTTACGAACAGCTCTACCAGAAAGCCGGCGCCGGCCATCCCCTGGAGGGAGCCGACATCGCCGATGTGCGGGCGATGGCCGTCTATGCCACCGATATTGCCATCGAGGTCGCGACCATGGCGTATCACTTCGCCGGCAACACTGGACTGCGCCATCCCCACGTTCTTGGCCGCCTGCTTCGCGATTTGAATACCGCCGGCCTGCACCAGGTCATGAGCGACACGTCGTACGAAAATCACGGCAAATTCCGGCTCGGCATCCCGGCCGACCCGCTGGCATAATGCGATTGAGGCCGTCGTCACGGAAGAGACGCTATAAAACCACAGCATACGGGAGGACATCATGCACCAGGTGAATGGAACCGAAACCAAGGACAAAATTGGCGATGCGCCGCACCTCGGCATTTCGCGCCGCAAGCTGATCAAAACCGGAGGGACCGCGGTTGCAGCAACCGCGCTATTCTCGAGCTTTCCCGCCCCTTGGGTGCGGGCGGCCAAGCCGGTGAAAATCGGTTACGTCAGTCCGCAAACCGGCCCATTGGCGCCGTTTGCCGAGGCCGACAATTTCATCATCGGAGAGGTGCGCGAGCTCTTTAAAAAACAGAACCTTCCGATCGAGATCATCGTCAAGGACAGCCAGACGAATTCCAATCGCGCCTCCGAAGTCGCGGCAGATCTCATTCTCAAGGATAAAGTCTCGCTGATGGTGGTCGGGGCGGCACCCGAGACCAACAATCCCGTTGCAGATCAGTGCGAACTCAACGAAGTCCCGTGCGTATCCACCGTTTCGCCCTGGCAATCATGGTTTATCCCGCGCGGCGGCAAGCCGGATAAGCCCTTCAAATGGACTTATCACTATTTCTGGGGCCTTGAGGACGCCATCGGCATCCTTCTCGATATGTGGCCACAAGTGCCGACCAATCGGGTCGTCGGAGCTATCTTCGCCAACGATCCGGACGGCAACGCGTGGGGAGATGGTACATTTGGTCTGCCGCCGGCACTCACCAAGAATAATTACAAGCTGATACATCCTCCGCACTTCCAGACGCTGAGCGACAATTTCACGTCGCAGATCAGCGCGTTCAAGGAAGCCGGCTGCGAGATCATCACCGGAAACATGATCCCGCCAGATTTTACGACCTTCTGGACACAAGCCTACCAACAAGGCCTGAAGCCGAAGATCGTGACCATCACCAAGGCGCTGCTGTTTCCGGCGTCGGTCGAGTCGGTCGGCACCACTGCGAATAACCTCTCCATGGAAGTCTGGTGGACACCGCGATTCCCGTTCAAATCGTCGCTTTCCGGGCAAAGTGCCGCGGAGCTTGGTGCCGCCTACACCAAAGCCACGGGAAAACAATGGACGCAGCCGATCGGCTTCGTGCATTCGTTGTTCGAGGTCGCCGCTGACGTCATCAAACGCAGCTCCGACTCCCAGGACCCAGCCGCAAATCTCGATGCCGTGGTAAAAACGAATCTGCAGACCATCGTTGGTCCGATCGCCTGGGGAAAGGGGCCGGTTAAAAACGTGGTCAAGACTCCGCTGGTCAGCGGGCAGTGGCGCCGAACCCCGAACGGACCTTTCAAGTATGAGCTTTTGGTCGTCGCCAATGGACTGGCACCCCAGATTCCGGTCGACGGAAAAATGGAGCCGCTGGCGTAAGGTTTTACGCAATCGTACAAAGAGGCTGCCCCGGGCGCCGGCCCGGGGTCGTTTTTTGCGGCCAAAATGACCACTCTCTTGCACGTCCAAGGCGTTGCCAAAAACTACGGTGCGCTGACGGCGATCGACGATTTATCTTTCACGGTCGAGAACGGCGAGGCGCTCGGTATCCTGGGGCCGAACGGCGCCGGCAAGAGCACGCTGTTTAATCTGATTGCCGGCGACGTCGCGCCCTCAGCCGGTTCGATCCACTTCAAGGGTCGCGACATCACGCGTCTTCCATCCTACGAGCGCTGCCGGCTGGGGATCGGGCGGAGCTACCAGATTCCGCAACCGTTTGGCCGCATGACGGTCTTTGAAAATGTGCTCGCCGCGGCGAGCTTTGCCTCCGGCCACGGGGAGGCCGCTTGTTACGACTTGAGCATTGGAATGCTCGAGCGGACCGGGCTGTTGACGAAATCGAACGTGATCGCTGAGCGGCTCACCTTGCTCGAGCGTAAGCGACTGGAGCTTGCTCGCGCGCTAGCCACCAAACCGACCCTTCTGCTGCTCGATGAAATCGCGGGCGGACTGACCGACGGTGAGTGTCAGGAGCTGCTAAAGACCATCAACCTCGTCAAACGCGACGGCGTGTCGATCGTCTGGATCGAACATGTCGTCCACGTGCTGATCGCCTTCGTCGATCGGTTGCTGGTCATTAATTTCGGCAAGCGCTTGGCCGAAGGGATACCGCGCGTGGTGATGGCGGATAATGCGGTGCAGGAAGTGTACATGGGCATCGAGGCCGAATGAGCTTGCTTCGCACCACCGATCTCGTAGCCGGCTACGGCGATTTTCAAGCCTTGTTCGGTGTCAGTCTGTCGATCGACGAAGGAGAAACCGTGGCCATTATCGGCTCCAACGGAGCCGGGAAGACGACTTTGCTCAAGGCAATGAGTGGGCTGTTGCGCCCGCGCCATCCAGGCGACATCGAATTCGACGGCAGCGCCATCGGCGCGCTGGAGCCCGAACAGATCGTCGCTCGCGGCATTGCCATGGTGCCCGAAGGGCGGCGGCCGTTTCCGTCGCTCAACGTCGAAGATAATCTACGCATGGGCGGCTTTTGCCGGCGGCGGGGACCCTGGACGCTGCAGCGCGTTTACCGGCTCTTTCCCAGCCTTGCCCAGCGGCGGCGTGCGCCATCGCAGACGCTGTCGGGTGGTCAGCAGCAGATGCTGGCCATCGGCCGTGCACTGATGGCCAATCCGCGGCTGCTGCTGTGCGATGAGCTCAGCCTCGGACTCGCACCGATCGTTATTCGCGACATCTATGCCGCCATGCCGGGCATCCGTGCGGAAGGCACCACCGTGTTGATTGTGGAACAGGACATCAATCGGGCATTCGCGGCGTCGAACCGGGTGTATTGCATGCAGAAGGGAAAAGTCACGCTCGAGGGGCGACCCAAAGATTTGACGCGTGATCAAATCAAGCTCGCCTATTTCGGCATTTGACGGGGCCTACGTGTACTGGATCAACACCATTATCCAAGGGGCGCTGGTGGGCGGCCTCTACGCTCTGTTCGCGACCGGGCTGTCGCTGATGTTCGGAGTGATGCGCATCATCAACATTGCGCACGGCGATTTCATTGTCATGGCGGCTTATCTTGCCGTCGTGGTAATGGGGCTGCTGGGCGTCAACCCGCTGGTGTCGCTCGCCGTCGTCGTGCCGGTCATGTTCGGCATCGGTTATGTTCTGCAGCGCGGCCTTTTGAACTTCACGTTGGGCGACGACATTCTCCGCCCGCTGCTGGTGACATTCGGCCTTTCCGTCGTCATTCAAAACGGACTGTTGGAACTGTTCAGCGCGGACAGCCGCCGGCTGCAGTTGCCCTGGCTGGAGACCTCGAGTGTTCGGATCGGCGATCAATTGGCCATCGGGCTGATGCCTGCGACCGTGTTCGTCGTCGCCGTCGTCGTGATCGCGGCGCTCGAATTGTTTCTCTATTGGACGGATCTGGGCCGCGCCTTTCGCGCCACCGCCGACGACTTCGATACGGCGCGGTTGTACGGGCGTCAACAACCGCTACGTCTATGCCATGGCGACGGCGATCGCGCTCGGCGTCGTCTCTATTGCCGGCGTGCTATTTGGCATTCGTACCATTTTCGACCCGACGATCGGTCCGGCGCGGCTCCTTTACGCGTTCGAGGTCGTGATCATCGGCGGATTGGGAAGCCTATGGGGGACGCTGCTTGGCGGGGTGATACTAGGCGTCGCCCAGGCGATCGGCGCGGCCTTCGATCCAAGCTGGGATACGCTCGCTGGACACCTCGTGTTCCTGTTGATCCTGCTGGTTCGGCCGCAGGGCCTCATTCCCAAGACTGTCGGCTTATGAGCGAAATCCCGTCCTATCGGATCGAGCGTTCCGTCGGCACCAACCGATTCGGTGCCGCCATCGTCGTAGCTGCACTCGTCGCGGTTTTGTCCTTGCCGGCGTGGGCCGGTCGCGCCGAGATGCGGTTGCTGATCGAGGTCTCCTACTATCTCGCGCTTGCGCAGGCCTGGAATTTTCTCGCCGGCTATGCCGGACTAGTCTCGGTGGGACAACAAGCCTACGTCGGACTTGGTTGTTACGTGTTTCTGATTGCTACGGTGTTTCTCAATGTTCCGCCGTTACCCGCGCTGTTCCTGACCGGAATCATCGTGACCATCATCGCAGTGCCGATCGCTTTCGTGGCGTTCCGTCTGCGCGGCGCGCACTTCGCCATCGGAACGTGGGTGATCGCCGAAATATTGCGGTTGATCTTCACGTTGGTCAGACCCTTCGGCCAGGGCACCGGCATGAGTTTGCCGATTTCGGTCGTGCGCGCAATTTCCGAGCACCGCAGCACGCGCGAGTTGATCCTCTATTATTTCAGCATTGGACTGGGGATCGGCAGCGTCGTGCTGGTCTTCTTTTGGCTGCGGTCACGCCAAGGCCTGGCGCTCGCGGCAGTGCGGGATTCGGAGCCGGCAGCGGGCAGCATCGGCGTCAACCAGCAACGTACCAAGCTTGCGGTCTATCTCATTGCCGCATTGATCGCCGGGCTGGTCGGCGCCCTGGTCATTGTGGAAAAATTGCACATCACTCCGGCTGCGAGTTTCAGCGTCACGGATTGGTCGGCGGACGTCATCTTCATCGTGGTCATTGGCGGAATTGGCAGGATCGAGGGGCCGATTATCGGCACCTTGGTGTTCTTCGTGCTCCGCGCGCTGCTTGCCGATTATGGAGCGTGGTACCTGATTACCCTTGGAACGATCGCGATCATCGTGATGCTCAAAGCGCCAAGAGGCTTGTGGGGCCTAATCGGCGACCGGCTCAATTTTCATCTCTTCCCCGTGCAGAGATACGTCAGCTTTGTCTCGGAATAGAGATGGGTCAAGCGATATGGCGGCGCAGTCGAAGGGAAATGCTCAAGCCATCTGAAGGATGGGAAGAAATAGAAACGTCTGCCGTGGATCACAGGGGAGGGAGGCTCAGATGAAATTCGGCTTATTTGAACACATGGACGACTTAGGTGTTCCTCTTAATCGGCAGTTTGAAAGCCGGCTTTTGCTTCTGGAAGCCTGCGACCGTTACGGGTTTTACGCCTACCATCTCGCCGAGCATCACGGGACGCCGCTCGGACTTGCGCCATCGCCCGGCGTCTTCCTCGCTGCTGTCGCCCAGCGGACCAAGCGGCTGCGGCTCGGCCCGCTCGCTTATTCGTTGCCGTTGTACCATCCCATCCGGCTGATCGAAGAAATTTGCATGCTCGACCAGATGAGCGGTGGACGGTTCGAGCTGGGCGTAGGCCGCGGCGTCTCGCCATTCGAGGTTGGCTTTTACGGCGTCAATCCTGCCGACGGATCGCGCCAGTTTCCTGAAGCCTTGCGCGTGATCAAGCAAGGTTTGGCGTCCGATGAGCTGACGTTCAGCGGCGAGTTTTACAATTTTAAGAACGTGCCGATGGTGCTGAAGCCGGTGCAACGGCCGCATCCGCCGCTCTGGTATGGCGTTCTGACACCTGACGCGGCGTATTGGGCGGCGCTGGAGAAAGCGAATATCGTGACCTTCCTGCCGGCGGATCCGGCGCGCGCGATCTATGAACGGTATCGCCTCGAGTGGAAAAAGTTGGGAAGGCCGGAAAGCGAACTGCCGCTGCTGGGACTCTCGCGGCATGTGGTGCTGGCAGAATCGACGGCAGCGGCCTTGCGTATTGCGGAGCGCGCTTATCGACCGTGGCTGAAGCATATGGAACTTCTTTGGGTCCGCAACGGCGCCAAACTGCCGCTCGGACTTCCTCCGGAAATCGGACCGCTGTTGGCCGCCCGCGCTGCGTTTGCCGGCACCGTCAGCGAATTCAAAGGCTTCTTGGAAGAGCAAATCCGCTCCACCGGAGCCACGTATTTTGTTTGTGATATCGCTTTCGGGGACATTGCGCCGGAAGAGTCGCAGCAGACGGCCAAATTGCTGGGCGAACAAGTCATTCCTCAATTCGCGAATTAGCCGGGCCGCACGCCTTTGCGCTCAGGCGGCGCGGTAGCTGGAGATGCAGCCGAATGGAAGATACGAGGCGTGCGCGTCGGCGCTTTTGGCACCGATTGAACAGCAACGACGGATAGGAGGAGAGGATGGACATTAAGCCGATCAGACGGGTTGTCGTTGGTCACGATGCGGCGGGTAAGGCCGTCGCGGTTTTTGATGGTGACATCGTACCCAAGCAACGAAGTCCGGGCGGAAATGCAGTCGCAAATCTGTGGGTGAGCGGTGAGTTTCCGGTTGACGTCAGCAAGTCAGAAGATCGCGGTCAGGCGCAAGTCGGGGTGCCGCCACCGGCGAATGGCACAATCTTTCGTGTTGTAGACTTTCCACCAAGCTCTCGTTCAGGGCCCGTCGCGCATTCCGACCACGAAAAAACTTTGACCGCCATGGGTATCGATCCCAAGACCCAGGGCCATCCGCGGCATGCAAATACGCATCGGACCAGGAGCGTCGATTATGCCATCGTGATTGATGGCGAGATCGACATGCTCATGGACGACACCGAAGTCCATTTGAAAGCGGGCGACGTCCTGGTTCAACAGGGCACAAATCACGCGTGGGTCAATAATGGCACTAAGCCCTGTCGCATCGGTTTTGTGCTGATCGATGCCAAAACGCCATCTGCCTGGCGGATGAATTGGAAACCATAGGCTTCGCGACTTCGCGACCGATATGCGATTGCCAAGGGTCTACCTAGCCGGACGCCTGGCGGCCGAGCGAGCCCGGATCAGGCTGGATTGCGGCCGACAAAGAAGTCGCGGAAAGGATCCATGCTTGGATTGAGCCCTGCGTCGATCAGGCCTTTGCGAAGCGCGAACATCTGCGGATCGTGGACGCGCTGCGTCGGCTGGCGCAAGGGGCCGCCGTTGTAGCCTTGCAGCCAGCCCTGAAATTTCCAGGCCTGCCGGTTGAGAAACGCGCCGCCATGCAGCGTTGGGGTCAGTGCGTTCTTGGCCTTGCGGGCCGGGTGAAGCTGCCAATAGATTTTCGTCGCCGCGTCGTATTCGCCGCAACGAAGGTGATTGAACGCTTTTGGGATCATCGGTCCGTAATATTCGTGGTCGCTGGTGGCGGAGAGCTGAATCTTCATGATTTGCCCCAGCGGGATGAGTTCGCCCTCGATCGGCATTGAGATCACGACCTCCTTGCCGAACAGCCGATCACATTCGATAACGCCTTGGATCGAGGGGAAGCCGCCCTCGGCCTTGATGGCGGCAACGTTCGGGCAATCGTCGATCAGCCGCCGGATCAGCGTCGCCGGGATATCCGAAGGATGAATTCGACTTGAGAAGCCCCAGAGAAACATGGGGAACAGCATGACCGCCAGATTGGTCGCGTCGCAGACCGCCTTGGTGTAATCGTAGATATCCTGCTCGCTTTCCGGATAAAAATTCGGCGGATACGACAGCAGCACGAATTCGGCGCCGGCCGCTTCGGCGCCGCGCACCGCCTCGATGTTCTGTTCGAGGTTATTCCAGCTCGCGTGGTGGGTGACGATCAGCCGGCCTCTGGCTTCGTGGGCGATGATGCGCAGGACATCGAGATATTCCGGCAGCGTGATCGAGACTTCAGCAATGCCGAGCGTCCCGATAAAGCCGTGGGTGATGGCCAGCCGCGTGTCGTGGCGGATCGCATTTTCGTTGATGCGCTTGAGATCGCGGGTGAACGACGGAATCGTGCAATTGACGACGCCGACGAGCTTCTCGCGCGCCCATTCACGCGCTTCGCCGGGTTTGTATCTTGCCATGGCGTTCTCCCTGATCGGCGCTTGGCGGTCACTTCTCAACGGGTTCGATGGAAACGGGGAGTTCGGTGCCGCGCGCGGCCTTGCGCGCTCGCGCCACGCACATTCCGGCGATGGTGAGATCCTGCAGCGCAGCCCCCACGGACTTGTAAAGCCGCAATCCTCGGCAGTTCCGAATGCGGCTCGGGTCGGCGACCGCGTCGGCCAACGACATGATACGGCCTTTGAAGTCGACGCCGGCCTGCTGCGCGGCGAGCATATCGCCGCTATCGTTCGCGACTTCCTCGACCATATCGGCGACAATCAGCCCGGCGCGGGCCACCACCGAGACATCGATCTCACGTTGCTCCGGCAGCGTCGAACCTATCGAAATCACTGTTACGTCGTCGGCGAGCCATTCTCCCATCAATGTCGGCGTCTCATCGCGTGATCGCGCCGCACAGATGACCAGATCGGCTCCGGCGGCGGCAGCGCTGCCGGTTTCCGCCACCGCGATCGGTACCCCAATATCGGCGAGAGCCGTAACGAAGCGTTCGCGGCTGGCAGGATTTGGGCTAAATACCCGCGCGGCGGTAACTTCGCGCACGGCGCAAAGTGCGCGCAGATGCATTTGCGCCTCAAAGCCCGAGCCGATCACACCCACCATAAGCGGCCGCGACGGCGCGAGCACGTCGGCTGCGACCGCCGAGGTAGCCGCCGTCCGGAAACCGGTGATCGAGGCGGCGTCTACCAGCGCCACAAGCTCCACGGTTTGCTGATCGAACAACGGGATCAGATAAGACGCCCGACGGTTGCGCAGCGAAACTGCGATCAGCTTGGCGCCCATCAATCCATCGTGGGGATTGACCCCGGAGAGGGTACGCAGCCACAGCCCGTCGCCACGCGCCATGCTGCGCGGAGGAAACATCGCCGGCTTGTTGGGCGCCGCATACGCTCGCCGAAGCTCGGCAATCGCACTTGGCCAATCGAACACCGCTCGGACGTCCGCATCGGTGAGGAAGAGTAGGGCCATTGCAGCAGGGACCTCGAAAAATCCTCCCGCGTCGTAACTTAGAAAATACGACGGTTCAATCTGCAAATCAGGCTGACGGTGGGCGCGGCAGGCGTAACGAAAGTCCGATCCAGCGCGCGCTTTGCTGGCGCTCAGGCGGCTCGTGCCCTTTTTGCTATCGGACCTGCCACATCGCGGATCAGTCCGCGGAGCCAGATCAGACCTTCGTCCTGCGAACGATATTTGTGCCACTGCATGGCTTCGCGCATGTGCGGCAGCCTGATCGGCAGCTCGAAGATCTTGATCGGCAGCGTTGGCTCGAGCTGGCGCGCGAGACGGCCATGAACCGTCGCGATGCGATCGGTGTTAATGACCAATAGCGGAATGGTGCTGAAGCTGTACGTGGTCACTTCGACCCGCCGGGTGACTCCCCGTTCTCTGAGATACAGCGACTCCAGCGACTGCGTCCCGCTCGGCGCTTGCATGACAATGTGGGAGGCTTCCGCGAAATCGCGGCGTGAGAGTTTTCTTTGCGCAAACTTTCCGTACTTCCAGACAACGCCGACGTATTCTTCCTCAAGGAAAACCTCGGACGGATGCCGCCGCGAGCAATACTCGGTCGGGATGATGAGAAGGTCGACGTCACCGCGATCCAGCAATCGTTCCGGCACGTCGTATTGATAGAGAAAATTGAAACGCACGTTGCGTGCGACTTCCTGGCAGCGCGCGAGGATTTTCGGCGCCAATGTGGCCAGCGCGTAATCGGATACCAGGACGTTGAATTCGCGATCGGATTGGGCCGGATCGAATTGCGACTTGGTCGCGACCGTCCATTCGATGCGCACGAGCACGTCGCGAACCGCATCCTTCAGCGCGTCGCCGCGTGGCGTGAGTTCGAGGCGGCGTCCGACCTTCACCAGGAGATCGTCGTCGAAATACTGCCGCAGCCGAAACAGCGCGTTGCTCATCGCCGACTGCGTCATGTTCATGCGCTCGGCGGCGGCGCTGACGCTGCGCAGATGCAGAAGATGATCCAGGGCGACGAGCAAGTTGAGGTCGAGTTTGTTGTACCGCATGATCGGTTAGCCTTGGGCGCTGCCTTCCATACATTCATGTGATCGATACATAAGATAATAACTATCAATTTGTCCAAGTTGCCGCCCGCCGTTACAGGACAAATTGAGCGGGAGGACGCCCCGGCCGGCCGAGGGCGGTCGCGGCAGTTCGGCCGCAATAAAGGCGGTCTCCGCCAAGGGCGGAAAAACCCGGATGTTCAAGTACTTTCCGACGAATTACGTCTGGAATCTCTCGGTCGACCTCGCCATCGAAATGGGCGCCAAGATCGGCGAGATCGAGGAGATGTGCGCGCCGTTGCAGGAGGCGGCGAAGCAGCCCGACGCCGCGGGCACGCTCGCTTTCCGCGAAAGCTGGACGAAAATGGGGGACAAGCTCTGCGGGCTCGCCGCCGAGGACGAGGAACGCGGAAGATTGATATCGGCGGGCGATAAATACGGCCGTGCCGCAATCTATTACATGACGGCCGAGCGACTGCAGGCGCACAGCGCGCCGGGCCGCATGGCGCTCTACAAGCGCTTTCGCGATGCCTTCGACCGCGGCGTCCGCCTGGCCGGCGAGAATTGCGAGACGCTCGAAATTCCTTACCGCGACGCGCATCTTGCCGCGCTCTACGTGCGCGCCGATGGCGTTGCGGGACGCGCGCCCGTCCTCGTGCAGCTCAATGGGCTCGATTCGACCAAGGAGATGAAATACCGCGTCGGGCTTCCACGCTGGCTGGCGCGGCGCGGCGTCGCGTCCTTGATCGTTGATCAGCCCGGCACCGGTGAGGCGCTGCGGCTGCACGGCATGACCGCCGTATACAACGCCGAGATCTGGGCCAGCGCCGTCGTCGACTGGCTGGAGACGCGCGACGACATTGACGCCAAGCGCATCGGCTGCGAGGGCGTATCGCTCGGCGGCTATTATTGCCCGCGTGCGGTCGCTTTCGAGCCGCGTTTCGCCTGCGGGGTGGTCTGGGGCGCCAACCACGATTGGCGCGATGTACAGAAGAAACGCTTGGCGCGCGAAGGTAATTTCCCGGTCCCGCACTATTGGGAACACGTGTGCTGGGTCTGGGGCGCGCGCGACGTGGACGATTTCATGCGCATCGTCGAGAACGTGCACCTCGATGGCGTGCTCGATCGCATCAAGGTGCCGTTCTTGGTCACCCACGGCGAAAAGGATTCGCAGATTCCGCTGCATTGGGCGCGGCGAACGTTCGATCAGCTGGTCAACAGCCCAAAACGGGAGCTTAAGATTTTCGGCGAGCGCGAGGGCGGCGCGCAGCATTCAAGTTTCGACAATCACGCCAATGCCGGCGCCTACATCGCCGACTGGGTCGCCGAAACGCTCGGTGGACACACGGCCATCACCAATGGCTCGAACTGAGAAACCGGAGGTCGCATGAATATCGTCGGACCGGACGCACTCGTCTTCGGCGTCGATGACGTCGGGGCGTGCGCGAAATACCTCACGGATTATGGACTTGAACCGGTCGGCGTCGATGCGAACGGCGGGCGCTTCGAAGGGCTCGACGGCACCGCAATCGTTGTGCGCCGCCGCGACGATCCAAGTCTTCCGCCGCCGTTGGATACCAACAACATGCTGCGCCAGACGGTTTACGGCGCGGCGGATCAAGCCACCGTCAATGCGATTGGCGACGAACTCGCCCGCGATCGGCAGGTCAAGCGGCTGCCGGATGGAGCAGTTGAAGCGGCCGACGACGATGGATTTGGTCTGCGTTTTCAGGTCACAGTCCGGCGCAAACTCGATATGCCGGGCGAGCGGATCAATGCTCCGGGTTCGCAACCGCAGCGCGGCATCAATCAGATCGGCGTATGGCAGGAGATGCCGGCCAAGCCGCGAACGCTATCGCACGTCGTCTGCTTTGTGCCTGATCTGGCAGTAGGCGAAGCATTCTACACCAAAAGGCTCGGCTTCAAGGTCACCGACCGGCTGCTCAACGCCGGCCCGTTTCTGCGTCCGGCGGGGGCGCAAGACCACCACACGCTCTTCTTCATCCAGACGCCGCCTTACATGAAGGGCTGCGAGCATTTTGCCTTCCACCTTGGCGGCCCGACCGAGCTCATGCTTGCCGGGACGCGCTTCATCAAGGCCGGCTATCAGTCGTTTTGGGGGCCGGGACGGCACAAATTCGGTTCGAACTGGTTCTGGTATTTCAACAGCCCGCTCGGCTGCCACGTCGAATATGACGCCGACATGGATGTGCACGATGACGAATGGGTGCCGCGGGAGGCGCCGAACAGCGCCGAAGCAGCGCAGGCGTTCCTGTTCGAATTTCGCGAGAAATGGGTCCCGGGCGGACCGCCGCCCGGCGCCAAGTCCGATCATTCGTGACCATGTCGCGCACGCTCTGCCGCTTCGATGAACTCGCCGAAGGGAAAGCGCGCGGCTTCGGACCGTTCGATGGTGCGCGCACAAGAGTTTTTATCGTGCGCAGGGATGGCAAGCTTTACGCCTATCTGGACGACTGCCCGCACTATGGCGATACGCCAATGGCGTGGCGCACCGACGCCTATCTCAACGCCGCCGGTAATCGCATCGTTTGTGCTTCGCACGGCTCGGAGTTCGAGATCGAAACCGGTCGTTGCCTGCACGGTGCCGCACTGGGGAAGGAGCTGAGGCCGGCGGCCATCGAGGTGACCGGCAGCGGTGACGTCATTTTGAAATCATAAGAATTTGGGGGAGGGCGCCATGGCAATCAAACGAAAAAAGATTCTCATTATCGGCGGCGGCTTTTCCGGCATGTCGGCCGCCGTCCAATTGCGCAAGGCCGGTGCCGACGTTGACCTCGTCGAAATCGATCCCGATTGGCGCTCTTACGGGGCGGGCATCTCGCTCGGCGGCGCGGCGCTCCGTGCTTTCTGCACGCTTGGCATTATTGATGCGTTCTTGCAGAAGGGCGCCGCACACGACGGCGCCGAAGTGTTCACCAGCGCCGGGCATCCGATCACCAGCCTGCCGACTCCGCGTCTTGCCGGCCCTGATATTCCCGGAGGCGGGGCGATCATGCGCCCGGTCCTGGCGGGCATTCTCGCAGAGGCCACGCGCGCGTCGGGAACCAATGTGCGGCTGGGCACGACGTTTGAGACGCTCGCCAACGGCAACGACGGCGTAGTGGTCAAATTCAGCGATGGGACGCAGGCCACCTACGATCTCGTCGTCGGCGCCGATGGGTTGAATTCCGCGACGCGTGCCGCCGAATTTCCAGACGCGCCCAAGCCTCGTTATACCGGCCAGTGCGTCTGGCGCGCGGTGCTGCCGCGGTTCCCCGATGTCGATCGCACGAAAATGTGGATGGGCCACAAGGTGAAAGCCGGCGTCAATCCCGTTTCGCGCGAGCAGATGTATCTGTTCGTGACCGAAGATCGACCCAATAACGACCGCATCGATGAAGCTCGGTTCGTCGATATGCTCAAAGCGATGCTGGCACAATTCAGCGCGCCGACGGTCAAGGCCGTTCGCGACACCCTGAATGAAGCTTCGCACGTCGTATATCGGCCGCTTGAGAGCATGTTGCTGCCGCGGCCCTGGTACCAAGGCCGCGTCGTCCTTATCGGCGACGCCGTCCATGCGACGACACCGCATCTCGCCGCCGGGGCGTGCATCGGCCTTGAAGACGCCATCGTGCTCGCCGCGGAACTTGATCGCGCCGGCAGCATCGACGAAGGCCTCAAGGCGTTCGAGGCCCGCCGCTGGGAGCGGTGCCGCATGGTGGTCGAGAACTCGGTGCGGCTCGGAGAAATCGAAATCAGCGGCGGCGATACCGCGGAACACGCCGGAATCATGCGTAAATCGATGATGGCGCTCGCCGCGCCGATCTAGTGGCAATTGGAAAAGCAAAACACCCAGGGGAGGAGACCTTTATGCGTACGAGCACCGAAACTTGGCCGGGAAGAATCGCTTTGATGGTCGGCCACTGCGCCGGCATGGTCGATCTCGTCGCGCTGCCGGTATGGGTCGGGGCGCTGATCGCCTGGTATCATTTCGAACCGCAGCGCGCCGGCGGTCTGGCAACGCTGTTTCTGATCAGCGCAGTCGTCAGTAGCCTCGTTTTCGCGCCGCGATTGAACCGGATCAATGGGCGGGTCGCGGCAATCGCCGGCTTTGGCGTTGCGGCGCTGGCGATGCTGGTCGCGACCTTTACTACCGATTACGCCACCCTCGCGGTATTGCATGTCATCGGCGGCTTCTCGGCGGCGTGCGGGCTCAGCTTCACGCACGGTACCATCGCGCATAGCTCCAATCCGCACCGCTTGTTTGCCTACGCCAATCTCGCGATCGGCGTCTTCGGGGTCATTTTCCTCGGCGTAACGCCAAATCTGATCGCCGCCTTCGGCGGGCCCGCGCTGTTTGCGGTCTTTACAGTTATCTTCGTAGTCGCGGCGATCATTGCGGCGCTCCTATTCCCGACCACGACGGCAAAGGGAGAAGCCGGGAATCTCCTTGCGGAAGTGGGCCGTTTGCGTCCGGCCGTTTGGTTTGGTGTCGCTGGAGTGAGCTGCATGGCGCTCAATCAGGCCATGATGTTCAGCTTTCTCGAACGCGTGGGCATCGACCACGGTTTTGGTCGCTCGGCGGTGACCGGCGTATTGATCGTGCTCGGCTTCGTCACGCTTATTCCCGCTCCGCTGGCTGCGATATTCGAAAAGCGCCTGCCGCCGCGCGGCGTGCTCATGACCGGGCCGGTGCTGCAGGTCATCCTGGTATTTGCGATTACGCTCGCCAGCGCCTTCCCACTCTATGCCGTCGCGGCGGTGCTCTACGCCCCGGTGATGATCTTTACGCACACCTTCGCGTTTGGGGTTCTCTCCAAGCTCGATCCCAGCGCGCGCGCACTGGCAGGCACGCCGGCCATGTTGATGATCGGGGCCGCCATCGGCCCGATCCTGGGCGGCACGCTGGTGCAATTCTTCGGCTATCCGAGCCTTGGCGTGGCGGCCCTGATCATTTCGGCTTGCGCCGTCACCCTGTACTCGCGCGTGCAGGCGCCGGCCGCGCCGGTGGCGGCGGCTCAAGGCGCGGTTCGTTAAGAAGGAGCCGCAATGTCGCTTCATCCAGTCCGCCGCGTCGTGACCGGTCACGACGCGGACGGGCAGGCCATCATTGCCGCGGATGGCCGGCTGCCGACGGTTGTCGAGCTGTCGGCGGTTCCGGGCACCATTTTTCACGAAGTCTGGAGCACGCAAGGCAGCCCGGCCAGGATCGATAACGGCCCAGACCCTTCGACTGGGCCGATCCAGCTGCCGCCGCCGCGACACGGCACACGCATTCGCTTTGTCGACATCCCGCCCGATACGGAGAACCTTCTGCGCCAAGGGACGGAGAAAATGAAAGACGCATTCCAACAAATCGGCGATGCCGGCGCGTCGACCGTCAAAGCCGGATCGCCGCACCCACTTATGCATCGCACCGAGACGATCGACTACGGAATCGTCATCGCCGGCGAGATAACGCTCGTGCTCGACAAGGGGGAGACGTTGCTGAAGGAAGGCGACGTCGTCATTCAACGCGGCACCAATCACGCGTGGGCGAACAGGACAGGCAAGCCGTGCCGCATGCTGTTCATCCTGGTCGATGGAAAATTTGATCCAGGCTTGCCGGACGTCTCGGGCGCGTCATGAAACGTCCGACTTACGACGCCTCGCTGCGAGCTCATGAAGGTTCGGACGCCCTCTTATTCGGCAGCTCAAGCCAGCGTTCGTTGCGCAGGGCTTGTGTAAGCTGACGGGTAGCGGTCGTACGGTCACGCGATTTGCCGGTTTTGATCGCTTCGACCAGCAGCGCCCGCGCGAAGGTCCAGCGCGGTTGCGCTGCGAGTTCCGGTGGAAGATTCCGGTCGATCAAGCGGATGGCGTCCTCCACAGTGCGCAGGCGCGCGCTAAAGCCAGGACCGCGTACCCGCACCTCGCGCGATAAATTCATACCTTCGGGTTTCTCCAGCGACGAGTTTCGGCCGGTGTCCTTAGCCGGCGACTCTTTCTTCTTCGGGGCGCGGGCGCTGTCATTGAGCCCAATCGAATAAACTCGTACCGGTCGGGCAATGTTTTTGAGTTGCTGATCGCCGAGATCGATGAAGGTCTCCGCCACGCGATCGCGAACCTGCCGGTAGGCATCTTCGGACAGACAGATGCCTCCGCGCTCGGCAATTGTCTCCAGTCGGGCCGCGATATTCACGCCATCGCCAAGAAGATCCCCGTCCGGCTGCACCACCACATCGCCGAGATGCAATCCGATCCGGAGCATCATGCGATGCGCGGGTTTTGATTTTTCATTTCGCGCCGCGGCGCTGCGCTGGATGTCGAGCGAGCAAACGACCGCGTCGACGATGCTGGCAAACTCGACCAGTATGCCGTCGCCCATCGTCTTGACGATGCGGCCGCGATGCTTCTCGATCGCAGGATCGATGGTCTGGTTGCGAAACTGGTTGAGCCGGCGGATTGTTCCTTCTTCATCCTTCGCGGTCATTTGCGAATAGCCCGCCACGTCGGCGGTCATAATCGCGGCCAGTCTGCGCTCAACGGGTTCTGCTGCCATCGACAACTTGCGGTTTCGGTCGACCCCCCGGATGATAATCGGATTTAAAACAACGGGTTCCCTCACCAGGGGCTTTCCCCCGTCGACCACCAATGCGCGTGCACGCGCCGTCGCCATGGTCGAGCGGAAAAGGGAGTGCGCGGTTCTGCTGCCCGTAAAGTGCAGCGCGGCACTCAGCCGCGCTCGGCGGGATAGGGATAATCGCGGGCCGGGCGCCACTCCGGCTTGCCACTTTTTTTCGCTACCTACGCACCGTGAGGTAGTGGCCGCTGCGTTTTCGGATTTCCGCTTTGGGCGCCCCTCACTGACCTCACTGACCCCCCGGCTCCCGTGCGTTCCCTGCTGCGTGTCTGCATTCCACGCCGCCGCGATTCGTCAAATAATAAAATGACGACGGATCGATTGCAAAGAGCTTGATGGAGGATGCGCGTCTATTTTGCACAGCTCTGCGATGAACGGCCGCTATGAATATTCTAACAACGAACAAGAAAAGCTATCGGCGAGTTGCGCAAAACGTGTTCGACACTCGTCGCGGAGTCCAGCCGCAGCCTCTGCCCAGGCGCCAATACGCTGGAAAATTCAGTGCGCAATTCCGGCGAAACGATCAGCTTCGTGGCGCTCCACTCTGGGTTACGTGTGGTGAACGCGCGCTCCGAGCCGATTAAATGCGCGACCAGTCGGCAAAAGACTGTGATCGCGGCGGCATTGCCGCGGATCCGGGCGAAGGCGACGACATGATCAGCCAGCGGGCCATCGATTTGCAGCGGCAGATATGCGCCGCTGGCAAACAGTTCTGGATGTTTCTTTCGCACTGCAAGAATTCGCGCGAGAATAAATTGCTTGATCCGGGCGTCTGTTAGGTCGCTCGGGGCAAACTTCCGCCCGGGAATCCAGCGCGCTTTGCCGCGCTGCAAAATCGACGGGTGAACGATTGTCTGGGTCGACCAAACTCAAATCCCAGAACTCGGTGCCCTGGTAAATGTCCGGTACGCCCGGCGCCGTCAGTTTCGCGACGAGTTGAGACAAGCCGTTGATGGTCCCGATTCGGGTCATGCGGTCCGCGAACTGCGCAACTTCGGGCAGGATCTCCGACGACCCGGAGAATAGCCATGCCACGAGGTCTGCCGCTGCGCGCTCGTATTCGTCGTTGGGAGCCGTCCAATCGGTGTGTAATTTGGCTTCCCGCAGCGCTTTTTGCTGCCATGCCGTGATGCGCTTGGCAAAGGCGGCACACCCCTCTGCGTGCGATGGGGTCAGCCCGATGGGCCAGGAGCCGACGATCGTCTGAAAAAGGATCGCCAGATCGCCTTGCGCCGGCATCGGAGGGCCCGCGGCTTTGCGGCAGTGCGGTAAACTCAACCGGATCCAGCGGTCGACGGCGTTCATCCACTCAGGCGCGAACTCGCTCAAGACCGCAAGGCGCGCCCGGACGTCTTCGCCGCGTTTATGATCATGCGTCGCCGTTGCCAGCATCGAGCGCGGCAGCGCAATCGCGCGATCACCCATTCTGTCATGAAACTCGGAGACCGAAAGCGAGAAGCGCCGCGCATCGAAGCCTACGTCGTTGCGCGATATCAGCCGGCCATAACGGTAAAACGCGGTATCCTCGACTGCTTTGGCGCACAATGGCGCAGTCAATTGCTGGAATCGGGTAAGCGCGACGGCTTGGGCGGCATCGGTCGCCGATCCGATGCGCTCGCCCGAAAGCCACTTCCCGATAACGTCGATCAGCCAAGTATCGCTGGAAAGACAGGTGGTCTTGGCGTCCGCGATCGCGCGCGAAATGAACGCGCGATCTTGCTGCGAAGCCTGATCGAGGGACGCATAGATACGATAGACCGGAAAATGAACAAGGATCTCGACGAGGCAACGCCGCAACGCGGGCCGCGCAAAGTCGCGCGTTGCGAGGTCGCTCTGAGCGATTTTTAGAAGCGCGTCCACGGCAGCCTCGCATTGTGCCGCAAAGCTTTTCGCCAGGATTTGCCGCCGGGCCAAAAGCTCCTCGGCGGCAAAGTCACCAGGTCTGCCGCTGACCCGCTGCCACCATGCGGTCAGCGGTCCCTCGGCCGCGGCGTCGTGCTGCACGGCATTGATGTCGTCCATAAAGTCGTAGCCGGTCGTGCCCGTCGGTTTGCCAAGTGCGGGGCAACGATTCGTCTGCCGCCAAAATCTTTTCGACCACGAGGTACGCTTGCCCGTCGCGGCAATGCGCCGGCCGTTTTTGTTCGAGGTCAGCGAGGCGTGCGCGAAGTTTTTTGCAATAGGCTTCAGGCTGCGCCAGGCCATCGATGTGGTCAACGCGCAAACCGTCGATCCATCCTTCGGCATAAAGCCGTAACACCAATGCGTGAACCGCCTCGAAGACCTCGTCATCCTCTACGCGGATCGCAGCAAGGTCGTTGATTTCAAAGAAGCGCCGCCAATTGATCTGATCGTTGGCTGAACGCCACCATGCCAACCGATAATGCTGCGCTTCGAGGAGATGATGGAGCTGCTCGCGGCCCGCAGAAGTTGCGGCATCAAATGCTTCGAGCGAACGGGCGCCGATCGCTGCGATCGAAGCGTCCGCCAGGGGAAAGGCGTGATCGAAATAACCGATGACGGGAAGACCGGCAGCGTCGCGCTGCAGCGCTATCTCGCCCGCCGCAAGCGCCTCGCCATAGGGGCGGCCAAGCACGGGCAACAGCACCTTGCCGCGCAACTGCGCATCATCCGGCTCCCAATCGATATCGAAAAATTTCGCGTAGCGGCTTGCCTGACCGCGTGCCAGCACATCCATCCACCAGGCATTGCCGTTGCCGACGGCCATGTGGTTGGGAACGATATCGACGACCATGCCCATGGCATGCCGGCGAAGCTCGTGCACCAAGAGTGCGCAGGCCGTCTTCGCCGCCGAGCTCGGGATTGATGGCCGTCGCATCGATCGTGTCGTAGCCGTGGGTCGATCCCGGACGGGCGGTCATGATCGGCGAGGCGTAGAGGTGACTTATGCCGAGAGCCGCGAAATAGCCGACGAGCGCCGTTGCGTCGGCAAAGGTGAAGTGCTTGTGAAACTGCAGACGCACGGTCGCGCGCGGCACGCTCATCGCGAATCGCGCCGCGCAAGCGGGGCGAGCCGCGCGCGGACCTCCGTCGATGCAAGCAGAGTGTCGGCATCGCGCGCGTAGCGCCGTCGCCAATTAGGATGCTCATTTATCGTACCAGGAAGGTTGGGTTGCTCGCTGACCGCGAGCGCATCTTCAAGCGGCAACAGCACCAGGTCGCAAGGAGTCTGGCCGATAAACTTCACCGCCGCGTCGGCGACCGCGGCGCCGCCGCTGTCGGCCGGAGAATCGCCTTCCGCGGCCTTCGCCCGGCGGAACGCCCTCCAGAGCGCCTGGCGGTCGCGGCCCCGTTCCGTTTGCTCCGCGTCCTCGTTAGGGGCGCGGCCAAGCGGTGCTCGCGTGGTAATATCGTTGCCACTCCACCAGCCGGCGACCGTCGGCAGATCGTGCGTCGAGGTCATGGCTGCGACCGCGGTCGGCCAGCGCTGCGGCGGCCTAAAGCGGCCGCGCTCGCGTTCGAACCAGAGAACCCGCATGCCATAGATGCCGCCGTCGGCGAGGCGCCGATCAAAACCCGCAGGAACGGTGCCGAGATCTTCGCCGATAATGATCGAACGCCGTCGATGGGATTCCAGCGCGACCAATCGCAGCAAATCGTTCAGCGGGTAAGTGAGGTATGCGCCGTCCGCCGGCGACGCGCCGACTGGAATCACCCACAGGCGCAATAGTCCCATGGCGTGATCGATGCGAAGGCCGCCGGCATGTCTTAGGCCGGCGCGCAAGGTTTGCAGGAAAGGCGCAAAGCCGCCGGTCACAAGCGCCCGCGGCGAAAACGTCGTCAGCCCCCAGTTTTGTCCGTGCAAGTTAAAGAGGTCGGGCGGCGCGCCGATCTCGACGCCCATGAGGATATCGTTCTGGGCGCTCCAGGCGTGACTGCCGGCTCTGCTCATGCCCACGGCGAGATCGGCGATGAGACCGACGCGCATTCCGGCGCGTACCGCCGCCTGTTGCGCCGCCGCGATTGAGCGCGCGGCGATCCATTGCAGAAAGCAGTGAAACGTAACTTCAGTTTGGTGCCGCTCGGCGAACGAGAGGACTTCGTCGCTGTCGGGATTGCGCCAATCTCGCGGCCACTCCGTCCAGCTCCAAGCGCTCGGATTGTTAGAAAGGCTTGCGGTATGCAGCAGCTCGAAGCGGGCGTGATTTTCCAATAACGCACCACCGGCGGCGCGAAAGGAAATGAAATCGGTGGCGAGCGAACTCTGCGCAGGCGCGGCGAGCTCCGCCGCTTCGAAGTCGGCAAACAATCGGCGGAACATCGCCATCTTTGCCGAAGCCGATTCGGCCCAATCGATCAGCGGCCGATCGCGCAACGCAGCCGCCAAGCGCGCGACGCCGGCCTCAGCGGCAGCGCGGTCGACGCGCGCGTCGCCAAACAAAACCCGCGGGTCGGCGTGAAGCGGATTGTAGAACAAGCGGCTCGAGGGCGAATACGGACTGCTGTGCTGTGGATCGGCCGCAAACAGGGCGTGTAGCGGACTGAGCGCCAATATATCGGCCCCCAGCGAGGCGGCCTGTTGAGCAAGTGCAACAACGCCGGCCATATCGCCGATGCCGAAGTCGCCGTCACTGCGCAAACCGTACACCTGCGCCACAGGCCCCCAAATGTGCTCGCCTGATGCGACATCGGCGACGGTCGTGCAGCGCGGTGGCGCGACGGCGACGGTTATCCGCCGGCCGTCAATATCCGCGGTGTGAGTAGCCGGGCGTATCGATTCCGCGCAGCCGCACGCCTCGGCGCTGCGCTCGCGCGGGCACGTCGATCACGGCACCATCCTCGCAGATGATCCGCACATGGACGCGGCCGATGGCCCTGTCGACCGGCAGGTCGAACGGCTCGCCGACTGTCGCGGTCACTAATGGCGGCGAACTCGCCGGTTCGCATCGATGCAGGCTATCCGCGACATCGGCCGCGGTTTCGCAAGGCAAATCCAAGGCCGCGAGAAGCCGCCGCAGCGCCTCTATGGAAGTTTGGTGTTCCTTGTTGGCGTAATCGCGCCAAGTCACCGCCACGCCGGCACGGCGCGCGAGGTCGCGTATGGCAGCGTCGGTCATGCCCGACCCAGCGACCGCCACGGTGGAATAGGGCGCGAGCCGGCCGGGCGCAGCGCTGCGCGCCGCCGTCTCGCTGGTCGCAAACAGCAGCGGGGCCGTTCGGCGGCACCATTTCAACCTCATCGGCGCCGAGATTGCTGGCAATCGTCAGCACGCGCGCATCGGCCATACGCCACGACGCGGTGACGGCGGCGGAACCGAGCGCACTGGCGGCGATGGCGCGCGCGCCGTTGAGCCGCGGAATGATTTCGCTGCGGCGGATGTCGAGCAGCCGCCGGTAAAGCTCAAAGCCGCGGTTGCCAGTTGCGAGCATCGGGACACGGCCGCGACTGTCTCGAATGTCGCGACGGCATTGGGATCGGGAAGTTTTGCGAGCAGCTTCTGATCGGAAAACTGCGGAAAGCTCGCAAATTCGCGCCGCCGGCCTTCGCGCACGGCCTTGGCGCGAGTCGGCATTGTGATCGGTGAAGAACAGAAACGGCGTGGTGCTGGCTGTCTTCCTCGCCCATGAACAGCAGCGGGATTTGCGGGCAGAGGAGCTGCAGCGCGATGGCGGCTTCGAGCGCTTTCGGATCGGCCAAGCTCGTCAGCCGCTCGCCGAAAGCGCGGTTGCCGATCTGGTCGTGATTTTGCAGAAACAGAACGAAGGCCGTCGGCGGCAGTGCGGCGCTCGGTGTGCCGCGCGGTTTGCCGTCGCGGTGCGGCGAAGGCTCGCCCTGATAGACGAAGCCTTCCTTGAGGCAGCGCGCCAGACGCGCCGCCGGATCGTCGGCGTAATCCTGATAATAGCCGGCGGATTCGCCGGTCAGCAGCACGTGCAGCACGTGATGGCCGTCGTCGTTCCATTGCGCGTCGAAATCGCCGGCGAGATGGCGGCGGTGTTGTTGTCGTTTTCGAGAACGAGATGGACTTCGCGGCTCGGGCCTCGACAGTGCGGCGCACTTCGGCCGCCATCTCGTCGAGCCAATCCGCTTCGGTTATGGCGTGAACGGCATCGAAGCGCAGCCCATCGAAGCGATATTCGATGAGCCAGTAGAGCGCATTTTCGGTAAAGAAACGGCGCACTTCGGTGCGGCGAAAATCGATCGCCGGCCCCCACGGCGTGGACACGTCGTCGCGGAACATCTCCGGCGCGTAGAGCGAGAGATAATTTCCGTCCGGACCGAAATGATTATAGACGACGTCGAGAAAGATCATGAGGCCGTGCTCGTGCGCGGCGTCGACGAGCGCCTTCAGATCGTCTGGCGCTGCCGTAGCTGCGTTCCGGCGCGAAGGGCAGGGCGCCGTCATAGCCCCAGTTGCGCGCGCCGGGAAATTCCGCGATCGGCATCAGCTCGACGGCGGTGACGCCCAGCGCGGCAAGCCGCGGCAGGTCGCGCGCCACGCCGGCAAAGCCGCCCAGCAGCCCGACATGCAGTTCGTAGATAACGGTTTCGTGCCACGGCCGGCCGCGCCATTGTGGATTGTCGCCACTGATAGGAGTGCGGATCGACAACGATGCTGGCGCCATGAACATCGCCATCTTGGGCGCGCGAGGCCGGATCGGGGACGGCGGTGCCGTCCTGCAGCATGTAGCGATAGCGGGCGCCGGCGCCGCAATCCGCTTCCACCTCGAACCAGCCGTCGCCGCCTGCGCCGTCATCGGCAGAGGCGCCCGTCCGTCGATCGCCAGCCGAGACTTTGTTCTGCGCCGGAGCCCAGAGGCGAAATCGCGTTCGATTCGGCTCGACGACGATTTGCGCCAAAGGGCAGACGCCAGTTGCGAGTGCGTCATTGCGCCGGCTTCTCCAGCCGAGCGAAAACCAGCACGGCGCTGCGCGACAGCACCTCCGACTTTGTTGTCGTTGACCACCTCGGACTCACGCGTCGGGTCGGGCGGTATCGATCAGCACGATCGCCGGCAGGACCGGGTCGGCCAAGCTGAAAAGCATGATCGTCGCCCGTCGGATTAAGCAGCAGCGTCAGCAGCGAAACCGTGCCGTCGTCGTTGCGGTCGCGCGCGCCGCAAGGCCAGTAGGCGGATTTCCGGATTCTTCCAGGAGTTCTCCGGAATGAGTTCGCCGCTCGCGTCGAACCAGGCGATATCGAAAATGCCCGGCGCCGGCTCGCGATGGCCGTGCAGAAAATGCCGCTGGCGCAGCGCCGGGTGCTGCTGGCGCAGCGCGATCAGGCGCGCAACAAATCTCCGCAAGTCACGGCCGGCTTCCGAGTCCGCCATGCTCCAGTCCCACCAGGAAATCTCGTTGTCCTGGCAATAGGCGTTGTTGTTGCCGCGCTGCGATGCGGCCGAATTCGTCGCCGCCGAGCAGCATCGGCGTGCCGTGAGCAAACATGACCGTCGCCAGCATGGCGCTGTGAACGCGCGCCCGGGTCTCGAGGATCGCTTGGTCGGTGGTCGGTCCTTCAACGCCCCAATTGGCGGAATAGTTCTCGCCGTGGCCGTCGTTGTTGTCCTCGCCGTTCGCTTCGTTGTGGCGCTGCGCGTAGCTGACGACGTCGGCCAGCGTGAAGCCGTCGTGCGATGCGGCATAGTTGATCGAGGCCCAGGGACCGCGGGCGTGGCGGTCGAAAAGATCGCCCGAGCCGGCGAGGCGCGCGGCAAATTCCGGCCGCTCGCCGGCGTCGCCGCGCCAGAAGCGCCGCGTGCTGTCGCGGAACCGATCGTTCCATTCGGCAAAGCCCGGCGGATGATGGCCGAGCTGGTAACCGCCCGGCCCGACGTCCCACGGCTCCGAAATCAGCTTGACGCGCGTCAGGACCGGGTCCTGGCGCAACGCGTCGAAGAAGCCGGAGCCGGGATCGAAGCCGTTCGGCTCGCGGCCGAGCGTGACGCCGAGATCGAAGCGGAAGCCGTCGACGTGGAACGACGTCACCCAATAGCGCAGCGAATCCATCACCATCTGCAGCACGCGCGGATGCGACAGATTCAGCGTGTTGCCGGTGCCGGTGTCGTTGATGCAGTGCCGCCGGTTGTCGGGCACGCAGCCGGTAATAGCTGGCGTTGTCGAGGCCGCGGAACGACAGCGTCGGGCCGAGCTCGCTGCCTTCCGCGGTGTGGTTGTAGACGACGTCGAGAATGACCTCGATGCCGGCGGCATGCAGCCGGCGCACGGCGACGCGCATTTCGTTGCGCGAGCCGTCCGACAGATAACGCGGCTCGATCGCGAAGAAGCCGATCGAATTGTAGCCCCAGTAGTTCTGCAAGCCCGCGCTCGATCAGCACGCGGTCCTGCACGAAGGCATGGATCGGCAACAGTTCGACCGCGGTGATGCCGAGCGTGCGCAGATAGTTGATGATTTCCGGATCGCCGAGCGCCGCGAACGTGCCGCGCTCGTTGGCGCGGATGTCGTGCCGCAGCATCGTCATGCCGCGCACGTGCGTCTCGTAGATGACGGTGCTCGACCACGGAATATTTGGCGGCCGGTCGTCGCCCCAGTCGAACACGTCGTCGGTGACGACGGCCTTGAGCATGCCCGGCGCGCTGTCGCGCCGGTCAAGCGAAAGGTCGCCGCGCGGCGAATTGATGCGATAGCCGAACAGCGCGTCCGACCAGCGCAGCGTTACCGGCGAAGTGCTTGGCATAGGGATCGAGCAGAAGCTTGTGCGGATTGAAGCGATGACCCGTCCTGCGGATTGTAGGGACCGTGGCGCGATAGCCGTAAATCAGGCCGCTGCGCGCGTTCGGCAGATAACCGTGCCAGACTTCGTCGGTGCATTCCGGCAGCGGCAGCCGGGCGATTTCGCGGCGGCCGCTTGGATCGAACAGGCAAAGCTCGATGCGTCTCGGCGTGCGCGGAAAACACCGCGAAATTGGTGCCGAGGCCGTCCCAGGTGGCGCCGAGCGGATAAGGGGCGCCGCGTTCCAAGCTGCTGCGGCAGCGCTGAGGACATTGATCAGCCGTCGTGCCGCAGAAAAATGGTGGCGAGCGGCGGCAGCATCAGCTCGAGCGAATGCGGCTGGCCGTGCGCGGCGATGGCGCTGCTCTCGACTCGCCCGTCGTTGCCGACATTCGAGCCGCCGTAATACCCGAGTCGCTGTTGAAGATTTCGCGCCAGCCGCCGCCGTGCGGCACGCCGATGCGGTAGCCGTGCCGCGGCACCGGCGTCATGTTGCAGACCACCAGAACCGGCGGCTGGCCGGGCGCCATGCGCACGAACGCGAACACCGAATTGGACGCGGTCGTCGCCGACCGCCCATTGAAAGCCGGACGGATCGCAGTCGCGCTGATGCAACGCCGGCTCGGACGCGATAAAGGCGGTTGAGGTCGCGCGACCAGGCGCTGCACGCCGGCATGCGCGGGATCGTCGAGCGAGGGCCAGTCGAGCTCGCGATCGTGATTCCATTCCCGCTCCTGGGCGAATTCGCCGCCCATGAACAGAAGCTTCTTGCCCGGATGGCCCCACATGAAGCCGAAATAGGCGCGCAGATTGGCAAAGCGCTGCCAGCGATCGCCCGGCATTTTGCCGATCAGCGAACCTTTGCCGTGCACGACCTCGTCGTGCGAAAGCGGCAGGATGAAATTTTCGTGAAAACGCATAGAGCAGTCCGAAGGTCATGTCGTGATGATGATATTGGCGATGGATCGGATCCTTCGCCATGTAATTGAGCGTGTCGTGCATCCAGCCCATGTTCCATTTGTAGGAAAAGCCGAGACCGCCGGCGGAAATCGGCCGGCTCACGCCCGGCCAGGCGGTCGATTCTTCGGCGACCATGATGCGCACCGGGACAACGTTCGGCGACCACCGCATTGAGGTGGCGCAGAAACCCGATCGCTTCCAGGTTTTCGCGGCCGCCATAGACGTTCGGAATCCATTCGCCTTCGCGGCGGCTGTAATCGCGATAGAGCATCGAGGCGACGGCATCGACGCGCAGGCCGTCGATGTGAAAATGCTCGAGCCAGATACAGCGCGCTGGCGATCAGAAAGCCTTGCACTTCGCGGCGGCCGAAATTGTAGATGTAGGTATTCCAGTCGTGATGAAAGCCCTCGCGCGGATCGAGATGCTCGTACAGCGCGGTGCCGTCGAAGCGCGCCAGGCCGTGCGGATCGGTCGGGAAATGCGCCGGCACCCAGTCGAGGATGATGCCGATGCCGGCGGCATGCAGCGCGTCGACGAAACGCATCAAGCCGTGCGGCGACCCGAAGCGCGCCGCTCGGCGCGAACAGGCCCAGCGGCTGATAGCCCCACGATCCGCCGAAGGGATGTTCGGTGATCGGCAGGAGCTCGACATGGGTGAAACTCCATCTCGACGAGGTAGGGCACCAGACGCTCGATGGCGAAATCCCAGAGCGGGCCTGTCGTGTCCATGTTGCTCCGGCTTCAGCCAGGAGCCGAGATGCACCTCATAGATCGAGATCGGCGCTGATCGGTCGCCTGCTTGCGGCCGCGCTGCGCCATCCATGCGTCGTCGCGCCAGCGATGAGGGTCAGGCGCGGCACGATCGATGCGGTGCTGGGCGGCGGTTCGGTCTGGCGCGCGACGCGGATCGGCTTTCCACGGCTGATCGACGCCGCCGGGCCCGCGGATGTCGTATTTATAATGTGAGCCGGGCGCCACGCGCGGGATGAACAGCTCCCAGATGCCGGCGACATGGCGCACCCGCATCGGATGGCGCCGCCGATCCCAGGAGTTGAAGTCGCCGACCACCGCGACGCGCGTTGCGTTCGGCGCCCAGACGGCGAAGCGTACGCCGTTGACGCCGTCGATCGTGACGACTTGCGCGCCGAGGCAATGCGCCAAATCGAAATGCCGGCCTTCGTTGAACAGATGAAGATCGAGGTCGCCGAGCAGGAGCCCGAAGGAATAGGGGTCCTCGGTTTCTTGCGTGGCGCCGGGCCAAACGATCCGCAGCCGATACGGCGCTTGGCCGGGAACCAGATTTTCGAACAGGCCAGGCTCATCGGCCAGGTTCGAGCGAGGCGATCGAGCGCGCCGTCGGCTCGTCGCAGGACCTCGACCTTGGCGGCGCCCGGGCAGGAAGGCGCGAATGACGCGCCCGTCAGGCGTGTCATGCGGCCCGAGCACGGCAAACGGATTGCCGTGCGCGCCCAGCGCAAGCGCTCGCGCCGCCTGCGGCATCGAGCTGCCAGTCGAGCCTTCAGTGTTGACGTCAGTCATGGCGAACTCGTCGCGGCTTTGTCGGCGATGCTGGGCGAGAAGCGATGACAGCCCGGCGAGCGGAACGCCGATCCAGGTCGGCCGGTTGGCCGCCTCGTAGGCGATTTCGTAGGCGGCCTTCTCGATGAGGAAGAGATCGAGCAAAGCGTGGGCTTCCGGCGTGTTGTCGACGCAAGTCGTTTCCCAATAGCCGCGCAAGAAACGCTCTGGACGCGCGCTGGCGAAATTGCGCAATGATTTGGCTCCGCAAGCCCTCGTCCACGGGTGCGGCGGCGACGTCCTTGCGGTCGATCAGGGTGGCGCCGGCATAGTCGATGGAGCGCAGCAGGCCGGCGACATCGCGCAGCGGGCTGGTCTTGGCGCGCCGCTCGGCCAACGGGGTCGCCGGCTCGCCCTCGAAATCGATAATGTAGGCGTCGCCGCTCGCCACCAGAACTTGCCCGAGATGGAAGTCGCCGTGGATGCGCGTCATCAACGCGCCGGCGCCCGACTTCGCCAGCGCTCGAACGGTGGCCACAATCGTCGCCCGCGAGGCAAGAAGCGTCTCGGCGCGTTCGCGATCTTGATCGCGCTCCCAAGAGCCATGGCGAGCAAGGCCATCGAACGCCTTGTCAATTCGTTCCTGCACCTTCTGCGCCCATTGGCCGGCAATCTTCGTGGTGGCGGCTTCCGGCGCGAACGCTTCGTCGGTTGTTGATCGCGCCAAAATCGCGTGCATTTCGCCGAGGCGGCGGCCGATTGCCGCGATCACCGCATCGCAGTCGGCCAGCAGATCGGCCTTCGGCGTCCTGTGCGGTCTCGCCTGGCGCCAGGCTTTCCGCAGCGCGGTTGAGGTGGTCGAGGATCCACGACCAAGCGTCGCCTTGATTGCGGACAAAGCCGAGCGCAACGGCCAGCGTCGACTGTGTCCCGTCTGGAGCGACGCGGACGACATCGCCCAAGCAGCGGCGGCGTATTGGCAAAGCCCTGCTCGGTAAGATAACGGCCCATTTCCGCTTCCGGATGAATGCCCGCGGATATGCGCCGGTAGATCTTGAGCATCGACGGCGTCGCCGATGATCAGCGAGCTGTTGGATTGCTCGGCGGCGAGCCAGTTGATTTCACCGTCCAGGGGCGCTGCCAGCACACGACGTCCGGCCTCGGTTGGCCGAAAGGACACCGTGACCCTCGGCATTCTCGAACTTGCGGCTTTCGCCGAGGCAAGCGGCGAACCTGCGGGCAAAGTCCGGTAGCGCGAAAGCGTCCGTCAAAAATCCGAGCTGGCGGCCGCGCCGCACGCGCGCCAAGCGCGAGCCGCTGCGGCAGTGCCGCGGACGGCTCGTTCTCCCACAAGATCGATAGCGGCAGCTGCCATTCGTCGTGCTGCCGCCGCTGGTCTTGACTTCGATTTCGCTCAACAGAATTTCGCGGCCTTCCTCGGTAATCTGATGAGATCGGCGATGCGCGCCGATTGTATGGTTTCGTCCTTCAGTCCGAACCAGCGCCGTTTGGCGATGTATTGCGGCAGCGCATCGCTCTCGATCATTTTTTTGCCCGCCGATGACAGGGCGCTGGCGAGATCGTCGCGAAGGACGATCGTCACGAATTCCGGCATCGGCTCGGGCGCCGGCGTGTGCCAGGCCGGCCAATCGCTCGCCTTCGCCAGCGCGAACCAGTAGAAGCCGTAGGGCGGCAACGTCAGCAGATAGGTGAGTTCGCCGATCGGCGGGAACGGCGTGCCGGCATTGAGTTCGACCGGCACGCGGCCGACGAATTGCGAGAGGTCGAGCTCCACCGCCTGCGGGCTGTGCGCGACATTGGCGACGCACAGAATCGTCTCGTCGCTCGTACTCGCGAAGATAGGCCAGGATCTTGCGGTTCTTCGGGATAGAGGGATGTCAGCGTGCCGCGTCCGAACGCCGGATGCCGGCGGCGCACCGCCAGCATGCGCCGCATCCAATTGAGAATGGAGTGCGGATCGCGAGCCTGCGCTTCCACATTGACCGCGCCGTAGCCGTATAGCGGGTCCATGATCGGCGGCAGCACCAGCGCCGCCGGATCGGCGCGCGAAAAACCGCCGTTGCGATCCGGCGACCATTGCATCGGCGTGCGCACGCCGTTGCGGTCGCCGAGATGGATGTTGTCGCCCATGCCGATCTCGTCGCCGTAATAGATCACCGGCGTGCCCGGCATCGACAGCAGCAGGCTGTTCATCAGTTCGATGCGGCGGCGGTCGCGCTCAAGCAGCGGCGCAAGCCTGCGTCTGATGCCGAGGTTGATGCGCGCGCGCCGGTCGGCGGCGTAGGTCTGCCAGAGATAATCGCGCTCGCTGTCGGTCACCATTTCGAGCGTCAGCTCATCGTGATTGCGCAGGAATACCGCCCACTGGCAGTTGTCCGGGATCGGCGGCGTCTGCCGCATGATATCGGTGACCGGAAAACGGTCCTCGCGCGCGATCGCCATGTACATGCGCGGCATCAGCGGGAAATGGAACGCCATGTGGCATTCGTCGCCGTCGCCGAAATATTCCTTGCAGTCTTCCGGCCACTGGTTGACCTCGGCGAGCAGCATGCGGCCAGGAAACGCGGCATCGACCTCGGCGCGGAACCGCTTGAGGATCTGGTGCGTCTCCGGAAGATTTTCGTTGTTGGTCCCTTCGCGCTCGACCAGATACGGCACGGCGTCAAGCCGCAAGCCGTCGACGCCGAGCCGCAGCCAAAAACGCATGACGCTCAGCACCGCCTTGAGCACCTGCGGATTGTCGAAGTTCAGGTCCGGCTGGTGCGAGTAGAAGCGGTGCCAATAGTACTGCGCCGGCGACCGGATCCCAGGTCCAATTCGAGCGCTCGGTATCGAGAAAGATGATGCGCGTGCCGGCATATTTCTGATCGGTGTCCGACCAGACATAGAAATTGCGCCACGGCGAGCCGGGCTGCGCGCGGCGGGCGCGCTGGAACCAGGGATGCTGATCGGAGGTGTGATTGACCACAAGCTCGGTGATCACGCGGATGCCGCGGGCATGTGCGGCACGGACAAAATGGCGGAAGTCGGCCAGCGTGCCGTAATCCGGATGCACTTCGCCGGTATTCGCTGATGTCATAGCCGTCGTCGAGCCGCGGCGACGGATAGAACGGCAGCAGCCAGATCGCGGTGGCGCCGAGCTCGGCGATGTAGTCGAGCTTTGAGATCAGGCCCGGGAAATCGCCGACGCCGTCGTCGTTGCTGTCGAAGAACGACTTCACGTGCAGCTGATAGATGATGGCGTCCTTGTACCAGAGGTCATCCTGGGCGGTCTCCTGAGCTGGCGCTGTCTTTACCGGGGCGTCCATGGTCAGCCTCCGGACGCGCGGTGACAGGCGCCAGATGGCAAACGGCAGCTCGGCTGGGATCGAGCCGGATGCGCTGCAACTTGCCGGGCCAGACAAAGCTCGTGTCGCGCATCAGATCGTGGACCGTCACGACGGCGTTGTCCGGGAGCTGCCATTCCCACAGCGGCACTTCGATCGTGGCCTCCTGGACGTGGAACGGATCGAGATTGACCGCCACCAAGATCATGTCGCCGCGGGCGGGAACGGCTTGCCGTAAAAGAAGACTTGTTCGTTGTGCGCCGGAAAGAAGCGCAAGCCGATGTGGGTTTGCAGCGCCGGATTGCTTTTGCGAATGCGATTGAGCTTGCGCGATTTCCGCAATGATGTTTCCGGGCGCATCGTAGCGGCGGACGCGGATCTCGTATTTCTCGGAATTCAGATATTCCTCGCGTCCCGGCAGCGGCGCGGCCTCGCAGAGTTCAAATCCGGAATACATGCCCCACAGGCCGGAGAGCGTCGCCGCCAACGCCGCGCGGATGAGAAATCCGGGACGGCCGGAGGTCTGCAGGAAATATGGATTGATGTCGGGCGTGTTGACGAACAGATGCGGCCGAAAGAAATCCTTCACTTCGGACGTGGTCAGTTCGACAAAATAATCGGTGATCTCCTGTTTGGTGTTGCGCCAGGTGAAGTAGGTGTAGGATTGCGAAAAGCCGAGCTTCGCCAGCCGATACATCATTTTCGGCCGGGTGAACGCCTCGGACAAGAAAATCACGTCGGGGTGACGCGAGCGCACCTGCGCGATCAGCCATTCCCAGAACGGCAGCGGCTTGGTGTGCGGATTGTCGACGCGGAAGATGCGCACGCCTTCCTTGACCCAGAACAGCACGATGTCGCGCAGCGCCTGCCACAAATCGGGAACGGCCTCGGCGGAATAGAAATCGACGTTGACGATGTCCTCGTATTTCTTCGGCGGGTTCTCGGCGTAACGCACCGAGCCATCAGGCCGAAAGTTGAACCATTCCGGATGCTCTTTGAGCCAGGGATGGTCCGGCGAGCACTGGATGGCAAAATCGAGCGCAAGCTCCATGCCGTGTGCCGAGCGGCAGCATCGCGCAGGCGGCGGAAATCGTCGATGTCGCCGAGCGCCGGATGAATCGCGTCGTGTCCGCCCTCGCTGCTGCCGATCGCATAGGGACTGCCGACGTCTTCCGGCCCGGCGTGGAGGCTGTTGTTCTTGCCCTTGCGATTGGTACGCCCGATCGGATGGATCGGCGGCAGATAAAGAACGTCAAATCCCATATCCTTGAGCATGCGGCAAGCGGGCAATGACGTCGGCAAACGTGCCGTGGCGCGCCGGATTGTCGGTCGCGGAGCGGGGAAACAGTTCGTACCAGGCGCCGAAGGCGGCCTGCGGGCGCTCGATGTCCAGCGGGAACGACGGCGCGCGCGCGGATTGCAAAGCTACGCTCCCCGACCTCCGACATCAGGTCGCGCAGATTGGGCGCGAGCAGAGATGGCAACGCTCGAATTCGGTAGACGCCTCGTCGAGCCAGGTCAGCACGGAGCCGATAATGTTCTTTTCGTTGTCTTGCGCCCGCTCGCGGGCTTGTTCGAGCAGGCGCCGGCCTTCGACAATTTCGACGTCGATATCGGCGCCCGCCTTGTGCTTGACGTCGAGATCGCGGCAAAGGCTCGCGTACTTGTCGACCCACGCCTCGATCGTGAACTCGTGGCGCCCGATGCGATTCGGGCAAAATGGCCGCTTGCCAGCGATCGTTGCCGAGGGAGCGCATCGGCTCGCGGCGCCATTCGGATTCGTCGGCGGCGCGCCACAACAGCGTGGCAACGATCAGCTCGTGCCCGTCGGAAAACACGTCGGCTTCGACAATCACGGACTCGCCGATGACGCGCTTGGCGGCAAAGCGTCCGCCGTCCACGCTCGGCGCCACGTGCTCGATGACGATGCGTGGCATGGCTGCGAGCTTGGCAGGCCGCACTTCGGCGCGCCGCGCCTTGACGGCAGGCTTGCGGCCGGCGCGCAGTACGCGAACCTCGCCGTTCGCGAGCGACGAAGCGGAATCCTGGTCCGCCGAAATGACTTCAAGCACGCTGAGCCCGGCACCGCTGGTGGGCGGCAACGGATCAAGCGTGATCGGCACCGGATATGCGCGATCCAGATCTGAATTGATCATAATGACGGCTGCGGCACTCGCCAGCCGAACGTCGGGTGCATCGGAGCGCATGAAAACGCTCACCGGCGTATCCGGCTCATTGAGCATGCGCATCTCGCCGGCGAGGCCAAGTTTGGCCAGGCGATCGTTGAGTGCGTTGGCGTCGCGAATGTCAGCCGATAGATCGATGTTGCCGTTTGCGATTTCAGAAATCGCCTTGCTGAGCGGTGGCTGGCCGTTCATGTCTTCGCCGGCGGCGAATTCGAACCCCATCGGCACCATCAAGCCGTCGCCCGTGGCGGCGGCGCAGCGCAGCATGTGCCGGTATACCGCGGGCAGATCGGTCGCTCCCTCGAAGCGGCGCGCCAAGCGCGGACCAAATGGCGCTTCCGGACAGGCGATGATTGTGCCGATGTCGCGCAGAAGGTCATGCTCTTCAACAAACCAGGCGGCTCGCCGGTCCCACCAGGCCAGCGACGAAAACGCCGCCACAAATCCGGCCGCCCGCAAATTTGCGAGAGCCTGCCAGTCCAGTCCCGGCGTCCAGGCCAGAAACCGGCAATCCGGAAAGTGCCCTCGGACACCCGAGATGATTTGCCGCCAGACGGCCGGCGGCACGCGCTGAGGTTCGAGGCAGCGAAAGCCCGCCGCACCCGCCGCCAGCGAGCCGCGTCAGCCGCTCGATCCACCAATTTGCGATCTCGCTCGCCACCACCGCTTCGTCGAAACGTGGGTACGCCGCATGGGCCGAAAGGCGTGTCTGCCGCGGATCGATGTGGGTCGAGGTGAGGCTCGTTGGGACGAACCAGCTTGCCGACGATTGTGTCAAAGCGGCATCACGCGCCACCTCGCCAATCACCACGTCGAGCAAAAGACGCAGCTCCTGTGCCCGGCACGCGCGCGCAAACTCTTCGACAACTGCATCCGCAGCGAGTGAAGGCTCGATCGCAGGATTGACGCGATCGTGGTCGGCGCTGAGAAAGATATCGCCGCCGGCGCCGGGCGCGAATATCGGAGCCAGCAGGACATGGTCGAAACCCATGTCCCGGCAGCGGCTTAGATGCTGCGGCCAGGACGTAAACGTGCCCGCCAGCAGTGGATGGAAATAATAGATCCTAGGAGCAAAACGTCCACTCGCCGGCTTCATTAATGCGGAATGAATCTCTCCAGGCATGACCGCACGCTGTCTTGCGACGGCGGAGAGCGTTGTCCCTCCGTCTTTCAAGCCGACTGACGCGAAAAAGTTCCCGAGCGCCGGAGGTCCGCCGTCGAGGGTTAGTTTTCTCAGCTCGGGCGGTTATTTTCTGATACCGGCCGGATTCGACGCCTCATGCCTGCGTTGTGCTACTGTATGCCCGCCTCTGAGGCGGTGGGTGCCTCGGCCATGATTTCGGCTCTTGGGGAGCCATCGTCAGCCTGAGATCGCCTCATGACAGCGTCGACCGCGATGCGGGAGGTGAGCGCCTATAACACGGCCGCCGCCTCAGACAACAGAATCCACGATGATGCCGTTGCGCGCCGCTTTGGCTTCCGGGGTGGGCTCGTCCCCGGGGTCGAGGTTTACGCCTACATGGCGCATATGCCGGTCGCCCGCTGGGGCCGCGCCTGGCTCGAAAACGGCTATGCTGAATGCCGCTTCTGGAAGCCGGTTTACGATGGGGCGCTTGCGCGCATCACGGCGGTTGAGGAAGACGGCGCTTTGACGCTTGCTGTTGAGAGCGCCGGTGAGCGTTGCGCAAGTGGGCACGCGAGCATCCCCGCGCAGCCGCCCGCTTTACTCAGCACCGAGGCGATCCCGCCGGCCTTGCCGCCGAACGACCGTTTGCCGGCGAGCGAGGAGTCGCTTGCGCCCGGGTGTGCGCTGGGCATCGCGCCCTTTACGATCGATCGCGCGATGCTTCTCGACTATCTCGCCGAAGTTCGTGAAACCGAACCGATGTATCATGCCGAGGGACTGGTCCATCCCGGTCAAATCCTGCGCCTCGCCAATATGGTTCTGGTGCAGAACGTCGTGCTGGGTCCGTGGATTCACGTCGGCAGCAAGGTCACCCATCTCGCGGCCATCCACCTCGGGCAACGCCTGACGCTTCGCTCCAAGATCACATCGAATGTGGTGTCGAAGGGACATTCGATTGTCGAATTCGACGCCGTTGTCTCCGCCGACGAACGCGATGTCGCGCAGATCACCCACACGGCGATTTGGCGGCCGCGCCAAGTCTCGGAAAATCCACGGGCCGCCTGAGCGGGCTCGTAACGCGCGGCCAAGCCGGCGAGTTATGGCTCAGCGACAAAGACTGGAATTTGGCGTTTCGTTTTCGTCTGATATTCCGCGTATGGCGGGTACGCCGCCACGGCCAGCTTCCACAGACGGGCCTTTTCCGCCGCGTCCTCGACCTCATGCACGCGCATCGGGCGTACGATGGTCTCGTCGCGAAGCTCGATCTGCGGATTGGCGCGCAGATTATGCACCCACGCCGGATCCTTCGGCGCTCCTCCCTGCGAGCCGACGAGCACGTAGCCGTTGCCGTCCTTCACGCGCATCAAAGGCGTTTTCCGAATTGCACCCGACTTGTTCCCCCGGTGAGTCACGATGACGACCGGTAGGCCGGTGTCGAGCAGAGTAGTGCCCTTGGTGCCGCCGCTGCTTTCATACAGTTCGACCTGCTCGCGCACCCAGGCGTGCGGGCTCGGAACGTAGTTGGTCATGAGCCTGTTCCTCCGATGTTGGCTATTTGCATCACCTATAGCAGACCCGGCGAAGCCGTATTCATAATGTATGGTGCTTAAGTGTCGGCTTCAAAGCGCGGCAATAGCGGAGATTTCGATTTGCAAATCGGGCAACGCAAGTTTCGAGACTTCGACGATGACGCTGCTCGGTCCGTCATTGGGAAAATATTTTGTGCGGATGTCGGCAATGTCGTGAAACGCGCGCATGTCGGTAACGTAGACCGCGACCTGCACGATGTCCTTCATGTCCGCATTATTGGCGACGAGAATGGCGCGAATGTTCTCGAGAACCTGCACGGCCTGGGCGCGGAGGTCTCCCTTGCCGACCACATTGCCGGCTTTGTCGACGGCAATCTGGCCCGCAATGAACAATAGCGGGCCGCTCGATACGCGCACCGCGTTCGAGTAATAGGGCTTGAGTGGCGGCGCGACGGTGGATGGATTGCTGATCGTCTTGCGCGGTTTCTTCATGGTTCACCTGCGAACTGACGCCTGCGCCAGGGCGACCGCGCCAATCGCAAGCACGTTTGACTTATGGCCCCTGTCGACCGGCATAGCGTAAACTGTGCGCCGAGCATCCCGCAAGCCCGGAGGCCATGATGTCGGTTCAGCCATTGCGCAAGGAAGGCGATCGTAACCCGCAAACCGCCGACGAAGCCAAAGCGCTGGTCAAACACGTCGAGTCTTTATTCATGCCCTGGAACATCGACGCACTCGTTGCCGGGTTCACCGATGATTGCGTGGTGCGCTTCGGCACGGTGCCGGAATTTCGCGGTCGCGACGGGTTGCGCGCGTTCTTTACGGCGCGCAGCAGTAAGCAAAAGGGCTACCGGCTCAGGAAAAGCTTCCGCACGCTTGTGGACAACACCATAACCAACGTTTGGGAGGGCGAATGGCAGGATGCCGATAGCGGCGCTGCGATGCGCGGCTTCGGCGTCGAAGTCTGGGTCATGCGCGATGGCGAGATCGCGGTCTGGGAGGCGGCGTTCAACGCCGTCCGCGCCGACCAAGCAAACGGCGTCGCCGACCTTCTGCGCTGACTGAGGCGACCGCAAAGTTCGCCGAAAATTAGGCGCCGACGGCGCTTTTACGCGGCCCTGTCGCTGACACCCTTTACGCCGTGATCGTGCGCGCAGTGCGCACAACAATAGATCACGCCAGACGCTTCCACGCCGTGCCCCACGACGGCACATTGGCAATGCGCGCACCGTGGCGCCATGGCGTGAATGGCGCATTCGAAACTGTCGAAGGTCAGGGTTTTCCCGCCTTGACTGATTTGAAACGCCTTGTCGTAGTCGTTGCCGCAGACGTCACAGATCGCCATAGCAAAACCTTTCTTTTGAACGGATTTCGGCTTTGGGGCCGAAACGCCGGTTTCGGTCGATTGTTCCCGAGAATCTTGCAACAAATCTGCGAACGCACCGTCGAGTGCGGCCGCTGCCGTGGAGGCCGCGTTGTCAGCGCCGGTCCGATAGTGCACAGTCATGTGGTCGGCTCGCCTTCTCGTGCGGGTCGCAGCGCCTCTCGTCAAAGCAGGTACGCCTGCGAGCCGTTCTCTCCGATTCCAGAAATTAAAATGCCGCCGCCAGGAGAACTAAGGGGAGGGCTGGGCATGGCCAAAGAAAAAGGCGGGCTCTTTGTAAGCTACGTCATGCTGATTGCCGGCGCCGTCATCTTCGGCTCGCTGTTCAGCATCAACAAATGGGCGGCCGTATCCGGCGTGCCGCCGCTCGCCTACACCTTCTGGCAATCCCTTGTCGGCGGCGTGCTGCTTTTGGCTTGCGTCATCCTGACCGGAAACCGCTTCGGTCTGAGCCGGCAGCATCTCATCGCGTACCTTGTCGTCGGTGCGCTGGTGCTCGGGTTCCCGATTTCCCTTCTCACTTTTATCGCCCCAAAACTTCCCGCTTCGGTGATGACGCTGGTGCTTGCGCTTTCGCCGCCGTTTACTTTTGCCATCAGCGTGCTCGTGCGCCTGGAGCGATTTCGAATTTTCGGACTGCTGGGCCTGATCGCCGGCTTCTTGGGCGTACTGGTTATTGTCGCGCCGAGCACGACGTTGGGCGGAGCCGGGAACTGGAAATGGTTCTTGCTCGCGCTGTTGGCGCCGGTGATGTTTGCGTGTTCAAACGTTTGCGCGGCGCTATTGCGGCCGCCGGCGGCGTCGTCGGCGGCGATGGGGGCTGGCGTGCTGCTCGGCTCCTCTATCGTGCTGTTGCCGATCGTGGTCATTGCCGGCCAGACATGGGTGCCGCACACCTTTGACGCCGGCGCCATGGCGATGCTGGCCGCAGCCCTGGTGAATGCGACGTTCCTAGTCCTGTTTTTTGCAATCATTGCGCGGGCCGGGCCGACATTCCTCGCCCAGTTCAATTACCTCGCGGTTCCGGCGGGGGCCGCATGGGGGGCGGTCATCTTTCGTGAGCACTTGTCGTTCTATTATTTCGTCGCCATGCTCTTGATGTTCGTCGGTATGTTCCTCACCGAGTACGGTCGGGGCCGTTCATGAGCCCCGGTGGAGCACGTGCCTGGTGGACACAGAGCGAGCAGGCTAAGCGTCGGCCAAACTTGGACCGGGAACCGCGGCCGGAGTCGCATTGTGCCGCCGCGAGATTTCCGCCGCTTGGGTTAGCGTTGCGAAGGGAGATTCGATGTCAGGGGCGAAATTCGGGTTTGGTCAATCCGTCTTGCGCAAAGAGGACGATCCGTTGCTGCGCGGGCGGGGCCGCTACGTGGCCGATGTCGCGCCAAACGGAACGCTCCATGCCGTGGTGCTGCGATCTCCGCATGCGCATGCGCGATTCCGCATCGACGCCGCGAAGGCACGAGCAATGGATGGGGTGCGGCTCGTCCTCACCGGAGCCGACACGGCGGATCTCGGCGTATTGCCGTGCGCGGTCGAGTTTCCCGACGTAGCCGTCAAGGCTCCTCCCTATCCGATGCTAGCGCGCGACGAGGTACGCCATGTCGGCGACGCGGTGGCATTCGTCGTGGCCGATACGCCGGTGCGCGCCCGGGATGGCGCCGAGGCAATTGCGCTCACCTGGGAACCGCTTGCGCATGTCATTGGCGCCGTGGCGGCGCTCAAGCCGGACGCGCCTCCGGTCTGGCCGCAACATCGCGGCAATCTCGTTTGCGACGTGACGCTCGGCGATGCGAAAGCGACGGAGGACGCCTTCGGTAGCGCAGCGAGAGTGATTTCCTCCACTTTGGTCAATCAGCGGCTCGTCGCCAACTATCTCGACACCCGCGGCGTGGTCGCCGAGTATGATAAGGGGCTGGAGCGCTTTACGCTCACGCTTTCCAGCCAAGGTCCGCACGCGATCCGCGACGTGCTCAAGGACGTTCTGCACGTACCGGCGGAAAAGCTGCGGGTGATAACCCCGGACGTCGGCGGCGGCTTCGGCACGAAACTCTTTTGTTATCGCGAATATGCGCTGGCGGCCTATGCCGCACGGCATTTAGGCCGGCCGGTTACTTGGGTCGCGGACCGTAGCGATCACTTTCTCGGCGACTCTCACGGCCGCGACAACGTGACGACCGCACGGCTCGCGCTCGACGAGCGGCATCGTTTCCTCGCACTGGACATCGATCTCATTGCCGACATGGGTGCATATCTGTCCCAGTTCGCGCCGTTCATTCCCTACCTCGGCGCCGGTTTGTCGCCCGGCGTTTACGATATCCCGGCTTGCCACGTGCGCGTGCGCGCCGCGTACACCAACAGTGTTCCAGTCGATGCCTATCGCGGCGCTGGGCGCCCCGAGGCGGCTTACGTCATCGAGCGCCTTGTCGATATAGCGGCCCACGAGATCGGAATTGCGCCGGATGAGCTGCGGCGGCGCAACTTCATCAGGCCGGGCGCAATGCCGTACCAGACGGCGACCGGGAAGAATTATGATTCCGGCGATTTCGCCGCCCACCTGGATCGCGCGCAAGAGCTCGCCGACTGGAGCGGATTTCCGGCGCGCCTTGCCCAATCGAAGAAGGCCGGCCTATGGCGGGGCATCGGGGTTTCGACTTACGTCGAAGCCTGCGGCAACAATGGCCCGGAAACCGCGGCCATTCAACTCGAACCCGATGGCTCGGTTACTGTGCTGGTCGGATCGCAATCGACGGGGCAGGGCCACGCCACGGCTTACGCGCAGCTCGTCGCCGATCATCTCGGTTTGCCGGCGGAGCGTGTGAACGTCGTGCAAGGGGATACCGGCCGTATCGCCAGCGGGGTCGGCACCGGTGGCTCGAGTTCTATCACCTGCGGCGGCGCCTCCGTCGATGCAGCAGCCAAGACGCTGGCGGACAATCTCAAGGCAATGGCTGGAGAAGAGCTTGAGGCAAGCGCGCACGATCTTGAAATCGCGGACGCTTCGGTTCGCATTGCGGGCACCGACCGGGCGGTTTCCTTTGCGACGCTGGCGCAGCGCCCACAGGCGCAATCGCGCCTCACCGTGGCCGACACGGTCGGACCGCCGCAGCCGACCTATCCCAATGGTACCCATCTTGCCGAGGTCGAGATCGATCCCGATACCGGCGAGACCAAAATCCTCAACTATGTCGTCGTGGACGATTTCGGCGTGACGCTCAATCCGCTGCTGCTCGCGGGCCAGGTGCACGGCGGTACGGTTCAGGGGATCGGCCAGGCTTTGCTTGAACATGCCTTTTATGACGCGGATACCGGCCAGCTCGTGAGTGCGAGCCTGTTGGATTACGCGCTGCCGCGCGCCTCCGACGTTCCCGCCTTCGCCTTTGAGACGCGCAACGTGCGCTGCCGGCTCAATCCATTGGGGGTCAAAGGCGCGGGCGAAGCCGGCGCCATTGGTTCGTCTCCAGCGGTCATGAATGCGGTGGCGGATGCGCTATGGCGGGCGCTCGGCATCGCCCATCTCGATATGCCGGCGACGCCACAGCGCGTCTGGGAGATCGTTAAACAGTCGCGGCGGCTGCCGGCTGCGTGAAACATACTGCGGCTTTGCCTGTTGGCTTGTGGTATTTTCTGCGCAGCATTGAGGAGAACGCGATGAGTATTGGACAGGCGTGCGCGCGATTTGGCGGCATGGCTGCCGGCGTCGTGCTGCTTTTGCTGACGATTATGAACGCTCAATGCGGGGCGCAGCCGGCGCCGGATTATGCTGCGCTTCTTGCCGCGCCGGATCGCAGTGATGCGGACCGCGAAGCCGACAAGCGCCGCGATCCAAAGCCGTTTCTTGAATTTGCCGCCCTGCGCCCCGGCATGAAAGTCCTCGATATGGGCGCCGGTCGCGGGTACAGCACCGAGTTGATTGCGCGTGCCGTGGCGCCGGGCGGGACCGTTTACGCGCAGGATCCTCCGGATCTTCCGGACAAGCCCAAGGCCGCGTTTGAAGAGAGATTAAAGACGCCGGCCATGCGCAACGTCGTGGCCGACATTCGCCCGTTTGACGATCCGGTACCGCCTGACGTTCACGATCTCGATCTGATCACGTTCCTCTTCTTCTATCACGACACCACTTACATGAAGGTCGATCGCGCCGAAATGAATCGCAAATTGCTGGCGGCGCTGAAGCCGGGCGGCTTTCTGATCATCGCCGATCATTCCGCGCTGCCCGGGCAGGGAATTTCAGTCGGCAAGACGCTGCATCGTATTGAGGAAGCAGCCTTGCGCCAGGAAGTGGAAGCGGCCGGTTTCCATCTGGTTGGCGAAGGCAATTTCTGGCGCAATCCAAACGATCCGCACGATTTTCCCAGCTACAAGCCCACCGTGCCGGTCGACAATTTCGTGCTCAAATTTCAGAAGCCGATGTGATGGCGCGTGTCGTCGCGGCCTAGTCTTGCGGTCTCGCCCAGGGCCTGCGCGCGCGGTCGGCGGCTTTGAAGGCGCCGATGCGATCTTTGTAGCTTTCGGTCAGATCGACGTCGTCCCAGCCATTGAGCAATTGATTGCGGCTCACCGGATCGATGGCGAAGTCAAAAGTGCGAGTGCCGCAAGCGACGGTCTTCCGTTCGAGATCAACAGTCAGCGGTCGGGTAGGCTCGGCGGAAAGCGCAGCGCCCAGCTCGGTGACCGCGTTCTCAGGGAGGACGGCGGCAAGCAGGCCGTTTTTGACGGCGTTTTCCGCAAAAATGTCGCCGAAGGAGGGGGCGATGACGCAGCGGATACCCGCCTCGTAAAGCGCATAGACCGCCGCCTCGCGTGAGGAGCCGCCGCCGAAATTGCGCCCGGCGACAATAATCTTGGCGTCTTGCCAGATCGGCTGGTTTAACGGGAAATCGGGCTTCTCTGCTCCGGCCGCGTCGCGCCGCAAATCGTAAAACAAGAGACGGCCCAGCTCGGCCGAACGCGGTACCTTCAAAAAACGCGCGGGCAAGATTTGATCGGTGTTGACGTTCGGCAAACCGAGCGGGCAGGCCTTTGCCGTCAACCGAATGAATTTGTCCATCGGTCCACCCTTTATACGCCGCGCCGCCCCGCGAGTAGCGGGCGCACGTCCGCTAAATGGCCGCTCACGGCGGCGGCGGCGACCATCGCCGGCGACATCAAATGCGTACGTGCGCCGCGACCTTGCCGGCCGCGAAAGTTGCGGTTGGTGGTCGAAGCACAACGCTCGCCGGCGGGAACGATATCGCCGTTGATACCGACGCACATCGAGCAGCCCGAACTCGGCCCATTCGAGCCCGGCCGCGCGGAAGATGCGATCCAAGCCTTCGTCCTCCGCTTGGCGCTTGACCAGCGAAGAGCCGGGTGAAACCAGCCCCGGGACTTTACTCACGCGTCCGGAGAGCACCGCCGCCGCGGCGCGCAGATCTTCGATGCGGGCATTGGTGCAGGAGCCGATGAATACGCGATCGATCTTTATCTCGGCGAGCTTCTTGCCGGGCGCGATGCCCATATAATCGAGCGCGTCGCGTACATACCCGGCGCGGACCGGGTCGTTCTCGCCGGCCGGGTCCGGCGCATGGCCGTCGATCGGCAGCGCGTCGTCCGGCGTCGTGCCCCAGGTCACGATTGGCGCAATCGCGTCGGCTTCCAAGGTCACTTCGCGATCGAAAGCGGCGTCGCTGTCGGTGTGAAGCGTCGCCCAGGTCTCGACCGCTTCGTCGAATGAACTTCCCTTAGGCGTGAACGGCCGATCTTTCAGATAAGCAAATGTCGTCGTATCCGGCGCTATCGCCCCGCAGCGCCCGCCCGCCTCGATGGACATGTTGCACAACGTCATTCGCGCTTCCATCGACAACGCGGCGATCGCGCTGCCGGCGTATTCAATGGCGTGACCTTGCGCGCCGTCCGCGCCGATCCGCGCAATGATCGCAAGTGCGATGTCTTTGGCGGCAACGCCCGCGATGGTTTTGCCGTGAACGTTGATGCGCATGACCTTGGGCTTCTTTTGCCACAGCGTCTGCGTCATGAGCACGTGCGCGACTTCCGAAGCGCCGATACCAAAAGCGTAGGCGCCGAAGGCGCCGTGCGTCGAGGTATGGCTGTCGCCGCAGACGATGAGCAATCCCGGAAGCGTCAATCCCTGTTCGGGACCGACGACGTGGACGATGCCCTGGCGCGGATCATTTAGGCCAAAAAGCGTAATGTTGTTGGCGGCTGTGTTCTCCTCCAGTTTTTGCACCATCGCGGCAATCGCCGGGTCGGCGATAGGCCGGTCACGCCGGCGTGTCGGGACGTAGTGATCGGCGACCGCGAAGGTGAGCTGCGGCTCGGCAACCGCGCGGCCGCGCGCCCGCATCTGGCCGAAGGCATGGAACGATCCCTCGTGCAGGTAGTGGCGATCGACCCATAACAGGGCCGCGCCGTCCTCGCGGCGGGCGATTTCGTGCGCCGACCATAGCTTATCGATGAGGGTTTGCGGCTCGCTCATGCGGCGATAAGTCCGCTTTCCGTGGCTGCTGCGCTTGTGGGCGCCGCTGCAATTATTGTACGCTAAAGAATACCAAGTAAAGCGCCACTGCCACCACCGCGGCAGGGGAGGGAAGCTTGCGCGATTGGCTCGGTGAGGCAAAGGCGAAGCAGGTTTACATGGTGCTTCGCGACCGCGTGCTCAGCGGTGCGCTGGCCTTTGGCGCCAAGCTGCCGACCGAGAACGAGCTGGCAAAACGCTACGGCGTATCGCGCGTCACCGTGCGGCGCGCGCTTGGCGAGCTTGCCCGCGAGCGTTTGATTGAGCGGCGCCGCAGCGCCGGAACGCGCGTCATCTATCGCCCGGGGCCGGCGCCGATCACGGCCGATATTTCCGGCGTGTTGGCCAATCTCGCCGAGATGGGCCGCCGCACCGCGGTCAAGCTCATCGCGTTCGATTACGTACCGGCGAGCGGTGCCGTGGCGCAGGCACTTGGTGTCGGGCCGGATCAGCTCCTGCAGCGATCAGTGCGCGTACGCGCGCTCGATCAGGTGCCGTTCTCTTATCTGACGACGCACGTACCCGAAGCGATTGCCTTGACGTTCAGCGAACAGGAGCTGGCGGCGCGCCCGCTTCTGGAGCTTCTTGAACGTACCGGCGTGAAAATTGCCCACGCTCGCCAGCGCATCAGCGCCGGGCTGGCAACTCCCGAAGTGGCGCAGGCGCTTGATGTACGCACAGGCTCGCCGCTCATCGAGCTGGTGCGCGTCCTCTCTGATCGCTCAGGCCGGGCCATCGAGCATTTGCATGCGCTTTATCGGCCAGACCGTTACGCCTTTGAAATGGATTTGGTGCGCTCGGGCGCGACGGCGGCCAAAGCTTGGTCGCCGGTCTTGCACCGGGCCGGCCGCCGCCCGAATAGGAGTGCGGTCACCGTTCTTTAGTGAACTAGGGTGCGACGACCGCATGGTCAGCCGCGCGCCTTATAACAGGAGGACACAGCAATGGCGAAACTTCATGGTCGGCTTAGCCGCCGGCGGTTCCTCGCGAGCGCGGCGATCGGCGCCGTCGCTGCCGGCACTGGCAGCCTTGCGCGGCCGTCGCTTCTTCGCGCCCAAGGCGCAGCGGTCAAGCTCGGCCTGCTGCATCCGGTCACCGGCGCGCTGTCTTATTCCGGCCAGCAGGGAAGAATCGGCGCGACGCTTGCCGTCGAGGAAATCAACGCCGGCGGCGGCATCAAGGCGCTGAGCGGAGCGAAGATCGATCCGATGCTCGGGGACGCGCAATCGACTCCCGCTGGCGGCACGGCTGAAGTGGAAAAGATGAATGCGGCCGGAGTGTCCTGCGTCATCGGCGGCTATGCCTCGTCGATCTGCCTTGCCGCCAGCCAGGCCGCCGCACGCTACGACCTGCCGTATGTGGTCGATGTCGGCGTTGCCGATTCCATTGTCACCCGCGGGCTCAAGAACACCTTCCGCTTCGGCCCCGGCTTCGGGGTGATCGCCAAAACCGCGCTGGAGAATTTGACCGCCATCAACGATCAAGCCGGCAAGCCGGCGAAGACCGTGATCATCGTCCACGAGGACTCGCTGTTCGGCTCCGGCCTCGCCAAGCTTTTGAACGCGCAGCTGCCGGCGAAAGGATTCCAAATTCTTGAAACCATTCCGCACCCGACGCCGACGCGGGATTTCAACAACTATCGTGCTCAAGATCAAAGCGCAGTCGCCGGATATCGTCATTCCGGCCAACTATTACAACGAGTACGTGTTGTTGGCGCGCACCATGCAAGAGCAGCGCGTGCGACCCAAAGCCATCTATTCGGTGCTCGGCGGCGCGGCTTCATCCTACAAATTCGTCAAAGAGTTTCCCGATGCCGCCAAGTACATCATGGATTGCAATCATTGGTTCAACCCGAAGAGTGCAAAGGCGCTCGAATTGAAGAAAACGGTCGAGGGCAAGGGACAGTTTTACACTTACGAGGTTTATATGAATTACACGGCGGTGATGCTGGTTGCCGATGCGCTCGAGCATGCCGCCTCCGCCGATCGCGCCAAACTCACCGAGGCGCTGGCGAATTCCACCTTCGCCGGTCACATCATGCCCTATGGCCCGACCAAGTTCGTCAACGGCCAGAACCAAGGCGCGGCGCCGGTGAACACGCAGGTCCTCGACAACGACATCAAAGTGATCCTGCCGCCGGAATTCGCCAATGCCAAAGTCGTGTTTCCGATGCCGGCGTGAGTGAGCACCATGCGACGCAACGCCGGAAGCCGAGCGCCGGCGCTGGCGAAGGCGCCATCAAAAAGAGCCGACGAGCGAGGCATCCGGACGCCGCACCGCGGCGCCCGGATGCTTTCGAAATCGCCCGTCGTAACGCCGTGCTGTCCGCACCGATCCTGATTTCGGCGGTCGTCAACGGGCTTTTGACCGGTTCGGTCTACGCGTTGGTCGCGCTCGGGCTCACTCTGATCTATGGTGTGCTGCACATTATCAATTTCGCCCACGGCGCACTGTTGAGCGCCGCGCTTTTTGCGGCGTTCTTTGCCTATCAGAAAGCCGGTCTCGATCCTTATCTGGCCGTCTTCCTTCTGGCGCCCGCCTTCTTTGCCGCTGGCTACGCCCTGCAGCGCTTTGTGATCGGCCCGGCCGGCGCGCGGCGACGAGCGCGCAATGCTGCTGGTGACGCTCGGCCTGGCGGTGCTGATCGAGAACGCGCTGCTGTACGCGTTCCGCGCCGACACGCGCACCATCGACCTTCCTTACGCCTTCAAGACGGTCGATCGTGGCGTTCACCTTCGTCGCCGTTCCGCGGCTGATCTCCTTCGCCGTGGTGTTTGTTGTTGCGCTGGCGTTGTGGGTGATCATGAGTCTGACCGATACCGGCAAGGCCATTCGTGCCGTGGCCAAGGAAAAGCTCGGCGCCGAGCTCGCCGGTATCGACGTTACGCACATTTACGCAATGACGTTCGGTATCGGCACAGCCTGCGTCGCCATCGCCGCCTGCCTGCTGATTCCCGACCTATTATGTCAATCCGAGCGCCGGCAATGCGTTTGTCCTTATCGCGTTCACCATCGTCGTCCTTGGCGGCATGGGCTCTGTTCCCGGCGCCTTGATCGGCGGCCTGGTCATCGGCGTCGTTGAAAGCCTCGGCGGCTTCTTTTTCGGCGAGTCGCTCGGCCAGGCCGGCATTTTCCTGATCTTTATTGCCGTGCTGCTCGTTCGCCCGCGCGGCTTGTTCGGCGCAAGCGCATGAAGGCTTATCTCCCCATCGTGCATCGTCGTCGCGGCACTCGCCGCCGTGCCGCTTTTCGTGCAGTCGAATGTCGTCCTCAATTTCCTCGTTGTCGCGCTGATGATTGCGCTCGCCGGCCAGGGCTGGAACATTCTCGGCGGTTATGGCGGGCAATATTCCTTCGGGCACGCGGCCTTCTTCGGCACCGGCGCCTACACGACCGCCATCCTGCAAGTGCACTACGGGGTGAACGCTTGGCTCGGCTTTCTCGCCGGCATCGCCGCCGGTGCCGCGGCCGGTGCGTGATCGGCGGGCTCGCGTTTCGCGCCGGGCTGCGCAGCTCGTATTTTGCCCTGGTGACGCTCGCCTTTGCCGAAGTGTTGCGGATTTTTGCCAGCGTCGCCTCGATCACCGGGGCCGGGGTCGGGCTTTTGATCAAGCTCGACTTGCACGCCGCAGGCCTTCCAGTTCCGCAGCCGCGCGATCTTCTATCTGATCATTCTTGCGCTGGTCGCCGTATCCTTGATCATCGCACAGGTCGCTGGAGCGCTCGCGCTTCGGCGCGTGGCTGGTGGCCGTACGGGAGAACGAGGATGCCGCCATGGCGCTCGGCGTCGACACCATCAGCAGTCAAGGTCATTGCCATGGTGATCTCCGCCGCCGATCACCGCCGCGGCCGGATGCTTCTATGCGCAGTATTTTCTGTTTGTCGATTCCGCCATCGGCTACGGCACCTGGATCTCGATCGAAGCTTTGCTGACGCCGATCATCGGCGGCGCCGGCACGGTATTTGGCGCGCTGATCGGTGCACTGGTGGTCAAATCGCTTGGCGAAGGCGCCAAATTCATAACCGGCGACATTCCCGGTCTCGATCTGATGACGTTCGGCGCCGTGCTCGTGCTGGTGATCGCGTTTGCGCCGCGCGGGATTAGCCGGCGCGCTTGATGGAGGACGCGAGTGTTTGGCGCGCCGCTTTGTTTCTTTGCGAAAATCCGTCGGAGGTGGGGCGCATGGCTGATCCGCTTCTCGCGGTGGAAGCGCGTCTCGCGCGGCTTTGGCGGCCTGATGGCGGTCAATGGCGCTTCGCTGTCGGCTTCGGCACGACGGATCACGGCCCTGATCGGCCCGAACGGCGCCGGCAAAACCACGCTGTTTTCCATCATCTCCGGCTTTCTGAAGCCGCACACCGGACGCGTGCTTTATGACGGAGATGGACGTGACCGGAGAGCCGCCGCATCGCCTCGCCCGCCGAGGAATTGCGCGTACGTTCCAGATCGTGCAGCCGTTTGCCGGCCTTTCGGTTCGCGACAACATTTTGGTGGGCGCGCATTTGCGCCATCGCCGTCGCGCCGCGGCGCAGTCGGCGGCCGAAGCGGTCGGCCATGAGGTCGGACTGGGCCATTGCTTCACCGGCCGGCCAGCGCCTTGACGGTCGCCGGCAGGAAACGCCTCGAGCTTGCCCGCGCGCTTGCCACCGAGCCAAAGCTCTTGTTGCTTGACGAGGTGTTAGCGGGGCTGAACCCATCCGAGATCAACGACATCGTTCCCGTCATCCGCGCCTTGACCGCCCGCGGCATTGCTATTGTCATGATCGAGCACGTGATGCAGGCGGTGATGAGTTTGGCCGAACGTGTTTTCGTCCTGGCGGAGGGCCGCGTCATCGCGGAGGGCAGTCCGGCGCAAGTCGCGGCCGACGGCCGGGTGATCGAGGCTTATCTCGGGCACGGCGCCGCCGCAAAGCTCGGGGGACCCGATGCCCGCTGAGATGCTTCTCGAAGTCCGCGACGTGTTCGCCGGTTACGGCGACGGCGACGTGCTGCGCGGCGTAAACCTGGAGGTCGAAGCGGGCGAAATCGTCGCCGTTCTCGGCTCGAACGGCGTCGGCAAATCGACCCTGAACCGCGCCGTGTCCGGCGTCCTGCGCACCCGGGCCGGCAGCATCCGCTTCGCTGGCGCGCCGATCGAGCGCGAGCCGCCGGCATCCATTGTCAAACGCGGCCTAATCCACGTGCCCGAGGGGCGCCGGCTGTTTTCCAACTTGTCGGTCGACGACAATCTCGACCTCGGGAGCTATCGCCGCGCCGCCGCGCGGCGGACGGAGAATCGCGAGCGCGTATTCGGCATTTTTCCGCGGCTTCGCGAACGCCGCACGCAGCGAGCGGGAACGCTCTCCGGCGGCGAGCAGCAGATGCTCGCCATAGGCCGCGGGCTGATGGCCGAACCGCGGCTTCTTATTCTCGACGAGCCGTCGCTCGGGCTCTCGCCGATCCTGGTCGAAGAATTGTTCGCGCTGATCGCGCGTATCCATGCCGAAGGCATCACCGTGCTCCTGGTCGAGCAGAATGTCGTCCAGGGTCTCGCGATCGCCAACCGCGCCTATATCCTCGCCGAGGGGCAATGCGTCATGGCGGGCCCCGCGGCGGACATCGCCGCCGATCCGAAACTCAAACGCGCTTATTTGGGGTTGTGACCGTGACTGCAAAATACCTTGTCTGAACGGCTTGCGCGCCGGCCGATTTTGCTCGCCGCCGGCGTGTACGACGCGCTCACCGCGCTGATCGCCGAACGCTCGGGCTTCGAGGCGCTCTACGTCTCCGGCGCCGGTATCGCCTACACGCGGTTGGGCCGCCCCGACATCGGCCTCGTGAGCATGAGCGAGGTCGTGCAGACGGTGGCGCAAATCCGCGATCGCGTGCGCGCTCATCTCATTGTCGATGCCGATACCGGCTACGGCAATGCCTTAAATGTCCAACGGACGGTTCGGCTCCTGGAGCGGGCCGGCGCCAACGCAATCCAGATCGAGGACCAGGCCTTTCCCAAGCGTTGCGGTCATCTCGAGGGCAAGACGCTCATCTCCGCCGCCGAAATGGCAGGCAAGATCAGGGCGGCAACGGATGCGCGGGCCTCGCCGGACACGCTGATCGTCGCGCGCACCGACGCCATTGCGGTCGAGGGGTTTGATCGCGCCATGGCGCGGGCGCAACTCTTTCATCGAGGCCGGCGCCGACGTGCTGTTTATCGAGGCGCCGCGGCAACGCGACGAACTCGCCCGCATCGGCGCGCGTTTCGGCAAATCCGTTCCGCTGCTGGCCAACATGGTCGAGGGCGGCAAGACGCCCATCCTTCCCGGCGAGCGAACTCGAGGCGCTCGGCTTCGCGGTCGTTATCTTTGCGGCCGGCGTGGTGCGGGCGCAGGCCAAGACCGCCGAAGAATTTTACGCGTCGTTGCGAAAGCACGGCAGTGCGGAGCCGTTTGCCGCCCGCATGTTCGATTTCGACGGGCTCAACGGGCTTCTCGGTACGCCCGAGATGCTGGAGCGCGGCTTGCGCTACGAAGGCGACGACGCTTCCGCAAATACAAAAGAGCCCGGCCGTGCGTCCGGGCGGAAATGAGAACGGAAATGGCAATGAAGGCGAGTTTCGATCTCGCCATCAAGAACGCCCGCGTGGTGCGGCCGAACCAAAGCGGCGTCGAGTGCCTCGATATCGGCATCAAGGACGGCAAAGTGGTGCGGCTTTCGCCGGAAATCAGGAGCGAGGATGCGGCTGAAATTTTCGACGCCAAGAGGTTATTGGCCTTTCCCGGCTGCGTCGATGCGCACATGCATATCGGCATCTACCAGCCGCTCGCCGACGACGCGGTGACCGAGAGCAAGGCCGCCGCCATGGGCGGCGTGACGTCGAGCCTCAATTACATCCGCACCGGGCAATACTATCTCAATCGCGGCGGGCCCTATCGCGAGGTCATGCCGGAAGTGCTGCGGCTGTCGCAGGGCCGTTTCTGGGTCGACTACGGCTATCACGTGGCGCCGATCGAACGGCAGCATCTCAAGGAGATGGATTATCTCGCGACCGACCACGGCGTGACGTCATTCAAGATCTTCATGTTCTACGGCGGCTACGGGCTGCATGGAAAATCCGCGTCGCAGAACCAGTTTCTCATGCTCGGTCCGGACGATCACTACGACATCGCGCATTTCGAGTTCGTCATGCGGGCGGCGCGCGAAGTCATGGACCGGCATCCGGAACTCGCCGAGCATATCAGCGTCAGCCTGCACTGCGAGCTTGCCGACATCCTCAATGCCTACACCACCTTGGTCGAGCGCGAGGGCAAGCTTAAGGGCCTGAAGGCCTATAGCGCGGCGCGGCCGCCGCATTCCGAAGGGCTGGCGGTGTGGATTGCGTCGTATCTCGCCAACGAGACGAACTGCATGAACATCAACCTCCTGCATTTGAGCTCGCGCAAGGCCGTAGAGGCGGCCTGGATCATGCAGCAGGTGTTTCCGCACATTCGCTTTCGGCGCGAGGTCACCGTCGGGCACCTTCTGCTCGATACCGATTGTGAATGCGCGGTGCACGCCAAGGTGAATCCGCCGATACGGCCGCGCGAGGACGTCGAGGCGCTGTGGCAAGCCGTGCTCGATCGCAAGATCGACTGGATCGTCAGCGATCACGCGTGCTGTTCGGCCGAGCAAAAATGGTCGCAAGCCGATCCAAACAATATTTGGCTCGCCAAGTCGGGATTTGGCGGCACTGAATATCTGCTTTCCGGCGTGCTGAGTGAAGGTGCAAAGCGCGGCATGTCGTACAATCGCATGGCCGAATTGCTGAGCTGGAACCCGGCGCAGCGCTTCGGCTTGCGCCACAAGGGAGATATCGCGCCGTCATTCGATGCCGACATCGTCCTGGTCGATCCGCACGAAAGCTTCGTCGTGCGTGCGGCGGAATCGGAGTCCGACCAGGGCTATTCGCCGTTCGAGGGTCAAGAACTTACCGGCCGGGTCAAGAGTACCTTTCTGCGCGGCATGCTGGTTTATGATAAGGGAGAGGTCGTCGGTCCGGCGCGCGGCCGTTATCTGCGGCGGCCGACGGCCTGAAGTCAGCGGCGGTTCACCAGCGCGGCGGCGGCGGCACCCGGAGATGCGGCCAAGGACCGTGGCCGTCAGCAATCCGTTGCCGGACAAATATCCGCTTGCCACCGTACCCGGAGACACCGGCGGCGGCCCCGCCGGCGGCAAACAAGATTCGCCAGCGGTGCGCCTTGCGCGTTGAGAACGCGGGCTTCGGCGTCGATGGCAAGGCCGCCCTGGGTGTGAAAGAGCGCGCCTGTAACGCGAACGGCCTTGTAGGGCGGGGAGAGCGGCGCCAGTCCCGACCAAGGGGCGGCCGAAACGGATCGGCCGGCGCCTTCCTTTTTTGCCCTTCGACCTGTGCGAAGAGTCTCAGTCAATGCCTCTCGGCGGCAGCTTCAGCCGTTCCGCAAGCTCTTCCGATGCTTGCCGCCGCAATGACCGCATCCGGCGGCTTCCGCTTGCTGAAAATCTTCGAATTGTCGAGCGATGGCGGCAATGCGCTCATCGAAAATGTCGAAGGCTATTCCTTCGGGTTGCGCAAGTACCACGGCGGCCTGTTCGGAATAGCCGCAGGCTTTCATCGGAAAAACGCCGGCCGAAAACGTTGACCTGGAAACCGCCCTCCATGATCACCGCCCAGGTGATCAGGATGGCGTGCGGATGAGCAACCGAGCCGTGGCCTTGATAGCCCGACATGTTCAGAAGCCTCGCGCCAAGCGCCTGTCCCCACAGCACCGCGTCGCCGCGATTGCCGGGATGGCCGAAATAGTGCGCCCGTGCCATCTCCGGAATGTATTTTGCGACCAGGTCGGGGGCGCCGCCGTAGCCGTTGCAGGCAAGGATCAGCGCTTCGCAGCCGATGGCGATCATGCGAACCGTCCGGCCGGGTGAGTTCAAGGCCGCGGACGCGCTCTGCGTCGGCGAAACAGCGCGCTGACGGTGGCATCGCAGATGATCGTGATCTCCGCTTGTTCGGCCGCCCGATGCAATCGGTCGACTAACTCGGCGCCGGAACGGCTCGGCAGTCCATGCATGCGGCGCGCGGAATGGCCGGGGTAATCGAAGTCGTGCACAAGGCTGAAGGGAAAGCCGTAGCGGTCGGCAAGCCATTCGACCGTCGCGCCGGATTCGCGCGCGACGAGTTCGGCAATCGTCGCATTGCCTTCGTCGTGGGCCTTTCGCCTGATATCGGCGGCAAACTGCTCAGCGCTGTCGCTGATGCCGAGCGCGCGTTGAAAGCGCGTTCGCGGCGGCGGGGATCAAGCCCGCCGACAAGGCGGTAGAACCGCGCGGCAAGGGATCGCGCTCGAAAACGACTACCTCGGCGCCGGCCTCGTGCGCCGTCAAGCGCGGCGCAAAGGCCGGCTGCACCGGCCCCGACAATGACGACCGGGACATGTTGTCGCAAAGCCTTCGGGCGGCGACCGGTTTGATGCTCAACCGATCGACTCCGCGCGTCGATTCTGATAGGCGGGAAGGAGATCCTCAAGCCGCATCGAGAGTATCAGGCCTTCGCGATTCCTCAAGCAGAACGCCGGACTCGGCGTGCCAGCACAGGACTCTCGCGCTCACCGATCTTGTAAGTCCGGTCCTGCGCATGCCGATGCTGCTCGACATGCACATATTGCCCTGGCGCTACTTCGAAGACGTCGGTTTCCAGCGAGCCGAGAAACTCGCTGGCGATATACTTGCCTTCGACGCGGTTGGCCATGTCCTGTTTGTCGCCGGTATTCATCAGGTCGGCGCGAACCGAGAACCATACCTCCTTGCCGATCGGAACACGTTTGATCTCCGGCGGAACCTTGACATACAGGAGCTGGCCGAGCGACTCCACGAACACAATCGAGCCGCTGCGCGAGCGGATGCGGCCTTGGAACAGGTTGTTGTTGCCAATGAACTCGGCGACGAATTTCGTGCGCGGGTTCTCATGTACGTCGCGCGAAGTGCCGATCTGCTGGATGACGGCATCGCTCATCACAATAACCTTGTCGGCGAGCGACATCGCTTCTTGCTGCGAGTGGGTGACCATGATGAAGGTCATGTTCAGCTCGCGCTGCACCCTTTTCAGCTCGATCATCATCGCTTGACGCAGGTTGAAATCGAGCGAGCCCAAGGGTTCATCGAGCAGAAGCACGGTCGGCCGGCTGATCAGTGCGCGCGCCAAAGCCACGCGCTGCTGCTGGCCGCCGGAGAGCTCGCGCGGCCGGCGCGTGGCGAAGGTGCGCAAGCCCGACCATTTCCAGCATCTCCCATACCCGGCGGTCGCGCTCGCTCTTCTCCATGCCCTTCATCTTGAGGCTGAACTCGACGTTCTGAAACACCGTGCGATGGGGAAACAACGCGAAGCTCTGGAACATCATCGAGGTGTCGCGCAGCGCCGGCGGCAAGTCGGTGACGTCTTTTCCGGCGATGAAAATCTTCCCCTCGCTCACTTCCTCGAGCCCGCCGATCATCCGCAACGTCGTCGTCTTGCCGCACCCCGAGGGCCCGAGCATCGCGACGAATTCGCCGTGTTCTATCGTCGCGTTGAAGTCGATGACCGCCCGCGTACCGCCGGGAAAGGTCTTGGAGACGTGCTCGAGGACGACGTCAAAACTGCTCATCGCCCGGATGCTTTAACCGGCCGCTTTGGCAACCGCATTGATCATGTTCCACACCGAGTCGAACGGCACGCCGTCAAGCGCGCCCTCCTGGTTGAACTCGGCGAGAACCTTGATCGCTTGGCGTAAGTCGGCGTTATCGCCGGCGTGTTCGCCGAGCCGCGAAATGGCCTCGGGGAAGGGCACCTCGCGGGCCTTCTTGCTGCGCATGTGCTCCTGCACCAGCGCGTTGAGATGCTCGTAAGTCTGCTTCAGCGAGCCGCCGTTATAGGGGCGGCCGAGCAGGCCCTGGATGCCGTTGGCGCTGAGCCGCTGCCGTAAGCCTTCCGGCATCGACTGCGTCAGGCCCTCCAGTACTTCGCCAATGCCGAACCCTTGAGTGAACAGTCCGCGGATCGTGTCCATTGTGTTGTCGCCGCCGCCATACATGCGGATTTGCGCTTGGGCGAGTGCACTGCCCATGGCCTTGGCCTGCTCGATATGCACGTCGCGCTCGGCTTCGATCCGAAGCCTGGCGAGCTCAAGAAAGGTCGCCGCCTCGTTGTATTTCTTAAGCGCTTCGGCCTTGGCCTCGAGCCCGCTCGCCTCGGCTTCGAGCTGGCGCTGGGCGTTGGCGATGCGGAGCGTCTCGACTTCCATCTCCGCACGTCCATGAGCGCCGGCCTCGCGCTCGATGCCTTCGGCGCCGATTTTCTGCGCTTCCGTCGTCGCGCGCGCGCGCGTCAATGTCGCCTGCGCTTCAAGCTCGGCGGCGGCTTTGCGCGTCTCCGATTGGGTGAGCGTGTGCATGCGCGTCACGGCCGCCTTGCTCTCTTCGTCGATCCGCCGCGCCTCCGCGGTCTGGCCCGGCTGCGATGATTTCGATCTGCCGGGTGCGCTCGGCGTCGGCCACAAGCCGCACCGACTCGACGGTGTGCTCGGCCCGTTCGCGCTCGGCGGTGCTCGCCAGGCGTTTGGTTTCGGCGACCTCGAGTTCGCGCGTCTTGGCGGCAAGCGCGATCTCGCGGTCGCGCTCGGCTTGTTCGCGCCCCAGGAAACGCTCGATATCGGTGCGCTCGCGTTCGCCTTCCTTGTTGATCAGCGCGATGTCGCGATTCATCTGTTCGAGCTGGGTCGACAGCGCATTGCGTACCTCGGCTTGCTCCAGCTCGGAATCCTTTTCCACGATGGCGATACGCCGATTGCGATCCTCCTGCTCGCGCGCGAGCTGACGGCGAATTTCCGCAACCTCCAACTCTTCGGCCTTGGCGACGAGCGCGATCTCGCGGTCGCGTTCCTCCTGGGAGCGGGCGAGCGCCCGGCGGATTTCGGCGGCTTCGCGCGCCTTGGTTTCCTCGATCACCGCGATTTCCTTCTGGATTTGCGCGGTCTCCAGCGCCTGGCGCTTGCGGATTTCCTCCTGCTCCACCTCCCACCGGCGTTCGAGCACGAAGCGCTGCTGCTCGCTCAAAATCCGCGCCCGCTCGTCGGAGATGTCCTTTTCCTGCTTCGCGGCGGCGATCGCCTCGTCGCGATCGATCTGCAAAATCCCGAGCCGGGTCTCCAGGCTGCGGCGACGGACCGCGAGCGTCGCTTCCTCGCTGATCTTGTGGCGCTGATCGCGGGCGCGGTCTTCGGCGGCGGCGACGGCGGTGGCGCGGGCGATATCGGCTTCCTGCCGCTCGCGCTCTTTGGTGGCGAGATCGACATCCTTTTCGCGCTCGGCGCGCTCGCGCGCCAGATTGCGGCTGATTTCGGCCACCTCGGCCTCGCGTGCCTTGTCGATCAGGGCGATCTCGCGGTCGCGGCGCTCCTGTTCGAGCGCCAGCTCTTTCTGCACCTGCGCTATTTCGCGTCGCTTTGCCTCCGCGGTGAAGGCGATGTCGCGCTCGGTGCGCAGCTGTTCCAGCGATTTTTCATTCTCGATCTCGCGCTGTTCCACCGCCAAACGCTGATCGAGGACGAAGGTCTGTTTTTCGCGCAGCTGCTTGGCCTGTTCGTTGGCGATGTCCTTGTCTTGGCTGGCGCGCGCGACCGCCTCCTGGCGTTCGATTTCGAGCAGTTCGAGTTGCGTGCTCAGGTCCTTGTTGCGGATCGCGACGGTGGTCTGCTTTTCGGTCGTATGAACTTTGCGCCGCGCTTCCGACGTGATCTCGGTAATGACTTTGAGGCCCTCGGCGTCGAACACGTTATCGGCGCGGAAATATTCCTTGGTGGACTGCTCGAGCGAGACGATGGTCACTTCCTCGAGTATCAGGCCGTTCGCGGCGAAGCTTTCGCTGACGCTTTCCTTGATCTGCTGGGCGAACGCGTCGCGGTTTTCGTGCAGCTCCTTGAGCGTCTTGGTGGCAGCGAAGCTGCGCAGCGCACCGACAACCTTGGCTTCGAGCAGGTTGCGGACCTTCTCGGCATCGAAGGTCTTTTCGCCGAGCGTGCGGCTGGCGGCGAGGACCGCCTGCTTCGGTGTGGCCGACATGGGCGTACAATTCGGCGTTCACGTCAACGCGGATATTGTCGCGGGTCAACACCGCCTGCTCGCGGGCGCGGCTCACCGCAAACTTGATCGTTTCCAGCGAGACCCAGGTTATGTCGTGGAACACCGGCAGTACGATCGCGCCCCGGCCGAGGCACACCTTGGTGCCGAGGAAGCCAGTGCGGATGAAGCACATGTTGGATGGCGCGCGCTTATAGATCCAAATCGAGATGATGTAGAAGATCGCGATAAGGATGATCGCGGCGATGAAGAGACTGACGACAATTTCAATCATCGTGCATTCGCCTTGTTTGCCGGCCTCGCGGCGTTGTCACTGACCATCACGTTCAACGATTTCATGACCTTCAACCCGCGACCGCCGTTCGGGGAGTGGCCCCAACCTTGCGCTCGCCGAAATCGAATAGTTTCGGAGTTTTCCGGTTACGACGCATGCTGGCGCGCAGTTCGTCGGTCGCCCGATGATCGACGGCGAGATCGGCGCCGACAAGAACCACGCCGTATTCTTCGCCGCGCCTTTGCTTTCGCTCATCAGCTTGCGGCGCGACGTCGTTACGCGTGCGCAGCGGATCACGCTCTAGCGGATCGCCCCAGCCGCCGCCGCCGGCGGTGCGGAAAATGACCCGATCGCCGGCGCGCACGCGCACATTGTCGACTTTGGATGGCAAAGGCTGGCGGGTGCCGTCCTTGCGCACCAGCCATTTCTCCGAGCAGCCGCCAGGGCGGCCGCCGAGAATGCCCCAGGGCTGCGACACATGGCGGTCGTCATGAATGGAGACGTCGCCGTCCTCGAGAAAGGAGGAAGATCTTTCTCAACGCCGTTGCCGCCGCGATGTTTGCCGGCGCCGCCGGTATCCATGATCGTCGTGTAACCCTCGATGAGCATCGGATAGTAGGTTTCCAAATACTCGCTTGGGATATTCTGAAACAACGGCCACCACGAATGGCCATCCATGCCATCCCCCATCGGACGGCCTGGAATTCCGCCATAGAGGATTTCCATAAGCTGAAACGGCCGCCCGGCTTTGTCCACGCCGGAATACAAGAAAATGCGGGCTCGAGCCATAGCCGGCCGCCGTCGCCATTTCCGGCGCGTTGTAGCTCAGCGCGCCGCCGAGCACGTCGAATTGACGCGACAAGGTATGCGTGCGGCAGCCGAGCGGCGCCGGGAAATTGGGGTTGACCAGCGACCCCTTTTGCATGGTGACGTGAATGACGTCGTAGAAGCCGTCGTTGAACAAGATCTGGGGGTCGAACACCATGATCATGTAGACCCCGATGAACATCTTGAACATGCCTTCGTGCAGATAGAAGTTGATCGGGCCCGGGGCCTGGGGCGATGTCCCGGTCCAGTCGAAATAGGCATGGTCGCCCTCGCGCCATACCGTAAGCTTCATCTTGAAGGGGCCGTTGCCGCGGCCGTCGTCATCGAGGTAGTCCTCGAACGATTTCGGCTCCTCCGGCAGGTTCTTGACGATCAGTTGCCGCATCGCCCGATTGGTGCGATCGAGCAGGGCCTCGCAGGCATGCTTGTAGGTTTCGCGGCCGAAGCGGTCGCAAATCTCGATCACCCGCTTCTCGCCGGCGCGGCAGCCGGCGATGATCGCCATAAGATCGCTGTAGTTCATTTCCGGCGTGCGCGTGTTGTTCATGATCACGCTGAGCACCGCTTTGTTGACCTCGCCGCGCTCGTACAGCTTGATCGGCGGAATGCGGATGCCTTCGCCGAAAATCGAAGTCGGCGTCCGTCGGCATGCTGCCGGGCACCGCGCCGCCGACGTCCATCATGTGCCCGAACATCGAGGTGAAGCCGACCAGGTCGCCTTCGTGAAAAACCGGCACCAGCACCATCCAGTCGTTGAGATGGCTGATGGCGCCGGCGCATGCATAAGGGTCGTTCTGCAAGATGACGTCGCCGGGCTCGAGCTCGAAGCTCTTCTCCTTGAGCATATTGGAGACATACGAGCCGAATTGGCCGACGACCATGCGCCCCTTCACATCGCAGATCATCGGAAACTCGTCGTGTTGTTCGCGGATGACCGGCGACATGGCCGAGCGAAACAACACCGCATCCATTTCGTGGCGGGCGTTGCGCAGCGCATTCTCGATGAGATCGAGCGAGACGGTGTCGAGCTTCGTGCTTTCGCGTTGCTGCCGCATCGGCGGCGGCGACGGTAGCTTCGCTGCGGCGCGCTGGTGCCTGGGAGGGACGTGCGCGGCCGCGGCGGCTGCTCGGCGCGCGTCTCGACCGCAGCTTCGCCGCCGAACATTTTGGCGCAGTGCGCGCAGCGCCGCCTCGGTCGCGCGGCGCAATGCGGCGCCTTCATCGCCATTGCGCCCGCGCCGAGCCGAACTGCATTTTCGAGCTGCCGTTGACCGTCAGTTTGCAGAGCACGGTCACCGATCCGCGCTCGGTTTTGTGTTCGACGACGTCGGAAGACCAGCCGGAGCCGAAACGCTCGTTGAGCATGGCGTAAACGTCGGAGGGCGCTTCGGCGGCCGATGCCAGACTGGCGGAAGCGAGGTCGGCGGCGGTGGGCGGCCGGTGGCTGACGCCGAGCAGGCCCAGTTCCTCGGTCTGCGTGGAGAAAATGCGATCGAACTGCTGCTTGTTGGCCTTGAGCAGGTCGTCGAAGCTTACCGAGCTGCTCAGGGGATTGAAGTTCGCCATCGAAACGGTCCTTGGCCGCCTTTAGGAGGCCCGGTCGGGTCTGATCAGAATATTCAGATACTCGTCGACCTCGCCAGTGTGGTTGGGGTGGATTACGGTTGTGGCGTCCATTTGGACAATGATAGCCGGGCCATGGACGCGATTGCCAGTCCGCAATCGGGCCCGGTCATAGACGTTAACGGAGGCAAAGCTGCCGTCGAAATAAGCCCGGTGTTGCTCGATCATTGCGGCCGCCGGGTCGGGCCCTTCCTTGTCGAATTTGGGCAGGCTGATCTTCTGCACGGTGCCGATGCCGACGGCACGCAGGTTGACCAATTCGACCGGGTGATCGAGCTTGAACCCGTAAATGCGTTCGTGCGCCAGCCCAAAGCGCCGCGCCAGGTCATCGAGCGCGCCGGCCCCGACGCGCTCCGGATCGAGCTCCAGAGAGAACTCGTAACCCTGCCGGAAATAGCGGACATCCGCCTCATAGCTCACGCGCTGCCGCGACTCGTCGACGCCTTCCTCGCGCAGCCACGCCCGCGCGTCGCGGCCAAGCTTGGTGAGGATGTCGCCGATTTGGCTGGGGTCGGCCTCGTCGACGTGTGCGCACGAAGGTTTGGGCGAATTCGTTCTTCACGTCGGAATACAAGAAACCCAATGCCGACAATACGCCGGGCGTCGGCGGCACGATCACCGGATAACATCCGGCGAGCGCGGCCATGGCGTTGCCATGCATCGGCCCGGCGCCGCCAAACGGCACCAGAGCGAAATCTCTGGGATCGAGGCCTTTCTGCACCGTCACCAGCCGCAGCGCCCCGAGCATGTTCTCGTTGACAATGTCGAGGATGCCCTGGGCCGCCTGGTGAAGATCGAGGTTGAGCGCGCGCGCGATCTTTGCGACCGCTTCTTCCGCGGCCTTCACGTCAAGCATCATTTTGCCGCCGAGAAGGCGCGGGCGGCAGGCGGCCTAAAACCACATTGGCGTCCGTGACCGTCGGCCGATCGCCGCCCTTGCCGTAACAGGCCGGGCCCGGCACGGCGCCCGCGCTTTCCGGTCCGACGCGCAACGCGCCGGTCATCGGCACGTGCGCGATCGAGCCGCCGCCGGCGCCGACGCTGTGCACGTCCACCGACGGCACCTTGATCGGATAATAGCCGATCGTCGTCTGCCGGGAGATCGTCGGCTTGCCATCCTGAATGAGCGACACGTCGGTCGAGGTCCCGCCCATGTCGAAGCCGAGCGCCTGCGGGTGACCGGCGAGCGAAGCCATGAACGCCGCACCGGATACTCCGCCCGGCGGGACCCGACAGCATGGTGTGCACCGGCGACTGGCTGGCGCGCTCGACACTCATGAGGCCGCCGTCGGAGCGCACGATATTGACGCTGGGCTGAAATTGGACGCTGTGCAGTTTCTCTTCGAAGCCGCTCAGATAACGCCGCATGCTCGGGCGCACATAAGCGTTCATCACCGTGACCAGCGTGCGCTCATACTCGCGGAATTCCGGAAGAATTTCCGAAGACAGCGAAACCGCCATCTCAGGCGCCATCTCCTCGACGATCGCCTTGACCCGCTGCTCGTGCTGCGGATTGGCGTAGGAATGCAGCAACGAGACCGTGATCGACTCCGCGCCAAGCTCGATCAGCTCGCGCACGGCATTACGCGCCGATGCTTCGTCGAGCGGCGTGACCACTTCGCCGCGCGCGTTGATGCGCTCGCGGATGCCGCGGGTCAGTTCGAGGTCGGCCAACGGATCGGGCTTCTGCATGATGATCCAGCCCGCCAGCGGTCCCGGCGTTTGCGAGCGCGCGAGGTGCAGAACCTGTTCGAAATTCTCCGTCACCAGGAGACCGACCTTGGCGCCTTTTTCCTCCAGCACGATGTTGGTCGAAACGGTCGTGCCGTGAAGGAGGGCGGTAACCTCGGAAGCGGCGACGCCGCTCTCCTGGAACAGCTGCTGGATTCCGTTCAAAATTCCGATCGACTGATCGCTCGGCGTGGATGGCGTCTTCAACAAGCGCATCCCGCCGGAGCGCTCGTCGAACAGAAGCAAATCCGTGAACGTCCCGCCGACATCAATTCCGAGCCGGCTACTCATTTCACCCCCTGTGCTCGCCGCTTCGAGCCGATTTTGCGCCGAAGCGAAACAATCCTTCTTAATGACCCTAGCGGCGCCGCGCTATTGCACGCGCACGGCAAGCGCGTTCCTGCCCTCGTCTTTTCAATAATGGTCCCGGAGCAAACATAATAGTCCTGAAGCGACAGCCGCTTGTCAACAAGTCAGTGTCGCTCCGGCCAATCAGCCGGCATCGGCTTTTGACAAGACCCCGGAATGATTTACCATCGGCGGACAGGGCGAACCACAATCGCGAACATGGCCGAAGATACAACCAAACAGCAGCAGTTCTGGATCGCGGTCGTCGCCGTCATTATCCTGCTCATCTTCCTTTATTTTTATCGTCCCTTTGAAGCCTATCTGGTCGCGCATATTCCGTTCATTCATTTCAGCAACGTGGTGTTCTGGTTTGCCTCGCTGGTCGGAATTGCGGCCTACGCATTTGCTCATTGGCAGTCGTTCCGCAACGAGATTTTCCGCAACGTCGCCGAGTTGAATGTCGACACCCTGGTGTTCGATACCTTGCAGGCGGCTATTCTGGTGGCGGTAATTTTTTGCGCCGGCGCCACTCTACAGGCGATCGAGGTGCTGAGCGAATATTTCGTCAGCCGAGGTCCGATCTTCGACGCCGCGTTCGGCGAGAGGCTTTTGGCAATAGTCTTGCTCGTGATCTTGGCGTTGTTGTTCTATTTGCTGCACTATGCCGTGCGCGCCTTGCGCACCGGCTGGCGCCAGCGCACGGCGCCGCCGCGCGCGCGCTGAACCCCGGAAGTCCGTTTACTTCCTTAGGCCGGAAACGTCGCCTCACGCCGCGCGGGATGCGCGGCGAAGCGGTCAGCTAGCGCGCGCCGCCTCTGCGCCGGCTTTCTCCCGCGGGTGGCGCCGACGGAAATCATCCGCGATTTGGTCGAGGGTGGCGAATTTCACACCCGCATGTTTGGAGAGATAGTCATAGATGCGTTCCAGCATCAGCAACACTTGCGGGCGTCCTGACACGTCCGGATGGATGGTCATTGCGAACACGGCGTAATCGTATTCGCGATAGACCCAATCGAACTGATCGCACCATAGCTCCTCGATGTCGCGCGGCTTGATGAAGCCGTGACTGTTCGGAGCGCTCTTGATGAACATCATCGGCGGCAGGTCGTCGAGATACCAGCTGCCGGGTATGTCGATCAGATCGGTCTCTTCGCCGCGCACCAGCGGCTTCATCCACTCGCTCGGATGCTTCGAGTAGTCGATCAATGTCCAGCTGTCGCCGACCCGCACATAAAACGGATGGAAATCGTCATTCATCAGGCTGTGATCGTATTTGATGCCTTTTTTCAACAGCAGCTCGTTGGTGACCTGGCTGAATTCCCACCACGGCGCGACATAGCCGGTCGGACGCCGGCCGCTCAGCCGCTCGATAAGTTCGATGCACTTGTCCATGACCGCTTCTTCCTGTCCGGGCGTCATGGCGATCGGGTTTTCGTGGGAGTAGCCGTGCATGCCGATCTCGTGGCCGGCATCGACCACGCGCTTGCATTGTTTCGGGAAAGTCTCGATCGAGTGGCCGGGAATGAACCAGCTGGTCGGAATGCCGAGACGATCGAACAAGTCCACCAGGCGCGGCACGCCGACTTCGCCGGCGAAAAGCCCGCGGGAAATGTCGCAAGGCGACCGTTCGCCCCCGTAAGAGCCGAGCCAACCAGCGACCGCGTCGACATCGACGCCAATGGCGCAGAAAATCTCCTTCTTGCCGCCGCCGCGCGCGCGCCGCCGAGCGCACGCTGCGCGCTGCCTCGGCTACTTGCGCCGCGGACGAGCGAGCGCGGTTGGTAACGCGGGCCGGTCGCCGAACCGTAGCCGGCGCGGGCGCCGACGGCAAATGGACGGGTATGATTGTCGTCGGTCATTAAAAGCCCCACTGGCGCTGAGAATTCGTCGTCTCGCTCCGCCCCAGCTAACGAGCGGTGACGGAACAGTCCCACGTCATGTCTATGCCGGCAAGAGGTTGTGCGAGCGTTCGTCCCGTGCCGGAGCAGCCGCTCTTGCCTCGTTGACAACGAGAGGACGGCCCAACGCCATGCTTGCGTATCTGCTCCCACCTCGGAGGCGCAAATGGACGATTGGCAAAAAACCACGCGTGCCGATTATGAGCGGAAGGGTTTTGCCGGCCGGTCCGGCTATGGCCATAGCCCGGTCCTTTTTGATTGTCGATTTCATCAACGCGTTTCACCGACCCGAAGACACCGCTAGGCGGCGACTTCGCCTGGGAAATCAATGCGACGCGCCAGCTGCAGGAAGCGTTCCGCCGCAGCAGATTGCCGATTGTTTATACCACTATCGCCTACCGCAAGGATTTGCGCGACGGCGGTCTGTTCGTCAAAAAAGTGCCGTCGCTTGCGCATTCTGCAACAAGGGTTCGCCGCTGGTGGAGGTCGACCAGCGAATTCAGCCGCTGCCGGGCGAGAGGGTCATTCGAAAAAAAATACGCCAGCGCATTCTTCGGCACCGACCTGGACGTCGAATTGCGCAAGCTCGGTGTCGATACCGTCGTCATGGCCGGCTGCACCACGAGCGGCTGCATCCGGGCTTCCGCCATCGACTCCCTGCAATACGGGTTTCAGACCATCGTCGTGCGCGAAGCCGTCGGCGATCGCGCCGCCGGGCCGCATGAGGCGAACCTCTTCGATATCGATGCCAAATATGCCGACGTCGTCGGACTTGCCGAGGTGCTCGATTATCTGCGGCAATTCGCCGACAAGGCCGATTTTGCCGCCAAGGCCGAAGAAGATTTCGAGCGATTTTGGCCGCGCGCGCAGCGCGGATAGTCGGGCCATGGCCAATCAGCCGCAAACGAGCATGTCGTCGGCTTTCGACGACATGCTCGACGCAAAGCAAGAAACAGTTCGAGGACTCTATCGCGGATCGCGCGGCGGCGTCGGTGCAGCTTCGGCAAGACGGCCGACGGCGATTTTCGGCGGCGACACAATCGCCCTTGCCGCGTCGCGCCCAGTCCTCCTTTGCCGACCGGCGAGGATGGTTCTCCGGCCGCACGTCGCCTGCGCGAGCGTTTCGGCAACGATTGGCGTTATGAGATCACAGAGCGGCATCGCGACGGCGACGAAGCGATCGTGTTGTGCAAGCTGACTTTCGGCAAACAGGGCGCGGTAAGAACGCAATTCGGCCGCGCCAAAATCCGGAAGCGCCCCGGTCGCGGGCGCAAGCAGCGGCATACAATTTCGGATCGGCGAGGGTAGCGGCGCGCGGGACGAAGAAGACGCGTTTCGCCGCGCGGCGGAAGCGGCGCTGGCAAATTGCGTCGATCTTATCTAGCAGCAAAGCTGTTGCGGCGCCGCGGATGGCGCGCAAACGGTGCGCTTAATGGGCGGCCGCGGCGCTACGCAGGACTCGTCCCGAGACTTCGCTCTTCTCGGCATACTCGCCGCACCAATCGCTGCCGAAGGTGATCGGCCAGGCGCCGACGCCATTTTCGCGCCGCGCCGGCGGAAAGCGCCGGCAATAGCCGACCGCCTGTTCGGATTCCTGTTCGGCGCCTTCGGTCGGGTGAAAATGCCACCACCTGCAATTGGAGCAGACCAATTTGGCGGCTACGGTCATGGCTGCGCGTCCTGTTGAAGGGCTCATTCAACCACTATTCGTCGTTCTTGCTCAACTCCCCCCGACTGCATGTGAGGGGCAATCGGCGGCGCGCGGGATGGTTCCGCGCTCGGGTTGCGCCTGACCGCGGGGGTTGCACGGAGCGGACAATACTGACAGTCTTTTGCCGTGGGACGGCAATAACGCGTTGATGATCCGGCATGTTGTGCGGCGACGAGGGGTGATCTGGCAGGCCATGGCGCGGGTTGGCGTTGACGTCGGCGGCACCAATACCGATCTGGTCCTCGAAGCCGATCACGGCGTTTTCGTGCACAAGGTCGCAAGCACGCCGCAGGACCAGTCGGAAGGCGTTCTCAAAGGACTGCGCGAACTGTGCGAGATGGCCGGCGTTGCCCCCGGCGACGTTTCGTTGATCGTGCACGGCACGACCGTCGCCACCAACATCACCATCGAGCATAATGGCGCCGAAGTCGGAATGCTGACCTCGCGCAATTTTCGCGACATTCTGCATATCGGCAGGCACAAGCGGCCGTACAATTTCTCTCTGCACTTCGAAGTGCCATGGCAGCAGCGGCCGCTGGTCAAGCGGCGTAACCGGATCGCGGTGAACGAGCGGGTTCTGCCGCCGGATGGCAAGGTCGAGATCCCTCTCGACGAGAAGGAAGTGCTGGAAGCGACGCGGCTTTTCAAGCGCCGAGGCATCAAGTCCGTCGTGATCGGCTTTCTGTTTTCGTTTCTCAACGACGCGCACGAACGCCGCGCCGCGGAAATCGTTCGTGCCGAAATGCCCGACGCCTATATTTGCACGTCGTCGGAAGTGGCGAACGTGATCCGCGAATACGAGCGCTTCTCGACGGCGGCAATGAACGCCTTTGTCGGCCCAAAGACGTCGCTCTATCTGAAAAACCTTCAGCAGAAGCTCATCGAAAACGGTTTCCGCGCCAATCTGCGCGTCATCCAATCGAACGGCGGCATCGCGACGGTCGAGACCTGCTCGCAGAAGGCGGTCGGCATCCTGATGTCCGGGCCGGCGGGCGGCGTTATCGGCGGCCGCGCCGAAGGTTTGTTATGCGGCCGTTCCAATCTCATCACCGTCGATATCGGCGGCACCTCGGCGGATATCAGCACAATTCCCGACGGCCGCATCAAGATCATGAACGCGCGCGGACTCGTATGTGAATGGCCATCCCGATCCTGGTGCCGATGATCGACCTCGTTTCGATCGGCGCAGGCGGCGGATCGATCGCCTATATCGATTCCGCCGGCGGCTTTCATGTCGGCCCGCGCTCGGCTGGCGCCGAGCCGGGCCCGGCGTGTTACGGTAAAGGAGGCGAGGAGCCGACCGTCACCGACGCCCAGGTCGTGCTCGGCCGGCTTGACGCGGATAAGATGCTCGGCGGCGACCTGCCGCTCGATCCCGACCTTGCCTACAAGGCGGTCGAGAGCAAGGTGGCGAAACCGCTCGGCCTTTCACCGGTCGAAGCCGCGCTCGGCATCATCAAGGTCATCAACTCGAACATGGCGCTGGCGATCCGCTCAAATTCGGTGGCGCGCGGCATCGATCCGCGCGAGTTCGCGCTGGTGCCGTTCGGCGGCGCCGGGCCGCTTCACGGCGTTGCGCTCGCCGAAGCGATTGCGGCGAAGGACATCATCGTGCCCGTGGCTCCCGGGATCACGGCGGCGATGGGACTTGTTGCAGACCGACATGCAGTATGAGCACGCCCGATCGCTGATCGTGTCGCTGCGGCACGCGGATCAAGCCGCTATCGAGCGGATGAACGCGGTCATCGACGGAATTGGTCGGACGCGTGCCGGCGCGACCTGGAAAAGGACGGCGTCGCCGCCAGCCGCCAGAAGTATCAAAGGCTGGCCGAATGCCGCTATCACGGACAAGGTTTTGAACTGCGCGCGCAGCTTCCTGCGGGAAAAGCTCAACGGCCGCAAACCTCGCTGAGGTGGTCGCAAGCTTCCACCAGCAACACCGCCTCGATTACGGCTATCATTTCGAGGATGGCGAGGTAGAGCTGATAACCGTCCGCGTCATCGGCAGCGAGGAGGTGGCGCCGCTCAAGGTGGCGCGGGTCGACAAGGCCGAGGGAAACGACATTTCCGGCGCCTTCCTCTATAGCCGGCCGACGACCTTCGACGACGGGCAGAGCGTGGATACGCCGCGCTACGACCGCAATCGCTTAAGGGCCGGTCAGCGCGTCGCCGGGCCGGCGATACTGATCCAGCACAATTCGACGACGCTATTGCCGCCCGGATATGTCGCCGCCGTTGCCGAGTTCGGCAACCTGCATGTTTACCGCGGGCATGAGGCGTAAGTCATGGCCGGCAACAATCGATCCCATCACTCTGCAAGTCATCAACGGCGCCCTGCAGACCGATCGCCGAGGAGATGGGGCATGTGCTCTATCGCATGTCGTTCTCCTCGATCATTCGCAAGTCGCAGGATCTCGGCGCCGGATTGTTCGACACCGAATTCAACACGCTTTGCGAATCTGAAATCGACGCCGCTGCATATCGGCTCGTTTGCCCGGCTATCTCGCAGGAATCCAGGACACCCTGCAGGACGGGGAATGGCACGACGGCGATCTCGTCATTCACAATCACCCCTATCACGGCTCCAGCCACTCGCCGGATATCGCCATCGTGGTTCCGGTCTTCCATGAAGGCGAGTTGGTCGGCTTTTCCGCCAACACCGCGCACCACCTCGACATCGGCGCGGCAACGCCGGGCCTGATCATCGACATACCCGACGTGTTTGCCGAGGGCATGCTGTTCGCCGGCACCAAACTTTACCAGCGCGGCAAGCGCAACGAAGCGCTGTGGAGCTATATCGGACGCAACAGCCGGGCGGCGCGCCAATTACAGGACGATCTCGACGCGCAGATCGCGTCGGCGCGGCTCGGCGCCAGGCGATTTCGCCGAACTCATGGATCGTTACGGCCGGCAGGTCGTTCTCGACGCCACCAGACAATTGATGGACTACACCGAGCGCGTTCTGCGCCAGCGCATCGCCGCCATTCCCGACGGCGAATATCGGGCCGAAGGTTTTCTCGACGACGACGGCAAAAATCGCGATGTGCGTCTGCCGATCAAGGTTTGCGTCCGCGTCAAGGGCGATGGCATCGAAGATCGATCTCACCGGCTCCGTCCAAACAGGTGGAGACGGCATTCAACGTGCCGTTCGATGGCTCGACCAAAGTCGCCTGTTTCTGCGCTATCCGCTCGTTGCTGCTCGATGCGGCGACCTCGGACGTAAAAGTGCCATCGAACCAAGGTCGTTCCGGCCGGTGACGGTGATTGCGCCCAAGGGCTCGATCTTATAACCCGATCTATCCCGCCGCCGCCGAGGCGCGCTTCGCCCAATGCAATCGGGTGATCGATCTGATCTACAAGGCGCTGGCGCCGGTCTTGCCGAACGACATCATCGCCGGCAGCTCGGCGAGCCTGTCTTTTTGCTCCTATGCCGGTGTGCGGCCGAGCGGCGATTATTGGGTCTTTCTCGAAGTCAATGAAGGCTCGTATGGCGGCCGTCCGCGCGCCGATGGTCCCGATTGCATCGACAATCTGATGGCGAATACGCGCAACAATCCGATCGAAGATCTGGCGATGCATCTGCCGATGATTTGCGATCGCTACGAGTTGCGCGACGACGTCATGCCCGGCGCCGGCCGCTCTCGCGGCGGCATCGGCGTCGTCAAGGCGCAAAGGGTCCTGACCGACGCGTTCATCACCCACGAGAACGAGCGCCACTTTGACGTGCCGTGGGGCATTTTCGGCGGCGATGCCGGGCCAGGTCGGAAAAGTCGAGATCTACAACGTCGCCCGCCCAAGCGACGTCAAACGCATGCCGGCGAAGTTTTCCGGACTGCGGGTGGCCGCTGGCGACGTGCACGTTTTTTACGCCCCTGCGGCGGCGGCTTTGGCGATCCGCTGGAACGCCCGGCGGCGCAAGTTCTCGACGATGTGCTCGACGGATTTTGCACCGTCGATCATGCGCGGGCGGCTTATGGCGTAGTTGTCGATCCTGCCGCCGAAACGGTGGACGAGACGGCGACCAAGGCCTTGCGTGCGCGGATGAGCGCCGGGGCGGGCGCGGCCAGTGCGGCAACGGCAGTCTCAGCGGCCTGCAGTCGCGGCAGCAGCGAAAACGCGCCGCGGCAGGCACCCGCGCCGTCACGGCTCATGTCGCGAAGCGGTTTAAGCCCTTTGCGCGAAAGGCCGCTGCGCCCCGTGACCGGCGGACATGCTGCGGGAGCGCCGGGCGCCGAGCGCCGCGATCGCCCGCTGACGGAGGTCATCCGCGGATTGCGCGCCGCTTACGGCGAGGACTGGAGCTTCGAGGTCATGGAGCATAGCGCGAGCGCGCACGCGGTCGAGGTCATCGGTCAATTGCGTGCCAACGGCACAAGCGTGCGCCGAATCCGCGACCGCTGGCCGTCAAAACGGAGTCAGCCGCGGCGAGCTGTTGCAGCAGGCGGCGGATGAAAGTCTGCGCAAATGCGTTGAGGCGCTCATGCACGGCGAACGTTAGCGCGCGGCCGGCAGCCGCGCTAACGGAACAGGGGACTGGCCGCACCGTGGAACAAAGAGCGACAGAGTTCGTCGAGGCGATGGCGGTGATTGCGATCATCGGCGTGCTCGCGTTTTTGATCGGATGGCTGGTGCGCATGCCGCAAGGACAGCAAGCCGCCGCCGGCGGGGCGGCGCGGTCCGGGCAATCGCCGCGTTGGTACGAATTCACCCTGGCGCATCATTCTGCTCGCGGCGATCGCCGCGTTGCTCATTTGGCTCATTTCGAGCGGACAGCAATGGGTCTGGGGCGAAACGTTCTTCGACTGGCGCTCAGACCCGCGCGCCATTGCCTTTGCCGCCATCATGATCGGGCTCGGCATCATCGGGCTTGCTGTGTCGCTCGCCTACACCGTCGTTCAATCGGCGCAACTTTCCGCCGCGCCCCCGCGCCGCGGTCGAAGGAGACAGTGGCGATGCAAGCGACGCCGGGTGCGGCTGCGGTGCCGGCGGCTTCGCCGCTTCGCCTCCTCGGCCTGCTGGCTCTCGTTGTTGCGCTTGTGCTGCTGTGCTGGATCGCGCTGCCGCGGGCCGAACAATTCGGACTGCTCGCGCAGCTCATTTATCCCGCGAGCCTCGGCGTCGCGTTGGTGCTGGTGTTCGACAAAGCGACCCGGGCATGGGGCACAAAGCGCGGCGCCGAAACTTTGCGCGAATGGCTGCTGTGCGATCTTTTGGTATTTTTGCTTGTGCTCGCGTTCCTAAACCTGCGAAGCGTAGCCAAGCCGGACACCTATGCCGCCAGCTTCTGGGACTTTCTCAATTGGTGCTGTGGTTTGCCGCCTTTTGGGCGATTGATCGCAGCGTGGCCCGCGGCCGCTTTCTCATCGGTTATGGCTATCTCGTCGTTGTGCCGCTGTTGCTTCTGATCTGGCAGACTGTCGGAGGCACTGCGGCGCCCGCATCCTGGTGGGGCACCGATTTGGCCGTTTTTCATCCTTGCCGGCGGTCTTTTTCGTTCTCGAGGCAGTTACGCTCGTCGCCTCGCGCAGGCGAACAGCAAACCTTGCGCGGCTGTCAAAGATGCGTTGTTCGTGTTGCTCTACGCTGTTCTCTTGATTGTTGCGGCAAGGTCCCATGTCTGAACGCTGTATCGGAAGGCGCGACCCGCCTCTTGCTGTTGGTCGCTTGACGTGCTCCAGTCCGCTGCCGGGTCAAAGTGTTAAGGATCGAGGGGCTGATTGACATGACCGGATGGCGGCTATTTTGGGCGCTTGTCGGCTATGTGGCCTTCATCGTCATTCTGATCTTTCTTTATTTCTACAAGCCGTTCGAAGACTTTTTCACGCTCGTCATCAACGGACTCGGCTACGACAACGCCATGTTCTGGGTGGTTTTGATTGCCGGCATCGTCGGCTTTTGCGCGTTTCATTGGCGAGCCTATCGGCTCTACATCGTGCAACGACGCAGCGTCGACGGAATGGTTTTGGCCTCGCTGCGCGGCTCGGCTTTTGTCGCCGTCCTGTTTTGCGCCGGCGCCGCCGCCCAGGCGTTACTGATCCTTTGCGCTTATTTGCTGCGGCCCGACTATACGCTCGACGTCGAGTTCGGCTGCCCGGCTCGGCGCGGTCGTGGCGCTGGTTATTCTCACCGTATGCTTCTGCCTGATTTACTGGGTGCTCAAAGTGATCGGCCAGGCATCGCCGGTCAGTGAGAGCGCCGATACAGGATCGTATAGATTACAATAAACAAGCCGATCATCAGCAGCGAAAATATCGTCGAGGCCGTGCCGAGCGCGAACAAGGTCGGCTGCACGCGCTGCGTCAGCGAGGCATTAATGTCGAGCGGCAGCGTGTTCTGCGCGCCGGACAACAGCGTCGTGCGGGCGAATTCATCGTAGGAGAGCGTGAAGCCGAACAGGCCCGCCGCCACGATGCCCGGCAAGATCAGCGGCAGCGTCACTTCCTGGAACACCGTCCATTCATCGGCTCCCATGTCTCGTGCGGCTTCTTCAAGACGTTCCGTCGAAACGGTTGAAGACCGCCATCATGACCAGGAAGCCGAACGGCAACGTCCACACGACGTGCACGGCGAGGCCGGAGGACCACCAGTTCGGCGGAATGCCGACTTGGCGCAGCAACGTGGCCAAGCCGAGGCTGAGGAGCGTGCCCGGCACCATCAGGCCGGCCATCACCGCATAGAACAGCACCGCCGAGCCGCGGAAGCGCTTGCGGAACGCCATGGCGAGCATGGTCGAGAACAGCGCGGTGATGATCATGACGATCACGGCAAGAATGAGCGAGCGGACCAGCGAGGCCTTGAGATCGCCGACCGCCGATGGGCCGGTCAGCTTTTCCCACCAATAAAAGCTCAAGCCGCGCATCGGAAACGTCACGCCGCCGCGGCGATCCTTGGAAGGACAGCGTGAACATCGCGAACATCGGTCCGTAGACGAAGATCAGAAAGATCACGTAGTAAACGCTGAAGCCCGCTTTCACACGGGCCTTGCGGCGACTTTCCGGTGTCGAGCGCGCCATCCTCAAAGCTCCTTGCGTATGTCGACGAGCCGCAGGATGAACACGACGCCGATCATCATCGCCACCATCAGCATGAAGGCGTTCACCGCCGCGAAGGGATAATTGGCGGTAGCGTAATAACTTAGAATCACGGTGCCGGTGGTCGAAGTCTTGCCGCCGTAGACAACCACGGCGGTTGCGAATTCGCCCATCACCATGACGAAGATGAAGATCATGCCGATGGCGACGCCCGGCAGCGACAGCGGCAGCGATGATCTCGCGGAAGATCTGGAACGGGGTGGCGCCCATGTCGCGGGCAGCCTCAAGCAGCGTGCGATCGATCTTGGCGAGTGAGAAGAAGATCGGCCCGACCGCCAGCACGACATAGAGCTGCACCAGCGCCATGGTGTAACTGAATTCGGAATAGAGGAAGAAGCTGACCGGCTCGTCGACGGCGCCGATACCGACCAGAAACTCGTTTATCAGCCCGTGACGGCCGAGCATCGGCAGCCAGGCTACGGCACGAATAAGATAGCTCGTCCAAAACGGCACCATGGCCAGCAGGAACAGCGTCAGCTGCCATTTGAAATTCCGCACCTGCATGGAAAGGAAATAGGCCATCGGATAGGCGAGGACCAAGCAGATCGCCATGGCTGTGATGGTAAATCGGAACGTACTCCACAGCGTTCGAATAAACACCGACGGCGTCAGAAAATCGGCGTGCTTCGGATCGAAGAATCCCTCCGATGCGAAAAAAGCGCGGTAGTTCTCGAGCGTAAATGCCGGCGCCATGCCGTGTCCGGTCGCTTTCCAGAAACTGAATATGAAAATGCCGACAAGCGGCAGGAATAAAAAAACCGCCAACCAGATGGTGGCCGGTGCAATCAAAATGGGGATAGGAAATCCGGGCTCGCGGCGGTATTTGCGTTTGACCTCGGCTCCGGCCGGCGCCGTCGGCGCGCCACCGATCAGTCCGCGCGGGGCGGCGACGTCGGCCAGCTTGGCGTAGCTCTCGACTGCGGTCACGGGTCAATCATATGCGAAAACGCCGCCGGCTTGGAAGGCCGGCGGCGTCGAATCGCGCCCAGCGTCTGCAGACGTTCAAGCGTTGAGGAACTCCGTCCAGCGCTTGGTCAGATAATCGTTCTCTTCCATCAGCGAGTTCCACACCGCGATCCTGAACCGCTTCAAATAAGCGCCGCCGGTACGGATCTCGCCCTTCTTGATGATGATGGTGCCGAACGGGTCGGGCAGATCCTTCGCCGCCGCCTTGCCATCGTACCAATAGTCCCACTCGGCGGGTTCGAGGTATTTCTTCGCGTTGTCGGGGATCGAATGATAGTAGCCCTGGCGCGCGACGAACGCCGCCGGCCAGCCGGCGAGCCACCAGTTGATGTACTCATAGGCTTGGTCAAGCTGCTTGCCTTTCACTTTGGCGGAGATCGAGAATCCGCCGTGCCAGCCGCGCATACCTTCTTTCGGGAAAGCGAAGATGCAGGGCACGCCCTTCAGCTTGGATGGCGGCGACAGCCGGCGACCACATGCTCTCTAAGCACGACTTCGCCGTTCACCATCAGGTTGACCGACTGGCCGAAGTTCTCCCAGAAAGCGCGGAAGTGTCCGTTCTTCTTGAGCGGAATAAGATAATCGATCATGAAATCGATCTCGGACTTGGTCATATTACCCTTATCGCCGAATTTTTTGAGACCAAGGGCTTCGACTGCCAGGGCGCAATCCATCACGCCGATGGAAGGTACGTTGAGCAGGCCGACCTTGCCCTTCCAGTCGTTGTTGAGGAGCTCGCTCCAGCTTTCGATAGGCCGTTTGGTCGCCTTTGGGTTGTAGCCCATGGAATCGGCGTTGTGGAACGCCGGGACCATAATGACGTAACGCGACGGACCCTGCGGCAATCTGGTTGCCGTGTTCATCGCAATACATCAACTTGTAGGGTGCCGAGCCTTGCCCGACAGGCAAGTCCGGCGTCAGGTGTCCGGTCTTGGTCAGATTGGTGACCTTGTCCCAATCCTTGATCCGCTGGGTGTCGATGGGCTGAAACACCTTCGCCGGGGACAACAAGGCGAGTCGTGGTAATAGCCCTCGGCGATCTCATACTGATCGTTCTGATTCAACATCTTGCTGAGACAATCGCCGTAACCCATGGCTTGACCGGCGACCGAGAAACCTAGGTCCTTTGTAGCTTTATCCTGTATTTCGTTGATTTCGCTGACGCCGAGGCCGATGCTTCGCAACCCCGCATCCGCCGACGCCCGTCGCGCGAAGCTCCCCACCATTCCGGTCGCTACGCCGGCCGCGGTCGCCTTCATGAACGATCTGCGCGACCACTTACCCTGCTGCACGCGCATGCCAGTCTCCCTTGTTTGAGCCACCCTAATTTTCGTTGTTTGGACGTTCGAATTTTCGCTGTGTGAGTTGAAGCCCGGCGCGGCCGCTTGCGAAAAAGCTCTTGTGCACCGCTTCAATTTACGAATGATACATCAGCGCAGGGGCCTGTCAAACCGCCGAGGGGCAGCAAAAAGTGACCGTATTGATCAAAAATGCACGCGTAGTGACCGCCGTCGACGACTACCAAGCCGACATCTTCATCAATGGCTCGACGGTGGCGCTTATCGGCAAAGATCTCGTCATCGATGCAGACAAACAAATCGACGCCGCGGGCAAGCTGGTGATACCCGGGCGGCATCGATCCGCATACGCACCTTGAACTGCCATTCGGCGGCACGACAACCTCGGATACGTTCGAGACCGGCACGCGCGCGGCGGCCCATGGCGGCACGACCTGCATCATCGACTTTGCCGTGCAAACACGGGGCACCTCGACACTGAAAGCCCTCGACGATTGGCACGCCAAGGCGCAGGGCAAAACAGCGATCGATTATTCGTTCCACATGATCGTGACCGACCTGCCGCAAGAGCGAACCGGCGAGATGCGCAGCCTCGCCGACGGCGGGGTCACCAGCTACAAGCTGTTCATGGCCTATCCGGGAGCGCTGCTCTCGGACGACGGCACCATCTTTCGCGCCATGCGCAAGGCCGGTGAAGACGGAACGCTGGTGTGCATGCATGCGGAAAACGGCATCGTCATCGACGAGTTGGTGAAGATCGCGCTTTCGCAAGGCCACGTCGAACCGAAATATCACGCGCTGACGCGGCCGACCCGCCTGGAAGCCGAAGGGGTGCATCGCGCCTTGTCGATCGCCGAAGTCGCGCGCGCGCCGGTCTATATCGTGCACTTGAGCTGTTACGACGCGCTGCAGGAGCTCCGGCTGGCGCAGGCGCGCGGCGTGATGGCGCATGCGGAGACCTGTCCGCAATATCTCCTGCTCGATGTCGACCGCTATGACGAACCGGGTTTCGACGGCGCCAAATACGTGCTTACCCCGCCGCTGCGGGAGAAATGGAATCACGACGAGCTGTGGGGCGGCTTGCGTTCGCACGCGCTCGACGTGATTTCAACGGATCATTGCCCGTTCTGCCTGAAGGAGCAAAAAGAATTGGGGCGCAACGACTTCAGTAAAATACCGAACGGCGGTCCGGGCATCGAAAACCGCATGAGCCTGATTTATCATTACGGCGTCGGCCGCGGACAGATCTCGCTCAATCGTTTCGTCGAGCTGACCTCGACCGCGCCGGCGAAAATCTTCGGCCTGTTTCCGAAGAAGGGCACGATCGCGGTCGGCAGTGACGCCGATATCGTCATCTTCGATCCCGAGCGCGAAGAGACCATCAGCGCATTCAACGGCCGCACCCATCACATGAACATCGATTACAGTGCCTATGAAGGCTTCAAGGTGAAGGGCTACACCGATACCGTCATTTCGCGCGGCAAGGTCGTCATCGAGAACGGCAACTATGTCGGCCGTCCCGGCGACGGCGCATTCGTCAAGCGGCGGGCCTATGGCGGGCAATACGCCAACGCGCACGCGAGCATGGTGCGCGACGTGCTGGCGCCGAGAGCCGCGCTTGGCTCGCCGGGACGACGCTTTTCTTGAGCGCAATTTTTGCCAATGAGTTGCGCATTTTATCGATCGTTTTGCACCCGGCGAAATATCGAGGGAGAATACGTATGACCAAGCGACAGCGAGCGGACTTGCGCACCCGTCTGCGCGCGAAGGAGCTGCTCGTCGCGCCCGGCGTGTTCGACGGAATTTCCGCCAGGATCGCCGATCAGATGGGCTTCGAAGCTCTCTACATGACGGGCTACGGCACAGTGGCATCACATTTGGGGCTGCCGGACGCCGGGATCGCGACCTACTCGGACATGGTCGGCCGCGTCGCCGCGATAGCTCACGGTACGGCGACGCCGCTCATTGCCGACGGCGACACCGGCTACGGCGGCCTGCTCAATGTGCAATATACGGTGCGTGGCTATGAAGCCGCCGGCGCCGTCGCCATTCAACTTGAAGATCAGGAATTTCCCAAAAAATGCGGTCACATGCTGGGCCGCCGCGTGGTCGCCGTCGAGGACATGGTCGACAAGGTCAAAGTCGCCGTGGCGAGCCGCGAAAGCAGCGATTTTCTGATCATCGCCCGTACCGACGCGCGAACGACGCTCGGCCTCGACGAGGCGTTGCGCCGGGCGGAAGCCTACGCCAAAGCGGGCGCCGACATTCTGTTTGTGGAGAGCCCGGAGAGCGTCGAGGAAATGCGCACCATCGGCCGAAGTTTCGATAAGCCGCTGATGGCCAACATGGTCGAAGGCGGCCGCACTCCCATCTTGGATCGCAAAACCCTGGAGGAGATCGGCTATTCGATTGCGATTTTTCCGGCCCTTGGTTTTCTCGCCGCCGGCGAGGCGCTGCGCCAAGCCTACCGGCAACTGAAAGAGAAGGGCTCGAGCGTCGGCGCCAATGTGCCGCTCTACAAATTCAGCGAATTCAGCGAGCTGATGGGCTTTGGCGCCGTGTCCGAATTCGACAAGACGTATCGGCGCTAACGGCGAATTCGCGCCCGTCCTAAGCCGCCACCAGCCGAAATGATTCCCACTCGGTGGGAGTGGCCTTGAGCACCTTGTCCCAGCTGCCGTTCGCTCCGTTGGCCGAAGCCGCGAGGCGGCGGCCGGCATAGGCGAACTCCGCCGCATTTGACGCGAAAGGGTAGGGCGAGAGCGCGTAAACGCCGTCGCCGCGCGGCTCAATGCTCACGGTCGTATCCGTCGTTGCGCTCAAGGGCACGTTTTCAAATGTTTGCCGGCCGCGCTCGCTCGGATGAATGCGATTGAAATAAAGCGCGAGCGTGTCGAGGAATTGCAGCTGCTTGTAGTTCTGGAACAGCTTTCTTTCGTCGAGCCAAGCCGAGCATTGCGGGATCTTTGGCCATTTGCTCCTTCAGCCGCTTCTGGCGCTCGAGTTCGCCGACCAGCATCCGGTCGGCGACCGGACGGTCCTGCGGCGGGATTTTGTCGATGAGCACGAGCTTGGAAAGTCCGTAGCGGCCGTTATAGAGGCCCCAGCTGTGCATGCTCGACATCAGGCCGCAAAACGGGTGTTGCCGCTCATTGAAATCCGGCGACTGCCGGCTGGTCACCGAGATCAATTCAATCGGCGTCTCGATGAGATTGTACGGCAGCCCGGTCTTTTCATCGGTAGGCGGATTGCGGTCGAAATCCGCCCAACCGGCGTCGTGATGGGAGACGACGTAGATCATGAGCTCCAGCGGCAACAGCGGCTCGAACTGCTCGTTGCCAAACGCGTGCGCGAATTGCCCGGACAGCGCGGTGTGCTCGTACATCATAATGGCCAGTCGCGGCGTGCCCGCGGGAGCGGTCTGAATAATCATTGGCTGCCTCGCATTGCGATCGCCTTCGCGATCAAGCGGCGGATTTGCTCGAAGCCGGTAGCAAGCTGATAACCGGCGCGTCGCCACCAGCCCCTTGCACTATCTCTCTCCAGGGCGATGTGGTCAAATGTCGCGACGCAAGGAGGGCTTCGATGACGGCGACGGCGCTTGCAGGGACGCGACTTACTTCTGATCCGGTTCCTCCCGGAGGCGCTACGCGCCGATATCGACGCGCTGTTTGCGGCGCTTGACGCCGGCGGCATCGGCATCGTTCCGCTTGATGTCGCATATGCGGTGGTGGCGACGACCGCGGCCGGCGTGCGCCGTATTTTTGAGGTCAAGCGCCGCTCTTACGACAAGCCGTCCGGCATGTTCGGCAATTGGCAGTTGAGCCGCGAGATCCATCGCATGGACGAGTGGCGGCATGGAATTGTCCGCGAAATAATCGAGGAGGAGCGGCTGCCGTTTTCGGTCGTGGCGCCGTTTCGCGCCGAGCACGACCTCCTCGCGGCCGCCGATCCGTTCGTCATTGAAAACTCCTCCAAAGCCGGCACCTTGGACATGCTGCTCAATGCGGGTCAGTTCCACGACGCCATTGCGGCGGCATCGATTGCGAGGGGCAGGCGCGGTCGTCGGCTCGTCGGCGAACTTATCGCTGACCGGCAGCAAATACCGGTTCGCCGATATCGACGAGCCGGTCCGCACCGCAGCGGCGATTCATTTCGATTATGGTCAATCCAAATTTGCGCACCCCGACGGGCTTGCCTCGACGATTATCGATTTTCGGGATTTTACCGTCGTTCGCGTCGGCCATTGCTTTGAGCGCCTTAAGCGCGTGTTTGCGGAACGTTTCAGCGTGGCGCTCAAGACTGGTAGGAGGGGCGCGTGAGCGATCCATATCGTGACAGCGGCTTCGGCACCGGCCGCATCGGGTTCGGCAGGCGGGCCGGCATCGTCGTCGTCGATTTTCAGAAGGGCTTTACCGAAAGCCGCTTTCCGCTTGGCGGGCGGCCGATGGTCGAACGTGCCGTCAACAATACCGTCACGCTTGTTGACGCGGCGCGTAAAGCGGGGCTGCCCGTCGCCTGCTGCTATACGGCTTATTCGAGTGCGCGCGACGCGCCGCTTTGGAAGATTCCGGCCGTGGTCAGCGATTTCCGCCATGGCGACGCTTGCACCGAACTCGACGAGCGCATCTACGACAAGAGCTATGACATGGCGGTGTGCAAGAGCGCGGCCTCGATCTTTTTCAACACCTCGGTCGCGGCCTACTTCATCAAGGACGGCGTCGATACCGTGATCGTCTCCGGGTGCAACACGTCAGGCTGCGTACGCGCGTCCATTACCGATGCGTTCTCCTATGGTTTTCGGGTGATCGTGCCGGAGCCGTGCTGCGGCGACGTTGACGAAGGGCCGCATTGGGCCAATTTGCGTGACGTCGAGCGCCGATATGCCGATGTGGTCGGATTGGAAGAAGTGCTCGCCTATCTCGAAACCTCCGGACGGCGGAACAGCTAGAGCGCACTGTTAGCGACGCACGGCGCGATTTTTTTGCGACGCGCAATGCCGGCGCCCGAGCGGCAAAAGGACGATGGCGATGAGCCTAGAGGGAAAGCGCGTTGTCATTCTCGGCGGCAGCTCGGGTATCGGTCTGGCGGCCGCGCGCGCCGCGGCCGCAAAGGGTGCGTCCATTGTGATTGCTTCAAGCCGTAAAGCCCGTGTCGATGGTGCCCTCGGCGTGCTGCCCGCCGACACCGCGGGACACGTCGTCGATCTCGCCAACGAACAAGAGGTGAAGGCGTTCTTCAGTAAGCTCGATCGCTTCGATCATCTGCTGTTCACAGCGGGCGAAGCGCTGCAGCTCGGGCCGTTGCCAGAGACTGAGATCGCGGCGGCACGCCGGTTTCTCGATCTGCGTTTTTGGGGCGCCTATATGGCCGCCAAGTATGGCAGCGGCGGCATCCGGCCGGGCGGCTCCATTGTCTTTACCTCCGGCACCGCGGGGGCTCGGCCGCGGTCGGGCTGGTCGCTGGGCGCGAGCGTATGCGCGGCGATGGAGGGATTGACGCGCGCCCTCGCCATGGAGCTTGCGCCTATCCGCGTCAACATCGTCGCGCCCGGCATGGTGAAGACGCCGCTTTGGGCGAACGTTCCGGAAGACCGACGCGAAGAGATGTACCGGCAGGCCGGCGAAAGGCTTCCGGTCGGTCATGTCGGTGAGGCTGAGGAAGTCGCGCAGGCCTATCTTTATCTGATGCAGCAAACCTACATCACCGGCCAGGTGCTGAACGTCGACGGCGGCGGCACGCTGACGTGACGCCCATTCGTCATGCGCCCAGCGCCTTCGGTATCGCCAGGTGAAAATTGGTTTCCATTTGAAAGCGGTGGCCGAGGCGGAACAGCAAAGACTCAGCGAATGGGCGACCTATGAGCTGAAATGATGTCGGCATGCCGTCAGACGTGAAGCCGCAAGTGACGCTGAGTGCCGGCAATCCGAGAAAATTGATCGGCCGCGTGTTGCGGGTCAGCGCGACGACCATTTTCAGGTAAGCCGGACCGTTGCTGTAGGCTGTTTGCTCAAGCGTCGGAGTAGGGATCGGCAATACCGGCGTAAGCAGCGCATCGGCATGCGCGAAGACCGCGCCGAGAAACTCCTCCAACGCGAATATCCGGTACTGTAAGGCGTTGAGATAATCGACTGCGGCAATGAAATAGCCGGCCTCGAGCCGCTTGCCGACTTCTTCGGAATATTCGGCAGCGCGCGTGCGCTTCCATGGCCGATGGCAGGTTGCAGCTTCAGCCTTCATGACCAAGGGATGCAGATCAGAGGCGAGCGAAACCGATTTCGGAATATCGACGTGGACGAGCGTAGCGCCCGCCTGGCGAAACACGTCGAGGCTCGCGGCCATCGCCTTTTGCACGTCAGCGTCCAGGTCATGGTCGAAATAACCGCGGGGAATTCCAATGCGAAGTCCGCCGATCGGCTGTTCCAGTCCGGATTTATAATCGGGTATTGGCGTTGCCGCCGCGCTGCAATCCACCTCGTCCTGTCCGGCAATCGCTTTGAGGACGCGCGCCGCATCTTTCACAGTGCGGGTCAGGGGCCCAACATTATCAAGCGACCACGATAGCGGCATCGCGCCGCGGCGGCTCACCAGACCGTTGGTGGGAAGACAACCGACAATGCCGTTCGCGGCGGCGGGGCAGCGGATCGATCCTCCCGTGTCGGAGCCGAGCGCGGCGTAAACCATTCGGCTGGCCACGGCCACACCGGAGCCGCTCGATGAGCCGCAGGGTATGCGATCATGGCCCCACGGGTTGAGCGTGCGCGGCAGATTTGCGTTGAAGCCGTGTGGACCCATTGCGAACTCGACCATGGCCAAACCACCAAGCTCGATGGCGCCGGAATCATCAAGCTTGCGCAATGCGGTCGCGGTTGTCTTGGCCGGCTCGCGGCTGCGGATGCGCGATCCGTACCCGGACACCCGGCCGACCCGGTAGTACATGTCCTTGTGCGCCATCGGCACGCCATGCAGCGGGCCTACCGTCTCACCGCGGGCGCGGACCGAATCCAGCCAGTTCGCGCGAGCGACCGCACTTTCACGGTCCTGCCAGACGAAAGCGTGATGAACGGGGTCGAGCTTGTCGATTTGCTCAAAGCAAGCCTGAAGCACTTCGGCAGCCGAGACTTTGCCGGTCCTGATGAGATCGGCGGTTTCACACAGCGACAAGTTCTGCAGCCCGTCGGCTTGCTTTTGCTGCGCCATTGCGCGCCTCGTTCTTTCTGATCACTTTCGGCTGCAACGAAGCAGGGCCGGAAATTCGCTTGGGTCGCAATCGAAATCGTGCACCGTCAGCGCGGCCTCGGCGGCTGCGCGCAGCTGGCTTAATTCGACCGCGAGTTCCGCCCAGCGCTCCTGCACAATCGGAATATTCTGCGTTTCCTCATTGAGCGCTTTGAGAGATTCAGCTCGTATCGGCATCGCAAACTCCCTTTGACTGCGCAGTCGTTGGCTCAATTCAGCGCCGGCCAGCGATGTGCGAATCCCAGATTTTGCTGCAACGTGAAGGCAAATCGCAGCAAAGTATCCTCGGCGAACGGACGGCACACGATCTGCAAGCCGACGGGCAGGCCGGACGCCGTCCAGCCGCAGGGTATGGACAGCGCCGGCAAACCGAACACCGACATGGTGGCGGTCGGCGCCATATAGTCGATGATGCTCGCCATGGGTTTGCCGTCAATCAACAAGACGTCACTCTGCGCGTTCGGGAATGCCGCGATGCTGGTGGTCACACACAGGAAGATATCGTACTCGCGAAAGAACTGCGCGACGTTATGCCAGATACGGCTTCGTTCCTGCTCCGCCTTGAGGAAATCATCGGCGGAAACGCTTTTGCCGCGTTCGATATTCCAGATGACGGTGGACGTGAGCTTGTCGCGTTGTCGAGCAGGTGGCCGAGCGTGCGGTAGATGATAGGGCCGCGCAAATGCATGAACGCGTCCATGGCTCCGGAAAAGTCGGGACCGCGCTCGTCGAGACCGCCATAGAGTGCCGCAATCTTTGCGATTGCCGCTTCGAGTACCGGGCGCACCTCGCGGTCAATCGGGACCGCCCCGAGGTCGAGCTTTACGGCTATTCGCAGCCCCGCGATTGGATCGGGCCGGAAATCGGGCAGCGCAAATTTCTCCCGTCCGAGCGAGGTGGGATCACCCGCGTCGCCCCCGGCAACGACGGCAAGTAAAAGGGCAACATCTTCGACGTTCCGCGCGATAATGCCATGGACGTTAAGATCGTCCGACAACAGCGGCTTGGCGGGATTGGCGACACGTCCGGCGCTGGGCCGCAGACCGACAACGCCGCTCAGACTTGCGGGCATGCGACACGAGCCGCCGAAATCGGTGCCGTGGGCAATCGACGCCATGCCGGTGCAGACGGCGACGGCAGAGCCGCCGCTCGAGCCGCCGCTCGTCCGCGTCCGGTCGTATGGGTTTGCGGTGGGACCGGCGAGGCGATTTTGGCAAATGGCGCCATAGCCGAATTCAGGCGTCGTCGTCTTACCGATCATCACGCCGCCGGCATTGAGGACGCGGCTGACGAACAGCTCGTTCTCTTTGGGAACGTTGTCGGCATATACAAGCGATCCGTAGGTCGTCCGCACGCCGGCGGTCGCGATCAAATCCTTAAAAGCGATCGGCAAACCGTGCAGGGGGCCGCGGCGAGACGCGGGCAGGGCGTCCAAAACCTTGGCGGTACGCCGGGCGCCCGCCTCATCGATGGTCATGAACGCCTTAAGCTTTACGTCCAACGCCTCGATGCGTTCGAGGGCGGCATCCACAAGATCGGCGGCAGAAATGACGCCTTGCCGGGTCTGTTTTGCCGCTTCGACGGCCGACAGCGTGGCGAGCGCGTTCAAAGCTCGCCTTTGAGAAACGCTGCGACGACGCGACAATTTTCTTCGGTGCCGTCGAATAATGTCGAATGGTTCGAGCCCTTGATAACGTGTTTCTTCGCGCCTTTGATGTGCTGGGCGATATATTCCTGGCCGGCGCCGCTTTCGCCTTGCTGCCAAGGTGTCATGATGTCCTCGTCGCCGCCAATGACGAGTGTCGGCGCGGTGATCTTCGGCAACAACGGCCGCAAGTCCATGTCAATCATCGCTTGGCACGCGCGCTTGAAGACGTCCACGCGATTGCACTTTCCCAATATATCCTGAATCATATCGACGGCGCGCCGCCCGTCGGGCCCATCGAGGTAGCGCCGCGACAACGCCTGCATGGCGATCAATTCGGCCAGCGTTCGCGAACCTACACCGAAGCGTTCGGCAATATCGATCCAGCCGCGAAAGGTGAGAATGCCGGCATAATCGAGCTTCGCGGCCGAGCAATTGATGACCAGACGCCGGGTGCGAGCAGGATATTTGGCCGCGAATTGTTGCGCCACCATGCCGCCCATCGAGGTGCCGTGGATATGGGCGCTGTCAAGAGTGAGATGGTCCATCAATCCGGCAACGTCGTCCGCCCAAACCTCCATGTCGTAGTGCTGAAAGGGCCGTTCGGATTCGCCGTAGCCGCGCATGTCGTAATCGATGCAGCGAAAGTTGCGCGACAGGACCGGGGTGGCGGTGGCAAAATTGAAATGACCGAATCCGGCCCCATGGATTTGGACAACCGGATCGCCGTCACCGGTCTCCTGATACCAAATGCGAACGCCGTTGATTCTCGCGTCGGGCATACTTTCCTCCGCCCCGGACTGGTCATCGACTGGCGCGTAAAACTGCGGCCAGTCAAGCGCACTCGCGACGCTTCGCCGCTATTTTAGCCGGTTTTCAAAAGCGTCAGGTAACAGCATTTGATTTGGATCATGGCACGATCCCGCGAAAAGGACGAGATTTTTAACGAAGCTTCAACTGAGATAGTCCGATGGCTGCAAAACAACCGAGTTCGCCCCGATTGGTGTCGTTGAGTACAAATTCGCAGGGCAGCGCGGAAAAGCGGGGTACTGGGAATATTCCGGCCGCGACCCGGCCAAGCCGAAGTCCATCGAACTCCGTTCGCGCCGCCCCAAGAGATCCTGACTCTTATGCCGTGACGACGCTGGCCGATATGACCGATCGGGCGTTGCACGCGGCGGTCGGGCGCTTTACCGGCGGGGTCTCTCCTGCGGCGATGATTGAAGCTTACTTGGATTGGGCGACGCATCTAGGCTTTGCGCCCGGCAAGCGCGCCCGGTTGATGAGCAAGGCGTTTCGCAAAGCGGCCCGCTTCGCCGCCTATGCTGCTCGACAACCGAGTCCCGTGGGCGCGGCCGAAGCCTGTATCGAACCGTTGCCGCAGGATCATCGGTTCGATGCCGAGGATTGGCGCAAATGGCCGTTCGACATCATCTATCAGTCGTTTCTGCTGCAGCAGCAATGGTGGCACAACGCGACCACGGGATTGCGCGGGGTTTCAAAAAGGCATGAAGAAATTGTCGAGTTTGCCTCGCGGCAGATGCTGGACATGGTTGCGCCTTCGAATTTTCCTCTGACCAACCCGGAGATACTTTCGCGCACCATAGCGAGCAGCGGGCTCAATCTGCTGCAAGGCTGGCGCAATCTGATCGAAGATGCCGAACGCGCCTTCAGCGGCAAGCGTCCGATCGGTGCAGAAAAATTCCTCGCCGGCCGTGACGTGGCGAAGACTCCGGGTAAGGTCATTTTTCGCAACCGTCTTATCGAACTTATTCAGTATGCACCGGCCACTGAACACGTGCGGCCGGAACCTGTTCTCATCATACCTGCCTGGATTATGAAATATTACATTCTCGATCTGTCGCCGCATAACTCGCTGGTCAAGTATCTGACCGAGCAGGGGTTCACGGTGTTCATGATCTCCTGGAAGAACCCGGGTCCGGACGATCGGGATTTGGGGCTGGAGGATTATCGCACGCTCGGCGTCATGAGCGCGCTCGACGTGGTGGGCCGCGTCGTGCCCGATCGGAAAATACATGCCGTCGGGTACTGCCTCGGCGGGACGCTGCTGTCCGTTGTCGCTGCGGTCATGGCGCGCGACGCGGATGAGCGGCTCGCCAGCGTTACCCTTTTGGCGGCGCAGACCGATTTCACCGAAGCGGGCGAGATCATGATGCTGATTGGGGAAAGTCAGGTCGCTTTCCTGGAGGATTTGATGTGGGGGCAGGGTTTTCTTGACGGCCGGCAGATGGCGGGGGCGTTCCAGATGTTGCGCTCGAACGATTTGATTTGGTCCCACCTCGTCCATGATTATCTTCTTGGCGAGCGCCAGCCGTTGAGCGACCTGATGGCGTGGAATGCCGATGCAACGCGCATGCCCTATCGCATGCACTCCGAATACCTGCGCAAGCTGTTTCTCAATAACGAGCTGGCCGAGGGCCGTTTCGAAGCCGGCGGGCAACCGGTCGCGCTGGTCGATATCACGGCGCCGATCTTCGCGGTGGGTACCGAACGCGATCACGTCGCACCGTGGCGCTCGACCTACAAGATCCACTTGCAGGTAGAAACCGAAGTCACCTACTTGCTGACCAGCGGCGGTCACAATGCAGGTATCGTCTCGGAGCCTGGTCATCCGGGACGGAAATACCGCGTCGCCACAAAGCGAAGGAACGACTCCTACCGCGACCCGGACAGGTTTCTCGCCATCGAAAGCAAAGATGGGTCATGGTGGCCGGAATGGATCGCTTGGCTTGATGATCATTCGGGACCGCCAACCGGGCCGCCGTGCATGGGTGCCGAGCAAGCGGGATATCCTCCTCTGGAGGACGCGCCGGGGAGCTACGTGCTTGAAGATTAAAACAGCCGAATGAGCGAACGCCGCCATTCGCCCGACGAAAGCGGACTAACGGCCATCGGGCGTGCGCAGACCGAACCAGGCATCGCGAACCTGATGATAATGCGTCGACGGATCGTAGATCGTCACCGGCAGGTGCAATTCTTGCGCCGAAAGGCGCCCGACGGCGGAAAGCAACGCGTAAGACGCCACCACCCGATCGTGTTGCGCGACAATGAGCGCCACGCGGGCGTTCACCAGCGCTTGTTCGGCGTTGAGCACATCGAGCGTCGTGCGCTGACCAGCCAAGGCTTCGTTGCGTACGCCGGTCAGCGCCCGTTCCGAGGCGTCGTTCTGGCGGATCGCCGCTTCAATCTGCGCCTTCGCGGCCTCCAGCTGCCCCCACGCTTGTACGACATTGGCGCGTATCTGATCGCGTACCTGATCGGCATTCAATCTTTGCTGACCAACGGTCTCCTTGTTGAGACGAATGGCCGAATATTCCGCTCCCCCTTGATAGATCGGTACGGAAAGATTGAGCATGACCGTGCCGAGAAAAAGGTTCGGCTGGAGAATGGTCGGAAAGTTTTGTTGCTGTACGCTGCCCTGCAAAGCCAGCGTAGGCCAAAGCGCACCTTCGGCGATCTTGACCTGCAGTTGAGCGACGTCGACGCCATACAACGCCGCCGTGACTGACGGGTTCTCCGCCACGCCGACTGCGATGGCGTTATTGAGCGTAGACGGCGACAACCGATCGACCGCGGACGCCGGGGCGAGATTGTTCGGGTCGACGCCGATGATCCGCCGATAGTTGGCGCGGGTGGTCATCAGCGTCGACTCTGCCGCGTGTAGGTTGGCTTCGCCCGCCGCCAATTGCGCTTCAGCCTGGGCGACGTCGGTGGATGTCACTTGGCCGGCGGTGAAACGATTCTGGGTATCTTTGAGCGTGCGCTGTAAAACGCGGATGTTGTTCTGCTGCACTTCGAGGTTGGCGGTATCCCGCGACATGTCCATGTAGGCCGTCGCCGCCGCAAGCAATACGGATTCTTCCATCATCCGCATCGTTTCGCGCGCCGCGGAAACTTGGCTTTCGGCTTTACGGACGTTGTTGGCGGTGCGCTGGCCGTTAAAAAGCGTCTGCGTGCCGTTAAGGCCGATTGCCGTCGGGGTGGTATACCCTTTGATCGAGAATGAAACGCCGTTCGGCAATCCCGGGGGGATTGGCGGAAGCACCTCCGTCGTATTGGTAAATTGCTCGCCGACCGACGCAGTCGCCGACAGCGTGGGCCGGTAACCGGACATCGCTTGCGCGACGCCTTCATCATTTTGCCGGACTATCGCGCGCTGGGCATTGAGTTGCGGATTACCCTCATAAGCCTTCGCCAGCGCGGACTGCAAGGTTTCGGCCGTAAGTTCATGCGGCGCTGATGCGAGCAGCGTCACAGCCGCCCAACATGCGAGAGCGCTCGCACGCCTGACCCTTCTCCGGGGCCGGATTTGCGAGCGTCGTCGAGCCTCAAAAACGATAACTCTACGCCTCACAACCGGCCCCAATCTACGCGCCGGCAGAGTAACTTGGGGGTATCGGCCTTACAAGCGCGAGGCCTTTGTTACTCACCGCGATTTGGCCGCGCGTGCAAGCATTTGCACTTCGCGAATGCCGAGTGAGATGGTCGCCAGGAACAGCGGCAGCAGGAAGTAGAGCGCACGAAAGGTCAGTAACGCCGCCAAAAGCTCCGCTCTTGGATATTGCGGCAGCCCTAACAGCGTGGTCGCCTCAATGACACCCAGACCGGCCGGCGCGTGGCTGACCGTTCCGAGCAACGTCGCGGTGAGGAATACAACCATCACGGTGGGCAAGCCGACGGCGGGGGCGGGCGGCAACAGCACGTACATGGCGAGCGTGACCAGGATGAGATCAAGCGCGCCGATGCCAATCTGCAACAGGCTGAGCCGAAAATTGGGTAGCACCATGCGCCAGCCGGTACGGCCGATGACTCGCGGGGCCGGCACGAGCCACAGTAAATAAAATGCGATGGCCGACAAGCCGGCAAATCCGATCGCGCGATTGAGCCACGACGGCAGATGATCGACGGCACTGGCGGCCTCGGGAATATAGGCGGTCGCGGCGCCGAGGAGGAACGCATTGCCGAGCCAGAAGGTGATGCCGGTCAGGACCGCAATCTTGGCGATATCGGCGATGGTCAAGCCCCAGGCCGCGTAGATGCGCAGTCTGATCAAACCTCCGGTCAAAACCGCGGCGCCGAGGTTGTGGCCGATGGTCGAACTCGTGAAACTCGCCAATGCTGCGACTGCGTAGGGCACTTTATGGCGCCCGATGGTGTGAAGGGCGAACAGATCATAAAACGTCAGCGCGATATAACCCGCGGCGACGAAGGCACCGGCGACGACGAGTTTTCGCTTGGATTGGCCGGCGAGTGCGGCAATTACTTTGTCGAGTTCGATATCGCGCAACAGCTCGTAGAGGGTGTAACCGGCGACGCCGAGTATCGCCACACTGATTGCCGCACCGATCGCGCTGCGGCCGATCCGGGAGGCTATCGTTTGCGCGATGGGACCGGTCACGTCTCTCGGCGTGCGGCGCTTAAGCTTTCGCCGTGATGGCGTTGCGCGCGTCGGCGGCAAAATCTCATTTGCGTGTAACAGCAATGTTACGAAACAAATAATTGAAATATTCCCGTCGGGTTCGCCGTCACACGACTGAGACATGAACTGGCAATTGTTGTCGCATCTGATTCGGTCAAAAGGGGAGCGGCGCCGCCGTCCGCTCGATGAGAATACTTGTTGCCACCGACGCCTGGCATCCGCAGGTCAACGGCGTTGTGCGGACACTCGGTTCTTTGGCGAGGGCGGCCGGCAAACTTGGGGTGACGATCGATTTTCTCACCCCGGAGGGCTTTCCCTCATTTCAGCTGCCGACTTATCCGGGGTTGAGGCTCGCTCTGCCGAGCCGGCGCGGCATAGAAGATCGCGTCGAGGCAAATAAGCCCGACGCGATCCATATCGCCACGGAAGGGCCGATCGGCTTCGCCGTGCGCGCCTATTGCCGCCGGCGCGGACGCCGTTTCACGACCAGCTATACGACGCGCTTCCCCGAATACATTTCGGCGCGACTGCCAATCCCGGCGCATTGGGTCTACGCGGTGCTGCGGTGGTTCCACTCTGCCGCGACAGTGACGATGGTCGCGACGCCGTCGCTGATGGCCGAGCTTGGCGATCGCGGCTTTGCCAATCTTGGGATGTGGACACGCGGCGTCGACATCGACCTCTTTAGCCCCGACCGCGCCATCGCGCTCGACTTGCCGCGGCCGATCTTCATGACCGTCGGCCGCATCGCCGTGGAAAAGAACCTTGAAGCCTTCCTCTCGCTCGATCTGCCGGGCACCAAGGTCGTCATTGGCAGTGGTCCGGAAGAGACCAAGCTGCGGCAGAATTTTCCCGCAGCGAAATTCCTCGGCCCGCTGGAGAACGGCACCCTTGCCGCGCACCTGGCGGCGGCGGACGTCTTCGTCTTTCCGAGCCGCACCGACACGTTCGGCATTGTCCAGCTTGAGGCGTTGGCGAGCGGCGTGCCGATCGCCGCGTTTCCCGTTACCGGCCCAAAGGACGTGGTCGCCGGCCATCCCGTCGGGATTTTGGACGAAGATCTGCGCAGCGCGTGCCTGCAAGCGCTGCTGCTGCCGCGCGAGGCCTGCCGCAGGTTTGCGCTCGATTACTCGTGGGAGAACAGCGCGCGCCAGTTCGTCACTCACGCGCGCAAAGTTGCAGACAACACTTGTGACATCGAGACCGTATCGACAGCCGCGGAGGAAGCGGCTCCCGGCTGAAATCGGCGACACACCAGCCTTGCAGCGAAAAGGATCGACGGATGACAAACCTCTGCGATACCGAACTCGACAAACAGATGGTCACCACGGCTTACGCCCGCTGGGCTCCGGTTTATGACCTCGTATTTGGTCCGGTCTTCGAGCGCGGCCGGGAAGCCGCCATCGCCGCGGCAGAGCAGGTCGGCGGCCGGATTCTGGAGGTCGGTGTCGGCACCGGTATCTCGCTGTCCCGCTATTCGGCCAATTGCCGGCTATGCGGCGTCGACATTTCCGAGCCGATGCTGCGGAAGGCGCAGGCGCGCGTCGCCGAACTCGGCTTGCGCAACGTCGAGGGGCTTTGGGTCATGGATGCCGAGCATTTGTCTTTCCCGGACGAGTCTTTCGACGTCGTGGTGGCGCAGTACGTGGTCACGACCGTGCCGAACCCGGAGGCGACCCTCGACGAGTTCGCCAGAGTGTTGAAACCCGGCGGGGAAATCGTGCTGGTCAGCCGCGTCGGCGCCGAGGCGGGGCTGCGGCGCGCACTGGAGCATTGGTTCGCGCCCACTGCGCGCAAGCTCGGCTGGCGAACGGAATTCTCCTTCGCACGCTATCAACGCTGGGCGGCGCGGACCAGGAACGTGCACTTACTCGAACGCCGGGCCGTGCCGCCGCTTGGACATTTTTCGCTCATTCGCTTTGTCAAGGACGATGGCCTCCGCCAGGCGCAATCCCGCGCCTCCGTGGCGTAACCGCGGCGCAGATTTTCGCCGGACGCGGCGGCTGACGTTAGACCGCGCGTTTCCTGTCATACCGGATTCATCGAATCGCCATACCGAGACGTGATGAGCCAATGAGGGGCACTCATGGACGATTTTCTTGCCGCCTTGCGGACCCAACGCTGGGACGACCATCGCTACTATCACCACAGCCGGATCAATCAATCGCTGCACTTCGTCAGCGCGCTGAGCTTCTTGTTCGCGTACGTGATGATCTTCAAGGATCCCGGCCATTTCGGCGCTGGCAGGATGGCTGGTCGCGATGACGACCCGTCAGTGCGGTCACTTTTTCTTCGAGCCCAAGGACTACGACACCGTCAACCACGCCAGCCATGAATACAAAGAAGAGATAAAGGTCGGATATAATCTGCGGCGAAAAGTCGTGTTGCTGACGCTCTGGGCAGTATCGCCGCTGCCGCTATGTTTTGATCCGACGTTCTTCGGCATCTTTATGCCGGCGGCAGGCACTGCGGATTTCATTCGTCACGTCGCGCAAATTTGGCTCGTGGTCGGCGTCGGCGGGGTCGTATTTCGCACTGTACATCTGTTCTTCATCAGGGACGTGCAAACCGGCTTGGTGTGGGCCACCAAGATTCTCACCGACCCGTTTCACGACATAAAACTCTATCACAAGGCGCCGTTTGCTCTGCTGCGCGGCGAACTGATCGATCCGAACATCGGCCACGAAGTGGCCGAGTGGGAGGAGGAGGAAGCCGAAGAAGCGACGCGCCTGACCTGAGCTCGCGTGTGGTCTGCGGCGGGCACGCGGCTATTGCGCGTTCGATCGAGTAAACAGTCTATGGGCGAGCATCTCGCGCAAGATGGTTCGCTTGATCGATCGGTTGGTGAGCGCGGGATCGCTCCACCACCAGCCATCATCGCGCATCGCTTTCGCCGCGGCGACGAAACGATCGGCGACCGCGGCGAAATCGGCGTCGGTATAATCAAGGCTGAAAATCAGGCGTCCGGTTCCGATCCAGCTCAACGCCAATCCCTCGCTGCGCAGATAGTATTGCAGCATCCAATTGTATCGGCACGGCTGCGCGTAGCAGACCGTCCATATCGACGACAAGTTGGCGACAGAGACGGGAAGCTTTGCGCGCTGCATCTGCGCGTTAAGCGCTTGCGCCCGGTCGTTCCAAAGACGATCGAGGTCGCGGTAGAGCGCGCGCGCCTCCGCCGACTGCAAGTGGCGCAAAAAGCCGTTCATTGCCGCCATGACATAAGGGTGCGAGTTGAAAGTGCCGCGGGCAAAGCAGATGTCGGCTGGCCGGTCGTTGCGAAAGCGCTTCATCAAATCGCGGCGTCCGCACACCACGCCGACCGGCAGCCCGCCGCCAAGCGTCTTGCCATAGGTGACGATATCGGCGCGCACGCCGAAATACTCCTGAGCGCCGCCAAGCGCGAGGCGAAAGCCGACGAAAACTTCGTCGAAGATAAGGACGATATTGCGCTCGGTGCACACCCGGCGCAGCTTCTTGAGCCACGCCGCGTAAGCGTCCTTATTGAGATTGCCGCGCCGGCTGCTGTCGAGAAGCGAGGAATCGCTCGGCGCCGACGCATTTGGATGCAATGCCTGCAGCGGGTTGACCAATACGCAAGCGAGATTGCGCCGCGAGCCGACGACCCGCAGCGCTTCTTCCGACATGTCGCGCAGCGTATAGGTCTGCGTGCGCCGGCAGCGGATTGCCGACGCCTGGCTGCACATCGCCCCACCAGCCGTGATAGGCGCCGCAAAAGCGCACGAGATGCGATCGTCGCGTGTGATAGCGCGCAAGCCGTACCGCCTGCATCACCGCTTCCGTGCCCGACATGTGGAAGGAGACCTCGTCCAGGCCGGAGATCTCTTTCAGGATGTCGACGTTTTCGATGATGACAGGATGATAGGGCCCGAGAACCGGGCCCAGTTCGCGCATCCGCGCCGCCGCGCGCTCGAGGGTGGTTTTGTAGAATTCGTAGCCGAACAAGTTCGCGCCGTACGAGCCGCTGAGATCGTACATGCGGTTGCCATCGAGATCGGTGATTTGCACGCCGTCGCTCTTCTCGACGAACGCGGTGGAGGGCAAGTGGCGGCTGACGTAGTGGCGGTATTGAAACGGCACCCGATAGGCATTGGTGAATTGCAGATCGGAGATGCTTTCGGCCGCCTCGCTGGTTTTGCGAATGGTTTCCGCAAAACGCGACCTGTAGAGGCCGGACAGGCGTTCAAATCCCTGCTTGCGGCGCGCCGCGATATCGGCGGGCGCGCCGTCCGAGCAGAAAAACCGGGTCTCGTCGTACTCGTAGAACGGGATCAACCCCGCCAGACGGCGGGCAATCCGCGCGTGGCCGGCGAGCGATCGATGCTTGGCGTTGGACAAATCCAAGCGCTGGCGCAGTCGCCTAATCGAGCCGGCCAGCGTCGCCCCGCCAACCCCGTAGAGCGCCAGTGTCGCCGCATTCCACATCGAATCGCGGTTTACCCGCTGGAATTGACAGTGCCGTGACGGTCCGCGCCAAGATGCTGCGAATGCTGGCGCAGGAGGACATCAATTTCCTGCTGACCAATCGCATTCCGCGCCGGCTGGCCACCAAATTCATCGGCTGGTTCAGCCGCATCGAACATCCGCTCGTGCGTGATGGCTCGATCGCCATTTGGCGGTTGTTTAGCGACCTCGACCTCGCAGAAGCTCGGAAGACGCAATTCGAAGAGTCTGCACGATTGCTTTATCCGCGAGCTGAAAGTAGGGCGCCCGGCCGATCGATCACAGGCCGGAGTTTCTGGTCAGCCCGTGCGACGCGATCGTGGGAGCATGCGGCGAAATCGCCGGCACGACAGCTCTATCAAGCCAAGGGTTTCCCCTATGCGCTTGGTGATCTGTTGAGCGATGCGGATCTGGTGGAGGTTTATCGAGGCGGCTGCTACGTGACATTGCGGCTTACGGCAGCCATGTATCACCGCTTTCACGCCCCGCATGACTGCCGCGTGACGCGGGTGATTTATATTTCGGGCGACACGTGGAACGTCAATCCGATTGCGCTGAAGCGGGTGGAGCGGCTGTTTTGCAAAAACGAGCGCGCCGTCGATCGCGGCACGCCTCACCGCGACCGGCGCGCCCGTCACACTGGTCGCGGTCGCGGCCATTTTGGTCGCCGGGATTCGTCTGCACTGTCTCGGAGGCTCCGCCGACCTCCGGCGCCGCGGCGCAAACGTCTTCACCTGCGACGCGCATGTCCATAAGGGCGAGGAGATGGGCTGGTTCGAGCATGGCTCGACCATCCTCGTTTTCGCGCCCAAGGGCTTTAGCTTGAGCGCCGCCGTCGGCGAAGGCGTGACCATTCGCATGGGCGAGCCGCTGATGCGAATGGACGATAAAGCTTAGTTAAGCGCGCTTCGGTCGGCGCGCTTCGGTCTGCCGACTAGATGCTATCTTGCAGCCGGTTGCGGCGGCATCAGCGCGTCATCGAGTTCTCGCGCCCGCCCATACGCGGGCCGGCTGGTGAGGCGCTTCCAGTAGCTTTGGAAAGCCGGACGTTTGTCGATCGTGTTGAACATCAGGCCAAAGCCAATTTGCGAGCCGAGATAGACATCGGCGGCGGTGAAATGTGTCGCCGAGCAGATAATTTGATTGCGACACCGCTTGTTCGAGCACGCCCATCACCTGCTCGAACGTTCCGTAGCCAACGGAACCCTGGCGCTCGGCCGGTACGTTAAAGCCGAAGGTCTTGTTGGTGACCGCGGCCTCGACCGGCCCGGCGGCAAAGAACATCCAGCGATAATACGGAGCGCGTAACGGATCGCCTGGGCGGCGGCGCCAAACGCGCCTGCGGGAACGCGTCGGCGAGGTAGGCGCAGATTGCTGCGGCTTCGGTGACGACCGCGTCGCCGTGGCGGAGCGCCGGCACTTTTCCCATCGGATTGATCGCAAGATATGCGGGCTCTTTCATTGTGGTGCCGTATTGCAGCACTTCGGTTCGGTAGGGCTGGCCGGTTTCCTCCAGCATCCAGCGCACGATGCGTCCCCGCGATCTCGGGTTGGTGAAGAAAACGAGTTCATCGGCCATCGCATTTTCCTTTCGCGACTTGCGAATTGAGAGCGTCGAATCGGGCTGCCCGTGCAAGCCGGTAACCGACGCCGGTTTCCGTCAGTATGTATTGCGGCCGTTCCGGGTCGGACTTTCGGTGACTCTTTTTTGCCGCAGTTGGCGGACATAGACGCGCAGATATTGCGCGTCGGTGAGATCGTCCCACAGCGTTCCCAGGAGGAACTTGTGGGTGAGCACCTTGCCGGCGTGCTGCACCAGCACGCGCAGCAGGTCGTATTCCTTGGGTGACAGTTTTACTTCCCGCTCGCCCACCTTGACGATGCGGCGCACCAGATCGACGGAGAGATCGCCAACCCGAAAAATCGGCCGCTCGCCATGGATCTGGAGCTGATGGCGAAGCGCCGCCCGCATCCGCGCAAGCAGTTCGTCCATTCCGAAGGGTTTGGTGACGTAGTCGTCGGCGCCGAGATCGAGCGCCTGGACCTTGCCGGCCTCATCGTCGCGGCTCGACAACACCACGATAGGAACGCTTTCGTTGCGGGTGCGGATGGTCCGCAGGAGCTCGTGACCATGCGTGTCGGGCAGCCCGAGATCGAGAATGATCAAGTCCGGAGTTTGGCCGAGAAGTTCAAGCGCCGTTTTGGCGTTGGGTGCTTCGAGCGTCTGATAACCTTGCGCCGTCGAGCCCATGCGCAAAAGCTTGCGGATGGGCGGCTCGTCGTCGATCACCAGCACGCGCAGTGGGGCGGCGCTCATGCGGCGGCTTCCAGACCCTGTCGCGCGCGCGGGATCGGCAAGTTGATGGTAAATACGGCTCCGGTGCGGTCGGTCCGATTCGCCGCCACGATGGTGCCGTGCATGGCTTCGACAAAGCCGCGCGAAATGGCAAGTCCCAGCCCGGTGCCGGCGCGAACCTGATCGGTCTTCTGCGCCCGGTAGAATTTATCGAAGATGTGATCGAGATCGGCCGCCGGAATGCCGCTTCCCTCGTCGAGGACTTGCAGGCTGACCGAGTCTCCGCGGCGCCAGCTCTGGATGCGGATGGTTGTGTCCGGCGGCGCGTATTTCGCGGCGTTGTCGAGAAGGTTGAACAGGACCTGCTCGAAGAGCACGGCATCAAGCTCGAGCATCGGCAAGTCGGGCGCCAGTTCGAGCTGGACTTGGTGATGCGCAAGTATACGGCCGGCACGCCGCAAGGCGCTGCCGACGATCTCGCCAAGATCGTGCAAAGCGACGTTGGGGCTGACTGCGCCGGATTCAAGTTTGGTCATGTCCAGCAAGTTGGCGATGAAGCGGTTGAGCCGCTCCGATTCGTCGATGACGGTTGCCAGCAGATCGGCCTTCTCGCCTTCGCGGAGCTTGTCGCCGAGATCGCGCAAGGCGCCGGCGGCGCCGAGCACCGCGGCAAGCGGAGTCTTCAAGTCATGCGAGATCGAAGTCAGAAGCGCCGAGCGCAGACGTTCCGTCTCGGCGGCGCGTTCGACCCGGTCCATGTCCTCGACAAGCCGAACGCGCTCGATGGCAAGCGCGCCCTGGTCGCGCAAAGCGTCCAACAGCCGCCGCTGATCCGGGGTAAACAGCGGGCCCGGTTTGTCGCTGTCGATGCCCATCACGCCGATGGCGCCGCGTCCGGTATGCATCGGCAGGAACAAGCGCTTGGCGCCGGGCAAGGTGTCGGAGCCGCGGCCGGCGGCGCGGTTGTTTTCCCAGGCCCATTTTGCGGCAGCGATGTCGGCGTCATCGAGAATATCTTCGGGCGGATAACCGGCCTTGACCGTGATCGTCCCGTCTTCCGGCAACAGGAGAACCACGCGCACCTTGAGCATCAATGCGGTCTGATAAGCCGTCGCCCAGAGGACGTCGTCGAGCGTGCCGGCTCCGGCGAGTTTGCGGCTGAAGGAGTACAATGACTCGGTATTGCGGGCGCGCTCGAACGCCGCCATGGCCTGCGTGCGGCCGCGCGCCGCGACATTGGAGACGAGGATGGCGACCAGCGTAAAAAACCCGAACGCCGAACAAATTGGTGGGATCATTCAGTGTTAGATCTGAGATACGGCGGCAACGAAAAAGAAGTTGTAGCAGAGCGCCGAAACGATGCTGGCAAACAGCGAGGGCCACAGGCCAAAACGAACGGCGATCGCAACGACGGCAGTCAAGAATACGAGATCGAGCATTGACGCGGCCCACCCATGGTCCAGACGAGTGCGCTGAGACCGAGGGCAGCGGCGACCGCCACGAGAGCGGCAAGATAGGGCCGCACGATCGAATATCTCCTCGCGCTCCGCGGCGCGTACCGATTTTTTCGGAATCGGCTGGCCGGCAATGGCATCGCCGGCGATGACGTGGACGCTGATATTTCCGGAACGGCGCGCGAGCTCATGCACGACCGAGCCGTGCAAAATCTCAAACCAGCGCGTGCGCGCCGACTTGCCGATGACGATTTGCGTCACGTTGTTGGCTTGCGCGTAGCCGATGACGTCGTCGGCGATACTGCGATTGCTTGCCGGCAGGGTGACCGGTTCGCCGCCGAGCGCTTCCGCAAGCCGCAGGGTGTCGGCGATGCGGTCGCGCTCTTCCTCGGAAAGCTGCACGGCGCGTCTGCCCTCGACGTGGAGCGCGATCCATGGGCCATGCAGTCGGTCGGCAAGACGTTTGGAATAGCGCACCAGCCCCGCGCAGCGCGGATCTTCGCTGATGCAGACCAGGATGCGTTCGCCGGCTGGCCACGGGCCTTGAATGGCGTGAGCCTGCATTTCGCTGAGCAGTTGCTCGTCCACGCGCTCGGCCGTGCGGCGCAAGGCGAGTTCGCGAAGCGCGGTTAAGTTCGCCGGCGAGAAGAAATGCTCGAGCGCGCGTTCAGCTTGCCTGGGGACGTAAACCTTCCCCTCTTTCAGCCGCTGGATCAAATCTTCGGGGGTGAGATCGACAAGTTCGACGGCATCGGCCCGGTCGAATACCGCGTCCGGTACCGTCTCGCGCACGCGCACGTGGGTGATCTGCGCGACGACATCGTTGAGACTTTCGATATGCTGGATGTTGACGGTGGTGTAGACGTCGATGCCGTGGCGCATCAGTTCTTCGGCGTCGAGGTAGCGTTTGGGGTGGCGGCTGCCTTCCACGTTGGTGTGGGCAAGTTCGTCGACCAGCACGATCTGCGGCCGGCGCGCGATGATGGCGTCGAGATCCATTTCCTCGAGCCACTGGCCCTTGTATTCGAGACGGCGGCGCGGAACCGTCTCCAATCCTTGCACCAATGCTTCGGTTTCGCGCCGCCCATGGGTCTCGACAATGCCGATGACGATGTCATAGCCGTCGCGCTTGCGGGCCTGGGCCTGCTGCAGCATTTCGTAGGTCTTGCCCACACCGGGCGCCGCGCCGACGAAGATTCGGAGCTTGCCGATGCGGCTTTCTTCGCGACGAGCCGCTTCGAGCAGAGCTTCCGGCGAGGGCCGATGATCGGAATCGCGTCGCTGATCCGTCATACTTTTTGATCAGCTTTCCCGAAAAGATACCCGCGGCTATCCGGCGGACAATTCGTCGAGCGCGAGATTGAGCTTCAACACATTAACCCGTGGCTCGCCCAGAAGGCCGAGGAAGCGATCCTCGACATGATCGACGACGAGCTGGCGGACTTGATTTTCCGCCAAGTTGCGCGCTTTGGCAACTCGCGGAACCTGAAAAAGGGCGGCTTCCGGTGAAATCTCCGGGTCAAGCCCGCTGGCCGAAGTGGTGACCAAGTCGGCGGGAACCGGCGTCGACGGGTTCTCCTGCTTGAGCTTCTCTATGTCGGCCTGGACGCGGTCGATGAGCGCCTTATTGGAGGGGCCGAGATTCGATGCTCCGGAATTGGCGGCATTGTACGGGGCGGCGACCGTCTTGGTGGGGTCGTTCGGATCGGGAGCCGTGGTCGCCGATGGGCGGCCATGGAAGTATTTGTCACTGGTGAAGTTCTGCCCAATGAGCGCCGAACCGACAACGTGGCCGTTGCGCTCAATGAGACTGCCCTGCGCCTCGCGCGGAAACAGCACTTGCGCTATGCCGGTGATCGCCAGCGGATAGATCAAGCCGGTGATGATGGTAAGGCGACGAGGACCACGATCGCCGGACGGATTTCGCGCAGCATCAGACTTCTCCTCAGGACAAGTGCAAGGCCGTGACCAGAAGGTCAATGGCCTTGATGCCGATAAACGGAATGATCACGCCGCCGACCGCCGTAAATCCACAGATTGCGCCGGAGCAGCGCGGCGGCGCCGATGGCGCGGTAGCGCACGCCCTTCAGCGAGAGCGGAATGAGCGCAATGATGATCAGCGCATTGAAGATAATGGCGGAGAGAATGGCGCTCTCCGGAGTGGAAAGCCGCATGATGTTGAGGGGCTGCAGCTGCGGGTAAAACGCCACGAACATCGCCGGGATGATGGCGAAATATTTCGCCACGTCGTTGGCGATCGAAAAAGTGGTCAGCGCGCCGCGCGTCATCAGAAGCTGCTTGCCAATTTCGACGATCTCGATGAGTTTGGTCGGATTGGAGTCGAGGTCGACCATATTACCGGCCTCGCGCGCGGCTTGCGTGCCGGTGTTCATGGCGACGCCGACGTCGGCTTGCGCCAGCGCCGGCGCGTCGTTGGTGCCGTCACCGCACATCGCGACGAGCTTGCCTTTGGACTGCTCGTCGCGAATGAGTCGGAGCTTGTCCTCCGGTGTGGCTTGCGCGAGGAAATCATCGACACCCGCCTCCGCCGCGATCGCAGCCGCGGTCATGGGATTGTCGCCGGTGATCATGATGGTGCGGATGCCCATGCGGCGCAGTTCGGCGAAGCGCTCGCGGATGCCGCCTTTGACGATATCCTTGAGTTGAACGACGCCGAGCAGCCGATTGTCCTTGGCCACGGCCAGCGGCGTGCCGCCGGATTTCGCGATCGTGTCGGCGATGGCGGTGATCTCACGCGCCGTTTCGGTGCTGAGAGCCGGCCGTAATGCATGCACCGTGCCTCCGGCGCCCGGCCACGGTCGCAGGCGTATTGAGGAAGTTCAAAATGGCGTCGACTGCGCCTTTGCGTACCCAGGATGTTCCGATTTCGACGCCGCTCATGCGCGTCTGCGCGGAGAAGGGAATGAAGTTGGCCTGCATCTCGGCGAGCTCGCGGCCGCGGATGCCATATTTTTCCTTGGCCAGGATTACGATGGAACGGCCCTCGGGCGTTTCGTCGGCCAGCGAGGCCAATTGCGCCGCGTCCGCCAATTCCTCCTCGCTGACGCCGCGGATCGGTTTGAATTCGGTCGCCTGGCGGTTGCCGAGCGTGATGGTCCCGGTTTTGTCGAGCAACAGCGTATCGACGTCTCCGGACGCCTCTACGGCGCGGCCGGACATCGCCAGCACGTTGAAGCGCACCAGACGATCCATGCCGGCGATGCCGATGGCCGACAACAGCGCGCCGATCGTGGTCGGGATCAGAGTGACGAACAGCGCGACCAGAATGACGACGGAGATCGTGCTGCCGGCGTAGTGCACGTAGCTGGGGATGGTCGCCGTCGCAAACACGAAGATGATGGTGAGACCGATCAATAAAATGTTGAGGGCGATCTCGTTCGGCGTCTTCTGGCGTTCGGCGCCTTCGACCAGCCGGATCATGCGATCGAGGAAGGTCGAGCCCGGCGCGGCGGTGATGCGCACGCGGATCCAATCGGACAGAACTTGCGTGCCGCCGGTCACTGCGGACCGGTCGCCGCCGGACTCGCGAATAACCGGCGCGGATTCGCCGGTGATCGCCGCCTCGTTGACCGACGCCATACCCTGGACCACCTCACCGTCCGAAGGGATCAGATCGCCTCCCTCGACCAAAACGAGGTCGCCGAGCTTGAGACTGGTGCTCGGCACCAGCCGGTAATTCTGTTGATCGCCGGCTCCGGTAATGAGCTTCGCTTGAGTTTCCGTACGTTGACGCCGCAACGTGTCGGCCTGCGCCTTGCCGCGGCCCTCGGCGACGGCCTCGGCGAAATTCGCAAACAGCACCGTGAACCAAAGCCAGACGATGATTTGAAACTCGAAGCCGATGTGGCCGCCGCCGGTGAAGAGATCGCGGATCAAGATCACCGTGGTCAGTACAGTGACGATTTCGAGGACGAACATCACCGGGTTCTTCATCAGCGTGCGCGGATTGAGCTTGATGAAGGCAGAGCCGATCGCCGGTACCACGATCTTCGGATCGAACAGCGCCGATACCGGCATACGCTTGCGCAGTTGCGAGGTTTCCATCGAAAGTTTGTCCCGAGCCTAGTTGGCGGCGGAAAACAGTGTGCCGGCGTTGATCGACATTTGCTCGACAATCGGGCCGAGCGCCAATGCCGGGAAGAAGGTCAGTCCGCCGACGATGACGATGACACCAACGACCAGACCGACAAACAGGCCGCCGGTGGTGGGAAAGGTTCCCGCCGACGCCGGCACCGTCTTCTTGGCGGCAAGCGAGCCGGCGATCGCCATGGTCGGAATAATCATCAGGAAGCGGCCGACGAACATGGCAACGGCCCCGCTGAGATTGTAGAACGGGGTGTTCGAGCTCAGGCCCGCGAATGCGGAGCCGTTGTTGGCGTCCTGCGACACGTAGGCGTACAGCACCTCGGTGAAGCCATGCGGCCCGGGATTGCCCATGGCGGCAACGGCGGACGGCACCAGCATGGCGACCGCGGTCCAGCCAAGATACATCAGCGGCAAAACCAGCAGCGCCAACATGGCCATCTTGACTTCTTTCGCCTCGATCTTCTTGCCGACATATTCCGGCGTGCGGCCCACCATCAGCCCGGCGACGAAGATCGCGATGATGACAAACAGCAGCATGCCGTAGAGGCCGGCGCCGACGCCGCCGACGATAACTTCGCCAAGCTGCATGTTGATGAGCGGGATCATGCCGCCGATCGCGGTGAGCGAATCGTGCATGGCGTTGACCGCCCCGCACGAGGCGGCGGTGGTGACCACCGCGAACAGCGCCGAGCCGATGATGCCGAAGCGGGTCTCCTTGCCTTCCATGTTGCCGCCGGTCAGCCCCAGCGCGTTGAGAAAGTCGTTGCCATGGGCTTCGGCCGCATAGCAGACGGCGACCGCGGCGATGAACAGAACGCCCATCGCCGCGAGAATGGCCCAGCCTTGCCTTTGGTTGCCGACCATGCGCCCGAACACGTTGGTCAGCGCAGCGCCGAGGGCGAAGATCAGGATCATTTCGATGTAGTTCGTCAAGGCATTGGGATTTTCGAACGGATGGGCGCTGTTGACGTTGAAGAAGCCGCCGCCGTTCGTGCCCAGCATCTTGATCGCCTCCTGCGAGGCGACCGGCCCGATCGCGATCGTCTGTTTGGCGCCTTCGAGCGTGGTCGCGTCGATATACGGGCCGAGCGTCTGCGGTATGCCCTGCCAAACGAAGAAAAGAGCAACCGGAACGCAGATCGGGATGAGAACGTAGAGCGTGCAGCGGGTGACATCGACCCAGAAATTGCCGACGGTGCGGACCGAATGGCGGGCAAAGCCGCGGATAAGCGCCAGCGCAAGCGCGATGCCGGTCGCAGCCGAGAGGTAGTTCTGATGGGTCAGGCCGAGCATCTGCACGAGGTAGGACATCGTGCTTTCGCCGCCGTAATTCTGCCAGTTGGTATTGGTGATGAAGCTGATCGCCGTGTTGAACGACAGATCGGGCGCCACCGCGCTTTGTGCGGCCGGATTGAACGGCAGCCATTGCTGCACTCGCATCAAGATATAGAGGATGAGAAATCCACCGACGTGGAACAGCAGCATGGCGATCGTGTAGGTCACGGCATGCTGTTCGTTGCGCTCGTTGACACCGGAAATTTTGTAGATCGCGACCTCGACCGGGCGCAGGATCGGGTAAAGGAACGTGCGCTCGCCATTGAACACACGCGTCATATAGCGACCGAGGATCGGCGTAATCGCGACGATGATCGCGCAATAGACGAGTATCTGGGCCCAGCCGATGACGGTCATGGTCGTCATTTCCTCATAATCTGTGTTGCTCAGAACTTCTCAGGCTTGAGCAACGCGTAAGTCAGATAGACGAGCAGCGCTGCGGTCACGATTCCCGCGAGCGAGTAATCGAAGATCATGACGGTCCCTTACAGCAGATCGCAGGCGTAAACGTAACCGATCGACAGCGCGAAAAAGGCAAATCCAATCGCCAACATGACCACGTCCATCATGAAAAGCTCCGGGTAGAGATTGCTACACGCAAAGTGGCCGGGGCGGCCAACTGGCTCTGTATATCGAGTTCCACGAAATCGACAGGTTCGCTGCCCTCGGCGCCTGGCTAAGACCCGGACGATTAACTGTCACTCTCTGCATAGGAATTCGAGTGGGTAGCGATGCTTTCCCATATAAAATTCGCATAAAGGCCGCGGTTTGGCTGGAGCTGCGGTGTCGCGCGCCGGATTTGCGGGGTGCAGGAAGAAGCCGGCGTCCCATCGCGGCCGGCTGTGAAAATGAAGGAGTTCCCGAACGTTCTGATTTCCCAAACGTCACGAGGCCCGAAAAGCTTGGCCGAGCTCTCTATTATCGTATGCCGTTCGCGGAGTTCGTTCGATTCGCAACCGGCTGACACCGGTAATATCCGCGCGGACCGCCTGGCCCGATGTAACCACAGATTCTTTCCGGTGGCGGATTGTTAATTACGTCGAATGTGCGTGCATGGGCATGCCTGACATTATTCAGGTTCTGATTGGCCGGTTGTGCCGCTCCAACGGACCACAGCAAAACAATCCAGGCGCCGACAATTTGGATCATGCGCCGCATCTGATTTCTTCCCTTAGACAAAAGGGCCGGTTTATCCGCAAAATCAGGGGGACCTCATAGAAAATCAATGTGATCTGCTAAGCATCGAAATATAAAAACAATAAAGGGGGGAACGGTCCGCCCGATCATCTTTGCAGGCAGAATCTGCCAACGGAATTCGTCTGGGAGTTGAACACATGCTGGCCGCCTGCGCCCGCAGTGGGCGCGCTGCCTTATCGTGGTCCGTCACATTCTGGGCCTTGGGAATTGACCTTAGAAATGAAAGATCAGATCGCTCGCGGCAATGACCGCCCAATTTCTCGTTGGCGCTATTCCGGCGTTGGAATTGCCGTTAAACGCGTCAGCGTTCAAAGAGCGATAGTAAGCGATTTCGGGACGCAACTCGATTTGCGGAGAGAACCAATGCTGCCAGGCGAGCGTCACGTCCGTGTAGTTGGTGACGACGCCGGTGCGTTGTCCCTGTGGGTCCATGAAAAATTCGGTGCGGAAGGTGAAATTGTTCAGCTTGTTTGGCGAGTAATTGACGTAAAGCAGGAATGACTGCTCGTCGGCGGTGCAGGTCAGCGCCGTGGGGTTGCCGCAATGCGCAGCGTTCGGGGCATTGAACGGCATAAATTGCGGACTGAACGGCGTACCGCCGGCGGCAATGATGCCGGGCACGCCCGGATTATCAAGGTTCGGTACATTAAATTGGTGAATGTTCCAGGCTTCAAAGGCAATGTGCCAGTAGTCGTTGAACTTGTGATAATAAGTGCCGCCAAGCCAGTTCAGATTGTTATATCCCCACGCGCCATTATTGATCGAGTTGGCGGTCAAATAAAAACTGTCTCGGCCGCTATCGCTTACCCAACGTAATGCGGCAGTGAGCGAAGGTTGGGCACCGGGATCCTTGAGCATTGTTGTTCCGGGGTAAAGCGGATCGGCCACTCCCGCCAAAACGGCGTAGTTGGGGATACGAGCGCCGATATTCCAGGGCATCGTTTCCGTTCCGGCGACGACGCCCAATTGGATCATCCAGTTCTTGGTAACGGCCAACGAGCCCAAGATGCCGGTGTTGGTGAAATTATCGTAGGTGTACGTCAGCGAGTGCACGTAGGTGTAGTTGTTGGGCGCAAGCTGAGCTTCGATGTCGGGGATGGAGATGAAACGGCCGATGCGGACATTGAAGCCTAACATCACCGGAAAATAGAGATCGACATACATCATCGGCATGTCGAAGCCGTTCACCAAATTTTGGTTGAGCAGTTGATTGCTGAAGAGCCCGTAGGCGGTGGTGTAGCGATAATCGACGCCGTAAATACCGGAGACACGGAATCCCCAGTCGAAGTGATCGTTCTGCACGGTATCGGGCAAACGCTCGATATAGAGAACCGCCTGATCGAGCTGGACGGTGTTCGGGGTGTAGTCGTAGCCAACCGGCGCGTTACCGCCGGGCCTCACTGAATTGGTGCTGATGTTGGCGCCGGGCTCGACCCATCCGTAAACCTGGACATGGTCGGCATTCATTGCGGCACCGAGCGGGGTGTTTGCAATTGCGACCATCAACGGACTGTCCACCGAATTTGGTCGCGTCACGCCAATCGCGGGCGTGCCACCATAAGGCCATTCGGTGAACGGCATCGGCGGCGTGGATTGCGGGGTCGGCGGCCACACCGCATCGGAGCGTCGTGACGGCGGCGCCTTGGGATCGGACGGCGGTCCGTCGCGCCCCCATTCCAGCTGGTAATAGCGCGCGAGGCGCGTCACGACATCGTTGCCGAGATAGGCATCGAGGCAAGAGTAGTTGGTGTACGGATCGCAGTTGGCACCTGCGGCCGGCGCTTTGACAACCATGTCGGCGAGGGCGGAGGAAGACGCCAAGCTTCCTGCTACGGCGATTGCCAAAGAGAATGATCTCATGTCGCCCCCTTCGTGAAACCAATTTGTGCAAAGCGCACTGAAAGTGGGCATCATTGAAGCTCACGAATCCATCAAATGCTATTGCTTTCGGCGAACCTTCCTCCGTTTTGATTGGTCGCGTTGCGTGCGAGATACACTTGGAAAATTTATAGGAATTTCATAAGGACAGCCGGTGCTGAAAATAAATACGTCGGGGGTGAAAGATCATTTCTGGCTCGTGACATCCGAGTGCCAATATTTCGAAAGCCGAAAATGAGGATCGCGCCGAGCAAAAAAAGCGGATTCTCCGGCTACACGTCGTTAAGGGCCGCTTCTGCTGGACAAGACGGCGCCGCGCCAATCGCAATCGTGCGGCTGACTCAGCCGAAATAAGCATTGCCGGGACGCGCCTCGTTAACCCTCCTATACCCGGTTTATGAGATCACTCGCAGCCTCATCTCGAATTCTTATGCGATCGGCGGCACGTTAGGGACGCGCAGAGTCGACATGAGAACCGATCATGAGTTTGGCTTATAGCGATAGAGGAAGTGGTGGGCGCGGCGCGGTCTCAAAACCGAGACGTCTTTGGCAGATCATCGAGCGGGCTCTCGACACATATTCGCTCCAGCAAACGAAACGCGCGGTGGCAGAAAAAACGTTTCGCCGCTGCAACGTCGAGGTAGCCCGCTATCGCCGTCAGCTGCGCCAGCAGGATTTGGCGCGGCTCGACACGGGCGGCGCCAGCTTGGTGCCGTGCACGGTCAGCGCGAGAGCAGGGCGATGAGCGGTCGGGCCGTTCGGTTCGCTGCGCGGCAGTTGCCGTCGCAGCTCTTCGGAGACAAGGCCAAAGGCGGCGGCCGCCAAGCCAACGCCGGCGCTGCGCTGACGAATTTCCCGCGGCGGCCGAACAGCGGCGTTCTCAGCGAATCCATTCCGCTGTTTTTCATCGGCCGTAACAGATTGGGCTTCTGGGTTACCCGCGAGGCGGAAGGGCGGACTGGCGGCGTGTTCTTGTTCAAGCGCTCCGCATTGCGGTTCGCGACAAGGAATAGTGCCCGGGCCGGTTGCGCCACCATGTTCCTCAACGATCACCTTGAGCTCGATGTGGAGAACCGAGGCGACCCAGTCACCGCATGGCTCGCCGGGATCGCGTCTCGGGTGAGCAACCTTATTCCCAAATATCCGCCGCCGATCGCGATCGGGCGACAGAAGTTCGAAAAAGGAGGACGGCGATGATTCAAGCAAAACAAACGAAACCTCCTTCGTGGCTGCGGCCGCCGCTCTTTATGTTGGGTCAGGACGGACGCGGAAATTGGGTCGCGCAAGAGCAAACGGGCGCTCGCGGTGGTTTGTTTGTCAATCGCGCGGCGGCGCTGCGTTTCATTCGCGCGGAAACTGGATACAAGCCGCAAACCGTCATCATGGTCTCAGGGATTCTGGAACTCGATACCGGTTGTAACACCAACGCGATCCCGCACGGCGATGTCGCGTCCAATTCTCAAACTCTGCGCCGCATCGCCTGAATGCCCATGAGCACCGAGAAAAATTCAGTTGCCAGGGGAGGAGCGCTCACATTGCCGGTTCGCTTTTTCAGGCGCGCGGATGCCGTGATCCCGGTTGACCGGTCGCGGCCATTAGCGTTTTGCGTGCAACATTGGCAGCAATTGCGGGCAGCAATTGCCGATCCTTACCGGCCGGAACAGCATTATATGCGCGGGCCCGGCCCCAAATGCCAGGCGATCCAGCGCGCGAATACGGTGACGCGCTAGTCGCCGCCGCTTCAGCCGGCGTCAATCCGGCTGGAAGGGGAAAAACCAGAAGCCGCGCAAAAATCCTTCGCGTTTGTCGACTGCAGGAACGGCTTTCGCCTCTCCGGTGCCGACATTGAGGGTTTTTTCCGGAAGCGGAGCAATCCTGTTCCACCAGCCGCCGCCGAGCGACTGATAAAGCGCCACCGTATCCGACAGGCGGGCGGCGCGAGCCTGTACCACTTGAATGACGGACTGCAGATAGGTTTGCTGGGCGGTCAGCAGTATCAGAATGTTGGCGAAGCCCGTTTGCATCTGCTGTTGCGCGAGATCGAAGCTGATTTTTGACGCGCGCTCAAAGCCGCGCGCCGCCTTTAGCGCGTCGGCGTCGTTTTGCAGCGCGCGCAGCGAATCGGTGACGTTTTGCACGGCGCCGATGACCGTGCCGCGATAGCTCCAAGCCGCCGCGTTATAGGTGTCCTTGCTTTCCTGCAGCTGGTGGAAAAGCGTGCCTCCGTCGAACAATGTCTGCGTCACGTTGCCGCCGACTATCCAGAATAGATTCTGCGGTGCGAGCAGGCCGGCCAGCGCCGTATTGATGTAACCGACGTTTCCGTTGATGGTGAAATTCGGAAGGGTGTTGGCGATCGCGACGCCGACCTGTGCACTCGCCGAATGTAACGTCTCTTGCGCCGCACGGATATCAGGTCTTTGCTCGATGAGCCGGGACGGCACGCTGACCGGCAAATCGGTGGGCAAATGCAGATCCTCGAGCCTGAACGTCTCGCGCGGTTCCTCGCTGCTGTAAAAACCGGCAAGGGCCGCTAGCAGGTCGCGGTTCTGTTGCAATGCCTTGCGCAGCGGCGGCAACGTTGCCGACACTTGCGCCAGCGCCGCTTCTTGCAACGCCACCTCGTTGCGGTTTGTGTAGCCCGTTTCCAGCTGCCGCTTCAAAATGTCGAGCATTTTCGTGTTAACGGCGATCATCTGGTTGGTGGCGTCGATTTGTGCGCGCAGCGAGGCCTCGTTGATCGCCGCTACGGCGATGTTGGATACGAGCGTCAGGTAAGCCGCCTCGACTTCGAAGCGCTGATTGTCCGCTTGCGCCTGCAGCGATTCGACCGTGCGCCGGTTGAGGCCCCAGATGTCCAGCGTGTAAGTCACCTGGAGCTGGGCGGTGTGCAGTTGGTATACGAGGTTGTTGTTTGCCGGGATCGGTGACAAGGCGGCCGAGGTGCGGTTATAGGTGGGGTTGAAGTTGCCCTCGACGAGCGGAAAGAACTTGCCCTCCTGCGCGTAGACCGCTTGGTTGGCGGCGCGCAATGTCGCCATCGCCGATTGCAGGTTGGGATTGTTGTTCAGCGCGGTTCGGATCAAACTGTTGAGGGGTTTCGACCGAAACAGCGTCCACCACTCCTGCGGAATGTCGCGGCCCTGCACGAAATGCTGGGCTTGGCCGGTCGGCGCATCGGTGGAGGACGTCTGTGGCGCCAGCGGTTCTTTGGTGTAGCGGCCGACTTCGGGCGGCGCAGGATGCAGGAAGTCAGGGCCGACCGCGCAACCGGCCAAAAGCACCGCGGCCGCAAGAAACGCGGCAGTCTGGTTGAACCGCCTGAACGACGGGTCCGACATGCGGAAATCACTGACAACTGGACTGAGGAACGTACCGACGGCGCCACGCCTTGGTCTCGTCTGCCATTATTGACAAAATGCCGGGTCCTGACTGTGCTCGCACAGCCACACTGCACATGATTCAATGCGGATTTACACTGGTATCTTTCACAGTGGTGCGTTCGCCGCCGATGCGCGGCGCGCCTAGCCCTCGTCGCAAGCGCCTCTTGGGTTCACGGCCGGAGAGCGCGGACCCGAAATAGGGGCATCATCGCGTTATGGTACAGTATTTATTATTGAGTCGTGCCGCGCAGCTGCCTCGCTAAAACCTCCTCTTCCGAGCCAAGTGCTTCCAAGCCAAGTGCTTCCAAGCCAAGTGCTGTAATTAGTGACAGTAGACGGCCGAGCGGCGCAGTGGCCATTTGCCGAGCATTTTGGGTCATCTGGTCGGTCTACATGACGAACAGCCGAACACGGGCGCTGGGGGCGATCGTTATTATTATGGTCGCTCTCGCGGCCTATGGCGTTTGGCGCTTGCGGCCGGGGTCGGCGTCCGAACTCGGCGCTACCACCAGCGCCAACGCCGAGCAGAGCGCGGCACCGACTACACCGCCGCGCGATCGCAACAGTATCGATCTCTCCGATTCGCAGCTCTCATCGGTCAAGGTCGAACCGGTCGCAGAGCATGAATTCCCGGTTGAAAAGGAAGCGATCGGCAGCATCGATTTCAACGAGGACTTGGCCGTGCAAGTGTTCACGCCCTATCAGGGACGCATCCTTGCGCTCTATGCCTCGGTCGGCGATGACGTGAAAAAAGGCCAGACGCTTTTCACCATCGACAGCCCCGACTTGCTGCAAGCGGAATCCACGCTGATTGCCGCCGCCGGCGTGCTGGAAATGACCACGCGCAATCTGGCGCGCCTTCGCGAGCTCTACAAGACCCTCGCCATCTCGCAGCGCGAGCTTGAACAGTCAGCTTCCGATCAACAGACCGCGGAAGGAAATTTGCGCGCGGCGCGCGACGCGGTCCGCATCTTCGGCAAGTCCGACAGCGAAATCGATGCCATTGTCGCGGCTCGCGCCGCCGATCCGACGCTCGTTGTGTCGAGTCCGATCGATGGGCGCATCACCCAGCGCAACGCGGCGCCGGGCCTGTTCGTACAGCCCGCCAATCCGCCTCCGCCGTACGTCGTCGCCAATATCGATACGATGTGGATGCTGGCGCAAGTTCCGGAAGCCGACAGCCCGGCGTTCCGCGTCGGCCAGCATGTGCAAGTCGAAATCGCGGCTTTTCCCGGCCGCAGATTTCGACGGCACCATCACCACCATTGGCGCGACGGTAGACCCGGCCACGCGGCGTGTTCTGGTCCGCTCCGAGATTGCCGATCCGAAACACGAACTGCGCTCGAACATGTTCGCGAATTTCACCATCAGCGTCGCCGCGCCGGTGCGCTCGCCCGCCATTCCACTCGATGGCGTGGTCCGCGAGGGCGATGGCACGATGACGGTGTGGGTGACGGCCGATCGCCGGCGGTTCACCAGGCGCACGGTGCAGATTGGCCAAGAGCGCGACGGTCTGCGGCAAATTCTCAGTGGGCTTCGAGTCGGCGAACTGGTCGCGACCTCCGGCGCCATTTTTCTCAGCAACGCATTGGCGCTTGCGCAGTGATGATGGCCGCTCGGGCCGAGCCGCAAGTCATGGCGGAGTGAGATAGAACAGTGCTCAAGGCGTTGCTGACATTCGGGCTAACCCGCCGGCCGCTCGTCTTGCTCGGCCTCCTGGTGTTCATCGGAGCGGGGCTATTCGCATTTTCCAAGCTGAACATCGAGGCGTATCCAAATCCGGCCCCCGTAATCCTTGAAATCACCGCGCAAGCGCCGGGGCTCTCGGCCGAAGAAATGGAGCGCTACTACACGATTCCAATCGAAGTCGGCCTTGCCGCCACGCCGGGCGTCGACGTCATTCGCTCGACTTCGTTCTATGGTCTGTCGTTCGTTCGCGTGACCTTCCATTACGGCGTCGACTATTACTTTGCGCTCACGCAGACCGCCATCAACCTGCAACAGAACGTCAGTCTGCCGAACAATGTCACGCCGCAAATCCAAGCCACCAGCTTGGTGGGCGAGATCTATCGTTATCAGGTGGTCGGGCCGCCGCACTTCGGACTGACGAACCTGCGCACGGTGCAGGATTGGATATTGCAACGGCGGCTTTTGACCGTGCCGGGCGTCGTGCAAATAAACACTTGGGGTGGAACTACCAAGGAATACGACGTCGACGTCGATCTGCACAAGCTCGACGCTTATAACGTTACGCTGCCGCAAGTGATCACGGCGCTCGGTAACGCCAATATCAACGTCGGCGGCCGCACCATCAACATGGGCCAGCAGTCCGTGAATATTCGCGGTGTCGGCCTGATGAACTCGGGCGGCGACGCCGATCTCACTCAAGGTTACAAGGTGGCGGACATCGAGAACGTCCCCTTAAGCCAATCGAACGGCGTCCCGGTGCTGGTGAAGGACGTCGCCAAGGTTTCGATCGGCTACGTGCCGCGTCTCGGCAAAGCAGGCCGTGACCATGACGACGATGTCGTGGCCGCGATCGTCATCATGAATCGAACGCTGCACACCAACGACGTGGTGGCGCGGGTGCGGGCGGAGATTCAGAAGATCAATACCGACGGAACTCTGCCGCCCGGCGTAAAATTGGTACCGTTCTATGACCGCACCGATCTGGTGGCCGTCACCACCACGACGGTCATGCACAATCTCATCTTCGGCTGCCTGCTCATTTTCATCATTCAATGGGTATTCCTCGGCGACCTGCGTAGCGCCATCATTGTTGGCGCCAATATCCCGTTCGCATTGTTCTTCAGCATCATCATCCTCGTGCTGCGCGGCGAGGACGCAAATCTTCTGTCTGTCGGCGCGGTCGACTTCGGCATTATCGTCGATGCCGCGGTCATTTTGGTGGAGAACATCTATCGGAATTTCCAGTCGCGGCCCGAGGAAAGGCTCGCCCTCATCGGACAGCTCGCCGAAGGACGGTGGGGTGCCGATCCGACTGGCGCCGGAACCACAGGCGGCAATCCGGTATGGACCGACCGGCTGCGAATTATCCTGATCAGCGCGCTGCAAGTCGATCGCGCGATCTTCTTCTCAACCGCAATCATCGTCGCCGCCTTCGTCCCGCTGTTCACGATGCAGGGCGTGGAAGGCCAGATTTTCAGCCCGATGGCGCGGACCTATGCTTATGCGCTGGTGGGGGCGCTGCTGGCGACCTTCACGGTGACGCCGTGCCTCGCCTCGTTTTTGCTGCCGGAGCAGGTCAGGGAGGTCGAGACGATTGTCGTTCGGGCATTGCGTTCCGTCTACACGCCGCTATTGCGCTGGTCGCTGACCAACCGGAAGACGACCATCTCGGTCGGCGTTCTTTTCCTGGCGTTCAGCCTGTTTCTCGGTTCGCGGCTCGGCAGCGAATTCCTACCGACGCTGGAAGAAGGCAATTTGTGGATTCGGGCAACCATGCCGCCGACCATTTCGCTCGAAGCCGGCATGCCGATCGTCAATAGAATCCGGGAAATTATCCTTCGCCACCCCGAAGTCGTTACCGTCGTTTCTCAGCACGGCCGTCCCGACGACGGCAGCGATGCGGCCGGTTTTTTCAATGCCGAATTCTTCGTACCGCTGAAGCCCTTTGATCAATGGCCCAAGGGGCTCACGAAGGCGAAATTGGTTGATGAGCTGCAGCATGAATTCGAGAAGGAGTTCGTCGGCATCGACTTCAATTTCTCGCAATACATTCAGGACAATGTGGAAGAGGGATTGTCGGGCGTCAAAGGCGCAAACTCGGTCAAGATCATCGGCCCCGATCTGGCGACGCTCGAACGGATCGCGCGATCGGCCCTGCATGAATTGGCGCAGGTCCAGGGCATCACCGATCTCGGCGCGTTTTGGGTCCTGGGCCAGCCCAATCTCAATATCAAGGTCGATCGGGCAAAGGCGGCTCGCTATGGCTTGAGCGTCAACGATGTCAACAATGTCGTGCGCGCGGCATTGGGCGGCACGACCGCCACGACGCTGCTGGAATCTGACCGTCAGTTCGGCGTCGTGGTGCGGCTTGCGCCACAGTACCGCAACAACATTGACGACGTCCGCAACCTCAAAGTCGGCGTGGAGACCGCGAACGGCAATGCCTATATTCCGCTGAGCGAGCTTGCTTCGGTCACGCTCGATACCGGCGCTTCGTACATTTTTCGCGAGCGCAACCAGCGCTTTGTGCCGATCAAATTCAGCGTACGCGGCCGCGATCTTGCCAGCGCGGTGGCGGAAGCGCAGGAGCAAATCAGCCGGAACGTGAAGCTGCCCGCCGGATATCGGATCAGTTGGGCCGGCGAGTTCGACTGGCTGCAACAAGCCAAGAAGCGCCTGGCGGTCATTATGCCGATTACGTTTCTGCTGATTATCGTGCTGCTTTATGCGCTGTTCAATTCGTGGCGCGACAGCATGTTGGCGCTGCTCGGGCTGCCGTTTGCGGTTTCCGGCGGTTTCGTAGCGCTCTATGTCTCAGGCTTGGATTTCAGCATATCGGCGGCGATTGGATTTATCTCGCTATTTGGTGTGTCGGTGATGAGCGGCATCCTTATCCTTAATGGCTATTATCGGGTCATCGGCACTGGCCCGAGACGCGACCCGATCGAGGCGATGTTTCATGCCGTGCAAGAGCAGATGCGGCCCATCCTGATGATGACCTTATCGGCCTGCATCGGATTACTACCGGCGGCAATTTCGACCGGCATCGGCAGCCAAGTGCAGCAGCCGCTTGCTACGGTGGTCGTCGGGGGAATGCTTGTCGGACCGATCATCTTGCTGATCGTGGTGCCCGCAATTCAGGTCATGTTCCTCGGCCGCGGCGATCGCGCCAGCGAGGCCGAACGACCGCAACCGGCCGAGTGAGTGCGGCATGGCAATCGAGCATCGGATGACGCCGAAGTTCGTTTCCTGGGCGTTGATGTTTGCCTTGGCGGCAGGCGTGGCCGTGAGCGCTTCCGCCGAGGAGGCCGGCTCGCGGCCATCGAGCGAGGCGAAGCCAGCCGATGCCGGAACACGATCACCCGACGCGTCCGCTGCCGAAAAAAATGCAGCGCCGGCTTCCGGCGAGGCGAATACCGAACATATCGATACGCGCATCACTGTGCAGCCGCATGAGCCTTCCAACAAATCCGGCAAAATGGGGAGCACAACAAATCCGATCCAGCCGCTCAAACTGGTCAACCCGCATAGGCGCACGTTTTCGCCATCGCGGGCGGCTCATCGCATGTTGCCGAACGCTTTGGAGGCTCCAAACGGCCGGCGGCTAAGCCTGCCGCAGGCGGAGCATTTCGAATCCAGCGGCGTGCGACCGCCGCCAGCGATCGGCACCGCGGCGGGAGTAGGGAATGCAAGCATTGGGCTGGCAAAACCCGGGAGCAATTTCGGTCGCGAGCCGATGTTTCGGTCAACCCGCATTGCCCCGTTGGGTGCTGGTGCGCAGACCCTCAACCGCGGCGGCATCGGTGGCGTAAGTTCTAGTCATCACGCCATCGGATCGACCACAGCCGGGATTGGCGGCCCCGCACGCACCGTAGGCGGCATCAATGGGACATCGATCCGCCACCCTCGCTGACGTGCAGTATTTTCATTGAAACCGCTGCGAGATACTCGGTCCGGCGGTTCTTTGGTCGCATACGCCCTTTTTTGGCAGCCGATTAGACGTTCAAACTGGACAATGGGCTTTTAATCCGATGCCACGTGCCGGAGAGCCGCGAAACCACCTCGTTTTATATGCGGCGCACCAATTATCTATATGTAATCTATATCTTAAGCATCAGATGGCCTATATTGGAGTCGTTCCAGCCTAGTGGTTGCTAGAACGCGGAGAGCAAAATCCCGTCCTGGATCCATATGGATAGGGCGCGGCAAGCGAGCCCCTCAGAACGAGACACGTCGGCGCCGGATGTCTCGCCGGTCCTTCGAGTGCTCGGCGCCACGCTGCGGATAGCCTTCATCGCCTGCTTGTTGGTCCTGACGGTCCGCGTAAGCATGCCGCAGAACGAAACCGTATGGACGGCGTACGACACGCCCGCCGACTTGGTACGCTTATTACTCGGCTTGGCGGTGTGTATCTGGCTTGCCGTCCAGCTTTTCCGAGCGCCCAAGGACGCGCAAGGCTATCGCATGTGGACCTATTTCGGTCTTATCGGCGTTCCGTTCGCCGTTATTTGCCTGATCGCCACCTGGTAGATTTCTATTGCTGCGTTCAATGCCCCGCGAGCGCTGTGGGTTGCGCGGCAACTTATTATCCGCAAGCGCCGGTGTTTCAAGGTTCGATGAGGCGTCCGCTATTCGCTTTGATGACGGCTTCCGTCCGCGTTGCGGCACCGAGCTTGGCCCGGGCATTATCGATGTGAAAATCGACCGTTCGTTTGGTCAAGCCGATGATTTGCGCGATTTCCGCCGAAGTCTTGCCGCGCGCCACCCAGGTCAGCACTTCGACTTCGCGCTCGTTGAGCTTGGCGAGCTTCGGCCATAGTCCGGTGCGGGCGACGCCCGCCAAGCGCGCGGCGATAATGGCGGCGAGCACATCGAAATCGATCGGCTTGGTGACGTAGTCGTCCGCCCCCAATTGGCGACCCTTGAGCTCGTTGTCCCGATCGGTCAGCGCGGTGAGGAATACGAAGGGCATTTTTGCAAACCGCGGCGCCAGCTCTATCAGCCGTTCCAATACTTCGAACCCCGACATCACCGGCATGCTGATATCGGAGAGGACGATGTCGGGCATGGTCTTGAGGATGGCGGCAATCCCCTCGCGGCCGTCGTGCGCGAGCGTGACCGCGTAGCCGCGATCGATCAGCTCTTCGGCGATCAAGGCCGCGGTCTCTCGATCGTCCTCTATGCAAAGTATTTTTTTCAGGGCTTCGGGCATGTTCGGATCGCAGTTACAGGGGAGTTAACATTTCCCCGGGCAGGGAAGGAAGCCGATGGCCGGCGCCTTGCTCGCGCCTTTCGCCGGCCGCGACTTGGTATATAAAGTCCGCGTGGACGAGCCGCGGCGCGGGCTTGCGTTGCCACATCCGGATGAAATTTGCTCCCCATGCGGCAGCCTTACTCCATTCGATTTCATCTCGCCGGGGTCTTCCTGATCTTCTTTCTGTTGGTTGTCGTGCTGGGCTTGTTCAGCATCTGGCGGCTGAACAATTTCAACCGATTGTCCGCCGACGTCGCCCAGGTGTGGCTGCCCAATACCAGAGTACTCGGCGATCTTAACAATTTCACGTCCGATTTCCGCGCCATCGAAGGCAGCAATCTCTTGTCGTCGGGTGCGGCCGAGCTGGCTGCGACCGAAAGGCAAATGGCGGAATTGGACCGCTCCATAGCCGAGGCTGAGCGCGGCTTCGAGCGCATCCGTCACAACGCCGCCGAGAACAGCCTCTACGAACGCTTCAAGGAACATTGGAGCGCGTACCGGACAATCGTCAACCAGATCCTCGCGCTGTCGCGGGCGAATCGCAAAGCCGAAGCCCAAGAGATTTACTCTGGCGCATCTCGCTCGGCCTATGACGCGGCGAGCGATGCGCTCGGTCAACTCACCGACCAGACGGTGGCCAACGCGCAAACGGCGAGCGCGCGCCTCGGCGTCGCCTATCGGCAGGCTTTTTGGCTGATCATATTCGGCATCGTGATCGCCGGCGTGATGGTCGTTGCCGCGCTGGTCCATGTCACGCGCTCGATCTCGTCGCCGCTTTTGCATTTGGCCGACCGCATGCGGCGGCTCGCGGCAAACAACACCGATATCGAGATTCCCGAGACCGAGCGGCGCGATGAGATCGGCAACATGGCGCAGGCGACGGTCGTGTTTCGCAACAACGCCATCGAACTGATGCGCAGCCAGCGCATGCTGGCGCGCCAGGCGGCGATGCTGGAGGAGCAATTGGCGCAGGAACAGCGGCTTGCGCTTCTGCAGCGCAATTTCGTGTCCATGGCCTCCCACGAGTTCCGTACGCCGCTGACGATTATCGACGGACACGCGCGGCGGCTGAGCAAGATGAAAGCCTCCATAGGCTCGGCAGAGATCGACGAGCGGGCCGGAAAAATTCGCGCCGCGGTGCTGCGATTGACGCACCTGATCGACAATCTCTTGAATTCCGGTCGGGTGATCGACGGCGGTACCGAGCTTTACTTTCAGCCCGCGGCAATGGACGTGGCGGCGCTGTTGCACGAGGTCTGCCAGCTGCACCGGGAGATGGTGCCGAGCGCGCAAATCGTCGAGCGGTTTGCAGCGACCATCCCATTGCCCATAGCCGGCGACGCCAAGTTGCTGTTTCAGGTTTTCAGCAATCTCTTGTCCAACGCGATCAAGTATTCGCCCGCGGGTGGGGCGATCGAAGTCGAGGCGGCTGTCGTCGGCGACGCGGTGTTGGTGACGGTCGCCGACCACGGGATCGGCATACCGGCCGCCGATCTCGACCGTTTGTTCGAGCGCTATCACCGCGGCAGCAATGTGTCCGGTATAGTGGGAACCGGCGTCGGGCTCTATCTCGTCAAGCTCGCGGTTGATCTGCATGACGGCCGCCTCGAGGTGCAGAGTAAAGAGGGTGAAGGCTCGCGCTTTTGCGTCACGCTCCCGGTCAAGCTTGCGTCGGCCGGCAAGGAGCGGCATCCCTTGACGGCGCAGGAGCGAGTCCTGGTCGATGCGCCGTCGATAACGGTTCCTTCGGACGGAGTGCCATGAAAACCATCATCTTCGTTGTGGCTGCAGTCTTTGCGGCGGTTTCGGCTGCGCCGGCGGCTCCGATCGCACCGCTCGTCGCGCCGCCATCGCGGCTGCAACATACGGATTGGCAAACGCCGGAAATGCTCCCGCGAAATCTGCGCAATCATTGCGCCTACGATGTCGAGAGCGGTCGCCCGTATTGCTCAAATCACTGCGGATTCAACTATCAGGTCTACTCCTGTTCGCGCCATTCCTTCGGCTGTTGTAGGGTCGGCTTTGGCTACTGCGATTGGAATGGTCTGCTGCGCTGCCATCCGTAAGAGCGAACGAATAGTCCCCCTCATTACAAATTCAGATCCGGCTGCAGCGGCTCGGCCCACTTGTCGGATTTCCGGACATGGCCCGCCTTCGCTTTATGGCGATGTCGGCGGATGCATAGAGAGGAAGTGAAAGATGGAAGAAGATGCTCGCTCCGCTGCCGGATTGCCGGGTCGGAACGACTTGCCTCCGGTCGCGTATGATCGGCCACCCGCTTACCGCGGCATGATCACCGAAAAAGACGTCGCCGTGCCGATGCGCGATGGCGTCAACCTTTCGGTTGACATTTATCGGCCCGATGCGGACGAAAAATTCCCGGCTTTGCTGGCATTTGCCATTTACAACAAGGATTTCCAGGGTCCGGATATCAAGGATGTTTTGCCGCCGCAGCCAAGCTGGTCGTCGTTGTGGACCGGGCCGATTGAAGCCGGCGATACCAAATTTCTCACGTCCCGCGGCTACGTACATATCATCGGCTCGCCGCGCGGCGTCGGGAAATCCGACGGCGGCGGTAGCCGGCAATGGGACAGTTACGATCTGATCGAATGGATCGCCAAACAGACATGGTGTGACGGCAACGTCGGCATGGTCGGCATTTCCGGCTTTGGCGCCGAGCAAGTGCACGTGGCCCGGCAAAACCCGCCGCATCTAAAGGCGATCTTTCCTTTCGATCCGCGCGGGGCTTACGGCACCCTCGGCAGCTTCCGCGAAGAATATCCGGGGGCGGTGCTGCATTTGTTTCGCTATCTGGTCGGGCATTTCTCCGCGATCCACCAGACGAAAGGCAAGCCGGGACCGCTGCCACCCGAGAAGGACGCATCTTGGCGGGAGGCGATGAGCAATCCCGATTACCGCATGTATCCGCACGTCTACAACGTGTTGGCCCAGAAGGGTCAGCACATGCCGCCCATCTTCGATCTGCTCATCAATCCCTACGACAAGGAAGAGATTGTGCGCGCGGCCGAGGAATTTTTCGAGCGCATCAAAATTCCGACCTATACCGGCGCCGGCTGGTACGGCTACACCTACAAAACTCACCTCAACGGCGCGCAGAGCTATTTCGAAAAAATCAACGTGCCGAAGAAGCTGCTCTTTGCCGGACCGGCACATCTGGAGCGGCCGTTCCACACCATGCACGCGGAGATTCTGCGCTGGTACGACCATTGGCTTAAAGGCATCGACACCGGAATCATGGCCGAACCTCCCGTGCGCTATTGGCTCATGGGCGCGAATGAATGGCGCACCGGCGCCGATTGGCCGCTACCGGAAACGCAGTGGACGAAGTTTTATCTCAATAGCTGGGAGCGCCTGCAGGTCCACCCCTTCACGCCTGCCAGCGCCGAGGAAGAACTGCCGCCCGATGCCTTCGTGCAAATGCCGCCAACTCAGACAAACAAGATCGCGAAGCTGCGCTATCTGACCGAGCCGCTGCCGCACGATGTTGTCATCGTCGGGCCGTCAGTGCTTAATCTGTTCGCCGTGATTGATCAGGACGATACGAACTGGTTCATCGCGCTCAAGGATGTCGGTCCGGACGTTTCGGTGCGCACCGTGCGCGAGGGCGAACGGGAAATCCTGGAGAGTTTGCCGGAGCGGGAACTGACCCGCGGCTGGCTCAAGGCTTCGCACCGCGCCGTCGATGCGGCGCGATCCAAGCCGTGGCGGCCTTGGCATCCGCTGACGCGTGGCGCACAGAAGAAGGTGGTTCCCGGAGAGATCACCGAATACAGCATCGAGATCATGGCGACGGCTAATCTGTTCCGCCGGGGACATCGGATTTGTCTGGAGATCGCCAGCGCCGACAGGCCGACCGGCGTCGCCGGCGCGACCAATGTGGAATATATCGCCCCGCATATCTGCAGCAGCAAAACGACGCTGCATAAAATTTATCACGATGCTCTACGGCCCTCGCATCTGTTGTTGCCGATCATTCCGCAATGACGATAGTTAAATTGCGAATGAAATAATTAAGCCTGGGCTGACCAAGGCCGGGCAAAAACCGGATCGCCACGCACGCTCGTTAGCCGGCCATTCGCCGCGACATGCTGAAATGCGGCTCGCACTTCTGCAGTCCGGTATCGTGCATGCATCGTCTCATCGTTTTTGCCGCGCTGGTGATGGCGGCGGGCATCGTCGTTCCGCGCTACGCCGCGCACATGGGCGCGGCGCCGGCGGCGGTCGCCCCCGCAGCGCCATCTCCTTCGCCGGCGGGCAAGGTACCAGGTTACGCCCGTTCGATCGTCGTGCCGCGCGACGCGCGCGGCCATTTTCACGTCGACGCAGTGGTCGGCGGTCAGCATCTCAACTTCATGGTCGATACCGGCGCCTCGGTCATCGCGCTGACCGCCAGCGACGCCGCCCGTCTCGGGATTCATCCTTCTCCCCATGAATTCATCGCCGAGGTGAGAACCGCGAACGGTACGGTCCGCGCGGCGCCGACACAGCTCGATGCGGTCGAAGTCGGTGATCTCGTGGTCCGCGACGTGGCCGCCCTGGTGCTGCCGGACGAAGCTTTAAGCGACAACCTGCTGGGCTTGTCGTTTTTGTCGCGGCTGCGGCGCTTCGAGTACAGCAACGGCAAGCTCGTCCTTGAGCAGTAATGAGCGCCGACGTTTGATTAACTATGTCTCGATCGCCGCGGCAGAGCGCGCCCACATTCGCAGTTAACTCTAAGTGGTGGCGGCTCTTCTTTTCGCGCAACGAAAAATCAATGCCTTTCACGTATTGGTAAGGAGTACAAGCCGCGCACTTTCGGATCGATCCCTGCAAATCGGATGGCGTCGCATGTCGGCGAGAGCGGATTGCGCAAATAGGACGGCGGAACGCGTGCTGCAAAATCTGACCGGATTTATCAGGCGCCGGGCAGGGGGCCTCTCGCGTTTCGCGCGGGCGAAGGATGGGGCCACGGCGGTCGAATTTGCCATCATTGCCCCGGCGTTTTTGGCCACCCTGATAGCGGTGCTGCAAACCTGCATCTTCATGTTCGCGCAAGCCGTTTTGCAGAATGCCGCCACCGAAGCGGGCCGCTATTTTCTGACCGGGCAGGCTCAGAACAACAATTGCTCGGCGACGCAGATCATTAATGGCGGCTGCGGCACCTTACCAGCAGTCTGCCCCGCGGCGCTGTTCAATTGCAGCAATATGTACATGGTGGTGCAGAACTCCTCTTCATTTTCCTCCGCCAGCACTTCGGCGCCGGCCATGTACGACGGTAACGGCAATGCGATCACCACTTACGCCTACAATCCCGGCTCGGCGGGCGACATCATGGTGGTGCAACTGATCTATGCCTGGCCGGTCATCGGCGGGCCATTGGGCTTCTCGCTTGCCAATCTGCCGAACGGCGCCGCGGAAATGGTGGGCGTGAGCGCCTTCAAGGTCGAACCATATACGCCTACCTCGTCATGATGATCGCACAAGCTATAGGGCGGCGTTTCATTGCGTCGCGACGCGGTGTCGCCGCGGTCGAATTCGCCCTTATCATGCCGGTGCTGCTCATTCTGTTCCTCAGCTCATACGACGTCGGCAACGCGATTATCGTTTACATGAAAGTGCGTGCTGCGACCTACGAGCTGGCCGCCATCACCAATCAATACGGCACTACCGCCAGCAATGTCGGCCAAATTTCGACGACGATTATGGGAACAATCACCTCGGCGGGAAGCACTGTTCTCTCGCCTTATTCGAGCACACCGCTGACGATCGTTCTCACCCAGATCAAGGCGACGTCCAATACGAAGGCGACAGTGAGCTGGAGCTATGCGGTCAATGGCACGGCCTACGCGACAGGGACGACATTCAACCTGCCAACGAACATGGCCAATGACACCTGCGGCAGCGGTAATTACAGCGGCACTTCTCCGCCAAGCGGTAAAGGCGGCTGTTATTTGATTTTGTCCCAGGTAAGCTACAGCTACACGCCCATGTTCGGCGCCTTCATGACCGGTACTCTCGCTCTTTCGGACAGCCTTTACGTCGCCCCTCGCAGCACGCAGTGTGTTCAGTACAACAGCGTTCCCACTCTCACCAGTAACAGCAAGTGTCCGTGAGTTTGCGGCGACGAAATCCCGCTCGATATTGCGAAGTTGCGTCTGGGGGCCGGTCGTGGCGGACGGCACGGGATTGCTTTGTGCCTTGCTTTTCGCAAAGTCAGCGCGCCTGACCGCCAGAGGCAGCGAAGTACTCAAACAGCGGTCGTCGCCGTCGTCGCCCATGAGCACGGCCAATTGAGTAATCGACGCTGCCCGGGATCCACCCAACCATCCGCCGTTACGGACGATCATTGCATCGCGGCTGAGGACAATATCACGACGCCGGCGCCGACCGGCGCGGGGGCACGTTGTGCGCTTTCACCACTTCATCGAGGGTGCTGCGTTTTCATGAAAGCATGATCGCGCTACTGCTCGCAATTTTCCTCGGCTCGATCTTGCTGGCTGCGGCCGAGGGGGAGGCTACTGCGAAATGTGGGCCGTGCTCACAGCCTGTTCGAACATGGTCACCAGCGCAGTTTGAATCTGGGCCGGCGTCGATGCCGTATAGAAAAAGCCAGGCGAAGCGCAATTACTCAGGCCGGTGGAATATGTGTTGTTCGTGACGTTGGTGTTGGCGTAGCCGTCTTCATCGTTGGCAAAACTGGCGTTTGGATCGACGATAGCGCCATAAGGAATATAAAGAACGGCGACCGTTATCCCGCGGTTCTTCAGCGCTTGACAATAATCGTTCGTGTCCTCGCTGTTCGGCGGGAGATTGGTCGAGGAATTCGCATAGGGAACGGTCGCATTCGAGGTCCAGTTTTGCGCGCCCCAATTGCCGCCCGTTTGAGTTTGGTAATCCTGCGAACCGTCACTGACAATGAAGACGTAGGGCAGCGTATTAGACGCGCTGGTCCCAGTCCCGACGGAGTTGATGTATGTGTTCATGCTGCTCAATGCATTTTCGAAATGCGTACCGCCGGAGCCAAGCGTGGTGTTGACCCCGGTATCCAACAAACTCGCCAGTTGCTGAGCGAAAGTGGTAATCGTGCTGCCGGTGAGGCTCGAGGTCAGGCCGACCGAGCAGGAATTCGAGCTGTTGACATCTCCGGTAGCGGTGTTGCCGGGTGTGCAGACATTTTGGATGAACGGAAACAGCCCGACCCGGAATTGGTTCGATACTCCCGTATTGGTTTCGGTTGTGTGGGCTTGAGACAGCAGCGCCGTCACCGCGTAGCCGACGGCGTCGGCGCGCAATTGGATGCACGAGGTCGTTCCGGCGGTCGAGCAGGTGGAAACCTGCGTATTGTTCCAATTCACGTAGTCGCCGCCGGGCCTGTAGGTCGACACGCCAGTTGAATTCGTCTCGCCCGTCGGGAACGATGTGATGCTCGTCCCCAAGCGAGAAATGATATAGCCCTGGCAATACCCGCCCGGCGAGGGATTCGTTCCGGCACCCACCGCTGGGATTGGGCCTTGGTTCGACTGGCCGCACCCCCCCTGGTAGGTAAAGTGGCAGGCGAATTGGCAGCCCCCGGGATACTCACCCAGATTGTCGGGATTGACGGCCATCAACCGTTGCTGCTCGCTCGTGGTCGATGGGAAACTCATTGATCCGGACACATCGAGCATCAGATAGAAATCGATGTAGGTGAGCAGCGTGAAGCTCGCTGTAGATGAGCCTTTGACGGTGATGTTCGGGTAGCCAATTATCTTCAGAAAGTAGGTGGGCACTGCATACGAAAAGGCCAACGTCGCATTGACCGTCGTGCTGGTTTTAGTAACGCTGGTCGTGCCGAGGGTTACGCCGGAAAAAGCATTGGTATTTTCGCCGAAATAATTCGTCAGGTAGGTCGAGCCGCCCGAAACGGTGCCATTACCGGTCATGGCCTTCGCCGTCGTGACGATCGGCGAATTATTGGAGACCGCGGCAAGCGTTGCCGCATCGGCCGCGGCCAGCAGCTTGGTCTTGACCATCGACGCATACGAGTAATCGATCATGCAGCCCACGGCGCTGATGATCGGCAATGCCGCAATGGCGAACATCACGGCGGTATTGCCGCCCTTGGACGATCTGAAATCTTTTGTCAGCGCCCGAAACCGCGCGACGCAAATCGCCAGTCCTTTTTGAATCGATCCCGCCATAGGCCGCTGCTCCAACAGTGCGCTTCTATGCTGGAATTGCTAGAATACCGTTACTCCGATCGCAGACGCTGATAGTTTTGGCGCGCGATTTTTCCGAATGTTAACTATAAGTCGGCGGCTGTCCGCGTTCGCAGCAGCGGCCTTCCCGGGGAGGCGCGGGTGACCGCATATGTGCTGGCGATCGATCAGGGCACAACATCGACGCGGGCTGTCATGTTCGCGGCCGATACGTCGATCGCAGGCTTCGCACAGCGCGAATTTCGCCAGCATTTTCCGGCCGACGGCGAGGTCGAGCAGGAGCCGGAGGATATTTGGTCGACCACGCTGTCAACGTGCCGGCAAGTGATTGCCGATTGCGGGGCACATCCCCGGGACATTGTCGCACTGGGAATTGCCAACCAGCGCGAGACAACACTGCTGTGGCACCGGCGAACGGGGCATCCGGTCCACCGCGCCATTGTTTGGCAAGACCGGCGCACGGCAGATCTATGCGCGCGTCTCAAGGGCGAAGGTCACGAGCCGCGGTTCGCGGCCAAGACCGGACTTTTGCTTGATCCTTATTTTTCCGGGACCAAGCTGGCGTGGTTGTTGCAGAGCAAGGCCGAAATCGCCGATCTCGCCGAACGCGGCGAGCTCGCCTTCGGCACCGTGGATACGTATCTGCTGTGGCGGCTGACCGGTGGCAAAGTGCATGCGACCGACGCCACCAACGCTTCGCGGACGTTGTTGTTCGACATTCGCCAGGGGCGTTGGGACGACGAACTCCTGGCGCTCCTCGGCGTACCGAAAAGCGTGCTGCCGCAGGTGTTCGATAGCTCAGCCAATTTCGGGTCTACCGACCCGAGCCTGTTCGGCGCCGCCATTCCGATTTACGGCATCGCCGGCGACCAGCAGGCGGCGGTGATCGGCCAAGCGTGCTTTCAGCGGGGAATGGTCAAGTCGACTTATGGAACGGGTTGTTTTGCCTTGCTCAATACAGGCTCAGTTCCGGTGGCGTCGGCAAATCGGCTGCTCACAACTATCGCGTATCAGCTCGACGGCAAGCGCACCTATGCGCTCGAAGGATCGATTTTCGTCGCCGGAGCTGCGGTGCAATGGCTGCGCGACGGGCTGCACATCATCGGCAGCGCCGAGGAGAGCGGCCCGCTCGCGGCCGAGGCCGACCCGACGCAAGAGGTGGTTTTGGTTCCGGCTTTTGTCGGGCTGGGCGCGCCATACTGGCGGTCGGACGCACGCGGCGCGCTGTTCGGCTTGACGCGCGGCACCGGCCCGCGGGAGCTCGCGCAGGCCGCGCTCGAGAGCGTCTGCTTTCAAACTGTTGATCTCCTCGCCGCGATGCGCGCCGATTGGCGGGACGGTGCGGATCTCGAAGTCCTGCGGGTCGACGGCGGCATGGCGCGATCCGACTGGACCATGCAGCGTTTGGCCGATCTCAGCCGCACCATGGTCGATCGACCGGAAATCAACGAAACCACCGCGCTCGGCGCCGCCTATCTCGCGGGCCTGTACGCCGGCTTTTATCCCGAGCCTGACCGGTTTGCCGCGCAATGGCGGCGGCAGCGCCGGTTTATGCCGCACATGGACGCGGCGATCCGCGAACGTAAGCTCGCAGGCTGGTCGTCTGCCGTGCGCCGCTTGTTGGCTTAATCAGAGGTAGCCGGTTTGCATTTCTTCCGCGAACCGTGCCGGGTCGCCTTGCCAGGCGATCCGGCCGTGATCGAGCAGATAAAGACGATCCGAATGCGGCAGTGCGAATGTGACGTTCTGTTCGGCAAGCAGTAACGTGAGCGATCGCTCGTCGCGCAGCCGCTCGATCGCTTTCGACATCTCGCCAAGAATCACCGGCGCAAGGCCGAGCGTGGGCTCATCGAGAACGAGCAGCTTCGGCTGCATCATCAGCGCGCGTCCGAGCGCCAGCATCTGTTGTTCGCCGCCGGACAAGGTCCGCGCGACCTGCGTCTGCCGGGCTTTGAGAATGGGAAAAAGATCAAACACCCACGCCAGCTGGCGCTGCCGCTCGCGGTTACTGAGATGGCCGCCGCCGAGATCGAGGTTCTCGCGGACGCTCATGTGGCCGAACAGCTCGCGGGTCTCCGGGCAGTGTACGACGCCGGCGCGCGCAATCGCTGCGGCGGTCATATGGCGCAGGTCGCGGCCGGCAAAACGGATCGCGCCGCGATAAGGAACGAGGCCGGAAATCGCGTTGAACAGCGTGGTTTTGCCGGCGCCGTTCAGCCCGACGATCGAGACGAATTCATCCTGCCGGATGTCGAGTTGGACGCGATCGAGCGCCAGCGCCTTGCCATAGAACACCTCGACGTCCGCAAGCTCGAGCAGCATGGGCGCATCGGTGCCGGCACCCTGTCGCCTTTCGACCGCTTCGATCTTGCCGCCGATATAAACCCGCCGCACCGTTTCATTCTGCATCACTTCGTCGGCGCGGCCCTCGGCGATACGCTCGCCGAGATACATGGCGATCACCCGGTCGGCGAGCGCGGCAACGCTTTTGACGCTGTGATCGACCAAGAGCACGGCGCGGCCCTCGTCGCGAAGCGTGCGGATCAGATCGGAGAGCGCCTTGATCTCGGTCGGCGTCAGTCCGGCAAACGGCTCGTCGATCAGTACGACTTTCGGATCGCGGGCGACGGCTTTGGCCAATTCCATGCGGCGAAGATCGGCAAACGGCAGCGTCCGCGGGCGCCGATGTAACACGCCGCCGAGCCCGACACGCTCGGCGATCACGCGGGCGCGCTCGGCCACCGAAGGCTCCATGGCAAGCCGAAGCAGCGAGTCGGGCAGCATCGCCAATTTGATATTTTCCAGGACGGTTTGCCGCTGCAACGGACGCGAATGCTGAAATACAATGCTGACGCCGGCGCGGGCGATACGATGCGCCGGCCAGCCGCTGATGTTGGTGCCGTCGAGGCTGACCGTGCCGGAATTGGGCCGGGTGATGCCCATGATCAGCGACATTACGGTGGATTTGCCGGAGCCGTTCGGGCCGATGAGACCGACGATTTCGCCGGCATTGACGTCGAAGCTCATGTTTTTCACGGCAATGACGCCGCCGAAGCGCTTACCGAGTTCGCTGACCCGCAAGCGTGCATGCCCGCTCATTGGCTTTGATCCCGGTGCAGCGCGTAGCCGAGCAGCCCTTCGGGAAAGAACAGGATGACCGCGAGCGCAATGGCGGCGACCACCAAGGTATTGAGCTGGCCGAGCGGCCGCAGGAATTCGTTGGCGACAATCAGAAACACCGCTCCCACCACGGCGCCGAGGATGGTGCGGCGGCCGCCCAGCACCGCGGCGATGATGATTTGTACGCCGATGGCGATGTCGACCACGGTGTCGACCGAAGCCGTCCCCATGTAAAAGATCAGCATCGCCCCGGCGGTGCCGGAAAACACCGCGCTGACGCAGAACGCCGCGAGCTTGTGTTTGGTGACATTAAAGCCGAGCGCCGCTGCCTCGACGGCATCCTGGCCGTTGGCTTGTAGAATCAAACCGACCGCGGAGCGTGACAGGCCGAACAACAATGCCGCGGAGAGGGCGAGGAAGCCGAGCGCGTACCAGTAATTGACGTTGGCGTCGATCGACAGCACGTCCGGCACCGTCATGCCGATTTCGCCGCCGGTGACGCCGGCAAAGATCACGACGAAATTCTGCAACAGCAGCACCGCAACCAGCGTCACCAGGCCGAAATACGGTCCGCGCAGGCGCAGCGCCGGCAGCGCCAGCAACACGCCGCCCACCATGGCAGCGGCCGCGGCGGCGAGAACGCATAGCGGAATCGGCAGGCCGAATTTGCTGTTGAGAATGCCCGCCGTATAGGCGCCGACTCCGATCAGAAACGTCGGACCAAAATTGACCTCGCCGGCGAAGCCGAACAGCAGATCCCAGGCCATGGCGAAGACGCCGAAATAGTAAGCAACCGTGAGCACGCCGAGGAGATAGGCGGAAAAGACGAGCGGCAGCAGCGAGGCGATGATCAGGACCGCGACGGCTGTCCAAAAAATCCGCGAGCGAAAGAGCGCCACATCGCCTCCTATCGCCGGCCCAGCAATCCCTGCGGTCGCACATAGATGGCAAGCACGAGCACGATGAGGGACGGTATCGGCCGCAAGGTCGGGGCGATGAGATAGGCGGTTGCGGTTTCGAGATAGCCGATGAGATAAGCTGCGATCAAAGATCCGGACACGCTGCCGAGGCCGCCGAGAACGACAATGGAAAAGGCGCTGGCGGTGAGCTGGCCGGTATTGGCCGTGCCCACTCCGAGAAAGGAGGCGAGCAGGACGCCGGCAATACCGGCAAGGATTCCGTAAATGGTCCAAGCGACGAGATAAATCCGCGTAAGCTCGTAGCCGAGCAAGGTCACGCCGCGCGGATTCATTGCGGCGCCAAGGAGCGCCTTGCCGGTGCGGGTGCGGTTGACCAGGAGCCACAGTAAGCCAATCAAGGCCCAGGCCAGAACCGCGATCATCACTTCGTTGATCGGCGTGCGCACGCCAAAGATATTCACCACGCCGGAGATGAGCGGCCTGATGGTCACCGGATTGTCGGTGAACAGATAAGCCATGCCCACCTGAATCATGATGCCCCAGAGGAGCGTGCCGGTGAGAACGAAGATTTCGGTCTCGTCCGGGCTGATGGCACGGGATGTTTGGATCGGCCGCACCGCAATCAAATAAGTCGCGTAAGCGGTTGCCAATCCGGCCGCCACGCCAACGAGTGTGCCGAGATAGGTGCCGAGCCCGAGTTCGCCGGCGGCCAGCCATCCGACCAGCGCGGCGACGACCATGATGCCCCCGTGCGCGAGATTGAGTACGCCGGAGACGCCGAAAATCAGCGTGAAGCCGACGGCGGCGAGGCCGTAAAGCGAGCTGATGGCAAATCCGTCAACCAGGATCTGGACTGCCCGCATGCACCTTGCCCAAGTCGACGGCCGGATTGCTCGTTGGCGCGGATTGTGCGCCAGCACGCGCCGCTAAATCAAACGGTTTGGATCAGCCGAAACGGCCGGGAAGAAAAGTTTAGCTCGGCGTCTTGACGAAGGTTGGGAAGCTCACCTTGGCTTTGCACTTGTCGGTCGGCCAAACGCAAACCTGCTTGCCGCCCTGCCACTGGATGGCAATGGTGCTGACGAGGTCAGGTCCGTATTTCATGGCATGGGTGAAGATGTTGTCGCGGCCGTAGAACTGAATTCGGCCAATGGTCCCCACGTGATCGGTGGCCTCCAGCGCGGTCACCATCTTGTCCGCATCGGTCGAGCCGCCGGCACGCTCGATCGCCTCGGCAATGACGTAGACCATGTCATAGGCGGAATAGCCGTCATAAGCGGGCGTGGCGCCGTACTTCTTCACGTAAGCTTCGGCAAACGGAATGGTGACCGGGGTGAGGGGCACGTCGACCGCCGCCGCGGTGTCGGTAATCACGCCTTCGGCGGCGCCATTGGTGTCCTTCCAGAACGTGCTGGTGGTGGCCTGTGAACTTTGCCCGGCCATGGGCATCGGCACCTGCTGGTCGTGCCATTGCACGGTCGGCTGCACGCCGACGTGGCTGATGCCGGTGATGATGACGTTGGGCTTCTTGTCCTCGATCTGATGGAAGATCGGCGTGAAATCGGCGGTGTCGGGATTGAAGCGGATGTGATCGAGCACAGTCAGCCCGGCCTTGGGCAGGCATTCGAGGTAGCGCTCATCCAGCGGCGTAGTCCACGCGGCATCCTCACTCATGACCACCGCCGTCTTCATGTGCATCGGACCGACCAAAAGATCCTTGGTGTAGTCGCAGATGGCCTGCGCGATGAAGGCCGACGTGAGCCAGCCGTGAAAGGTGTATTTGTAATGGTCGTAGTCGTCGTGCACCGCCTTGGAAATCAGGTTGCTGGCCGCGCCGGGCGTGATGAACGGCATGTGCAGCCGCGCCGACCACGGCTCGATCGCCAGCACCACCTCGCTGATGTAACTGCCGATGACGGCAACGACCTTGTCCTGGCTCACCGCGCGCTGAAACGCGCGCACCGCCTCGGCGGCCGAGGAGTGATCGTCATAGGTGATGACCTCAACCTTGCGGCCGCCGACGCCGCCATGCGCGTTGATATCGTCGGCCGCCATGGCGGCGGCCTTGGTCAGCGAGGCGCCGGCAACCGAGAATTCTTCGCCAATGACGCCAATTTTGATCGGCCCGGCATTCTGCGCGGCTGCGATCCGGGGCGTGCAGGCAATGGCCAGCGCCGCGCAGGCAAAGAGCCAAGGACGTACGACGCGGTTCGCGTAAGGCATTGGCTGTTCCTCCCATTTTTCGCGCGGTCGCCGGAAACGGAACCGGATGCGCGGTTTATATTCAGACTATAGGAAGGATTCGTGGGGTACAAACGTGCGGCACATGGCGTTACGGCGGTAAAGGCTTGCCGGCCCATTTCATTTCCGACCGCACCTACGGCGCGCTTTTGCCGGAATGCATACCGATATGTATCTATGTATCGTGACGAATGCGGCGTTGCGGGTGTAGCTCAATGGTAGAGCAGAAGCCTTCCAAGCTTATGACGAGGGTTCGATTCCCTTCACCCGCTCCAATAATTTCAATGACTTAGCAGCCGTCGTCTTCCCAAAACCGCGCTGGGAAGACTATGGGAAGATGCGCTGATGCGTTTTCTGGTCCTGCTCGCTATCAAGACACCAGCCGGCGCGCCGGCGCGAAAAACGCACCAGCGACGATCTGTGGCGGTTTGAAAGCGGTTCCTAGTGCAGGATGATTTCGCCAGTCGAACGGATGACGCGGCAAGGTCGCTCGCCGTTACCTTCGCCGACGTAGAGAAGATCGCCGATCCGCGCCGGCGCGTATAGGCAGACAAAGTCGAGCTCGCCGTCAGCGTACTCGACCGCGTAACTAAAATGCCGTGGTCGCGTCGTCTTCGGCTTACGGCGAGAGTGTTTCCGCTCGGCCATGTGCCGGCCTTCCCTTGCGGCAATGCTTTCCGGTTTTCGGCGGCGTGCTTGCCAGTACGTAGCGGCCATCATCGCGACGCACAGCCACGCCGTGTCGGACGAGATCGGCAATAATGTTTTCCCCGAGCTGCTGGATGCGAAAGCTGTCGCAATGCTGCGCGCGAAGCGGTCCCAAAATGTGCATGGCGATCTCGTGCGCCGACAGACCAGCGGGTGAAGCTCGTATCAACCTTAAAATTTCGCGCTGATCTTCGCGACCGGAATTGATTGCGGGCTTCGTCCTATAAACCCGGTAGCTATAACGAAACACAACGGGTCGCTTCGGACCCGCCGGCTTCGGCTTCGGCAGACGCTTGGCGCCTTTCCGCATCGCCGGCATCCGCTAGCACTCTCCCGCTCAGCGCGCCGCAGCCGGTCCGCTCGGCGGCACGATCTGACCCGGCCAGCCGGTCGGAGCCTCGGCTGTCGCCGCGACCTTGCTCTCGTCAACGAGAAAACCGAGCCGCTTCAAGCGAGCGACTTCCTTCGCCGGTAGCGTCACGATCTCACCCGGCAGCGCACGACGCGTGACGACGGCGAAGACCTGTTGCTTGTCCGCAATATCGTAACCCACCAATCTCTGTTCGCCTTCGACCGGCAGATCGAGAACGTGGCCGCAATTCACGGTCGCCGTTGTCGGCGGCCCGAGGTCGGTCGATGCAGCTTTCCGCGACGGCCGCGACGGTTCGCGCCAACCCGCGTCCGGCGCTTGCGTCGGCCGCTGCGGAAGTGACCGCGCTGGCGCTCTGGCGCGTTTTCTTTGCTCGTCGTCAACCATCTTTTTTGCTCCTTGGTGTTGGAAGCGAGAGAGTAGCGGCAATGGGCTTAGCTACTCTCTCGCCGCGCTCGATGCCGGTATCGCCGCCGGCCTCGGCGCTTGCCTGCAACCGGGAGGATTTCAACGGCCGCAGACAAAACCCCTTTTTACGTCGATCCGTAGCGGACCATTCCAGGCTTCTCGCTTCGCAACATGTTTAGCTGCACGATCTCGGCCGGCCGGTTGCGCCGCAGTTCGGTCGGCGGCGGCAACTTGCCGGCGCGCAGCACGTCGGCCCAACGGAGATTCGGCCGCGACGTGTCGCCTAAGCCAATGCCGAACGCCATATCGAACGGCCAGCGATCAAGTTTTGAGAACGCAATGCCGGACGCGATGCACGCCGCGGTAAGCGCGCTGTACAGTTGAATCGTCCGTTCATTGCGAAGCCGAAGCCACGCCGAGCACGTGTCAACCCAAAAGCCAATAGACCGCGATGTGTCCAACTCTGGCGTTCGGCGCACGAAGCAACACCATTTCATCGCGGCCGCGAACTCGGAGCGCGGACATACCAGCTTCGCGTATTCGCGAACGACAAGCTGATAAAGCGCGTCGGTCTGCGCGAAGTCTGGAAAAATATCGCTCATACTTCACCGCGTCTCATTTTGCCGGCGAGTATGATCTGTTCCGCGACGGCTTTTGGATCGTAGTGTCCCGCCGGCCGACGCGGCCGCGCTGGCACGGTCTGTTCGTCCGGCTCGATTTCGCCGCGTGCCATCATCGCGGCCAGCACAATGCTTCGCGCGACCGGATGCGTCGGCAGCGGCACGTCATCGGCGGCCTCACCGCGAGCAAGCGCGCCACATCGTAAGATCTCGCGCGCGACCGCCTCAGGACCCGATGCGGAACGCTTGTTTACAGTCTGTCCGCGAGTAGACGGCGGCGCTGGTTGTTCCAGCAGCGCGTGACTCTGCGCAAGCCGTTCGGCGGCCTCGACGCGGCGCTGGCGTTCATCAAGCGCGGCGGCCTTTTTGCGAAGCTTGTCCTCCCACTGCGCCAACTCGATTTCACGGGTTGTTTGCGCCTCGCGGGTAGCGCTGATTTCGCTGCTTAACTCCAGCAACGCGTTGGTCTGCACTTTCAGATCGGCGGCGCGGCCCATGATGCTGTCGCGTTGGCGAGCGATCTCATGGCGCGGCGTCAAGATGCTCAAGGGAGTCATCGCTTACCTCCTGGCGGACGAGGAAAACGAAGCACGGCGCCGAGCAGACTGAGATCGCTCCCAGCCATCAGCCGCGGACGTGTCCCGGTCGCGCGATCGATCTGATGCGCAAGCACATCGAGCTCGTCGCGTACCGCGAGCAAACGCTCGATGATGTTTGTCTCAGCTTGCGCCAAACGCGCGACGCGTTTCTCGCGCTTTTGATCATCACGGTTTGTCATCATGGTCACCCAAGTGTAGCGACCGCCACTTTCGCGCGGCGCAAAATCTGCGAAAGTAACCCTAGGCGGCGTCGCGAAGCTTCGCCGGCAATCTGCCGTGCCGCTCGATCCACAAAGCGCCGAAAAGCTTCATGTTGATTTCCCAACGACCACGGACTTTCCGGCCGATGCTAGGACGGCTGCGAACCGTTGCCGTAATGGCCTGCTCGGTACGGCCATACATTTCTGCGACCGCGCGAACGCTGACCCACTCTTCCGGCTGCGGTGGTGGCGGCAACGCGCGCTCGATGAGCGCGCGCAACAGCAGCAGCTCGGCCATGATGTCGGCATTACTCGGTTGCGGTTGCGGTACCGCGCTCATTTTGTTGCGCCTCGCATTGTTCTCAGCACGTGGTCGCGCGAGTCAATGCTGACGCTACCGCCATGACCAGCGATCTGTGAAGTAATGCTCGGTCGCTTCGCCGTTGGATTGCGCAGATCGTCCTCGCGGCGGTCATACACGATGTTCACCGCTTGCCGCGCGGCCCAGCCATAGGTCAAGGCGTCAAGCGCCTCTTTCCGCGCCCGCATCGACACCATCTCGAACCGCCTCGTCGGCATGCCACGCGTGTATTTGAGCACCCGGCGCTGCGCAGAAAGCTGCTCGTAATAGGACGGCTCAAGACTGTTTGAGAAGCGAATGCCTTGGCCGCGTGCGAGCCGATCGAAGATAACGGACTTCAGCACGTCAACGCCGATGATGGCGAGCTTGCCGCCGACACGTTTACCCTTCGCCATGGCAAAGCCAGGACGGTTGCCATACATGCCTTTGCCGGGAAAGACACGACGGCCGATCCGCGGCGCGCAAAACGACACAACATGGTCGTAATGATCGCCGTCCCCGCAGTCGATCACGGCCGCGTCGACCTTCAATTGGCCACCAAACGGATGTCGCCACTTGGTGCGGAGCAATTCGTCGAATTCGTCCCACGTCGCCGCTTCAGTGAACGAACCCCAAACAATAAAATGGCCCAAGATCAAACACTCCGACGCGCGCGTCCAACCTAAGACGCTGGCTTCGATACGATCGTCTTGAACGTCGGCGCCGACTGTGACGGCCAGAACTTCGCTCGGCATATGATTAAGATCGAACGGCTCGGCGCGCGATTGCAGGGTCGCTTCGTCAAGCTCGCCGCCGGGTCCGCGCCAACCTTCGGCCAGCACGGTATTTACGAACGGCTGCAGCCGCTCGGGATCGTCCTTGGCGGCAACAAACTCGGCGGCCAGCCGCGACCACGACGCATTAGCGAGAAGCGAGACCAAGGCATTGAGCCGGAAGCCGGCATGGCCTTGTGCGTCCGGATGGGTCGCGCGCCAGCGGCCAGCGGCGACCATAGCCGGCTTGCGGCGCTCGGCAATGAGCGTCTTGCAGTGTGGACAACGGTATGCCGCCTCATGCGGCCGGCCTTCCGGCCATTCGATGTGCGCCCATGTGATCTCGCTGAACGCGCCGCATTCGGGACAGGGTACCTCGAACAGGCGACTGTCACTCGCGGCATAACTGGCGAGTACCGGCGAGGCTTCGGCGTCGATCGGTGTCGAGCCAATCACAATCTTGCGGTTGCCGAATGTCACCGTCCGCCGTTCGGCCAGCAGGATCGGCGCGCCTTCCGGCGTCGGCTGCATGGCGTCGCACTCGTCAACGAGTAGGACGCGCACCGTGTGCCGGCGCAGATTGCGCGGCGCGCGCGCCGCGACGACCTTAAGCGACCCGCCGGGAAAGCGCCGTGAAAGAAGCGTGTTGCGGCCGAACTCGTCGGCTTCCTCGGCCAGCACGCCGCGCAAGACCGGCGACGCGGCGAAGATCGGCTCAACGTCGCTCACCACATAGTCGCGGCAGTCGGATTCCGTCGGCAGCAAGCAAAGCACCGGCGACGGCTCGTTGACCGCGAACGCACCGATCGCGGCGGTGAGCAATGACGTAAAACCGGTGCGTGCGGCCTTGACCAGCGTCACCCGCTCGATCAGCGGGTCGCCAATGGCGTCGGCGATCGCGCGTTGATACGGCCACAACCGCATGCGGCCCGGCACCGCGGACGTGCCTTGTGGCAGCACGACATTCCGCTCGATCCAGTCGGCCAGCTCAAGCCGCGGCGGCGGAATCAACGAGCGGAGCGCGCGGCGGTGAACCTCAGTGACGGACATTAGTCCTCTTCATTCAATTCGATTTGCAGTAGTTTCTTGTCTCGCCATTTGAATCGGTAGAACTTCAATGCATTGCCCGACAGTGCGCAGCCGAAGTCGAGCTCAACATCCTCATCCAAGTTCGCGAGCGCAGCGCGCAGCTCGCCAACGGTAAGCGGAAAATACTCGCCGCCACCCGATCGCATCTGTCCAGCTTTCCACTTGCTCGCCATTGCCTTCCTCCTCGTTCAGTCTGTCTGACTACCAGGGATGTCGTTGCCAAGCTCGGTCAATACGACACGAATCTCGGCGTCGATCTCGGTAAGATCGTGAGCACTGAGATGCGGCAACCGCTGAGCGGCGCGCGACGGAACTGCCAAACAGCCGGCGCGCACCATCCGTAAAATATCCGACCACTCGCGCTCGGCCGCGGCAGCATCAAGCAGCGTACCGCGCATGGCGGCGTTCCTCAGCGCGAGATTGTCGGCTTGTTCCTTGGCGAGACGCGCACGCTCGGCCGTCGCCGTCGCGATGCCCGTCTCGCCGCCGCGACCCGCCAGCGACTTGCGTAAATAATCAACATAACCGCGAACCGATTTACGCAGCACATACCCGTGCGCGCCGGCCTTCACCATGACGCCACGCTTTGTTAGATCGGCGACCGTCCGCGGCGACACGCCGATCAGATCGGCCAGCGCCGCCGCGGTGACGATTTTTGCGTCCCTCGCGTCAGACTTTTTTGCCATTTGCAAACTCACATGCGACCTAGCGGTTTTACGGCGGGTGATGCGGATCGGCCGCGCGGCACCCCGCATTTTGTTTGCTCGGTCCCCAGGACCCATTGCGTAGTTTTTGTTTGATCCATCTATTTGTTTGCTCGCGCTGCCTCACTGCTCATGTTCGCGATCGGTCGTCGTAACGCTCCAATTCATCGGCCTCGGCCACTTCGCGATCGGCTGCCCATCGAAGAGCGTCGACGATTTCCCGATGCTCAGTGTCCGGCACGGCATTGAAGATCACCGGCAAAAGGTCGCGGACATCCACGATCGCGGCGTCGCGACCGTGCAGCGCTTCTTCATAGGCAGTAACGATACGGTGGAAACGGATGTCGTTCATCGTCTTACCCTCTCCTTGTTGGGTCATGCGCGGTTGCCGCCGCGCGCGGTCATTCGCCTAAATTGACGGCTTCGTGTCCGGCCGACGTAAGCCGAACCTCGTGCCAGCCAAGCCGCGTGCGCTGGCCCACAGACACAAAACGCCGCTCTAAAATCCTCGCCGATCTGGGGGTGACGCAGGGTGACGCAGGTGACGCAGGTGACGCACTTTCCCATAGAGTCCTTTTGCGCGCGCGCGTATGCGCGCGCGCATACGGGGTCCCATAGTAAATGCGTCACCCTGCGTCACCCCTGTCGCTAAGTGTTTGATCTTGCTCATAGTGGGGGTGACGCACTTTCTGGCGTCGCGCCTGTGCGACGCCATCGCCGAGCACCCGTTTTTGGCTCACGCTTACCGCGTTCCCAACCAAGCATGGTCATGATCGCCGCAATTCGGCGCTGGTCGGCGGTGCCGAGGCGGTCAACCTTGTCGAAGTCCAAGCAGCTTTTGGCGACTTGCAAGATCGTGGTCGAGACAACGCCTTTCAGCCATTCACGGATCGGTTCCTCCCACGCGTCCGCTTCATAGCGAGCGGCTTGTTCCGGTGCGATCACGTCGCGCTCAAAGCTTTTTGTGTGGCCACCACGTAACGCCGCTGCGATAGAGCGCGACGGCCTCGGCAAAGAGTTGATCGCGGTCGCGCGTCAAAGCGTCAATGTTGATCGTTGTGGTGACGACCGGCCAAAAGCGACGGCCGCCGGTTTCGTCGCGCAAATATGTTTCTCTGTTCGTTGTGCCGACAAAGACACATTGGCGTGGCTCGATCACTTCGAGGCGTCCATAAGATGGGCGATAACGTTCTGTCGTCCGGCTGATGAAGCTTTTAAGCTGGGCGGCTTCGGCTTTACTCATCGCGTGCATTTCCGCCACTTCGATCAGCCACTTCCCGCGCAAATGCTGTGACACGTCCTTTCCAGCAGTAACGTCCGGCAAATTGTCGGAGAACCATTGGCCGCCGAGAATCCGGCATGCGCTGCTTTTGAGAATTCCTTGGGGACCTTCGAGCACGAGCATATAATCGGCTTGGCATCCTGGCCGGAAAATTCGCGCCACCATGCCGATCAAAAACATGGTGCCGATCTTTTCGCTGTAAGCATTCTGTTCGACGCCAAAATATTTTGTCAGCCACGACGCCAGCCGCGCGGTGCCATCCCACGTGAGCGCGTTCAAATAATTCCTTACTGGATGGAAGGAGCATTCGACGGCGCGCGCGCTCGCGGCTTGGTGCGTTGTGTCTTTACCCAGGCGGCGCAAGCCGCGCCATTGCAGATATTCCTGGATGGACGCCACGTCTGAATCGGTAACGGGTCGGACGCTGAAATCTGGATCATCATTAAGCAGCGGCTGCAGCAGTACCGGCGCGCGTAGCATCTCGTCATAGCCGAGCACGTCGCGCAGCTTCACATCGTCGCGCAGCGCCAACATGACGTTGCCGAGATTGCTCGCGATCGTGCTGGCGGTGTCCATCGCCGCATGCTTCCAGTCTTCGGCAACATGTTCGTCCGCGTTCCACGGCTTCGCTTGCTCGATCAGTTGGCGAAGCCGATCGGCCGTACCGCCGGCCTTGATCCAGTCGGACACGTCGGCTTTCGCCGGCGCCTCACCGTCCGGCCAATGTTGCGCGAGATCAAGCACGCGCACGGCGCCGGCGGTGCCATTCAAAGACGCGGCCACCTTCTCTATGTGAGCGCGGCCGGCTTCGTCATTGTCGGGAAGCAGCACCACAGAAGCATTGCGAAGGAAAGCGTTATATTGACGTCGCCACTTACCAGCGCCGCCGGCATTTGTAGTGGCGGCAAATTTGAGCTTTGTGAGTGTCTCAACGTCCTTCTCACCTTCAACAAATAAAATTGTTTGCTCGGCGGCGACGGCTTTGACCAGATCGGGAAGCCGGTAAAGTACGCGGCGGCATTTGCCGAGTTTCCACGTCCATCCGCCGTTGCCGTCCGGCACGCGCTGGCGGAAGTCCTTTGGCGTGAAGCGGCACACTTCAAACAGCAATTTTCCGTCTTCGTCCGTATAAGCATAGGTATTCGTAATAGTGCCAATGCCACCACTGCCGTTTGCTTTCGGCTTCTCAACAAGTCCATGTTCATGCAGCCACGCAACAGCTTCAGCGCCGTCGCGTCCAATCTCGCGTTTTATCAGAGCAAGACAGCCGCCGCCTTCGCCGTTTTCATGGTCGTGCCATGTCCCTTTTTGCAGATCGACGCTGCGCGATCCGCGCGAACCGAACCGTAATTCTTTTTTAGACGAAAGGTGCGCGTTCGGTTCACCCCAAAGCGAACGCGCAACTTGTTCAATGACTGCCGGGAAGTCGATCATCGCCGCTCATCACAGTATCATCAACAAGTAGTGGCGCCGATCATGCGAATTCGGCGCCACTGTTGCCGTCAGAAAGGAACTTGATCGTCGAGTTCGTCTTTAAGTTTTTTTTTGGCTTTCACCTTCTCGCCGGTGTCGATCGGCGGCGACACCGGCTTGATGAGGATCGCCGCCTGGTCTTTTCCTTGGTACTGGATGATGCCGCGGGTGAGCTCGATGGTTTGGCCAACCCAGCGATCCGTATCGGGACCGTAGTTTTTCATCAGAATGCGGGTGTTGGTGGCGTTTAAGCCGAGATGATCGCCGGTTTCGCTGACCAGATCGAGCTTGCCGAATTTTTCATTTTCTTTGATGACGGCAATCTCGAATTCGAGACCCTGGCCATTGGGAATGTCGGCGAGCTTTAAATAGTTTTCGCCGGCGAATTTTCTGGCATCCATTTTCTTAACTCCTATTAAGCCGCTCTTGATGATCGCAACGCCGAAGCCGCGGCCAACTTCGAGCGGCGCGTTAGTTAAAGCTGGCGCACGATCGCGTCCCAAACCGCTTCGGTGCCGGCGGCGGCAACGATACGATCAAGAACCACCGACGACGGAACGATCAGGGCCTTGCGGCCGGCCTCGATCAGAGCTCGCTCATTGGGACCGGTTCGCAAAGCTGCACGTGCGTAGATCACATTGGATTCTGCCAACGTCGCCGCCTGCGCGACCGTTAGTTTGACGACGATTAAGCGGCCAAGAGCCAAATCGGCGGCGAGAAAAGCGCGCTGGATCGAGGACAGCCGCTTGCGCGCGAGCTCGGTCCCGGTGGTGACGGCGGTATTGACGTCGAATGTAGGTGAGGTGTAGTCCAGCATCGGTTTGTTCCTTTCGGTGTTGACCCGCGCTTGCCGGCGCGGTGTTTGCGAGATGAAAAGAAGCGCGGCCCTTGCGGGCCGCGCTTTCTGTTTAGTCTTCGAGCATCAGCGCATCGCGCACACGCATTCCGCGGCGGCGCGGGCTTAGGTCTAAAATCTTGTCGCGATGTCGCCGCTTCAACGTGTCGATACTCACCCCCGACAATCGAGAAGCTTCCGTCAGGCTGACGATCCGGCGCAGTTCGATCCGATCGGCGGTCGTCGTTTTGCCGTTGGCGTTGTCGGGTTGCATGCTCGTCTCTCCCGGCGCGGAAGCGCACCGTCGAGCAGGAGCATGCAAAGTTTGGCGGGTAACCGGCAAATACGCAGATACGCATGCGTATTTGCGTATTTGCGTATGGCGTCAGCGGCGGCCGAGAGCACGCGCGACGGTATCGTAGGAAGCAGGCTTCAAATTCCGCTGCTCAAATTCGGAGTAGACCCGCGCGTGGATTTCCTTGACCGACAAGTGGTCTGGCGGCTGACCCGTTGGCGGGAAAAGCTCCTTCAACATTTGCCGGACGCGTGCAATTGGTGACGACCGCGCTTTTTTTTGTTCTAGTTTCTTCATCCAAGACGGCGCGACCAGCCCGTCGCGAACAGCAATAGCGTGATCGATTACTTCCCGATCGCTGGCTTGCTCATCCCATTGAGCGCGAAGTTTCGCCAGCTCGTCTGACGACAAGCTGACGGCTGGCGGCTGCCATCCTCTCGCAAGTGCTTCGCCGATTGTCTCGTCTGGCTTAGGTCTATATTTCTTTCGAGCCTTCGCCATCGGTGCCTCCGTTGGCGTTGCGTTAAGGACCAGTCCGGCGTTGTGAGCGCCGGGCTGGTCCGCTTTTAACCTATTGCGCCGTGCAACGGCACGACCTTGCTCGCACGGCCTTCAACGACCGACATCAGATGTTCGGCCCAGCGATCGAGCGCGGTGCGTTTCTCGCGTTCGTAACTCGCACGGTTGTAAATGCCGGCGACGCCGTGCTTGTGGCCGGAAACGTGACCGAGCACGGCTTCCGCGACATGCGGCGCGATGCCGAGCCGATCACACATGATCGTCACAACGCTGCGGCGAAGATCGTGATGTGTCCAATGAGCGACGACCGCGCCGCTGTCTTTGATTCGGGCGTCGAGCGCGCCCTTCAGAACCGACCAGCCGCTTAGCGGTAAATCATGCCGGCGGCCGAACACAAGGTCTCTGCCGTCACGGCGCGGTCTCGCGGCAAGAATCGCGCGCGCCGGTTCGGATAGCGGTATCTGGTGCTCGCGCGCGTTCTTCACCCGCGACGCCGGCAAAACAATCCGGCCGCCGTCGAAGTCGATTTCCGTCCACCGCAGCGACGCGATCTCGTCGGCGCGGGCGGCGGTGAGCATAAGGAGCCGGACGACAGCCGAATAGTCGTCGTCGCCGGCGGTCGCCTTCCAGATGGCTTTGAGGTCGCTGTCCGTGAGCACGCGGTCACGCGATCGCTCGGGATGGCGGTTGGTGCCGGCAACAAAGTTGTGGTCCAGCAAACCTTCGGCGATGCACCAGGACGCAAATGCGCTCAACGACGCCCGCACGCGGTTGGCTTCGATCGGTCCGCTTTTCGCCGCGACGGCGGCCAGCGTGGCGGCGACGGCGCGGCGGTCGATCTTGGAAATTTGCAACCCGTGCAGTTGGCGGCAATGCTTGAGCAGGTGCCGTTCAATGCCGGTATACGAGCTTAGGCGCATTGTGGTGCGCTTGTGCGCCAGATAGGGCCGCAATACGGCTTCCATCGTTTCGCCGGCGCGGGCGCGGCTCTCGGCTTTCTCGCCGGCCGGATCGACGCCAAGACGGACCTTGGCGTGCAGCTCGGACGCGGTCTTGCGGGCTTGCGCCGCCGATAGTGCAGAAGCCGAGCCGAGCGTGACCCGACGATGTTGGACGCCGACCTTGAATTGATAAATCCAGCGCGCGGCGCCACCCGCTCTAAGCCTTATGCCGAAGCCGGGAAGAGCGTCGTCGAAAACGAGCAATTCCGACTGGCCTTTGGGTAGCGCGATCGAATTGGCGGCTTTTTGCGTCAGGTTCATATTCGACTGACCTTTGAATTTGGGAAGACTATGGGAAGATCGGGAAGCGTTTTCCTGCTTGCTCGTGCAATCAATAGACTTATGACATAGCCGCAAAATCAGTGGCTTGCAAGGCTCGTGCGGCCTTGTGCTGGCTTCTGCTCACTAAAAGAATATGTCTTCCAAGCTTATGACGAGGGTTCGATTCCCTTCACCCGCTCCAATTCCTTCAATCACTTAGCAGCATCGGGTTTGCGAGTTGATACTTTTTGGGGGTGCTGAGTTGATACAAAATCCCCCTCTTTGTTCTCGGCGCGGATTCGTCGCCGCCCTTTCAGGCGTGCGTCGTCGGCGCCTCGCACTGCTTCGAATTCGACGGGCGGGTAAGTCTTGTGCAGCGTGTTTGATCGGCCAATGGAGTTGGCAAGCTTTGCGGCTAGGCTGAGCGCCTGATGCCCCATCCCCGATTGGGTTCGGCAGATTAAGGCAACGCCAGGCATGGCGCACGAGTTCGCTACGCGTCACCCGCTCTAGGGGCGAGGTCGATGACGCGATGCGGGACGAGGGCGCGACTTTGCCGACAAACAATTTCATCTTACAGTTGCCTCCGATATAGCGGTGTATGGCTATAGGAGTGAGTAAGCCGTGGCGGAGGGCACGCGGCAGGTTCGCATTTTCGTATCTTCTCCGGGTGACGCGCGTTTTGAACGCGGCCGCCTTGAGCGCGTGATCGAGCGCCTTAATGGAGAATACCAGGGCGTCGCGAGGCTGAGTGCGATCCGCTGGGAAACCGAGTTCTACAAGGCACACGAGACCTTTCAGAAGCAAATCCCCGAAGCGGCGCAATGCGACATCGTCATTGCTATCTTCCGCTCGCGGCTTGGCACCGAGCTGCCGGCCGATTTTCCGCGAATGGCGAACGGCGAGCCCTATCCGAGCGGTACCGCCTATGAGGTGTTGACCGCCATCGCGGGGGCAAAGGAAAGCGGACTTCCCGACGTTTATGTTTTCCGCCATCCGCAGCCTCCGAGCGTGCAGCTTGACGATCCCCAGCGGGCCAAGATCGAGGCACAATGGGAGCGGCTCAAAGCATTTTTCGAGACTTGGTTTCGCAGCGAAGTCGGCCAGTTCAAGGCGGCCTTTCAGACCTTTGCCTCGACCGACGACTTCGAGGCGCAGGCGGAAGCGTTACTGCGCAAATGGCTGGACGAGCAGGTGCTGCAGGGCCGCGCCGTGGTGTGGCCGGTCGAGATCAAGGGTTCGCCTTTTCGCGGCCTTGCCGCGTTCGGCGCCAAGCACGCGCAAGTGTTTTTCGGCCGCGGCCGCGATATCGCTAAGACGGTCGAACGGATCAAGGACGCTGCTGAGAACGGTTGCCCCTTCCTCCTTGTCGACGGCGCCAGCGGAGCCGGTAAGTCCTCGCTGGTGCGCGCTGGGCTAGTGCCGCGGTTGACGGCGGCGGGCGTGGTGTCGAGCGTCGACCTGTGGCGGGTTGCGGTGATGCGGCCGGGAGAACTCTCCGGCGATCCGTTCGCGGCGCTCGCGCGGGCGCTGTTCATGCGCAGCGAGGACCTGCCCGAATATGAGCGGGGCCGGCCTTCGGCGTTGCCGGAATTAAGCGCCAGCGATTTTCCGCGCGCGGAGGACCTTGCCGCACAGTTGGCCCATTCCGACGCCAGTGCGCTTAGGCCGGTCATTGCCGCGCTTGATGCAGTAGTTGCCGCAGAGGAGAAAAGTGGCGGTTATGAGCGCGCGGTCAATTCCACGCTGCTGCTGGTGGTCGATCAGCTCGATGAGTTGTTTGCCCTTGGCGAGGAGGTGCGTGCGCGCTTTGCCATGTTGCTTGACCAGTTAGTGCGCTGCAAACGCGTGTGGGTCGTCGCCACGTTGCGGGCGGACCTGTTCGACCGCTTTCTCAACGAACCTGTACTGAAACAGCTTAAGGAGGACGGTGCTTCCTATGACCTCGCACCGCCCGATGCCGCTGAATTGGCTGAGATCGTGCGCGGTCCTGCGGTTGCGGCCGGGCTCTCCTACGAAAAAGATCCCGCCAGCGGCGAAACGCTCGATGAGCATCTGCTCAAGGACGCCGGGCGGCCCGACTTGTTGCCGCTGCTACAGTTCACACTCAACCAGTTGTTCGATGCGGCCAGGCAATCCGAGCACCCGCACCTCCTTACGTTAGCGGCCTATCGCTCGGTGGGCGGCCTCGAAGGCGCGGTCGACAAGGAGGCCGAGGCGGCCATGCAGGGGCTAGGCGAGGCCGAACGGGCGCGCCTGCCGCGGCTTCTGCGCCAGCTGGCGACGCCGGCACGCGAGGGCGGCGTCATGGCAGCGCGGATGGCCTTCGATATCCGCCCGGTGTCTCTTCCCGCTGCTGCCTATGACGAGGCGTCGGACAGGCTAGTTCACGCGCTGGTCAATGCGCGTATCCTCCTCTCATCGGGTGAAGGCAAAGACGCGACGTTGCGTCTTGCCCATGCCCGTGTGCTCGATGCCTGGCAACGCGCCAAGGCCATCGTTGCGGAAAACGCCGACTTTTATCGCATTCGCGCCGACGTTGAGGAGCAGCGACAAAGATGGGAGGCGGCCAAACACGCGCGCGACCTGTTGATCGGCCGCGGCCGCCCGCTGGCTGAAGCCGAAAGCATTGTGCGCCGCTTTCCCGATGAAATTCCTACAGCGAACCGCGACTTCATCAAACGTTCTGGGCGCCGTGCCCGACTTGCGCAGACGCTCACAGCTGCAGCCGCGGTGCTGTTTGCGCTTGTCGCCGGCGCTGCATTTTATGCCGAGCGGCAGGCCAGCCGTGCCCAGAAAGAGGCTGAGGCACAACGCCAACGCGCGGAGGATACGCTCACGGCGGCGACAAGAACCGCGAATACCTTGGTATTCGATCTAGCGCAGCGTTTCCGTAATACGACTGGGATTCCCGTCCAGCTTATCCAGGACATTCTTGATCGCGCCCGCGCGCTCCAGCAGCAGCTTATCAAATCCGGGCAGGTGACGCCGGAGCTGATGCGCGGCGAGGCTTGGGCGCTCCTAGAAAGCGTGGACACGCTGCTGGCAATCGGGAACACGAAAGGCGCGCTCTCCGCTGCCGACGATGCTCGCCAGATTTTTGCCGCACTAGGTGCCGGAAGTCCCAATCGCACATACTACCAGCGCGATCTGTCGGTGGCGTACAACAAGATCGGTGACGTATTGGTAGCGCAGGGTAATCTGCCCGAGGCGCTGAAGTCCTATCGCGATGCGCTGGCGATCATAGACCAGTTGGCAGGCGCCGATCCCGGCAACGCCGGCTGGAAGCGCGATCTGTCGGTGTCGTACAACAGGATCGGCGACGTGCTGGTGGCGCAGGGCAATCTGCCGGAGGCGCTGAAATCCTATCGCGGTGCGCTGGCGATTTCCGACCGGTTTGCACGCGCCGATCCGGGCAACGCCGGCTGGCAGAGCGATCTGTCGCTGTCGTACAACAAGATCGGCGGCGTACTGGGGGCGCAGGGCAATCTGCCCGAGGCGCTGAAATCCTATCGTGACTCGCTGGCCATCATAAGCCGGCTGGCAGGCGCCGATCCCAGAAATGCCGGCTGGCAGCGCGATCTGTCGGTGGCGTACAACAAGATCGGTGACGTACTGGTGGCGCAGGGCAAACTGCCCGAGGCGCTGAAATCCTACCGTGACTCGCTGGCGATCATAAACCGGCTGGCAGGCGCCGATCCCGGAAATGCCGGCTGGCAGCGCGATCTGTCGGTGTCGTACAACAGGATCGGCGACGTGCTGGTGGCGCAGGGCAATCTGCCTGAGGCGCTGAAATCCTATCGCGGTGCGCTGGCGATTGCCGACCGGCTGGCGCGCGCCGATCCGGGCAACGCCGGCTGGCAGAGCGATCTGTCGCTGTCGTACAGCAAAGTCGGCGACGTCCTGGTGGCGCAGGGCAATCTGCCCGAGGCGCTGAAATCCTATCGCAATGCGCTGGCGATCATGCCGACCGGCTGGCAGGCGCCGATCCCGGCAATGCCGGCTGGCAGCGCGATCTGTCGGTGGCGTACAACAAGATCGGTGACGTATTGGTGGCGCAGGGCAATCTGCCCGAGGCGCTGAAATCCTATCGCGAAGCGCTAGCGATTGCCGACCGGCTGGCGCGCACTGATCCCGGCAATGCCGGGTGGCAGCGCGATCTGTCGGTGTCGTACAACAGGATCGGCGACGTGCTGGTGGCGCAGGGCAATCTGCCTGAGGCGCTGAAATCCTATCGCGGTGCGCTGGCGATTGCCGACCGGCTGGCGCGCGCCGATCCGGGCAATGCCGGCTGGCAGAGCGATCTGTCGCTGTCGTACAGCAGGATCGGCGACGTGCTGGTGGCGCAGGGCAATCTGCCCGAGGCGCTGAAATCCTATCGCGATGCGCTGGCGATTGCCGGCCGGCTGGCAGGCGCCGATCCCGGCAATGCCGGCTGGCAGCGCGATCTGTCGGTGTCGTACAACAAGATCGGTGACGTACTGGTGGCGCAGGGCAATCTGCCCGAGGCGCTGAAATCCTATCGCGAAGCGCTGGCGATTGCCGAGCGGCTGGCGCGCGCTGATCCGGGCAATGCCGTCTGGCAGCGCGATCTGTCGGTGTCGTACAACAAGATCGGCGACGTACTGGGGGCGCAGGGCAATCTGCCCGAGGCGCTGAAATCCTATCGTGACTCGCTCGGCCATCATGAGCCGGCTGGCAGGCGCCGATCCCGGCAATGCCGGCTGGCAGCGCGATCTGTCGGTGGCGTACAACAGGATCGGCGACGTACTGGGGGCGCAGGGCAATCTGCCCGAGGCGCTGAAATCCTATCGTGACTCGCTCGGCCATCATAAACCGGCTGGCAGGCGCCGATCCCGGCAATGCCGGCTGGCAGCGGGATCTGTCGGTGGCGTACAACAAGATCGGTGACGTACTGGTGGCGCAGGGCAATCTGCCGGAGGCGCTGAAATCCTATCGCGAAGCGCTGGCGATTGCCGACCGGCTGGCAGGCGCCGATCCCGGCAATGCCGGCTGGCAGCGCGATCTGTCGGTGTCGTACAACAGGATCGGCAGCGTGCTGGGGGCGCAGGGCAATCTGCCCGAGGCGCTGAAATCCTATCGCGATGCGCTGGCGATCATGCGACCGGCTGGCAGGCGCCGATCCGGGCAATGCCGGCTGGCAGCGCGATCTGTCGGTGGCGTACAACAAGATCGGCGACGTGCTGGTGGCGCAGGGCAACTTGGCTGACGCGTTACAGTCGTATCGCGACAGCCTCACCATTATGCAGCGCCTTGTTTCTCTCGACAGTAACAACACGCAATGGCGAAGCGATCTGAAATTTGTGGTGCGCAGAATTGGCGCGCTGGCTTACCGCTTCCTGTTGGAGCGTGATTTCACCAGAGCGTTGGCCGCCGCCAATCAAGCCATCTCGCTCGCGCCCGATGAGATCTGGCTCTATAAGAACCGCGCCCATGCCCTGATGTTTGCCGGCCGTACCGACGAGGCGCAGATAGTCTATTTAAAGTATCGTGGTGTGAAGGATGTCCAGGCTGGAAAATCGTGGGAAACGGTGATCCTCGAAGAGTTTGCCGATCTGCGAACAAGGGGCCTGACAAATCCGCTGATGGACGAGATCGAAAAGCTGTTCATGTCAGCGGGATAAGGCATGTCTCTTTCGTTTCCTTATGGCCACGCCCATTCTCGCTGGATGGACCATCGGTGAAAGGGAATGAGTTCGCAGCGACTATCCGTTTTGCGATGCGTGAGTGTCACGGCCTCCACGCATGCGCGATCGATAACACTTTTTGCGATGCCGTGAGGTATTATGGCCTAGAGCGCCGCGCGTTGTCGGCAACGTTTTTCTAAGGGCTGAGCGTTGTCGACAACGTCTTTTGCGACAAAACGCATGCGTAGTATGGCGCCCAGCTCGGCGCTGAGCAGAATATTGTCCACCTGGCGCAGTGCCCTCCTCGCGAATCGTTACGTCGTAACGGAATGGCCCTTGGGGTCGCCGGCGAGTTTTGCCGCCAGAACTGGGGGTTTTACAGCCAGATCCCAGCGTTATTCGAAAGCTGCTGCCCCACCAACTTTTGCGTGTGCGAATCCCGAGAGCGACGCTGTTGGCGCACAAAGCAGACGTCAGTCATGTCCGATCCGATGTCGGCTTTCGGAAGGTGAAGCTGAGATAGCTCGGCGATTAACCTGTGGAAAAGCAGGACACACCACGCATGGCCGAACAAGTAGGGCTGACACAACTGGTTGGGAGCTGGTGCCTCGTATCGGTGGGCGCGACCTATATAGACACGAAGGAGCGGGTCGAGTTCTACGGTCCGCACCCCACGGGCTACATGGTTCTAAGCCCCAACGGCCGTATCATATTCCTGTTCACCCGTGCGGACCGGACGCCACCGCAAACCGATGCGGATCGCGCGACGCTGTTCAGTGCCATGACGGCATATGCCGGTGGTGTCCTCGAGGCGGAGGACCGGTTCGTTATCACTGTGGACTTGGCCTGGGACCCGGATTGGACCGGCGAGCAGGTTCAATATTCACCCTAGAAGGCCACCGACTAAAAATACGGACACCAGCACAGATGCATCCGCAAATGGGCAGCCGACAGTTCGTAGGCGATTTGGTGTGGGAGCAGAGACATAACCCCCATTTGCGGGTGCAAGCGTCGCCAAGGTCCGTGCCATATATTGGCGCTGTTCGATCGCGCCACCAAGTTGCAGCAACGGCATCCTTAAGCCGCATCCACGGCCGGTTTTGGCCCTTCGCGTCATCCGCGATTTGTCCGCGATTTAGTCGCTTGCGGGGTACAGCGGACATTGATCCACACGAGCGCCGAATGGCTCGGTAGCGTTTGACCCGAACCGGAAGTCGAGTGTGCATCGCAACGCTCGAGACAATGTTGATTTGGGACGAGGCGATCCCCGCGATGCCGCGATTATGGGCGGGGAGCATCCCAGATGCTAATTCAAGGTAGTGTCTCAGTTTGAATATCCGAGATAAAGCGCAATCGCGCCAGCGATGGCGCTTGCGGCTGCAAAGATCGCTGCCACGTTCAAGGACCGGCCACTGCAATTCTGCATTGGAGACCGCTTGGGTGAGCAGCAAAAAGAGCAACATCAGGTGTCCGCATTCGGCGTCGCGATACTGGTATTTGGCGTTTGGGAAGTAACGTCGATTGTGATCATTGATGACACCTACCGCGTCGTAATCAAAGACGACGGAGTTTTTCCCAAGGACAAAAACACCTTCCAATCCGGCGCTTTGAAGCTGTGAGCGTTCGTCACCGGTCGCGGGAAATGGCGTAGCATTGATCCCAAGGCTAAGGTCAATCTCGATCATCCAGTCTAGGATCGTTTTAGCATGTGACGGGCCATCATAAGCGACGACGAAGCTGACGATCCTTTGGGAAGGCCTTGTTGAAAGTCTGTGCGTCGCTAGGTGCTGTGTCAATCTCTTGACTGCGACAGCGCACCTTACCGCTTTTTCCAAGCCCTTTTTTGTTAGCGTCGATTTCACCTCTATCGTGGATCAAGCAAAGTGGAACGCCATTATTCAGGCGTGCAACGAGATCGCAATCAAGGCGTTCAAGAAGCCGATGCGTGACCTTGACCCGGCGGTGTACAAGCTGCCGTTCCATTGCGGCGAGGAAAAAGAGTACGCGGGGTATGGACGTGGCGTCGTCTATTTCACCATGTAGCAGGGAACCGCTGGCCGCCTAGCCCTTCGGTGTTTGACCGTTGGCGCGGTCACACCGCTCGATGCACAAAACGCGCCGGGCCAGTTGCTCGGCGGCGGCGCTCGCGACTCCACGTGGGGCACGATCAGGATGTGAATGAAATTTTTGTCCGGCTAGTTGTCGGGCACGCGTTGGCCGGCGTCCAAGCGCGACGGCCCAGTAATCCTAAATGACGATTTTATTTACTGCAGTCGGATGTCAATTTCCTGCGTGGGCGACCGGCTGAGCGGCGACGGTCAGCAGAAACTGTTCGAATTTCCCGGATAAGGCGCTCCTGAAGCGACCCACCTTCCCTGCCAATCGATCTTTTCGGATGCGGGCCACCGAATATCGCCGCATGCGCAAAATGGGCTTGCGACCGTTTACAAAAAGCATCCATAGCGCATCGTAAAGGGCGAGTAAGAACAGCAAGATTCGTTGGAGTTCCCGGACATTGGTTTTCGCAAACAGCGCACTAACATCCGCCGGATTTGATATCTCCTTGTGGGCGAACAGTTTGCTGCCTGAGGTCGCGGTACTTGGCCTCGTAGGTGGCACGATGCTTGCGGACAAGCGATCGGAGATGTCGAAAGTCTTTTGACGTTGGAGCGTACGCATCCTTCAAGTATGCCGCCAGGCGGCGGCGCCCGGATCGGCATCCTGCTTGCGCGCTCCCAACGCCGTCTTGCTGAAGAAGCCGAGGTTGGTCTAAGAACCGAGTACTTAAGGAGCCGGTCCACATTGTGTCTGGAGCTTTGATCGAAAATGCGACCGAGCACGATGAAGGAACCGGTCTGGAGGGCGCCCAGATTGGTATTCCAAAACAGGGGGGCCCGGTTAAAAGCTGATGCACCGCGGGACGGTCCCTCGCCACAGCGTGTGTTGTTGGGATCTGCGTAAAAGAACTGCACCGCTTTCTCGGTCTCAGTACGGAAGATCTCCAGCTCGTTCTCAAACCTCTGCTCCGGTGTCATGCGGTTATGTCTTCCTGCGCGCCAACTCCCCCGAGGCGGGCCTAATGCAAGCTGCCCCTCTGCTCAAGGTGGATCGGACAAACGAGATGGTGCTTAGTAATGCAGATCAACACTCGCGACTTGCACTTCTTTCACGGCACCGGCGCGATTGCTGCTGCCAGCGTCCTCTCAGATGGATTTCGAAACGTCTGTGACCAAATGGGCTGGCGGTCATGGCCGCAAGTACGACAACGCGGTCGCCTGCTTTCATGGACGACTTCGAAGCCTGCATCGCGCAGCTGCGATTCCCGGTCACCCATCGCCGGGCGATCCGCACGACGAATCTACTTGAGCGTTTGTTTGTCGAGGAGCGCCGCCGCCTCAAGATCATCCCCAACGCTTTCGGCGAGCGAGCCGTTCTGAAGCTGATGTTCGGCGCGCTCATCCGCGCCGCCGAGCGATGGCGCTCGGTCAAGGTAACCGAGTTCGAACGTCGCCAGCTGGCTTCTGTTAGAAAAGAACTCGATCGGGAATACGAGACTATGGTCAACCTTGATGCACGACCTTCAAAAGATGCAAGCCCCGTCAAAATATCCAGCAGTTCTCGGACTTGACCCAGTGAATAGGCTTTCTGCCGACTTTTGCCTTCAGGGACACCGAAAGCTTAGGGTAGGCGGGAGCAAATGAAAAACCGGTGGCAAGAGCAATTCACGGCCGTTTCTCTAATCGGCCAGCACGAAGACAAGCGGGCGATGATCGTCAGCGTTACGTGGGCAATCCTGCTTTCGTGAGACCCTCGGCGATGCGCTGTACGTCATCTTCTTTCCTGAAAGCCTGCCGGGCGAAATGCTCGTCGAATGAGTATTTTGGATTGATCTCCTTGAGCTCTCGCCAGATGCGACGAGCTTCGTCAACCTCACCGAGATAACCAAGCGCCGAAGCGAGTAAGACGCGGCTGAAGTCCGTCCCGGGCGCTAGAAGAATGCGCTCCCTTAGCAAAGCCGCGGCTGTTTCGTACTTACCGGCAAGCAAATGTGCCATGCCGAGGAAGTGCAGATGTTGCTGTCTATAAGTGGGATCGAGACGCGTCGCGCGCTCAAGCGCCGGAATCGCTTCCAGTGGCCGTCCCGACAACGTTTCTATGTGGCCGAGAATGACATAAGCCCCGGAGTAATTCGGGTTGAGGGCCAGCGCAATATCTGCCTCTGACTTCGCGCGATCGAGGTCTTTTTCGAAAATCGCGGCCCACGACGCGACAAGTCGCGCAAACGGTTCTTTTGGGTTCTTTTCAATCGCCATTTCCGCATTGTCTTTGGCAAGCCGCAACGAATTGTCAGGATCATCGCTCCATCGGTTTTGGTAGTCCAAATTGTAGGCCATGCTAAGTCCTGCATAGGCCAGCGAGTAGGAGGGGTCGAGTTCCGCCGCCCTCATGAAGAACTTTATGGATTGTTCGAACCTCTCGCGGTTCTTCGGATCACAGTAAGCAGCTCACGGCCGCGAAGATAACAGTCGTAAGCGTTGATGTCGGGCGCTCCGCTGTCCGCAAGCCGTGCCTTTTCATCCGCGCTTAAGGTCACTTTCAACGCGTCGACGATTCGGCGCGTGACATCGTCCTGAACCTCGAAGATATCGGTCAAATCGCGATCGTAGCGATCAGCCCATAGGTGGGTGCCATTCGTTGCGTCAACGAGCTGGGCTGTAATCCTGACGCGATTACCGGCGCGACGGATAGAGCCTTCAAGCACCGAACTCACGCCAAGATCACGACTTACCTCCCGGACGTCCACGGCGCGTCCCTTGTAGGTGAAGCTCGAATTGCGGGCGATGACCGTCAGGCCGGAGATCTTCGATAAATCCGTAATGATATCTTCGCTGATGCCGTCGGAGAAGTATTCCTGTTCGGGATCGCCCGACATGTTGGTGAACGGCAAAACGGCGATGGACGCGGTTGCCAGGTTTGGCAACGGCTTGGCTCCATTGACCGGCGGATCACCCGTTTGCATCGCGTTAGGATGCCATTTCCAGATTCGAATTGGCCGGTCGATATTCTTGGCGGTAATGTCGCCGCTTTCCTGGAAGTGGACGTCGATCCGATTCCCGATGCTTTCGTTAACAATCGAGGAGACGCAAATCCCGCCTGGTTCGGCGAGTGGTTCCAGGCGCGCGGCGATATTGACCCCGTCGCCGTAAATGTCGTCGCCTTCAATGATAACGTCGCCGAGATTTATGCCGATGCGGAGCACGATGGCCGGCTGGCGGCCGTTTGCATGAGGCAGCGAAGCGCCGGAACGCTGCACCGAAAGCGCGCAGTCGACGGCATCCACTACACTACCGAACTCGACGATAGCGCCATCGCCGATCAGCTTAACGATGCGGCCATTGTGAGCGGCTACCGCAGGGTCGAAAATGATTTCTCGATGGCGCTTCAGAGCAGCGAGCGTGCCGGCCTCGTCGGCTCCCATCAGGCGTGAATAGCCGACGACGTCGGCCGCGAGGACTGCCGCGAGTTTTCGGTTGATGCGTGTCTCGGCCATGGCCGGCAGTGTCACAAATCCTAGGTGTGAGGTTTATCTCACGCGCAGCCGAAGCTTGCGCGCAGCGATGGCGAGCCGAGCTTCGCGGCCACCCGTCCGAAATGGTCTCAAACGGGACCCACCGCAAGAGGTGGAGCGCTAAACTGTTTACGCTTTCTTGCGTGGTTTGGTGACAGACCAGCGATGTCGCCGTTTTTCGAGGCGAAAGGCCAAAAGCTCGCTCTCTGGACGACCCGCAAGACACATTCAATGGAGAGTGATCCTGCCGCAGCAGTGCTTGAATGTTTCCCTTGATCCGCATGGACAAGGATCATTGCGGCCAATCTTCGGTGTGATCGCGCAATAGGTTGGATCGTCGAACATGACATCCGTCATCTTCGATCTGTGGAAGTACTTGTAAACGTTCATCACTCCTGCAGCGACGCCGATAATCAGTTTCTCCCTTCGCTCCGCGGTGAGCGGTTCCTTGTATGGACGGAGCTCTGGATCGGGATCATTTTCGTGTGCAAGGGCCAGGATGGGCACAAGCGATCCGCCATGATTGTCGTCTTCCAGAAGCTCCATCCAATGGTCTTTTCGCAAGCTCATTGCCCGCATGAACCCATTCGCCCAGTCATTGCCGCGAAAGACACCGCGGTCGTCCGCCAAAAGCACAGGTGTAAAAACGTCGCCTGATCGCAAGGTATGCGCAATGACTGTCTTATGGCGATCGATCAATGACAAAAACTCTCGCAGGACGGGCTGCGCCGCGAAACCTGATCCTCGTTGATCATAGGGTCTCCCCAAATCTCAGGAAGATATTCGCTCTGCCGGAAATTCCTCGTCTGAGCAGCAAACTATAGCAGCAAGGAAGCCGTCGATCTGCTCGACATTCATGGCGAGCTTGCTGCCCAACTGCTTGAGCACAGCTGCCAAGCCATCGAATTCGGGGTCGGTCAAAGGTTCTGGACCATGTCTCGGGAAATCCGATTTCGCTTGTCAGCGATCGCGACATTGGTCGTTGATGATACAGTACAATAATGCCACGCGATCCGCACCCCGGGCATATCAGTCGCGACCCGACCGGGGGACAGCAGAAAATTCCGACCGCAGGTCCAAGACGAGGCTCTGGGGAACAGGTTCCCGCGCTCATCCCGTATGCTCAACTTTTCTTCGGTAGCTCGGCAGGAACTCCTCGGAACCATAAATAATTGCTCGTTTGCACCGTTAGGCTACTTGGCCGCCCCGCATTGTTCTTTTCGTCGCCAGCTTCGTCGGAACAGAAAAGCAATCATGGCGGCGCTTTAGGCCATCTTTTGACCGCCTGCCGTGCTCCAGCAATCCTCTGATCGAGTACGCTGCGACGCAGCAACCCGGTTTGGGTATCAACATGGGCGACCACGGAGGCCGAATTGACCGTTGCCGCCGAAACCGCCTCTTCGACACTACGACCAAGCGCGATGTATGCTGTAAACGTGGCACCAAACGCATCACCGGCACCGGCGGTGCCGACGGTTTTTGTTTCTGATGCGCGGCTGAAAAGTATTTCATGATGTGATCCGACGAAGACACCTCGCGCACCGTCCGTGACTATCACGTAACTGGGGCCAAGGTTTATTAGCGCTCGCAAATAGGCGACGATACTCATTTCAAAACCGCCGCCGACCAATCCACGGACAGCCAGTGGAGGTATCTCTTCGCCAGGCGAAAAGGTCAAAAGGGGGCCACCTTCGCCGCTGTGTACAATCAATCTCGGCACCAACAAGTCAGCCTCGATCTGATTTAAGATTAAAATATCGATCGAAGCCAAGCTTTCAAAAAAAGCCCCTCCGCGGGCTGATAGCTGTCTTGGCCCGGGATTTGCCGACACCAGAGCGCCGTATTTTTTCGCGCGCTTAACGATGTCTGGGAAGCAATCGGCCGACTCGTTACTAAGATTTGCAACGTAGACCACATTAACAGAGAAAGCTTCATCTTGAAGGTCTTGAGTTTCTAACAAGGTATTGGGCGCCACGAAATGTAAAAATCGCGGCATTTCGATTGTGCGAGGAGATGAAAATTGATGCGCCCGTCGGTGAGCGTGGGTCGCGCGTCACCCATCGGGTCGAGACACCTTCCTGGAGCAGGCGTTGCAAAATCGTGTCCGCGCGGGCATCAGTACCGACCTTTGCCAGCACAGCCACGTCCATTCCCAGGCGCGCCATCGCTACAGCGACGTTCACGGCGCCCCCGCCGACATGTGTTGAAACTTCTTCTGCCTCAGTTTTGCGGCCTTCTTCTAGCAAAAGGAAGGACGAATCCGCGTTGCGCATGCTCATGCGTTCAATGCGACCACTATCGATAATGGCAATCGTATCGATGGTCGCGCCGCCGACTCGACAAAACTTTCATGAATTTCCGGGTCTGACGCGCTCTCACCGGGGTGGTGACGTTTGCGAGGCTATTGAGCTATGAGACGATAGCATGCACACTTTTGAATGGCGCCGAAAAGTTCCAAATTAATTAGAGCTGATGAACACAATCGAAGCTGGCGCGATGGGAAAGGGAAGGAGTCAATTTCAGCTGTCTTGCTCGGGGACATTGGGGCGACAAATGCGAGGTTCGCGCTTTTGGAGGAGGGCGCCGTCAGTTCCCTGACGAGTTTTAATGTCGCTAGATACGTTCAGTTTGCCGATGTCCTGATAGCTTTTTTAAAGGGCCATGAGCATATCGAAATAGCTAAAGCCGTCTTTGCGGTTGCGGGTCCGGTGCAAAGCTGCCGTTGCGTGCTCACGAACACTGGCTGGATAGTGGATGCTCGGGAATTGAATGAAACCTTCGGCTTCGAAGCGCGCATCATCAACGACTTTGAGGCCGTGGCATATTCTCTACCTTCGCTCGCCTCCGCGGACTTGGAGGGAATAGGAGGCGGTCAGGCTGAATTAGCGGCGCCGATGGCCGTCTTGGGTCCTGGCAGCGGATTGGGCGTAGCGTGCCTCATATCTGGATATCGAAAAAATTCTGTCATTTCCAGCGAGGGCGGACATGCGACACTTGCGAGTGCCGACGACCGGGAAGATGAAATTATCAAACGACTGCGCTGTCGGTTTGGGCACGTATCCGCCGAACGCTTAGTTTCCGGCAAAGGCCTAGAGAACATCTATCAGGCAATTATCGAGATTGATGGGCTCACTCTGGATTTTCGAGGGGCTGCGGACATCACCAAGCGCGCGCTGGAAAGCAATTGTCGAGTGGCAATCGAAGCGCTCAGCTTATTCTGCGCGTTTTTGGGCTCATTTGCAGGAAACGTGGCCCTAACATTTGGCGCGCGCGGCGGAGTTTATATAGCAGGCGGTATTTCGCCGCGAATTGTCGGCTTTTTGCGCCAATCGGAATTCCGCAATCGCTTTGAGACCAAAGGAAGGCTGCGACCCTATCTTGAAGCCATTCCGTCCAAAGTGATCGTGCATCCCGCGGCCGCCTTCCTGGGACTGAAGGCACTTTGTCGCTCACGCGGATTAGAAGATGCAATGAGTGGCAGTTATTCCCGGTTTCCTCGATTTGACGGAATGTCAGCTTAAAGAACGCTTCGACGTTGGTTCTATCCAAAAGAATTAGCCACCACGTCCAAAGGCTCCCAGATCGAAATCTCGTCCACCCTCGTCCGAGATCGCGTGTTAAAACACATCGCTGGATAGCTAACTGAATGCAACTGCAGTATCCGTCGGCGGTTGAAACCTTACCAACGACCCCCCGCGGTCCGCACCATGGACACTTGAGGCGACTTTCAAGTCGCGGAAGTGGAAATCCGACCTGGTGTCCAGACGAGAGTGTCGCGGAGGTAGACGTATTTCCAAGCGTTGGTTTGCGAGCTTTTCTCGCTGATAAGCACCTCGAGCGGACCCAAAACCTTGCGAAAAAGCTTCGCCAATGGTCTCGATAAACTGTTCTAGAACGCTATTGATGAGCGATCTTTGGAGGAGGGCGCGCCTGGGTTTTCCACTCGGGGGGAAACGGTCTTTGTGGCTTGCCGCTCCGCCGTACGCCGCGCCGAATGACATCGGCCGCCGGCGCCGAGATTCCGTTTTAGCGAAAAGATGGAGTTCGAGCGGTGGCGCCGGTGAGGGGCAGCGGCACCTGCGGGGTGTCGCCGATCGACCGCCGGGTGTTGCGCACGCCGTCGTAGGGGTCTTTGTGCTTTGCTCGCTCCGCCGTACGCCGCGCCGAACGACATCGGCCGCCGGCGCCGAGATTCCGTTTTAGCGAAAAGATGGAGTTCGAGCGGTGGCGCCGGTGAGAGGCAGCGGCACCTGCGGGGTGTCGCCGATCCCGGTTAACCGGGCGATCGTAGGCGGTGCATATTTTTGATCGCCGCCTCGTGCTTGTCATGCTCTTGTCGGAGGGCCTCACTAATCTCCGCCTCCCGACGCTTGTTTTTATGGAATACAGATTCAGCTACTTCGCGTGGTTTAGCGCTCATTTTTTCCTGCTTTTCAGGGGACGCATCTATAACGCGCAAGGCTATCCGAAGTTCCTAGGGGGCCGTGTTGACGGCGACTACATCGGGTTTACACCCCAACAAAAGCGGACATGGAAATCGACGCTACATGCCACCGCAGCGTCGAGCACCTTGCGGCGCTTAGATGGCAGCGTTTTATGCGGCTGTGCGGGCAGTTGTTTCATAGTTGGTTCGGGAGCGAACTCGCAAAGCACAAGGAAAGATCGTGATTGTGGCGAGCGCCAAACACAGAGAGGGGGGCATGGAAGCGGTTCGTTTTTGTTGGCGCGGAGTTATCCATTTTCGCCGTGTCGTTCTCCGCACCCGAACAAGTAGTAAAGAATTGGGTTTCGCCTGTGATGTTTCGCTCGGTAGATATACAAAACGGCGCGACTTGCGCTAAGTGACTACTTTCCACAGGTTTTCGGTTCTCTTTTTGCCGCGCGATGCGATCACGAGCCCTCCGGACTTCAGGTTATCGAGCATTTTGCCTATGTGTTTTGCCACGTCATCCATCACTCGTTTATCGCTCAAATCTTTTCGCTGAACTTGTGCGAGCCGCTCCGCAAGCGCGCGCGACGTAGCGGGGCCATGTTCCCGCAATTGCGTCAATAGCCACTCCCGCAACTGCCCACGATAAAATATCACACGCCGAGGCAACTGCGGAACGGCTTCAAGCATTCCTGTGTATCCAAGGTTTTCTAGGACATTATCGATCGCTTCGACCTCGCCTGCGAGCGCGCCAATCTGCTCGCGCCTCATCGCTATTTGATCGACGATCTCGCGTCTCTTTTGCAACAGTCCACTAATCGTATGCTCGCCAGCTTCGGAAACGGACATCGGCCCTTCGTCATTCCATCGCTTGGGACCCGCCCCGTATTTGAGCCATCATCGCACCACGGACGGCGACCGCCCTTTTCATTTGTCGCTCGTCGTTTTGGCAAGCTGTCGTTCACGATCTCGAGCAGCTAGGTCCCAGGCGATCGCCATTTCGTCTAGTATTGCTTTATCGTCAGCCTCGGTGGCTCTCGCTGACAGCTTTCGGCATTGTTCGGCAAACCGCTTATAGTCAGAGATTTGCCGCAGGAATCTGCGTCCATGATTCCCCCAAAGGTACAAGGCAGTCGCCAAATCAGACCGCTCCTACGCGAGCAAACTGACTGTTCCGGCAGGTTCGCGCAATGACCAAAAGCCTAGTGAGCGGCTCAATCCTAATGGTTGCTATCGGCCGGCAACAAGGGATTCAGGACGCGGCCGGCTGCGAAGGGCCATGAGGTAACGCCAATGATAACAGAGAGCCGACGATATAAAGGTTACGTGATTGATTTGGTGTATAACGCGCAAAGATGGGAAGCGATGATTTACCCTTTAAGCAAAATGGCACGGCAACTCAGGACGGACCTTCCGCCGATTTATTACCAAACGAAAGAGAAAGCATTTGAGGCTGCTTGCAAACGCATTGACGAATTTCAGCCAATCAATCCCAGCTAGTCGCCCGGGACCACACGGGCGTGAAGATCGGCGATGCTATCCTGGACTTCAAGGCGATGCTCCCGATCAAAGACGAGAGTTGCTTTTCGTGGCTTGGCTCGGACGGATATAGCGAACGGCATCGGCGTTGATATACCAGGTCTGCACGTCCGCACCTTCTTTGATCGTTACCTCGAAGAATTGTGCCATTTGCCCCTTCTTCTCTTGCGCGAAGCTCGTTGGTCTTTGCCTTTTGGGCACCCCTTTGATTTCCTTTAGTGCCGCCTTGCGTTTTGGGACGGTCCCGCTCCGAAACAGCGCCCTTCTGTTGAGGGGACATTCAAAAAGCGGCGGTAAGTGCCGGCCTGCCAGTATCGGGGCGTCCAACGGATTAACGAAAACCAACAAAAACGAGTTGGGGGGTGTCCAAATGAGTGCACCCCTGTCCAACTCGTTATAATGAGTTTGGGACTAAGTTGGGACCAGTGCGGGTGCATAATGACAAGCGACGTGGTGACGCCTCGGCATGAGCCAGAGGTCATTCGGGCCAAAGGGCGGCGCTACGCTACCGACTGCAATCGCATATCTTGCAAGCCCTATGGCAAAGCGGTCTACCAGGCCCTGGAGCTCGCCGAGGGGGGCTTACAGAGCGCACCGCCTTCCCTATGTTGGCGGCCTCAGAGAAATGGTGAATTACCCTCCCGATAGATTTACCTGGTTTTACGATGGTTCGGGGAAGGCCAAAGAGGGTGTGAAAGTGCGCGATAACCGGAGCGGCCTAGTTGCTGTTTGGCCCCACTGGCGGGGATAGGTTGATTAGCGCCCGAATCGCGTCTTACTGTTTCCACAGCGGCAGCCCTGCCACGGGTACTTACGCAACGCTCGCGCGGCAGGGCCTGGAACGGCGGCGGAGCCTAATATCTCGCAAAGCGCATTCCACCGTCCCAGGCGCAAACGTAAAGGCGCCCCGGTTAGCGCCCGCTTAATGGTAGTCCGGGCCAATATTATTTTAGACCGAAACCACGTTTCTTGATGCTCATTTCAATTTCTATGAGATCAAGTTGGCAATCATTCGATACGCCAGCCCCAGACCACGCCGGAGTGAATATCCAATCTCCAGGATCGCCGGTTCCGCGTACTGTGCCACCAGTCAAATTGGCGCACTTACCGTTACTTCGCGCTTCGGCAATCACCATGTCGGCAAGATCTTTCGGAGATTTGAGGTCTGTAAACACGTTCACTTCTCGTTTTATGCCCAGCCGTGGCTAGCGCCGAGGTCGAATGCTGACAACGCTCGCAATAGAGCCAAACCCACGGAGTGGCGTGGTGCAGGTCGCCTAAAGTCGTGTTCGCTGCCGCCATCCGCTAGAGGTGCGAACATGGCGATTACCGATCAAGCCGCTATATCTTGGGCATGTGCGGGCGTTTCACCACAAAGATGACCTGGGCGGAGCTCGTTGCGGTCTATCGGCTCACGATGAAAGCCCCGCCGCACAACTTGCCGCCGCGATACAATATCTGTCCCACCGATCCGGTCGATGTCGTGCGGGCAATAGAAGGCGGGCGCGAACTGGTACCAATGCGCTGGGGATTGGTGCCGCGATGGTGGTCGAGGCCGCTAAAGGATTTGCGCGCAGCTACTTTCAACGCCCGCGCCGAAACCGTCGAAACGAAGCCGTTCTTCCGCGACGCCTTCAAACGCAACCGTTGCATCATTCCCGTGTCGGGCTACTACGAGTGGGAGAACACGCCGGGCGGCAAGCAGCCGTGGTATTTCACTGCGCGGGATGGCTCGCCCGGCCTTGCAATCGCCGGGTTGTGGGACCAATGGCGCGATAAATCGAACGATGAGATAATTACGTCGTGTGCCATGATCATTACCGAGCCGAACAGCTTTGTTTTTGAAGTACACAATCGTATGCCGGATATTTTAGCCGAACAGGACTTTGAACCCTGGCTCAAGGGCTGCGCCGGGTCGGAAATTCTCAAACCGGCTCCGGACGATTTGTTGCAGCGCTGGCAGGTGTCAACACGCGTCAACAGTTCCAAGGCGTCGAGCGACGACCCGACGCTGATCGAGCCGATGTCGCTGTAGGGCATGGACTACCGGGTATAGGCTCCGCTACCCCCGGGTGGCTCAGTGGAGGTTGTCCACGGAGATCGTCACCGCCCTTGCCGCAGGGCCTAGAGATGTCACAGGACCGACGAAGCCGTCGCATGCTTCAGTCTCGCCGTTATGACGTGCCGCTCATAAGCTTTGCCCGATAAATAGGCCTTTGCACGCAGTGACAAACACCGCCGCGGCAAATCCCGATCGTTCTGCCAACGCCGACGCGCGCGGTCCGGCTTCCGAGATTTTGCAGGACTTACTTAGAGACCTTCCGCCGGATCATTTTACATTGGCCTGGCTGTCGAAATATCTCCATAGAGGCTTTTCGGCGTTATCGTCCTAATCCTCGCGCTTATCGCGATGATGCCCGGAATTTCGTACGTAGCCGGTTTACTTCTCTTGGCTCCAGCGATTGAGATGATCGCAGGACGCAGCGCGCCGATGTTTCCCCGCCGAATTGCCAACCGGCCCCTTCCGAGCCACCAACTTGCCGCAATGGTATGGCGCGTGCTTCCGAGTTTGACCTACGTCGAAAGGGTAATTCGTCCACGCTGGCAACTACCCTTGGGCGCCACAAAGCGACTAGTCGGTGTCGCCGTCCTATTGCTAACCGCGCTGTTGTTGCTGACGCCGCTACCTCTCATCCAGGTCGTGCCGGGACTAGTCATTGTCGTACTGTCAGTTGCATACGTCGAGGACGATGGCCTCCTGCTTTGGTTCGGGCTCCTTGCTACGCTCATCCTTGTTGGGGTCTCGGCGACAGCTCTTTGGGGAATGATCTCCGCCATAGGCGCATTATTTTAACGCGGCAGTTGTTGGGCCATACGGATAGAATGGTCAGACGGTTTAGCAATGTATTTCATTTCGGTCGTTTTGTTCTTGCTCGTCTTCCCTGCTGGGTCAGTTGTGATCGATCTGATATGGGGCGGCAGCGCCGACATAATGGCGTCGATTGGCAAGTGGTTTGTCTTCTTCTCTGCTGCGTGTGCCCGCTTTAAGTTTCGGGCTCGATCTTGGCCGCTCTCGTGGCCATGGCGGCTCCTTGTTTGTGCGATTTTTTCGCGATGGCGGCCGCGCTTTGGGCCAGCGGGCGCCGGCGTGAGGCGGCTCGACCTATGGGGTCTTCGCCGCCAACGGCGGTTGGCGACAACCTGGTGAGGGTGACAGCATTATTCATATTGCCAAGATCGGCGGCAGAAATCAGAGCGAGAAGACGACGTAGAGCCATCCGCCGCAGCGCGCGAGCCGCCTCTTCATTGCGCTCGCGCGCTCGGCCAATGACGCGACAGATTACTTCCAGATTCCCACCGACCGCGTGGTTGAAGTCGGCACCCAGGTAAACATCTGACATCCAGTCCGGCTCGGGGAACCAATACCTTCTTGTTGGCTGCCTGCCCGAGTGCATTGCTTTTTCCGATATCGGCGATCAAAACGCTGCCAGTTGCGCTAAACAGGTTCCTCCCATCCAACAACTTGCGGCTGAGCGAACCACGTTTCCCGAAGGTATCCAGATCTTCATCGGAGAGTTTGTCGAGCATACTCGTCACGCAGCTTTGCCTACGGTATCGGCCATAACAGCGCCGCGTGTTCCAAGCGGCTTGTCGTGTTCGACAGTCGAATCTTTCACCGTTTGATGCTCTATTTCAGAATTAAGCTGAGCACCGAACAGAATGACGATGGATGAAACCCACATCCACATCATCAAGCCGATGCCCGCCCCCAACGATCCGTAGGTCGCATCATAATGAGCGAAACGGGCCAAGTACCAGGACAGCAAAGCTGAACTGGCGAGCCAAGCTATAGCAGCAAAGATGCTGCCTACGGATACCCATTGCCATCGCGGTTCCCGGCGACTGAGCCAAAACGGTAGATCAGCGCTAAGCCAACGATGACCAGCGCGATCAAGATGGGCCAGCGGGCAAAGCGGAAAAGCGCATCGGTGACGCTCGATAATCCCAAATGATTGAGAAGGAGGGGCAGGACTACAACTGCGCCGAGGGCGACCAACAGGGAGGCAATGGCAGCCAAGGTGAAGGCAAGCGAAACGAGGTTGAGCTTGATAAAGCCACGCTTTTCCTTTTCCTCGTAGACCACGTTAAGGGCATCCATGATCGCTTTCATACCGGCATTCGCGCTCCATAGGGCCACGCCAAGGCCAATAATGAACCCAAATCCGAGTTTGGTCTCGCTTTTGGCTGTAAGGCCGGCAATCTGGGAAGCGCAGGTGGGCGATACAGGCTTCGAAGTCGTCCATGAAGCAGGAGATCGCGCTGTCGTATTTACGGCCATAGTCGGCGACGACGCCGGCCGCGAGATCGCGCGCAATCGCCCGGCTCGGCGCCTGATAGGCCGCCTGCGCGCGTACTTTGAGCTCCGGCCAAATGTCTTCTGGCACCTTCGCCGCCAGGTTGCGCATGCGATGCGCCAGACAGCGCTGCCGAGCGGAGCGTGGAAAGCAAACCTCAATCGCCTTGATGATTCCGGCAGCGCCATCCGAGGTCACCAAGAGCGGATCATTGAGCCCACGCCGCTTCATGTCCTCGAAGAACGCCGTCACCGTCTCGGTATCTTCCTTTGACCCGGCCATCATGTGCAGCAGCACCCGTCGACCCTCGACCGTGAAGCCCCACGCCGCCAGAACCGGCTCGCGCTTGGCGCCGGGCCGTAGCCGCTCGGCAATGCCGTCGATGAACAGATAGATGATCTCGTACTCGCTCCAGTCGCGCTGGGCGAACGCTTGGTAATCCTCCCACAGCCGCTCCCCAAGCTGCGATACCGCGGTTCTCGACAGTAGAAGCCGTCCGTTCTCGTCCTTGAACGCATCCTCGATGTCGCGCACCGAGAGCCCGCGGGCCAGCATCTCGATCGCCAGATCCTCAAGCCCCTGGGTGTGGCCCTTAAGGTGCTCGCGGATGACCGAGCGATACGGCTCGTCCCGCCCGGCGATCTGTGGCGTCGAATATTCCATCAGCCCTTCCGCTGTCTTCAGCCGACCCGTGCGGTACCCGTTCCGGTATCCATGGCCGGGCTGCGCACCATGCTCGTAGTAATCCCGTCCAACCGCATCGCTCGCCTCGCCCTCCAGCGCCTCCTCGACAATCAGCCGGGTCGCCAGCTTGACCAACTCGTCCTTCGCCGAACCTTTGGAAAGACGTCCCTCGATCAATGCCGTCAGCTCTTCACGCGTGCGTTGCGAAGCAGGTAGTCTCGTCGCCATGGGGTGCTCCTTTGCCGGGCTCGCCAAAGCCCGTTTGATGAATTCACTGCAAAGGGTGCACCCCGCCAAATTCCCAGCAAGTCTAAGCCTTCACCCCAAACGAGTGCAGAACTCGTACTCTCCTCAACGTGGCGGTACGACCCTGCAGGCCTCTTTAGCGCCAAGTATTGGGGGATTCCCTTCGTCGACGTCATCCCCGATATGCCGGGCAGACCGCGCCGCGACGAAATCCTCGCTTGGCTGAAAAACCACGCTAACGTCGGCCGCTTTGCCGTTCTCGATGATGAAGACGACGAGCTCGATGAGTTGCCGTTATTACAGCCTTCAGCGAAAACGGGAATTAGCGAGAAGATTATCGAAGGTCTCAGTGCATATTTGCTCGGACACACTGATAAGGACATGCGATGCAATCGTATGGAACGGTTCTTTCAAAACCTTCATTCGATGCTGAAAGGGCACATAGGACAAGGTTTCCCCATCCTCGGCGCGCTGTGGCTCCGCGGATGTGTCAACGCCGGAGCAAAAATGCATCGGCTGGCCGGAGCAAAAATACATCAGCGATGCTGGCAAGAAGGCCCCCGAACTGCGGGGCCTTTTGTCAGGCGTCAAGCCTGTGTGGGATTATCCGCCGTGGTATCGGAGCTGGCAGGGCGTGAGCGTCGCTTGCTTTGACTGAGCCTGTAGCTGTCGCCGTTTATTTCCAGGTCATGTCGAGGCGCGGCGGACGTCGTTCGATGCGGCACAGCACGGTTGTGTGGGCTCGTCGCGACACCGTGTTTGGCAACTAATGCAAACGATCCGGCAGCGCAGCCGATTTTCGCTTAGGTCGGTGCACGTCGCCCGCAGTTGGCTTTCGCGTGTCGAAATTTGGTTTCGCCATCTCAGTGGGATGCTCGTCTGCATCGAGACCCGGCACACGAAGGCCTTCCTCACGGCGCAGGTCAACAAGAGCGACCGCGACATCGCGCAGATGATGCGCGTCAATTTGTTCCGACCCGTCCACGTCAAGACACTGACCAACCAGATCCGCCGGGCACTGCTGATCGCCCGCAAGTTGCTGCAGGAAAAAGCGATCGCGGTCGAAAACGACATCCGGGGGCTCTTACGCAACTTTGGTCTCAGGGTCGGCGCCGTTGGCGCGGTCAGGTTCGAGGAACGCATTCGCGAGCTCGTTGGGGACCTGCACGAGGTTGATGAGATCATCGCCCCATTGCTGGTGGCCCGGCAAGAATTACGCGTGCAGTTCGCGAAGCTTCATCGAAAGCTGCTGTCGATCGTCCAAAGCGACGAGGTTTGCCGGCGCTTGATGACTGTTCCCGGGGTCGGTCCTGTGGTTTCCCTGGCCTTCGCCAGCACCATCGACGTTCCGGCCCGCTTTTCAAATTCGAAGGCCGTCGGCGCGGCGCTGGGACTGACGCCCGTGCTCAACCAGTCGGGCGAAAGTCATCGCGTCGGCCGCGTCTCGCTGTGCGGCGATCATATGTTGCGCACGTTGCTCTATGAGGCTGCGCAAATCATGCTGACGCGCGTGACGAAATGGTCATGGTTGAAGGCTTGGGCGATGAATATCGCCAAGCGGCGCGGCCGGCAGAAGGCGGTCGTCGCGCTCGCCCGCCGGCTGGCGGTGGTCATGCATCGCATGTGGAGCGACAAAACCGAGTTCCGCTGGACAAGGGAAAGCATGGCTGGCTGACTGATCGGTCCGCCGAGAAGGGAAACGACAGTTCCGCCGCCGGCGGAAAGATGTCCTTCGCGGGACGATGGATGAGGTGAGTTCGCAAGGTCTGGTGTGCCGATCGCAGCACGCGATAAGGACGTCTATCAGATTGGGCCGCTTCGTTCTTCCGATCCCATCATGGGAGGGCCGAAGAGCCGATCCCGCCGATCACGGCGGCGGATCTGCTCAATGATCGGGTATTGCCGTTCTTCGACGAGCACGATGTCAAGCTGCTGCGCGTGCTGACCGACCGCGGGAGCGAAACTGTGGCAATCCCGAGCGGCACGAATACGAGCTCTACCTTGCGGTCGAGGACATCGATCATTCGCGCACGAAAACCAAGAGCCCGCAAACCAACGGCATCTGTGAGCGCTTCCACAAGACCGTGCTCAACGAGTTCTACCGTGTCGCCTTCCGCAAAAAGGTGTATCGTTCGATCGACGAGCTACAGGTCGATCTGGATTCCTGGGTTAAGGATTACAACGAAGCGCGGCCACATCAGGGACGTTGGTGCTTCGGAAAAACCCCGATGCAGACCTTCCTGGATGCAATGCCGATTGCAAAGGAGAAAATGATCGCGGCTTAGTCACGTCGGACATCTAAGCCCGACCACTCAACCAGGCGCCGACTGTCAGAACGAGTATCAGCTAATACACTTGAGCTGACGGCGGAGCATGACATTGACCTCCGCATCGACTCCATGACCTGAAAGACTGACTTCGCGATATCGAGACCGATTGTCGTGACCACTGGCATGGGTAGCTCTTCCGAATCGTGGAATTCTTACCAGCCCCCACATCCACGGCACTCGCGTGCCGGTGGAGGAGGTCGCGGTAGGGACGGAGATTACTCTCCGCCCCCCGCACAGATCCCGGCGGGCGCTGCTAACGCACCGGGCTCCCACCTTGGATGGTGACGAGGAACCGCTTCTCCCACGGATGCAGGATGCGTGGAAACGGCAGGTACCGGTCCGCGATCGTCTTCATTCGCGTCCACGTCAATCGGTGTCGCTGGCCGCGGCGCATGAGAGCTTTGTGCCAGCGTTCGATCATGTGATGGCGGAATGCTGAGATCGCTGGGCCGCTCATCGGCACAGCATAGTAGGCCATCCAACCCCGCAGGTACCAGCCCCAGCGAGCTATGGGGACATCATGACTGGAAGGATTTCCCAACACATTTCGAAATGCCGCGAGCTACCCGCCCCGCCAACCTTAAACTCGTAGTCAGATATAACGTAACCGTCCGCTGAGGGCTTCGGCGGAGGCTTACGATATAACTTCGATACGCTCTATTCCATCGCCTATCTAGACATGACTAAGGAAGTGCTCGACTACTGGCAGGCGCAGGAGAAGGCCCGCAATCGCATGGCGCAGCGCGCCCATGCTGCCGCGGGAAGACCGGGCCCTACACGGTTACCGACGCGATGGACGCCTATTTGCGGTTTCTGGGCGACGACGGCCGCAGCAAGAATACGATCCGCGATGCCAAGTACCGCGACCAGGCGTTCATCCGACCGAAGTTCGGTGACACCGAGGTGACCGCGCTCACCGCCGGCGGGTTGCGGCAGTGGCGGGATGATCTGGTACACATCCGCCCGCGTGCGAACAAAGAAAGGCAGCGCCCAAAAACACCGGAAGACCACCAACGAAGACCGTCAACGGGCTCGGCGGTCCTCGGCAAATCGCATTTGGAGCCTTTTGCGCGCTGCTCTTAACCACGCGTTCCACGACAGCAAGGCGCCGTCGGACATCGAGTGGCGAAAGGTTAAGCCGTTCAAGAAAGTCGACGCGGCGCGCGTGCGCTATCTGACGATCGCGGAGGCCAAGCGCCTGATCAATGCCGTCAGCCGGATTTCCGGCTCCTGGTCCAAGCGGCGTTGCAGACCGGCGCCCGCTATGGGGAGCTGGGACGCCTGACCGTTGCCGATTTCAATCCCGACGTCGGCACCCTTTCGATCCGGCAAAGCAAATCCGGCAAATCGCGCCATGTGGTGCTAACCGACGAAGGCGTGCAATTCTTTCGTCGTCTTTGTGTCGGTCGCGCGGGCGACGAGATCATGCTGCGCAAGGTAAACGGCTCGCCCTGGAGCTTCGCCCATCAGACCCGACCGATGGATGAGACGGTGACGCGGGCCAAGATCAGTCCACCGATCTCGTTTCATGGATTACGGCATACCTGGGCCAGTCCATGCGGTCATGAACGGGATGCCTTTGATGGTGGTCGCAAGAAATCTCGGCCACGCCGATACACGCATGGTCGAAAAGCATTACGGGCATCTTGCCCCGAGCTACGTCGCCGACGCTGTTCGCAGTAGCGCGCCCAGGTTTGGGCTCAAAATCGATAAGAAAATTGCATCGCTTCGATAGCGTTGGCGTTGCCCCTCACCGATTGTCGTTTTGCCACTTGGATTTTCCAGCCTCCGTGAAGCTGTTTGCGAGCCGCTCGATATCGACAGTGCTGACACCGGCTTTTTCCAAGGCCGCCTTCCACCGGTCACTGACGCGCACGCGGAGGTCTTCCAGCAGCGTTGCGGCTTCGTCGCGTCCCAGACCGTAGAATGCCGCTCCGGTCAGTGCATTGGCGAGTGTCGCCTCGTGTCCCCGCTCACCAACCGCCAGGATGAGGCGCCCGGTCGGTCCGGCGAGCGGTCGGGGCACAACGTCATACAGCGGCGACAAACGCCAGCCGCGGCCGTCGAACAGAAATGCATGGTTGCGCAAATGATCATCGTCATTGCCGACAAGAATATTGAAGGCCATACGGCGGAATAATTCCCGCAAATCGGGTCGGGGATTTGAGCCCAACCGGCGTAGCACCTCGGCAAGATCACGGTATGAATAATGGTAAGCAGCGATCTCGTGAGCTTCGAGCATCGTCAATGCCGACGCGAATGGGGTCCGTTTCAGCTGATTGCCTTCGACCTGCCGATCGAATCGGCGGATGAGATAGATGTCACGTCCCAGGATGGTCTTGAAATCGATTTCGGGCACGTCCAGGTCGCAATGTTGCGCGAGCCGCATGACCGCAAGCTCGATCCGGCAAACCGGATAGGTGTCGTCCTTCGCTGAGAATTTTGCGATCCAGGGTGCCCCATGATGGGTGGTGGCTGCCTTAGGCCTCGCACCGCCTAGCGAGGAGGCGGCCTCAAGCAAGCGCCTGAGATTTGCGTCGAGGCGGTCAACCGATTGGACACGCTCGGCCGCTTCGGCAAGCTCCGCAAGATCAAAATGCTCCCCAGCAGGTTCGTCTTCTCCCCAAGGCATGACGCGCTTGGGGCCCCCGGTCGGATCCGGACCGAAGGCGAGTGCACCAACGCGATGATCGCCGGATGCGACGAGGTAGTCGAACTCTGCAATGTTTTCGGAGCCGGCGGCCTTGTGCAAGAGGTAACGGCCCCAGCCGTCGGGCGCGGCATCTCTGATTCCGTTGAAGAGGTCGAAGCCCTCTGCTGTCCGAAACGTTTGTGCGGCGTTATCGGGATCCGGAAGCGCGAGCGCCGCTGGATCAACGGGTACACGATCGGGCCGTCGAAGATAGCGAGCACCATATTGAAAGGTCGCATAACTGTTGCGGCCATCCTCGGTCATGTCCAAGCGGCCAGCGGGAACGGGCCCCGCAGCAAGGTGTACGTAGACATACGTCGTCCGCGTGCGCACGAGCCCTGTTCCTTAGAAGTCGAGATCGGACTTCGACGTGCGAGGCGTACGAGCCCGCTGGGGAAGGCGTTTCCGTTCCTCGCCCTTGCCAACCGTGTCCTGTTCGGGAGAAGCGAGCGCCGCGAGGTGATCAATCAGTCCGAGCGCCCACAATGCTGTCGCCAAAACGCCAAGGCTGACGCCGGCATCGCCGCGCTCCAACCGTTGGAGAGTGCCGAGGCTGACCATCATCCTTTGGGCCAAGAGCCGCTGGTGTGCCGGCGCGTCCTCGCGGTGGCAATGTCCCTGGCAAGTAACTCGACCGCCTTGGCCGCTGGAGCAGGAAGGGCCTTGGTGGCAAGGGAAGCCTTGGGCATAAGAGAACTCCTTTTGACCTCATATAGCATATCATAAGCCTATTTAAAGCACCTTTTATAAGGTCAAAACTACTGGTCGCGGGCTCTGTCTTCGCGCTCGACGCCATGGAGAGCGTGACAACACCCGCCCAGCCTTACGCCTTCGGGCACCTTTCCGCCGCGTGAAGCTTGGCCCACAAAACGTCCAACATAGCGTCCAACAGATGCGCTCAGCACTTAGATGCGACTGTCAGGCGACGTGGCTCTTCACCCGCTCCAGTTTTCCTGAAGTGAGTGGAGCGGGCGAAGGGATTCGAGCCCTCGACCGCAAACTGGGCAAGGTCGTGCTCGTCCGCAGGAATACATAGACGTTGCACAGCTGCATGCAGAAGAGATTTTCGAACACTTTTGCCAAGTGGTGGCGTACGCGCGATTGCGTCGCCGCGAATGGGAGGCGGCACCGATAGCATTTCGGCCTTGCGATCGCTGTCGCTAACTACTGTCGCTACTGTTGCTAATCCTTCGCTCTAAGTTATTGATTTTATTGGAGTGGCGGAGAGGGAGGGATCCGAACCCTTAACTTACCATCCACACGGTGCTGCTAACGCCTACTTGCTATTATGCGAGGCTGCTCCAACGGCCAGAGAATCCAGGCCCAACCGATGACCACGCGGCGAGATAAAACTTCCGAGTTGTTCCAGCGGGAGCGCGGCGGGAATTCTGACGCGGACATTTCGGCGTCCAGCCGTTCAAACTTTGAAGATGGTCAAACTTTAAAGCGGGGGAAACGCCGCAAGGCATCCGCTTTGTCCGCTAGGTCTGCCTCGCCGTAGCCGCGCCCGACGGTCGCCGGAGCATGACCGCAAATTGTATCAAGCACCTTCTCAGACAAACCGGCGCGATCGCCAAGCTTCTTAAACGTATGGCGCCAAGCGTGGTTCGGCTGCAGCTCGGGGTCAGTGACGCCAATTTCACGGACCCATGCCGCGACACGCTCGCGCGCCTTCACGGCGCGCGGGCGCTTTGGATTGGTCGGGTCGGCCTCATCGTGCTGTCCGTCAAGCTGCTTGTAGAATAAAGGCCCTTCGCCGCTTGCTTTGGCGAATTGCACAAAGCCCTGTTTGATTAGGTGCTCGTGCAATGGCACCGTCGGGGCTTCCTATTCTTCACAGTTCCGGCTTCCGGCGAAATTTTGATGGCCCATATGCCGTCTTGCTCGAAGACGTCCGACCCGCGAAGTTGCGTCAACTCACCCATGCGCGCGCCCGTGTAGGCTGCAAGCCACGGGCACCAGCGCTTCGCAGCGTCCGTCTTGCTGTGAACCTCGATTTTCGCAGCCGCTTTCAGGATGGTCCGTATTTCGTTTTCCGTCAGTGCTTTAGTTTCGCGAGTACTTATCTTTTTCGGAACAGTAATGCGCCAGCCGACAAACGGATTGCGCGCAATCAACTTTGCTCCAATGGCCCAGGCAAACACGGTACGGCAAGCAATCACCCAAACGTCGCGCACCGTACCGGCGGCGCGCTCTGCATTTACGAGCCCCTTAGCCCAATCCTGCATTTGTTCGGGCAGTAATGCGGCAGCGCTGGTGTTTGGAAAGTCGGCTTGAAGTTTCAGGAACACCGCGCGCCATCTGTCGATGGTGGACGCTGCTGGCTTGGCTTCTGCAATCCATCGTTCAAACATTGCCCATGGCGTTACATCTGGATCAGCAGCCCCCTCTCTCGTCGTCGGAAACCGCTTCACGTATTCGTCCCTGAAGTCGCCTTGGGCTCGCCGCGTCAGCGAATCTAACGCGGCGAAAAAATCGCGGGTAACGAAGTCAAGGAATAGATCACGCGATGCCGCGTCGAGCGGGACACGTTTCAGGGCGAGAAATTGCGCCGTCTTAGCTTCATCGGAAATGATTGGTCGCACATGGTTTTTGTCATAATGGTCGAACGGATCGCCGAAACCGTCGGCCACGCTGTCTAAGCCCTTCCACATTTCGTCACTGTAGGCGCGCCATGCGCTACCGGACCAATTGTTGGCTGCCATACGGGCTATGAACCAGTGATACCATTCGCCCGCCAGCGCCCTTGCCTCCTGCGCTGTAAGTGTCCGACCCTGCCCATTGGTTTCGGCCCGAATGTTGGCAATTCGGCCCTCGATCGAATTCGACCAATCACGATGTCTCTGCTTTGCCATTAGGAAGCTCACAGGGCCGCTGTTGAACCAAGCCTCCCATTGAGGTTTTCCGCGCCCAAAAACCCGCCCATAGGCTTCCGCTACGTCACGCGGAATAGCTTTACGTGCGATGAAGCCGCCGCGAGCGGCGGGCTTAAGTTGCATCGCGATCTTGGGCATTGGCGGCTTCACTACAGAGGCGTTCTGTAGTGATTTGTGTAGCGAAGCCTCTGTAGGAAGTCCAATTAAATCCGTATCTTATTGAAAATATTGAGGCCGAAAGGGTTAATGGTGCGGTCGAGAGGACTCGAACCTCCACGGGTTGCCCCGCTAGCACCTCAAGCTAGTGCGTCTACCAATTCCGCCACGACCGCATGTGGGGTGAAGAGCGCGCTTAAACGCGGCGCCGATGTAACAGTTAGGCCGAAAGCCGACAAGGCCGGAAAAGGCATATATTCTCGCTCGGCGGAATGAGCGGCCGCAGCAAGGCCGCGCTGACGGCGATCAGGAGCGGATTCGAGGTGGCGAAAACACGCGGCGAAGTGCAGATCGGGCTTCTTCCCGTCGCCGGCACGCCGCCGGTCGAATGGCTGCAAAGCCCTGCCCTCGTCGATTACGAAAACGCGCTCGCCTTCATGAGCGAAAGGGCCGAAGCCATTGCGCGGGGCGAGGCGCGCGAACTCGTCTGGCTGCTCGAGCACCCTGCCCTCTATACCGCCGGCACTTCCGCGCAGCCACACGAGCTGATCGATGGGCGGTTCCCGGTTTATCAAGCCGGGCGCGGAGGCCAGTTCACTTATCACGGCCCGGGTCAGCGGGTGGCCTATGTGATGCTCGACCTCAAGCGCCGCGCCCCGGACGTCCGCCGGTTCGTCGCCACCGTCGAAGAATGGATCATCGGCACGCTCGCAGCGTTGGGGATCTCCGGCGAGCGCCGCGACGACCGCATTGGCGTTTGGGTCCGCCGCCGCGGGCTTGCGCAAAACGCCGAGGATAAAATCGCCGCCATTGGCGTTCGCGTTCGACACTGGGTCACGCTGCACGGCGTCGCGCTCAACGTTGAGCCGGACCTTTCGCATTTTTCCGGCATCGTGCCCTGCGGGATTTCCGACCCGCGTTACGGGATAACCTCGCTGGCCGCGCTCGGCGTTGCCGCGTCGATGCCGGAGGTCGACGCAATCTTGCGCCGCGAATTCGAGCCGTTATTCGGCCCGACACACGACGTTCAAAAGCTTGCCAAGACCGAAAACAGCTCGCCCGGACGACGCAAGGCCAAATCGCCCTCACCCGCGTCGTGCTGATTGACCGCACTGACCTTTGCGCCGCGCGGGCCGTCGCGGCAGCTCGCCACCATTGTCGACACAGCTTCCTCAGAACCGGCGAGCACCGCCTCCACCGAACCGTCGCGGCGGTTACGCACCCAGCCTTCAATGCCAAGCTCAAGTGCGGTGATCTCCGCCCAGGCGCGGAAACCGACGCCCTGCACTTGTCCGCGGACAACGACGCGACAAATCATTTCCATCGAAACGCCTTGCCATAAGGCGGCGCAGCGCCGCCCGCCTGCTTCGGCAAAAATCCTCGCAAGGCGTCAATGTAAAGTTGCGGCAGGCGCCATTCCAGCGCCGCCGCAATCACAAGTTCCATGTAACCGATCTTGGCGCGGCCCGTGGGGCACGGTCGCGCGAGATAGACGAGCGCGCGGCTTTGCCGGCCCGCGTACCGCACCGCCAGCGTCTTCGCGCGATAGAGACCTCCGGCGAGGTTTTCCCAGGCCGCAAGCGTGACGAGGTCGCGCGGTGTAAGCCGCCACAAACTTCATAGACTTTGTCGCCGCGCCGCGGCGTGACCGAAGCGTAGCCGTCCGCGGTGATCCGGAAGCTATGGTTTGCCAGCGTCGCCACCCCGATCGCTTTCGCAAGCGGAGCGCGCTTGCGCATGACGGCGCGGCTCATATTCGAGCCGTAGGCGAAGTGCAGGATCACGGCGATGACGCATCGCGGCTCGGCCGCGTTGCGGCCCAAACAGTCGTTCCGAGCGCCAGCACGATGGGTATGAATTCGACGGCGAGCAGGATCGCCACCACCGTCGAGGTCAGATCGTAATGCGGCGAATCGAGCAAAAGCGCGATGATCGCGACCACGAGGATCAACTCAAGGCCGCTTGCCGCCTTGGCATCCCCTGTTTGGCCCGAAACTGGCTCCCGAAGTGCTGGCGCTCGGCCCTGCCCCCGCCAGCCTCACCATGCGGGTGCTCTATGGCCTATGCCGCTTTGAAGGCGAGGCCCGCGAGCGCTTTGTCGCCACGCTCCGGGAGGAGTACGGCGCGCCATCGCCGACCCTCCGGGCAACCGTGCGCGCCGGCCTCATCACGCTTGACGCCGATGGCGCGCCGGCAGTCACCGCCGGGGGCAAGCGCATGTATCAACGCCTCGCGCGGGCCGGCGCGTTCGACGAGGCGGGCTGATTCCGGTCGCCCTTTGGCACTCCTGTCGCCCTGCGCGCCGCGAGTCGCCGCGCCCGCCCGTAAACGAGCGGGCTACGTTTACAAAGGACGCTAAAGCGCCCTGGGAATGCGCATCATACCCGGATGGATTGTTCGGCGTAGCGCCCTTCAGGGTGCTTGGTTAACGTAGCCGGCCGCTTTAGCGGCTGGCGGGCGGCAGCCGACCGGCTAACGCCGGATCGCGCCGGCGCAGTTTTCGACGATGGCGACGAAGTCGGCAGGTTTGAGGCTGGCGCCGCCGACGAGCGCGCCGTCGATGTCGGGCAGGGCGAAGAAGGCGGCGCAGTTGGCGGGCGTCACACTGCCGCCATACTGGATGCGCGTGCCGTCTGCGGCCGCGCCGTAGAGCGTGCGTAACTCCTCGCGAATCAGTCCGGCCACTTCCTGCGCCTGCTCCGCCGTCGCGGCGCGTCCCGTGCCGATCGCCCAGACCGGCTCATAGGCGACGACGACGCGGGCGAACTGCTCGGCGGTCAAACCGCCAAGGCTGCCGTGCAACTGCGCACGAATGACCGCTGCCGTCCGGTTGGCGTCGCGTTCTTCGAGGCGCTCCCCGACACAGACAATCGGGGCCATGCCGTGGCGCAGTACGGCCTGGGCCTTTCGCAGGACCTGCGCGTCGGTCTCGCCGAAAATGTGGCGGCGCTCCGAGTGGCCGAGAATGACATAATCGACGATGCCGGCGAGCATCGCCGCCGACACCGCGCCGGTAAACGCCCCCTGGTCAACGTCGTAGGCGTCCTGCGCGCCGAGCTTGACCGGCGTCCCGGCAATGACCTCGCGAACGGTCAGCAGCGACACGTAGGGCGGGCAGAGCACGCTCTCGACACCGGCGAAGTCGGTCAGTTGCGGCAGCATCGCCAGCGCTAAGGCGCGCGCCTCCACCGGTCCGGCGTTCATCTTCCAGTTGCCGGCAATGATGGGCAGGCGCTGCGCGTCGATCGTTCGGCTCCTCTTCAGACTTGGGGCAGCGCGGCCACGCCCGGCAGCGTACGGCCCTCGAGCATTTCCAGCGAAGCGCCGCCGCCGGTGGACACGTGCGTGATGCGGTCGGCAACTCCCGCCTGGTCGACGGCCGCCACCGATTCGCCGCCGCCCACGACCGAGACGAGGTTCGGATGGTCGGCCAGCATGTGCGCCACGGCCAACGTCCCGGCGGCGAACGCCGGAAACTCGAACATGCCGAGCGGGCCGTTCCAGAGCGCCGTCGCGCAACCGTCGATGACCGCCCGGATCTGCTGCACCGTTGCCGGGCCGACATCCAAAATCGTCCAGCCTTCCGGCACGTGCGCGACCTCCACGACCTGACGCTGCGCGTCGGCGGCGAATCGCTCTGCCACCACGACGTCCACCGGCAGGATGGCCTGGACTTTCGCCGCCCGTGCGCTGGCGAGCGTCCGCTGCGCCACCGGGAGCTGGTCGTCCTCGACCAGCGACGAGCCGACCGCATACCCTTGCGCCTTCAGAAACGTGTTGGCCATGGCGCCGCCGAGGACCAGCGCGTCGATGCGCGGCAGGAGATGTTCGAGCACGCCGATCTTGCTGGAGATCTTGGCGCCACCGATGATGGCGGCGAACGGTCGCTTGGGCGCTTCCAGCAAACCGCCGAGCGCCGCGATCTCCCGCTGCATCAGCAAGCCGGCGGCGCTCGGCAGCAGATGCGCGAGCGCTTCGGTGGAGGCGTGCGCGCGATGGGCCGCGCCGAAGGCGTCGTTGACGTACAGGTCGCCCAGCGCCGCCAGTTGTCGGGCGAACCCGGCGTCGTTGCGCTCTTCCTCCGGATGGAAGCGCAGGTTTTCCAGCAACAGCACCTGGCCCGGCCGCAGCGCGGCGGCGCGCGACTGCGCTTCCGCCCCGACACAATCCGGGGCGAAGTCGACCGGCTTCCCAAGCAGTCCCGCCAGATGGGCGGCAATCGGGGCCAGCGTCAGCTTGGGGTCGGGTCCCCCCTTGGGCCGGCCAAGGTGCGACATCAGGATCACCGCCGCGCCGTGATCGAGGAGATATTGGATCGTCGGCAAAGAAGCGCGCAGGCGCGTGTCATCGGCGATCTGGCCATCATCGGGCGGTCGCTCGGCGCGGCCCGGACGATGGCCTGGTTCCCGGTCGACCCGCCGAACCAGCAGAGCCCGTTCGATCCCGGTCCGTACCGCAACCCCGGGCTGACCCGGGTGCCCGCGGACCTGGCCAGCTCCGCCCCGGTGGTGACCATCGCCACGAGCCCGGACGTCTCGCCGCCGTCGGTTAAACCATCCTCATCGGCGGTCAGTGCGGCGGCGGGCCAGCTGCTCGCCCAGCTCAGCCGTCTCCCGGCCGGGCTCGTGCACCGCCAGCCGGACAGCAACGCCTGGGCGGCCAACGGGCCCGCGGTCAGCGGGCACGGCGCCATGCTGGCCGGCGACCCGCACCTGCCGCAGACACTGCCGTCCATCTGGTACGAGGCGGCCGTGTCAGCGCCCGGCCTGGACGTCAGCGGGGTCACCGTCCCCGGCGTCCCCGGCGTGCTGATCGGGCACAACCAGCACATCGCCTGGTCGCTGACTGACACCCAGAACCAGGCCGCGCTGTTCTACGCCGAGCAGACCAGCTCCCGCCACCCGGGCCAGTACTACTGGCGGGGCGCCTGGCGGCCGATGACGAAGGTGCACTACACGATCCCGGTGCGCGGCGGCCCGGCCGTCCCGCTCACCGTGGACGTCACCGTGCACGGCCCGATCATGACCCAGGCCGGGCAGACCATGGCCGTGGACTGGATGGGCAACGTCCCGTCCCCGGACCTGGCCGCCCTGATCGGCATCAACCAGGCCAGCGACTTCGGCCAGTTCCGGGCCGCGCTGGCCGGCTGGCACGCGCCCACCCAGAACTTCGTCTACGCCGACGACCAGGGCCACATCGGCGAGATCTCGGCCGGCTACTACCCGCAGGTCGCCCACGGCGACCCGTGGCTGCCGCTGTCCGGCACCGGAGCCGACGACATCGACGGCGTCATCCCGTACGCGGCCGTGCCGCAGGTCTTCGACCCGCCCGGCCACGTGCTGGCCACCGCCAACCAGCGGCCGGTCGGCCCCTCCTACCCCTACTACATCGGCACCACCGCCGATTTCTTCGACAACAGCTTCCGGGCCAACCAGATCTACGCCGGGCTGCGCGGCCGCTCCGGCCTGCACCCGGCCGACTTCACCGCGCTCCAGGGCAACGTGACTGACAACCTGGCCGCCGCCGTGGTGCCGAAGCTGGTGGCCGCGCTGCGCCAGGCCGGCCACCTCAGCCGCGGGACCAGGCGGCCGTGACGGTTGCTGTCCGGCTGGGACGACAACATGACCCAGAGCTCGGCCGCGGCCTCGGTGTGGTGGACGTTCTGGGGTGACTACCTCTCGGCCACGTTCCAGCCCTGGTGGACGTCGGAGCACGTTCCGGTGAGCAAGGACCGGGCCGGCCTGGCCCTGTCCGTCCTGGCCGACCAGCCTGACCGAAGACCTGGCCGCCTGGACCACCGGCTCCGCGCCCCCGTCCGCGTTCAGCCTGCCGTCCGGTGCGCACCGCACCGCGGCCCAGGTGATGCGGCAGGCGTTCGGCGCCGCAACCGCTCATCTGGCGTCCAAGCTGGGCGGGGCCCCGGCCACGTGGACCTGGGGGAGGCTGCACACCCGGCAGTTCCCGTCCCTGACCGGGGCGGACGCCCTCGGGTATGGGCCGCGGGCGTCCAGCGGGGACGCGTGGACCGTGGACGCGGCCGAGGGCGGCCTCAACTCGAGTGTGGGCCCCAGCTGGCGGATGGTGGTGGACTTCTCCGGTTCCGGCGCGGCCCGGACCGGGCCGGTCCTGGCCGAGGGGGTGTACCCGGGCGGCCAGAGCGAGAATCCGGCCTCCCCCTGGTACGACGACCTGATCAGCCGGTGGTGGGCGGACCGGTCGCTGCCCATGCCCACTCCGGGGGCGCCCGCTGGCGCGCTCCGCTGGACGTTGCACCCACCCGGTTCCGTGGCCGCCCTGGGGCCGGTGCGCCGGCCGAGACAGGTCGTGGGCAGTGGCTGAACTGCGCAAACTCGGCCGCCGGGGCGCCTACCGGCTCGGTCCGCCGCGGGGCCGCGTAAGTCCATGGCGGTGGCTGACCGTCGTGCTGGCCGGGGCGCTGGTCATCGCGGCCGGGGCCGAACTCGGCCTGTGGTTCGTGCCGTTCCTGGCCGGGCTGGCCGCGGGGCTGCTGCTGCCCCGGTGGGGCTGGCGGCTGCGCCATACCCTCCTGGCCGTGCTGGTCATGGCGCTGCTCGGCTGGGGCGTGCCGCTGTACTGGCCCGCCGTCGTGCAGGGCCAGCCGGCCGGTGCCACCGCACGCGTCATCGCCGCCCTCGCGGGTGTGCCGCCGCACGCGTTCACCGGCGTCCTGGTCACCTTGCTGGTGGCCATCCTCCAGGGCGTCGTCGGCCTGTGGCTGGGCCGGGCGGTACAGCCCGGTGGTCGTACTCACTGACGGTCGGCGGCCGGTTCTTCGCCGGTGCGTTCCGTGCTCGTTGGCTGGTGGGGGTCAGGCCCAGGTGTCGTTGCGCATGGGGCGGGTTCCTTTCTGGTGGTGGTGCGGGTGGTGGTGGGGGTCAGGCCCAGGTGTCGTTGCGCATGGGGCGGGTTCCTTTCTGGTGGTGGTGCGGGTGGTGGTGGGGGTCAGGCCCAGGTGTCGTTGCGCATGGGGCGGGTTCCTTTCGTGGTGGTGGTGCGGGGTGGTGGTGGGGGTCAGGCCCAGGTGTCGTTGCGCATGGGGCGGGTTCCTTTCTGGTGGTGGTGCGGGTGGTGGTGGTGGGGGTTAGGCCCAGGTGTCGTTGCGCATGGGGCGGGTTCCTTTCTGGTGGTGGTGTGGGTGGTGGTGGTGGGGGTCAGGCCCAGGTGTCGTTGCGCATGGGGCGGGTTCCTTTCTGGTGGTGGTGCGGGTGGTGGTGGTGGGGGTTAGGCCCAGGTGTCGTTGCGCATGGGGCGGGTTCCTTTCTGGTGGTGGTGTGGGTGGTGGTGGTGGGGGTTAGGCCCAGGTGTCGTTGCGCATGGGGGCGGGTTCCTTTCTGGTGGTGGTGTGGGTGGTGGTGGTGGGGGTCAGGCCCAGGTGTCGTTGCGCATGGGGCGGGTTCCTTTCTGGTGGTGGTGTGGGTGGTGGTGGTGGGGGTCAGGCCCAGGTGTCGTTGCGCATGGCACGGGTTCCTTTCTGGTGGTGATCGGTGGACAGGCGGACGGGTTTCAGGCCCAGGTGTCGTTGCGCACGGCTCAGATCCTTACTGGTCGGGGCGAAAGGAACAAATGGTGAGATTTGGGCCAGAACATCCTCGCGCAGCGCCGGTCTGCCCCAGCAGGGCGGCAGTTGACGTCCGATGAGCAACGACTGGCCCGTGGCGTCGTTACATTGAGTGACCCCTCTCCGCGTCAGGTGGCGTCCCGTGGGCGGGAATCGGCCGGAGAGACTGGTGCGATATGCAACATAAGTCTCTGATGCCGGAAATGCCGTGACACGATGATCTCGCGCCATTCGGCTGGCAGGCTGCAAAGAAGGCGGTCTTGCCGGGCTGGCCTCGGACTTACGCCACGCCGTAGTCGATACCTGACAGTAGGTATCCTTAGCGGAGGGAATGCGGCACACTTGGACAAGCACCCGGCAGCTGGCGATCGTCATCGCACGTGACCATCAGGAGGAGCCGATGGCATTCGCTCATCGCTTCCTTACCCGATGGGTGCAGCATGTCCAGGGCTGGGCCATATGGGCCTTGCGGCCGACTTGGCTACGTACCGTAGTCATTTCCGTGATTGCTTTGCATGCGGCCGCCATCGGCGTGGCAGTTTCGTTCCTCACCATTCGCCCGCACGATCTGGTGATTTTCGCCACCCTGCTGACCTGTGCGATCGTCACCGTCGAACTGCGCCGCAATCAGGGGGACACCAGCGGACTGAACAAGGACGTCTACGGGATCTGGGAATTGGCGGTCGCCATCCTGCTCCCTCCCGCTTACGCCCTGGTCGCCCCGATCCTCCCGGTCGCCCTCATGCAGTGGCAGGTCCGGCGCAGCGTCGGATACCGCCGCGTCTACACCGTCTCCTCGCTGGGACTGGCCTTCGGCGGGGCGTCGGTCACCTTCCACCTCCTGGACCGGCTGGTCGTCCACTTCGCGGCCGGGAGCGCCCTGCGGTCCCTGGCCTGGCTGCTGGCCGTATTGATCAGCGGGGTGGTGAAGGCCGCCCTGAACAAGGTGACGATCATGACCGCGGTCAAGGGCAGCAACCCGTCGGAGCATGTGGTCCGCAACATGTTCCGCCGCGAGCCTCTCTACAACGACCTGGCCGAGTTGTGCATCGGGACGCTGCTGACCTACGGGGTGTCCGGCAACATCTTCCTGGCGCCGGTGGCGCTGCCCGTCCTGGCCTGCTGCAGCGCTCGCTCAGCCACGCCCAGCTGCTGAACGACTCCCGGACCGACGCCAAGACCGGACTGCTGAACGCCCGCACCTGGGAGCGGGAGGCCAAGGCCGAGGTGGCCCGCGCCGTGCGGGCCCGGATGGCGCTCGCCGTCGCCGTGCTTGACATCGATTTCTTCAAGCGGGTCAACGACACCTACGGGCACCTGTTCGGCGACGAGGTGCTCAGGGAGATCGCGCACTGCCTGCCGGGGGTGCTGCGGGAGTACGACTCGGCCGGGCCGGTTCGGCGGCGAGGAGTTCGTCCTGCTGCTGCCGCACACCCGCGCCGTGGACGCGTTCCGCATCGCGGACCGGGTGCGCGACCACATCTCCGGGCTGTCGCTGCAGACCTCGGACGGCCAGTCGGTGCAGGTCACCGTGTCCGTCGGGGTGGCCGCGCTGGACGCCGGGTCCACCCGCGAGCTGAGCGAACTGCTCGCCGCCGCCGACGCGGCGCTGTACCGGGCCAAGCGGGACGGCCGGAACCAGGTGCAGATGATCAGCACTAGCCGGGGCCTGAGCGCCAGCGGCGCCCGCGCGCGCCGACAGCGTCAACGCGTTCGGCGGCGCGTCGCCCACCGGCCCAGCGTCTGGGACGTGGCCCCGCGCCCCACGGCCCGGCAGACGCACGGCAGCGACGCCGACGGGGTGACCGTCGCGCTCGGCCGCGTACCCCGAGCGACGCTGACCAGGGGCAATGGTCGTAGCGTGCCCGAGGACGTACCCGGTCAACGCGATCCTGCTCGACGCGGGCGGCGTCATGCTGTTCCCGTCGCCGGAACTGCTGCTGCCCCCACTGCACGCCGCCGGGCTGGAACCCAGCCTGGCCGACCTGGAGCGGGCGCACTACCGGGCCATGGCCGACTGCGACGAGCCGGGCCGGGCCGCACGGGCGCGGCCAGTGGTGGCTCGAGTACCTGCGGGACTTCGCGGCCGCGTGCGGCGTGCCCGCCGCCGACGTGGACTCGGTGGCCAGCGACATCGTGGGCCTGACCGACGGGTTCGCCTGGACCCACGTGGGACCGGGGGTGGCTCGCCGCGCTGCGCGGCATCGCCGCCCTGGGCCTGCCGGTCGGCATCGTCTCCAACTCGACCGGCGAGGTCGAGCAGGCCCTCCGCCGCCTGGACGTCTGCTACGCGGCCCCGGCGACGAGGTGCTGCCCGAAGCGAGCGGGGTCGACGTCGGGGTGGTCATCGACTCGGCCGTGGTCGGCGTGTCCAAGCCCGACCCGCGGATCTTCGCGCTGGCCCTGGACGCGCTGGGCCTGCCGCCGCCGACCCGGGCACGGTCGTCCACGTCGGGGACAGCCTGCGCTACGACGTGACCGGGGCCCTGGCGGCCGGGATCCGCCCGCTGCACCTGGACCCGCACGGCTTCTGCCCCGCCCCCGACGGCCACGAGCACCTCCGCCACCTCGACGAACGTCAGTTACCCTGGCGAGCAGTTAGCCTCGGCCACGGGCATCAGCCAGCGCGGGCGCGGCAGCGCAGGGCGCGGGCCACGTCGTCGCGGCCCTCGACCAGCAGGCGGCGCAGGGCCGCGGGCGGCTGGGTCCGGGCGATGTAGCCGTCCGTGATCCTGATCGTCTCCTGCTCGGTGGGGCAGATCGTGTAGCCGATGGCGACGAACCGCTTGGCCATGTCCGAGCTCCAGTTGGCCCAGATGTCCAGCAGCACGTCGAAGAACGGATCGCGGAACGGCGCGGTCAGCTCGCCCTGGTCCGGATCGGCGAACCCGGTCAGGGTGGCGCGGAACGTCGCGTTCGGCAGCCGCCCGGCCGACGATCTCGTCCCAGACCGCGCTGCTTGCTGGCCGGGTCGGGAACGGCGGCCCGGGCAGGACGCGGCCCGGCGCTCGCCGGCGTCGGTGGCGTCCCGGGCCAGCTCCGCGTCGATCTCGCGCGGCCCCGGCCCGGCCCCGGCTGACCAGGCGGTGCAGCAGGGTCCAGCGCAGGTCGGTGTCGATGGTCAGGCCCTCGAGCATGGTCGTCCCGTCGAGCAGGCTGGCCAGCAGGTTCAGGTGCCGGTCGGAGATGGCCACGCCGGCCAGGGCCTGGGTGTAGGCGAGCTGGGCGTCGCTGCCGGGCGCGGCGGCGATCAGCAGGTCGTGCAGGGCGTCGCCCAGTCAGCGCCAGGCCCTCGTCCCGCCAGGCCGGGTCGGCGAACCGGCGGACGGCCTGGGCCGCCTGGCGCAGCAGCGTCTGGGCCACGCTGATGTCGGTCACCGAGCCGACGCCGAGCATGACCAGCCGCACGTAGTCCCGGGCCGCCATCTCCGCGTCCCGGCACATGTCCCAGGCCGGCCGACCAGGCCAGCGCGGCGGGCAGCGAGTCGCGGAACTCGCCGATGGCCTGGACCAGCGTGCCGAGCGAGTGGTCGTCCAGGCGGATCTTGGCGTAGGTCAGGTCGTCGTCGTTGAGCAGCACCAGGTCGGGCCGGTGCTCGCCGGCCAGCTCGGCGATCTCGGTCCGCTCGCCGGTGATGTCGGTCTCCACCCGGTGCCGCCGCACCAGCCCGGCCGGTCCCGGTCGTAGAGCCCGATCGCGATCCGGTGCGAGCGCAGCACCGGGTACTCGGCCACCGCCTCCTGGCGGACGGCGAACGAGGTGAACCGGCCGTCGGCGTCGAGCTCGTACTCCGGCCGCAGCGTGTTGACGCCCGGCGGTCTGCAGCCACTCGCCGGGACCACTCGGTCAGGTCCCGGCCGGACGTGTCCTCCAGCGCCGGCAGCAGGTCGGCCAGGGTCGCGTTGCCCCAGGCGTTGCTCGGCGAAGTACTGCCGGACCCCGGCCAGGAAGTTGTCCCGGCCCACGTACGCGACCAGCTGCTTGAGCACGGACGCGCCCTTGGCGTAGGTGATGCCGTCGAAGTTGACCTCGACCGCCTCGATGTCCGCGATGTCCGCGGCGATCGGGTGGGTGGACGGCAGCTGGTCCTGCCGGTAGGCCCAGGCCTTGTACAGCTGGGCGAACGTGGTCCAGGCCGACGTCCACCTGGTCGCCTCGGCCTCGGCCAGCGTGCCCGCCCAGGTGGCGAACGACTCGTTCAGCCACAGGTCGTCCCACCAGCGCATGGTGACCAGGTCGCCGAACCACATGGTGGGCCATCTCGTGCAGGATCGTCTCGGCCCGCGCCTCGCGGGCGAAGTCGGTGACCCGGGACCGGAAGATGTAGTCCTCCAGGAACGTCACGCAGCCCGCGTTCTCCATCGCGCCTTCCTTGAACTCGGGCACGAAGAGCTGGTCGTACTTGCCGAACGGGTACCGGACGCCGAACGCCTGGTGGTAGAAGTCGAAGCCCTGCTTGGTGACCTCGAAGATCTCGTCAGCGTCGAGGTACTGGGCCAGCGACTGCCGGCAGTAGATGCCCAGCGGGATGCCGTCGTGGTCGTCCCGCACCACGTGGTACGGGCCGGCCGCGACCGCGGTGATGTAGGTGGACATGACCGGGGTCGGCGGGAAGTGCCAGCGCTTGGCCGAGGCTCGCCGGCCGGGCTCCTGCTGCTGCGTCCGGCGCCATGTTCGAGATGACCTGCCAGTCCGCCGGCGCGGTGACGGTCAGCTCGTAGGTCGCCTTCAGGTCGGGCTGGTCGAAGCAGGCGTAGATCCGGTGCGCGTCGAACGTCTCCAGGTCGGAGTACAGGTAGACGCCGCCGTCGGCCGGGTCGGTGAACCGGTGCAGGCCCTCGCCGCTGCGCGAGTAGGCGCACTCCGCCACCACCCGCAGCTCGTTCTCGGCGGCCAGGCCGGTCAGCGTGATCCGGTCGCCGTCGAACGCGTCCAGCGGAACCGGCTTCCCCGTTGAGGGTGATCTCCAGGACCTTGGGCGCGGTCAGGTTGATGAACGTCCCCGACCCCGGCCCCGGCACGCGGAAGCGGGCCACGGTGACCGAGGGGAACGTGGTCTCGCCCCCGGTCAGGTCCAGTTCGACCTGGTACGACGAGACGGTGATGAGTCGGCCCGTGCCCGGGCCTCGTCCTGGGTGAGGTTGTCTGGCACCTGCTGATCCCCTTCGTCCTCGTGCGACGCGCGCTTGCCATCCTTCCACGCGGCGCCTGGCGCATTCTCCCGCCTGGTCGCGGAATGAGCCGGCGCTGGCCACCCGGTTGTCGCAGGCGTACCCAGGTTCCGCCTGGATCCGGCCCAGCACGAGGAGCGCGCATGCCCGAGCAGGAGAACACCGTCGTCGACTTCTGGTTTGACCCCATCTGTCCGTGGGCCTGGATCGCCTCGCGGTGGATGCTCGAGGTGGAGAAGGTCCGCCCGGTCACGCCGCGCTGGCACGTGATGAGCCTGTCCGTGCTGAACGCGGACAAGGAAGACCTCTCCGACCGCTACCGGGAGCTGCTGGCCACCGGCTGGGGCCCGGTCCGCATCTGCATCGCGGCCGAGCAGCAGTTCGGCCCCGAGGTGCTCGGCAAGCTGTACACCGCGCTCGGCACCAGGTTCCACCATGAGAAGGCCCCGCGCGAGCGCGCCACCTACGAGGCCGCGCTCGAAGGAGGCCGGCCTGCCCGCCAGCCTGGCCGACGCGGCCGAATCCACCGAGTACGACGAGGCCCTGCAAGGCCAGCCACCACGACGGCATGGACCGGGTCGGCTACGAGGTCGGCACCCCGGTGATCTCGGTCAACGGCACGTCGGTCTTCGGCCCGGTGGTCTCCCCGATCCCGCGCGGCGAGGCCGCGGCCAGGCTCTGGGACGGCGTGCTGGCCATCGCCGGGACCGACGGCTTCTTCGAGCTCAAGCGCTCCCGCACCCGCGACCCCATCTTCGACTGACAAGACTCGCCCCCGGACCCGAGAGCCTCGCCCGGCGGTGCCGGCCGGCGTCAGCCGATCTGACACACTCCCCCGTGCGCGTATTTCTGGGGTCTGATCACGCGGGGTTCGAGCTCAAGGGCCGCCTGATCGAGTGGCTGTCCGAGAACGGCCATGAGCCGGTGGACTGCGGGCCGCCCGCCTACGTCGAAGACGACGACTATCCCGTCGTACGTCATGCGCGCGGCCACCAGCGTCATCGCGGACCCGGGCAGCCTGGGCATCGTGATCGGCGGGTCCGGCAACGGCGAGCAGATCGCCGCCAACAAGGTGCCCGGCATCCGGGCCGCGCTGGCCTGGACGGCCGAGACCGCCCAGCTGGCCCGGCTGCACAACGACGCCAACGTGCTCAGCCTCGGGGCCCGGGTGTACACCATCGACGACGCGATCTCCTTCGCCAAGGTCTTCGTGGAGACCCCGTTCTCCGGGGCCGCGCGGCACGCGCGGCGGCTGGCCGAGATCGCCGAGTACGAGAAGACCGGCGAGCTCCCGCCCCTGCCGCCCAGCTGAGCGGCGCTTGCGCCGGCGCGCGCCGGCCGCGCTCTCGGCGCTGGCCGACGGCCGGCCGCCGGCTGCTCCCGCGCGCCGGCGTTCGCCGGCGCGCCCCGGCCGTGTCACCGCTGTCCGGCGGGCCCGGGCCGGGCTCCGGCCGGCCGGGCGCCGCGGCGGCGTCGGCCTCCCGGGCGGCCTCTTCGTCCTCCGGCCGCGGCCGGGAAACGTCCCGCGCCCGCATGGCCGCGCTCAGCGTGACCTTCATGCGGCCTCAGTCTCGCACGAGCGCTGTCGCCTAGCCCGGCTCGCTCAGAAGATGATCGGGCACCAGGGCGCCGGGTCCCAGGACATGGCGGCGGACAGCTGGGCGAGCGCGCCCGCCCGCAGCTGGGTGACCCGGCCCGCCGCGGCCAGCGCGCCGAGGCGGGTCCCGCCGAGGTAGGCGGCGCCGAGCTCGGTGACGTCAGCGATAGGTCCGCGGCCTCGTCCACCGGGTCGCAGATGGCGTGGCCGGACTCGTCCGCCGCGCAGCCGCCACGGCCCTCGTTACCCGGGAACATCTCGTCGCTGCACGTCGAGGACCACGTCCACCGGGCACGCGTAGCGGCGCAGGGAAAGCGCCGCGGGCAGGTCGGTGAGCCGGGCCCACAGGCCGTCGCTGACCACCGGGCGCAGCCGCCGCGGGTCGGCCAGCTGGAACAGCACCGGGTCGTCGACCGGGCGGATCGCGGGCGTGCAGTTCGGCGGTCAGGTCCCGGCTGAGCAGGTCGCCCCACAGCGCCGCGCTGGCGGCGGGGTCGGCGGCGACCAGCTCCCGGACGTCGAGCTGGCCGTCCGGCAGGAACATGTCGTCGTCCCACCGCCGGTGCCGGAGTAGAGCGCGTAGCCACGCGGGCCCGCGTCGTCCTCGGCCAGCAGGCAGCGCAGCGGGGACGCGTCCTGCCGGTCCGTCGCGGGGTCGTACAGCAGCCTGTCCCACCACAGGTCGTTCCGGGCGAAGAAGCCCGGCCGTGTCTCCAGCACCGTGTCGTAGACCTTGGCCAGTTCCGCCCGGGCCTGCTCGGGCTCGGTGAGCCGCAGCCGCAGCCCCGGGTCGGCGGGGACGTCCGGGGCCAGCGCGCCCTCGCCGCGGCGGATGGTGAACGTGTCGTGCCAGGACGCCCGGCCGTAGCCGTAGCGGCCGTAGATCCCGGACTCCGAGGCCCACAGCACGGCCAGCGCCTCGCCGCGGTCCCGGATGTCGGCCAGCTGCTGGCGCATGAGCCGCGCAGGATGCCCCGGCGCCGGTGGGTGGGGAGCACGCGCCACCCAGCTCACCCCGGCCGCTGGCGCGAGCCCCGGGTACCCGCAGGCGGAGGCGAACGCCCCGGCGATGCCGACCGGGGTGCTGCCGTCGAACGCCGCGAGGCTGCGGTCGAACTCGAACCGGGACAGGATCTTGCGGCGCGGTCCTCCGCCGACAGCGGCGAGCCATGGAAGGCGTGCTGGTCCACGAGATGGAAGGCGTCGAACTCGTCCGGGGTGATGCGGCCGGATCGGATAGCGCTCCGTCATGTTTGCCTTGCTACACCGCGACGGCGGCGAATGGCCACTTCTTTAGCGGCGCCGGCGAAGCCCGTGCGCGGCCCGGCGCGACCCGCCGGGCGGACGGCGGCGTCGGCCAGTGAACCGGGCCGCGATTGCGGATACAGTGCCGCCATCATGGTTTCCCGCCCGCGACTTTCCGCTGCCGCGTAGCCGCGCACGGCCTGCGGGCCCGTGTACAGCAGGTGCGTGCGGTGCTGAGCAGGCAGTTCATCACGCGGAACCGGCGGCTGGCGTTCAGTCTCGCGCTGGCCATGGTGGCCATCGGCGTGGCGGCGGTGCACGTGTCCGCGTGGTGGTTCTCGCCCGGGGTGATGATCCTGCCCATCCTCGCGGGCGGCATGCTGCTCTGGGTCCGGGCGCTGCGCGTCCTGTTCGTGATCGCCGCGGTCATGGTCGCCTACGACATCATGTCACACCGGGCGGGCCCCGGCATCGTCGCCACGATCGTGGTCACCGCGATCTTCGCCGACGTGCTGGCGCGGACCCGGGCCAAGCTCGGGCTGCAGGGCCTGCGCGGCGACCAGATGCTCATCGAGCTGCGCGACCGGATCCGCGAGCAGGGCAAGCTGCCGCCGCTCGGCGACGGCTGGGGCTCGGACGTCGATGCTCCGGCCGGCGGGCGGGGCGTCGTTCGGCGGCGACTTCGTCGTCTCCTACTCCGACGGCAAGACCCTCGAGGTCGCGCTGGTCGACGTGTCCGGCAAGGGCATCGACGCGGGCACGCGGGCGCTGCTGCTGTCCGGGGCGCTCGGCGGCCTGCTCGGCTCGGTGCCGAGGAGCGACTTCCTGGCCGCGGCCAACGCCTACCTGCGCCGCGGCCGGTGGAACGAGGGCTTCGTCACCGCGGTGCACCTGTCGCTCGACCTGACCTCGGGGGAGTACGTGGTCTCCTCGGCCGGCCACCCGCCCGCCGTGCACTACGAGGCGGCCAGCGGCCGGTGGCGCATCACCCGGGCGCGCGGCATCGTCCTCGGCGTCGTCCCCGACCTGCAGGCCGTCCCGACCAACCCCGAGGAGGGCGTGCTGCGCCGCGGGGACGCCCTGATGCTCTACACCGACGGCCTGGTCGAGGCGCCCGGGCGGGACATCGACGCCGGCATCGACAAGCTCCTCGGTGAGGCCGAGCGGCTGGTCACCAAGGGATTCCGGCCGGCGCGGCCGACCTGGTGCACGACCCTGCAGCGGGACGTGGGCAGCTCCGACGACTGCGCCCTCGTCCTGATCTGGCGCTCCTGACAACCGGGCCGCCCCCGAATGCGGTGGCGGGCTGTGCCCAGTGCTGACGAGTGCTGCTAGCCTGAGTGCCATCGCGGCATAGCGCTTAGTGACGGTTTTGCACGGGGAATATGCGGCGGTTTCGTCGCTCTCGGGAGTCATGCGGAAGTGTGCAGGAAGCCTGCCGTCATGCAGCGGTGGCGTACTGAGCACCGAACTATGCCGCGTGGCAAG
>CAWIEY010000015.1:0-105674 GCA_963835195.1 uncultured Alphaproteobacteria bacterium
TGGCACGATACCTACGATGACACATTCCGTGCGGCTTCAAGGCTCGCATGCTACATTCTTCATGTGGTGGCCAAGTGGAGTTGAAGAATTGGTCGCACCCTCCTCCGAATTCCAGACCAAGATTTTGCGCAAGAGTCTCGTCCCGGGCGAATACGAGCTATATCGCGCAGCGCTTGAATGGGATCTAGCCGACCCGATCGTCATTGAGACGCGCAAAGACCTGAAGTCCGAAAAAAGGTGGCAGGAAAGCCTCCAGCCCTACCATCATCAGATCACGAACCTCATCACGTTCTGCCGCCGCCTGCCGGTTACACTCCTTGCAGATGACGTTGGACTTGGCAAAACAATCAGCGCGGGGCTTGTGGCCAGCGAATTGATTGCGCGCGCCCGCGTATCGAAGATCTAATCGTATGCCCAAAGCTGCTGGGATCACAGTGGCGAGATGAGCTCCAAGGAAAGTTCAACATCATCGCCGAAATCGCGACCGGCCAGGAGCTGATCGATGCCGATCCAAAAGATGTGGGTGCGGTGATCACGACTTATGCCTCAGCGCGGATGCATCTCGATAAGCTTCCCAAAGATCGTTTTCAGATGCTGGTGCTGGACGAGGCGCACAAGCTGCGCAACCTCTACGGCGTAGATCCACCGCCCCAGGTGGCGGTTCGCTTCAGGAAGGCGCTTGAGGAACGGCGCTTCCGCTACGTGCTGATGCTCACCGCCACCCCTATCCATAACCGTCTCTGGGACCTTTATTCGCTAGTCGATCTGCTGACCGTGGCGCGCGGACACGAAAACCCTTTTGGCAGCGAAGGCATGTTCGCGCGCAAATTTATTGCGGATAATCGCGAGACTGCGCGCCAGTTGAAGGCGGAAGCGCGTGAAGAATTTCGCTCTATAGTCTATGGTTACATGTCGCGTGTTCGCCGGGATGATGCGAAGCTGTATTTTCCGGACCGCATCGTACAGCTACATCGTGTGGTTCCCACCTCGGACGAACTCGAGCTTATCAGGGTAATCGCTAAACCCATCCAAAAGCTGAACCGGCTCGCCCAGATCAGTATCCTTCAGGCGCTGACCAGCAGCCCGCATGCTCTTATGGCGCAGATGACCAATATGGCGCGCAATGGCACCGTGCAGCAGGAGCTCGCAGCGGCCGTGTGCCGCATTGGCGGGCGTATGACGATAAGTGCCAAGCTTATGGGGCTCGGCACCCTCATCGATCAGTTGATGCGCCAGAATTCCGAGCGATGGCGGATGGTGGTGTTCACTGGCCGGATCGAGACCCAGACTACAATTCAGGCGTTCCTCGAAGCGCGGGGTCTGAAAGTGGGCATCATCAACGGCGCCTCAGGTCAGCGCAATCAGGAGACCATTAAACGGTTCTGGAAAAATCCGCCCGACTGTCACGTTATCGTGTCGACCGAAGCGGGTCCGAGGGCGTCAATCTTCAGATCGCCAACGTTTTGGTGAATTACGACCTCCCCTGGAACCCTATGATCGTCGAGCAGCGCATCGGGCGCATCCAGAGGCTCGCCTCCGAGCACGCCAGCGTCAGCATCCTGAATATAATTTTGAAGGATACCTTCGAGGAATACATCGTCGGCCGGCTGATGGAGAAGCTGCAGATGGCAGCTCACGCCATCGGCGATCTCGAGGCTCTGCTGGAAGCCTCAGGCATTGATGATGAAGACGGCGAGGATTTTGACGACAAAATCCTGCGCCTAGTGCTCGCGGCGCTCGGCGGCAAAGATTTCGAAAAGGCCGCACGCCAGGCAGAGGAGAGCATACTCGAGGCTAAGGCCAAGCTGAAAGCGGAAGAAGCCAACATCCAAGCTATGCTGGGAGGCGTGGAGGGCGCCGAATATGTTGGGCCACGCGCACCAAAGCTTCCGCCGCTCGTACGCTCGATGGACCCACGTGAATTCACGCTTGCGGCGCTGAAAAGCCTTGGCGCGGAGGTGACGCCGCAGCAGGATGGGCTCTACCTTGTCGAGGAAAACGGTCGCCGGGAATGGATCCGCTTCGACGACGAGAGCGATCGGCGCGCCACGCTCTATGCGGCCGGTTCGGCCGCGTTCTCGCGGTTGGTCAGCAGGATGATCGCGACTGGCATACACCGAGTGGAGGATGCGGATAACGATCCGGCGCGGCAAGCGTCCGAAATCACGACCGGCTGGATCAAAAGCTTTGGCGCGACGCCCGTCGGCGCCAAAGTAGACGGGGTGCGCCGTTGCTTCGAAGGCAAGGCGCTGGTTCGAGTACGCGCCACGGTTGCTCATGACAGCTATGAGCGGCTGGTTGAGGTGGCATGCGCCCCGGAAGACCACCGGATCCACAGTGTGGCCTCGGATCTCTACAAATTGGCTGAGGTCCTCGAAAATGCCAAGCACGTGGGGATCGACACTGAACGCCTAGCCGACGCTGCCGCGCATGATCCCGGCATCACCGCCGCGCGCAGGAGGTGAAAGCAGCGGCCAATGATGAGCGCAAACGCAAAAAGCTGGAAGATGACTTCACCCCACAGCTCGATCTCACGATTGTCGCGCTCGAAGGCAAAATGCACCGCGAGGTGACGATGGTAGCGCAGTATCGGTTTAACGATACACCTCCGTATACCAGCAACCTCATTGTGGTGCCTTACACCGGCGAACAGCTGGAAACGCCTGAAATTGTCCGCTGCGAAAGCACTGGCCAGACCGCACCCAAGGAGTGTCTCGCCCGCTGCGAAATGACCGGCACCAAGGTGTTACGCCATCTGCTGGTGCGGTCTGAGGTGAGTGCCCGCTGCGCCTTGGCCGAGCACACACTGCTCTGCAGCCTGAGCCGCAAGCGTATTCTCATGGATGAGGCAGAGCTTTCGACCGTAACCGGAAATCCGGTCGCGCGGTCTTTGCTAAAAACCTGCGCCATTACGGGCAAGCGTGCCGAGCCAGAGTATCTCGGGATGTGCACTTTCACCCAGGCCGAAATATTGCACAATGAGCTCGGCGTCAGCGACGTCTCCGGCAAACATTACCGTTTGGATCAACAATTGCGCTCGGCCGTTTCCGGTAAAGCCGGGCACAAAGAGGAATTCTTATTCTGCCATGAGACCCGGCATCCGATTATTCCTGAGGAAGCTGAACAGTGCGAGGTAACAAAAAAATTGGTGCGCAAAGGAGTATTGGAGAAATGCGCGCAAACTAATAAGTTCGTCCTACCTTCTCTACTGGAACGATGCACCATCAGCGACCGACGAGTCTTAAAGACTACATTGGTGAGCAGCAGCATCTCAGGTGCCCGGCTTGAGCGGCATCTGGCCGTACGCTCAATCGCCGGCAAGTTCTGCACGCCATCGGAAGCGAGAATATGCATGTGGAGCGGACGACGCTCGCATCCCGACGATCTTCGAATATGCAGTTTGACCGGCATCCCATTGCACATCGAGTTCGCGGCATCGGAGGATCAGCCTTATCTACAGCCGCTTGGCGATCTACTTCATGGGGTGTGCCACACCGCTGACGTGCCTGAGTGCTGGGATGATGTCACCTCCAAAGCTTCAACAACGCTTGGCAGCCGCTGCCGCGTCGAGACCGCGCATGTCTCGCCCGACAAGCGACACCTTGCGATCTGTTCGGAGGTCCGCACTCTGCTGGGATTACGCATTCAGCAAGCCGGCCTGCTCTATTCGATCAATGATGCCTTGATCGTGGGCCGCATCGCCATTGGCAAGCGAACTGCTAAGGGTTGGATCGGGATTGACCGGTAGCCCAGCCCTAGGCCGCTAGTTTTCGAATGCCGTCCAGCGGATTGGAGTTTGTCGCGTTCCGTTGCCCTCTACGCGCGCGCGAGGGAGCTGTTCAATACCTCGCCGGGAATGTTCGACGGCAGGTGCCCGAAGTGCCGCAAGCGTCATTCTTGCGCTTTGGAACTTAGCCCGTGCAATGCTTATCGCCGCGGCGCCCTTGGCGGGCGTCAAATTCACGCAATCGGAACGCGCCGCCCCGGCAAATGCGCCATGGAAGCCGTGAACGGAGAGTGATCAAACCGCACCAATTCCGCACCGATTTAGCCCTGGTATTCCTGGTCCATTCTCGCTGTGCCTTATTTCGGAACTTTTCGGCCGGCGAGAGAAATGCAGCTATTACAGCGCCTTGGCTGGTGGGCGGTGCAGGGATCGAACCTGCGACCCCTTCCATGTCAAGGAAGTGCTCTCCCGCTGAGCTAACCGCCCTTTCTGACGGCCGGATTTAGCGTCCGGCCGCGTGCAGGGTCAAGGCTGCCGGAGCGTTTAGAACTTGACGCGATCGGCGCCCTTGAGCCCGAGCGTGGCACGCGCCTCGGTAGGCGTCGCGATCTCGTAGCCGAGATCCTCGACGATGCGGCGGATTTTAGCCACTTGCTCGGCGTTGCTCGCGGCAAGCTTGCCCGGCCCGATATAGAGCGAGTCTTCGAGGCCGACGCGAACATTGCCGCCCATGATAGTTGCGGTGGTGCAGAAATTCATCTGATGGCGGCCCCCGGCGAGCACCGACCATTGATATTGGTCGCCGAATAAACGGTCGGCGGTGCGCTTCATGAACATGAGATTATCCAGATCGGCGCCGATGCCGCCGAGAATGCCGAAAATCAACTGCACGAAGACCGGCGGCTTGAACAAGCCGCGGTCGATGCAATGCGCGAGATTATAGAGATGGCCGGTGTCGTAGCACTCGTGCTCGAATTTGACGCCGTGGCCCTCGCCCAGCGTCTTGTAGATTTTTTCGATATCGCGGAACGTATTGGGGAAGATGTAAGCGTCGGAATTGCGCAGGTAGCCTTCCTCCCAGTCGTATTTCCAGGACTTGTAGCGCCGCGCCATCGGATAGAGCGCGAAATTCATCGACCCCATGTTGAGCGAACACATTTCCGGCGAAAGTTTCTCGGCGGCGGAGATGCGCTGGTCCACCGTCATGGTGACCGCGCCGCCGGTGGTGATGTTGACCACGGCATCGCACGCTTGTTTGATGCGCGGCAGGAACTGCATGAAGATATTGGGGTCCGGCGACGGACGCCCATCCTTCGGATCGCGCGCGTGCAAATGCAGAATCGCCGCACCGGCCTTGGCGGCATCGACCGCCTGGGTCGCGATCTGATCGGGCGTGATCGGCAGCGCCTCCGACATTGTGGGAGTGTGGATCGAGCCGGTGATCGCGCAACTGATGATGACTTTGTTCGCCATGGTCGGTTCCTCCTTCGCCAGCACTGATTTGCAGCATGCGGCGAAAACCGTCAAATCGTTCAGTCAAATTCCCGCAACGAATCCGAGCCGGACCGCACGCGCGCAACCCCAACCGGAGGCCGCCCGAGCGCGGCGCGGCGCTGACGCCGCCAATTTGTCCGTGATCGGCTAATCCGCCGCCGCGGGCATCGTGCGGTGAGCGTGGTGGGTACTGTCCTCGCGCGGCTTGCCCATGAGCACCGGTTGAAACAACGCCGCCGCCGTCATGGTGGTCAAAAGCGAGATGGCAAGCAGCTTGCCCATGCTCGACGTGCCGGGATCGCTGGAAAAGTACAAGCTGCCGAAGGCGGTCGCCGTGGTGCAAGCGCTAAACGTCACCGCCCGCGTCAGCACCGATTGCAACAACTTCGTCTGCCCCTCGCGCCAGGCCATGATGTAGTAGATCTTGAACGCCACGCCGACGCCGAGCAGCAACGGCAACGCGATGATGTTGGCGAAGTTGAGCGGCAGATCGATGAGGACGCAGATTTCGAGCGTCACCACGCCGGCAACGAGAAGCGGAATGAGGGTGAGCATGACGTCGCCGAGCCGCCGTAACGTGATCCACAAGAGGATGGCGATGGAGAGGAGCGCAAACGCGCCGGCCTCGAGGAACGCCGCCAGGATCGTCTTGCGCGCCTCAAGAATGGAAATCGGGCCTTCGGTGCCCCTTGGTTCCAGTTTGAGCACATCGTGGGCGAACGTGCGCAACGTGGCGTTGTCGTTGACATTGCCGCTTGGCGCGATTTCGAGCCGCGCCTGGCCGTCCGCCGTTACCCATTGCTTCACCAGGTCGGGAGGCAATGTCTCGCGGGTGATTTCCTTGGCCTGCAAAAGGCTGCGCAGTTGGCTGAGCACCGTCTGCAGCGGCTGCACGAACGCCGTTTGCGCGCGCTGGCGGACCGAAGGGTCGGCCTTGGCGAGCGCGGTCATGTCGGCCGACAAGCGCTTGGCCGCATCAACGCCCGGGCCGGGCGGCGCGTCAGCGGCGAGCTTGTTGAGGTCATCGACGGCGGAATTGATGGCCGTTACCAGGTCGGCATCGGTCGGCGGCGGCTCCATTTTGGCCGGATTAAGCGTCTTGGCGAGCGTCGTCGCCGCGTTCTGAATGAGCGGCAGCTTTTCTTGCTGATGATCCGGAATAAACGTCGACAGCGTGGTCACGCGCGCGACTTGGGGAAGCGCGCGAAGCCGCGCGGCGACCGCATCGGCCTGCGCCAGCGACGGCTCAAGCGCCTCGATATTGTTGGAGCCGCCGGCTCCTTCCTTCTCCAGTTGTAGATAAGTGGCGACCGATTCGACGTTGCGGTTGCGCAGATTCATCGGATTGAAATCGAAACGCAGCCACAGCAGGAGGGGACTGGCACCGACGACGACGAGCGCGGTCACGATGAGGATCGGCGTGCGATGGCGCTCGAGAAAGTCATCAACCGGAGCGAGGAACCTGTAGCCGAGCGGACGCGGCTCGCTGCGCGGCTTGAACTGGCTCAACAGCGCCGGCAGCAGCGTTATGCTGGTCAGAAAGGCGATCAGCATGCCGAAACCGGCGATCAAGCCGAGTTCGGACAATCCCTTATAAGCCGTAGGCAGGAACGCCAAGAAACCTGCGGCGGTGGCCAACGCCGCAAGCGTCAGCGGCGCGCCGGCACGCCGCCCCGCATGCAACAGCGCCTCATGCAGCCCGTCGACTTTATGCCGCTCGGCCCGGTAACGGACGCTGAACTGAATGCCGAAATCGACTCCGAGGCCGACGAACAGTACCGCGAAGTAGACGGAAATCAGATTGAGCGCCCCGACCAGCATGAGGCCCAGCGCCGCCGTTATCGACAGTCCCACGGCGAGGCTGACGAAGACGGCAAAAATAATTCGCCACCAGCGCAACGCCATCCACAGGATGAACAGAACGACGACTATGGTCAGTGTGGCGTTGAGCGCGGCGTTTTCCTTGATGGTGGCGAATTCGTCATCGTTCATCGGCACCGGGCCGGTTAAGCGCACGGTCGCCTGATACTTCGAGGCGAGATCGAGATCGGCCGCGGCCTGGCGAATCCCATTGCTGGCGCGCAGCCCCGGCTGCAGCTCGGAATAATCGAGCACCGCCGTGATTTGCAAAAAACGCAATAGATCGCTGGCTTGCGCCTCCTGCCCTCGCACCAGCACCTGCCACGAGAAACTCGCGGGTTTGTTCGCCTGCACCTTCTCGAGCGTGTCGGCGGCGCGGGTCAACGGCCACTTCATGTCATCGAGCGCGAGCTTGCCGCTTTGCACGCCGAGCAGCGCAAACTGCAGCGAACGGATCACGCCGCGCAAACTCGGATCGGCGGCCATGGTCGCGATCAGGCGTTGCGCCTGCGTCAGCAACTTCATCTGCTGTTCGAGCTTATCGACGGGCAAGAACAACAAGCCGTTCTGGGCAAAGAAGGAGCCGCCCTGCGGCTGCACGATCGAACGGTAAAGATCCTTCTGCTCGGCCAGCCGCGCCGCCAAGGCTCCGGCCGCCTCCTGCACCAGCTCCGGCGTCGGCGCGTTGACGACGGCGATAATCGTATCGAATTGCGGAAACGCTTTCTCGAACGCGAGCTCCCGTTGCCGCGCCGGACTGGTGCTGGAAATCAGCTGGTTGATGTCGGTCGTCATGGAAAAATGTGCGGCCGAGTACCAGCCCGCCAAAATCGCAAGGACGAGGGAGCCGATGATCACCGACCACTGATAACGAATGCAGAAGGCGATCGCGCGAACGACGGAATTAGTAATCGTTTTCATGGAGCGTGGGGCGGCAAGAACCGGCGTTTGAGGCGTTACGACGACGGCAAAATGGAGGCACGCAGGATTTGCCTACATATGCGACGCCTTCGGTCGCGCAACCGCGCAAACCGAAATGCCGATCGTCGCCTGTCCCCCGAGGGGGCTTCGCGCCTTAAATGCCCGAAACGGCGGCAAAAGGGAAATCATGGATATTTTCCTAGGTTCGCCGAAACCCAAGGCGCGAGCGCGCCGTTGTTCCCAGCTTAATCAGAGCTAGGTACGCACCCTGGACAAGGCAGCATTTCCGCCTCAATAAGTGGTCTTGGCGGCCTTGTGACCTTCCACCGCCCGCCGGCCGTGTCAGCCTTGATTGTCGCGCCGGTGTGGCCAATTATTGCAGGAGGCCAAAGCATTGCACGGGGGTATGGCTTGCCGTGCCTTGCGGCGCAAGGCCGCGGCGGCGGGCCCGGAGGTTTATGGATGAAAGTGATACTTGCTCAGCCCCGTGGTTTCTGCGCCGGCGTAGTTCGCGCGATCGAGATTGTCGAGCGCGCCCTGCAGAAATACGGCCCACCAGTCTATGTGCGGCATGAAATCGTGCATAACAAGCACGTGGTCGAGAGCCTAAAGGCCAAAGGCGCGCATTTCGTCGAGGATTTATCGGAAGTTCCGGCTCACGCCGTCACCATCTTCAGCGCCCATGGCGTCGCCAAGAGCGTGGAGGAGGAGGCTGCGGCGCGCGAACTTCCGGTCTTGAATGCAACCTGCCCGCTGGTGACGAAGGTCCACAACCAGGGCAAGCGTTATGTCGCGCAGGGCCGGCGGCTCATTCTTATCGGCCACGCCGGCCACCCGGAAGTGGAAGGCACCATGGGCCAGATTTCCGAGCCGGTAACTTTGGTCCAAACAGAGAACGACGTCGAGTCGCTGGACATTCCGGCGGACACGCCCGTCGCCTACGTCACGCAGACGACGCTGAGCGTCGACGACACCCGCGGCATAATCGCCGCCCTCCATCGGCGTTTTACCGACATCGTCGGCCCGGAGACCCGCGACATCTGCTATGCCACGCAAAACCGCCAGACGGCAGTACGCGAACTCTCGAACCTGGTCGACGTTATCCTCGTAGTCGGCGCCAAGAACAGTTCCAACTCGAATCGCCTGCGCGAGATCGGGCACGAGGCGGGCACGCCTTGCTATCTGATCGCCGATGGCAGCGAGGTCGAGCCGGCCTGGTTTCATGGGGCGCAGACGGTGGGAATAACCGCCGGCGCTTCGGCTCCGGAGGTGTTGGTGGAGGATGTGATCGACGCATTGCGCCGCCTGGGCCCCGTTGAGGTCTCCGAGCTCACCGGCCGGCAGGAAACCATCGAATTCCGCTTGCCGCCGGAGTTGACGGACGGCCGTTCGCCGGAACGGGCCACCGCCAAAGTTTAGCCGGCCCGCATACAGGTCAGAGGCAAAACGACGAAGTAATTAAGACGACGAAAGTACAAAGAAGGACACGATAGTGACCGTATCACTGCGACAAAAAATTGCTGTTGGAAGTTACGTCGTGCGACAGCGGCTTGCCCGCCGCAAGCGTTATCCGCTCGTGCTCATGCTCGAGCCGCTGTTCCGCTGCAACCTGACATGCTTCGGCTGCGGCAAGATCGACTACCCGGACGCGATCTTGAACCGGCGGCTCTCCGTGCAGGAATGTCTCGACGCCGTCGACGAATGCGGCGCGCCGATGGTCGCCATTCCGGGCGGCGAGCCGCTGATCCACAAAGAGATCGGCGAAATCGTCAAAGGCATTGTCGCGCGCAAGAAGTTCGTTTCGTTGTGCACCAATGCACTGCTTCTGGAAAAGAAGCTGCATCTGTTCGAACCGTCGCCCTATCTGTTCTTCTCGGTGCATCTCGACGGCTTGAAGGAGCACCACGACAAATCGGTATGCATGGAAGGCGGCTTCGAGAAAGCGGTATCAGCCGTCAAGGCTGCGAAGGCCAAGGGCTTCGCCGTCAACGTCAATTGCACGATCTATGACGGCCATCCGCCGGAGGACATCGCCAAGTTTCTCGACTTGACCGAAGAACTCGGCGTCGGTGTGTCGATCTCACCGGGCTACGCCTATGAGCGGGCGCCCGATCAGGAGCACTTCCTCAATCGCCGCAAAACAAAGGAACTGTTTCGCCAAGTTTTCGCGCTCGGCAAGGGCAGGAAGTGGAACATCACTCATTCCAGCATGTTTCTCGACTTTCTTGCCGGCAATCAGGAATTCCATTGCACCCCTTGGGGCATGCCGACGCGCAATATTTTCGGCTGGCAGAAGCCCTGCTATCTGCTTGGCGAAGGTTACGCCAAGACCTTCAAGGAATTGATGGAGACCACCGACTGGGACGCCTACGGCACCGGCCGTTATGAGAAGTGCGCCAACTGCATGGCGCATTGCGGCTACGAGGCGACCGCCACCGAAGCGATGTTCCAGCATCCGCTTGAGGCGCTCGCGGTGTCTTGGCGCGGCGTAAAGACCGAGGGACCGATGGCGCCGGAAATCGACATGAGCAAGCAGCGCCCGGCGCAGTATGTCTTCGACAGCAATGTGCAGCTGACGTTGTCGCAAATGCGCGCCAACGAGGCGCGCGAGAAAGCCGCCAAAGAAGCGGCCAAGACGGCAGCGAAGACGTCGGCGAGCGCCGCTTAGCACGCGCACACCGACTTTCCCACCCGACACTATCGACGCAAGCACTACGCGCCCGGCGGCTTATGCCGCCGGATCACCCATCGGCTGCAGAACAGCCGCTGCGACGCTAGTGCATTGCGTAGCCCGACGGCCAGGTGAAGCGCCAGACCAGCGAGCTTGTGATTGTCTGCACGGCCTTCTCGGCGTTCATTCCAAGGCCCGTCGCGCCGCCAGCCGGAGTAAGTATCGGAAGGTCGGTCGCATTATAGCTCGCGTATCGCCACTCAGCGCGCCAGAACAGTCCATTGATCGGCAGCCAAGCGAAATGAAGGGCGTATTCGGTGCCTCCGCCGATGAACCAGCCATTGTAGGTATGGCCCGGCACCAAAGCGATCCCAGGCGTAAACGGCGCTGTGAGCAAATTTAAGCTGACTTGATCGAAATGTGTCTCGGTGAAGCCGCCAGTGAAATACGTCAGCAAGTTGGGAGTAACGAGATATCCTGCCCGGCCACCCATATACCAAGCGCCCGATTGTTTCTCGTTGCCTACAAGGACTGTATTGCCGGGCGACATTTGCCCATTAACGTCCATCAAATCGTAATCAGCAAGCGCGCCAACGACAAAGTTGCCAAGATAGCCGAGGGTGAACTGATAGTCGCACCCGCCGCCGAATCTGCCGAGCCATCCCCGACCGCCGCTGTCGACATTCGCAGAGAATGACCCAAGCCAGGGAAGGTCTCAGTGAACTGAGTCTGATCCCACAGACCGTAGCCGTAACCGGCATCCACGTAGCAGCCGGTCCAGGTGGGGGGTGGCGGCGGTGGCGGCAGGGGCGCCCTCATTGGCATGCCCATATCGGCAGCTAACGCCGACGATCCATGCAACGCCGCAACTGCCGCAATAGCGATCAGAGCTTTTCTCATAGTACATCCCCCGCGAAAAAGGATCATCGCATCCTGAGTGCGAGTGTAGCCTGATTTGCCTTGGAACGGCTGTGACTTTGCGGCCACAATCAACGGGAATTCGGCGAGAGTTCCAGCGTTTGCGCGGCGATAAACCTCACATTCCCCACGCCACCGCGGCCGCATTGGCGCGGCTGAGGTTGCGATAGCGCGCCAGCGCCCAGAGCGGAAAGAATTTCGCATAGCCGTGATAGCGCAGATAAAATACGCGCGGGAAACCGGTGGCGGTGTAGCGCGGCTCGTCCCAAAATCCGTCGGCGCCCTGATGATCGGCGAGGTATTTGATGCCGCGCGCAACGGCGGGATGATCGACCTCGCCGGCAGCCATCAAACCGAGCAGCGCCCAGGCGGTCTGCGACGCGGTCGAGGAAGCTTCTTCGTAGCCGCGATAATCGAGCTTGTAGCTCGTTCCATCCTCACCCCAGCCGCCGTCCTTGTTCTGGATGGCGACGAGCCAATCGACCGCCTTGCGCATTTCCGGCGCGCTGCGGCTGACGCCCACAGCGCTGAGCGCGCACAACACCGACCAGGTGCCGTAGATATAATTCATGCCCCAGCGGCCGTACCAGCTTCCCTCCGCGAGCTGGGTGCGGCGCAGATAATCGACTCCGCGGGCGACGACGTCACTCTTCTCCATGGTCTCGCCGAACTGCGCCAGCATCGACAGACAGCGCGCGGTCACGTCCTCCGTCGGCGGATCGAGCAACGCGCCGTGATCGGCGAATGGGATATTGTTGAGGTAATAGTACTCGTTGTCGGCATCGAACGCGCCCCAGGCGCCGTTTTCGCTTTGCATGCCGAGGATCCATTCGCGGGCGCGCGCGAGGCTGGCGTCGAAATCCCTGCGCCCGGAAAGATTTTGTGTCCGATCCATGGCCATAGCGACGACGGCGGTGTCGTCAACGTCGGGATAATGCGGGTTGGCATATTGGAACGCCCAGCCGCCCGGACGCAGATCGGGGCGCCGCGCAATCCAGTCGCCGCGTACGTCAAGCACCTGCTGCGGCACGAGCCAGTCGAGGCCCTTTTTGACCGCGCCAACGGCGCGCTCGCCGCCAACCTCGAGGAGAGCATGGGCGGTAAGCCCGGTGTCCCAGATCGGCGACACGCACGGCTGGCAATAGGCTTCCTGCTCGTGAACGATGAGGAGTTTTTCGAGCGACTTGCGCGCAATCGCGCGCAGCGGATGGTCCTCGGGGTAACCGAGCACGGCAAACATCATCACGCTGTTGGCCATGGCCGGAAAGATCGCGCCGAGCCCGTCCTCGCCGTTAAGCCGCTCGGTCACCCAGGCGACGGCGCGATCGATGGCGCGCCGTCGCGTGCGCGCGGGAAAGTACGGCTCACTCGCGCGCAAAACGACGTCGATTGCGCGGAAGAACCAGAACCAGGAAGCTTTCTGCTGCGGCGCCTTCGGCGCCGGACCGATGCTTGCCGGCGGCTCGAGGAAAAGCTCGTCGATCTTCACGCCCTTGGCATTGCGCGCCACCGGCTTCTTCGCCAGCAGCACCAAGAGCGGCACGATGACGGTACGGCTCCAATAGGAGATTTTGTCGAGATGGAAAGGAAACCATTTCGGCAGCAGCATGATCTCGACCGGCATCACCGGCACCGCGCGCCAGGAAATGAAGCCAAACAAAGCGAGCATGATGCGCGTGAATACGTTGGCGCGCGCCGCGCCGCCGCGCGCGCGCAGCGCTTCGCGGGCGCGGCGCATATGATCGGCATCGATCGAATCGCCGATCATCTTCAGCGCGAAATAAGCTTTCACCGTCGCGCTCACGTCGACGTCGCCGTCGCGGAACAGCGGCCACCCGCCGTGTTCGCCTTGGGTGCGGCGCAGATAAACGGCGATTTTCGCTTCCAGCGCGGCATCGACCGGCTCGCCGAGATAGTGCCGCAGCAGCACGTATTCGGCGGGAATGGTGGCATCGGCTTCGAGCTCAAACACCCAATGCCCGTCGGGACGCTGGCGCGCCAGCAAAGCCGCGGCGGCTTTATTGATATGTTGCTCGACGTCCTGCGTGGGCGCGCGCGCGGCCGCAGTCGCGAGTTCAAGCTTGTCGAGAACGGCTTCCGTCATGGCAGCTGCGCGATGATTTCAGCGGCGCGATTGCCTGATCGGATCGCGCCTTCGATGGTAGCCGGCAACCCAGTATCTGTCCAATCGCCGGCGAGAACCAGATTGGGCCAACCCGTCGTCGCGCGCGGACGCTTGGCGTCCTGCGCCGCTGTCGCGGCAAAGGTGGCGCGCCGCTCGCGCACGATCTGCCATGGCGGCAGCGGCGCCGGCAATCCGGTGACGCGGGCGACCTCGTCCCAGATCGTCCTGGCGAGTTCCTCGCGCGGCGTGTCAATCAGCCGATCGCCGGCGCTGATGGTGACCGACACCCGGCCGGGAAAGCTGAAAATCCATTGTACGGTAGCGTTGAGCACGCCGAGGATCGGGGACAGATCGGCAGGCGGCGCGATGCGAAAATGGGCGTTGACGATGGCGCGGAACTCGCGCGGAACCTCGAGCTCGCGCAAGAGCGTTGCGGCGGCGTATGGCGGAACGGCGAGAACGACGGCGTCGTCCGCGCCGAGCGCAATCGTCTCGCCACCGAAGTCCAGGGCGGCGGCCCGGCCGCCGGCAAAGGCGAGCGCTCGCAACTGATGTTCCATCTGCAGCGTCACCCCCTGCCCTTTTAGAAACGCCAGTGCCGGCTCGACCAGCGTCGGACCGAGACCCTCCCGGGCGATAAGCGGCCGGCACGCGCGGCCGCCGGCAGCAAGCGTTTCGCGCACAATGGCTGCGGCGAGCCGCGCCGAGCCATGCGGCGGATCGATGTTCAGCGCGGCCAGGATCAGCGGCTCGACCAGCCGCTGATAGAGCACTCCCTTGCAGGCGATCAGATCGCCGACGCTTTGGCCCTCGCGCGCCCATAATAGCCGCCCAAGCGACAGATAATCGAGCGGGCCGGTCCCCGGCACGCGCCGATGGTGGTCGAAGATCCAGAACGGCAGCCGCCCGTCGTTGAATTTAATTGTCCAGCGCTCGCCGCTGTGAAAATCCACGAACGTAAATTCCGCATGCTGCGGTCCGACTAGCCTCTGCTCGGAGCCGATGTCGCGCAGGTACGTCAAAGCGGCGCCATTGCCCGACAGCAAAAGATGATTGCCGTTGTCGATGGTCATGCCGATCGCGGCATCGTAATAGGAACGGCAGCGGCCGCCGGCAAACGCGGTCGCCTCGTGCACGACGATGTTGCGGCGCTTGAGCGGAGCGAGCCTGACCGCGGCGGCAAGGCCGCCCAGACCGGCGCCGATGATATGGACTGTTCCGGCCATCGGTTCAGAAGAGATTGCGCACGACGATGCCGAGGAGTTTAACGCGCGGCAGGCGAATGGGCCCTCGCGGCGGGGCAAAGCCGCGCGCCACCAACGAGTCGAGAATGACCCGGTAAGCCTGCCCCATGATCCGCGGCGCCCGCACGATTCGTCGCGGACAACGCGTCATGATCGCGTCCGCTTCGCCAAAGTGCTTGTTTGCAAGTTCGACAATGTCGGCGCACGCCTCGCCGATGGCAGGATGCGCCAGCACGTCGCGCGGATCGGTCGTCGTAATTCCCCGCGCCTGCAAAATTTCGCGCGGCAAATAAAGCCGGCCGAGCGAAGCATCTTCATCGAGGTCGCGCAGAATATTGGTGAGTTGAAGTGCGCGGCCAAGATGATGCGCCAGCGCCCGGCCGCTCTCGGCCTCCATGCCGAACACCCGCACGGAAAGCCGCCCCACGGCGCAGGCGACGCGATCGCAATAAAGGTCGAGGGTCGGCCAATCCGGCGCCCGGATGTCGGCGACGACGTCCATCTCCATGCCGTCGATGACGGCGATGAAATCTTCGCGCTGCAAGGCAAACGCGCGAACGGCCGATGCCAGCCCCGCAAGCGGAGCCGGCGCCGCAGCGCGGTAGAGCGCGTCGATATCCGCGCGCCATTGCGCCAGTTGCGCGCGGCGCCCGTCGCGCGGACCCGGATCGTCCGCGATATCGTCGGCGGCGCGGCAGAACGAATAGATTTCAAACATCGCCTCGCGCTGGGCGCGCGGCAAAATGCGCATACCGAGATAAAACGAGCTGCGTGAGGCGCGCTCCGCCGCCGGGCTTGACGTCGTCACTTACGCACCCCGCGGTGTATGCGCAGTCGCGGAGGCGCGGCGGCCGAGCCGGCGGAACGCGCCGCCGACAATGCCGATGAGGCTTAAGCCGGCGACGGTCGGCATGGACAGATGCACCCGATCGCTGAGCGGATCGTGCGCCATGAGAACGCGCGTCAACCGGTGCGCCAGTGCATTGATCACCGACACTTCCAGCGCCAGCCGGCGGTCGCTGATCAGAAGCGGGAAGACATCACTCTCCGTGAGCAGCTTGTCGGTGCGTTCGGCGAGGCCGTGGAGCACAGCGAGCAGCGCCGCTGACGCGCGCGGCTCGCCCAGGGCTTCGACTCCGATCGCGTGCGCGGCCAATGTGTCGAGCGGAATGTAGACGCGGTTGAGATTGCGGTAATCGTCCTTGCAGTCCTGCAGATGATTGATGATCTGCAGCGCGGCACACAAGGCGTCATTCGCCGGCCAGGTGCTGCGGCTCTCGCCATGGACGTCGAGAACGAAACGGCCGACCGGCATCGCCGAGTAAGAGCAGTAGTGCAGGAGGTCATTCCAATCGTTGTAGCGCAGTTTGGTCACGTCCATCTTGAAGGCCGTAAGCAGATCTTGCGCATGCTTGTGCGGCAAACCGAGCGCCGCGAGCGCCGCGCGCAGGCGGACGGCGGTAATATCGGCTTCGTTCTCTCCGGTAAGGCCGCCACCCAGGCGATCGAGCAAAGCGAGTTTTTGCTCCGGCGCCAGCGACGGATGATCGGCGATATCATCGGCGGTGCGAACGAAATTATAGAACGCAAGAATCGGTCCGCGGTGACGCGGATGAATTAGAAAAGAGGCGACCGGAAAATTCTCGTCCCGGTGGCCCTTCCCGGAGCGCCAATTGGCGGCGTCGGCGGTCTTTACTTCGTTCATCGCAGTTCCGAAACCTTGCCTTGCAGATTGCCTTGGGCGCGGCCTTTCCACATCCCGCTCCGCCCGCGCCAATGCTGATAGGCGGAATCAAGCGTGAACGCCATATAGATGGCGGCAATCGCCGGCAACGCCACGCCCCATAACGGCGAAACCCGATAGAACCGGAGCGTCGGCTGAAGTGCAATTGCCATCAGGACCCAGGCGGCGATTCCGAGGAAGCGGGCCGCGCCCGCCGCGAATAAAGCCAAAATGACCGGCGCAATAAAGGTCAGCGCCAGACCGATCACAGTGCCGGCGAGCAGAAGCGGTGAATAGCGAAGCTGCGCGTAAGCCGTACGCGAGACCATATGCCGAATGTCGGCAAGCGCCGGATAGGAGCGGATGCTGGAGACGCTGTGCGTCAGTCCGATCCAGATCGGACCTTGCGCCTTCAACTTTTTGGCAAGCGTACAATCGTCGATGAGCGCCTCGCCGATGGCAGCCATGCCGCCGGCCTGCGCCAGGGCGTCGCGGCGTACCAGCATGCAACCGCCGGCAGCCGCCGCGGTGCCGCGGCGCGGGTCGTTTGCCCAGGCGAACGGATAAAGCATCTGAAAAAAGAAAATGAAGGCCGGAATGAAGAATCGCTCGGCCAGCGTTGTGCAGCGAAGCTTCGCCATAAGCGAGGTCAGGACATAGCCGCCCGCCTGCGCACGCACGATCAGGGCTCTCAGCGCGTGCCGAGCGTAAACGATATCCGCATCCGTCAGCAGCAAGTAGACCGGCGAAGGCGAAAACGCCAAGGTGGCCTCGACGCCTTGATGCTGCGCCCAGAGCTTGCCGGTCCAGCCTGCGGGCAGCGGCCGGCCGGGCAGCACCGTCAGCCGTGTCGCATCGCCACGTGATGTCGCCGCCGCGCGGGCGATTTCCGCCGTCCCGTCACGGCTCTGATCGTCCACAAGAAGTATGGAAAATTCGCCGGGATAATCCTGCTGCAGCAGCGAGCTTATGGTTTGGCCGACGGTTTCGGCCTCGTCGCGGGCCGGTATGACGGCGACAATCGCGGGCCAGAACACCTCTCCCGACGCCGCACCGTTATCGCGCTGGCGGCATAGCCAAAAGCAGCCCCGGCCAAGCAGAAGGTAGGCCCAGATTGCCACCACCATTGACGCTAGGAGATCGTTGGCCACAGATAGTCCTCATGCGGCTCCGACGGGCGTTCGTTAAGGATTAAGGCCCGGAACCGGCCTGCCGCGGGGCGTTCCGGGTCGTCATTATAAAGTGAGATGGGATCTATTGTGGACGGCGCAAAGACCGACAAAACAGCGATGAGCGGCAGCCAAAGCGCGTTCCTGCGGCAGCTCGATGCGGCTGCCAAAGACATCGAGGACCTGCTCGAGCGCCTCCTCGCCGCAGCGCCCGTGGAGGGCGAGCTGAGCCGGCCACCCCGCCTGATCGAAGCCATGCGCTATTCGAGCCTCGGCGGCGGCAAACAATTCCGGCCCTTCTTGGTCGCGGAAAGCGCGGCTTTATTCACGGTTCCGCGCCCGCGCGCATTGATGGCCGGGGCGGCGCTCGAATGCGTGCACTGCTACTCTTTGGTGCACGACGATCTGCCGGCCATGGACAATGACGATTTGCGGCGCGGGCAGCCGACGACGCATAAGGCATTTGACGAAGCGACGGCCATTCTCGTCGGCGACGGACTGCTCACATTTGCGTTTGATATCCTCTCCCGCCACGAGACGCATCCGCACGCTGATGTGCGCATTGAGCTCGTCGGTGCGCTGGCCCGTGCGGCGGGCCTTGGCGGGATGGCCGGCGGCCAGATGCTCGATCTCGCCGCCGAAGGGCGCTTTGCCAACAACGTGCCGCTCAAGCTCGACGAAAACAGCGTGCGGATGCTGCAGGCGATGAAGACCGGCGCCTTGCTGCGCTTTGCCTGCACGGCCGGAGGCATCCTCGGCGGGGCGAACGCTGCGCAGCGCAAATCACTCGAACGTTATGGATCGGCGGTCGGCCAGGCGTTCCAAATCGCCGATGATCTTCTTGATCTCGAAGGCGACCCGGCGCTGGTGGGCAAATCGACCGGCAAGGACGCGGTCGCCGGCAAGGCGACCATGGTGGGAGTGCTCGGTGGACCTGGCGCCAAAGCCCGACTAAAGGAGTTGGTCGCAGAAGCCGAAGACGCGTTGGCGCCGTTTGGCAATGCCGCGAGCATTCTTATTGAGGGAGCGAGATTTGTGGCCGACCGGCACGCCTAGGGCAACAATTTCTTGAGCGGTTTGCCGGATATCTTCCTAATGCATCGAACAACCCCCGATCGGATTGAACTCTCTTTGCTGCAGCCCTATCTCCCCTGCGATATCGCGGCCATACGCGGTTGCACGCGCTCTTGAGTTTCCCCTGTTAATTGAGGCACCGACCGCCATGACCATGCCGCATATGCGACGGACCGCCTGCGCCACATTGGCCGTCTTCTCGGCCATTTTCGTACCGGGGGCGGCCTGGTGTGGCGGATCGGCCGCTGCTGCCGACCGGCAGGGGTCAGTACATGTCCGGCCGCTCGTCGTGGCGGAAGCACAGAGCAGGCATTCCACGGGAACCCGCGGCGCAAAACCTCAATCGCCGGCTCCGTCGGCGGAACAGCAGTTACCGCCCCGCATCCCCTTTACCGCCGCAGAAGATGCGGCTGCCGCGATCCCGGGTATTCCAAACGCACGGTTTTGGATGGACTCGGAAACCGATTTCAAAAACGCCTTGCCGGCGCAGCCGGGACCCTGGCTTGTTCTCTCCAGCGGCGGCGGAGACGGGGCGTTCGGCGCGGGTTTACTCGTCGGACTGTCGGCTGCCGGCAAGCGTCCCGACTTCGCTGTGGTCAGCGGCGTGTCCACCGGCGCGCTGATGGCGCCCTTCGTCTTCGCCGGCAGCCGCTACGATGAAGCGCTGAAGAAGGCGTACACTACCGTTACCGCGGCAGACGTTTTCGAGGCCGGCGGGTCGACCGGCGAAAGCTTCGTCAATTCCTGGCCGCTGCGGGATTTCATCGACAAGGAGATGACGCCCGAACTGATGGCCGATATCGCCGCGGCTTACCACGCTGGCCGGCGTTTGTTCGTGATCACCACCAATCTCGATGCCGAGCGTTTTGTTGTTTGGAACATGGGCGCGATCGCGGCACATGGTGGCGAGGATGCACGCAAACTGTTCGTCAAGGTCCTGCTTGCCTCGGCGTCAGTCCCGGGCGCCTTCCCCCCGGTGCTGATCGATGTGGAAGCCGACGGCAAGCGATTTGCCGAAATGCACGCGGACGGAGGATTGGGCGGTCAGTTCTTCGTGGCGCCTCCGGCGCTGATGGCGACCACCAGCGATTACCGTTTGCCCGCGACTGCCCTCTATGTCGTGGTGAACACCGGGCTTGAGCGGGATTTCAAGGTGGTCGAGCGCTTCGCGCCTTCGATCTTGACGCAAGCGGTCGGCGCGGCCGTCAAGGTCGACACGCGATTGATGCTCACGCTCAGTTACGCCGCCGCCAAGCGCAGCGGAATTCCGTTTAACGTCGCAAGCATTCCGGCAAGCTTTGACGCGCCGAGCCGGGGTGCGTTTGATCCAAAGTATATGGGCGCGCTGTTCCAGGTCGGCTACGAACAAGGAAGAAGCGAGAATCCGTTTAGTCCCGAGCCACCGCCCTATCCGAACGGCAGCACATCGCGGCCGTCCAGTCATATCGAGAAAACCGGAGCAAATTGAAAATGAGACAATATATTTTGCGATCAGTTTTCATCGCGCTGATCGCCGGCTTTACGGCGGCGGGTGGTGCGGTCTTTTCCGCTTCGTTTGCCCGTTCCGCGCCACTTGCCCATCCGAACGCATTCGACGGCAACTGGAGTGTCGTCATCCACACGCGTCAGGGCGATTGCGGCGAGGCGTTGCGCTATTCGGTACGCATCGTCGGCGGCCAAGTTCAGTCGAACGATCCAGGTTATCGCGCCGCCGGCGTCGTTGCCCGGAACGGCATGATTCGTGTCATGGTTGCTGAGGGCGACCGGTCTGCGAGCGGCTCCGGCCGCCTTGTGGGCAATGTGGGAAGCGGATACTGGCGCACTGACCGGGGCGACTGTGTCGGTGATTGGACGGCCCAACGCCGCGGCGCCGACTGGTAGCTTTGTTCAGCCGGTCTTGCGCGCCGCGACGGCCGCGTCCCACCAGGGACAAACGTCGCGCGCACGCAGGAAGTTGCCATCCATGACGTTGAGCGGCGCGCGGCCGCCGGCTTGCGCGACGCTGATGCGCAGATCGCGCGCATCTTCACGCCGCTCGGGCGGCAGCCACATGCGGTCGTGGCCCCACAAGCTCGGCCCGTCGGCGCGTTCCTGCGGCGTCCAAGCCTGCGGATCGATGGTGCGGCCGCCCCAACCGTACTCGACCAAAAATTTCGACGGCGACCACGAATAGAATGATGTGACCTGATCGTTGGTATGGCGGCCAAGCGTGGTGCCGATCATGTCCGGCTTGCGCAGCGCGAGATCGTAGCCCTGCCCTACGTCGTCGAGATAACAAAGCTCGACCATGAGATGGTGAATGCCGTTCTTCTCGGCCTCGATGAAGGCCAGGCTGTGGTGGCGCGGATTGAGGTGAAAGAAATAGGCCTTGAACGGACGCAGGAAATAATCGCTGAGGCGAAAGCCGAGAACGTCGGTGTAGAAGGGCACGACATCATCGATCCGCTTCGCAGTGAGGACCGCGTGACCCATGCCGAGCGGTCCGGTGCGGAAGCCGGATATCGCCCGGCCCGGCTTGAACGGGTCTGGCGCGATCTCCGCGCCGTAGAAAGCTTCCAGCCGGTTGCCGATCGGATCGGCAAAGACGAGCAAATCTTTCACCCGGCGCTCGTCGGCGAGCGACCGCGACCCGCGCGCCACGCTGACCTTGCAATCCTGCAAATGCGCCGCCAAAGCCTCGAGCGCCGCCGCGTCGGCGACTTCCCAGCCATAGAAAGACGGCGCGTCGTCGTTGTCGGCATGCACGATCACGCGCTGCTTGCGGTCGTCCATCCGCAGCGTCAGCGCGCCGCGGGTCTGCTCGACCAGTTGCATGCCGAGAAAGCTCGTGCCGTAGGTCGCCCATTCGCCGAGATCGCTCGCGCGGATGCCGACATATCCCAAAGCTGCCAAGGCCATCGCGGCTGTCCCGAATGTGTTTCGCTATAATATTGAAAGTAAGAGCCGAATTCCACTTGCGAAACCCCCGCCGCGCTAGCCTTGCAGCGCGCGCGTGGTTTCGTCGAACAGTTCCTCGACCGCATAGCGTCGGGGAATGAGCCGCATTTCCAGCGCGTAAGCGCTCATCAGCTCGAGCGCCGGCTTTAGCGCATCGAAGCCGAACGGAACGAAGTCGATCGCGCCGGGCTTGGGCAGCCCGGCCGCCTTTTTGCTGTCGCGCATCATGCGAAAGAGCTCGCGTACGGCCGCCGGATTGGATTTGGCAAGACTGTCTTTGAGCACCACCAAATGATTGACCGGCACGGTCCCGTGCTTGGCGTACCATTCCTTGCCGGCGGTCTCCGGGTCGGAAATGACGCTCTTGAGCCGCCGATCATCCGGCATGTTGCCGCCGAAAATGGCCGCGTCGAGCTCGCCGGCAATGAGCATTTGCGTAATGTCCTTGCCGGCAGCGGCGCGTTCCACTCCCGGCGGATCGCGGTACTCGGCGACATGAGCGTCCTCGAACGTCACCCACTTCACCGTGTTCAGATCGAGCCCATAATCCTTCCAGAGAATGCCGCGGATCCACACTCCGGTGGTCTGCGAAAAGGCGCGCACGCCGACCCGCCGGCCGGGCAAATCTTCGACGCGCAGAGGTCCGCGTTCGGAATTGTACAGCAAGGTACCGTGCTGGAAGCGTCCCATCATGGTCGCCGGCATGAGCGTAAGCGACTTGCCGTAGGCCTTGGCTTGCAGGTAAGTGACGATCGCCATCTCGCAGACGTCGAACTTCTGCTCGCGCGCCATCAGCAGAAAAGCGCGATTGACCGGGTTGATCTCGGTGAAATTAAGCTTCACGCGATCGGATGCGACGGCGCCGTCTTTCAGCGCGCGGGTGTGCGGATACGTGCCGAGACAAGCACTCAAGGCCGTAGTCTGTTCAGCGACAGCAGCGTTCATTGTGCTTAACACCTCGCTCGCGCGTTATCGCTCAAGGCGTCGGGATTAGGCAAGAGCGGCTGAGCGGCTTGGACGCGCCGGGCGCCATCACGGTCACTGATTGACGCAGCGGGCGGACGGACGATCCGCGCCGCGCCCGTTAAGTGCGCGCCCGCGCTTGGGCCAGACCCGAATACGAGGCGGCCGCGCTGCTGGCTGCGCTCGGCACGAACAGCCTCTGCAGCATCTGTCGCTCGATCGGCTTCTGCAGGACCGGCACTTTGCTAAATCGCTCGTCAACCGTATCGGCCTCGTAGCCGGTAACGAAGGCGAACGGCACGCCGCGCTGCGACAGGATCTCGGCGACCGGATAAGCCATGCCGTCGCTGAGATTGATGTCGAGGATAGCGGCGTCGAACTCGCCCTGCTTCGCCGCCGCCAGAGCGTCGGCCGCCCGGCCGATCGGCCCGACCACGGAGTGCCCGTATTCAGTCAGGCACTCCTGGATCATCATCGCGACGAGGGCTTCGTCCTCGACCAGCAACACGCGCCGACAATTCGCCATGGTCGCCTCCACCGTGCTGCTGACTGCGCCATTCCCGGTCTTCCTGCCAGCGCCGACGCCCACCTGGTCCTGCTGCGGAATCGACAACGTGCATTGCATTCCTTCGGGCAGCCAATCGAATATCGCCTTGCCGCTCAATTGATTCTCGATGCTGGCGCGGATGACATTGAGGCCGAAGCTGCGCGACGGCGGCGGCGCAATCGGCGGGCCGCCCGCCTCGCTCCAATGCAACAGCAAAAAATCGGGCTTGATCGTCCAGGTCACTGTGACCCTACCCGACATCGAGGATAGGGCGCCGTGCTTGGCGGCGTTGGTGGCGAGTTCATGAAGCGCAAGCGCCAGATCCCTGCGCCGCATGCGGCTGCAGCGAGACGCTCGGCCCGCCGATCTGCACTTTGTCGGGCTCGCCCATTCGGTAGGGGGCTAATTCCTCGGCCACCAGCGTCGCCAGATCGGCGCCATGCCAGCGCGAATCGGACAGGAGAGCGTGCGCGCGCGCCAGCGCCTTGATGCGCCCTTCGACCGCCATCACATAGCCGTCGACGCTATTCGCGCGCGTCAGCCGCACGATCGAGTGCACCACTGCAAGCGCGTTGCGGGCGCGGTGATCCACCTCGCGCGCGAGCAAATCCTGGCGCTCTTCCGCCTCTTTGCGCTTGGTGATTTCGATCGCCGTGCCGATCACGCGCACACACTTGCCTTCCGCGTCGAAGAAGCCGCGGCCCTTGGCCGCCACCCAGCGGACGACGCCATCCTCCTTGCCGACGGTGCGATATTCGACATCGTACAAGGCGCGCTTTTGCGGATCGCAAGCCGCGGTAAAGGCCACGGTGGCGGCTTCGCGGTCCTGCGGATGAAGCCCGGCGTAAAAATCCGCCATGCTTACGGGAACGTCCGGCGATATACCGAACATCGCCTTCACCCGCGGCGGCCAAAACAGCGTATCGGTGACGTTGTCAACGTCCCACATGCCCATCTCGGCCGCTTCGGTCGCCAGCCGCAATTGCTCTTCGCTTCTGACCGCTCGCGCATTCGACGTTTCCAGTTCCGCGGTCCGCTCCTTCACGCGCCATTCCAATTCGGCGTTGAGCCGTTCGAGCTGGCGCGTCTTGCGATAAAGCTCGGCGAAAACCTTCACCTTGGCGCGCAGCACGGCGGGTACGACCGGTACCGGAACATAATCCACCGCGCCCATTTCGTAGCCGCGCAGCCGATCGACGTCGTCCACCTGCACGGCCGAAATGAAGATGATCGCCGTACGCTGGAACCGCGGATGATCGCGGATCATGGCCGCAAGCTGAAAGCCGTCCAGCTCCGGCATGCACACGTCGATGAGAACGACGGCGGCCTCGTTCTTCAGCAGAAATTCGAGCGCCTCCCGCGCCGACGATGCCTTGACGAGATTCTCTCCGAGATCGCGAAGGATCTCCTCGCTGGCGAGAAGCTTAGCCGGCTGATCGTCGACCAGGAGGACGTTGACTTTTTCGTGCATCAGGCGCGGCCTAGCGATGGAGCCACATTCGCAGCGATGAAAGAAGCTGTTCAGTATTTACCGGTTTGGCGAGATAGTCCGAGGCGCCCGCCTCCAGACATTTCTCGCGGTCGCCCTTCATCGCTTTAGCGGTCAGGGCGATGATCGGCAACCGACGGTAGGCCGGATTGCCGCGAATCTTTTCGATCGTCTGATAGCCGTCCATTTCCGGCATCATGATGTCCATGAGCACGATGGCCAGATCCGGCGTCTCTTCGACGAGCGCGATCGCCTCACTACCGGTGGTCGCGGTCAAGACCCGCATGCCGCGGCGCTCCAGCACGCTCGACAGCGCGAAGATGTTGCGCGAATCGTCGTCGACCAGAAGCACGGTGCGGCCGACCAGATCCTCGTCGGAGGAATTGAGCCGCTCGAGCATGCGCTGCTTGTCGGTCGGCAGATCGCTGAACACGCGATGCAGGAACAGCGCGGTCTCGTCGAGCAGCCGCTCCGGCAATTCGACGCCTTTGACCACGATGCTGCGCGCCATGGTGTGCAGCTGGGCGTCCTCGGTCGCCGACAGTTCGCGCCCGGTGAACACCACCACCGGAACGTCCGCCAGCGCCTGATCGCCGCGCATGCACTCGAGAACCTCGAAGCCGGACATGTCGGGCAAGCGCAAGTCAAGCACGACGCAATCGCAGGCTTCATGCCGCATGATATCGAGCGCCTCTTGGCCGGTGCTGGCATTGACGATCTCGATGTCGTTATGGCCGAGAAGTTCGCCGATGCTCATTTGTTCGGCCTTGTTGTCTTCGACGACCAAGAGACGGCGGCGGCGCGGCTGCGAAAACTCCTTGATTTTCGCCAGCGCCTCGGAGATGCCCTCCCGGGTCGTCGGCTTGGTGACGAACGAGAACGCGCCGCGCGCGAGCCCGTGCTGACGGTCCTCATCGAGCGTGACCATTTGCACCGGGATGTGCCGCGTCAACGGATTCTGCTTGAGCTGACTGAGCACGTTCCAGCCGAGCATGTCGGGCAGGAACACATCGAGCGACACCGCCGTCGGCTGGTACTGCTTGGCGAGATCCAGCGCATCATCGCCGCGCAAGGCGAGCAGCACCTTGAAACCTTTATCGCGCGCCAAATCGAGCAAGATGCGCGCATAATGCGGATCGTCCTCGACAATGAGCAAAATCGGGTCGCCGGGTTGGATTTCCAGCCGATCGTCCGGAATAGGCTCAACGACGCGCTCCGCGGCCGCCGCCGGCACCGGAACGGCTTGCGCGGCGGCAGGCCGCGACGCGACGCTTGATCCGACATACTTGATCGGCAGGTAAAGGGTAAAACTCGACCCCGCGTTGGGCGCGCTACGCAAGTGGATTTCGCCGCCGAGCAGGCTCGCGAGCTCGCGGCTGATGGCAAGCCCCAGCCCGGTGCCGCCATACTTGCGGCTGGTGGAGGCGTCGGCCTGCTGGAAGGCCTCGAAGATGATTTTCTGCTTTTCCAGCGGAATGCCGATGCCGGAATCGGATACCTCGAAGGCGATGACGTCTGGTCGCCTGATTGAGCACCGGATGTCCGGCGCTCCAGCCGCCGACGGCGGCGGATACGGTCAGTCTGACCCCACCCTGGGCGGTGAACTTGAAAGCGTTCGACAACAGATTCTTCAGCACCTGCTGCAGCCGCTTGGAGTCGGTGGTGATGGTGCGACCGACGGTCGGATCGACGATGACGTCGAAGGCGAGCTGCCGGGTTTCGGCTTCGTGCCGGAACGGCCGCGCCACCATGTCCAGCAAGTTGGTGAAGAAAATCTCCTCGGCGTCGACGGTGACCGTGCCGGACTCGATTTTCGACAAGTCGAGAATGTCGCTGATCAGGTTGAGAAGGTCGGTGCCGGCGCCGTGGATGGTGCGGGCGAACTCGACCTGTCTCGGCGTCAAATTGCCCTCGGGGTTGTCGGTGAGCTGCTGGCCGAGGATCAAAATCGAATTGAGCGGCGTGCGCAGCTCGTGCGACATGTTGGCGAGGAATTCGGATTTGTATTTCGAAGTCAGCGCCAGCTCGGTCGCCTTTTCTTCCAACGCGCGCCGGGCCTGTTCGATTTCCTGGTTCTTGCGCTCGACCTCGACGTTGCGTTCGGCGAGCTGCTGCGCCTTTTGCTCAAGCTGTTCGTTGGTCTGTTGCAGCTCCCTCTGCTGCGCCTGCAATTCGCCGGCAAGCTGCTGGGATTGCTTGAGCAACCCTTCGGTCTGCATCGTCGCCTCGATCGAGTTGAGCACGATGCCGATCGAGGTGGTGAGTTGTTCGAGGAACATTGTCTGCAAGGCGGTGAACTCGTGAACCGAGGCGAGTTCGATCACGGCCTTGACCTGATTTTCAAACGACACCGGCAGCACGATGTTGTTGCGCGGCTTGACCTTGAACAGGCCGGAACTGATCGGCACGGCGTCGGGCGGCATTTCGGTGATCAGCATGCGCCGTTTTTCCATGGCGCACTGGCCGACGAGGCCCTCGCCCAGCCGCAGCGTTTCGGCATGGCCGTTGGCGCCGTCGTCGGCATAAGCCGACAGGAGCCTCAGTGCCGGCGCCTCCTCGTTCTCCATTTGATAGATGACGCCCTGATGGGCGTTGACCAGCGGCGTTAATTCCGACAGCAGGAGCCGGCCGACGGTGCTCAGATCGCGCTGGCCTTGCAGCATGTTGGTGAACCTGGCCAGGTTGGTCTTGAGCCAATCCTGCTCGGTATTGCGGTCGGTGGTGAGCCGCAGGTTGTCGATCATCGTATTGATGTTGTCCTTGAGCTCCGCCACCTCGCCGCGCGCCTCGACCTGAATCGAGCGTGTAAGGTCACCCTTGGTCACCGCGGTGGCCACTTCGGCGATGGCGCGCACCTGCGTGGTGAGGTTGGCCGCCAAAAGGTTGACGTTGCCGGTCAGGTCCTTCCAGGTGCCGGCCGCGCCGGGCACGTTGGCTTGGCCGCCGAGGCGGCCTTCCACGCCGACTTCGCGCGCCACGGTGGTGACCTGGTCGGCGAACGTCGCCAGCGTGTCGGTCATGTTGTTGATGGTTTCGGCCAGCGCCGCCACCTCACCTTTCGATTTGACCGCGAGGTTCTGCTTGAGATCGCCGTTGGCGACCGCGGTCACCACTTTGACGATGCCGCGCACCTGTTCGGTCAGGTTGGCGGCCATCACGTTCACGGTATCGGTCAGGTCCTTCCAAGTGCCGGCCACGCCGGGCACGACCGCCTGGCCGCCGAGCAAGCCCTCGGTGCCGACTTCGCGGGCAACGCGCGTGACTTCCGAAGCAAAGCCGTTGAGCTGATCGACCATGGTGTTGATGGTATTTTTCAGCTCGAGAATTTCGCCCTTCACGTCCACCGTGATCTTGCGGCCAAGATCGCCGCGTGCCACGGCCGTGGTGACCTCGGCAATGTTGCGGACCTGCGTGGTGAGGTTGGCCGCCAAGAGGTTGACGTTATCGGTCAGGTCCTTCCAGGTGCCGGCGACGCCGGGCACGTTGGCCTGGCCGCCGAGGCGGCCGTCGGTGCCGACCTCGCGCGCGACGCGCGTCACTTCGGCGGCGAACGACCGCAGCTGCTCGACCATGGTGTTGAGCGTGTCCTTGAGCAGCAGCATTTCGCCGCGCACGTCGACGGTGATCTTTTTCGACAAGTCGCCGCCGGCAATCGCGGTCGCCACCTCGGCGATGTTGCGCACCTGCGCGGTGAGGTTCGACGCCATGAAGTTCACGTTGTCGGTCAAATCCTTCCACGTGCCGGCGACGCCAGGCACCTGCGCCTGACCGCCCAGCTTGCCCTCGGTGCCGACCTCGCGGGCGACGCGGGTCACTTCCGAGGCGAACGAGTTGAGCTGGTCGACCATGGTGTTGATGGTATTTTTCAGCTCGAGAATTTCGCCCTTCACGTCCACGGTGATCTTGCGGCCAAGATCGCCGCGGGCGACGGCGGTGGTCACCTCGGCAATGTTGCGGACCTGCGCCGTCAGATTGCCGGCCATGGAGTTGACGCTGTCGGTGAGGTCCTTCCAGGTGCCGGCGACGCCCGGCACGTTGGCCTGACCGCCTAGGCGGCCTTCGGTGCCGACCTCGCGGGCAACGCGCGTCACCTCGCCGGCGAAGCGGTTGAGCTGGTCGACCATCGTGTTCAGCGTTTCTTTGAGCTGCAGGATTTCGCCGCGCACGTCGACCGTGATCTTGCGGGAAAGGTCGCCGCCGGCGATGGCGGTCGCCACTTCGGCGATGTTGCGCACCTGACCGGTGAGGTTCGAAGCCATGGAGTTCACCGAGTCGGTGAGGTCCTTCCAGGTACCGCCGACGCCGGGGACGTTGGCTTGACCGCCGAGCTTGCCTTCGGTGCCGACCTCGCGGGCGACGCGGGTGACCTCGGCGGCAAAGGCGTTGAGCTGATCGACCATGGTGTTGAGCGTGTCTTTCAGCTCCAAAATTTCGCCGCGCACGTCGACGGTGATCTTGCGCGAAAGGTCGCCGCGGGCGACCGCAGTCGCCACTTCGGCGATGTTGCGGACCTGGCCGGTGAGGTTCGAGGCCATGAAGTTGACGCTGTCGGTGAGGTCCTTCCAGGTGCCGGCAACGCCGCGAACGATGGCCTGACCGCCGAGCTTGCCTTCGGTGCCGACCTCGCGGGCGACGCGCGTAACTTCGCCGGCAAACGCGTTGAGCTGGTCGACCATGGTGTTGATGGTGTCTTTCAGCTCGAGAATTTCGCCGCGCACGTCCACCGTAATTTTCTTCGACAAGTCGCCGGAAGCGATGGCGGTGGAGACTTCAGCGATATTGCGCACCTGCGCGGTCAGATTCGACGCCATCGAGTTGACCGAGTTGGTCAAGTCTTTCCAGGTGCCGGCCACGCCGGTGACGTTAGCCTGGCCGCCGAGGCGGCCGTCGGTGCCGACTTCGCGGGCGACACGGGTGACTTCGCCGGCGAAAGCATTGAGCTGATCGACCATCGTGTTGATGGTCTCTTTGAGCTGCAGGATTTCGCCGGACACGTTGACGGTGATTTTCTTCGACAAGTCGCCGCCGGCGATAGCCGTCGCCACGTCGGCGATGTTGCGGACCTGCGCGGTCAGATTGCCGGCCATCGAATTGACGCTGTCGGTCAGATCCTTCCAGGTGCCGGCGACACCCGGCACCTGAGCTTGGCCGCCGAGCTTGCCTTCGGTGCCGACCTCGCGGGCGACGCGGGTGACTTCCGAGGCAAAGCCGTTGAGCTGGTCCACCATGGTGTTGATGGTGTCTTTGAGCTCGAGAATTTCACCGCGCACGTCGACGGTGATCTTGCGCGAGAGGTCGCCGCGCGCGACCGCGGTGGTCACGTGCGCGATGTTGCGCACCTGGTCGGTGAGGTTGCCGCACATAGCGTTCACCGAATCGGTCAAATCCTTCCAGGTGCCGGCGACGCCGGGAACGATGGCCTGGCCGCCGAGCTTACCGTCGGTGCCGACCTCGCGGGCGACGCGCGTGACTTCGGAGGCGAACGAACGCAACTGATCGACCATCGTATTGATGGCTTCCTTCAGCTGCAGAATCTCGCCGCGCACGTCCACGGTGATCTTTTTCGACAAGTCGCCGTTGGCGACCGCAATGGTCACTTCGGCGATGTTGCGGACCTGCGCCGTAAGGTTGGAGGCCATCGAGTTGACGCTCTCGGTGAGGTCCTTCCACACCCCGGTCACGCCGCCGACTTGCGCCTGGCCACCAAGCTTGCCTTCGGTGCCGACTTCGCGGGCGACGCGCGTCACTTCCGAGGTGAACACGTTGAGCTGCTTGATCATGCGGTTGACGATCTCAGCCGAGCGCAGGAACTCGCCCTTCAGCGGCCGGCCGTCGACGTCGAGCGGAACGGTGCGCAACAGATCGCCCTGCGCCACCGCGGCGATGGCGCGAGTCACTTCGGTAGTCGGCCACAGAAGGTCGTCGATCAGCGAATTGACCGAGCTTTCCATCTCCCCCCAGGCGCCCTCGGAGAGGCCAAATCGCACACGCTGCCGGGTTCTGCCCTCGCGGCCGACCCCCTGGCCGACGCGTTCAAGTTGCCGCGCCATGCGCTCGTTGGCAGCGGCGATCTCGTTGAAAGTATCGGCCACCTTGCCCATGAGGCCCAACTGATGGCCCGCCATCCGCACGGAAAAATCGCCCACGCGCATGGCTTGCAGCGCCTGCAGGAGTTCGCGCAGCTCGGCCTCTCCGGCTTCCCTTTCCGGCGCGCGGGTTTTGGCGCGCGAAGCAGCCGCCGCCGCGGCTGTCGAACCATTGGCAGCGCCGGTATCAGTCGAAGTGCGGGCCATGAAAGTCTCCGAAGGCGATTAGTGCGCCGCCCGAACCGGGGGGGCGCGGTGTGACCAGACCAGATAGTTTTGCGTGCGGCGGAAGCGGCGCCGACGGGGCCTGAGGCGCTTCAAACACCCACTTGACCCGGCCGAGAGCGTGAATCTCCCCCTCACGTGACTCCTCATGAGCCGTAGCGCGAACGCGCTCACGCATCGAATGTTCCGGCGCACTTGCGCCTTCACCGGGAAAATTTTCCGCGCTTGGTGAGCGAGGCGTGATCATCATCCCTGGCCAATCAGCGGCCGGTCGGCCGCCTGGACAGCAAGTTATTGGAATCACGCTATAATCAAAGATAAATCATCGGTCCGCAGATGGTCAAGACGGAACTTCATGGAATGCTCAAAGAACCGGTTCCAAGCGGCGGCGTCGGCACGCCGCAAGAACCGTGTTGCGCAGGAGGCAGGCGATGGTCATGGGACCGACCCCCCCGGGCACCGGCGTGATCGCACCGGCAATGCCTTGCGCCTCGGCGAACGCCACGTCTCCGACCAGTTTCGATTTTCCCTCGGCCGCCGCGACCCGGTTGATGCCCACGTCGATGACGATGCCGCCCGGCTTGATCCAGTCTCCGCGCACGAACTCAGCCCGCCCCACCGCCGCCACCAGAATATCGGCGCGGCGCAGGAGATCGGGAATCGAGCGGCTTCGGGAATGCGCCAAAGTGACGGTGCAATTCTCGGAGAGAAGCAGCGCCGCCATCGGCTTGCCGACAATGTTCGAGCGTCCGAGCACCACCGCCTCGGCGCCGGCGAGGCTCGTCACCAAATCGCGAAGCAACAGCAGACAGCCGTAGGGCGTGCATGGAATCAGCGCCCGGTCCAATCCGCCGCTCCAAAGCGCTCCGACATTTTCGACGTGAAAGCCGTCGACGTCCTTGGCCGGGTCGATGGCATCGATCACACGCTGGGGATCGATGTGCTTGGGGAGCGGCAGTTGCACCAGAATGCCGTCAACTCGTTCGTCGGCATTGAGCTTGGCGACCAGGTGCAAAAGCTCAGATTCGCTGGCGGTGGACGGAAGCGTTTCCTGGAAGCTTTCAATGCCGGCCGCAACAGCCGCCCTGCCCTTGTTGCGGACATAGACCTGGCTCGCCGGATTGTCGCCGACCAAAACAGCACAGAGGCCGGGCGCCGTACCGACCTTCGCCTTGAGCTTGGCCGCGGCCGCAGCAACCTCGACGACCAAACGTTCGGCGCGGGCCTTTCCATCTATGCGTTGAGTGACCACCATTTTGCCATTCCGCTTCCGTGTTGACCTTTAGGCCGCGTCACACCGACGCGGTTGTTGTTTTGTTCATTGCCTCTTTGCCATGCGCGCACTGACATGCGAAAACCTGCGGAAAATCAAGAGCCGCGGGCAAATCGGATTCGTCTTAGCGGATCTTGGGAGGGATGGTGCAAGAAGGAGCTGTTATGAAAATCATTGCGACCGTTGCCGCTTCGGTGTTGGCGCTTTGCTGCGCACCTGCGGCCAACGCCGAAACCATCAAAGTCGGCGTGGTCTTGCCGTATTCGGGAGCAAATTCGGATCTCGGCAATCAAATCGACAAGGCCTTTGACCTTTACGTCAAATTGCACGCCAAAGACCTCGGCGACAACAAGATCGAGCTGGTCAAGCGCGACGAAGGGCCGCCATCAGGCGTCAACGCCAGAACCGTCGTCACCGAACTCATCACCAACGAGAAGGTAAAGCTGTCTGGCCGGGTTCGTCTTCTCGCCCTCCGCCATAGCCACCGCACCGCTCGCGACCCAGGCTAAAATGCCCATGCTGATCGCCAATGCGGGTACGGCGTGGATCACCAACCTATCACCGTACATTGTGCGGTTTTCTTTCAGCATGTGGGACCCCGCCTATCCGATGGGGACCTATGCGGCGACCAAGTACAACTGCAAAACCGCCGCCGCGGGCTTTACCGATTTCCCGCCCGGACAGGATTCGACGCTCGCCTTCAAGACGGCATTCGAGAAAGCGGGCGGCAAGGTGGTCGATCAAATCCGCATGGGTTCGCCTGCCGCGGTCCCCGACTTCACGCCGTTCTTTCAGCGGGTCAAGGACGAGCACCCGGATTGCTTTTACGTGTTCGTCCCCTCCGGCTCACACGCCGCCGGCGTGATGAAGACCTACGGCGATCTCGGCATGCGCCAGGCAGGCGTCAGGCTCATCGGTCCAATGGACCTCATTCCCGATTACGAGCTCGCGCATATGAGCGACGCGGCCATCGGATTGGTGGTGATGTCGAGCTATTCGGACGACCTCGATACGCCGGGCAACCAGCAATTCGTGAAGGAATGGCACGACGCGTACGGGCCGAATTCCTATCCCGATTTCATGTCGGCCGCCGGCATGGACACGATGGCGGGGATTTTCCACGTCATCAACACACTGCACGGCAAGCTCGACGATGGCGCTCAAGTCGTCAACACCCTCAAAGGCTGGAAGCACGAGGGATTCCGCGGTCCGATCGAGATCGACCCGCAGACCCGCGACGTCATCCAGCCTGAGCGCGCCGAAGAGGTGATCAAGAAGTCCGACGGCAAACTCGGCGTCAAAGTGCTGGAGACCTATCCGCAGGTCAAAGACGAGTGCAAAGAACTCAAAATCGGACGCTGCGCCTCCGGGAGTTAAGGGATCGCAGCGGCGGCAAGCGCCCGGCGTTCGATATTTGCGCGCGCCCGCGCGCCTTGTATCCTACGCGCCGCCGCCGCTGAAGGCGGCAATTCAAATGGTATTGGGGCGTGGCCAACACCATCGTCAGCATTCTGTTCGATGGTCTGGCGTGGGCCATGTTCCTGTTCATCGTCTCCGTCGGTCTTTCAGTGACCATGGGGCTTATGGGCGTGGTCAACCTCGCCCACGGCGCCTTTGCCATGGCCGGCGGCTACCTGGTGGTGACGACGACGGAAAGTTTCGGCGTGCCGTTCATCGGCGCGCTCGTGGCCGCCTTCGTGGTGGTCGGCGGCGTCAGCATCGTCTTCGAGCGGACGCTCTATGCCAGAGTCTACGGCGCCGGCGAACTCGATCAGGTGCTCTCGACCATCGGGCTCACCTTCATGGCGATTGCGGCCTACACGTATTTTTACGGCCCCCAGCCGCAGTCGATCCGCATTCCAAGTTACCTCGCCGGTGAGATCCACATTGGCGGCCGCGGCTTCCCGACCTACCGCGTATTTCTGATTGCGATCGGCGCCGCGCTCATTGCCGCGCTCTGGTACGGCTTCGAGCGGACCAGGATTGGCGCAAAGGTCCGCGCCGCCGTCGACAACCGGCGCATGGCGCAGTCGGTCGGCATAAACGTCGACCTGCTGTTCACTTTCACCTTCGCCGTCGGCAGCGGGCTCGCCGCGCTGGGCGGCGGTCTTGCCATTCAACTTCTCGGCCTCACTCCGAGTTTCGCCCTGATCTATCTGGTCTTCTTCTTGCTAGTGGTTGCGGTTGGCGGCTCCGGCAGCCTGTGGGGGACACTGGCCGCTGCGCTTGTGCTCGGAATCTGCGACACCGCCGGTAAATATCTGTTCGCCGATGCCGGCAGTTTCTGCATCTATGCCGCCGCCGTGCTCATCCTTCTGATCAAGCCGGCGGGTCTCTATGGACGCGAATAAAAAGGCAGCGGGCCCGGACACCGGCGCAACCGGCCGGACGCGGGCGCGCGCTGTCTTGGTGCGCCGCGATCGCTATCGTCCTGCGGAGGCACTGCCGTGGATTGTCGCCGTAGCCGCCTTCTTTGTCTTTCCGAACCAGATGGTGCTCGGCGGCCAGACGCTGATCATGATTTTGTTCGCGCTGTCGCTCGATCTCATTCTCGGTTTCGCCGGCATCGTGACGCTCGGCCATGCCGCGTTCTTCGGGCTGGGCGCCTACGCGTGCTTCCCTCTTGATCGTCGATCTTGGCTGGAGCGAGCCGATCTCAGGCCTCGTCTGCGGCGCAATCGTCGCCGGAATCGGCGGCTTTTTGTCCGGCTGGCTATTGTTGCGCTATCGCGGGCTCGCTTTCCTGGTTCTGACGCTGTCGACCACCATCATGCTGCAGCAACTGGGCAATCTATTCCGCGACTTCACCGGCGGCTACGACGGCATTCCCGGTGTCACCATCGCGCCGCTGTTCGGACACTTCGAGTACGATCTCTATGGCCATGCCTATTATCTTTATTGCCTCGGCGTGCTGCTGATCTGCTTCTATGCGGTGCGCCGCATCGTCTATTCGCCGTTCGGACGGGCGCTGATCGGTATCCGCGAAAACGTCGGACGCATGCATGCGCTCGGTTCGCCCGTCCATCGGCGGCTGGTGCTCGCCTACACCATCTCCGCCGCGCTGGCCGGCATCGCTGGCGCCTTGTTTGCGCAGACCAACGGGCTGGTGACGCTCGGCGTGTTCGACTTCGATCAATCCGCGGCGGTGCTGATCATGCTCATTCTCGGCGGCGCCGGCTGGCTGTACGGGGCTTTCGTCGGAGCGACCCTCTACATGGTGCTGCAAAACGAATTGGCGAAAGCGAGCCCGGAATTTTGGCAGTTCGGCATCGGGCTGTTGCTCGTGGCCGTGGTGCTGGTGATCCGCCGGGGCATTTTCGCCAACCCGGCGACGTGGCGCCGGCTGCTGCCGCGGGGAGCACGGCCATGACCGCGCCCGCACTGGACATCCGCGATCTGCGCAGGAATTTCGGCGCCATCCAAGTGGCGAACGACATCAATCTCGCTTTGCCGCGCGGTGCGCGGCATGCGTTGATCGGACCGAACGGAGCCGGCAAGACGACTTTGGTCAACCTCATCACCGGCCGGGTGCGCGCGTCGTCCGGCGCCGTGCTGCTCGACGGCGAAGACATTACCTCGCTGTCGCAAGCGGCGCGTACCCGCCGCGGCATCGCCCGAACGTTTCAGGTCAATCAGCTCTTTCGCAACCTCAGCGTCCTCGACAATGTCTACCTCGCCATCGCGGAACGCGACGGCGCCTGCAACCGCCTGTGGCGATCGGCCGGCCGGGAGAATGCAGTGATCGACGAAGCGCTCGATCATCTGCAATCGCTGGCGCTCGTGGCCGATGCCTCCCGCCCGGTGCGCGAGCTGCCCTATGGCCGGCAGCGGCTGGTCGAAATCGCCATCGCGCTTGCGCAACAGCCGAAGCTGTTGCTGCTCGACGAGCCGGCGGCCGGCGTGCCCTCGTCCGAGAGCCATCTGATCCTCGACGTCATTTCCGGTCTCGACCCCAACATCACCGTCCTCATCATCGAACATGACATGGACGTGGTGTTCCGCTTTGCCAGCCGCATCACGGTGCTGGTTGCGGGCGCGGTGCTGACCGAAGGCACGCCGGAGGAGATCGCGGCGCATGAGGGCGTGCGCGCGGTCTATCTCGGCGAGCGGGAGGCCCGCCGTGGCTGAGCAGGGTGTGGCACTGGAGCTCCGCGACGTTTTCGGCGGCTACGGCGAGACGGTGATCATCGAAAACATCGGTCTTGAGGTCAAAGCCGGCGAGACGCTCTCGATCATCGGCCGCAACGGCGTCGGCAAGACGACTCTGCTTTCGAGCGTCATGGGACACAATACGCTGCATAGTGGACGCATTTATTTGCGCGGACGCGACATCTCGGAGCTTCCCCCGCACCGCCGCGTCGCCGCCGGACTAGGCTACGTGCCGCAGGAGCGCGAGATTTTCCCCTCACTGTCGCTGCGGGAAAATCTGGAAGTGGCCGCGCGGCCCGGGCCATGGACCATTGCGCGGGTTTACGAGCTCTTTCCCAAGCTCAAGGAACGCGAGCGCAACTGGGGCGGGCAGCTTTCCGGCGGCGAGCAACAGATGCTCGCGATTGCGCGGGCACTGGTCGGCAATCCGGCGGTCATCCTGATGGACGAGCCGTCGGAAGGATTGGCGCCGGTGATTGTGGAAGAACTGGCCCGCGCCGTTCGCCATCTCGCCGACGCGCAGGGGCTGACGCTCATCCTGGTGGAACAGAATACGCGGCTGGCGCTCGACATCTCGCCGCGGATTGTGGTCATGGACCGCGGCCGCATCATCTATGACGGGCCGAGCGAGCCGCTGAAGCAAAACCGCCACGAGCTTGACCGGTTGATCGGCGTCGGTCGCCACTCAGCTGCGTGAAGTTTCGCTGCCGCAAATCAGATCGATCGCCGCGGCGGCCAGCGCTTTAAGCTCCTTGCGCGATGCGCCGACGCGCGAGCGGACGGCAATGGTGTGCAGCGTCGCCGTCGCGATCTGCGCCAGCGCCGCCGGATCGGCGCCCGCCGCGACCTCGCCCCGCGCGCGTGCCTTTTCGATGAGGTCGGCCAAAAAGGCGTCGGTGCCGCGGATGCTGTCGTGCAGGAAGGCGCGGACCGCAGTGTCGACGGTCGCCTGCGCCGGCGCGGTCGAGATCGAATAGCAGCCGCGCGCGTCATCGCCACCGGCGCGATAGATGTCGAGTGCGCCGTCGTAGAAGCGGCTGAGAAAGACCCGCAGCGGCGGATGGTCGGCCAGGAGTTCGAGTGTCTGGGCGCGCGATTTGCGCTGATAGCGCTCGAGCGTCTTCAGGTAGAGGTCGCGCTTGTCGCCGAAAGCGGCATAGAGGCTCGGCCGGTTCATGCCGGTCGCGGCCGCAAGATCATCGAGCGACGTTCCCGCGTAGCCGCCTTTCCAGAACGCGCGTGCGGCTTTGGCGAGCGCCTGATCGGGATCGTATTGCCGCGGCCGCCCCCGGCGAAGCCGTTCCACGGCCTCGGTTTTTTCGTCTTTTGCTTTTTTTTGTACCATTTCGCAAAAAATCCTTGACTGCCCCTAATTTATGCGGAATGGTACAAAAATAAAAGGGAGAGGATCATGTACCTGTACTTTTCTCCAATGGCCTGTTCGCTGGCGAGCCGGATCACCCTCTACGAAGCGGGGGCCGATGACGTCCGTTTCATCGAAGTCGATCCCAAGACCAAGCATACGCTCGACGGCATAGATTACCGCAAAATCTACCCGCTTGGGCTCGTGCCGCTGCTGCGGCTCGACGACGGCTCCCTGCTGAGCGAGAACGCCGCGATTCTGCAATATCTCGCCGGCCGGTATCCAGCGGCGAAACTTGCCCCGCCAGATGAGGCCGGGCGCGCGCGCCTGCAGCAATGGCTCTGTTTTATCGGCACCGAATTGCACAACGGATTCTTCATCCCGCTGTTCGATCAAAAGGCGCCCGATGGCACCCGCGCTCACACGCTGGAGAAATACAAATCGCGCCTGCAATATCTCAACGACCACCTCGCCGGCCGCGAATATTTGCTCGAACGCTTTTCCGTCGCCGACGCCTACCTCTACACCGTGCTGAACTGGACCGCGCCGACGCACGTCGATCTCACAACGCGGCCGGCGATAAAACACTATTACGAGGCCCTGCAGACGAGGCCGAGCATCGCCAAGGCCTTCCTTGAAGAGATGGGTCTCTACAAAGCCGAGCTCGCGCGCCACAAGGCCGCTGCGTAAAGTTTGCCGGCGGTCGATGCGGTCGAACGAGCTGAAAACGCCTGCGATGTGGGATCGATAGAAAAATGCCGTCGGTTCGAAGAGAAATCGCGACCCAAGCGGCACCCGACAAGGTCTGGTCGGCCGTTCGCGACGTTGGCGCATTGCATACCCGATTGGCGCCGGGGTTCGTAACAGACACCAAGCTCGAAGGTTCGGTGCGCATCGTCACCTTTGCAAATGGTCGCGTCGTGCGCGAGCCGATTGTCGCCATCGACGACGAGGCGCGTCGGCTCGTCTGGACGTCTGAAGCCGGGATGGCCCAGCACTACAATGGGGCAGTGCAAGTCACCGCAAATGTCGACGGATCGAGCAAGGTCGTCTGGATCGCCGATTTTCTGCCCGACGACCTCACCGCCGCAATCGCCGGAGCCATCGACGCCGGCATGGTGGCGATGAAAAAGACACTCGACGGCTTGGTCTAGACCGGCCACCGGCCGGCTGTCCGCTTCAGTTTTTCGCCTTTTTGCCCGCGGCTTCGGGAAACACCCACATCGCGGCCACCATCAGCACCGCCACGATCATGACGAAGATCGAAAAATCGTGGCGGATCGGCGAACCGCGCCAAAAAGCGAGCACGCCGGCGACAACCAGAACAATCGCCGAGAGCGCCGCTTTGACGTCATTGGGCATGACGCAGCCCAAACCTTCAGTGGGCGCCGACCGGCACGGCGGCGGCCTCGTCCGGCAGCCGCGGCTTGCCGCGCAGGTTTTTCTTCAGGAAGCGCGTGTCGTAGCCGTTCAGGAGCGTGCCGACGAGTCCGCGGTCAAGGTCCGACGTGGCGAAGAGCCAATCGGCGATCGGAAAGGTCAAGTTCATGTTGACCTCCATCATCAGCCGCGCGTTGTGGTGCGCGGTGTGATGGCGGCGCAGCGAGTTGACGAACGGGCAATAGCGAACGAAAGCGTTCTCGTCGACGTGGCAGCAGAAGTGCATGAATTCGTAGATCAGATACATGCCGGTGGTCGTCGACATGAACAGCCAACCGACATTGGCCGGTGAACAGCGTGCCGAGGATGGCGGCTACCGGTATCGACATGAGAATGAATACGACCAGCGCGTAAGGCGGGAACAAGGTCACGCGCCAATCCTTGTGATCGCGAAACCGCATCTCCTCGTCGCTGAAGAACTGATGATGATTGAGCGTATGCCGCTCGTAGATCGAGCGCAGCCCTTTGATGTTCACCGGCCGGTGCATCACGTATTTATGCACCGCCCACTCGAACAGGTTGGTGAACACGAAGGTAAATGGCACGGTGATCCATTCGAACCAGCGCACGTCGTGAATATGCTCGACGTAAATGTAGAACGCAGCGGCTCCCATGGCGTAAATGATCAACACATGGATGTAACCGTCGTACCAGCCGAGGATGCGGGAGCGATATTCCCGGCGAAACTCGATTTGCCGTTCGCTGATCATGGGCATCTTCCTCGCCGACCGTCGCCGATTCTCAACCTGCGGCCTGTCCGCCGCGAGCGCCCCTTCGCCTCTCGTCAACCACTATAACACGCCGCCGCCAGCCGGTCCCTGCGTTCCAACCCGACCCGCGTCGCGGTAGCGCAGGTAGGCGTTGACCTCATCGCCGGTCAATTGCCAGTCGTTGTCGAAATTAGCGATCACGTCTTTCATGAACGGCTCGGACAGTTCGATGGCGCAATCTTTGTCGCCGAGGTAGTCGAACAGGATGGCGAGCGCCAGTTGCTGCGGACTGGTTCCGGTGTAGGTCCATTCAAAGCCGCGTTTGGTGAACCGCTTGACTTCGTAGTGCTCCGGCAGCGGTTGGCCATCGACGGTAACGACCAGCCCGTCCATGGTGCGCCGCCCTTGGTAGATTTTCATGTCCAGCGCTGTGGTTCAATTCTAACATTCGCATCGCGGTTCGGCAGGCTATCATGCGAATGTTGGAATCAAAGTACCACTACCAAATATAGGTGCTAGTGGAGCTTTGGATTTGACATTCGCTTCTGGAGCTCGCGGCCCGGTTCGTAGCGAATGTCAAATCCGCTCCACTAAGACGGCGCGATGACCGGGGAAACCCGGACCATCCTTATTACGAGGACTTGATTTTCGCCCGTCAAGCGCCGCGCAATGTGACCTATGCCGCCAAGCGACCAGCTGATCGCCCTATTCCCTCTTCGCGGTGCTCATTGGAGCCGCGACGCTGCAAGGATTGGCCGCGAGCGGCCACTTCCCCCGGCGCGGCGATGGCGCGAAATCGGCTTTCCAACCGGGGCCGCCGGTGCTTTACGGCTCGATCGCCGTCACTTTCCTCGCTCTCATCGCCGGAAGCACGGCGGCGCTGCGGCTGACCTCCTGGTCTGCGGCGATCATCGCCGGCGGATTGGCGCTCCTCTTTGCGCCGCTGTTGCTGCGCGTCTTCCCGGACCGCTTTGTCGATGGCGCCGGAGCGCTCATCGCCTTTACCGCGGCCGCGCTCGCAGCAGCGGCTGTGCTGATCTGGCTCGCAACCTAGTGGAGCGGATTTGACATTCGCTGCCGGTAAACCGCTAGCTCGTGAAGCGAATGTCAAATCCAAAGCTCCACTAGCACTAATATTTGCTAGTGGTCCTTTGATTCTAACATTCGCAGGAGAGCATGCCGGGACCGGATGCGAATGTAAAATCGGACCACTAGCTAACAGCGCGCGCCGCCGCGCGCCCGGCCGCCCGGCCGGAAAAAATACAGCCGCCGAGGAACGTGCCCTCGAGCGCCGCATAACCATGAACGCCGCCGCCACCGAAGCCCGCGACTTCGCCCGCCGCGTAGAGCCCCGGCACCGGCCGGCCATCGGCGCCGATGACGCGGCTGTCGAGATCGGTTTGCAGGCCGCCGAGTGTCTTGCGGGTGAGAATGTGCAAGCGAACGGCGATGAGCGGCCCGGCCGCGGGATCGAGGAGCTTGTGCGGGCGCACGGTTCGGGTGAGCCGGTCGCCGATATAAGCGCGCGCCGCGCGGATGGCGGCGATTTGCGCGTCCTTGCCGAACGCATTGTCGAGTTGCCGGTCGCGCGCTGCGATCTCGCTCTCAACCTGCGCAAGGGTCAAGAGCTCCTCGCCGGTCAACACATTCATGCGCGCGACCAGCCGCGCGAGATCGTTCTCGACAATGAAATCTTCGCCCTTGTCCATGAACGCCTTGACCGGGCCGGGAATCCCTTTGCTGATCCGGCGCAAAACCTGCCGCCAGCTCTTGCTGGTGAAATCGGGATTTTGCTCGGAGCCTGACAGCGCGAACTCTTTTTCAATGATCGCGCGCGTGAGGATGAACCAGGAATAATCGTATCCCGTCTCCATAATGTATTTGAGCGTGGCGAGCGTATCGAAGCCGGGATAAAGCGGCGCGGGCAGGCGCCGGCCGCGGGCATCGAGCCAGAGCGAGGACGGTCCCGGCAGAATGCGGATACCGTGATCGGTCCAGATCGGCGCGTAATTCTTGATGCCCTCGACGTAATGCCACATGCGGTCGCGATTGATCACAGTGCCGCCGGCGGCTTCGGTAATCGCCAGCATGCGGCCGTCGACATAGTCCGGCACTCCGGTGATCATTCGTCGCGGCGGCTGCCCAAGCCGCTGCGGCCAGCTGTTGCGCACCAGTTGGTGATTGGCGCCAATACCACCCGAGGCGACAATGACAGCGCCAGCTTTCAACTCGAACGAGCCTATGGTCTCGCGCGAGCTCTTTTGCCCGCGTTCGCAAGTGCTCGGCGCGAGCACATCGCCGCGAACAATGCGGACCGCACCGTCCGACTTCCCGATTTCGTTCACGCGATGGCGGAATCTGAAAGTCAGGAGGCCTGCTTTCTCCCCTTCCCGCACGCGCTGTACAAAAGGCGCGAGTACCCCCGGCCCGGTGCCCCAGGCGAGGTGAAAGCGCGGCACCGAATTACCGTGGCCGCTCGCGTTGCCGCCGCCGCGCTCCGCCCAGCCGACGATCGGAAAGAAGCGGATGCCGCGCTGGCGCAGCCATGCGCGCTTCTCGCCGGCGGCAAAGTCGACATACGCTTCTGCCCATTGCCGCGGCCAAAAATCCTCGTCGCGATCGAAGGCGGCGGTCCCGAGCCAGTCCGCGAGCGCAAGCGCCCGCGAATCGTGAATGCCGAGGCGGCGTTGTTCAGGGGTATCGACCAAAAACAGACCGCCGAGCGACCAGAACGCCTGCCCGCCCAATGATTGCTCTGGTTCCTGATCGACGATGATCACTGTCTTGCGCGCATCGAGGAGCTCGGCCGCGGCGACGAGGCCCGCGAGACCAGCCCCGACAATGATCACGTCCGCATTATCGGCCACGTTCGCTCCCCTCGCCCGCCGAGCGTCCGCAAAAAGGCTTTCGCGAATGTTAGAATCGGACCACTAGACGCTTTCCCGCTCCCATCCGAAGACGCTGCGGCCGCCATAGTGCGGCGATCGCGCACGCTCGTCCGCAATAAATTGCTCCACGGTCGGACCGGTCGCCGCCCGCTCGAGCTTTCGCGATTCGCGATCGAGCTTTTGCAACGCGGCGAGCTCGTCGTCGCGCCCGAGCTTGGCCTGGTGCACGGCCGATTTGAGCACGCGAATGGTCTCGTCATAGACCTTGATGGGGACCGGGAACGGATGCCGGTCCTTGCCGCCATGGGCGAGCGAAAAACGCGCCGGGTCGCTGAACCGAAACGGCGCGCCGTGGACCACCTCGGCGACCAAAGCAAGCGCGCGAACCGTGCGGCTACCGACCCCGGGCGTGAGCAAAAGTTCGGCAAAATCGACGGGCCCGCGCTCGGCGGCGGCAACCAGATTGCCGTGCAGGCGCCGCAGCTGAATGTCTTCGGCGCGAACATCGTGATGCGCCGGCATGGTGAGAAACGGCAAGCACGCCTGCGCGGGCGGATTGCGTGCGGCGGCGAGCGCGGCAAGCTCGCGTGCGATGCGGTCCGGTCCATGCGAGGCGAGGAGTTCGAGCTGTTTTTCCCGCGACGGCGCCGCGCGGCGATCGGTAAGGTTGATAATCTCGCCTTGCGCCTTTCCCTCGATCGCCGCATGCGGCTCTTCGACGAAACTTTTCAGCCCGTGCGACAGCCAATGATAGCGCCGCGCGGTTTTGCATTTCGCCGTTCATGCCTTGCTGCACGACGACCCAGTGTCCGTCGTCGGCGACGACAAAGCCATGCAGATAAAGTTCGAAACCATCTTGGATCGCGGCGCTGTCGACCTTGGCCACAAGGCGGCTCGCCGTGGCAAGGCCGTCACCGTCGAGGCCGACGCGATCGCCGATGACGCGCAGCTCGTGCGGCGTGCGGCGCGAATGTTTTCCTCGCCCGCCGCAAACATGCAGGCCGAGTTCGCCCTCGATCGGAGCGAGGCCGCGCTTGAGCGCGCCGAGAACGCTCGTGGTGATACCCGAGGAGTGCCAATCCATTCCCATGACGGCGCCGAAGGATTGGAACCAAAAAGGATGCGCGAGCCGGCGCAAGAATTCGTCGCGCCCATAATGGTGGACGATCGCCTGGGTGATGATGGCGCCAAGCCGCGCCATGCGCTGCGCCAGCCATGGCGGCACGCGGCCGTTGTGCAAGGGCAGGTCGGCGCTTCCCGCCCGTCGCATGTTCGTCAATGCCCTCAAACCCGCGCAGCACGCGCGTCTGTTCTTATTTCGTTCCGTGCGCGGATAATGTCAACCGCCCGCGCAAAAACTGGGCGCGATGGACCGTGGCCTCCCATCGCCGCAAAAAGCTTTCGCAGTCCCGGCATTACGGCAGCCCGGTAACGCTGACACGCGCGCGGATGAAATAAATCATCGCTCGCTTCGCTGGCAAAACGGCATGACAAACGCAAGATTCGGCGTGTAGCGAGGTCGTTCGCTGATACGATCTTTCGCGATTTGCTTTCAGGCGAAGTGATCGTTCGCTTTCGCAGCAGCCGAAAGTTGCCGTGACGTCCAGGTGACGAACGCGGCGGCAAGGCATCGCCAGCTCTTTCAAACTCGATCTCGGCGCATCGCCGCGCGGACGCCCATGTCTACTACGCCGGCGTAGCGAATAGACCTCTCGCGTTTGCCGCGATCGGCGACGAACACTTTCTAACTTCGATGACGAAAAGGGAGAAAAATTCTTATGTTTGAAAGGCTTGCTTTGTTGCTGTAGGGAATTAGGTGACTCTCCACGGAGAATTTTTCTTCATGCGCTTCTTGCCGGTTTTTCTTGATGTCACTCAAGGAACGGTTGGCCTTGTCGGCACCGGCCCAGAGGCGCTGAGCAAACTTCGGCTGCTGCAATCTGCCGGCGCCAGAGTGCGGTGGTACATTGAGGAGTTCGAGCTCGGCGACTTCGCTGCCGGTGTGCAGGCGGGCCGGCTGGAAATCTCCGCTGTCGATGTGCAAGCCGGCCGGCTGGAAATCTGCTCTGCCGATCCATGCCAGGCGGACTACTCCGATCTCATCGCCATCGTGGCGGCCGCCGGCGAACCGCGCGACGCCGGCATCGCCGCGCGGGCGCGCGAGTGCCGCGTGCCGGTCAATGTCGTGGACCGCCCCGAGCTTTCCACTTTCATCTTTCCCGCCATTGTCGATCGCGGCGATGTTGTCGTTGCGATCGGTACCGGCGGCACGTCGCCGGTTTTGGCGCGACGGCTGCGCGAACGCATCGAAGCGCTGCTGCCGGGCCGCATCGGCGATTTCGCGGCGTTGATGGGCCGTTTCCGCACGCGCGTAGCGCAAAGGCAATCGGGCAAGCTTTCGCTGCGGCGGTTCTGGGAAACTGTCATCGACGGTCCGATCGGCGTTGCCGCACTTGCCGGCCGCTGGCATTGGGCGGAGGCGGCGCTTTCGCGCTTAAGCGATCATCCCGGTCGTGAACGCAGATCCGGATTGGTCGTGCTCGCGGGCGCCGGGCCGGGCGATGTAGACCTCTTGACCTTGCGCGCGCTGCAAGCGCTGCAGAGCGCCGACGTCGTTTTCTACGACGAACTCGTCGGTGCAGAAATTCTCGATCGCGCCCGCCGCGACGCCAAGCGCGTTTTCGTCGGCAAGCGATCCGGCCAGCCCGGAATTGCCCAGGACGTTATCAATCAGCGCCTCGCCGAAGCGGCCCGTCAGGGGCTGAATGTCGTGCGGCTCAAGGGCGGCGATCCGTTCATCTTCGGCCGCGGCGGCGAAGAACTCGAATATTTGCGTCAAGCTGGAATTGCCGTCGTGGTCGTTCCCGGGATTACCGCGGCGCTAGGTTGCGCCGCCGAAGCAGGGCTGCCGCTGTCGTTCCGCGATGAAGCCTCCGCGATTGCCTTTGTCACCGCGCACCACGCCGGCAAGCAAATCCGAACCGATTGGCTGAAATTCGCCGACCCGGCCACAACGGTCGTCATTTACATGGGACTTGGCAACGCCGGCGAAATCGGCAACGGCCCTGATCGCCGCCGGCCGGGATGCCGGCACGCCTGCGGCCGTGCTCGTCCGCGGTACACGTCCCGATGCACTTTGCCGGGTCGGCCGATTGGACGGCTTGGCGCAACTCGCGGCCGAGGCCGGCGAAGGTCCGGGTTTGCTCGTGGTGGGTTCGACGGTCGCGCGTTCGGATGCTTGGCGCGCGCTGATCGACAGCGGCGTGGTTCGAACGGAGGCGGCAGCATGACTTCGCCACTTCAACAGAAGCTGAAAATTGTCGGGCCGGTCGTGGTGACCGCCAACCGGCTTGCCGACGGCGCCGTGGTCTATCGCGGCGAGGGCGGCTGGACGACCAAACTCGATGGCGCTGCGGTCACGACTTCGGCGGCGGTGGCGCAAAGCCTGCTGGCCGCGGCGCAGGCCGACGGACTGCATGCCGTCGATGCGTATGTGGCGCCCGTTCGGCTGGCCGACGATGGCCGCGTGCGGCCCGGAAACCTGCGCGAGCGCATCCGTTCTTCCGGTCCGACAATCGAGTTGCCTTTACACGCGCTGAGGGCCAAGGCCGATCATGTATCTGTACGATGAATTGGACCGCACCTTGGTCGGCGAACGCGTCGCCGAATTCCGCGGTCAGGTGGCACGACGGCTTTCCGGACAATTAAGCGAAGACGAGTTCAAGCCGCTGCGGCTGATGAATGGGGTCTATCTCCAGCTTCACGCCTACATGCTGCGCATCGCCATTCCCTACGGCACGTTGTCGTCTGCGCAGCTGCGGATGCTGGCCCACGTGGCCCGGCGCCACGATCGCGGTTACGGTCACTTCACCACGCGGCAGAACATCCAGTACCACTGGATCAAGCTTGAAGAATTGCCCGATGCCATGGCCGCGCTGGCCAGCGTCGGCATGCACGGCATGCAAACGAGCGGCAACAATGTGCGCAACATTACCACCGACCAGTGGGCCGGCGTCGCGCCCGACGAGATCGAGGATCCACGCATCTGGGCGGAAGTGATCCGCCAGCATGTGACGCTGCATCCCGAGTTCTCGTTCATGCCGCGGAAATTCAAGATCGCGGTCGGCACGTCGAGCCACGATCGCGCGGCTTTGCGCATCCATGACATGGCGCTGCGCATGCATCGCAATGACGCCGGCGAGACCGGCTTTGAGGTCATGGTCGGCGGCGGGCTCGGCCGCACGCCGTATCTCGCCAAGACGATCAGGCCGTTCCTGCACAAGCGCGACGTGCTCAGCTACGTCGAGGCGGTGCTGCGCACCTACAACCAGTTCGGCCGCCGCGACAATATCTGGAAAGCCCGCATCAAGATCTTGGTGCACGACCTCGGCGCCGAGGCCTTCGCCAAGGAAGTCGAAGCTGAATGGCAGAGCATCAAGGACGGCGCGCTCGCACTCGATGACGAGGTCGTCGCGGAAATTGCCAGCCGCTTCCGCTACCCGGACTATGCGCGGCTCGACGATCAGCCGCCGGAACTCGCCGAGGCGCGGCGCGCCGACCGGCGTTTCGATGCCTGGATGGGCAATTCAGTCGCCAAGCACAAGACGCCCGGCTACGCCATTGTTACCGTTTCGCTCAAGCCTGAAGGCGGTACGCCGGGCGACGTCACCGCCGAGCAGATGGATGCGATCGCGGACCTTGCCGACCGCTATTCGTTCGGCGAAATCCGCGTCGGTCACGAGCAGAATCTGGCCCTGCCGCACGTCGCACAGCGCGACTTGCCGGCGCTGTGGCGCACGCTCGACGCGATCGGGGTTGCCAATGCCAATGTCAGTCTGATCACCGACATCATCTCCTGCCCTGGTCTCGACTATTGCAGCCTCGCCAACGCCCGCTCGATCCCGATCGCACAGGAAATCACGCGGCGCTTTCGCAATCTCGATCTCGCCCGCAATCTCGGCCGGCTGCACATCAACATTTCCGGCTGCATCAACGCCTGCGGCCACCACCACGTCGGGCACATCGGCATTCTTGGCGTCGAGAAGAACGGCGAGGAGTTTTATCAGATCACGCTCGGCGGCAAGGCCGACGAGAACGCCACGCTGGGCACGCTGATTGGGCCGGCCGTCCCCTATGCGCAGGTGGCCGATGTCGTCGAGGATATCGCCGCCGCCTACATCGAGTTGCGCGAGCGGCCGGACGAATTGTTCATCGACACGTCAAGCGCACCGGCATCGAGCCATTCCGGGAGCGCGTCTATGCCACTCGTTAAACAAGGCCATATTGTCGAGGATACGTTCGTCCGCGTGCCGGATGACGCGCCGATCCCGGACGGCGTGCCGGTCATCGTGACGGCGGAACGGTTCCTCGCGCACGCGACCGAACTTTCGGCGCGCGACGGAGCCCTCGGCGTATTGTGGCCGAATAATCGCAAAGTGGCGGAGCTTGAACCGTGGATCGGCCGGCTGGCGCTGATCGCGCTGATCTTTCCGAAATTCCGCGACGGCCGGGCCTACAGCCAGGCGCGCATCGCTGCGCGAGCGCTATGGCTTCCGCGGCGAGTTGCGGGCGACGGGTGACGTTTTGCGCGACCAGTTTCTTTTTCTTATTCGCGCCGGCTTCAATTCACTGGAAGTGACGCAAAGCGGCGGATGCCGAAGCGTTCGCGGCCGCAGTCTCCGCCTACAGCGTGTTCTACCAGCCGAGCGCGGACGGGCGCCCTGCCGTTCGCCGCCGGCGGCTGCCGCGGCAAATATTTGCGGCCGGCCCTGAGGGCCACGAGCTCAATCGGGGGCATTGCGAAACGCACTGAGCCTCGCTCTCCCCGCACGATATCCGACTTGACCCCTCCCCCGGGAATCGAGCGGCCGGTAGCAATGTGGGCGTCAGGCGCCCCTTTTTGATCCACCCGTCAAATTGACAAGGCCAGAATAGTCACGGACATTTCCAGCCGCATCGTTGCCAATTCAACCTGCCGGGAGACAGGAGACGGCTATGCGAAAAGGCTGGCTATGCGACTATGCCTGCGCGGCACGCGCGCTTGCGCTCAGTGCCGCATTTGTTTTTTGCGGATCCGCCGCGGCGTTCGCGGCCGATCCAATCAAAGTAGGGCTCGTGGCGGCGCTCTCGGGGCCCTCGGCCCAATCGGGCGAGGCCATCGCGCGTGGACTTTCGCTCGCGATTGATGAGATCAATGCGCAGGGCGGGCTGCTCGGCGGCCGCATGCTCGAGCTTGTCCAGCGTGACGACGAGTCGAGCCCGCCAAAAGGGCTGATTGCGGCGCGCGAGCTGATATCCGGCAACATCGTCGGGATCTTCGGAGGTCTCGACTCGCCGGTGTCACTGGCGATGATCCCGGTGCTCAATAAAGAAAAACGCATATACATGGGCGTATGGGCCGCCGCGACCGGGATCACGCACAATGGCGCAAATCCCAACTTTGCATTCCGCGTATCGGCGGTCGATGCCCTGGTCGACATCAAGCTGCTTAAATTCGCGCATCAGAAGTTCGGCTCGAAGAAAGCCGGGCTGATGCTGTTGAACAATCCGTGGGGGCAATCGAACGAGAAAGGACTCGTCGCTGCCAGCAAGAACGATCCATCGATCGAAATTGCCGGCATTGAGAAGTACGAGCCCAACGACGTGGATATGGTGGCGCAACTCGAGCGTCTCAAAACCGCCGGCTCGGACTCGATTATTCTGGTCGCCAATGCTCAGCCCGGCGCGCAAGTGATGAAATCGCGCGAGCGCATGGGCTGGACGGTTCCGGTGGCCTCGCATTGGGGTATTTCCGGCGGCCGCTTTCCTGAATTGGCCGGACCGACGGCGGGAGATGCGGCTTTCGTCCAGACTTACAGCTTCTTCGGCAAGCAAGGGCCTGTTGGGCAGCGCGTGCTGGCGGAGCTGGAGAAGAAATACCCGGCCATCAAAGGACCGGAAGACATCTTCTCGCCGGTCGGGACGGCGAGTGCCTACGACGCGATGCACATCCTCGCGCTCGGCATCGCCCAGGCCGGATCGACCGACGGCGATGCGATCCGCATGGCCCTGGAAGATCTGAAAGCGCCTTATGAGGGACTGATCAAGACCTACTCGAAACCGTTCACGACCGCCAATCACGACGGGCTCGGTCCTGACGATTACATCATGGTGCATTACCAGGGCGACAAGATCGTTCCTGTGAACTAACGAGGAAGCGCGTCCGGTCGCCTCTTCGCGGCCGGATTTGCGGGGGAAAAGGCCTCGCCGCACAGACGGCGAGGCCCGATCGCAGCTTTGCCGCTTATCCCATGCTGATTGCGTCGGCGATCATCTCCGGTCTGGGTCTTGGCAGCATGTACGGGCTTCTCGCCCTCGGCTTCCACGTCACCTACTCGGTGTCCAGGACCGTAAACTTCGCCCAGGGCTCGAGCATGATGCTGGGCGCAGTGTTGTGCTTTACCTTTTGGGTCACGCTGAAATGGCCGCCCGCGGTCGCAGTTGTGTTGGCGCTGGCAGGCTGCGCCCTCTGGGGCGTCATGGTGGAGCGCATAGCCGTCCGCCCGTTCGTTGCCCGCGGTTCGGAGTCCTGGCTGCTTGCCACGGTCGCGCTCGGCATCGTGCTCGAGAATGTCGTGCTGTTCACCTTCGGGAAGGATCCGCGCGGCATGCCGCCCGGCGTGCTCACCACCGGCGCGTTCAGCGTCGCCGGCATCCGGGTGCAATATCTTCAGGCGCTCATTCCGGTGATCGGGCTCGCGCTGGCCGCCGGGTTGCAAGCATTCTTCGCCGCCTCGCGGCACGGCAAGGCGCTGCTCGCCGTGGTGCAGAACAAAGACGCAGCCCGGTTGATGGGCATCCGTGTCGAGCAGGTCATCGCCTTTGCTTTCGCCCTCTCGGGACTGCTTGCCGGCGTCGCCGGCATCATGGTCGCGCCGCTGTTCACGATTTCCACCACCATGGGCACGCTGTTCGGCATCAAGGCCTTCGCGGTCGCCATTCTCGGCGGCATCGAGAACGCGTGGGGCGTGGTGTTGGCCGGCCTCATCTACGGCATTGGCGAAGCGTTGATCACGGCGTTGCTCGGCTCGACCTACACTCAGATTGTCACCTTCGCGCTGGTCATCCTCGCACTTGCACTGCGGCCCAACGGTCTGTTCGGGCGCGCGGAATTGAGGAAGGTATGAATTGGCGGGCAAGTATTTTGGCCGCCATTGCCATTGCGGTCGCCTGTTTCTTCATTGCCCGCGGCGATAGCTACCACACATTCATCATCACCACGGTCGGGCTGACCGCAATTGTCGGCATCGGCCTCAACGTACTCGTGGGACTGAACGGTCAGATTTCGCTTGGCCATGTCGCGTTCTACGCGATCGGCGCCTATACGGTCGGCATCTTGACGACTGCACAAGGCTGGTCGTTCTGGCTCGCCCTGGTGGCCGCGGGTCTTGTCTCTGGCGCTGCGGGTGTGCTGCTCGCCATTCCGGCCCTGCGCGTGCGTGGCCCGTACCTCGCCATGGTCACCATTGCCTTCGCTTTTGTCATCGAACAGGGCGCGGCCGAATGGCAGGACCTGACCGGCGGGTGGAACGGACTATCGGGGATTCCTTCGCCGACGTTGTTTGGTGCCGATATTGGCGAGAAAGGCATCGGCTACCTGACGGTGGGGCTCACCGTCGTTGCGATGATGGCGTTCGCGCGTTTAAGCGGGAGTCCATGGGGCCGTGCGATGCGCGCCGTGCGCGACTCCGAATCTGCAAGCATCTCAATCGGTCTCAACCCGACATTGCTGCGCACAGTTGCGTTCGGCATTTCTGCGGTCGCGGCAGGCATCGCCGGCGGCGTCTATGCTTCGCTGAGCAATTTCATCAGCCCGGAATCGTTTCCGTTCTTCCAGTCGATCGTCTTTTTGCTCGTGATCCTGCTTGGCGGCACCGACCGATTGTATGGACCGTTGATCGGGGCTTGCGTCGTGGTCCTGCTTCCGGAAGCTCTGGCGACGCTCGGCCAATATCGGCTGTTGTTTGTCGGCTTGCTGATGCTGCTCGTGCTTCGGCTTGCACCGACCGGACTTGTCGGCCTGATCGCGGCTTTCTTACCCAGGAAACAGCGCAAAGCCGGTTTGGGGCAACTGCGCGACGTCGCGGCCTTTCTTGCATCCGGCGTGACCGGCCGTGGAATGTCGGTGCACAATCTCGCCATAAGCTTCGGCGGCGTGCATGCGGTCCGAAATTTGAGTTTCGAGGCGCGCAGCGGAGCGATCACCAGCGTGATCGGGCCGAACGGCGCTGGGAAAACGACCGCACTCAACGCCATTTGCGGCTTCTATCGTCCCGATAAAGGACGCGTGCAGCTCGGCGAGCGCACCGTGTCCGGACTTCGCTCTTATCAGATCCCGCGCGCCGGCGTGGCGCGGACCTATCAGACAAGTCAGCTGTTCGAAAGCGTGTCCGTCATCGACAATGTGTTGATCGGGCTGCGCCGCGGCGTGCTGGGCGCTGCTTCGATTTTCGCGGCGCAGCGTGATGTCGAGTCGCTCGCGATAGCCGAAAGCTTGCTCGCATTCGTGGGCTACAAGGGCGACTTGGAGCAATTGGCCGGCGCGCTGCCTCATGCCGACAAGCGCCTGGTCGAAATCGCGCGCGCCCTCGCCACCCGCCCTGCAGCGTTGGCGCTCGACGAGCCGGCCGCCGGGCTCGACCAAAAGGACACGGCCGCGATCGACGAACTTCTGCGCAAGCTCGCCGCCATCGGCATTGTCGTCATCCTGGTCGAGCACGACATGGAACTCGTGATGGGGGTGTCGAGCCACGTGGTTGTCCTCGACGCCGGCGCCAAAATCGCGGAAGGACCGCCGGACGTCGTCGCCGCCGAACCCGCAGTACGCGCCGCGTATCTCGGCGTTGGCGAGCAGCCTGATCGGAGCCGCCGGCGGCGGCTCGCCGCCAGCGAACGGCCGTTGCTCGCCGTGCACGCGCTGTCGGCCGGCTACGGTGCGGCGACCATTGTCCGCAACGCCGCGCTCGATATCGCCGAAGGCGAACTGGTCGCCGTTCTTGGCGCCAATGGCGCTGGGAAGACGACGCTAATGAGGGCATTGAGCGGCCTAATCCGAGTGACCGAAGGCGAGGTGCGTTTTGTCGAGCAGCGGATCGACCGGCTTGCGGCTGACCGTGTTGCCGGCCTCGGCCTGATTTTGGTGCCGGAAGGCCGGCAGGTTTTTCCTGGATTGAGCGTGGTCGACAATTTGCGGCTCGGGGCCTATCGGCGCAGGGCGACCGACGAGACGGCGATGGTTGAGGCACTGCTCGAACGGTTTCCTGCCCTCAAAGCACGCCGGCATCAGCGCGCGGCGCTTTTGTCCGGCGGCGAGCAGCAGATGCTGGCGATTGCGCGCGGTTTGATGGGGCGTCCGAAGATGATGATGCTTGACGAGCCGTCGCTGGGCTTGGCGCCAAAGCTTCTAGAGGTCCTCTATGATCTGCTGGCGCAGATGCGCGAAGAAGGGACCACCATGCTCCTTGTTGATCAGGCCGCATCTTTGGCGCTTTCGGTCGCCGATCGCGCTTACGTCCTGCAGTCCGGGACGATCAGGCATTCCGGTACGGCGAGCGAGCTTGGGCGCGACCCGGAGCTTGCTCGCGCCTATCTCGGCCACGAGATGTGACTGCCATGGATCTTATCCTGCGCAATGCACGAGCAATCGGCGCCGAACACACGCTCGTCGATATTGGTATCGTCGGCGGCAAGATCGCCGCGATGGCGCCCAAGCTCGCCGCCGACGGCGAAACCTTCGATGTCGGCGGCCGGCTGGTGTCGCCCGGCTTTGTCGAGACGCACATCCACCTCGATAAGTCGTGCATCCTCGATCGGGTCAAATCGGACAAGGGCGACGTCGCCGAGGCGATCGCGGAGACCGCCAAGGCCAAGGCCTCGTTCACGTCTGAAGATGTTCATGCCCGCGCGGCGCGCACGCTGGAAAAATCGATCCTGCAAGGCACGACCCATATGCGCACGCATCTCGAGGTCGATCCGGGCGTAGGCTTGCGCGGACTGGACGGCGTCTGGCCGCTGCTCACGGAATACGCTTGGGCGATCGATTTGCAGATTTGCGTGTTCCCGCAAGAGGGCCTTACCGACAATCCGGGAACCGAAGAACTGATCGTGGAAGCGCTCAATCGCGGCTGTCGCGCCGTGGGTGGCGTGCCTTACGTCGACAGCAACCCGCGCGGGCAAATCGACCGCATTTTCGAGCTCGCGCGTGACCATGACGCCGATATCGACTTTCACCTCGATCTCGGCCCGAATGCGGAAAACATGCAGATCGAATATGTCTGCCGGCGCACCGAGGAATTCCAGTATGGCGGCCGGGTGGCGGTCGGGCACGTGACCAGGGCCACCAGCTTGTCACCGCCGGCGTTCGAGGCCATGGCGAAGCGGCTTGCGAGCGCCGGCGTGGCGCTGACGGTGCTGCCGGCGACGGATCTCTTCCTTATGGGCCGCGAGCGCAAGCACGATTACAATATCACGCGCGGTGTCGTGCCGGCGCACCGGCTTCTGCACCATGGCGTCAATTGCTCGCTGTCGACCAATAATGTGCTCAATCCGTTTACGCCCTACGGCGATTGCTCGCAGATGCGCATGGCCAACCTCTACGCCAATGTCTGTCAGGTGGCGAACCCGGCAGACATGCGAGAATGCTTCAACATGGTCACGCGCCGCCCGGCTGAAATCATGCGGCTTGCCGATTATGGACTAGCAATCGGCAAATCCGCCGACTTCGTCGTACTCGACTGCACAACTCCAGAAATGGCGGTGGCCGAAGTAACGCCGGTGCTCTACGCGTTCAAGCGCGGCCGCAAAACGGTTTCTCGGTTACCGGCGACGCTGCATCGGCCGTCAGCCGGCTGACCGCCCCGAGAAGCGCGGAACTTTCGTTCCAAATGCAACCCGGTTCAGCCAGCCGATAGGTGTGTTCACCAACTTTCCTAATGAGGTGGCTACGCAACACTGGGCGGGGTGCAGCGTTGTCAGCTCATGATGGTCGTACAAGACATGAGAATTAATACCGTAAGCCTCCTGATCTGCGCGTTAGAGGCGGTTGAGTTCGGACAGTACGCGGCGGCCGAACGGCTACGCGTAAGAGCGGCACAATACGACGCCAAAGCCGATGCGATCGAGGCCTTCGAACGCGGCGCGCTTTTAAATTAGCGGAAAGAGCAAGCGTGGGGGCCGCAACGCCCGATCGAGGTGGCCAGCCATTCGAGACCTCCGCTGCAAAACCTTGAGCGCAGTCGTACCGTTGAGTTGGCCAACGCCTCTTATTACGCGCCGATCGCCGCTTTGATGCGGTCGCGGGACAGCGGCAGGTCGCGCAGGCGCTTGCCTGTCGCATGCGCAACGGCATTCGCGAGCGCCGCCGCGGTCGGCCCCTGACCAGCCTCTCCACAGCCGAGAAATGGCGCGCCGGCGCGATCGATAATGTGAACTTCGATTGCATCCGGAACGGCGGAAAAGCGGAGAATTGGATAGCTCGCCCAGTCGCGGCTGGTGATGCGCGTCTCATCGAACGTCACGCTCTCGTGCAGCGTCCAACTCGTCGACTGCATGATCGCGCCTTCGATCTGGTTGGCGATCCCGTTGGGATTGACCACCTGCCCGGCATCCACCGCAGCGACGGCGCGCACAAGCCGGGCGCGGCCGGTCTGGCGGTCGATCTCAATCTCGCAAGCGACGGCGCAATAGGCGGCGAGGTTCTTATAGCGTGCAAACGCGAAGCCGCGGCCGCGGCCCGGCTCGACTTCGCTTTGCGACCAGCGAAACCCGTCGGCGGCCTTCGACACCACTTCGCGCGCTCGGGAATCGTTGAGATGCTTGAGTCGAAACGCTACCGGGTCTTCGCCGGCTGCGGCGGCCAACTCATCCATGAAGCTTTCAATGGCGAACACGTTCATGTAGGCGCCAAGCGAGCGCAATGCAGAAACCCGCACCGGCATTGTCGGCAGGAAGTGGTAGAGGACGCGCGCGCTGGGAAAGTTGTAGAGCGGAATGGAATTGCGGTCGCCGCCGCCTTCCGGCATTGGCAGCGGCCTCGGCGGCGGCGCGGCAAACGCATTTGCCATGTCGCGCGCAGCAAGCAGCGATCCGGCCGCCCCGGGGCGGGTCGAATGCGTATTGCTCCAGACCGCATAATCCCAGTTCACGATGCCGCCGTTCGCATCGACGCCGGCATTCGCCTTGACGACCATGGCCGGCCCAAACGGCTCCCAGGCGTGCTCTTGCTCACGCATCCACTGCACGCGAATGGGGCGACCCGGTAGCGCACGCGCCAGCAGCGCGGCATCGGCAGCGGCATCATCGGCGCCGTTGTGGCCGTAACAACCGGACCCTTCGACGTGGATGCAGCGCACCTGCTCCTGCGGCATGCCAAGCATCTCGGCGATGGCGGCGCGATCCGGATAAACGCCCTGCGTGTGGGTCCACACCGTCATCGTGCCGTTCGCGAATTTCGCCACCGCGCATGAAGGTCCGATCGAACCGTGGGCGAGGTAGGGTCGGGTATAGGTGGCCGCGAGCGTTCTGGCGGCGGCGCTCGGTCGCTGCTTCTCGAGCACCGTGATGTCCTGCGCGGGCAAGTTCATCAGCAATGCCGACAGATCCGATGTCTTCGGCAGTTTCGCGCTTTCCTGCCAACGCGCCGCAGCGGCGAGGGCACGCATCGCTTCGATCGCCTGAAATTCGTGCTCGGCGACGACCGCCAAAAAATTTCCGTCGCGCAGCACCTTTACGACGCCGGGCATGCCTTCAACTGCCGCGGATTCTACCGACATGAGCTTCGCGCCGTAGCTCGGCGGCCGCACGACGCGGGCGTGAACCATTCCGGGCAAACGCAAGTCCTGCACGTAGGCGACGCCGCCGCTTACTTTGGGCGGAATATCGACCCGCTGCACCGGGCGGTTCATGATCTTGTAAGTGGACTGGTCCTGCAGCGGCGATTGCGGCGAGGCCTGCACATGCAGGAGCTGAGCGGACACGAGCTCGCCATAGCCGAAACGCCGGCCATTGCGGCCGACGACCGCGCCGTTCTCCGCCTTCATCCGCTCGGGCGCGAGGCCGGCGCGCCGGGCCGCCTCGCCGATCAGAATTTGCCGCACTTGTGCGGCCGCATTCATGATCGCGGTGCCACTGTCCTGCAGCGAGTGGCTACCGGCCGTGTAGCCCTCGTTGGGGGTGAGCGCCGTGTCGGCAGTAATGAGCTTGAGCTGATTGACCTCGACCGCTAGCTGCTCGGCCGCGATTTGCAGGAGCGCGGTCTTGATGCCCTGGCCCAGCTCAGCCTTGCCGGTGAACACGGTGATCGCCCCGTTCGCGTCGATGCGAATCCAGGAATCGAGATAAGGCGCTCGCTTGAGGCTTCCCGGCAAGGCAGGAGTTTGCGGCTTCGGCGCCGGGCTGTTTTCCTCCTGCGCGCTGTCTTCGGCGCGCGCGGCCGCCGAGGCAAAACTGACAATCAGCGCGCCGCTGCCCGCGAGCACCGCGCGACGGGAAATAATCCGCGCTGCGCCACTCATCGCGAGTCGCTCCCCTGCGCGGACTGCAACAACCCTGCTGCGCGCCGCACCGCGCGCAGAATGCGCATGTGAGTTCCGCAGCGGCACAGATTCGGTTCGAGTGCGGCGCGAATCTCCGCATCGCTGGCGCCGGGATTCTTTTGCAAGAGCGCCTGCGCCCGCATCATCATTCCAGGAATGCAATAGCCGCACTGCGCCGCCTGCTCCTCGATGAAGGCGCGCTGGATCGGCGCGGGATTTTCCGCGGTGCCGAGCCCTTCCAAGGTGACAATCTGCTTATCCTCGAGCAGCTGCAGTGGCGTCACGCAAGAGAACATCGCTTCGCCGTCAACTATGACGGTGCAGGCGCCGCATTGGCCGAGCCCGCAGCCAAATTTCGCCGCATTCAGCCCGAGCTCGCCGCGGAGGACATAAAGGAGCGGCGTCCGCGGCCCGGCGCTGACGTCTTCGACCTTGCCGTTAATGTGAAGCCGCATGCTCGCCGCTCCGTTTGCAGTGGGGGTGGCGCGGTTTCTCGGCCCGGAACCGGCCGCACCGAAGTCGCGCCTTGCGCCGAGCGCCCATCCCGGCCGCTCTTCTCGACGTCAAGCGCCGCGACTTCAAACAGCTCGTATGGCTGCGATTCAACGCTGTTTCCATGGAGAAGTTCGTTCGGACTGGGAACGCCCTCCGGTTCATTCGACGTCAGTCCAATTCCTTGGGAACAACCTTGCGCCCTGCTCGTTTCCGCAAGGGCAATAACCTCGCCGGGCGGGGAGCTCCAGTTCGACGAAAAGGGACCGATGAAGCCGTGCGCTGGCGTTAGGAACCGCTGTTCTCGCGGCAACCGTCGTTCCGCCGATCGAGACCCTCGTTAGGAGTTGATCTCGACAGATCGACAAATTTGACTCTTTGGCGAGTAGACGCTGACGTACCGCCGCAAACGATTGACCAAAAGGGAGGCTGCGATGCTGAGGTTACTATTTTTAACCGGCGCTTTTTTGCTGATGGCCGATTACGCCTTCGCCCAAGCCCCGAGCCCTATGCAGTGTCAGCAAGTCAGAGAGGCCGTCGCTCGCTATGGATACGCGGCCGCCAGGCGGCACGCCTTGGAAAACTATGGTGCACAGGCTGTCAGAGCCGGCGATCAATGTCTCGGCCGACATTACGGAGCGCGATACCGGACACATCACAGAGGCCCTTACCGGACCCATCACGGGAGCCATCACAGGCATTCGTCGTGACCGCCTTCGGCGGCGGGACGACGTAAATCTCGCGTCGTGGGCTTGGTGGAAAGTGAGCAGCCGATAATGTGCAGTCTTCCGCCGTTCAGGCCGTTCATATTAAGCCAATAATTTCCCCAGCGCGCCGCTCTCCGCCATCTCCTTGCCCGATCGCTTGGTCTTGGCCGCCAAGAGCGAACGAGAGTTTTGCGAGAGCTTGCTTTTGGCCTCCTCCATGGCGCGAGGTCGCTTGGCAGACCTGTCTTCCGCAATGAGCAGGAACTCGTCTGCACGGAACTTGAGGTGCCTTTCCAGGACGTTGAGCTTGTTCGAAAGTGTGGCGATGTGAACTTTCTGCCGATGGATCTCCTCGTCCTTTCTCGCGATTTCCGCAAATTGGTCAACGCATCTCCTATTGAGCCGCCACATTTGCAGTTCGAGACGTCGCGTCGACATGGCGAACTCCGCCCGCATCAGATCTTTGGCGACGCCAATCTCTGCCACAGAAGGCGGAATGACTGACAGCCGCTTTGTCGTCAATCGAACTGCGCGACGGTCAACGAGCGCGATGAACGGAAGACTGACGAATAGGCCCAACAGAAAGCCAATTCCAATATACATGCCGAATTCGATCATTTGACTGATCCCCACCGGCGCGAAGACTTATCGATGGATGGGGAGAGCACGGCTGCACAGCCGCCGTATTTCAGCTTTTGCGTCTTCATTTCGATCAGTCATCGGGCGACGGCGCTAACGACATTCCTCTCCAGGCGGGAATTATTCGACGACAGCCTCTCATCCTGCTTCAGCATGTCGTCGTATGTGGAAATTGTTGTAAGCGGCGCCTTCGGCACCATGTGCACCACTTTGTAACCATTATCCTTGAGCTGACGAAGCAGTTCCGGCAGCGCCTGGGCGGTGTTGCGGTGGAAATCATGCAACAGGATGATGCCCTTGCCGCGCTTTGCGAGTTGGGTCATTACCGACTTGATCACCTGCTCCGGTCTGTGGGCCGCAAAGTCGCGCGAGTCGATATCGGTCGAGAAGATCGCGACATTGCGCTTTGCCAAATATTCGAGCTCTGGCCGTGTCTCCAGCAGATCGGGAAACCGGAAGAATGGCGCGATGTCGGCGCCGGCCGCGGCGGCGTGCACAGCGCTGTTGCCCAGTTCGATCTCCTGCTCGGCCTTTTCGATGTCTTTGGCAAACGGCTTTCGCGCCAAATCCTTGTGCGACCACGTGTGCGTACCGACAGTCATTCCCGCTTCGATCACTTTCCTCGTGATCTCGGGGTGCCAGCTCGCGTGCTTGCCGATTTCAAAAAATGTGGCCTTAAGGCACTGGTCGTTCAATGCTTTGAGCACTGCTGCGGTATTGCCAGGCCACGGCCCATCGTCGAAGGTGAGTACGACTTCCTTGTCGCGCAGGAAGTCGTATCCCTTGAAATGCTGAAACCCGAACTCCGGGCCGCCCGTCGTATCGATCTGGACAATGCGCGAGAGGCCCATCCCGCCGGGCTTGTCGCAAGGCGGAATAGCGGTGGCGTTAACGGATTCGCCTTGTGAAGAATCCCTTTCAGCTGCGGCGCTTTCCACATCGCGGACCGGCGCACGCGCCGGCATGGGGGCTCGGGAAGCTGACGGGGATTGTGGTACCGCGTTTGCCGGCGCGCTCGGTAGCGGACCGACGCCGGGTTGCCGGACAGCAATAAAGGCAACAGTCGCAAGACCCAGGACGGTCAGGCCTGAGATCATCTCCAGCAAAACTCGCCTGGACGAACGCACGCTCCCTCCTGGACGACCGCACGCTCTCTCAACGCGGGAGGTGGTGATTTGACTGCATCGTTCGCGACGGCAATCACAAATTGTGATCACCATCTTGCCGCGCCGGAGGAAGGCCGCTCGCAGATGCGCAACCAACCTGCCAAGGCGGTTCCAGCTAAAATCGGGACCTGTCGAAGGCCGAGGGACGGATATCCGGCCGGTTATCAGCGGCGCGCGACGCCTCGTTCCGCAATCCGGGCGGATGAGTCGACACGCTGCGGCTCAGGCTCTGGAGCCGGTTCCTCGTCGCCCTCTACACATTGGTGTGATGGTGGGCGCACAAGAAGTAGAATAATCGGGGCGCCGACAGCACTTAGCCAAAAGGTGAGGCCGTCACAGCACCATTGAGCGATAACGGCTATTTTGAGCGACGGCCTCACCCCAAAAAAAGCGCCCGGGAAACCCAATAACGACGCGGTGGGATCGCACCGTCTTGCATGGTTAACAATTTACTGTACGCTTGCTGGGGCACGGTATGGATTTCCATCATGCTAAACGCTACGCAAATCGATGATGTTTTCAGTGCTCTCGGTCTGTCGTCACCTTCGCCGGCGGTATTAAGCGCGCTGGAGTCAATCCCGGATACCTTCCAGACGATCGACACCATCTTTTCGCTGCCCGAAGTCCAGGCTGTGGACTTTCCGATCATGCAAATGTTCGAGTTGGCGACCGGACATGATCCCACTCCGCAGACGCTTTCGAGTATTGCATCATCGGCTTTGACCCAATCAGAGTTGGCGGCGGCCTTCGTAGGTTCGCAAGCCTTCGCTAACGTCTATAACGGGGGCGCTTTAATGAACCCCAACGCTCTGGCGACGGCGCCCTTTGTAGATGCCATGTTCTTGAACGGGCTTGGCCACGCACAAACTCCGACCACGGAAGCTGGCTTTGCGGGATTGACAGACGCGCAAGCCTTTCTTGAGTTCTCTACCTCGCCGACCATGACTGCCGTTCACGCGGATGATGTCGCCGCAGGGCTGCATAACATTGTCGAGCTAGTGGTCGGCAATCCTGTAGGCGGCACGGGGCCTAACACGGTGTAAGAGAAGCCCGCTTGCGATGGGCGCCCCGGCGAAACGCCGATCAGCGGCACCGCAGATCACCTAGCGACCTAAAAAAGGTCGCGGCGCCAGTGCAACGCCGGCCAAGTCCATGGGAGGAAAACTCCGCACGGGCGCGCGCAACTCCTCTATATCGCTGGCACGTTATGATAAAGCCGGCCCCTTGTGACTTTGCGCGGCGCAAGAGCCGCATTGATCCTATCCACACTCTCGACCGTCGCAGATCGGTCAACCGTCGATCCGCGTTATACGCGCCGTATGGTTACGGGCGAGATCGGGCGCTGCATTCCCTTCGATCTGCGGTGGCGCCGCGCTCGTTACGGTGGTTACGATCTCGGCCTCAGCCTCGATGGTGACGGGCTCGCGCGGCCGCAGCACGCGGCCGTTAATGGATCGCAGGTATGCCAGGAGCGGATCATCCTCCGCCGTCTTGTGCTCGATCTCGTGCTTGTCGCGCCACTCTTTCGGCGAGGAGTTCTTGAGACCAAAGATGGAGGCGGTTACGGCCGCTCCCTCAATCGAGCCGTTGAGTTTCCGATTATAGTAGAGCGTCAAACATGCGTGCCCGCGTTTTTTGGCTTCGGAAAATTCGGGATGGCGGCGGGCCCACTCGTAAAGCGTATCTGGATTGAAGCCCATCGCGGCTGCGGCTGCGGTGAAGCAGAGACCGCCAGCCATGTGCCCGATCAGTTCATCGCCGCGGAAAGGATTGTAGTCAGTCGGGCGCCCGGGCCCGATGTGCAATGCGAGCACGGGTGTAAATTCGCGCGCAATAACGACCCCCGGCGGGGTGATTTTCGCGTCCAAGTCCGACCCCTGCTGACGTCTTATGTCAGCGTCCTTTCCTTTAGGCCCGATGGGCTGGGAGGGACTCTGGGGGATGATTGGCGTGGACCTGATCGGCCAGATACGGCGAGCCTATTTTGAGCAGCACCGAGCGATCAAGGAGATCGTGCGGACGCTGTCGGTGTCACGCGCGACAGTACGCAAAGTCATCCGCAGCCAGCGGACCGAGTTCAAGTATGAGCGCACGGTCCAGCCCACGCCCAAGCTTGGCGTCTGGGTCGATATTTTAACGGAGATCCTGGAGCGGGAAGTTAAGCTGCCGAAGCGGGAGCGGCGCTCGACCCAGCGGCTGTTCGAAGAACTGCGCGGGCGCGGATATGACGGCGCCCACGACAGTGTGCATCGGTTCGTCAAGGCTTGGCGTGACGAACGTGGTCGAGTTCCGGTCCATGCTTATGTGCCGATGAGCTTTGCGCCCGGGGAAGCCTATCAGTTCGACTGGAGCCACGAGACGATCACGCTTGCGGGGTTGCCGCTGACGATCAAAGCGGCGCACATGAAGCTGTCGCACAGCCGCATGCCGTTTGTGCGCGGCTACCTTCGCGAGACCCAGGAGCTGGTGTTCGACGCCCACGACAAGGCGTTCCAATTTTACGGCGGGGTCTGCCGGCGCGGCATTTACGACAACATGAAGACGGCGGTCGAAGCGATCTTCGTCGGCAAGGCGCGTCAGTACAATCGCCGCTTTCTGCAGATGTGTTCACACCATCTGATCGAGCCTGTGGCCTGCAGCCCCGCCTCGGGATGGGAGAAGGGTCAGGTCGAGAACCAGGTCGGCAATCTGCGCGACCAGATGTTCCGGCCGAAGCCGCGGGTGAAGAGCCTCACCGAGCTGAATGCGTGGCTGGAAGATCAGTGCATAGCCTATGCAAAGCGCACCAAACATCCGGAGTTCAAGGACCGGACCATCTGGGATGTATTCCAGGAGGAACGCGCCAGCCTGATGGAGCTGCGCGGTCCCTTCGATGGATTCGTCGAGAAAGCCGTGCGGGCCAGCACCACTTGCCTGATCATGGCCGATCATAATCGCTACAGCGTCGATGCCCGCGCCGCCGGCCGGATGGTGCTGGTGCGTTCCCACGCCGAACGCATCGTCGTGCTGTTGGGTGAGGAGGTGGTGGCCGATCATCCACGCCACTTCCGGCGCGACCAGATCATCTACGATCCCTGGCATTATCTGCCGGTCCTGATGAAGAAGCCCGGTGCCTTGCGCAACGGCGCGCCGTTCAAGGACTGGGACCTGCCACACGCTCTGACCCAGGTTCGCGCCAGGCTGAAGCAACACGCTGATGCGGACCGACAGTTCGTCAAAGTCCTGGCCGCGGTGCTCGATCACGGGTTGGCCGCTGTCGAGGCCGCCTGTGAGGAAGTGCTGGAGGCGGGCATTGCCAGCGGCGATGTGATCCTAACCGTGCTGGCGCGCCGCCGGCAACCCGTGGTGCCACCCAGCATCACAACGCCCGACGCGCTTCGCCTCAAGATCGAACCCGCGGCCGATTGTGGCCGCTACGACCGCATAAGGAAGATCGCCTGATGGAACGCCATGAGATTCTGGAAGCCATGAGCGAACTGAAGCTTTACGGCATGCGCGCCAGCTTCGATGAGATTGCCGGCAAAGGTCTTGCCCGGCGCGACGAGATCTATCCTCTCATCGCCAGCCTGATCCGCGCCGAACGCATCCACCGGCAGGCTCGATCGATCAGCTATCGTATCGGCGGCGCCAAGTTCCCGGTCCTCAAAGATATCGACAGCTTTGTCTTTGCCGAGACGCCGATCGATGAAGGGCAAGTTCGCGAACTCGCTACCGGTACCTTCATCGACGCCAAGCGCAACGCGATCTTTATCGGCGGCACTGGAACCGGGAAAACCCATCTATGCATCGCCGTGGCCGCGGCGGTCATTCGCGCCCGCGCCAGGGGGCGCTTCTTCAACCTGGTTGATCTGGTCAATCAACTGGAACAGGAAAAGGCCGCCGGTCGTAGTGGCCGGCTGTCCGAGAAGCTGCTCCGCCACGACCTCATAGTCATCGACGAACTCGGCTACCTGCCGTTCAGTCAATCCGGCGGCCAGTTGTTGTTCCACTTGATCAGCAAGCTCTATGAGAACACCTCGCTGCTGATCACCACCAATCTCGCCTTCGCCGATTGGCCGCAAGTTTTTGGCGACGCCAAAATGACAACCGCCATGCTGGATCGGCTGACGCACCATTGCGACATCATCGAAACCGGCAACGACAGCTGGCGCTTCAAGAACCGCGCATAACCTCTCGCTCGCCACTAACCGCCTGCCGAGACCGGCTCTGCTCCGCTATGTAAGGCTTCGCGCCGCCGGTCTCGGCTGCGCCGAAGGGGTCGCTTTTGCACGCGAAATGGGGGTCGCAGTTCGATGCGATTTGACAGATGAGAAAGGGCGCGACGAGCGAGCAGATGCATTCGCCCGTTATCGCAATTGCAATTCTTCTCACGTGCATCGGGTTGTTTGCATTCTTCGCTGTGTTGTTTCGTCAGATCTAGCCTCGGTTTTCACGGGCGGAACCGCTTAGCATTCATGACTCAAAAGGGAGCTTAAAATGGCCAAGGGAGGCAAGCCAAACATCCTCATCCTCTGGGGTGACGACATCGGATGGTGGAATATCAGCTACAACAACCGCGGCCAGATGGGGTACCGCACTCCAAACATAGACCGCATCGGTAACGAAGGTGCGACTTTCACCGACTATTACGGTCAGCAAAGCTGTACCGCGGGGCGAGCTGCCTTCATTACCGGCCAAAATCCGATCCGCACAGGCCTCACCAAGGTGGGAATGCCCGGCGCCAACGTCGGCATTCGGCCAGAAGACCCGACCATCGCAAAGTTACTAAAGCCGCTCGGATACGCCACCGGCCAATTCGGCAAGAATCATCTAGGCGACAAGGATGAATTTCTGCCGACGATGCACGGGTTCGAGGAATTCTTTGGCACAAGATTGGAAGCAAGACCTATAAAGTGCACATCGACGGTCTAAATCTTTTGCCTTACCTGACCGGAGAGGCAAAGGACGGTCCTAGGAAGTACTTTTTCTACTTCAGCGACGACGGCGACCTTATCGCGCTTCGCATGGGCGACTGGAAAATGGTACTCATGGAACAGCGCGCCAAACAATTACTGTGCTGGTTCGAGCCTTTCGTAAAGCTCAGGGCGCCAAAGATGTTTAACCTGCGCCGCGATCCGTTCGAGCGAGCGGATGAAAACTCGAACACCTATTGGGACTGGCTCATTTCGCACGCTTATTTGCTGTATGGGATGCAGGCCCTCGTGGCCCAGCAGATTGACGACTTCGTAAAATACCCACCGCGTCAGAAACCGGCTTCATTCAACCTTGACGCGGTTCTCGCGCAAATCCAGGACGCTGGCGGCGGCGCTCAACACTGAATACTGGCCTAAGCTCTGTCGCGCCCGTCGCGACAGAGCTTCCGTCGACGCATGTTGTTTGCTCGTTTCGGATTGGAGCGGGCGTCTAGTCGAATTTTATAAACAGACGTGGCGGTCAGTTCTTCCCAGCCGGGTGGGTCAGATTTTCTGTATTGGGGCGATATTTACGCGCGATACGCAAAGTCAATCCGCGGATCAGCGCATACGGCACGAACGCAAGAAGTATCGCGATGATGAGCGCCTCATATGGATAGAACGCTTTGAAGACGATGATTTGATAGATCGTATCCATTGCAAGACCGAACAGAAGAATCTTCGCGGTGGCGTTTAATCCCTCGCGCAATCGTCCGCCACGCTCACTTGGGTTTGATATAATGGTCCACGCGGATGGGGAGCGACCGCTGCGCGCGTCGTAAAGACCTTCGCGGATCGCGATAATCGCGGCCATAGTTGGTTGCAAGATAAAGCGAAACTTGAGTGGGCCTGTCGGTCGTGCGAGCAGGCTGCTCCAGACCCGTTCAATGTTTTCGATGTTGATCCCGCGCCACAACACGCCAGCGATCATGAGCAAAATGCCGAGTGTGATGGCCACCTTCGCCAACAGTCCCATCTCTGTGCGGGCAGCGGTCATTCCGACGGCCTCGCCCAATTAAATTTTCTGCGAACCAACTTAATCCCTCTTAGCGTGTGTCTGGTCGCCTATAGCGGCTCGCTGCCACGGCGAGCAGCCTTCAATTTCCGTTTCCAGCGAGAAACTGAGAAAAGTGCGGATCGCTCCTAATGCGGCTAGCAGTCCCACGCTGTCAAACGTAAGTGGTGCCGTGATCGTTGAGATAATGTCGGCGCCGACGAGCAGTTCAAGTCCGAGCAGGATGCCGCGCCCAATGTCGGAACGGTAACCCGGATATGCTGATCGCCAATCGCTTGTGCGCAAACCGCGGCGGATGAAAGTCTCCGTGGCCAACACAATTCCGCCAAGGATGATAGCCACTCCGGCAAGTTCGAGCATCTTGGCCAACTGATCAACGAGGGCATGGACTTGATCCGCCAGCACGCCGACACCTCTCCGAAGTCGGATTAGGAGCTCTTGCTTTCAGCACAGTTCGGGTAGGCGCCACTTCGCCACGTCGGCCTCGGCGCCGGGATGCGCCGCTTCCCGGCCGCGAAGACACACGAATATTCCCGGCAAATCAGACCGGGCGACCATTGGACCGTTGTCCAATATCGCAGTGCGGAGTCTCGGTTCAAAGTTACTGAAAACGACATCGGCCTCACACGGGGTAGTGCCTCAGTTCAAACTGACACACTACCGCCTCACGTCGATCCTTCGCAAATGCGTGAACATGTGCTTTGCTTGCGGTTCGCCTCCTCGTTTGTCGGCGATCTTCCTCCTTCGCAATAAGGAAGCATCGAGAACCGGCGGCAAAGGCGCGCTATGCCGCAAACCTGGGAGAAATTCAAATGAAAGCGTTGGCTTACGGTCTAGTCCTGGCGGGTGCAACACTGCCTTCCATCGCCCATGCCCAGGTTAAAATCGACATGAACCTGGTGACATGCGCACAGTATATCGCGATGCCGCCCGACCAGGCCGCCAATTTCGCCGCGTGGATGAGCGGATGGTTCAACCAGAAGCAAGGTTCGTCTGGATCAACATACAAGCTTACCAGCGAAATGTCGCGAACGTGAGGGAGTATTGTGTGGCCAACCCCAACGACACAGTCATGGCTGCGCTGCAGCGCGCCACACAAAAGTAGACCTCAAAAACGATTTGGAGAATTTCCGATGCGCTCAAGATTTATTGTTGCTTCCATGCTGCTGATGGCGTCCTCAGCCTTGCCGACGGAAGCTCAAGTCATCGTCGATATGTCTCTGATCACATGCCAGCAATATTTTGAGTCTCCGCCCGAGCAGCAAAAGCTCATTGTCTGGTGGATGCGCGGCTACTTCAGCGCTGCGAAAAATCTGTCGGTAATTGATTTTCGTTATGTCGATTACAACACGAAAATCGTGACCGCCTATTGCAAGGAAAAGCAAAACAGAAGCGAAACGCTCATGAGCGCAATTCAGAAGAACGCGCGGTAGCGGATATGCGATCCCATCGCGCTCAGATGGTCGCCCGGCGAAGGTCCACCGGCCGAACCACCAGCGCTCGACCGTGGCGCTGGTTCCCAGCAACATGGCGACCTGCACGGACGCTTTTCTGCGCAATGCCGCACGCTCCGTATTCTAGGTCTTAGCGCCCATTATAGCAAAGACCGCTGTCAAAACTGTCCGACAAAACTTCGCGGCGCACTCTTCCAATTCCGGATCGGGCAGCAGCGGATTGCACCCTCTCGCTCGACGCCATTCGAGGCGCTGGTGCGCGCCATTGTTTATCAGAGCGTCTCGGGAAAGGCGGCGGCATCGATCTTCACCCGTCTGAAGGAGAATGCAGACGGACGGCTCACGCCGGCAAGGGTTCTTCAGCTCCGAACAACGGCTTTGAGAGCGCGCGTGTAAAGCGCAGTGCGAAGAGGAAAGACCCATACACTTGCCAACCGACGCCATTATGTCGGCGCTGCCGCCCCATATCAGATCGATCACAACTGACCCAGCAGGGAAGACGAGCAACAACAAAACGACCGAAATGAAATACATTGCTAAACCGTCTGACCATTCTGCGGTTCTGGCCCAACAACTGCCGCGTCAAAATAATGCACCTACGGCGGAGATCATTCCCCAAAGAGCTGTAGCCGATACCCCAACAAGGATGAGCGTAGCAAGGAGCCCGAACCAAAGCAGAAGGCCATCGTCCTCGACGTATGCAACTGACAGTATGACAATGATTAGCCCCGGCACGACCTGGATGAGAGGTAGCGGCGTCAGCAACAACAGAGCAGTTAGTAATAGGACGGCGACACCGACTAGTCGCTTTGTGGCGCCCAAGGGTAGCTGCCAGCGTGGACGAATTACCCTTTCGACATAGGTCAAACTCGGAAGCACGCGCCGTACCATTGCGGCAAGTTGGTGGCTCGGAAGGGGCCGATCGGCAATTCGGCGGGGAAACGTCGGCGCGCTGCGTCCTGCGATCATCTCAATCGCTGGAGCCAAGAGAAGTAAACCGGCTACGTACGAAATTCCGGGCATCATCGCGATAAGCGCGAGGATTAGGACGATAACGCCGAAAGAGCCTCTATGGAGATATTTCGACAGCCAGGCCAATGTAAAATGATCCGGCGGGAGGTCTCTAAGTAAGGCCTGCAAAATCTCGGAAGCCGGACCGCGTGCGTCGGTGCTCGCAGAACGATCAGGATTTGCCGCGACGGTGTTTGTCACTGCGTGCAAAGGCCCATTTATCGGGCAAAGCTTATGAGCGGCACGTCATAACGGCGAGACTGAAGCATGCAACGGCTTCGTCGGTCCTGTGACATCTCTAGGCCCTGCGGCAAGGGCGGTGACGATCTCCGTGGACAACCTCCACTGAGACACCGGGGGTAGCGGAGCCTATACCCGGTAGTCCATGCCCTGCAGCGAAATCGGCTCGATCAGCGTCGGATCGTCGCTCGACGCCTTGGAACTGTTGATGCGTTTGGACACCTGCCAGCGCTGCAGCAAATCGTCCGGAGCTGGTTTGAGAATTTCCGACCCGGCGCAGCCCTTGAGCCAGGGTTCAAAGTCCTGTTCGGCTAAAATAACTGGCATACGATTGTATACTTCAAAAACAAAGCTGTTCGGCTCGGTGATGATCATGGCACACGACGTAATTGTCTCATCGTTCGATTTATCGTGCCATTGGTCCCACAACCCGGCGATTGCAAGGCCGGGCGAGCCATCCCGCGCAGTGAAATACCACGGCTGCTTGCCGCCCGGCGTGTTCTCCCACTCGTAGTAGCCCGACACGGGAATGATGCAACGGTTGCGTTTGAAGGCGTCGCGGAAGAACGGCTTTGTTTCGACGGTTTCGGCGCGGGCGTTGAAAGTAGCTGCGCGCAGATCTCTCAGCGGCCTTGACCACCATCGCGGCACCAAGCCCCAGCGCATTGGCACAAGCTCGCGTCCGGTTTCGACTGCTCGCACCACGTCTACTGAATCGGTAGGACAGATATTGTATCGCGGCGGCAAATTGTGCGGCGGGGCTTTCATCGTGAGCCGATAGACCGCAACGAGCTCCGCCCAGGTCATCTTGGTGGTAAAACGCCCGCACATGCCCAAGATATAGCGGCTTGATCGGTAATCGCCATGTTCGCACCTCTAGCGGATGGCGGCATCGAACACGACTTTAGGCGACCTGCACCACGCCACTTCGTGGGTTTGGCTCTATTGCGAGCGTTGTCAGCATTCGACCTCGGCGCTAGCCACGGATGGGCATAAAACGAGAAGTGAACGTGTTTACAGACCTCAAATCTCCGAAAGATCTTGCCGACATGGTGATTGCCGAAGCGCGAAGTAACGGTAAGTGCCCCAATTTGACTGGTGGCAGAGTACGCGGAACCGGCGATCCTGGAGATTGGATATTCACTCCGGCGTGGTCTGGGGCTGGCGTATCGAATGATTGCCAACTTGATCTCATAGAAATTGAAATGAGCATCAAGAAACGTGGTTTCGGTCTAAAATAATATTGGCCCGGACTACCATTAAGCGGGCGCTAACCGGGGCGCCTTTACGTTTGCGCCTGGGACGGTGGAATGCGCTTTGCGAGATCGTTCCAGGCCCTGCGCGCGAGTGTTGCGTAAGTACCCGCGGCAGGGCCGCTGCCGCTGTGGAAACAGTAAGACGCTATTCGGGCGCTAATCAGCCTATCCCCACCAGTGGGGCCAAACAGCAACTAGGCCGCTCCGGTTATCGCGCACTTTCACACCCTCTTTGGCCTTCCCCGAACCATCGTAAAACCAGGTAAATCTATCGGGAGGGTAATTCACCATTTCTCTGAGGCCGCCAACATAGGGAAGGCGGTGCGCTCTGTACGCCCCTCGGCGAGCTCCAGGGCGTGGTAGACCGCTTTGCCATAGGGCTTGCAAGATATGCGATTGCAGTCGGTAGCGTAGCGCCGCCCTTTGGCCCGAATGACCTCTGGCTCATGCCGAGGCGTCACCACGTCGCTTGTCATTATGCACCCTCACTGGTCCCAACTTTGTCCCAAACTCATTATAACGAGTTGGACAGAGGTGCACTCATTTGGACACCCACCAACTCGTTTTTGTTGGTTTTCGTTAATCCGTTGGACGCCCCGATACTGGCCCGGCACTTACCGCCGCTTTTTGAATGTTCCCTCAACAGAAGGGCGCTGCTTCGGAGCGGGACCGTCCCAAAAACGCAAGGCGGCACTAAAGGAACTCAAAGGGGTGCCACAAAGGCGAAGACCAACGAGCTTCGCGCAAGAGGAGAAGGGGCAAATGGCAAAATTCTTCGAGGTAACGATCAAAGAAGGTGCGGACGTGCAGACCTGGTATATCAACGCCGATGCCGTTCGCTATATCCGTCCGAGCCAAGCCACGAAAGCAACTCTCGTCTTTGATCGGGAGCATCGCCTTGAAGTCCAGGATAGCATCGCCGATCTTCACGCCCGTGCGGTCCCGGGCGACTAGGTGGGATTGATTGGCTGAAATTCGTCAATGCGTTTGCAAGCAGCCTCAAATGCTTTCTCTTTTGTTTGGTAATAAATCGGCGGAAGGTCCGTCCTGAGTTGCCGTGCCATTTTGCTTAAAGGGTAGATCATCGCTTCCCATCTTCGCGCGTCATAGACCAAATCAATCACGTAACCTTTATATCGTCGGCTCTCTGTTATCATTGGCGTTGCCTCATGGCCCTTCGCAGCCCGCCGCGCCCTGAATCCCTTGTTGCCGGCCGATAGCAACCATTAGGATTGAGCCGCTCACTGGGCTTTTGGTCATTGCGCGAACCTGCCGAAACAGTCAGTTTGCTCGCGTAGGAGCGGTCTGATTTGGCGACTGCCTTGTACCTTTGGGGGGAATCATGGATGCAAGATTCCTGCGGCAAATCTCTGACTATAAGCGGTTTGCCGAACAATGCCGAAAGCTGTCAGCGAGAGCCACCGAGGCTGACGATAAAGCAATACTAGACGAAATGGCGATCGCCTGGGACCTAGCTGCTCGAGATCGTGAACGACAGCTTGCCAAAACGACGAGCGACAAATGAAAAGGGCGGTCGCGGTGCGTGGTGCGATGATGGCTCAAATAGGAGCGGGTCCCAAGCGATGGAATGACGAAGGGCCGATGTCCGTTTCCGAAGCTGGCGAGCATACGATTAGTGGACTGTTGCAAAAGAGAGCGAGATAGTGATAAATAGCGATGAGGCGCGAGCAGATAGGCGCGCTCGCAGGCGAGGTGAAGCGATCGATAATGTTCTAGAAAACCTGGATACACAGGAATGCTTGAAGCCGTTCCGCAGTTGCCTCGGCGTGTGATATTTTATCGTGGGCAGTTGCGGGAGTGGCTATTGACGCAATTGCGGGAACATGGTCCCGCTACGTCGCGCGCGCTTGCGGAGCGGCTCGCACAAGTTCAGCGGAAAGATTTGAGCGATAAACGAGTGATGGATGACGTGGCAAAACACATAGGCAAAATGCTCGATAACCTGAAGTCCGGAGGGCTCGTGATCGCATCGCGCGGCAAAAAGAGAACCGAAAACCTGTGGAAAGTAGTCACTTAGCGCAAGTCGCGCCGTCTTGTATCATCTACCGAGCGAAACATCACAGGCGAAACCCAATTCTTTACTACGTGTTCGGCTGCGGAGAACGACACGGCGAAAATGGATAACTCTGCGCCACAAAAACGAACCGCTTCAAGCCCCCCTCTCTGTGTTTGGCGCTCGCCACAATCACGATCTTTCCTGTGCTTTGCGAGTCGCCCGAACCAACTAGAAAAACGCGCACAGCGCAAAAAGGAGCATTGCCGCCAGCATTCGGCTTAAGCGCCGCAAGGTGCTCGACGCTGCGGTGGCATGTAGCGTCAATTCCATGTCCGCTTTTGTTGGGGTGTAAACCCGATGTAGTCGTCGTCAACCCGCCCCCCTAGGAACTTCGGATAGCCTTGCGCGTTATAGATGCGTCCCCTGAAAAGCAGGAAAAAATGAGCGCTAAACCACGCGAAGTAGCTGAATCCGTATTCCATAAAAACAAGCGTCGGGAGGCGGAGATTAGTGAGGCCCTCCGACATGACAAACACGAGGCGGCGATCAAAAATGTGCACCGCCTACGATCGCTCCGGTTAGACCGGGACGCGAAAAGGCTGCACATCAGCGTCGAGCACGACTTAGGCGACCACCGTAATCCACATCACGATGAGACCCTAAAACATCATCACCGGTCGCCCCGTCAGCCCAGGGTAAACCAGGCGGTTCGACAATCACTCGCAGAATGGTGGGCAAAGCAACAGACATTGCCGAGAGGATTAACGACTGAGCTACGTGCGCTTCTGGCGCGAATGGAAGAGAAGGCCCACTGATGAAGCGACGCGATGACACGTCCGGCGCGTTCATGTCGCGGCCGATACTTGACGATGCGCTTTTGCGGTCCCCTGCCCTCACCTCGCCACGTTCTTCTTTTTCGGCTTTCCCTTCCGAAAGCCCGCTTTCTCCTGAGCTTTCCGTGTTCTTTGCTTGCGCCGGAGCTTACGTAATTGGACCGCACGCTTGTTGCTCCACGATTTGCCGCCCAATTGCACCCTCCGTTTTTGTTAGCGACCCGCTCGGGTCTGAGGCCGATCTTAACCGATGATTTGGGATTTGCTCGGGCACCGCGGGCCGGATCATTCCTTTGGCCACTGCTTAAGTTGGCGCGTCCGATCGTGAGCCGGATGCGCGGGCCGGTGTTCCATAACGCCCCGCCGCACCGGCACATTCTCGCAGAAGGTCATGAGATTGCAGATCGAACTGATCGAGCAAGCTTGCCTCTGAAAGGTGACGGTGGGCTCGTCGCTATCTTCTCACAGGCGATACTTCACTATCGCTAGCGCGGCTTACGACACCGAATTTCCGCGATGTGCGGCTAATCACGGCTTCGGCTTAACGCAGCCCATGGCGGAATGAAACCTACCAGACCCTGTTGCTTGCTTTCAGGCTGAGATCCGTCCCCGGGCGACGAGCACGGCTCGGCTCAACGTTGGCGCGGGCGTCAGCGCACTTGAGTTGCATCCTGCGCCATAACCCAATTTGCTAGGGCTTTGCTATGGCGTGTTCGCATCGTAGCGACGACGCGCTTCAACGCGACGACGCCGCGAAACACCAGATCGAATGGCATAGCCGAACGCGACGCCGACGATAAAGATTACCAGCGCAATCATCGTAAGTGGCATCGAAAGCACACAGCTCAGCGGCGGCGTGACCGCAATGTTCTCGGAGGAGATCGAACACCAGCGTCAACATCCTCCACGACCGGAAAAATGTTGGGTTCTTCAGGGGTACCATCGGCCAAGCTCCGAGCAGCGTCGCGGGCGCGACCAATCGGGCCGAGACAACGCAACACCTCACGCAACAAATCGGCGGTGGCCCGAGATTCGAGCCTGTGACAAAAGAAACCCCCGCGCGGGGGGCTCGGGGGTACTTCAAGTCAACGCGTCCCGCCGACCAAGTTCGCCGCTACGCAAAGCGTCCGGCTGCTAACGCGCAACGGCAATGATTTCAGCGACCGCTTCCCTCAGATCGTCGAGGCCCTGAGGGCTTTGCCAGTGCGCTCTTGCTGTGCCGTGTAAATTGTCATGAACCAACTTCTTAGTGCGGTGTTGGGTTTTCGTATGAGCGAAAATTTGGCCGAGGCAAGACGAAAACTTGCATTGCTACGAAGCCGACTCAAGGGGCAACAAAGCCGCATAAATCGCCAGCAAGAATTAATAGCGCGGCTCGAAGCCGAACCGAAAGATCGGGCGTTGCTTCTCTCTGCGAGGGGGTCGCTCCGGCTACTCATTAAAACCCACGAGGCGATCTTGCGAGACGCGGCAGTCGCCCAACAGCGTACTGATGTTCGCTTGAGTATGTATTTGCCGCCAATCGAGTGATTGAGAGCTGGCTTCGCCCGGCATCGGGGGTTCCCTCATTTCACACTATTCGCTATCCATACGCGCGCGCAAGAGGCGCGCGATTTCAAACGACGTCGGCGACGTCGTCAGATATGTACATAATCTCTCACCACTCGCGCGTGCGCGCGAGGCGCGGGCCTGCGGCGGGCGCCGGCGGCGCGGTGCGAGCCACGGGGTAGTGTTCGACAGCACCCCCGATTTCAAAATCAGTCGGGGGTTAGCGTTTGGTGACAACTGTCCGTCAAAGAAGAAATCCGGCGCTAAGGCATTGGCGATTTGTTGCAGCCGGCTCGCGCCGATGCGATTTCTGCCCTTCTCGTATTTCTGCACTTGCTGAAAAAAAACGCCGACCGCCTTCCCTACGTCAGCCTGCGATAGACCGCGCAGCATGCGCTGCATGCGTACGCGCGCGCCGACGTTCCTATCAATCGGATTTACGGGTTTGACCGTCATAAGGAAAACGCCCCAATGGCATGTGAAATGCAGCTTGCGCCCAGATGTTTCCCCAATCGACCGATGGTCTGCCGTTGGCGGGCGATACGGTTCTCGCCCTCAAATGACACGGCTCTCGGCTTGCGCAAGATGGTGTTTCAGCCTCGCCCAGTCCATGCAGAAACTATAGCAGAGGATCACAACTGAAGTGCGCTAATTTTGAGTAACTGAGGCGACATCAAAGAGAAGCCCCGGCGTTTGGGGACACCGGGGCTTCAGGGTTGCCCATGATGCTTGGGTCCGAGACCCCAGCCGCGCCAGCATTATCTCCGAGCGTTAAAAGCGAATGACTAGCTGAGGTTAATGCACGTAAATGGCGACCGACATTACGACTATAATGCCCGCGACCATTAGACCTATCAGCAGATCGACACGACGCCCGATGGCGTCGCCGTTGTCGGGGCTTCGGCTCATAAGAATTTATCCAACGGCGAAATGAATGAGGGAGCGCGCAAGCGCTTCGACGGTGGCAACGTATTTGCCATCGAGGAAATACCAGTCGAAGGCCACCAATGCGGCCAATGTAACCGCTGCCGTGCGGAACATGGTGGCAGGTTACATTGCCCGAGGTTGCAATTGCGTAAACTTGCAATGCTACCTTGCAATTACTGCCGTCTCATGTGTGGACGGGCCCCCCACTTGGAAGAGCTTTTTTCGAACGCAACACCGTTGAAAGGTTGGAGTGGTCGCCCGTGAACAACCGCCTAGCGCAGAAACCGACGATCCCAAGCGCCGACCATCATAATTTCTAACAAGCTCAAGAAGTGGACCAAGCATGGCACGAAAGTCGACCGGATGCTGTAAGCCGGCAACAGCCTTCCGGAAACGTTAGCCGCCACCGTGGCGCCATGGCAATGCCGCGCAATCGACAGGATTGGCCCCGCATGTGGCAAACCATCAACAACAGAGAGGGCCGCAGGTGAAATATCATTTGCGGCGGCAGTCGCCGCATCCTTTGCTTGTCCGCTCGGCGCGCACGCACAGGGGCATTCCCGATGGCGTCGCGCACGGCGCTTATGTGGGGACGGAGACGGCAGGCCCGGTCGGCGCAGTGGTTGGTGGAGCTCTTGGCGGCGTCATTGGCGGCGTCGATGGGCTGCTCGGCATCCATCCCGTCACTTATCCGGTCGCGTCGCCAGCGCCGGAATATCGTCGCCGGCACTATATCCGGCATTCGTATCACTACTATCGTCACAGACACACGACCGGCTAAACGCCCCACGGCTGGCGGGGCGCTTTGGGGTCTCTACGGGCCTTGGCGTCCCGTTCTGTGGGCCTACCGATCCTGGGTCAGCTCTAATGGCGGAGGCGCGGCAATCTGCGGTTCGATCAGCTGTTCGCGGTAGGCGCGCAGGGCCGCAATCGTGCCTGCCTCGTCGGCGGCCATTAGCCGACTGTAGCCGACAACGTCCGTGGCCAGAATTGCAGTCAGTTTGCGGTTAAAGCGTTCTGTGGCCATGAACGATCCGCTCGTCGCTCCTGAAATCAGCATAGAAAGCGTTCGCCCGTCATTTGGTTTTACAACCGATGCTGCGCAAGGAAAGTCAATTAATTATCGAACGCGCAACAACATGAAACTTCTATCCAAATAAATCGACAGCGGCCGCAAGAGAAGGCGATCTAAGTCACGAGCATTCATCACCTTGGCAAAGGTGTGCCGGACGGTCGCGTTGACGTTCGTCAGTGGCGAGCGTGGGACCCAACCACCATTTCCAGATCTTCCCGACGAAACTCGCCGTCATACTTCATGATTTCTTGCATCAGCTGTTCAATTATTTGCTGGCAACTCGTGCCGTGTTGCCGGGAAGTTAGTTCTGCGGCGACTTTCGCGAGGGCCTCAATCAATTCATCAGATATGTCCTAAGCACGTGGGTACGAGGTGAGCCATCAACAAATACTTTTCCTGAGGTTTACGGCGATCTTGATCGAAATCAGGGCAAGCCAGGCGTCGCGCCCCACGCGCGCCCTCTTTCGTAAAGATAGGGTCAGGCTCGTCAGGGTTTCTCCGTCGCGCTTTCGAGCTGTGGATCACCTGGTAGCGCTGCTGGCGTCCTTCCTCCCGTGCGCGGGCGATGTGGGGGAGAGTTTCTCGGATGATCGTTTCTAGGTGAGGGACGTCGATGAATGACAGCAGAAAATCGCCATTGGTTTTAGAAGCACGGCCAACGGGACATCTAACTGGTAAAGAATTTCGTTGGAATGAAACTTCGATCCCAAAGCCGAGGGACGGACAGGCTTTGGCTCGTAACCTTTGGCTGTCGTTCGATCCGACACAGCGCAATTGCATGGCGCGGGACTCCTATGTGCCAAAGTTTCCGCTCGGTGACGATAGGCATGCCCCTGCCGGCGGCCAGGTCATTGAAACACGGCATTGATTTTAAACCGAGATTGTTCATGGGTTTTGGGGCTGGCAGTGAACATGGTGCAATTCCTTTTGTTAAATGGCTGCGCAGCGGCGTTGCCGTGGCCGCTGGCGAGGGTGTATCGTGGTTGTCCGATCCGAGGGGCATGGGGAGGGAAATCTCATTAACGACGCGAAGCATTGGCGCGCTCGCGCTGAGGAAGTCCGCGGCATTGCCGATGGAATGGTAGACGGCGGATTCTAGGCGGCGATGCAAAGGATCGCCGCGGACTACGACAAGCTTGCTGAGCGAGCGGAACGGCGGGCCCATCAGACGAAGCTGATGGCAGGCGAATAGCAGTCCCGGCCGTGCGCTTTCCAATTCGCAGCACGGTCTGCTTTATGACAATACCGCTTTGGGTGGTATTTGGCTTAACCTTTGCTGCGCAAGGTAAAGCAGCGCGTAGTCGCACAGCTTTTTCTGGTCCCACACTCCGCGTTCCGCGGCCCCGATGATAAATTTCGCCAAGTGCGTTCGAGCAGCTTCCGCATATTGAGGGGTGCTGTACGGCGCGCCGCTGGCCTGAAGGCGTGATCAAGCGTCATCGAACGCCGCTGTCAGAACCTTCACGGCCTCCGGTGTGAAGGCAAACGCCGAACTTGGTAAGAAACCCGTGCACGCCCCCTTTCCTCCGATGCGGGCGACCCTCGAACAAGGGTAAGGTCTGGACATCTTGGGAGCATTGATTGGTCTGGCTGCGATTTTGACGAGAAGTAAGTAATCGCAAAAAACAAAAATCTCCGACCTGCATGCAGGCGCCAAGCGCAGGCATTGCCGGGAAGTCCTCCACCACGTACCGGATGGCCTCCGCGGCAGCCAGAAAGCGATGATAGCCGAGATGTTGTCGCGGGCGCCCCTTACGCCTCACCATGAACAATTCGGCCGGCAACCGTCATTCAAAGGTCATGATTTCGCTTTCGTGGCAGCCGAGCGCGCAGTAGTGTCCTCGTCAAGCAATGCGATCTAGCGAGCTTTCCACTCGCTCATGAGGTTCATCGACATTTTTTATCCGGTACTGGTTGTCATCGCCGTCGGGTGGCAAGAGCCGCACGATCTTATAGATATCGTTCGCGCTGCCTCGGCCGAAAGGGCCGGACGTAAACTCACCGATTGACCGATTTTGAACTTATGGTCCTGCACAGAGCTCTCCATCGCGTCCGAGGTTTTGCAGCTGGTCCTTGCCGGCGACCTGGGCGCGGAAAAACCTCGCGTTGGCTATGTCCGATGGGTAAACGTGCGCGCGTAACGGCATTCTAAGAAAACGAGAAGCGGCTACTTGATTATTGGATAGAGTTGCATACGTCAGACAGGCAGAACGTTACGTTCACGCCAATTATCCCGACTTAGCGCCCCGCTCTTTTATGCCGCGAGGGGTGCCGTAACGATCTCGCTTACGGCAGTGAGGTCCTCATCATGGATAAGCCTGGTAGATGCACGAATAGCTTTACTCGCCATCAGAAAGTCGAACGATATCGCCGACTACTCCATGCCGCAACCAATGAAGAGCGACGCAGCTATCTTCATCGCTTGGTCGTTAAGGAGCAAAAGAAACAAAAGGACTTCGGAGACTCGAAGTACCAATATTAAGACGAAATCCGGCGCTGAGACGAAATCTGGCAAGTAAGTCCAGAGAGTCGCGGGCGCTTCTCGTAAGGTTGTGGAATAGGCTACAGGCTTTTTCCAGATTGCTGCCAGCCCAAAGCAAGCCGGGTGACGCTTGGAGCAATATCGGGGGACGAAGGTGGCCGAAGAAAATCAGCACGTTCAAAAATTGATCGAAGCGAGAGAGCACCATGTGAAGGCGCGTCGCGATATCGCCCGGACTTTGGCCGAGCCCTACAAGCGAGGCCACCCCGAAATGCGCGATGCTTTTAAAGATCTGCAGAGCGCTATTGAAGCAATCGACCGAGCGATCGCGGATGAAAGACGGTTGGCGAGCGGAAAATGACAAGCCGGGGTGACGGTTCAGCGTCCGTCCGTTAAAGCTGACTTCCCTCTCAAACGCAACTACCCTGGTTCATCCGACATGAGGCCACTGTATGCGCTCAAACGAAATTCGGGAATTTTCTATCGATGGCCGGAAAGGCTATTTGAGCGCGCACGTCCTCAAGCGTCGACAATGTCATAATCTTGAACGATGTGGGAACTGTGGACTTGCTGGAAGCGTGGGAGGCAGTAAATTAACTCGGCGTTACGGGTAAGAAATATGCTGGATATTGTTCTCGGTGCATTTGGGGTGGTGGTCGGTTATCTTTTTTTGGTGCGAAGTCACAAATTCGTGGGGATGTTCCGCCTTATTCAAGGTAGCCGCTACAAGATCGGCACTCCAATTGACCTGTCTATCATTTACGCACAAGCCTGCCATCCGCATGCGGTGGAGGCATTTTCCCCGATGAGCCAATCCGGAAATCCGATTGATCGGCACGTTGGCGCGCGACTACGCATGCAGCGGATCGTGCACGACCTGTCGCTGACTGAGCTAGGTGTGGAGCCTCAACAGGTTGTTTCCGGTCAGGCTGAGTTGGCTGATTGGCGGCTTTGATCCTATACTGCCGTGAGGTCTGTGCCAGTTGTAGCGGTGGAGCCATTTCGGCAGCTCGGCGGCGCGTTCCTCTGAAGTGTTGTAGGCGCGGGCATAAGCCCATTCGCGCAAGCTTGTCTGGATGAAGCGCTCAGCTTTGCCATTGGTCTTTGGCGTGTAGGGCTTGGTGAAGATGTGCTTGAGGCCGAGCCGTTTGCAAACTTTGCCGAAGGCTTTGGAGCGATAGCACGAGCCGTTGTCGGTCATGACGCGTTCGATCTTCACGCCCAGGCCTTCATAGTAAGCGACGGCGGCTTTAAGGAAGGCAATAGCGCTTTCCTTCCTCTCGTTCTTCATCACGCGGGTGCAGGCGATGCGCGAAGCATCGTCGATGCAAACATGGACGAACTCCCATCCGATGCCAAGATGACGATTGACCACACCGGTCTGTCGTCCGGTGATGCGCTGTCCGATGGAGCCGATTTTGCCGAGCTTTTTGATGTCGAGATGGATGAGTTCGCCCGGCCTCTCGCGCTCATAGCGGCGAACTGGTTCGGCTCCAACGCGCTCAATTTGTGCAAGCCCAGCCGGCGGAGAACACGACTGACGGTAGCGGGCGAGACGCCAGCTTCGGCAGCGATCTGCTTGCCCGTCCAGCGCTGCCGACGCAGCCGCTCAATCTTCTCGACAACCGGCTGCGGTGTCGGTCGGCGCAGCCGATGTGGCCGGGATGAGCGATCCTGCAACCCTGCCAAGCCTTCTCGGCGATGGCGATCCACCCATTTGCGAACTGTACGCGGGCAGACGCCTACGGCTTCGCCGACGGCCTTCGGCGTCTGCCCGTTTGCAACCAATTCCACGATCCGCTCTCGACCGCGCGGCGTCAGCCGGGCATTCTTATGTACGTTCATCCGGTCCTCCGGGATTGCTTAGGCTTCGACACCTTCAGCTTCTCCCGGCCAGGGCAGGATGGACAACCTATGGAAAGCTCACAGCTAGGCAATAAGATCGGCGTCACCTTTCAACAAGTGCAGAAGTACGAGAAGGGCGCTAATCGGGTCAGTGCTAGCCGCCTGCAACAGATCGCCAACATCCTAAAGGTCAGGCCAGATTTCTTTTTCGACGCGTTTGTAAAGGATGCGGGCGACACGGCCGCCATTGAGGGCTTTAGCTCCTCGCGGGATGGCGTTGCTCTGTCGCGGGCGTTCACCAAGATCAGACACGCCAAGACCCGACGCAGTATCGTCTCTTTGGTTGAGCGGATCGCTGAAGTCTAGGCAAGGCTATTCGACGATCATCGCGACCACGTCAGCGCGCGGGCACTTTCCCCATGCGGCGGCGGCGCGTGGCGCGCACAGGGGCTTGATCATTAAATCAGGCGGGCTGTGCCCGTCGCTGCTCCGCGTTACGCTCGATCACTTCGCGGCGAAACCCGCCCGTCCATCACGCGTCGCGCGCGCGGTGCACCTCATGCGACTACAAGAGCGCCACCGTTCAGCACCTAGGCTGGGGCGGCGCCGACGTGGGATCTTGCCGCTCCCCGATGGCGAAGAACGGCGCGCGTTAGGCTTCTGCAGATCGTACCTTCGCGTTCAGCATTCATTCAGCGCGGCTTCATCGCACTGGACCGTTGAACAACGCGGAAGGTGACGAGAAATGAGTGATACGAATGGACAGCGCGTAGCACACAAGACCCTAGGCCTTGGGGTCCTGGCCGGAGCGTATAGCTTCGCGACGGTCGGGGAGCGGTCGGTCTGATAATGGTCGCAACTGACATGTCGGCGCAGGCCCGCTCTGGCGGTCATGGGGGACCTGGCGGTGGCGGACACGCCGGCGCCCGCGGGGGACATGGTGGCCGCCACTCGCCGGCCACGGAGGACAGCGCGGTGGCTACTTCGCCGGCCGGGGTCGCGGACGCTTCTGGCACGGCCATTGGTATGGCTACGGCATAGTTCCCTTTTGGCGATGGACGCCGGCAGGATACATTGGGATTTGCCGGTAAAGGGGACATCGGCGCTTGCGCGGCGTTGCGCGCGGTATCCAGTCCCGAATAATCCAAAGCGTGCAGGGCTAATCCGTCATTTCAAAAATCTTAACCCCGGTCGATCGGCGGGGCCTTGCCTTGAAATGAGAGAGGCCGGCAACGGAGGCGCCTCACGTTCCTCTGACTCCTCCCGGGCCTTTTGCTGCGCTAGTCGGTCCCATTGCGCGGCCATCCTTAGGAAGGTCTCGCGTTCTGGTGCGTCCCAGGTCTTGGGCATGCCTGCGGCATCCTCAGCATTCTTAAAGAGGAGGAGCATGCTTCAGAAATCAAAAACAGGCGGTGGTGGGCCAGTGAATTAAGGCCGCTTGTTCTTCGTCCTTGCAGCTTTGGCCGATCGGGCATCCGGTAGCAGTGGAACAATCTCGAGAATATCTATTGAGATTCAATGGGACGTTTAGCAAAGGTGGGACACAGCAAGTTATTGACAACTCTCATTTGTATCGCCCCTCTCCTGGGCACCACCCCGAAAATTTGCCTTTGATTTCGTTTCGGTTTTGTCGCGCGCGCCCTGCTGGTCGAGGAAGGTGCGGGAGACTTCCCAGATAGGTAATGATATTAAGCTGAAGGAGGGTTAGGTATAGAAGTGAGCAATTGCTATGCCGATCGCCCCGCCGCTTCCAAAATTCAATCCTCGACAGCAGACCGCGACCAGACGCCGATCATCAGACGCAAGCATTGTTGTCGTCTTCTTGGCGCTGGTGGCGGCTCTATATTTTGGCCGCGAAATTTTTGTCCCGATTGCACTAGCGGTGCTCCTGAGCTTTGCCCTCGCGCCGCTTGTGCTGTTGTTGCGCCGCTGTCATTTGCCACGTGTGGCCGCCGTGACAGTTGTTGTCATAGCGACTTTCCTCGTGATCTTCGGCATCGGTGCGATGGTGACTCAGCAAGTGGCGCAACTCGCAGAAAACCTACCTCGATATCAAATTACCATAGGTAATAAGATCGAATCGTTGCGCGGTGCAGCGAGCGAAAACGCTATTGTGGAGAAAGTCTCGAACGCGCTAGGAGGCCTTCGGCAACAACTCACCAAGCCGACATCGCCGTCCGGCGGCTCGAGCAATCCGGCTCCTTCAGATGGCATCAGCTCTTCCGGCGAGCAGAAACCGATACCGGTAGAAATTCGGCAACCTCCACTCGAACCGCTCCAAATCATCCGAAACATAATAAGCCCCGTCCTAGCGCCGTTGGCTACCGCTGGGATCGTCATCATCTTTGCAATTTTCATTCTGCTGTATCGGCAGGACCTCCGCGATCGCTTCATTCGCCTCGCAGGTACGCACGACCTCGGACGGACGACGGAAGCAATCGACGACGCCGCCAACCGCTTGAGCCGGTATTTTCTGACGCAAACCGCAATCAATGCTTGTTTCGGATTCATCATCGGAACGGGCCTCTGGCTCATCGGCATTCCCAATCCGTTTCTATGGGGCATTTTCGGCGCGCTCATGCGCTTTGTGCCCTATATTGGCGCTTTTATTGCCGCGGCGCTTCCGGCGGCCTTAGCCATCGCAGTTGACCCCGGGCTGGTGGATGCTTGTTTGGACCCTTGCGTTATTTTTGATTGTAGAACCGATCATGGGGCAGGTGGTCGAGCCCTGGCTATACGGTCACAACACCGGACTTTCTCCGATTGCCGTCATTGTAGCGGCGACGTTTTGGACCTGGCTCTGGGGACCAATTGGACTTTTGCTTTCCACGCCGTTGACCGTATGTTTGGTCGTGCTCGGTCGGCATGTCAAACAGCTTGAGTTTTTTGAAGTGATACTCGGCGATGAACCTGCGCTCAGTCCAGAGAAGAATTTCTACCAGCGCATGCTGGCAGGCGATCCCCACGAAGCAGCGGACCAGGCTGAGCAATTTTTAAAGGAGCAATCGCTGTCCGCTTTCTACGATGAGGTCGCTGTTCCAGGTTTGGCTTTGGCGCAGGCAGATTTAGGTCGTGGTCTACTGGAAGCCGAGAAGCTGACCAGCATCCGAGATACCGTGCAGGAATTCGTCGACGATTTGTCTGATCATGATGATCAAGCCCCGACCACAAAATCGTCCGCCCAGACAGATGAAGCAGTCGCTCTGAGACCATCGACCGCGGAAGACGACAGGCGTCCTGTGCCCGAGGTGCTTGCGACCGAGGAGCTTGCCCCCGGCTGGCGCGAGCAAAGCCCAGTCCTGTGCATTGGCGGCCGCACGGCCCTTGACGACGCCGCAGCGGCAATGCTCGCTCAGCTTATCGAAAAGCATGGACTTGGCGCCCGATTCGAGCCGCGCGAAACGCTGGCAACAGCAAACATTTTCAGCCTGAAGACCGATGGTGTCCGGTTGGTCTGCCTTTCTTATCTCGATATGAGCCGTCCCACAGAAGTTCGCTATTTGGTTAGGCGGTTGCGGCGCAGAATTCCGAATGTTCTCATTCTCGTCGGGAGTTGGCAGTCCAAAAAAGGGAAGGTCGCTGAGAGCGATACCGCTCTTAGCAATCTACAATCGGCAACCGGCGCCGAATTTTACGCGACTTCGTTCAGGCAAGCTATCGAATCCGCGATCGAGGCAGCGCGCATTGAGGCGGAGGTGCTTGAACCAGGAAAAGCCGAGCCTTTCGCACATCAACATCCGCGTGTCGCATGACCACTTAATGTCTACCGCGGATATTGGGATGCGGCCCGAGTGGTTCGGCCGCATACTCCACGCGCGGAAGCCCGTCAGACGCAGCGGCTGGCGCTCGGTTTCAAAGCCACCCAACGCGATGTGATCCCCTCTCATGCCAAGGCATTTCAAGGGCGGCAAGCTCTCCCGAAACCTTCTCATAATCGCGTCGCCGCAAACCAACCGAAATTGGTGGCCGGTCAGTTTGCGTTGGCTAAGGCCATCATGCTGCATCATGCGGTAATCGACCAGGGAATAGGCGCGGTCGTCCTATATCGCACCAGGGCCAAGTGGCGCTGTCTCCCTTTGCCGCCCATTTCGAAGTTTGCTCTCCACGCGCGGCCCGCCTTCCGTGCGCGTTGTTTGCGTAATCTGGCGGTCAAGTGTGCCGGAAGACGTCCGGCCGGACTTCATGGCCCGTGCGCAGGTGGCCTAACCGGCCGTATGGTCACCTGCGCAGCTCGATCTCGCCGACCGCGAGCCTTATGGCCCGGTAGCTCAACCGACCCGGGGGCAACGTACCTGCGGGAGGATGCACGGTACCCTTCGGGATCTCTTCTCTGTACCCTTTTTGCATGTTCTTGTCTGCGCAGACGTGCACGCGCGTGTGTGGGACAATTATACCTTTCTTGTCGGTGGTGGATCATTACGCACATTATACAATCTTCGCAGAACTAATTTGAACTCGCTCGATTGCGAGCGTTCCTCCTTGGAACTCTGACCCTTCGCACGCGTTGTGTCGACGCTCGCTTTTCCAAAATAATGTTCGTCTGCAGTTGACCGGACCAAATAGTGCGGTCGCATAACCCAGCGCTGCCAGCGATTGCATAATCGCTCGTAATTCAGACGTGACCGTCGCCAAATATCATCACGACGTCCGATAATCAGGCATTGGGCGCCGTCGAACGTGTTAGACGGTGTCACGTGGGGATGTGCCCATGTCCAAAGCGAAGCACTTTCGGGCGAGACTGGCGGAAATTGCTGAGTCAATGAAAAATACTGACGCGCCCCGAGCGAAATCCGCAAACTCAAGCAATCCATGAAAAGCTGTGGCGTGCCGGCCCGAAACGAAAACTGGTTGGCGGGTACGCTTCGCGTCATGGCCTTAAGACAAAGGCGACGAATTGCGCGGCACTATAAATCGGCAGCGGCAGTCCAACTAGCTCTGACGCTTTAAGTCGCGCGTGACCCCTTATCGGGGAATGCTGCCGAGCCCGAACTTCGGGTACGTAGACAAGGGAAGAATTCTGATGAGGAAAACTCTGCCGGGTACGATGTTTACCGATCCCGAGCGAAGCCGTCTCACCATGCTGCGAACTTGGGTACTCGACAACAACGTGACCGAGATCGAGATGAATGAACGGCAATTTTGGAATTTTGCGCACCTTCAGCCAATCGCCGAGAAGCCATGGACGACGTTTATGGGCCGCGTAATCAGCGTGCCCGACATGCCAGTGGATGCGCAAAAGCATCTTGGCATTTTCGACAAACGTAACCCCGCCGCCATATGAAGCCGAGCGGCACGTTCAGCGTCAATCCTCGGACCGCCAACAAACAAGCTGCCCCTGTCACTTCCGCAATAGCTTCGGCGGCTTCGTGATATTAGTGGCGATCCGCGCGCCCGATGCTGAAGAATGCCACTCGCATCTGGAGAAGGCAGAGTTCCCGCTTTCTCCGCCCTTCAACTTCGGACTGATCTGCTGTGGTTTTTATCTCCTTCGCACCTCCCAATTGAATTGTGCTACTTTGTGAACGTTGAAAGCGGGAGAGCACACGTGCAGTTTGCCGTCGGCTTCAAATTTCAGGGAAAAACAGGACACTTTATCGTTGACGCCGAAGATGCGTTGATCGCGGCGCTCAAAGTTAAAATGCAACGGCCGGAGGCGCTAATCGCCTATGTTCGCCAGCAAAATAAGCGAGGTGATACCCGTCACCCTATGCGCCGACTCGGCAGCGAGAGCCCTGAGAACGGGCAGCTCTAAGCGCGGGAGCGTTTGTCGCAACTCCCCCGGCGGCCACTCGGTCTCAGCAAGGATTGGGCTGAATGCTCGGCTTTGGACATACAAAAGCTGCGTTTAACAATGCTCTTGTCGGCTGGTCGCCGCGGTAACCTTGTCACGAACTCATGAACTACATCCGAACCGCTGCTCTTCCCGGCTTGGCCTTCAACGCTCCGAGATGGACACAAATCCTGACGCGGTACCGCGCCCCCAATCAAATCCGAAGCATCGTAGAAATTGCAATCACGTTCGTGCCGCTGGCAGGGCTTTGGGTGTTGGCCTGGGCAGGCCTGCATTTCGGCTACTGGTGGCTCTCTCTGCTGCTGGTGACCCCGGCTGCTGGCTTTCTCGTGCGGCTGTTCATGATCCAGCACGATTGCGGTCACGGCTCCTTTTTCCTTCATCGCCGTGCCAACGATTGGGTAGGCCGCGTAATCGGCGTTGTAACCCTGACGCCTTATGACTATTGGCGCCGCACACACGCCATCCACCACGCCAGCGCAGGACATCTCGAACGACGGGGTATCGGCGACGTCAACACACTCACGGTGCGCGAATATCTATCGCTCTCCTTTTGGGGGCCGGTTTTGGTACCGAGCCTATCGGAACCCGCTCGTCATGTTCGTGGTAGGTCCCGCCTACCTATTCATTCTGCAATACCGGCTGCCGGTCGGTCTGTTCTCGGGCGGCTGGCTACCTTGGCTCAGCACCATGGCGACCAATATCGCAATCGCTGCCGTCACGGTTGGGCTGATCTTTTTCGTGGGCATTGGGCCATTCCTGCTTGTTGAGCTGCCCATCATTTTGCTGGCAGGATCAGTCGGGGTGTGGCTGTTCTATGTACAACACCAATTCGAAAAAACATTCTGGGCGCATGAGGCTGGGTGGAGTTTTGAAGAGGCGGCGCTACACGGCAGCTCGTACTACGACCTGCCGCGAGTACTGCGTTGGTTCACGGCGAATATCGGCGTCCACCACGTCCATCATTTATGCAGTCGTATTCCGTATTACCGACTGCCTCGGGTGCTCCGTGACTATCCGGACCTGCGCGGTGTGAGCCGACTTACGCTCCGTCAGAGCTTCCGATGCGTACGACTAGTCCTTTGGGACGAGAGTCAGCAGCGGCTCATTTCCTTTGGTGAGCTTGGGCGATCATAGCGCATTCGTCGCGAGATCGGTGCGTCAGTGCAGGACCATATGTTGCGCCATAGGGTGGTCATACCCTTACTCGCGTTGGCTTCAGGTCGAAGGGCAAGCTGCTCAAGTATCGCGCGGCCCTCCATGGGTGTTTCCGATCCAGGGTCTCAGCCGTTTCTCATCGAATATTGACGCTTTATTAATCCTGCCCAGAGCTATTGTTCCAACCGAAGCTATGAGGACGGTCGCTCGCATGCGGGTACTGCTGATCGAAGACGATAGCGCGACGGCGCAATCGATCGAGCTGATGCTCGAATCCGAGAGCTTCAACGTCTATACGACCGACCTTGGCGAGGAGGGGATCGATCTCGGCAAGGTTTACGACTACGACATCATCTTGCTCGATCTGAACTTGCCAGACATGTCGGGCTTCGACGTTTTGCGCAAGCTCCGCCTATCGAAGGTGAGGACGCCGATTCTGATCCTTTCCGGCCTTGCCGCCATTGAGGATAAGATCAAGGGTCTCGGCTGCGGCGCCGATGACTATGTGACGAAGCCGTTTCACAAGAACGAACTGGTCGCTCGCATCCACGCCATCGTACGCCGGTCCAAGGGACACGCGCAGTCCGTCATCGACACTGACGATCTACGTGTCAATGTTGATTCCAAATTGGTCGAGATCAGCGGCACGCGCGTGAATTTGACCGCCAAAGAATACCAGATGCTGGAACTCCTGGCACTGCGCAAGGGCATGACGCTCAACAAGGAAATGTTTTTGAGTCACCTCTATGGTGGCATGGACGAGCCGGAGGCGAAGATTATCGACGTCTTCATCTGCAAGCTGCGCAAAAAGCTCGCCAGCGCATCAGGCGGCAAGGATTATATCGAGACGGTCTGGGGCCGTGGCTATGCGATGCGCGAGCGGCCCGAGGCGGCGATTTCTGTTTGACGCTTTCTCGATCACGTCAAGGGTGCCCGACGGGAAACCCGTCTTTGATTCGCCGGTAAAGCGCTGTCTTGAGTGATTTGGCTTGGAAGTTAAGGGTGCGTTTGCGGCCGCGACCTCGTAGTGTTCGATCGCGCGACACCTGCCGCGCTCGTCTTTGGCAAGCTTAAGCTTAGCTTCACTGTTGAATTTTTTTTGCAGCCGTCGACCGTTCGACCGTCTGCGAGGGGTCTAGCTGGCCGTAGCGACAAAACTGTATCGGCGGCGCGTAATATCGCCCGCCTATTATTATTCTCGACATCGCGCCAAAAACGGCGCACGGATGTGGACATGAAAGATCACGAGACGCGTAGGAAAATCATTCGCGAGTGGATGGCGCTTCCGAAGGATAAGCGACACGCCGACAAACAGGTTGCTACTTTCGCCAAAAAAGCGACCCAGCAAAACGAGTTCCATCGCAGTCGACGCGATCCGGACCACAAATTTCGCCGGGATCCATACCAGAAAGTCATGGGATGGCTCTTACCTCGCGTTGGCAAGTCGTGAGGGCGGCACGGTCGCGGAGGAAATTTGCGCGCCGCCTAAGTCACTGGCGCAACGAAAGGCAAAGGAAATGCCCATGAATTCATCCGTTGCACTGGGATTAGCGGTATTGGCACTGATATGGAGCGCTGGATTGGCTCGCGCCCAACAGTACGGTACAGCGACGAAAGCGAAATTTATGCTTGAGCGCGCCGTCGCCTTGCTCAGGGTGAGCAAAGTCACTGCGCTGAGCGAATTCAACGACGGAAAAGACCAGCAGTTTCACGACCGCGGTCTTTACGTGTTCTGCATGAACTCATCCGACGCAAAATTTACGGCCCGCCCCAATCCGGCCATGATCGGCACGGACGCACGTAGCGTGAAGATCAATGACGATCCGTTTGGACAAGAATCTACGACGCCGTTTAAGGGCGTTCCGGAAGGAAGTATTGCTACGATAGACTATATGTTTCCGATACCTGGAACGACTGAGCCCGTTTCAAATGAATCCTTTGTGATGCGCGCCGGCGATCAGGGTTGCGCCGTCACTTACTACAAATAGCTGGCCCTTTCCGCACTACCGCCCTCATTGCCAAGGTTACTTGTGACGTCCCTTGCCGACCTACTCAACGCGGATCGATGCGTCGCGTCGAGCGAACCTCTATTCCGCTTCCTGCATCGCTTCCCTAAACTGCCGAATTGTCGAATTGTCTCGCCCGCGATTGGATCATCCGCGCTCGATGCGTTTCCGACGAATACTCCGAGATGCCTCGGCACTAATGAGAAAAAGCGCCGCGCGCCTCTAGGCATCGTCCGCCGCCTTTTCTTTCCAAGGCAATTTATCGAGGGCGGCTGGTATCCTCTTTCCCGATAGCGATCTTCCGATACGTCTAGTTCTTGATGCTCGTCATATTTGACGCGGGCGCTGTGTTGATTGCCCCAGCCATTCCGTTCTCGATGAATACCACGCGGCTCCATCGGTGCGATAATACAACTTACGGAACAAAGTGCCACAACGAGGCGAATACCATGGACCCGCTTCACAGGGCCAGCGCTGATCACCTCTGTCGTCAGTTTGTCGGGAAAACGTTTATTCCCGTGTTGCCACGGTCGAATACGAACCCGACGACATCGACACGACGTCTGCGGATCGGACTTCGACGCAGTGAAGTACATGCTGGCGGCGGATCGCTCGCCTCGAACGTCGTCAGGCTTGGGGACCCGGCCGGTGACGGAATCAAATAAACACGCGGCCTGGTGATTGACGAGCCGCGTTTTATGTTAGTGAGCTTGCGCTAATGGCTCCCGCAAATTTTCTAGCGGCGGCGTGCGCCGCGTCGGACATGGGCGTCCGGTCGCGTCTCCCAAAAATTCAAGCGGTACGCAGCTGAACTTTGGAGGTGGAAAGTATCGGGTCGCTTAAAAGAAAGTACGCCGAACGTGCCGGGCTTAAAGCGAACCCGATTGAAAGAGTCCTCGCGGTATTGCCACGAACAGAAAATAGCCCGTCTTTGAATGTTAGAATGCGACTGCGGTTATTCAGATACGTGGAATAGCCATAGACCATAGTGAGATAAAAACGATTGCTGAGTTTCCAATTACGGCGCACAATGCCTCTATGGAGTACCGGGGTATCAGATACACCATCCGTGCCTGCGTCGAACGAGACCGATGGGTCGTGGCCATTTTTCCAGGGCACGTTGAAAGCGCCGGAAAAGCTATAAATGGTCGCCGTGACGAGGCGGAAAAGCTGGCCTATTCCATGATCAACGAATGGCTCAACCGGCATCGGTGGCGTTAAAAAAGCCCACCAAACACTCAATCAGCATTACGAAGGGCCGCGGGGACCAATTAGATGAATTTAGATTACGTCTCGATTAATTGCGGGATTATGCGGTCGTTTCACTGGCGGCGGCGGTCGGCAAGGTCATCGAGGATACGGTCCACAACCTTTGCGCAGAAAATCGTCGCGCTCTAGTTCCGCGTCGTTGACGCTGACGTAAGCTGCAAGCAACTCATTCAGCGAAACTTCATCGAGCGCGGCGGCGATCAGGTGTAAGTCTTGGTCTTTGAGACGCGACAGCGACGTTAGCTCGCCGTCGAGCAGTTGCCGATCAAGGTGCTTTTCGACAAAGCCGCTAATGGCCTCGATCCGCGCCTTGCGCAAATCGTTGCGTTCGGTGTTCATGGTTCTTGGTCCTCGGCCGAATTAAACCGCTTTGGCCGTGTCGGCCAATGCTTTCGCGGCGCGCCATCATTCTCAATAACGCTTAACACCTGCGATGGAGGCTTTGGCGTTGCTGGCTGCCGCGGCTTCGCTGACGCATCGATGATCGTGATGTCGCCGCAGTCGCCGGGGATGTTGACCTGCGCGAAGCGCATTATGAATATTTTGCCGACGTACTTATGGGTGACGTCGACCCAGTTGTCGAGGCAGCTTTAGCTGCTCGCAGAGCTTCGCTATGGTTTGTCGGTCATGCGTATACCCTCCGCTCCAGCACGTGGCCGGAGTTGATGATACGAGAGCGCGAGCGTGCCGTGTTTCAGTTTTCGAGGGGATGTTGCCCCTCGCCGTAATTGCTGCGCCTGAAATGGCGACCCGCGTGCCTATCGGGATGCACCGTTGGGCGAGGTTGCCGGGTGCCTACAGCCCTTAATCCCAGGAGGGCCCCCATCTTCTTTGGCGTCGCGAAAGACGCCTTCATGCTCTCGGCGATGTGAGGATGGCTTTGTTGAGATCAAGGGCGACGGTCGCTGCAATGGGTTACACTTGCTGCGAAAGGGGAGGCACATGGCGTTCACGGTCACATTTGGCGGTGCAACGTGCCGACCAGACGCCGCGGTCCTGCGTTGGCGAAATGACCCAACCACTCCCTGACTATCGATAAGCCGATACGAAGGAAGGAACGTAACTGAGCTCCGGTGTGTCTGGGTTCTGGTGTGATATTGACTTTAGGGCTCCTGTTTCGTCGGGCCTTGCCTCTTTTTTAAAATCGGATGCGCCCCAACGAAATCGTAGTTGTCGGCGCTATTGTTTAAATGCCGTTTCCCGGTCTTGAGGAAGCTGAAGGTTCAGTCACTCTATAAGGTAACACCGTGAAGACAATGTGCTACTCGTTGCGGCACTAGTATCATTCGCAAATAGCGGCGCAAGCGACGTAGAGGCGCGCCCACGCACAGACCGCAACAGGTGGGAACAGCGGAATACCTGGAGGTCATTCGGGTGATGACGCTAAAAAGCCTGCGAACGGCGATCACGGAAACAATGGCAGCAATGAAAAGTCTGCATGCTCAATCACGACCAAAACTTTCAGACCATCGTGCGATACGTGTCATACAACGCGTCGTTTGCGCCGGCCGCACGAGCACGCTCGAAGCCGCTCCATGAAGCGGCTTCGATTGCTGCACCGGCGTTATGCCGCCTTGATGTTACCGACGCAGTCTTGCCGGTGCGAGGATCTTCCTGGGTATCGAAGGAAACTTTCTGGCCTGGACCAGCTCACGCGTTCCGGCGCGCTTAAGCGCGGTAGCATGGACGAAAACATCCTTGCCGCCATCGTCCGGTTGAATGAAGTAAGGCCTTTCTGGTCTTTGTAGAATTTAACGGTTCCCGTATTGATAAGAGCATCCTTCGCTGATCTAGGCGCACTAAGTCCCTCGGCGCGCGAGCGCGGCATGGGGCGTGAGTGTCGATGTTTGGAAGGGTCTGAACGTGCGCCTAGCTTTCAGCGAAGGCGAAACGGCCTGATTTTCCGGTACGCGAAAAAGCTGATCCTTTACGAGGCCGCCATTCTTTCCCAACCATGGAAGGAAGTGGACGGGCACTGATTTATGAGCATGCGACCTACTACTAAAAAGGGATTTTGATCTTATATCACCTCAATCACTTGGATAAGCATCTTCAAGAATGCCCAATTCTTGGCAACAGGCTCGAACCGATGGCTGAATTCGACTATTGCGCGGCAGCCGAGCTGTTTCCGGCCCGGCGACGATCATTGAGCCGTCGGTTGTTTGGATACAAGCGGTTTGAGCAAGCCTCACAAGCCATCCGTTTCGCCATCGAGGACCTGCCGCCCGAATGTCTAGCGGGCGCATTTCTTGAAGTCGATGAGCGGAGATACGGGAGTGACGATATCCGCAGTTTGTATCAAAGCACCGAATATCCTCTTCCCCGCCGTGATCGACGATCATGACTGAAAAAACCGTCGATCTTGATCAGCATCGCGGCATGGCTGCGCAGAAGGCTACGAAGCTTCGTCGCCTTCTGGCCGATGTGGAGGAAAACGAGAAAGCACTACGCGTTCGGCAAGAAGAATTGGAATCTCACTTGCTGGCGGCCCCGGCAACGACTTGGCCTGAAGCTGCTGAAAAAGCCCGCTACCTGCTGAACTTGTTTTCGGCGACACTTGCAGCAGAGGACCCGCGCCGCCAAAAGTTGATTTCTAGCGTTCTGGCCGATTTCGAGCGCCTTTCAGACGAAGGATAGCGGGTCCAGCGCTGATAAAGTACGACGCACCATCAAAAATTCGCCGGGACGAGTTCATAGGACCCTTTTCGCTCTCGCTCGTGGGCGGACTTGGCTGCGGCGTGGATTTTTGCTCGGCTCGCGTCGAAAACGCAAAGCAAATTCGCCTCGTCGCGCGTCACGTTTGGCTGCAATCGCTTGAGGGCTTCCTCCGTTATGAAGAACGACCATTCCATCGCGCTGTCGTGGCCCCAGAACCGAACCGCCCGTCGGGTCGTATCAAAAACGCGGCTTGAGTTCGGGGTTTGGCCCAAAAAGTCACATCTACCGAGAACGGAACGACTGCGATATTTCGCTTTTCGCATCTTGAGGTTGATCTTAATCTGGCTAACTGACGAGCTGCCGGACCCAGCAGATAAGTCCGCCGGGCGCTGCGGCCACTGCAAGACGGGGCAAAGTCGTAGATGGCCCTTTGGTCTCGCCAGTGAAAAGCCCGTGACCGCCGAGTTGGCCGCCAATTATTTATCATGATGCGGATGCCGAACCCTTGGTATGTACCAAGTAACGGCCGGCCCGACTAACTCGGTTCAATGCAAATTGAGCCGTCCGTCTGCGGTGCAGGACCATACGGTTTCAACCTGACCATTCGCTGCCGACAGCGATGGGTGACTGATCTGAAGTGAAGAAGTGAAGATCGCACGGTGGCGCGAGCCGATACTTTCGGCGACTTGTTTTCGATAGGCGTGATTGCATAACCTTCTTCGCACATTCGAGGGCATATATACTCGTGGGCGAGATGCCCGACGCGGACGAACACGTTAGGGTCTTGGAGGGCGGCCTCTGAATGAGCAAGATTGGCGGCATCGATTCGAAGAATGCGCTCTATTGCTCGTTCTGCGGCAAGAGCCAGCACGAGGTGCGCAAGCTCATTGCTGGGCCCACCGTCTTTATATGCGACGAGTGCGTCGAGCTCTGCCTGGACATCATCGGCGAGGAGAAAAAGTCCTTGCTCAGGAAATCAGGCGACAATGTTCCGACCCCGAAGGAGATCCGCAAGGTCCTCGACGACTACGTCATCGGCCAGGACCACGCCAAGAAGGTGCTTTCCGTCGCGGTCCATAATCATTACAAGCGGCTAAAGCATCAGACCGAACAAAAAGATGTGGAGCTAGCGAAGTCGAATATCCTCCTGATCGGCCCGACCGGCTCGGGCAAGACATTGTTGGCGCAGACGTTGGCGCGCGTTCTCGACGTTCCTTTCACAATCGCAGATGCGACAACGCTTACCGAAGCCGGCTATGTCGGCGAGGACGTCGAAAACATTATTCTCAAGCTGCTGCAGTCTGCGGACCACAATGTTGAGCGTACGCAGCGCGGTATCGTCTATATCGACGAGATCGACAAGATTTCCCGCAAATCCGACAACCCTTCGATCACCCGCGACGTCTCCGGCGAGGGGGTGCAGCAGGCGTTGCTCAAACTCATGGAGGGCACCATCGCAAGTGTGCCGCCGCAGGGTGGGCGCAAGCACCCGCAGCAAGAATTCCTACAGGTCGACACCACCAATATCCTATTCGTGTGCGGCGGCGCGTTCACCGGCCTTGAGAAGATCATTTCCGCGCGCAGCCGGCCGGGCTCAATCGGTTTCGAAGCAAAGGTGATCGCGCCCGAGGATAGAAAGCAGGGGGAAATTTTCCGCGAGGTTGAGCCGGAGGACCTACTCAAATACGGCCTGATCCCGGAATTCGTCGGACGACTTCCAGTCATAGCGACGCTTGGGGATCTTGATGAAGCCTCACTCAAGCTTATTCTGACCCAGCCCAAAAACGCGCTCGTGAAACAATATCAGCGGCTGTTCGAAATGGAGGGCGTCGATCTCACCGTGGCGGCGGAAGCACTCGGCGCTATCGCCAGGAAGGCGATCGACCGCAAGACCGGGGCGCGCGGGTTACGCTCCATCCTGGAGGCCATACTGCTTGAACTCGATGTTCGACATACCAAGCCTCGAGGGCGTCAAAGAAATCGTGATCTCTCAACAAGTCGTGGAGGGTACCGCAGGACCGCTCTACACCTACACCAGCGGCGCGCAGGCGGTTTAACGGCGGTTATACCGGATGATGGGCGAGCGATAAACAAATGGTGACCCTGCGAAGCAAACGCCGGGCCTTCGGCGCTCCCGATGAGCGACGACTACAAAATCTATATTGACGCCGGCCAACCCGCCACCCTCAACAATGGAGCCGGCGTTCAAACTGATTGCGCCACATTGCAAGAAGCCGTTTCGGCATGGCATCGCTTGGCGCCTGAGCAAAAGATACGAGCGACCGTTAAGGTGATCGGCGGGCCAGTCTTTAGGGCGCATGAGATTGACCGACTCCACTACGAGCAGAAACCAGCGTGAATCACGCCGATTCCCACCGCCTTGGTCGATGAAAACTACGAGGAAGTCGTTCATCGTGAAAGCAGCTAGTCGCCGCCTGATAATGAAATGCTGCCCCAGTGGAAGGCCACACTAGCTCGGTGCGAGGCTGGCTTTGACCACTCCTGGGTCTCTGTTCGGTTCACTGTTTTTCAAGAGGCTTTAAGTACCGCTCAGTGCTGAGCGCGACCAACTCAGAGCGGACATCGGGGCTGCTCGAGTTCGCCTGCGTGGAAATCAATGCTCGAGGAAGCTTCTGAGGACTCTTGATCGGCTTGGATGTTTGAGTTTCCGTAGCGCCTTGGCTTCGATCTGCCGAATGCGCTCGCGCGTAACCGAAAACTGTTGCCCCACTTCCTCCAATGTGTGATCGCTGTTGGTGCCGAGACCAAAGCGCATGCGGACGACGCGTTCCTCGCGTGGCGTCAATGAAGCCAGCACGCGGGTGGTAGTGCTGCGCAAATTCGACTGGATCGCGGCATCGATCGGCAGGATGGCGTTCGTGTCTTCGATCATGTCACCGAGTTGGGTATCCCCTTCTTCACCGATCGGTGTTTCGAGTGAGAGCGGTTCCCTAGCGATCTTCAAGGTCTTGCGGACATTTTCAAGCGGCATATGGAGCTTCGCAGCGATTTCCTGCGGCGTTGGCTCGCGGCCGAGCTCGCCAAGGAGCCGTCGGCTGGTGCGCACGACCTTGTTGATGGACTCGGTCATGTGAACAGGCACCCGAATGGTGCGCGACTGATCGGAGAGTGCGCGGCTGACGGCCTGCCGGATCCACCAGGTGGCGTAGGTCGCAAACTTGTAGCCGCGTCGGTATTCGAATTTGTCGGCCGCCTTCATTAGGCCGATGTTGCCTTCTTGGATGAGATCGAGGAATTGCAGGCCGCGATTAGTATACTTTTTCGCGATGGAAACGACGAGCCGCAGGTTTGCCTCCACCATCTCCTTCTTGGCGTGGCGCTCCTCGCGCTCGCCCTTTTGCACCGTGTGCACGATTTTGCGGAACTCGCCGAGGTCGAGACCCGTCTCCGCCGCGAGCGAATGTATATCGTGACGATGCAACCTGATCTTATCCAGGTCCTTGGCTACGAGACTCTTCCATCCGTTGGCCGAGAGCTTCGAGATGCGGTTGAGCCAGAGCGGATCGAGTTCGGAGCCCAGATACTTCTCGAGGAAGTCCTGCCTCACGATACCGTGGCTCTCAGCAAGCCGCATGAGGCGGCCCTCGTGACCCACGAGGCGCTTGTTGATCTCATAGAGTTGCTCGACTAGAGCGTCGATGCGCGCTTGGTTCAGCCGTAACGATTTTACCTCACCGATTATCTCGCTCTTCAGCTTCTTGTACCTGCGTTGTTGCGCGGGCGAGAGCGACAGCCTTTTAAGCTGGAATTGGACGTCCTGGTCCTGCAACCGGCGCAGTCGCCTATAGGTGTCGGCGATGGTGTTGAAGGTCTCGATCACCTTGGGCTTGAGCTCAGCCTCGATCGTAGTGACCGAGAGCGAATCTTCCGCGTCATCGTCATCATCGAAGTTGTTTTCCGTGGCCTTTCCGTCGCTTGCCGTCTCCCGGTCATCGGCCGGCTTGAACGGAGTGGCGGGCGCGATGGTCGGCGCCGGCATCTGCGGCAGCTGCTCGAGTTGTCCCGAGATGGCGACGCCGGGGATCAATTGGCCGTCGGGACCCATCACCGGCGCCGACGTGGCCGTGGCTTCAGGCCCCGCATAGGTTGCGTCGAGGTCGATGATGTCGCGAAGCAAGACCTTGCCGTCGTTGAGCTCGTCCCGCCAGATGATGACGGCCTGGAAAGTGAGTGGGCTCTCGCAAAGTCCCGCGATCTTCGCCTCGCGGCCAGCCTCGATGCGCTTGGCGACCGCGATCTCGCCCTCGCGCGAAAGCAGCTCCCTCGAGCCCATTTCGCGGAAATATATGTGCACCGGGTCGTCGGTGCGCCCCGCGGGATCCTTGGCCGCGGCTTTGGCGGGAACGGGTTGCTGCTGGACTTCGACTAGCGCGTCCTCGGATTGCTCGGGCTCATCATCCGCCCGTACTTCTTCCTCAAGTTCTGCATCCTCGGTCTCGACCACGTTGATGCCCATGTCGCTGAACTTCGACAGGATGTCCTCGATCTGCTCGGACTTCACCTCCCCCGAGGATAGCAGCGCGTTGATCTGATCGTGGGTGATAAAACCGCGCTTCGCAGCGCCGCGGATCACCTCCATGACCGCAGCGTCGAACAGATCGAGCAGTGGGGTCTCCGGAATGTCTGCCTCCGGTACCTCTTCCTCCTGCGGCGTCCGCTTGATCTTGCTTGCCATGAATTTTCGCGATCGATCCCGCTATTAAAGACGTTTTTAGACCAAGTTTTTAATCCGAGCGCACCGGTTACGGTTGTTCCGAATCAGAAGCGAGGGGCGCGCGCGGAACCGCCTCTGCCGGGGCCCCCTGGGACCGCCCGAGGTTTCATCGGCAGAAGACCTTCGCGTTGCAGCTTTTTGCGGGCGAGCTTGCGGGCGCGACGAATGCGCTTCGGCCTTCTCCCGGACCTTCCTCTCGGAGGGTTTTTCATAATGCCGACGGAGCTTCATCTCGCGGAAGACCCCCTCGCGCTGCATCTTCTTCTTCAGCACTTTGAGGGCTTGGTCGACATTGTTGTCGCGGACGAAAACCTGCACACGGAACTCCTTTTCGATCTCGATTTATGGGCCGAAAACCAAGCCGCCCGGACCGTTGGCATCACCGGCCTAACGTCGGAGACGATGGCCGCGTTGTTAGGCCTCTTCCTGGTGCTCTTCGGATAGCCGTTTAAGTAGAAGAGCCGACTTTAAGCGGAACGCCTCGCGTCGGCATCAGCTAACCATGCTGCGACGCTACGGATTACAGCAGGCTCCCAGATCGGACGCTCGGGCACCCAGATTTCTGTGCTCGTTGCCATTTTATCTTGCCGTGGAGAATTGCTTCAGAGCGAGCTTTCCGGCCTGACTGGCTTCCTCCCACGATGAAAACTCACCTTGTGATTGGTCCAAGGGAAGGCCTGTCACGGCTCTGATTTCCCAACCATACCGGTTAGGCGGGGGAAACCGATGCGTTACCACCACTTGCAACCCAGCGTTCGCCGACACCGGCGTGTCTAATCGCGTCCGCCAACGTCGCTCGAAATCACGCGTAAAATAACGGGAATACGTCTGAGACAACGGTTATCTCCCCGGTTGAGGCGGGAGCACAACCTCGTCTCTCAGCCACCGACGCCTGTAAAGCCGTTGTCGATGATACGACACCTTAGCACAATGCGGGGACCCATAGGGAATAATTTGAGCCCACTGCAGGGTAGCTCATGGTTCTTCCCTCCCCGGCTCGGGTTGAACCCGCCGACGGCTCGCACTAATGCGCATCTCGCTCTTGCGCCTCCTGAAGGTCGCGAGGATCGATGCTCACCATCTCGATCGAAGATGTATTTGAGAAATCAGCTGGCGCGAAAATCATGGTGGCGACGCGGCGATAAACGGGGAATGATAATTGTTCGATGAGTACTTCATCCGTCACGACGCGATAGTCTTCGGCCGCCAACGTTGGATCGATACCCTTCAACAGGAAGGGTTGCGAGAAAATTACAGCTTTTTTTCGCTCGTTCGCGTGGCCATGGAAGGAGGCAGGCTTAAAGATAAACAGTCAGGATCAGCATGGCGACAAAAACTGGCCTGCACCCGGTTCCGAAGACACCGAGTTAGGTGTTTTTATGGGACCGGAGGTGTTGGGGTGGACGGCCCCAGCGCGGAATCGGCGTGCCAGAGTGAGGTCGTTGAAGATCTCAAACGAAGGAACCGTCCATGGAACGGATTATTCGAATTGGAATGGACACGTCAAAACACGTTTTTCAGTTCCACGGGGTAAACGCGGCTGAAAAGCCGGTGCTGCGCAAGACACTTCGGCGTAAGGAGTTGATAAAGTTTTTTGAGAAATTACCGCCGACAGTGATCGGGCTCGAAGCGTGCGGTGGAGCGCATTATTGGGGTCGCCTGCTGCAATCGTTTGGGCATGACGTGAAGCTGCTACCACCGCAATACGTCAAGCCGTACGTGAAACGCGGTAAGAATGATGCCTCCGATGCTGAAGCATTGTGTGAGGCGATGAGTTGGCCGTCGATGCGGTTCGTTCCGGTAAAAACCGCCGACCAGCAAGCGGCACTGATGCTTGTAGGTTTGCGCGAGAGGCTGATCCGCTATCGCACGCAGCTTGCCAATGCGATTCGCGGCGATGCTGCCGAATTCGGCCTCTCTGCGGCCCAGGGCGTGTGTAGAATAGAACCTCTGCTTGATCGCATTGCGACAGTGGCGACCGTGCCTCCACTGCCAGCGTTCGGATCGCTGAAATTTATGTAAGACGTAAAGCTCGGCATGTTGCATGCCCGCCGGCTACTTGCGGATGTTTTAGTCTCGGAGAATTCCCCAAGGCCCCTCAGAGCTGGAAGGATCGTAGCGCTTCGCTCGCGGTCTTGGAAGCGGCCCCTTGCTCGCCGCGGCGCCGACCGTTGGCGAGGCCTGTTCGAACGAGTCCCGCTGCCGTTGAATAGCCGACTAGAAGACGCGTGCCGTCAAATAAGAAGCCCCGGCCTGAGGTCGTGACCGGGGCTTCAGGTCCAGTGGGCCAGGACCTTCCCCGGAGTGAGTGGGGAGCGACCGTCTTAGCACCAAACGACGCCGCGCCCTAAATCCGTAGCGCGCGCTGTCCGCCAAACGCGGCCGCGCTGGGCAAAAAAGGGCTTCGAAATCAGTACTGGCCCCTTTTCCATGTCGGGTGGTCCCTTTTGAAAATCGCCTCTGGTCCCTTTTGGATTGGCGGAACGCTCTATAAAGGCGTACGTTAGCTTTTATCACCGGCCGCGGCTCTGCCTCAGGCGTCGGTGGCTGAGAGACCGATAGCGCTCCCGCCTGTACGGCAAAGGGAGCGCCATATGGCCGATCCATCTGATCCTCTTCGCGCGCATTATGAGCGAACGCAAAATTGCCTAGACCGTGCTGGCGACTGTCTCGCCCGCTCCCACAAGATACTGGCTCGATCCGAAGTGCTGCTTGCGCTCTCAGGCAAGGCGGTCGCGGCCTCGAAAATAATGCTCGTTGAACACGCCGCGCGGGTGGATATATTTGTGGGCGATCTAAAGCCGATTACCGCTGCCGATGCCTCGCACGACGGACAAGTTGATAGATGTGCGCTTAGCCGCCATACGAGAGATGGTCGCTGAGGTCGCTCGGGAGACGACTGTCCTCGTGACCGAAACGCACACGCTCATTCAGGAAGCGCGCGCATCAATTGCGGAAACTAAACGGCAAGTCGCCGAGACAAGAGCCGGCCTTTCACGATAGGCCGCCTCAGTTGGCGGCCTCTTTCATTTACGACGGCAGCCCAGCGCGGCGTTTCGCTTTGTATAAAGAACGAGCGGATCAGTCATTATCAATCAGCCTGTCCCGGACTTCGATGGAGCCGCACTCGATCCCCGTAAAGCTGCGCGATCAGGAAGTTTATGCGCTCAATATCTTCAGGATCGGAGGTCGAACGTAGCGACTTTCGATATTGGTCAATCTGCTTGTCGATATTTATGCAGGACAGACACATGCCAAGCGGCGCTCCTTGTACAGGCGGGAGCGCTATCGGTCTCTCAGCCACCGACGCCTGAGGCAGAGCCGCGGCCGGTGATAAAAGCTAACGTACGCCTTTATAGAGCGTTCCGCCAATCCAAAAGGGACCAGAGGCGATTTTCAAAAGGGACCAGAGCAGATGGAAAGGGGCCAGTACCAAAAGCTCTTGCAAGTGGGGGGGTCGCGGTAGGGACGGAGATTACTCTCCGCCCCCCGCACAGATCCCGGCGGGCGCTGCTAACGCACCGGGCTCCCACCTTGGATGGTGACGAGGAACCGCTTCTCTGGCCACGGATGCAGGATGCGTGGAAACGGCAGGTACCGGTCCGCGATCGTCTTCATTCGCGTCCACGTCAATCGGTGTCGCTGGCCGCGGCGCATGAGAGCTTTGTGCCAGCGTTCGATCATGTGATGGCGGAATGCTGAGATCGCTGGGCCGCTCATCGGCACAGCATAGTAGGCCATCCAACCCCGCAGGACCTGAGCAAGCCATTTGCCTTGCACATCGACCCCGTCGTGGCGGGTCACCATGAGCTGCTCCTTGATCTCCCGAAGTTTAGTTCGCATGCGCTTGGCTATTGGCTTCCTTCCGAGCACGAAGCCGCTGCCATCCCGCCGGGTCCCGCAATAATGCTTAAACCCTAGGAAGTCGAACGTCTCCGGCTTGCCGAGGCCTCTAGCGTGGCGGTTCACAATCGCGTGCCGACCAAACTCGATAAGCCGCGTCTTATCGGAATGAAGATTTAGTCCAAAACGAGCGAGCCTCGCCTTGAGATCGGCAAGGAATTGCTCCGCTTCGTGCCGACGCTCGAAGCCTACGATAGCGTCGTCCGCGTAGCGCACAACGATCACGTCGCCGGTGGCGCATCGCTGCCGCCACTGGTGGACCCATTGATCATAGACATGATGGAGGTAAATGTTCGCCAAGAGCGGGCTGATGACCGCGCCCTGCGGCGTCCCTTCTTCCGTCTCGATCACGCGTCCATCTTCGAGCACGCCCGCCGTCAGCCATTTGGCAATCAACCGGATGATTCGACGATCGCCAATCCGATGCTCGACGAAACGGATCAGCCAATCCTGGCTGACCTTGTCGAAAAAGGATTGAACGTCACAATCGAGCACCCAGTTGATCCGCCGCCTCCCGATCCCGAACGCGAGCGCATCCAACGCTCGATGCTGGTTGCGCTTCGGTCGGAAACCGTAGCTAAATCCCAGGAACTCCGACTCATAGATCGGAGTCAGGATTGCCACCACCGCAGCCTGGACGATCTTGTCCTCTATGGCCGCAATGCCGAGCGGTCGCTGCCTGCCATCCACCTTCGGTATGTACTTCCGGCGCGACGGCAGCGCTCGGTACGCTCCTGTGTGGACGCGTGCATGCAGGTCCATGAGGTTTGCCTCAAGGTGCTCTGCGTATTCGGTCCACGTCATCTCGTCGACACCTGGCGCGGCGGACTTCTTCAAACCGAAGAAGCTTGCCCGCAAAACATCAACGGTGAGGTGATGCAGAAGCGCCGTCAGCCTGTCCTGTCTGTTCCTGATGACGGCTTCTCGTATGCGGCCCTGCGCCTGTGACACGGCTGCCCGGCTCTGCGTCCGGACCGTGCTTTGTAGTTCCGCAATCTCCTTGGCCCTGCCCCTTCGCTCCACGAGCTCCGCCGCCGCCGAAGCCGCTTTGTTCGCTCGCTTCTCTGCTACTTCGGGCAGGTCCGACTTCTCCCTCGCACTCATCATCGGCTACAGCCTCCGGCCTTCCCGACAACGTCCCGGCCACGACTGGCGGGGACGGCGATGGAGATCTCCCGGTTCCCGTGCAAAAGGCTTCTGCGCATGCCAGGGTCTACGACGACGCGGGGTCGGCGTGTGTCTTGCGATATCGACACCAGCCGTGTTGCCTTCTGTAGGACGGAAAACATCAGCACCCCGAACTTGTCTTACGCCGCTCAATACCTCGCCTGCGCCCTCCCCTGTGAACGCTTCACGTCTGTCCTCGCGGACAACCCGTGCATCACTCGGGTCCAGTGCGGTTCGCTACTCCTTCACCGTGACGGACTTCCACCGTCTACCTTTTGCCGGTCTCCCGGCGCACCCATCCACACATGAGGCGGCATCAAAGAGAAGCCCCGGCGTTTGGGGACACCGGGGCTTCAGGGTTGCCCGTGATGCTTGGGTCTGGAGACCCCAGCGGCGCCAGCATGATCTCCGAGCGTTAAAAGCGAATGACTGGCTGAGGTTAATGCACATAAATGGCGACCGACATCACGACTATAATGCCCGCGATCATTAGACCTATCAGCAGATCGACACGACGCCCGATGGCGTCGCCTTTGTCGCGGCTTCGGCTCATAAGAATTTATCCAACGGCGAAATGAATGACGAGCGCGCAAGCGCTTCGACGGTGGCAACGTATTTGCCATCGAGGAAATACCAGTCGAAGGCCACCAATGCGGCCAATGTAACCGCTGCCGTGCGGAACATGGTGGCAGGTTACATTGTCCGAGGTTGCAATTGCGTAAATTTACAATGCTACCTTGCAATTACTTTTCCGGTGGGCACAGCGCTATCAACCTGATCAACTCATTTGAGGGAAATTCAAAAGGTCCTGTGCACCGTCCGAGTGGGCCTGCAGGAGCCGAGCGATGGCCGAGCACAAATTTAAGATCGGTCAGACTGTCTATTTCCGGCCGCAAAAGTCGATCGCGCCGGTCGACGCGCCACCGGGGCGGTACCAAATCACCCGGCGATTGCCTGAAAGGGATGGAGAGTTTGAGTACGCGATCAGAAGTGATCATGAAAATCACGACCGTGTCGCAAGAGAAAGTGAGCTGACCCGCCCTAAATGATCGCCGCTAATGACAGCCAGCGCTGCGCATTTGGTCCTGTGGTTCGAGATTGTCGCCGCGCCACTAGACGCGCGGCTCATCGGCCACCTTGGCGCTGACTGTTGCGTGAGCTTCGGTCCTTTGGCGGATACTTTCTTGGTGATACCACTCGATACGGTAGCCGCGCATTAAGGCGCACTCTAAGATATCCCGGGTCACCGCGATCCCCCCGCTCCAGTCCGCCGATAATTTTTGCTTCACAGGCAGCGTCGGAATAACCTGCGAGCGCGCGTTTAAATGCTCGCGCGTCTTCGGGGTCAAGATGTCCGACTTCTAGGCTTCTGATGGCCACGACTACAGCGTGAGGATCGCCTGGGTCGGGTGTGAGGAGCGCAGCAAAATAGCGCCTATAACCTCGCCGAGACTGCGCCTCAGCGAGGGCCGCTAGCGTGGCTTGATGATACAAAGTGTCGACCACCCGCACGCCGAATGCGTCATCGCCGATGACGACACCGCGGCCCCGACGTCGGTGAAACGGCCAGAGCATTCCCCCTTTCCCCACGTCTCGAGCACAGCGTGGCATTCACTTTCAATAAAATCCAGTGCGGAATGGAACCTAGCGGCAGGGAATGCCATCGATCGAGAGAACGACAAGGTTGTTGCCGCTAGCGTGCCGTCAAATGAGAAGCCCCGGCCCGAGGTTGCGACCGGGGCTTCATGTCCAGTGGGCCAGG
>CAWIEY010000016.1:0-368796 GCA_963835195.1 uncultured Alphaproteobacteria bacterium
CCTCTCCCCGCCGGGGAGAGGGAGTGTTCAGTGCAACCTTCTGCTAGTGCGCAATCACACCAGCTGCCCCTTCACCCAATCGAGCTCGCGGCAAATGTAATCGACGATGTCGTTCGATCTTGGCGCTCTCCGGCAGCATGTCCCATGTGTAGGTCTCGACTTCGAGATGGCGCGAGATCGGCTTGTCCTTGTGCATGCGCAGCGCGTCGGCGATGGCAAAGCGCGTGGTGCGGAACGCCCCGAGATCGTCGAGGAACACCGGCACGTGGATGTGGGTGCGCCACTCGCGCGGCCCGGGATCTTTCTCGAACGCGGCGATGGCATCGTCGACGTTGAGATATTTGGTGAGCTTGCCGTTCTTCTTCTCCAGCGTCTGCGTCAGATAAATGGTCTTGGCGTAGCGCTTGAGCGTATCGACCGCGGCTTGGCTGACGCTGGGAATGTGCAGCGCGGCGGCCTCCTGCAGCTTGAAGATCGGAACGCCGGCATCGACCAGCTTCTGCAGCGACGCGGCGATGTCCTCGTACTCCACCGCCTGATGGCAGATGTCGTAGACGATGCCGAGATGACGGCGCAGCGCCGCATTGGCTTCATCGATCGGCACGTGCGCGAGCTTGGCGAGTTTTTCCACCGCGGCGCCGGAATAAAGATGGTCGCGGAAATAGGCGATGGTCTCGTCGGTGGTTTCCAGAAAGCAGAACGGCTCGGGCTCGAGCGCGAGCCGCACGGTGCGGCCGGTCTTGGCTTCGAGCGCGATCAGATGCGCGATGACGCGCAGCACGTTGTGGGTATAGGCTGCGATCACGTCATTGCCGGTGACGCGCGGCTTAAAGCCGAGCGGCGCGGTTTGGATCGACGGCGCGATGCCGGGCGGGCAGACGTCGGCCAAAATGTCGGCGACGTTGATGGTGTAGCGCGTGCGCTCCTCGGTGCGCCAATCGGGCTCGTACACCTCTTCCTTCACCTTGTCGCCTTTGAAGTGGCCGTAGACGAAGGCGTTGGCGGTGTAGATGTACATATCGTTGTCTTCGAGAAATTTCTTCAGCTTGTTGCGCTCGGCGGCGCTGGCGGCGAGCGTCTCCGCGGTCTTTGCCGACAGCCGGATGCATACGCCGAACGATTTGTTGCCGGCGAAGCGCGCTTTGACTTTCGGCAGATAGGTGTTGAGCGAGTTCCACAATTGCGGCCAGTCGTCGGCCGGATGCACCAGCGTGGAATAGGTCAAGTGCCCGAGGCCGTTGCCGAGATCCATTTTCTTGTTCCTGCTGTTTGTTCCGTCTGTTTCTTTTGCTTCGTCATGGCCGGGCTTTCCCGGCCATCCACGACTTCAAGTTACCTATCGCCAAAAGACGTGGATGCCCGCGACAAGCGCGGGCATGACGGACTATTGCACCTTCTCCACCTTGCCGGAGCCGGCCGAGCGGATGATGGCTTCGGTGGCGGCAACGCCGGCAATCACCTGGTCGTACGGGATCGGATAGGCCGGGCCGCCAAGCGCGGCTTTGGCAAAGGCCTCGAGCGCGGCGCGGGTGACGTCAAGCGATGCCGCCTGCCAAATCTTCGCCTCGCCCTTGACCGGCTGGAATTTGCACGCGCCGAACAGGCGCATGCGCCTTTCCTCGGATGAGGCGCCGGCGACATGGGTGAGGCCTTCGAGCCGCACAAAGCCTTTTGAGCCGAACACCTGGAACGAAAACCCGGGACCGGTGGTGGTCATGGTGCCGAGATAGCCCGACATCCCCTCCTTCATGCGCAGCAGGATCGAGGTAGTGTCGTCGGCATCGATCGGCGCGGCACGGCGAAAGCTCTGCGCGAAGGCGTGGTCGATCGAGCCGCACAAATCGATCATGCCGTCGATGGCGTGCACGCCCATGGGCATCAAGCCGCCGAGCGGCGTTTCGGCCTTGTCCGCGCGCCAATGCGCCGGGTTGATGAACAGCGCATTGGGAAACGTCATGGTCGCTTCGACGTGCAGGACAGTGCCAAGCTCGCCGGCGCGGATCATGTCGCGGAGTTTGGTCATGTCCGGATGGAAGCGGCGGTTGTAACCGACCGCGAGCGTGACGCCGGCTTTCTTCGCCGCGGCGATGGCGTCTTCGGCTTCGCGCTTGGTCAACGTGAACGGCTTTTCGCAATAAACGTGCTTGCCGGCGCCGGCGGCGGCGATCACCTGCCCGGAGTGCATGGAATGCGGCGTCGCCAACACCACCGCATCGATGTTTTTGTCGGCCAGGAGCGCGTCGTAATTGGGCGCGAGCCGCAAGCCCTTCTGCTTGGCAAAACCTTCCGCTTCCGGGGTCAGCGTGCGCGTCGCGCCCGCCGTGAAGGAAATGACGTCGCTCTTTTCCGCCGAACTCGACCAGCGTCTTCCCCCACCAGCCCAATCCGACAATACCTGCTTTGATCATGCTCGTACTCGTTGTTCGTTTTCGTAAGTGGGCTGAGCCAACGGCAAGTCGCGTGTTCACGCGCGGGACGCGCTATTGCCCGAGGTGGCCGGCCCGATGACAGGCTCCGCGAAGCCCACCGCAAAAAATCGGCGGGTTACGGCTGACGCCGCCAACCCACCCTACGCCTCTATCTCGGCCAGGTTAATAGCGCGAGCGCGACGCAGGCCAGCGCCCAGAACAGGCAGTATTCGAAACCGCCGATCACCCAGATCCATTTCCGCGTCACCTTGTAGGTCGCCGCGGCGGCAACGCACAGATGGATGGCGGCCACCACGGCGACATAAGGCGTGTAGATATTGAACACGAGGCCGATGGTCAGCAGCGTCTCGATCGTGCCGGCGATGTACATCCAGGTCGCCGGCGGCTCGAATTTCGCCGCCTTGAAGAAGTTGAGCGTCGCCGGCTCGGTGAACTTGCCGACGATGTGCGGGATGAAGAACAGCCCGCAGATCAGGCGCAGAATGACGACGCCGTTGGTCAGATCGAACGTGTGCGCCAAGCCGGACATAATCCTCCCCCGTTGTTTCGCCGCTTCTTTTACTTCGACCGTTTACACATGTCAGCAGACCCCCACCCTGACCCTCCCCCTTTCCGGGGGAGGGAAAAGAGAAAGGATGTTCTCACCGTTGGCGCGCGGCGCGAGTGGGCAGCAATGACGTTCCTCCCCCTGAAAGGGGGAGGATGAAGGAGGGGGTCGTGGGCCGACCTGTCTTCAGAACCACTAGTCGCTACAACACCTCGAACATCCGATAGATCGGCCCTTCCGGCAGCCGGTGGCCGACGCCGATGCTGATGACGTTGTTGAGCCAGCCGTATTTCTCCGACGACGTTTCGAACGTCGCGGAGATGCGCAGATAATAATCGGTGGCCTTGACCACTTCGCCGCGGGCGATGCGGTCGAGCACCTCCTTGGGCCCTTGGCGGATGCCGGTATAGGGCATGCCGATGATGGCGCCGTCGTCGGTCTTGAGCACGATGCGCACGTTGATCATCCAGGCGCCGTCACCGAACCGGATCGATTGCCAGTCGCTGCCGCCGCCGGGAAACAGCGTGCCGGACAGCCGTTCGCCCTCGAAGCGGCCACCGGTGATGACGCCGACGCGGCGATCGACGCCGGGCGTCTTGCCGACGGCGATCGGCGGATCGACCGCGAGCAGAAGCGTAAACAACGGCCGCACCCGCAGCTCGTTCATTTCCTTGGGCAGAATTTCGGACAGCGGACGCGTGGCGGTATTCACTGGCGGCTCTCCCTGTTATTTGATCCGTGCCGGCCAATGAAAAACCGGCGGCTTGGCCGAAGTTAAGCAAAGCGAGGCTTAAGCTATCGTCTTAGCATTGACGGGGCCACCGAGGAAACTCCGCCAGCGCCGCGCGCGGAACGGAGGGAGCGAACGACATGACATTCGGCACGATCCTACAAAGGCTGCGCCGCTCGTTCGGCAATTCCGCCGGCACCATCGTCTTCGGCATGGAAGACGGCACCGTTTCCATCTTCGGCCTGATCTTTGGCGTTGCCGCGACCACCAGCAATCCGAAGACGGTGCTGATCGCCGGCGCCTCCGGCGCCGTCGCCGCCGCCGTCTCCATGATGGCCGGCGCCTATCTCGACATTGAGACCACGCGGGACGAAGCCAAGGCGAGCCGCTTGTCTTCCGCGTCCGCCGCGGACGCGCTCGTGGCGCTGCCGCCGCGCCTGGCCAAAGCCGGGCTCACCGAGCGGCAATCGCAAGCGCTGACTGTCGCGGTCAAAGATAATGCGGAGGCGATCGGCGGGCTCATGCTCGCGCTCGATGGCGCAGCCGACACGCCAAATCCCGGCGAGCAGGCGCTGTGGATGCTGCTTGCGGATTTTTTCGCCGCCGCGGTCCCGATCGTGCCATTCGTGATCCTTGCGGTCCCGCAGGCCAGGATCGTTTCCGCAGCAGTGACACTCCTTTTGTTGATCGGGCTTGGCGTTGGTCGGGCGCGCGTCGCCAAGCGCGATCCGCTGCGCACCATCTTCGAGACCGTTGCCATCGGCGTTGCCGCGGCGATGGCCGGCGTCGGCATCAGCGTGCTGATTGACCGTTTCTTCTCCTGAGGAAAATCGTCAGCCGCGCTATTTTGCATTTCCGCGTTTTGCGCGGCGATTGTTTGCTGCGTCGGCGCTAGGAAAAATCAGGAGTGACGTTGATCCGTGCGGTCCGAGTATCTGCACAAAACGTCCGCCGAGCGCACGGCTCAAGGCGTCCACGATTTTAAGGCCGTGCCCCGGCCGGATAGTCGCCGCGGCCGACCCGTCGTCCCGCACGCCGCATTTCACCAACGCGCCGTCACGCCGCACGGCGAGCCGAATTTCTCCGCCGCCGTGCGCGAAGGCGTGCCGCAACGCATTGATGATCAGCTCGTAGACGATCATCCCCAGCCGCCAAGTCGTATCCGCGGGCAGCAGCAAAGGCTGGATGGCAAGCGAGAGCTTGATGTTCCTGTTATCGAGATAGGATTTGCTGATTGCCAGGCAGAGCCGGCGAAGATAGGCCTCGGCATTGAGCTCGCCGTCCCCGTGCTCCGGCATCTGCAGAGCACGATGCACGTCCGCATAATGGTGGAGGAGCTGGGTGACGCCGGTCAGCGCGGTTTTGACGTCATTGTTGCTCGACCGTGCCGCGGCAAGCGATACCACGCCGATGGCGGAGGCGAATTCGTTGTTGACCCGGTGATTGAGCTCGTGCAGCAGCACGTGCTCCTCTGAAACAGTCGAATTCGACCGCAAGCTCGGTCATGATTTTTCTCCTTTCAAGACCCCGGGGCGCGGCTGCGGAAGAGGCTGCCGCTGAACATTCATGGGCGCTTTGGCTCTACTCGCGCCGTGCCGCCGTCCATTGTCCGGCGCATTCTCCTGACCGCGTTCGCCAAAGACCCCGGCCGACATTGCGCGATAGCCGACCGAAGCCGCCTGCGCTTTGGCCACCCGCCGCGACGTTGACCCGCACCGCACCGTTCGCAGCGACGCGGCCTGCGACCGCATAGTTCTGGTCTTCCGCCAACACGCGGCCGGCGAGAATACGAACCCCGGCACGGATGGCGGCGGGACAATCGCCGCGCGTGGTCTGGATCACGACACTCCACTCGCCGTCGTAAGCAGCCGCGGAGCGTGACGGTGCGGCCTGCGATGGCAGGCTCGTGCCGCCGAGGACAGCGGCGGCCAGGAAGATTGAGGCTGCACGGGAAAGTTTGGTCGACATGGCATGACTCCTTTTGTCCGGTGTTTTAGTGCGCGACGGCGACCGGACCGCCGAGCTTCGTTTTGCGCAGGATGAGCGCGAGCGGTACCGCGGCGAGCGAGATCACCGCCAGCGTCAAAAACACGTCGTCATAAGCGAGATACGCCGTCTGGTTCTGCAGTTGCTGACCGATCCACGCCAACGCCTGGTGCTGAGCCTGTGCCAGCGAACTGCCGTGCGCCGCGAAATAGTCCGTCGCCTGCTTCAGCGTGCTTTGAAATTGCGGCGTTGCGCTGTTGACGAGTTCACCCAGCCGGCTCTGATGGAACTGCTGGCGGTGCGCGAGGACGTTGTTCGCCAGCGATATCCCGATGGAGCCGCCGGTGTTGCGCGCGGCGTTGATCAACGCCGACGCCATATCGGTCTTGTCCGCAGGAACTCCGTCATAGGACGCGCTGATAATCGGCAGGAACACCAGCGGCAGCCCAATGCCGACGTAAATGCGGGTAATGGCGAAATACCAGAAGCCGAGATCGCCGTTGATCTGCGTCGTTTGGTACATCGCGAAGGCGCAGATCGCCGCGCCGGCCGCAATGAGGTAGCGCGGCTGTACCGTAGCGGAGAGCCGGCCCACCAGCGGCATCATCAGCACGGTGGCAACGCCGCCGGGCGTGAGCACGAGCCCGGCCCAAGTCGCGGTGTAACCGAAATTCTGCTGCACCAGTTGCGGCAGGAATTGCGTCGTGGCGAGCAAGATGGCCCCGGCGGCGAGCATGACGACGAACGACGCGCCAAACTGGCGTGTCGCAACCATCCGGATGTCGATCATCGGATTGGGCCGGCTGAGCTCCCAGGGAATCATCAGCACGAAAGCAAACGCACAAAGGCTCGCGGTCGCGACGATGAAAGTCGAATCGAACCAATCATCGATCAGGCCGCGGTCGAGCACCATTTCGAGCGCGCCGAGGAATGTCGCCACCAACACAAAGCCGAGGAAGTCAAAGCCGCCGCCGTGCGTCGCAAAGCGCTGGCGGTCGGCCTTGGCGGCTGCTGTTTCGCGAAAAAACGTGCTGATGAGCCCGGCCGCGATGATCCCGATCGGCCCGTTGATCAGGAAGCACCACTGCCAAGAATAATTATCGGCAATCCAGCCGCCGAGCGTCGGGCCGACCACCGGCGCCACCACCACGGCGATGCCGAATAATGTAAAACCCTGAGCACGCTTTTCCGGCGGAAAGGCGCTGGCGAGAATCGACTGCGACACCGGCACCATGCCGCCGCCGCCGAGCCCTTGCAGGATCCGGAACAGCAGCAGGGCATTGAGATTGGGGGCGAAACCGCACGCTACTGAGCTGACAGTAAACAGCCCCAGGCAGATGAGGAACATCTGCTTGCGGCCGAGGCGCCGCGCGAGATAGCTGCTCGCGGTCAGGCTGACGGCGTTGGCGACGAGGTAGGTGGTCACCACCCAGGTGGCCTCATCCTCGCTGACCCCGAGCCCGCCGGCAATGTATGGCAGGGCGACGTTGGCGATGGTGGTGTCGAGCACCTCCATGAAGGCGGCGAACGCGACCAGCACCGCGATCAGCCACGGATTGACACCTGTGTTGCTGGCCGCGCCGCGCGGAAGAGCAGCGGTTGCGGCGGCGCTCATATCCAGCCCCGCAACTTTTCATAGAGCGACGGGCGCGGATTGACGCGCACGCTGGTTTCGACCGACATGCCGGGGCCGAGCGCTACGTCGGTCGGCGGATTGTCGAGAACGATTTTGACCGGCACGCGCTGGACGATTTTGACCCAGTTGCCGGTCGCGTTCTCCGGCGGCAGCAGCGAAAACGCCGGGCCCGAACCCGACTGAATGCTGGCGACGTGACCGCGGATGGCCCGCTCCGGGTAAGCGTCGATCGCAAGCGTCACCGGCTGTCCGGGCCGCATTGAGTCGAGCTGCGTCTCCTTGAAATTTGCCGTCACCCAGATTTCGTCGGGCACGAAATTTGTAAGCGCGGTGCCGGCCTGGGCGAACTGGCCGACGGCGGCGCTGAGATTGACGACCCGCCCGGGCTCGGCCGCCGTAATGGCGGTGTACGACAAATTCAGCGCCGCCTGATCGAGCTGCGCCTGGGCCTGCGCCAAATTGGCGGCGGCGCTATCGCGCTGCGCTTTCAAGGAGCCGGTATGCCGCTGTTGCAGCTTCAGCGTCGCCTGTGCGGCGGCGAGCGTTGCCTGCTGCTGACGCAATTGGGAGGAATATTGCTGCGCGCTCTGCACCGTACCGGCGCCGGTCTTGGCCAGCTGCGCGTAGCGTTCCGCCTGCTGCTGCGCAAAGACGAGCGCCGCCTGCGCTTGGTCGACCGCGGCTTGTGCGGCGTTGATCTGCGCGTCCTGTTCGCTGATCTGCGCGTCGATATTTTGGATATTGGCCTGGGCATTCTCGACTTGCGCGTGCGCCTGCTCGAGCGCCACGCGATAATCGCGCTGATCGATTTTGGCGATGACCTCGCCGGCGACGACGTGTTGATTGTCGGTGACCGTTACCGCAGTGAGATAACCGGAGACTTTGGGCTGGATGGCAAACTGCCGCGCGGCGATAAACGAGTCGTCGGTCGATTCGAAATGCTTGGCGTTGTCCCAATAGAGGTACCCCGCCGCTCCGACCGAAATGAGGACGAGAACCGCCAGCCCTGAAGCAAACGGACGCCCGCGCAACAGGCCGCGGCGTGCGGAATGTTTGGGCAGCTCATCCGCCTCGGGATGACGATCGTCATGCAATGGCGGCGAGTCGATGCGCGGCTGTTCGTGCGCAGGCTGCTCGTTTGCAGGCCGCTCACGGCGCGCCTTTTCCGGCGCGATGACGGCCTCGTCACTCCTGACCACCTCCTCGTGACCGGTCTCGTCGGATGATACGACCGTCCTTGACGGCCGAGGGCGGCGCTCCATGAGCGCCACGTCCGCGAAGTCTGCGTCTTTTGGGTCGAACGACATTGCGGTCCTCCTGACTTGATCACCGCCACCGGCTACCCTAAATAAAACGAAACGGTATCGTTTTAATAGTAGGCGCGACCCTGATGTTGTCAAGGGGATTTAAACGGAACCGTTTCGTTTCTTTACTTTCGCTGCCGTCTGCGGTAAAAGGATCAGGGAATCAGCAGGTTACGGGTGCGCAGCGCGAATATTCAGGAGTCGTTGGAGCGGGCAATGAATGAGATACAGGCAAAAAAGCGGCGGGTCGTTCGTGCCGGACGGCCGCCGCGGAAAGATGCCGGCCAGGTGGACGAGCGCATCCTCGACGCCGCGCGTCAGGTCCTTCTCGATCGCGGGCTTGCCGGCGCCAGTATCGACGAGATCGCCTCCATCGCCCGCGCCGGAAAGCCGACCATCTATGCGCGGTTTCCCGGCAAGGAAGCACTGTTCACCGCCGTGGTGTTGCGCAACTGCGCCGCCGCGATCGCAAAGTTCGAAAGCGATCCCCCGAGTGGAGCAACGCTCAACGCGCGACTGACCGACCTGGGGTCGTCAGTACTGCACTGGATATTTTCCGGTCCAACCATCGATCTGATGCGCGCGTCGATCTCCGAGGCGCGCCGATTGCCTGAGCTGGCAAACAATGTGCACATCATGGCACGACGCGGAAGCGAGGACGCCGTTGCGCGTATTCTGACCGAGGCGGCCCAAGCCGCGCCCGACGGCGCGTTACCGGCGTTTGCTCCGGAGCGCGTGGCGACGACGGCGCGTTTCTTTGTTGATTTCGTCGTCATGCCGATGGTGCTGCGCGCGCTGCACGGAGAAAAGCTCGAGAGCCTGCGCGCCGATATCAAGCCGCAGATCGCCGCCCGCGTGCCGTTCTTTCTGGCCGCTTGCCGGCATGGCGGCGTCCAATGACCTCGGCATCGTTCTACGGCTGCCTGCTCCTCGCCAAGACATCGCGCAGCGCGCGGCGAAGTCCGTGGAGCTGATCGACGAGATCGAGCACGATCGGCACGCCTGCCTCATTGACGCCGAGACCGGCCAGATCGTTGATCAGGTGGGCGCGGGCCAGATCTACGTCCGAGTAGTGCAAGCGGCCCTCGACGCGGCCGGGGACAAGCCAGCCGGCTTCGACCCACGCCTCCAATGTGTGGACATTGATTTTTGCGTGAACGACGAACGTCTCCGCATCCATGTCAGGCCTCCATGGCTTGGCGCGGATTGTACGCGCCGCCCTCGCCCCATTTTGCGACGAAATTCTCCAGCTCCGAATCGGGCTTCTCCGGCAGCACAATTTTAAGCGCGACCAGTTCGTCGCCTTTGCCGCCGTCCGCGCGCGCAACGCCCTTCCCTTTCAGCCGCAGGACCGTGCCGGTATTAGACCATTTCGGCACCGTCATGCTCACCGGACCGGTTGGCGTCGGCACCGTCACCTTGCCGCCGAGGACGGCTTCGCTCAGCGACACCGGCAATTCGACGCGGATGTCGTCGCCTTCGCGCGAGAACAGGCGATGCGGCCGCACGGTGACTTCGATCAAGGCGTCGCCCGGCGGCCCGTCGCCAATTCCCGGCGCGCCCTTGCCGCGCAGCCGCAATGTCTGCCCGTCGCGCGTGCCGGCGGGAATGCGCACGTCAAGGGCCGAGCCGTCCGGCAAGGTGATGTGCCGCGTGCCGCCGTTGACCGCGTCGAGAAAGTCGAGTTCGAGCTGATAATGGCGATCCGGCCCGCGCATGTGCATGGCGCCGCCGCGTCCCTGCCCGCGCAGTATCTGAGACAGGATGTCGTCGGTGGCAAAGTCGGCGAAGCCGGCGTCGCTGGAATATTGCGAACCGGCATCGGCAAAATCCCGGTAGTACTGGCGCTGTTGCGGACGCTCCGCGCCGGAGGCGTCGATCTCGCCGCGGTCGTAGCGCCCGCGCTTCGCTTCGTCGCCGAGAAGATCGTACGCCGCGGAAACCTCTTTGAAGCGCTCCTCGGCCTGTTTGTTGCCGGGATTGAGGTCGGGATGCAGCTTCTTGGCCAACGCTCGATAGGCTTTTTGAATGTCGCTTTGCGAGGCGTCTTTTTTCACCCCCAAAACGTCATAAGGATCGGCAGCCAAAATCGCCTCCTTGTCATTTTCTTATAACAACGCCTACAACACGTTCTTATAACAGCGCCGACAACGCGCCTTCAGCTCCCGCGATAGGTCGAATACGACCACGGCGTGACCAGCAGCGGCACGTGATAGCGGCCCTCGGGCTCGGCGACGGCAAAACGCACCGGCACGATATCGAGAAACGGCGGATCGGCCATCGGCGCGCGCGCTTTGGCAAAATAGTCGGCGACGGCAAAGCGCAGTTCGTAGGTCGCGATCGGGATCGGCATCCCGGTAAAGAGCGGCGTATCGGTGCGCCCGTCGGCATTGGTTTGGGTGCGCTTGATGACGCGCGCAGCGCCGGCGCTTCCGATCTCGCACAGTTCGACGGCCACGCCTTGCGCCGGATGGCCGGCGTGAGTGTCGAGCACGTGGGTCGAAAGATGGCCATGCACCTTGAGGCGGTCATCGGCTTTGACCCGTTGATCGAGGCGGAGCGCGGCGATGCGAAAAATCTCGTCGAGCGCGGTTTTTTGTTCGGCCGCGGCATCGTTGTTCAGTCGCCGCGCGAACGCGCGCAGAATCGATTGCTTGCCGTGCCGGCGCACGCAGATGATGAACGGCATGGCGAATTTTTTGCGGTAGGCGTCGTTGAGGCGGTGGAAATCGGCGAACTCTTGTTCGCTCAGGCGGTCGAGCCCGGCCGCCGCCTGTTCGGCCGCAGAGTCGGCGGTGAGGTTGCCTTCCCGCGCCGCCTTGCCGGCAAGATCGGGGTGGCCGTTGATCAGCGCCTGCCGGCGCTCCGGCGGCGCGTTACGCACCGCATCCGTCATGGTCTGATAGAGCGCGGCCATGCCGGCAAATGGCCGCTTGGCGAACGCCGCCTCCGCCACCCACGGCGCCAGTTCCATCACCTCGCCGATCGCCGCCATGAAGCTCTTGCGGTCGGCTGAGTTGAGGGTTTCGAGCGGAATGGCAGTCATATCAAGAAGACTAAAGCACGTTGGTAATAATTACGAGCGAGACGAATTTGCTGTGATGGGCAAAGTAAGCGAAAAATATTCAATCCGTGCCGGCGCCTTTGCCACGCGGAAGATGCTCGCGGTACCAGTGATGAGCGATGTCGAGACGCGTGGTGATCCAGACGCGCTCGAATTTGGCGATGTGATCGAAAAAGCGCTCAAGCCCCATGGCGCGGCCGGGCCGGCCGGCGAGCCGGCAGTGCAGCCCGACCGACATCATCTTCGGCGCGTGCTCGCCTTCGCGGTAGAGAAAGTCGAAGGCATCGCGCAGATAGGCGAAGAACTGATCGCTGTTGGCGAAGCCCTGCGAGTTGATGAAGCGCATGTCGTTGGCATCAAGCGTATAGGGAATAATCAAGTGCGGCCCTTTCGGCCCCTGCACCCAATACGGCAGATCGTCGGCATAGGAATCGGAGGAATAAAGAAAGCCGCCCTCGGCGAGCACGAGCTTGAGTGTGTGTTGCGACGTCCGGCCGGTATACCAGCCGTAAGGCCGCTCTCCGGTCACCTCGGTGTGCAGGCGGATCGTCTCGCGCATATGCGCGGTTTCATCGGCTTCGGAGAAATCCTTGTACTCGATCCATTTGAGGCCGTGACTGGCGATCTCCCATCCGGCCTCGCGCATGGCGGCGACGATTTCGGGATTGCGAGCGAGCGCGGTGGCGACGCCGTAGACGGTCACCGGCAGATTGCGCCCGGTGAACAGCCGCCACAGCCGCCAAAAGCCGGCGCGCGAGCCGTATTCGAACATCAACTCGATGTTCATATGACGCCGGCCGGGCCACGGCTGCGCCCCCAATACGTCGGTGAGGAAGGCTTCCGAGGCCTTGTCGCCGTGGAAGATCGCGTTCTCCCCGCCTTCCTCGAAGTTGATCACGAACTGCACCGCCACGCGCGCGCCGCCGGGCCAGCGCGGATCGGGCGGAAGGCGGCCATAGCCGACAAGGTCGCGCGGGTAATCGTCGGGGGTGAAGGCTGACATCGCAATGGGGCTCAAAAACTCTCCGGCCGTGCACCATGACAGAGGCTTGGGCGGCCCTTCAAGAGCAAGTGGCTTTCCTCGGCCTGCTTGCGATTGACCGCGGCAGCCGTTGCATCCATTAAAGTGCCGCCTCGAGAGGGCATTCATGCACGACATCAAGGCGGCAAGCACGGACCGATTATCCGGCGAGTTCGCGGCGGCGATCGAGGCCATGGGGTAGGTGTCGCGGCGGCTGTCGAGCGGCGCCGACCACGACGCCATGGCGTTCGACAAAATTATTCCCATCGCCATGGCGTTCGAGCGCTGCCGCAGCGGGGTGAGCCACAATCCCGCCGAGTTCGCGGCGCCGGAAGATATCGACATTGCCGCCGGCGTGCTGGCGTCTTTTTTAGATCGGATGTCCACACCATGACCATGCTTCACATCAAAGCCGGCCCCTACGACTTCGAGGCGCAGATGGAGAACGAGACGGCGCCCAATACCTGCGTCAAATTCGTGCGCATGCTGCCTTACCGGCAGCAGATCATCCACGTGCGCTGGAGCGGCGAAGGCTGCTGGATTCCGCTCGGCGATTTCGATTTCGGCCTCGGCTTTGAGAACGCGACCAGCTATCCCGCTCCCGGCGAGATCATCCTTTATCCGGGGGGCGTCAGCGAGACCGAAATCCTGCTTGCTTACGGTCCGGTGGCGTTTGCGAGCAAAGCGGGCCAGCTTGCCGGCAATCATTTTCTCACCATCACCAAGGGTCGCGAGAACCTGCAAGCGCTCGGCAAGCTCACGCTGTGGAAGGGCGCGCAGGACATTGTTTTCGAGCTGAAAACGTAAGTGGGGATCGCGCGGAGAGCCCGTGTGAATTCATTCGTGACGCCTCACGGCACCGCTTGCGCTGCCAACGGCTTGCCGACAAAATGTGTTGCCGTCGGAGGACGTTTCGCCCGATGACCTCACGCCTTAGTAGCTTTGCTATTCGGCTGGGCGTGGTGCTGTCGTTTCTGGCGGCGGATGGCGGCTTAAGTCTGGCCGCCGCGCAAGCCAAGCTCGACGCCACCTACAGCGCGACGCTTTTGGGTCTTCCCATCGGTCATATCTCGTGGACCGTCGAGCTGCGCAACAATCAATTCACCTCGGCGGCAACCGGCGGGATTTCCGGCTTATTGCGGCTTTTATCCGATGGACACGGCAACGTCTCGGCTCGCGGACGGCTGTCCGCAGGAGACCCGGTGGCGTCCAATTTTGCGCTCACGCTCATCGCGGGAAAATGGTCCGACGAAGTGCGCATCTTGTTTCACGGCAACAAGGCCCAGGAATATGTCGCCGCCAAGCCCAAGCCGGACGCCGACCTGGTGCCGATCACCGACGCGAACCGCACCGGCGTAATCGATCCGATGACGGCCCTGCTCGTTCCCGTTTCTGGCACCGGCGCGACAGCCGTGCCCGCGGCCTGTGAACGGACCATCCCCATCTTCGACGGCCATACCCGCTACAATCTGCGGCTTTCTTTCAAGCGCGTCGACAAGGTCAAGTCGGAGACCGGCTATCAAGGTCCGGTGGTTGTGTGCTCGGTGAAATTCTTTCCGCTGGCCGGCTACGATCCCAAACACTTTCTCATCACCTATTTGGCGTCACAGCACGACATAGAAATATGGCTGGCGCCGGTGACCGGCACGCGGCTGATGGTGCCGTACCGCATGTCGATGCCAACGCCCTTTGGGCTGGGAATTTTGCAGGCGACGAAGTTCGAAGTCGGTCCCGGGAAAAACCGCCGACGACTGAGCTGACTTGAATTTTGACGCCGCCAAGAGGGCCTTCGCACAAGCCGGGGAACTGGAGCGCTCGCGCCCGAGTGGCGCCGCAAAAGCGGCATCGAGATCGCGTTGAAGTTGATGAAATAAGACACAACACGCGCGATTCTTGTCTGGTTTTTGCCCATGTACGGCCCGTTTTCGGACAGGAAGTGGATTTAGCGGTTAAAAAACGAACAGCAGTTTGAGAGCGGCGCTGAAGCCGCCTGGGGTTGGGGATCGTTCGGTGAGTAAGGCGTAGTTGCGTACATGCCCGGGCTGGGGGTCAGCGAAGAGCTGCAGGTAGTACTTCTCAACGCGGGCTTGCTCGCGTTATGCGCCGCATTGCCGGTGTTCATCGCCGGCTACGCCCGGCAATTGTTGGCCGCGCGCCGGCTGCTTCCTGAATTTTCTCTGCGGCACTACGAAGCCCTCGAATTAAATCGCGCGCTGGCCGAGTACGAGAAGGTTTGGCGCCGCCGCAAGGAACTCGTCGATCAGGGCGAGGGTGTAAAGCCGTGGTGGCAGACGCTGTTTTTCTCGCCCAGCGAGACCAATCCGGAGCGCGACGGCGAGTTCGAAGAAGTGGACGAGCATGCCCGTTACCTGCAGCACACCATCATCCGGCTCAAGCGCGGCCCACTGCAGCGGCTCAGAACGCTGGTCCGCATCCTCTCCTGGCGTTTCGCTCTGGGCGGCGCGCTTGCCGTTCACGTCCTGGTTCTCGCGCTCCTGGTGGTCGCTTTGCAAAGCTCGTGGGCCGATGAGGTGATCGTCGGCGCCAACAATCCGCTGGCTTGGTACCCGCTCGATGCGCGGATTTTCTATGCCAACGCCGCCGCCGCTTTTCTTGCCGCCGCGTCTGCGCCGGGATTTTTGCTGCTGCGCTGGGCCAATCTGCGGCGCCGCTACTCATTCGAGTTTTGCGCGCTCAAGGAGTTTGCCTACGGCGACCCCAATCGGGTGATCGAGCAACTCAAGGCCGACGGAGAAATTCCGCCGGCGGACGCCGACGCGGACGGCGCTGGTGACAGCTGGTTCGAGGTGCTGGGACTTTCGCATTCAGCGACCATCGAGGAAGTCAAGGAAGCGTACAAAACGCGGATCAAACAGAACCATCCGGATCGGGTGCACGGTATGGCGCAGGTTTTCATGAACCTCGCCGAGACGGAAACCAAGAAGCTCAATGCCGCTTATCAGTACGCCCTGTTCTCCCTGCCACAGCTAGAATCAAGACAACGCACTGCCGCCGATTGACCAGCCCGATCTTGCGTGGGAGCCCGCATGTCGCTGATCGAAGGTTTTGACGAGCATTGTGGTAATCCGCTTGACGTGGTCGAGCGCATGGCGGCCGCTAACAATTGGCCGTTCGAACGCTCAGCAAAGTCCGAGATCGCGCTCGTCGTCACCGGCAACCGTACCAATTACCAGATTTCGTTCAGCTGGATGGAAGACATCGAGGTGCTGCACGTCGCCTGCGCCTTCGAAATGAAAGTCCCGCAACTGCGGCTTTCCGAAGTGCAGCGATTGATCGCCGGCATCAACGAGCAATTGTGGATCGGACATTTCGACGTGTGGACGCAGAACGGCGTGGTCATGTTCCGCCACGGCCTCATTCTCGGCGGCGGCGTCGCCGTTACCGGCCGACAGTGCGAGGTGGCGCTCTCAAGCGCGCTCGACAGCTGCGAGCGATTTTATCCGGCATTCCAGTTCGTCGTGTGGGCCGGCAAGACCGGGCGCGAGGCGATCGACAGTGTCATGATCGAGACGTGCGGCGAAGCGTAACCTGGCAATGTTTCGGCGCGCGGCATATGTTCATGCATTGGCGGAACATAACAGCGGACCGCCGATTGAGTATGTACACCGCACCGCACGAAAGGATTTGGAGCCATGCTGTCCACGCATCATCGGCATAAATCCGCGTCGCGCGCAGCGGATCACCTCAATGAGATGCTCGACGAGGCGCTGAAGGCGACGTTTCCGGCGAGCGACCCCGTCGCCATCTCCGTGGAAGCCGAGGCCCTGGCTGCGCCCGCGCCGCATTGGCCATCCGCTGGCACGGAACCGGACGGCTCACAACACGAGAGCTAACGGCTCGGGCCGCTACCGTCGCCGCCGTCAAATAGCGCCGCGGATCAGATCGGCGGCGCGCTCGGCAATCATGATCGTCGGCGCGTTGGTGTTGCCGCGCACCACGCTCGGCATCACCGAGGCATCGACGACGCGCAAGCCCTCAACGCCGTGCACGCGCAGCGCGTTGTCGACGACCGGACCGATCGCGCAGGTGCTGGTCGGATGATAGACCGATTGCGTATGCCGCTGCACGAAATCCCAGATGTCCGCGTCCGCCGCGGATTTCGGCGCCAGGCAAGGCGCCTTGGCGTGCGCGCGCATTGCCGGTCGATCTGCGATATCGAGGCCCAAGCGCACCCCCTCGATCATGCTGCGCCGGTCCTCGGGTTTGGCAAGATAATTGTGCACAATGCGTGGCTTCGCCGTCGGGTCGGCGGAGCGCAGCACGAGCTTGCCGCGGCTCTTCGGCTTGAGCACGCAGCAGCCGAACGACAGCGCGTGCGCCGTCGGCACCCCGACGGCTTGCTGGTGCAGCATCACGGCCGCGGTGAGAAATTGGACGTCGGGGGCGTCGAGCCCGTCGCGGGTGCGGAGAAACGCGCCGGTTTCGCCGCCGTTCGAGCTGAGCGCGCCGCATCCTTCGGATTCCCACAAAGCTGCCTCCTCCTCGGTCGGCGGCGTGAACAGGCTCTGCGTATCGGTGAAGTAGCTCATCATCAACAGCGGGTGATCCTGCAGCCCAAAGCCGACCGGTAGATCGTGGCGAACGGCGATACGGTGCGGCGCCAGCTCGGCGGCCGGCCCGATGCCGGAGAGCAGCAAGAGTTGCGGGGAATTATAAGTTCCGGCGGCGAGGATGACTTCGCCGTCGGCGCGAATCTCCTCGCGCGCGCCGCGGCGCACGATCTCGACGCCGATGGCGCGGGCGCCCTCGAACAGAATGCGCGTGGTCAGCGATCCAGTCAGTACTTTCAGATTGGGTCGGCCGCTTGCCGGGTGCAGATACGCCGCGGCGGCGCTGCAGCGGCGGCCTTTGCGCGTCGTCATCTGGTAATAGCCGACGCCATCTTGGCTCGCGCCGTTGAAATCATGATTGAACGGATGACCGGCCTCGATCGCGGCGAGCTTGAACGCCTCGGTCAGCGGATGCCGGGTCTGTGGATCAGAGACCGACAGCGGCCCGAGCTTACCGTGAAACTGATCCTCGCCGCGCACATTGCATTCCGCCTTGCGGAAGTAGGGCAGGACGTCGTTGTAGCTCCAACCCGCGGCGCCGCCGGCGGCCCAGCCGTCATAGTCGGCGCGGTGGCCGCGGATATAGATCATGGCGTTGATTGCGCTCGAACCGCCGAGCGTTTTTCCTCGCGGCAGATAAATGTACCTGCCGTCGAGACCCGGCTCGGGCTCGCTGGTGTAGTCCCAGTCGTATTGGTTTTTGCGGATCAAGGGCCACGCCAGCGGGACCTGAATATCCGGCGCATCATCGGGACCGCCGGCCTCGATCAGCGTCACCTGCGCCGCGGGATCTTCACTCAAGCGCGCCGCCAACACACATCCCGCGGAGCCGGCGCCAACAATGACGTAATCGGCCATCTACGCCCTCCCCTATGGTCCCGTTATTTGCTTGTTGCCGCCGGGCGGCCGGGACGGGCAATGTTAGCGCGGGTCCTTCACGTGCAAAAGGCCGCGGATATGCGGAGCGCCTCGGCCGACCGGGCAATGGAGTAATCAACTTTTTTGCGCTATCTTGAACGCGGTTATTGAATGATCGGCAGATGAATTACCAAGACATCATTACCATCGAAGATGGAAAGCGCGGCGGCCGGCCATGTGTGCGCGGTCTGCGGATTGCGGTCGCTGACGTACTTGGCTGGCTTGCCGCAGGGCTCTCACACGAACAGATTCTCGCTGATTATCCTGAACTGACGGAGAACGATATCCGCGCCTGCCTGGCTTATGCCGCGGATCGCGAGCGGCGGCTCGTCACCGCCGCAAAATAAAGCCGTAGGGTGGGCAAAGGCGCGCAGCGCCGTGCCCACCGACGGGGCTGGCGACGTAATGGACACGCGAAGCAGGTTCGGCGAATAATCGAAACAGAAGATTGAAAACACATCGTGGGCTTCGCGTCGCTCAGCCCACCCTACGTGACGGAGTTGCGCGCGCATGAGTAGCGGTCTGCCGCTGCGCATCGGCATCGATACCGGCGGCACTTTTACCGACATCGTTTGCGTCGACGATTCCTCCGGCGCGATGCGGGTGACCAAGGTGTCCTCGACGCCGCAAAATCCGGCGATTGCGCTGGTGCAGGGCGTCAACGCCATTCTTGCCCAATGGGGCGCCGGCATCGACGACCTCGCCGTGCTTGCGCATGGCACCACGGTCGCCACCAATGCGCTGCTGCAGGGCGAGATCGAAGGGCTCGGGCTGATTGTCACCGAAGGCTTCCGGCACATTCTGGAGATCGCCCGCCAGGCGGTGCCCGAGGGCTACGGCAACTCGTATTTCTGGGTGAAGCCCGAACGCATCGTGCCGCTGCGCTACGTGCGCGAGGCCGGCGGGCGGCTCAATTTCCTCGGCGAGGAGCTGCGCCCGCTCGACGAGGCGAGCGTGCGCGCCGCCGCAAAATTTTTCCGCCAGGCCGGGATCGGCACGATCGGCATCTGTCTCCTGCACTCCTACGCCAATCCGGCCCACGAACGCCGCACCGCCGCGATTGTGCGCGAAGAATATCCCGAATGTACGCTGTCGCTCTCCTGCGACGTGCTGCCCGAATATCGCGAATACGAACGCGCGGTGACGACGCTGGTCGATGCCTTCATCAAGCCGCACATGAGCCGGTACCTCGACCGCATCCGCGATGAGCTTGGTTCGGAGCTGAACAAAAAGCCGTTTTTGGTGATGCAATCGTCGGGCGGCGTCGCCAGCCCCGATCAGGTGATGCGCAAGCCGATCACCACGGCGTTGTCCGGGCCCGCCGCCGGCGCGCTCGGCTCGGCGGTGATCGCCGAGATCGCCGGCTTTCCCGACCTGGTCACGCTCGATGCCGGCGGCACCTCGACCGACTTGTGCCTGATCGAGGGCGCCAAACCGAAAGTCACCAACGGCGGGCGCGTCGGCCGCTTTCCCGTGCGCATTCCCATGCTCGACATCAAGACCATCGGCACCGGCGGCGGATCGATCGCCTTCCGCACCCGTACCGGCCAATTCAGAGTCGGGCCGCGCAGCGCCGGCGCCGAGCCCGGCCCGATGTGCTACCCGAAGGGCGGCGAAGAGCCGACCATCACCGACGCCAATCTCGTGCTTGGCCGCCTGCCTCCGGCGTTGATCGGCGGCGGAATCAGGCTCAACGTCGACCGCGCGCGCAAGGGCCTCGAAGCGCTGGCGGCGTAGCTACCCGGCAATTTGAATGCCGAGCAATTGGCCGAAGGCATTGTCGAGATCGCCAACTGGGATCAGGCTAACGCCATCCGGCAAATGACCATCCAGCGCGGCATCGATCCGGCGGGCTTCGCGCTCCTCTCGTTCGGCGGCTCGGGCCCGGCGCAATCCGCCGCGGTGATGGAATTGATGGGCATGAAGACGACCATCGTGCCGCCGAACCCGGGAAACCTCTCCGCTTTCGGACTCCTCGCCGTCGATTGGCGCACCGATCACATCGTCACCAAAGTCATGCACGAGGACGCGATCGATACCGCGGCGCTGGCGTCGATCTACGCAGGCTTGGAACGCGACGCCGCCGCAACGCTCGAGAAAGATGGCATCGCACCGGAAAAAATCGCGCTCGTGCGCGAAGCCGACGTGCGCTATGCGGGCCAGTCCATGGAGGTGCGGGTGTCGGCGCCCGCGGGCGACATCGGCGCATCGTTCATCTCCGGCCTGACCGACGCTTTCCATGCCGGACACAAAAGAACTTTCGGCTACAATTATGCCGGCCAACAAAAAGTCGAGCTGGTGAATTTCTGCGTCTCCGCCATCGGCATGATCGACCGGCCGCGTATTCCGGAGATCAAAAAAGCCGGTGCGCTGCCCAAGCCGGCGAACCGGCCGGTCTATTTCGCTGGCCAATTCCGCGACACACCGGTCTTTGCGCGCGATGCGCTCGGAGCAGGTTTTCAGTTGGAAGGTCCGGCCATTATTGAAGAGTTCGGCTCGACGACCGTGGTTTTTCCCGGCCAGCATTTGACCGTCGATCCGCACGGTATTTTGATTATCAAAGCCGCGAAGCCGTAGCAGGTCAGAGCAGAATTTACCCGCCGGCGCTTCACCCGAGCTTCACGACGTCCAAAACGCACCCGGCCGGCTCAGCGCGGCGCAGGATCATTCATTTCGGATCGGCACAGCGTTTTACCCATGATTGCTTTGACGCCGCAGGCGGCGCAAAAAATCTCGCCCTCAGGCCCGTCGCGGAAACCTTCCGATATACATTCGATAGTCGTTTCCAGATTTCCGCGCTCCTCCCAAGTCGCGAGGCCGTTCAACGCACATTCCGGGCACGTCACCGGCGTTACAAACCGCTCACGTTTCACCATTCGATCTCCTGCGAAAAATGCGCCGCTTGGCGGCATCTATGTGCAAAACCGGCGGTGCGCGGACATTCCACGATATCCGCCGCAAGCCTATTGTCGCGGGCGGTCGGCATCATCACCGCCTAGCCGCCGACGACGACTTGGGCGTCGCCTTTTGACATGGCCTTCACCGTGTCGCTCGAGAAGTTGAAATGCGCCTGCACCAATTCTGGCGGCAAGTGGCTGAGCCACTGGGCAAGTGAAATCGAGGAGTAATAGCTGCTGCGGAACACTTCGAGAAACACCAGATCGGTATTGCCGGTGTTCTCGATGTAGTGACCCATCGCACGCGGGATATAGCCAACGTCGCCGGCGTGAAAATCCTTGGTGCGCACTTTGCTGCCGCCGGCGAATACGCCCATGCGTCCAGTCCCGGCGATGTAGTACTGCCATTCGTCGGCGTTCGGGTGCCAGTGCAGTTCGCGCATGGCGCCGGGATGCACAATGACGTGCGCGGCGGCGATCGTCGAAGAGACGAAGAACTTCTTCGAATCGGCAATGCGCACTTCGCCGTGCGGCGACTTGAAAACTGGCGGCTGCGCCAGCAGCGCGTAGCTGAAGGATTCCGGCGTCGCGCCTTGCGGTCCCATGGCGCTTTTCTGATCGGCGCTCAAGGCGCCGGGAAGCGCGGCTTGAAAGATGTATTTCTCATGCAGCGGTATGGGATCGAACGCCGCGGCCGGAAGCTGAAAGTTTTTGGCGAGAACCTCGACCGGAGTGTGCGCCATCCATTGCGTCACCAGCAAGGTATCGAACTCGGAAAAGGCGCCGTCGTCGAACACCAGCAGAAACTCGGTGCCGTCGGGATCGAGGCCCTGAATCGAGTGCGGGATGCCGGAAGGAAAATTCCATAAATCGCCGGCTTTGACGTCGGCCACGAAGCTGCGGCCGTCCTGATCGAAGCCGGTGATCCGCGCATTGCCGTAGAGCACAAAAGCCCATTCCGCCGGCAGATGCCAGTGCAGCTCGCGCACGCCGCCGGGGGTCAGATACATGTCGACGCCGGCCAGCGTCGTCGCGATCGGCAATTCGTGCACCGTGACTTGGCGCGCCCAGCCGCCGTCCTGAAGGCGTTTGCTGGCCGCTGCGAATGGGAACCAAAAGTTCGGCACGTCGCCGCTGTCGGTCGACGCCGGCAGTTCGCTTGAGGGGAATTCGGCGCCGAGCGCCGGATTTTTCGGTCCCGGATCGTTGTTGCTGTGCGGATTGCCCTTGATGGCTTCCGCCCCTTGCGGCGGATTGTCGGGATTGCCGAGTTGCGGCGCCGCCTGAGCGGCTTGTGCGGTCAGAACTCCGCTTGCCGCCAGCGCGGCAAAACTGCGTCGCGAAACGATCATTTAAGTATCCTTTATCCTTACAGCGCCCGAAAAGCGTTTGCTTGCTTTTTACGGTTTCACCGCCGATCGGAAAAATGGTTCGCTGCCAGTTGGAATTCACCACCAAAGCCATGCCTGTGTAGTAGGCAAAGAACGCCGAGGCAACGAGAAACCAGCCGCCGATATTGCCGATGCGGCCGAGCGTGCCGGCGCCGACGCTGTTCGCCAACTGCGGAATATCGGCCAGCACGTAGCCGATGGCCAAGACGAAGAAGCGTCAGCACCAGGGCCGCATTGGTGCGCAGCGCCGCCAGCGTTAGCGCCAGCGCGATAAATCCAAACGATACGAGAATCAAGCCTTGCAGGATCACCGGGTCGCCGGTGGTCGTGAGCTTGCCGGCCGATTGCAGTGCAAACAGCAGCGCCGTCAGAACGTTAAAGGATCCGAAACAGCAAAATGCGCTAGCGGCAAGGATGTTGGCGCGGCGGAAGGCAATCAGGCCGGCAATGAACTGCGCAATGCCGGCGAAGATGAGCAGGACCGGGATAGTGCCGATCAGCGCCGTCTCGGGAAACTTGCCGGCGATGACGGTGCCGGTCACCCAGGTGCCGGTGGCGAAACCCCACAAGCCGAGGGGAGCCGGATCGGCGATCATCGCGGCGGCGCGATCCTCCAAAATTTCGATTTCGTCTTCCGGCAGGCGCGACACGATGGGTCCGGATCGCGTCCAGTTTTCTCGCCGCAAGCTCGTGACCTGGGCCATGACATTTGTTCCTTGGTTCGTCCCGCCCGGTCATCGGACCAACGGCGAGAAGGCACGACCTCGCTGCGGCCAACCGCCCCGCAGCATTGGGAGTTCCAAATAAAGCGACGCCCGCGGCTGAACACGCCGGCCTTGGCTTGACGGCAACGATGGCGATGTGAATGTCCGCCGACGAGGCGGGCGCGACCTTATTCCGCCGCTTCCGGCACCTGCGCCTGTGTCTTTTCGATGAAGACCGGAATGCCCTTCGCCGCGGGGACGAAGCTTCCCTTGGCGTGGTGCCAGAGCGGGATCAGCGGATTGCATTCCGGGTAATAGCCGCCCACGCATCCCTGCGGGATGTTGTAGGCGTGCACGATGAAACCTTCGACGCGGCGGGTCGCATCGTCGCCCACCGCGGTGCGCAAGCCGACAATATCGCCTTCGCGCAATTCGAGGCGAATAATGTCGTTCTCGTTCATGAACAGGACCATGCGCGTGCCGTGCACGCCGCGGAAGCGGTCGCGATCCGAGTATACCGTGGTGTTGAACTGACCTTGGCTGCGGAACGTGGTGAGCTGAAAGATGTCGTTGCGCTTTGGATCGCTCTTGACGTCGGCGGTGAGGCTTTTCGGAGCAATGAAGTTGGCCCTGCCAGTCTTGGTCTTCCATACGCGGTGACAAGCGGCCAGCGGGCGATGGAAGCCGCCCGGCTGCCACATGCGCTTGTTGAAGTCCTTGAACATGTCGGGATAGGTGCGCTCGATCGCGTCGCGGATGCGGCTGTAATCGGCGACCCATGCATCCCAGTCGACTTTCGCATTGGGTGGCAGCACCGCTTTGGCAAAAGCCGCGACAATCCACGGCTCGGAACGAAGATTTTCGCTCGCCGGCTCGGCATAGCCGCGCGAGCCGTGGATGCAGGCGGTCGAGTCCTCGACACTCACGGCTTGCGGCTTGCCATTCTGCCGGTCGATTTCGATGCGCCCGAGGCAGGGCAGGACGTACGATACCTCGCCGTGCACCAGGCAGGATTTATTGAACTTGGTTTCGATGTGCACGGTGAGGCGGAGCCGGCGCCACGCCGGGATCAGCCGATCGTGGTCGGGCAGCGAGCGCACCAAATTGCCGCCAAGCTGGACCACGGCGCGTACGTCGCCCTTGATCACGGCCTCCGCCGCCTCGGTGCAATTCAAGCCCTTCTTTTCTGGCGGCGTGAAACCGTAAAGCTCTTTGAGCTTGTCGTTGGGTACCAGTTCGGGTTTCTCGGTGATGCCGACGGTGCGTTGGCCCTGGACGTTCGAGTGGCCGCGGATCGGTAGGACGCCGGTACCGCGCTCGCCGATATTGCCGCGCATCAGCAGCAGATTGGTCACCATCTGCACGTTCTCGACGCCGTTGACGTGCTGGGTCATGCCCATGCCGTAGGCGACAATCGCCGCCTTGGCGCGCGCATAGACGGTCGCCGCCGCCTCCATGGCCGAACGATTAAGCCCCGAGCCGTGTTCCAGATCGGCCCAGTCATGGCCGCGGACGGATGCTTCGAATTCGGCAAATCCGTGGGTGTGGTCGGCGATGAACAGGCGATCGAGCACGCCGTCGCGGCCGTCTCTTCTTTGCGCATCGTCGAGCTCGAACAGCGCCTTGCAGACACCCATCAGCGCCGCTTTGTCGCCGCCGACACAGATCTGGTGGTACTGCGAGGCGATCGGCGTCGACGAGCCGGAGAGCATTTCCACCGGGTTCTGCGGATTGGTGAAGCGCTCGAAGCCGCGCTCGCGCAGCGGATTGAAGATGATGATCGGCACGCCGCGCTTGGCGCATTCCTGCAGCGGATGCAGCATGCGCGGGGCATTCACCCCGGTATTGTGGCCGATGATAACGATGCAATCGGTGTGCTCGAAATCGTCGAGCGTCACCGTGCCGACCGGCACGCCGATGGTCAGCGGCAATCCCACCGACGTGCTCTCGTGGCACATGTTGGAGCTGTCAGGCAGGTTGTTGGTCCCGTACATGCGGGCAAACAAGGCATAGAGGTAGGATGCCTCGAGGGAGGCACGGCCGGAGCTGTAAAAAACCGCGCTCTTCGGATCGAGCTCTTTGAGCTCGCCGGCGATGTCGGCGATCGCCTCCTCCCACTGCACCGGTACATATTTATCGCTTGCGGGGTCGTAGCGGAGCGGATGCGTAAGGCGGCCCTGCTCCTCGAGCGCGTGGTCGCTCCACGATTCGAGGGCGCTCACCGTGTGCGCAGCAAAAAAGTCCAGTCCGCAACGTCGGCCGGTGATCTCCCAGGCGGTCGCCTTGGCGCCCTCTTCACAAAATTCAAATGGGCGAGGTCTCGCGGGCTTGGCCCAGGAACAGCTGACGCAAGCGTAACCTTGCGGCTTGTTTTGATGCAGCAGAATGCGCGTGCCGCGAAACGGAACGCGTTCCTGCGTCAGGCTGCGGCGCAAAGATTGCACGGAACCCCAGCCGCCGGCGGGATGCGTGTATTCGGTCAACTTTACCCGGCGGCCCATTTGCAATCGCCAAAAGACTTTTGCCAGTCTTGATTGGACAATCCAAAGCGCAGCGCGTGGTTCCCGCGGCCAAGCGCAGCGAGCGGCCGAAAAAGATGTAAAGCAGGTGGCTAAATCAGCTCTTGGTCTGTTCTTTCACTTCGCGGATGATCGCGTCGGCGCGGCGAAAACCTTCGGCCGCGATCGGGATGCCGGCATAGACCGCCGTGTGCAGCAAGATCTCGGCGATCTCCTCGGCGGTGACGCCGTTGTTGAGCGCGCCGCGAATATGCACCTCGAATTCATGCCAGCGCGCCAAGGCCGCGAGCATGCAGACATTGAGCTGGCTGCGCGTCTTGCGCGAGAGCCCATCGCGCAGCCAGACGTTGCCCCAGCACTGCGATTGGGTGAACTCAATGAAGTGCTGGGTAAACGCGTTCGCCTTCTGCTTGCCGGCGTCGACGTAAGCGCCGCCGAGCACTTCGCGGCGAACTTGAGCGCCCTGACGCGCCCGTTCCGAGATTGAGTTCTGGCAAAGTCACGATAGCCTCCGGCTTTTATACTAAATACCGCTGCAAGTTATGCAGCATTGTCAGCATAACGCCAACGCCGCATCGACGCCTTGTCAGCATTACTGACATTTATGGTCATTCATTACAGCGCCATAACGGCCTTGTGAATGGAAGCGACATATTTCCGCAAAAGGCATGTGTTGTGTTGCATCGCCTGCGGGCCGAACACCGTGCATTGCGCGGGGGCGACGAGGATGGTTCGCGAAGGGGCGTTTGATGTCGTGTTCATTCCCGGCGGCGCGTTCCGCATGGGATCTGACGAGCATTATCCGGAGGAAGCGCCGGCCCACCGCATAACCGTCGGCGACTTTTGGATCGACCGCGCTCCCGTCACCAACAAACAGTTTCGGAAATTCGTCAACGAAACCGGCTACGTCACCGTTGCCGAAATCAAGCCCAATGCCGCCGACTATCCGGGCGCCCTGCCGCATATGCTCAAGGCCGGCTCGCTCGTCTTTACGCCGCCGAGGGGACCCGTCGATCTGCGCGATTGGTCGCAATGGTGGAAGTTCAAGTTTGGCGCCGACTGGCGGCGGCCCTACGGGCCGCGCAGCTCGATCAGCGGACTCGAGGATCATCCCGTCGTCCACATCGCCTATCGCGATGCCGAGGCTTACGCGCATTGGGCCGCCAAGGACTTGCCGACCGAAGCGGAATGGGAATTCGCCGCGCGCGGTGGGCTCGATGGCGCCGAGTTCGCCTGGGGCAATGAGTTCACGCCAGGCGGCAAACATTTGGCCAACACCTGGCAGGGCGAATTTCCGTTGCAAAACATTACCATCGACGGTTACGCGCGCACGTCGCCGGTGACGGCGTTCCCGGTGAACGGCTACGGCCTCTACGACATGATTGGCAATGTCTGGGAATGGACCGCCGATTGGTGGTCGCCCAAGTACGCCGCCGATCCGGCGCGGCCGTGCTGCGCTCCCGACGCGCCACGCGGCAATCGCGAGCAGGAAAGCTACGACCCGCGCCAGCCGAACATCAAAATTCCCCGCAAGGTGCTCAAGGGCGGCTCGCACCTGTGCGCGCCGAATTATTGCCGCCGTTACCGCCCGGCCGCGCGCCACGCGCAGCCGATCGATACTTCAACGAGTCACATCGGATTTCGCTGCGTCATTCGCGCAAAACCGGGAGGAGCATCATGAGTGCCAATCAGAGTGACCGGAAGAGCGATCTCAGCCGCCGCAACGTTCTGCTTGCCAGCACCACGCTTGCCGCCGCGTCGGCCCTCGGCTCGGCCGCCGCGACCGTTCAAGCAACCGTCGCGCGGGCGCAATCTTCCGGGAAGCAGCCGAATATCCTCGTCATCATGGGCGACGATGTCGGCTGGTTCAACATCGGCGCCTATCACCAGGGCATCATGTCGGGCAAGACGCCGAACCTCGATCGGCTCGCCAGCGGAAGGCATGCGCTTCACCGATTACTACGCCGAAGCGAGCTGCACCGCCGGCCGCGCCAATTTCATCACCGGACAAATTCCGCTGCGCACCGGGCTGACCACCGTGGGCCAAGCCGGCGCCGACGTCGGCATGCCCGATCAGTCGGTGACGACCGCGCTCATTTTGAAGTCGATGGGCTACGCGACCGGACAGTTTGGCAAGAACCATCTCGGCGACCTGAACAAATATCTGCCGACGCTGCACGGCTTCGATGAATTTTTCGGTTACCTCTATCACCTCGACGCGATGTCCGATCCGTACTGGTTCGACTACCCGCAGGACTGGATCGACAAATACGGCCCGCGCAATCTCGTCCACTCCTACGCGACCGACACTGACGATCCGACGGTGCAACCGCGCTGGGGCAAGGTCGGCAAACAGCGCATCGTCGACGAAGGCCCGCTCAAGCCGTTTAAGGACATGAGCGGGGATCACCAGTTCTGGCAGAAAGGCCGCGACGCCAAATACGACATGGAGACGTTCGACTCGGTGCTCGTGGACCAGTCAAAAGGCTTCATGGATCGGGCGAACGCCGCCGGCAAGCCTTTCTTCATCTGGCATAATACGACGCGCATGCACGTCTTCACCTTCCTGCAGCCGAAATACCAGGCGAAGATGAACTACCAGAGCAATTACGGTCTTGAAGAAGCCGGCATGGCGCAGCTCGATGACGATATCGGCGACCTCCTCAAGCATCTCGATGACATCGGCGTCGCCGACAATACCATCGTCATATTCACCACCGACAACGGCGCCGAGGTCTTCACCTGGCCGGACGGCGGGATGACGCCATTCCGCGCCACCAAAGGCACCGTGTTCGAAGGGGGTTTCCGCGTCCCGTGCATCGCGCGCTGGCCGGGCCAGATCAAACCCGGCACGGTGGAGAACGGCATTTTCTCCGGCCTCGACTGGCTGCCGACGCTGGTCGCCGCGGCGGGAAATCCGAACATCACCCAGCAATTGCTGCAAGGCGCGCAGCTCAACGGCAAAACCTACAAGAACCATCTCGACGGCTATAACCAGATGGACCTGATTACCGGCAAGGGACCATCGGCGCGGCACGAGATTTTCTATTTCGGCGAGTCGAAGCTTGGCGCCATCCGTATCGACGATTTCAAGTTTCAGTTCTTCCAGCAGCCTTTCGGCTGGCCCGGCGAGAAAGTGACGACCGACATGCCGACGATTGTCAACTTGCGGCAGGATCCGTTCGAGCGCACGCCCATGATCCGTGGCGAAAACACCAATAATGGTGCGTTCGGGTACGGGAATGACTTCTTCGCGCGGGAATTTTGGCGCTTCGTCCAGGTGCAACAAACGGTCGGCGCCGCCGCGCAGTCGTTCATCGATTTTCCGCCAATGCAGCAGGCGGCATCGTTCAATCTCAAGGCCATCAAGGAAAAGGTCGACGAGATGATCAGACTGCACGAAGCGCAATAGCTTTGAGCACGGGTAAGTAGGCGCACGCGCCGAACTTCAGGTCGGCTCGGCGCCGCAACGAGGAGAGGAAAGACGAGGGTCGCGTCATGGGACGCAGCAAACCTATCGCCGCGACAAACCTGGGCGTAAGCCGCCGCGTTTTATTGTCGGCGCTGGCCGCAGTTCCGGCCGTCGCGGCGATGCCGGTTTTGGCACCGATCGAGGTCCGCGCGGAAACGGGCGGCGACCTGCGGTCCTGGAACGACGGAGCGGCCAAACAGGCGATCTTTGATTTCGTGCGCGCGACGACAAGCCGTGACAGTCCGCAATTCGTAGCGCCTGAAGAACGCATCGCCACGTTCGACCAGGACGGCACGCTCTGGGTCGAGCATCCGATGTACACGCAGGTCGTCTACTGTCTGGAACGCGTGCCGCCGTTGGTGGAAAAGAATCCCAAGCTCAAAGAGGTTGAACCGTTCAAGACCGTGCTTTCTGGCAATCGGGAAGCCATCGCCAAGCTTCCACCGCGCGATCTGGAGGAAATCCTTACCGCGACGCTTAGCGGCATGTCGGTGGATGAGTTCGCGGCAGAAGCCGAGGCATGGCTTGCGGCCGCCAAGGATCCGCGCTGGAAACGGCGCTACACCGATCTGACGTACCAGCCGATGCAAGAGGTTCTGCACTACCTGCGGGCCAACGGCTTTAAGACCTACATTGTGACCGGCAGCGGCCAAGATTTCGTTCGCATCTATTCTCAGCAAATCTACGGCATCGGACCAGAGCAGGTGGTCGGCACTGCCGACGACACAAAATACAGCTACGACAAGCAAGGAAGGCCGCTCCTCATCAAGGAGCCAAAACTTCTGTTGAACGATAACAACGCCGGGAAGCCCGAGGGCATTCACCTGATGATCGGCCGCCGGCCATACGCCGCCTTCGGCAATTCGATCGGCGACCGGCAGATGCTGGAGTACACCGGCGCCGGCGATGGCGCGCGGCTGATGATGCTGGTTTTGCACGATGACGCGCAGCGCGAATATGCCTACGGCCCGGCCCATGGGCTCCCGGACACCAAGGTGGGAACCTTCACGCAGGCGCTTTACGACGAAGCCAAGAAGGAAGGCTGGACCGTGATCAGCATGAAAGACGACTGGAACCGCATTTTCAGTTTTGAGGACCGCTAGGCCGGCGTGACGGCCGTTCGGCACATTTCAAACCCTACTATCATGCGAAATTTGGAGGTGATGTCATGCGAATTTTTGCCGTCTGTTCGTTCGCGGCGTGTATGCTTCTTGCGGCATGGCCGGCCCGCGCCGACGACGTTCCTAATCTCAACATCGATCCCGTCTGCCGCGGCATCGCACGGCAAGCGCTTGGTCCCGGCGAAAGTGGCGATGCGGATGTGAAGTTTTCGCAATGCGTCAAGAGTGAGCAGGCCATGCGGCAAAAGCTGGTGGGGGAATGGTCGACATTTGCGCCCGCGGACAAGGTGAGTTGCGTCGGATCGGAACAGGCCGCACAGGCAAGTTACACCGACCTCGTCACCTGTCTCGAAATGGCGCGGGATGCACGGCGGCTGAACCGATAAAGTCCCGCAGGACTTGCGCGTTCTTCGTGAGCCGCTGCCTGGCGAGCGTGGTTCTGCTCAGGCTTTTTACGTTGGATGAAGCGGCCGCGCAGCAAGCCCCGCCGTCTTCCGGACAAACGGCAATCCCCAACAATGATCAGGATTTCACCCGGCCTGAAAACCTTATCCAGTTGCGCGACATTTATCAGACCGCGCCGGGTGCCGGCAGCACACCGGGCAGCATTCGCACGGTGACGACCGATACCGCCGTGCTACGCGGCGACTACAGGTTTAACATCGCGCCGCAATGGACCGTGGCGCTGCGCGGCGACCTGCCCTTTGTCGTCAAGGACGCAATCACCGCTGACGACCCGGGCGGCGCTTACGTCGGCGGGCTCGGCGACGCCTTCGCCCAGGCGGCGCTGATCGACAGCATCAGCGCGCGTTGGGCCGCGGGCGGCGGGCTTCGGATCTTGGCGCCGACCGGCACCAACGACCTGACCGGCGGGACCTGGCAAGCCCTGCCGATCGTCGGCGCCCGATACATGCTGCCGGAGATCAGCGAGGGCAGTTTCTTCACCGGGCTCTTCCGCTACGACGTAAGCTTCGCCAAAGCGATGCCCTCCGCCAGAAACGTCAGTAACCTGCAGTTTGCGCCGACGTTGAATGTCAGCTTGCCGGAGCGATGGTTCGTGACGTTCTATCCGGACCCCGACATTCGCTACAATTTCGGCGATCCGATCACCGGGCAGACCGGCCGGATATTTCTGCCCGCCGATCTCATGGTCGGCAGGGAAATCACCAAGACCTTCACCGCGTCTGTCGAAGTGAGCGTCCCGATCATCAAAGACTACCCGGTCTACGATTTCAAAACGGTGGTGCGCCTGAATACAAAATTTTGACTGCGGCGTGGTCCGGCATCTCGACCATTGGAACAAAACATGCCGGATCGACGCAGCAAGCCGCAGGCCGCGCCGCAGTTGAACTCGGCAACCCTTTTGGCGACGATCGTTCATGGCATTACCCAGCGTGGCATCTGTGCAGAGTCCGGCGGCTGTGCCGCCGCTCGCCTTTATCCGCGGCATCGGCGTGCGCCAAGTTCGCCTCATCTGCGGGCTCATTCTCTTTTCGTATCTGCTCTCGCATTACATCAATCATGCGCTCGGCAATATTTCTCTCGATGCAATGGAATATGGGCTTTGGTTCCACATGGGGTTCTGGACCAGCCCGATCGGAACGCTGCTGCTCTATCCCGCACTGTTCGTGCATGGTTCACTCGGCTTGTGGGCGCTTTATCGCCGCCGCTATTTTCGCTGGAAAGCCGCCGAGATCACTCAGCTTACGCTCGGGCTTTTGATCCCGGTGATGCTGTGTACCCACCTGATCGGCGAGCGCCTCGGCTTCACGCTCTACGGACTGCATCGCAGCTACGCGCTGGCGCTGTACAATTTTTGGGTGGCGCGACCCGACCTCGGGATAATGCAGGCCACCCTCCTGCTGGTGGCCTGGATTCACGGCTGCATCGGTCTTTATTTCTGGCTGCGGCTGAAGCAATTCTTTCCGCCACTGGCTCCCATTCTGCTCGGGATCGCAGTGCTTCTGCCGGCGCTCGCTTTGCTCGGTTACTATCAGCAGGGCAGAGTCGTCCAAACGCTCGCTGAACAGCCCGCTTGGCGCGCGGAGATACTGGCTCCGAATGCGATCGGCACCGCCGCCGAAGGCGCGAACCTCGTGCACATCAGGGACGCCTTTCTCCTGTTCTACGCCGGCGCCATCGGTTTCGTCTTTGCGGCGCGCGGCGTTCGCCTTGTTAACGAGCGCCGACGCGGCACCATCAAGCTGAGCTATCCCAACCGGATGGTGCGCATACCGAAAGGCCTGTCGGTTCTCGAAGCGAGTTATCGCTTTCACATACCTCACGCCAATGTATGCGGCGGAAAGGGACGCTGCTCGACCTGCCGCGTCCGGATCGTCGGCGACCCGAGCGGGTTGCCGCCGCCCTCCCCGCGTGAAGAGTTCGTGCTCGAGCGGATCGGCGCGGCCGCAGATCCGGCCATACGTCTTGCCTGCCAGTTGCGGCCGACAAAAGATGTTGCGGTCGTCCCACTGCTGCCGCCGCAGATCGGCACCGCCTTTCTGCACGGCAGAAAGCGCATGCATCCCGGCGAAGAACGCTACGTGGTGATCATGTTCGTGGACATGCGCGGCTCGACGCAAATGGCGGCGGATCAGCTCCCCTACGATACCGTGTTTATTGTCAACCGTTTCCTCGGCGCCGTAGCAAACGCCGTCACGCAAGCGGGCGGAAAGGTGAATCAATTTCTCGGCGACGGGCTTTTGGCCCTGTTCGGCGTCGACGCCGACGCCCGCACCGCCTGCCGTCAGGCGCTGCGCGCCGCGGCGGCGACTGCCGCCAACGTCGAAGACATGAACCGCGAGCTTGCGGCGGCGGCCCGGCCGCCCGTTCGCTTTGGCATCGGCGTCAACGGTGGCGACGTTATTGTCGGCGATATCGGTTACGGCGAAAACATCGCCTACACGGCACTCGGCGACGCGGTCAACGTTGCGGCGCGGCTGCAGGAAATGACCAAGGAATTCGCCTGCCAAGCGGTAATCTCTGATGAAGTCTGTCAGTTGTCGGGTTTTGTCGATGGCACTTCACAGGCAGCGGAAGTCAAGGTGCGCGGCCGCGCCGAGCCGATTGCCGTGCGCAAATTCGCCGACGCCGCAACGCTGGCGCCGACTCGCCCATGCGGCAGCGGAAAAAAGCCTCCGCGCTTGATGTTGCGAACCCGCTAGCCGATCGGATTTTGGGCGATATAAAACGGGACGGAGCCGCTCGCATGATGAACCTCCACTCCAAGCCATGGCCGTGGCCGACCGCGCCCGATCTGCCGCGGCGCGAGGTCGATCCCATCGTGCTGCAGATCGTCGAGGGCACGCTCAATTCCATCGAGGCCGAAATCGAATACGCCATTGAGCGCACCGCGCGCTCGCCGATGATCCGCGAGGCGCACGATTACCGCGTCGGACTGTTCGACCGCTATTGCCGCAAACTCACCGGCCGCTCCTATTCGGCCATGCCCAACGCCGTGGTGCGCGATTTTCCGCCCGACACCATGCGCCCGGGCGACGTGTTTCTGATGAACGACACTTATCTGACCGAAGGCTCGATCGGGCATTTGCCCGATCTGTGCTCGACCGTGCCGGTGTTTCATGATGGCGCGGTCGTCGCCTATATCCAGGCCTTCGGCCATCACGACGATATCGGCGGGCGCGTGCCCGGCTCGATGCCGGGCACGGCGACCACGGTGTTCGAGGAAGGCCTCGCCGTGCCGCCGATCAAGTTCTACGACGCCGGCGTGCGCAACGACGCCGTCTTCACCATCATCAAGCGCAACACCCGCGTCCCGGAGACGCTCGCCGCCGATCTCGATAGCGAGGTGCAAGCCTGCCTCATGGGCGCGCGCCGCATGGCGGAATTGTTCGCGCGCTTCGGCGGCGAGACCGTGGAAGCCTGCTTCCAGGCGATCCTCGATACCTGCCGCGACACCTTTCGCCACGAGCTTTTGCCGAAAATCGCCGACGGCGAATACCGCTGGCAAGATTTCGTCGAGCATGATGGCGTCACCGACCCGAAGCTGCACAAACTGGCGCTGACGCTCATCAAGAAGGGCGACCGCATCACGCTCGACTTCACCGGCACCGATCCGCAATCCGACGGGCCGATCAACTGGCCGGCCGACTATGCGGGCGGCGCATTCTTGATCAAATGGATCGCGCCGATCTTGCGCAATCTCGCCGACACGCCGGAGCGCGCCGCCGAAATTCACGTCAACGAAGGCGTCTGCGAAGTGTTCGACGTGGTGTTTCCGCCCAAGGGCACGCTGATCACCCCGGTATGGCCGGCGGCGACCAACGCGCGCTCGTTCGTACTCTTGCGCTGCCTCGGCCTTCTCGCCGGCGTGGTGGCGCTGGCCGCCAAGGGCCGCATGCCGGCCGATCAGGAGACCATCCGCTACACCGGCTTTTACGGCGCCGACAAAAGCGGCAAAGCCTTCCTCTCGCGTGAGGTTTTGGGCGGCGGCTCCGGCGGGCGCTATTACGCCGACGGCAACGACGCCATCCACATCGTGCCCGACTCGCGCAACCAGCCGGCGGAATTCACCGAGACGCGCTTTCCGCTTTTGGTGGAGAAACTTGCGCTGCGCACCGATTCCGGCGGCGTTGGCAAGCGCCGCGGCGGCTTAGGCTACGACAAGCATTATCGCGCCCTGGTCGATTGCCGCACCATCGTCACCGCCGACCGGGTGCGGCTCGGCTGCTATGGCGTCAACGGCGGCCAGGCCGGGACTCCGTTCTGCGTCACCGTCGATGCCGCCGGCACCCACGCGCACGATCTCGGCGGCCTGGTCGACGGCGAGCCGGTGCGCGCCGGACAGATCGTGCGCGTCGTCACCACCGGCGGCGGCGGCTGGGGCGATCCGCTCGAGCGCGAAGTCGATCTCGTGCTGCGCGACGTCATCGAGGGCAAAGTCTCGCCCGAAGCGGCGCGGGACGATTACGGCGTCGTCGCCCTCGCCAACGCCGAGGGTACGTCCACGGTTGATGCGCCGGCGACCGCAGCGCTGCGCGTCAATCTCAGAGCGGAACGCAAAGCTGCCCCGCCGATGATCGACCGCGGTCCGGGCTTCGACCAGATGCTGCGCGGCGAGGTCAAGCCGTGGGTGCGCTCGGGTTAAGATGCCATATCGGGGAGTTTGAGATGGCCCGACGGCTATTCCGCGATACCGACGCGCTGGCGTCGCTTTGCCGCCACCATCACATCCGCCGCCTTTCACTGTTCGGCTCGATGCTTGCGGGTATCGACCGCGCCGACAGCGACATCGACTTGCTCGTAGAATTTGAGCCGATGGCAAGACCTACTCTTCTTACGATGGCGCAAATTGAGCTTGAATTATCGAACTTGCTGGGCGGACGAAAAGTTGATTTGCGCACAGCGCAAGATTTAAGTCGATATTTCCGCGACGAGGTCGTTCGATCGGCGGAGTTGCAGTATGAAGCCCGCTGATCGGGTGCTACGATGCTTTGACCTCGGTGGTGCGTTTCACTAAAGGGAGGCGACGTGAGGATTTAGAAAAAGACGAAATGTTGACGTTTGCACTCGTTTATGCGGTCCAAGTCGTGGGAGAGGCTGCGAACGGGCTCAGCGCTGCATTTCGTGACCAGCACCCGGAGGTGCCTTGGTCTCTCATCATCGGCATGCGCCATCGCCTGGTGCACGCCTATTCTGACATCAACCACGACATTTTGTGGACCACGGTCACCGAGGCGGCACCGCCATTACTGGCGCAAATCAAAGCGCTTCTTGGCGACCGATAACAGCGAGCAGGATCAAACCTTATGGCCATTGAAGTCGCCAAAGTCGAATTAAAGAACGTGCAGGACGCCTCCGGCCTGGAGGCCGCGATCAAGAAGGGGCAGTTCAAAGCCGACGAAGTCATTGCCGTCATCGGCAAGACCGAAGGCAACGGCGGCGTCAACGATTTCACCCGCATCCTCGCCGACCAGGCGTTCCGCGCGGTGCTGAAAAAACTCGGCAGCCGCTCGGAAAAGGACATCGCGCAAATCCCGATGGTGTGGTCGGGCGGCTGCGACGGCGTCATCACCCCGCATGCGACGGTGTTCGCGCGCAACGCCAAGACCGGCCCGGCGAACAAATCGCGGCTGGTCATCGGCACGGCGATGAGCGCCGAGATTCTCCCGGAGGACATCGGCCGCCCAGCGATGGTGGAAAAAGTCGCCGACGGCGTGCGCGCGGCGATGCGCGATGCCGGCATTTCCGATCCCGCCGACGTGCATTACGTGCAGACCAAGACGCCGCTCCTTACCGTCAACTCGGTCCTCGATGCGCACAAGCGCGGCAAGGACGTGTTCTGCGAGGTACACGAATCCATGGGCGTGTCGAACGGCACCACCGGGCTGGGCATCGCCGTCGGCCTGCACGAAATCAAGATGCCGAAGGCGGAAGACATCTGCCACAACCTCGATCTCTATTCCTCGGTCGCCTCGTGCTCCTCGGGCGTGGAATTGACGCAGGCGCAGATTGTGCTCCTCGGCAACAAGGCCGGCGCCGGCGGCCGCTACCGCATCGGCCATGCGGTGATGAAGGACGCACTCGACATCGACGGCATTTACGCGTCGATCCGCAATGCCGGCCTCGACCTGCCGGAACGGCCGCGCGCGGAAGACCTCAAGGGGCGGCTCATCAATTGCTTCATGAAGTGCGAAGCCGATCGCACCGGCAAGCTGCGCGGCCGGCGCCAGATCATGCTCGACGATTCCGACGTGCCTTGGCACCGCCACGCCAAGGGCGCGGTCGGCGGCGTCGCCGCCGCGGCGATCGGCGATCCGGCCGTGTTCGTATCCGTCGACGCCATGCATCAGGGGCCGCAGGGCGGCGGCCCGTGCATCGCCATCATCGACGCCGGAGAGTAGCGTTGAGCGTACAATCGGCGCCGCGATCCGCGGCTGAAGATACATTGGCAGCGCCAATCGGCGCGCCAGCTGGCGCGGCTCATCCGCACGCGCGAAGTCAGCCCGGTCGAAGTGCTCGACGCCCACGTCAAAGTCATCGAAGCGCTCAATCCCAAGCTCAACGCGTTGGTCACGCTTGCCGCGGAAGCAGGCGCGCGATGCCGCCGCAGCGCGGAAGCAGCAGTGCTGAAGGGCGAAGCCCTCGGCGCGCTGCACGGCCTGCCCGCCGGTATCAAAGACAATGCGCTGACGGCCGGGATGCGCACGACCTTCGGCTCCCTGCTCTACAAAGATCACGTGCCGAAGGAGGATGCCGAGGTGGTGCGCCGATTGAAGGCCGCCGGCGCGATCATGCTCGGCAAGACCAACCTGCCCGAATTCGCCTGCGGCGCGAACACCGCAACAATGTTGTTCGGCGCCACGCGCAATCCGTGGAATCCGGCGTTGAGCGCGGCCGGATCGTCGGGCGGCGCCGCGGTTGCCGCCGCAACCGGCATGGTGCCGTTCGCGCACGGCACCGATTTCGGCTGCTCGATCCGGATGCCCGCCGCATTCTGCGGCATTGTCGGCATTCGGCCGACGCCGGGACTGGTGCCGAACACGCCGACGGCGCTGCCTTGGGAACCAGGCAGCGTGCACGGCCCGCTGGCGCGCGACGCCGAAGACGCCGCGCTCGTGCTCGACGCCATGGTCGGATTTAGCCGGCTGTCGCCGATTTCGGTCGCGCCGCCATGGCAGAGCGCGCTTGCCGAGCTCAAGCGCCGCGAGGACATCAAAGGCCTGCGCGCCGCCTATGTGTCCGACATCGCCGGCATCGGCGTGGAAGCGGAGATCGATTCGATTTGCCGCGGCGCGGCGCTGGCGCTGGCGAAACTCGGCGCGCAAGTCGAGGAAATCGCGTTCGATGCCAGCGCCGGACGCGACGCCTATCGAACCTGGCGCGGTTTCGTCATGGCCGGGCAAAATTACCGGCGGCTGGACAAGCTCGACCGTCTGGGAGGCAATTTGCGCGGCAACATTGAGGCCGGTCTGAAGCTGACGGCGCTCGATTATGCCGCCGCCGCGGAGAAGCGGCTGGAAACCTATCACCGCTTCACGCATTATTCGCGCGTTTCGACGTTTTGCTCACCCCATCCTCGCCGGTCAGGCAGTTCCCCGTGGAACAGAATTTTCCCGACCGGATCAACGGCCGCGTCCTCGAAGACTACACCGACTGGTTCGCTTCCAATTCCCTCATCACGCTGGTCAGCCTGCCCGCCGCAAGCGCACCCGCGGGGCTGACGCCGGACGGACTGCCCGTCGGCATGCAGATCGTGGCGCCGCGTTTTGAGGAACCGCTGATCCTGCGGGTCGCACGCGAAATCCACCGGCAAAGCGGCGTCGGCCGCCCGCCGTTTTGTGCCGCCGCCGCCTGACCGAGCGCTGCACAATAAGTGCCGACCATTGCAAGTGCTGACTTTTTTCCATCCGCGCGATGGAACCTTTTGGCGGCCTTCGCAGTTGCAATATCCGCATACGCGGAGACTTACATGCACTGCCCAGTCTGCCACCAGGCAATCGACCAAGATAACGCATGGAAGGGGACGGCGGATCGCTTTTATTGCAGCGAGTTCTGCGCCAATTCCGAAGTCGAGTCCGAGAAGGTGGTGCCGTTGCCGACGACCTCGCTCAGGGAGCGGTTCGACCGGCAATATATGCAGCGGCTCGAGCGGCTCGTGGCGCTACGCAAGCAGCACGCCGCCTAAGCGAACAATCTTTCGATCTGTCGCGGGACTGAGCGCTCATCGGCGCATGGCGGACGGGTGTCTCCACCCCGTAAAACGGGGATGGGTCACCGGGCTTAAGCCGCCGGCACCCTGTTAAATCGCCTTCCGGTCTGGCAGGGTCGCCGGCGTACCGCATTTCGCAGTCGCCGGGAGACCATCATGCCGCAAATCGAGACCAAGAACGAAGCCGTACGCAAGCTTTCCGGGCTTCACCTTTATCATGACCCGTTATCGAGCTGCGCGATGCGGGTGCGGATGGTGCTGATCGAGAAGAATTTGCCGTGGACCAGCCACGTGGTCGACCTGGCCAAAATGGAGCACGCGACTGCCGAATATCAGTCAATCAACCCGCATGGGCTGGTCCCGACGCTCATTCACGATGGCCGCACCTACATCGAATCCATGGACATCATTCGCTACCTCGATGAAATCCAGCCGGAGCCGTCGCTCCTCCCAGCCGATCCAGAAGACCGCAGCGTCGGTGACGCGCTGATAGCCGATGCCGACCGCGCCCAAACCTCACTCAAGGCGCTGACCCATGAATTCCTGTTCCGCGGCAGTGGGCGCTACTCCCGCGAGGAGGATTTGAAAAAGTTCGCCACCGGCCATCGCAATACGTGGCTGGTCGATTTCAAGCGAAGCTTCGCAGCACGCGACCCGGCCTGGCAGAATCGCGTGGCAACGGCGCTCGCAGACATGGACGGACACTTTCGTCATCTCGAACAGCAACTCGCCGCCGATAAGTGGCTTGCTGGCGAGACTTTCACCCTCGCCGATGTGGCGTGGACTCCGCAGGTGCACCGCATGCGGCTGATGGAATGGCCGATGAGCGCGTTCCCGCATCTGTCGCGCTGGTACGCGCAGCTCGAGCAGCGCCCGAGCTTCCAGCAGGCGGTAATCGATTGCGAACCGCCGGGTGCGCGCGCCACCTTCGCGGCCTATGTCGCCCAACGCCGCCGAGAGGGCACGTCCGTGGCCGATGCGCTCAATCGCGCCGCGGCCTGAGCGCCCGCAACGGTTAGGGATGAACGACGAAACGAAAGCGGACAATTCATCGCCGCTCTGGATCAAAGACCCACTCGGCATCTTCGCGGACGAAGCGCAGCGCGGCATCGTCGTTCAAGACGGACGTATCGCCGAACTCGTGCCGGGCGGGCAAACGCCGGCAACGCCGGATGTGAAAACCTTTGATGCCGGCGCGCATGTGGTGCTGCCGGGACTGATCAATACCCACCATCATTTCTATCAGACGCTCACGCGCGCCGTGCCGGCCGCGCTCGATCGCGAACTCTTTGCCTGGCTGCAAACGCTTTATCCGCTCTGGGCGCGGGTGACGCCGGAAGCACTCGATCTCGCGGCAACGCTGGCAATGGCGGAGCTGTTGTTGTCGGGCGCCACGACGACGACCGATCACCACTATGTCTTTCCCATAGGTCTCGAAGAGGCGATCGACATCCAGGTCGGCGCCGCGGGCCGGCTGGGTGCGGGTGCTGTTGACGCGCGGATCGATGAACCTCTCGCAGCGCGACGGCGGATTGCCGCCGGATTCGGTCGTGCAGGACGAGGATACGATCCTCGCCGACAGCGAGCGCGTGGTTCGGCGCTATCATCAGCGCGGCGAAGGGGCGACGGTGCAGATTGCGCTGGCGCCCTGCTCGCCGTTCTCGGTCACGACCTCGCTGATGCGCGCCACGGCGGATTTGGCGCAGCGCCTCGACGTGCGCCTGCACACCCACCTTGGCGAAACCGAAGACGAGAACCGGTTCTGCCACGCGCTCTACAACTGCCGCCCGCTCGATTACCTGGAGGAATGCGGCTGGCTCAATGCGCGGACCTGGCTCGCGCACGGCAGTCATTTCACGGCCGATGAGATCGCGCGGCTTGCTCGCGCCGGCGCCAGCATTGCGCATTGCCCGTGCAGCAATCAGGCGCTGGCGTCGGGCGCCTGCCCGGTCTGCGCCATGGAAGAGGCCGGCGTCGCCGTCGGCCTCGGCGTCGACGGCTCGGCGTCGAACGACGCGTCCAATCTGATGCAGGAGGTGCGCGCCGCGTTCCTGCTGCAGCGGAGCCGTTACGGCGTCGGCAAGGTCAGCCATCTCGACGCGCTGCGCTGGGCAACCAAAGGTTCGGCGGCCTGCGTCGGGCGAAGCGATATCGGCGAGATCGCGGTTGGCAAGATGGCCGACCTCGCTTTGTTCAAGCTCGACGAATTGCGTTTTTCCGGCAGCGGCGATCCGCTGGCGGCGCTTGTCCTCTGCGGCGCTCATCGCGCTGACCGCGTCATGGTCGGCGGGCGCTGGGTGGTCGAGAACGGCCAGATTCCGGGACTCGATCTCGCCGACCTGATGCGGCGGCATTCCGCGGCGGCAAGGGCGCTGCAGGGCGAAGCCTGATGGTTCAGTTCGCCTGGTCGGCGCTACCGCCTGGTCCGCCGGCGAGTTGATAGACGTCGAGGCTTTGCTGCTTGCCTTTAACGAGGTGGGCGCCGCGTTCGACAAACCGAAACCCGGGCGCCGCCTCGGCGACCTCCCGGCTGACCAGCACGATCGCCTCGGCGTCGGGATTAACGGTCTTGCCCAGACTTTCCAGCCGCTGGGTCGCGTTCACCGCATCGCCGACGATGGTGTAATTGATCCGGCTGGGCGCGCCGATATCGCCGACCACGACTGCGCCCATATGGATGCCGATGCGGATGCGGACCGGCGCGAGCCCGGCGGCAACGCGCTCTTTGTTGTCCGCAGCGAGCGCAGCTTGAATGGCAATCGCGGCGCGGCAAGCCGCCGCCGCGGGGTTGTCCATGCGGGCGGGCGCGCCCCAAAACGCCATCACCGCATCGCCAATGAATTTGTCGATCGTCCCGCCTTCGTGCTCGACGCACGCCGAAATGAGCGTCAGGTGATGATTGATAAAGGCCGCGACTTCGGCAGCCGTCATCTTTTCGCAAATCGCGGTGAAGCTGACGATATCCGTGAACATGATGGCGACGACGCGTTCCGCGGTGCCGGCGCCGAAACCGCCCTCCTTGATCAGCCGCATGACCAGACTGCGTGGCACATACCGGCCGAACGCCCTTAAACCCTCGAGCATGGCATTGAACGAGGTCGCCAGCCTCTCGATCTCGCGAAACCGGCTGTGCGCCAGCGGCGCCACCTGGTCGAAATCAAGCTCACTGATCGCGGTCGCGCCTTTGGCGGCGCGGCGAATCGGCCGCGCGATCGCGGTCGCCATGATCGCCGCGGCGATCAGCGATGCGCCAAGCATCGCAACGGCCAGCAATGCCGCCGAGTAGAGAAGCCTGATTGGTGCATCGACCGCACGCACGCGCACATAGCTTCCGACCGTGATCGGCAATTCCTTGTAGTCGGAGATTTCGCGCGCAAAAACGAAGTAAGACTTGCCATGGGTCGACGACCGCCGAGCCAGAACGTTGGACGGCAGCCGCAGCCCAAACTCACGGATCCGCGGCAAGCTCGCCAGATCGGCAATGACCGGATCGCCGAGTGTTCGCAGCGGCGGGAACGTGTCGCTCGCCGAAGGATCACGGCTTCCTTCGGCCATCAGCGGATGGGCGAGCACGTGGTCTCCCCGATACAGCATGAACACCGTCGAGCGCGGCGGAGCGCTGAGAGCCTCGGCGAACCTGGACAGCGGCTCGGGTCGAAATTCCCAGCACGACGAAGCCCAGATAATTGTCGCCATTCCAGATCGGAACGCGGTAGTTCAAAAAGGTTTCGCCGCGCGCCTTACGGTACATCGGCGGTCCCCAATAGGGCTCCTTGCGGGCGCGAATCTGGCTAGCGAGCGCGCTGAGCTCTTCGTCGTTGCGGAAGGTGAGGCGATCCGCCTGAACTCCCTTGTCCGCGGGTAGACGAAGCACCCGCAGCATGTTGCCGTCGGGATCGCCCACCGCCAGCGCGTCAACCTGCGGCACGGCAGCGAATGAACCGCTGACGAAATCCGCAAACGCCGGGTCGGCAATCGTGTAGCGGCCGCTACTGACGCCGGCGGCGATGAAATCTCCCTGATGGACGGCCGCGTCGAGGTGCCGCCGCAGCGCCGCTTCCTCGGCGGACAACACGCGAGTAACGAGCGCCGTCGCAAAATCGCGCACGACGTCGCGTTCGGCGATCCAATTCACCGCCAGGACCGCGCCGACCGAAACCATGACCAGGAGACCGATGCCGACGGTGAGCGTCGGCATCAACGCGAAGCTTCGCTTGGTGCGCGCGGATTTTTCCACCGTCATGGGCCGATCTGAATTCCATTCGCCGCTTGGTCATTCGCGGCGCGCCGCACCGGCAACTCGCCGGCAAACATAAGCCGTTGCGAATTCGTTAACCATGATTTCAGCGGGCGTGCACAGCTTGGTAAAAGAACCGTTAATTTAGCCGCTCCGAAGTCTTTCGAGGCGGCGGCCGTGACTTTCATAGAGCGTCTCTCGTTCAAAAAGCGGTTCGAGTCGCCGGCGACGCTGGCGCTGTTCGGGGCGTTCGCCGTGCCGGAGCCGTTCGGGACGATCATTCTCGCTTACGCCGCTTTTTGGTGGTGGCGGACCCGCAAAAGCAAAGCCGCAGCATTGAGTAGCGGCGATGAGCCGCCGCTCGCGACCGACATCGCACAACGCGCACCGGATGGCGCACCGCCTATTTCAGTTGGGTCGAGACTGAAGAAAATGTGGTGTTGAGCGTCTTGCCCATGCCGTTCACCGCCGACACAATGACGATGGAAATCCCGGCGGCGATGATGGCGTATTCGATGGCGGTGGCGGCGCCCTCGTCCTGCATAAATGCTCGTAATCGCTGCCACATTTCTGCGTCTCGCTGTTGCCAAAAAGAGCGCAAAAGGGCCTTGCGCAGGTCCGATTATGACGGCGTGACCCGTCGTGCGACGGCTCTTGTCGTTCTTGTCGATTCCCAGAGCACCGACGCCAGCACAGTCGCTCCACCGACCCCGGCGGCAACAACACCGAGCAGCACTTCACGTGGAGTCAACCCGAAGAGGTCGGCGGCAATGAAGAACGTCGCGTCAAAAGACGCGATCGAGATGGCGGCCGGAAGCGTCAAACGATTCAACTGTTCCAGCATAGCTACACTCCTCGCCGTCAGGCCATGAGCGCGAAAAAGAAAGACCGGCGCAAACCGGTCGGCCGCGGGGGTATTTAAGGGCAAAGAGGATCAAGAAAAAATTAACGGGCGGACGCCGCCGGGCGTCCTGCGGTCCGGTTCGGCGACCGACAATAAACGGGAAGATAAAAAGATGGCCGGGCAAGTGCCCGGCCATCGCAGCGTCGAAAGCGTGAGATCTGCTTGCCGCCGGCGTCCCGCTACGCGGGAATCCGCTGCAAACTCATCACTGCCCCGGAATCTTGTCGTCGATGCCCTTGACGTACCAGTTCATGCCGAGGATCTGGCCGTCGGGTCGAGATGGTCGCCGCCCTTGCATTCGACCGTCTTGCCGTCCTGATCGACGATCGGGCACTTGAACGGATGCAGCGCGCCGGCGCGTGATGGCGGCTTCGGTCTCCATCGCCATCTTCTTCACGTCGTCGGGCATGTTGGTGTAGGGCGCCATCACGACCATGCCTGCTATCGAGGCCGCCCCAGGTGTCGTCCGACTTCCATTTGCCGTCGAGCACGGCCTTGGCGCGCTCGATGTAGTAGGCGCCCCAATTGTCGGTGATCGGCGGTGAGCTGCGCTTGCGGCCCGAACTTGATCATGTCGGACGATCTGGCCGAAGGCGATGCATGCCGCGCTGCTCGGCGATCTGCATCGCCGCCGGCGAGTCGGTGTGCTGGGTGAGGATGTCGGCGCCCTGGTCGATGCAGCGCCTTGGCGGCGTCGGCTTCCTTGCCCGGGTCGAACCAGGAGTTGACCCAGATGATCTTGACCTTGATGTTCGGGATTGACCGACTGCGCGCCGAGCATGGTGGCGTTGATGCCGGAGATGACTTCCGGGATCGGGAACGAGACGATGTAGCCGATGCATGCCGGACTTCGACATCTTGCCGGCGATCTGGCCCTGGATGTAGCGGCCTTCGTAGAAGCGCGCCGCATAGGTCGCGAGGTTCTTGGCGCGCTTGAAGCCGGTGGCGTGCTCGAAGAACACGTTCGGATATTTCTTGGCGCACCTTCAGCGTCGGGTCCATGAAGCCGAACGAGGTGGTGAAGATCAGCTTGTTGCCGGCGCGCGCGAGCTGCTCGATCGCGCGTTCGGCGTCGGGGCCTTCGCGGCACGTTCTCGAGATAGGTGGTCTCGACCTTGTCGCCGAGCGCCTTCTGCCAGCGCCTGGCGGCCGAGTTCGTGCTGATAGGTCTAGCCGAGGTCGCCGATCGGGCCGACATAGACGAAGCCGACTTTCAGCTTGTCGGCGGCATAGGCTGCGCCGAACGTCGCGGCCGCGAGCGCGAGCACCGCGGCCATGCCGCAGCGATGTTCCATTTCTTCATGACTTCACTCCGGGTTGGAAAGACGGGCGTAAGTTCACATTTCCGCACTCGAGTACCCCCACATGCGAAGCGCCCGCAACGACCCGCAGGATAGTTCAGCGGTCCGGCACGAACACCAGAGCCAAGCGACGCAGGCGCGGCGGACCCGGCAGTGCCGCGCGTCCGTGGAAATCAGCACGAGAACGACGACGGTGGCAAGATAGGGCAGCGACGTTCATCAGTTGCGAGGGAACGCCGAGCTGGAGCGCCTGCACATGCAAGCCGCAGGATGCTGACCGCGCCGAACAGGTAGGCGCCGATGACCAGCCGGCCCGGCCGCCAGGAGGCGAACACCACCAGCGCCAGCGCGATCCAGCCGCGGCCCGCGGTCATGCCCGGAATGAAGAACGGCGTATAGGCGAGCGGCAGATAGGCGCCGGCAAGCCCGGCGCAGGCGCCGCCGAACAGCACCGCCAGCATGCGGATGCGCAGCACCGGATAGCCGAGCGCATGCGCCGAGGCGTGGTTGTCGCCGACCGCGCGCAGGATCAGGCCGGCGCGGGTGCGATAGAGGAACAACCAGATGCCGATGACCAGCGCGATCGAGACATAGACGAACGGCGTCCTCGCCGAACAGGATGCGGCCGACCACGGGATAGTCGGTCAGCACCGGCAGATGCGAGATGCGGCGCCGGCATGATCCGCTCGCCGACGAAGCCGGCGCCGATCAGTCCGGAAAGGCCGACGCCGAAAATGGTCAGCGCCAGGCCGGTCGCGACCTGATTGACGGCAAGCCCGAGCGTGAGCAGCGCGAAGATCGCCGACATCACCGCGCCGGCGACGATGCCGCAAAGCGCGCCGACCAGCGATCGAGCCGGATAGCCAGGCGCCGGCAAAGCCGCAGGCGGCGCCGACGATCATCATGCCCTCGACGCCGAGATTGAGCACGCCGGAGCGCTCGGCCACAAGCTCGCCGGACGCCGCGAGCAACAGCGGCGTCGACGCCGTGACCACGGTCAGGATGAAATCGCCGAGAGGATCAGGTGCAGGATGCTGCTGAGCGTTTCAAGCATGGGCGGGCACCGTCTGCGCGCGGTTCGCAACAGGCGGATGCGGTAGACGATCAAGGAATCGCAGGCGAGCACGTAGAACAGCAGGATGCCCTGAAAGACCTTGGTGAGGTCGAGCGGGACTTTGAGTCGCGATCTGGGCGTCCTCGCCGCCGATGAAAGTCAGCGCCAGAAACAGGCCGGCAATCAGAATGCCGACCGGATTGAGCCGGCCGAGGAAGGCGACGATGATGGCGGTGAAGCCGTAGCCGGGCGAGACGCCGGGATCGAGATGGCCGATCGGCCCCGCCACTTCGATGATGCCGGCAAGGCCCGCGAGCGCGCCGGAAATCGCGAAGGTGAACAGCACCAGCCGGTCGGCGTTGAAGCCGGAGAACCGCGCCGCGCGCGGCGCCGCGCCGACCAGCCGGATTTCGAAATCCCATGATGGTGCGGCCGAGCAGCACCGCCGCCAGCATCACGACGACGAGCGCGATGATCGAGCCGGCATGCAGGCGGCCGGTACCCTCGAACAGGGTCGGCACGGTCGCCGCCGGATCGAACGCCGCGGTGGTCGGAAAGTTAAGCCCGTGCGGATCGCGCCACGGCCCGCGCACCAGATAGTCGAGGCCGAGATCGGCGACATAGACCAGCATCAGGCTGGTCAGGATTTCGCTGGCGCCGAAATGCACCCTGCAGATCGCCGGGATCAGCGCATAGAGCGCGCCGCCGATCGCGCCGAGGAGCAGCATCGCCGGCAGCACCCAGGGGCCGACATCGGTGCCGTTGGTGCGCACCGCAAGCCAGCTGCCGGCCACCGCGCCGACAATGAATTGCCCTTCGGCGCCGATGTTCCAGACGTTGGCGATGTAGCAGAGCGACAGCCCGACCGCGATCATCACCAGCGGCGTCGCCTTGACGGCGATTTCCTGCAGCGAATAGCCGTCGGTCAGCGGCTCGATGAAATAGACGTCGAGCGCCGCGAATCGGATTCTTGCCGATGATCGCGAACAGGATGGCGCATGGTGACGACCGTCAGCGCCGACCGCGATCAGCGGCGAGACCACCGCGATGACGCGCCGAGCGTTCGGCGCGCTTTTCAAGCACCAACTGCATGCTCGGCCTCGGTCTCGCTCGATTCCCGGTCGGTGCTGGGCGCCGCCCATCAGCAAGCCGAGCTGTTCGCGGGTCGCTTCGGCGGCCGCGAGCGGCGGCGACAGCCGGCCGTGGAACATCACCGCGATGCGGTCGGCGATTTCGGCGAGCTCGTCGAGGTCCTGGCTGATGACCAGCACCGCCGCGCCGCGCGCCGGCGAGATCGATGCAGCGCCTGGCGGATGGTCGCGGCCGCGCCCGCATCGACGCCCCAGGTCGGCTGGCTGACGACGAGCACGCGCGGGCTCGCGCAGGATTTCGCGGCCGACGATGAATTTCTGCAGGTTGCCGCCGGACAGGCTGACCGCTTCCGGATCGCGTTTGGCCTTGCGCACGTCGAAGCTTTTCGGTGGTGCGGTCGACGTGCGCCAGCGTCGCCGGCTTGTCGATGAAGCCGTGCTTGACCATGCCGCTCGCCGCGTGGCCGGTCAGCAGCGCGTTTTCCGACAGCTTCATGCGCGGCGCCGTGCCGTGCCCGAGCCGCTCTTCCGGCACGAAGGCGGCGCCCATGCGGCGCCGTCCGGTACATCGAGCAGGCCCGCGGCGCTGGCCGTCGATCACGATCGCGCCGGCGCCGGGCGCAAGCCGTCTCGCCGGAGAGCGCCGCGAACAATTCGTCCTGGCCGTTGCCGGCGACGCCGGCGATGCCGACGATCTCGCCGCCGCGGACCTCGAGCGATACATCTTCGAGCCGCGTGCCGTGCGGATCGTCGGGCTCGAGCGAGAGGTTGTTGATGACCAGCCGCGGCGCCAGCGCGTCGCGCGCCGGACGCGGCTTTGACTTCGCCGATCTCGCCGCCGACCATCATGCGCGCCAGCGACGCGGCGGTTTCCTGCCGCGGATTGCAGGTCGCCACCTTCTTGCCGCCGCGCAGGATGGTCGCGGTGTCGCACAGGCGTTTCACCTCTTCGAGCTTGTGGCTGATGTAGAGGATGGCGCGCCCTTCCGCCTTCAGCCGCTCGAGCACGACGAAGAGCTGATCGGCCTCCTGCGGCGTGAGCACCGAGGTCGGCTCGTCGAGGATGAGCAGCTTCGGATTCTGCATCAGCGCGCGCACGATCTCGATGCGCTGGCGCTCACCGACCGACAGCCGCCAGACCTCGCGCTTCGGATCGAGCGGCAGGCCATAAACCCGCGCGGTTTCCGCGAGCCGCTCGCGAGATGGCGGCAAACGATTCCGTCGGCGGCAGCCCCAGCGCGACGTTCTCGGCGACGGTGAGATTCTCGAACAGCGAGAAATGCTGAAACACCATGCCGATGCCGAGTCGCGCGCGCTTCCGACGGGCCGGCCAGCACGACTTTTTGCCCCATCCAGCGCAGCTCGCCGCCGCTCGGCTGGATCAGGCCGTACATCACCTTGACCAGCGTCGACTTGCCGGCGCCGTTTTCGCCCAGCAGCGCGTGGATCTCGGCCGGGAAGAGGTCGAGATCGATGCCGTCATTGGCGAGAAAGTCGCCGTAGCGCTTGCTGATGGAAACGGCGCTCAACAGCGGCGCGGAGCGCGAGGGACCGGCTGCGGGCGACGGATCAAGCATGGCAAGCGATGCGCATAACAGATTGCACTAGCGTTCCGGCGTTAACTGCAAGGATCGTTCCGCATGCGGAAGCGCCATCCCTCACCTCCGGAGCGAGCATCATCCGACAAATTCGCCGGAAGCAAAAGCCGCCAGATGGGGACAATCGCGCCGGAGCGGCCACCGCGGCAAGCTTGCGCAACCAAACGCCGTTCTGCCATTGTGTTTTGCCAGGCGATAAAGAGGGGAACGGGAACTCGTGGAGCTGATACTCGCCGAAGTCGGCAGCCGCCATCCTCCGCTGGCTGCATGTCATTGCCGGCATCGCCTGGATCGGCAGCTCGTTCTATTTCATCCACCTCGATCTTTCGCTTAAGCCGCGTGCCGGATTGCCTGCCGGCGTGAAAGGCGACGAGTGGCAGGTTCACGGCGGCGGCTTCTATCACATGATGAAATACCTGGTGGCGCCCGCGCAAATGCCGGACCACCTGACCTGGTTCAAATGGGAAGCCTACACGACCTGGTTGTCGGGCTTCGCGCTGCTGGTCCTGGTCTATTATCTCGGCGCCGATCTGTTCCTGATCGACAAGTCGGTGCTCGATATGACGGTGGCGCAAGCCGCCGGCATTGCGTTTGCCACGCTGGTGGCGGCCTGGCTGATCTACGAAGGCCTGTGCCGCTCGCCGCTCGGCAAGCACGAGGTGGCGCTGGCGCTCGTCGGCTATGTCTTTCTGGTGGCGCTGACCTACGGCTTCACCCACGTCTTCAGCGGCCGCGGCGCCTTCAACCAGATCGGCGCCGTGATCGGCACCATCATGGTGGCGAACGTCTTCATCATCATCATTCCCGTACCAGAAGAAGACGGTCGCGGCGATGCTCGCCGGCAAAGAGCCCGATCCGCGCTGGGGCGCGCTCGGCAAGCAGCGCTCGGTGCACAACAATTATCTGACGCTGCCGGTCGTGTTCCTGATGCTGAGCAATCATTGGCCGTTGTTTTTCGCGACGCGCTTCAATTGGCTCATCGTCGCCATCGTGATCGCCATCGGTCCGGTGATCCGGCATTTCTTCAATTCGCGCCACGCCGGCAAAGGCAATCCGTGGTGGACCTGGGGCGTGGCGGCGGCCGGCATGGCGGCGATTGCGTGGCTGTCGGCCGCCGGCCCGCGCGTCGGCGCTGGGCGCGCTGCCGCCGGCGCCGAAATTCGCCGAAGTCAGCGACATCGTGCTGTCGCGTTGCAGCATGTGTCATGCCGCCGAGCCGGTCTGGGCCGGCATTGCCGGCGGCGCCGAAGGGCGTGCTGCTCGATTCCGACGAGCAAATCCGCGCGCACGCCCCGCTGATCGACATCGTCGCCGTGCGCTCGAATTTCATGCCGCCGGGCAACATCACCGAGATGACCAGCGAGGAACGTCTGGTGCTGGCGGCCTGGCTCGCCGCCGGCGCGCCGGCGAAGTGAATGCGGAAATGCCGGACGCTCGCTTTAGCGCGGAATCCGCGGCCGGCTGTTAAGTTTCCTGCGCGCGCCGGACGGCGCCGGCGACGCGGCAAGCTATCGCTATATCGACGACGGTTTGTTGCTGGTCGGCGACGACGGCCGCATCGAAGCAGGTGGGACCGGCCGCCGAATTGATGTCGCGCCTGCCGCCAGGCGCACAGATCGCGCAGCATCCCGGCGCTTTGATCATGCCGGGCTTCATCGACCCGCACATTCATTACCCGCAGACCCAGGTGATCGCGTCTTACGGCGCGCAATTGCTGGAATGGCTGGAGAAATACACTTTCGTCGAGGAGCAGAAATTCGCCGATCCCGGCGCACGCCGCGCGCAACGCCGAATTCTTCCTCGACGAGCTTTTCCGCAACGGCACGACCACGGCCTGCGCCTATTGCACGGCGCACCCGGCGTCCGCCGACGCACTGTTTGCCGCCGCGGATAAACGCAACGCCGGCATGATCGCCGGCAATGCGGTGATGGACCGCAACGCGCCGCCCGGAGCTGCTCGCGCCGGCGCCGTCACGGCCATCGCCGACAGCCGCGAGCTGATCGAGCGCTGGCACGGCACCGGGCGGCAGCGCTATGCGGTGACGCCGCGCTTCGCCGTCACCTCGACCGATGCGCAGCTTGCCGCCCTCGGCGCGCTGCTGGAGGAATTCCCGACCGTCCTGATGCAGACCCATCTCGACGAAAACGCAGGACGAGATCGCAACAGTCAAGCGGCTGTTTCCCAACGACGCAAACTACACCGCGGTCTACGCACCGCTTCGGCCTGCTTGGCCCGCGTTCGCTGCTCGGGCATTGCATTCATCTCGACGACAGCGAAGTGGCGCTGTTGCGCGACACACAAGTCCGTCGCGGTGTTCTGCCCGACCTCGAACCTGTTCATCGGCTCCGGCCTGTTCGATTACGAGCGGCTCACGCGATGCCGGCGTGCGCATCGCGCTCGCAACCGACGTCGGCGGCGGCACCTCCTATTCCATGCTGCGTACCGCCGCCGAGGCCTACAAGGTGATGCAGCTCAAGGGGCAAAACCTGCCGGCGCTCGCCGCCTTCGATCTGATGACGCGCGGCAATGCCGCAGCGCTTGATCTCGACGGCGAAATCGGCGTCATCGCGCCCGGCGCTTATGCCGACCTCGTGGTGCTCGACGCCCGCGCCACGCCGGCGATGGCGCACCGCATGGAGGTGGCGCGCGACCTGGAAGATGAACTGTTCGTGCTGATGACGCTGGGCGACGACCGCGCCGTGCGGCAGACCTATATCGCCGGCAAGCCGATGCTCTGAAGCAGCTTTCTTTGTCATCGCTTGGCGAAAAGCCTGAACGGGAGGAATGGCCATGGCAGATTTGGAAGAGCGCAATGAGCAGCTCGTACGCACCTTCTTCGAGACTTTGAGTACCGGAGATTTGGAACGCCTGCGGCCCATGTTGCATGAGGACGCGACCTGGACCGTCATGGCCAGCGGAATTCCCGGCGCCGGAGAGAAGAAGGGTCGTAAAGTCATTATCGACGAGTTCCTCGCGCCGGTGCGCGGCATATTCGAGGACGGCGATCCAAAAGTCGCCATTGTCAATTTGATTTCGAAAGGGCGCTTAGTCGCGGCGGAAACCCGCGGCGTCGGGCGCCTGAAGAGCGGCACGCCTTACAACAACGTTTATTCATGGATGATCGAAGTCGATGACGGCAAGATTCGTGCGCTGCGCGAATACATGGACAGCTACTACGTCAGCACCATCATGTGAAGGACGGTCCTTGCCCGGCCGCGCCGCTGCGCGGCTTGGCGCAGTAGAATGGCAGTCTCGATTGGATCGTTAGCTTTGGTGGCCACCCTTTAGTGTTCGACACGGTACAGGCGCCAACGCTCCGGCACACCTTTGAGTCGATGAACACCGCGATCCTTAAAGCGAATTTTCGACTGCGCCATGAGATCCTTGACCGCGCTCGAAACCAAAACTTCGCCGGCACGCGCTTTCGCGGCGACGCGGGTGCCGACGTGAAACGCTAGACCCACCACGTCGGTCCCGCTCACTTTGTACTCGCCGGTGTGCAGGCCCACCCTGATCTCCAGGCCCAACGTACGCACTGCTTCGCGGATTGCGGTCGCGCAACTGATCCCGGAAGCCGGCGTGTCGAACGTTGCGAGCAATCCGTCCCCGGTCGTCACGACTTCTTTTCCGCACAAAGTCTTCAGCTCTTTACGGACGGCGGCGTAATAGTAATTCATCACCTGTGACCAACGCGAATCACCCAGTCGCGCGGCTTTTTCGGTAGACCGAACGATATCGACAACTAAGATCGTGGCGAGCGCCTGTTCGAGCTCGGCGTCACGTTTGGCAGGTCGGCGCCGGATCGCAATATTGCCAGCCAGCGGTTCATAGCGATGGTTGCGTCGCCGAGCGATTGCGGTTTTCGCATAGTCTTTGGCACGCTGCACCGTGCGACAACGAATTGCTTTTGCCCGTGGCTCAAGCGTCCAATAAATCTTCCGCCCATCTCCTACGCCATAGACCTCGACGGCGCCCCACTTCAGGAAAACCGTCGAGCCAACCCGGCGAACCCACCATGCCTTTGACGTGTATCCGGAAACGTTCGATTGATGGACTCCGATGCGAAGGAATTTGGGCATGTGCGTGTGCCGATCGAAGGACAGCTTAGCGGTACCCGGCATAGAATGTGATCATACAGGCACGCGTTGGCAACAGTAGTCCCGCCCGTCTATGAGCGCATGCCTTAGCGTCGCAACAGGAACGTCAGCAAGAACAACCATAAGCGAACATTCAAAAGCTTTAGTCCCCGGCGGGCCTCGGCCGGCGACAGGCGGGCGGTAATCGGCATCGCGCCGAATACTTTTCCCCTGATCACGAGCTTGTCGCCGTCCCGGTCCACCGCACTGACCGTGATGAGTTCGCTGTCGTCGGGGGCGACGAACTTCATCACGCCTGGCCTATCTTGTCGAAGTCAATCTTGAGGTCTTCGCAAACCTGCATGGCAGTCGCGCGCCCTGCCCCAAACACTCCGCCGCCGGGGTGTTGGAACGGCCCGACCAGATAAAGACGCTCGACGCCAGGAACCGTGTTGCGCCCAAGCTCCGGCGTCGGCCGATGAGCGCCCGACTGGTACATATGATTGGCGACGCCGTGAAGATCGCCGCCGCGGAAACTCGCCGACGTTCGCTCCATGTCGAGCGGGCTGTCGTAATGGGCGGCGATAACGTCGTCAGGCCCGAGATTGTCAACGAACGTACGTACGCGCGACAAAACAGTCAGGGCAAATGTCTCTTTAAGCCGATCCCAGGCGGCCGGACCGCCGTCGGGGTGCGCGTACGGCACATAATCCCAAATGTGCAGCGTCGCTTTGCCCGCTGGACAGCGCGATGGGTCGAAGGTCGAGGCCGAAATAAGCCCGATCATTCTCCTGTCCGGGATCTTTCCGTAGCGCAAGTTATCGAAAAAACCGCGCAGGTCATCGAGCCGGTTGGGCATCAATTCGGTGAAGTAGGCTTTGTTGACGTGACTGCCCGCCTTGAAGCGAAGCGGTGCGTTCAACGCGGCATGCACCGTAAAGCAGACGTTGGCGGAAATTTCCGTCCGCCTCGCGGCGTCGGCGACCGCCGGATCGACGTCGGGCACCATGGCGCCGAGAACATGCGGGTGAATGGCGCCGATCACCGCATCCTTTGCCGCGTATTCGGCGCCCTCTGACGTGCGCACACCGACCGCGCGGCCGTTGCGCGTCAACACCCGCTCGACCGAAGTCTCGGCGAGCACCGTTCCGCCATGGTCCTCGATGCAGCGGATCAGCGCTTGCGAAAGCGCGCCGCTGCCGCCCTTCGGCACCCCCACGCCATAGGCTTCCATGAAGGCAAGAAAGACGTAGAGCCCGAGCGCCGTGCCCTTCTCTTCCGGTCCGGTCAGGTTTTCCGAAATCAGCCGGCACAAGAACAAGCGCACCCGCTCGTTCTCGAAATTCTCGATCACCACGTCGAAAGCGCTTTTGTGCATGAGCGCGAAAAGCTGCCGCCCGATCGCGCTCTGGTCGAGCATCGCCAGGCTGGCGCCCATGGGCAGCGGCGGCGCATAGAACGTCGCCGCAATCAGCGGAAGAAAAGTTTCGCCGACGGCGGCGAACTGCAGAAATGCGTCGGCGTCTTTCTTGGAAAACTGCGCGATGTCCTGACAGGTCTGATTGCGATCGCGATGAAGCCCGATCGTTGCGCCGTCCTCGAACACACACATGAACGGCACGTCCGGGTAGACATATTTCAGGCCGTAACGGGACATAAGCCCGAGTTCGTCATTCTTGATGAGCGGATTGCCCAGAATGAAGATGTGAGCCGTAGAGTGCTGGTCGTGCTTGAACCCGGGCACGGTCAACTCGCGGGTGATGACGCCCCCGCCGAACCAGGAATTTCGCTCCAAGACCGCGACGCGCTTGCCGGCGGCCGCCAAATAGGCGGCTGCGACCAGGCCGTTGTGACCCGAGCCAATGGTGACGACGTCAAAGGTTTCGCTAATGTCGCGCCTCCCCTGCGGCGTGAACGTCTTCTAAGCCCGAGGCTTTCGAACGGTTCCGCGCCTCATTTTTCGTGTTGCGACCCGTAAGGTCAACGCCAAAGCGCGGTCAATATTGCGGCCGGCATTCTGGTCAGACGCTTAGTTGCCGCATTATGATCTCCGCAAAGGACGTTGGGGGGTGAAATGCAGAAGACGCCGGGCGGAGTGCCAATTTCCGATCTCGACCCGTTCACGGTTGACGCCATTCGCGACGCGCAGAGTTTTGACGGCACGCTGCGTGAGATGGCGCCGGTCATCTATCTCCCGCAATACGATATTTGGGTGGTCGGCCGCCATGACGAGGTTCACGCGGTGGCCGGTGACTGGCGCAACTATTCGAATACGTCGCGGCCGTTCCACGATCCCAACTCGATACGTCCGGAAATTCTCTTGAACTTCGATCCTCCGGAACATGCGCGCGTGCGCACCGTGATCCAGAAAGTGCTCTCTCCTGCGGTGATGAATCGGATGCGCGACCTGTTCGTCAATGCCGCCGACGAATTGGTGGACCGGTTACTCGCCAGCGGCACCGCCGAGGTCAATGGTCATCGCGACGTCGCGGCTGCCTACATCTTGCAGGCCTTCCCCGATGCGATCGGGCTTCCTCAAGAAGGGCGCCATCATCTGCTGCATTTCAGCGATGCCGTCTTCAATACGTTCGGACCGCCCAACGATATTTTCCGGCGCGGGCTTGAACGAGGCGCAGGCGCGATCGCCTGGGTCGAGGCCAATTGCAAGCGCGAAACGCTGGCGCCCGGCGGCCTCGGCGCCGCCATGTACGAGGCCGCAGATCGTGGAACGGTGACGGAAGAAGAGGCCGAATTATTGGTCAAGACGATGTACGCGGCGGGCGCCGACACCACGATTCTCGGGATCGGCGCGCTGCTCCGCGCCTTCGCGGAATTTCCCGAGCAATGGGATATCCTGAAGAGAGACCCGTCGCTGTCGCGGCAAGCATTCGAGGAGATTTTGCGTTACGAATGTCCCGCGCGCTTTGGCGGGCGCATCACGCGACACGAAGTCGAGATTGCCGGGCTTCGGGTGCCGGGCGGGGCGCGGATGATGATGCTGTGGATGGCCGCCGGCCGCGATCCGCGCCGGTGGGAAAACGCCGATCGATATGACTTGAACAGAAAGCTCAACGGCCATGTCGGCATGGGCTACGGCATCCATGCCTGCGTCGGTCAATCGCTCGCGCGCTTGGAGGGCGAATGCATCTTCTCCGCGCTTGCGCGCAAGGTCGACCGTATTGAGCTGATCGGTGAGCCGCAGACGGCCATCAACATGGCCGCTCACGGCTATGATGAGCTGCCCATACGATTGCATCCGGCGTAGGACCGGCGTCGCGCCGACCCGCGCTCACCTAGGCGGGTGTCTCTACAGAGGCCGCCGGTGTGGGTTCGCGGTCGCGCTTAAGCAATAGCCTGCAGCAACAATTCGGTCAGCTGCTTCGGCATGTCGATCTGAACGATATGCGTGCAGGGCAGCGTGTGCATCGTCCAGTCGGTCTTATTTTTGAGCTTCTCGTAAAACTGGGTGAACGTCGTCGGCTCAGGCACATTGCAATAGACGTAGGTTTTCTTCTTCACCCGATCGATGCCGCCGGAAAGTTTCAGCGCCTGGGTGAAGCAGGCGATCGGCATCGGCGTCGTGTGAGCATCGACCAGGGCCGCAACTTCGGGACTGGCGCCGAAGAACGCAGCCGGGAGCGGCGCCAGGCAATACTCGTTGACAAGGTTCGGCGGCGGGTTGCCGGGCGGCAGGAAGCTCACCAGCGCGTCGCCGTTTCCCGGCACGAAGGCATCGAGATAAACCAGCGATTTGATCCGGTCGGGCAGCGCGTCGGCAACGCCGGTGATGACCATGCCGCCGTAGGAATGGCCGACCAGGACGATGTCGGAGAGGTTCTCGCATTTGATGAGGTTGACGACATCGGCGATGTGCGTGTCGAGATTGATGCTCGGGCTCATGAGGTGGATGCGCTCGCCCAACCCGGTGAGCGTCGGCGCGTAGGCCTCGTGGCCCAACTTGCGCAGCGCCTGCACGATCGGCCGCCAGTACCAGCCGCCGATCCAGGCGCCCTGAACGAGGACGAAGTCGGTCATCGGCGTTTTTCCTCTCGTGCGCCGCCCGGGACTAGTTCACGACGCGGGCGTCGATCGCTTTTCAGTATCGTCGCGGCCGCCCGACAAAGCCAAGACCGACCGCGCCAACGAGCCCACCGACGATGATGCCGATAGGCATGAAGGTGAAGAATATCAGCATGCCCGAATAGCCCTCGAACGAGCTGGTGTGAAACACGCTCGTCCAAATAAACCCGAGCCCCACGCCGGCGACACCGCCGGCAATGGCGCCGAGAAAAAGTCCGACAACCGCCAGCAATGCAATTTTCATGGCGTCTCTCCGCGTTTTTCAAATCGCGCGCAAAAACCCGCCGTCGCAGGCGATGGCCTGGCCACAAATATAGCCGGCTTGCTCGGAAGCGAGGAATGCGGCAAGCGCGGCGAATTCTTCCGGCCGGCCCATGCGCCCGGCCGGGATTTGCGTGGCCGCCTGTTTTTCGTCGACGCCAAGCTCGCGGATCCGCTCGGTCAGCGTGTAGCCCGGCATGATGGCGTTGACGGTAACGCCGTCGCCCGCCACTTCGCGGCTGAGCGCATTCACCAGGCCGTGCAGGCCGGGGCGGAGCGCGTTCGAAATCATCAGATTTGGCAGCGGCTCCCTCGCCGAGATGGAGGTTACGATCATGATCCGGCCCCAATGCCGCTGGCGCATGCCCGGCAGCGCGCCACGGATCAAATCGACCGCGCTCATCCACAAGCCCTCGAACGCCGCCCGCCAGGCGTCGTCGGAAACGGCGGCGAACCCGCCGGCCGGCGGGCCCGCCGGTGTTGACCACCAGAACATCGATGCCGCCGAGTTGTTCAGCCGCCTGGCGCAGCACCGCGTCCGCCGCGCCGGCTTGCGAAAGGTCCGCGGTCAAACCGGTCGCGCCGATCTCCTTGGCGGCGGCTTGCACGCGTGCAGTATCCCGGGCGCAGATGGCGACTTTGGCGCCCTCTGCGCAAAGCGCTGCGGCAATGGCTTTGCCGAGCCCGCGCGAGGCGCCGGTCACCAGCGCCCGCTTGTCGTTCAACCCGAGATCCACTTTCGCCCCTCGCTTGCCGCTTAGACGCTGACGGAGAGTTCGACCGCGCCGCAGCCCGCCAGTTCGTAATGATAGCTTGCGGAGCGGTCGGGAAATTTTGTGGTCACGACGCTGCCGGTCATGACAATGTCGCCCGCGCGCAAGCGCGAGTCTCTGTGCCGCCAGATGGACCGCGAGCCACGCCACCGAATGAAACGGATGACCGAGCACGTCGCGGCCAAAGCCGCGATCGATGATCTTGCCGTCCTCCGCCACGACCGCCTCGACGGCGGCGAGATCGGGCCAGGGCCGGCGTGAAGCTCGCCGAGCACAATGCCGCCGTTCCAGGCGTTGTCGGCGATGAGCGAAAAGGCATCGAGCTTGCGATAATCGGCGCCGCGATCGTCGATGAGCTCGATCGCCGGGCAGACGCCATCGACCGCCGCGGCCACCTCGGCAAGCGTCGGCGCAGGCCCCGAGGGCACAAGGTCGTGTCCCAGCCGCACGGCGATCTCGAATTCCAGGCCGAGTGCGCCGTAGGCGGAGGTGCTGATGCGCGTACCGGAGGCGTGCACACGCTCCTGCAGGACGACGCCGGCCACCGGGCTGTCGATGCCGCACATCGCCTGCATGCGCGGCGTGGTGAGCCCGATCTTGTAGCCGGCGGCCGCCGTGCGGCGCGATTGCCGCAGCAGGCGGACATATTCACGCTGCACCGCATAGGCGTCGCCGGCCGTGGTAATTCCGCGAGCCGCCGCGAAGGGTTGGAATGCCGTCCCGTCGGCATGCTCACGCATCAACATTTCCGCGATCTTGCCGGTGTCAGGGCCCATTGTCCTCCCCGAACTCTTTTCGCTTTCGACCGGCGCCCGGCCGAAAGCGTATTGCGTTCCCAGCCCTCGCAGCCCCATCTAACGACCACACTAGCGGGAGCGGACAAACGATACGATGCCCGAGATTGAAACCCTGATCAAACGCCTGCCCAAGTGCGAGTTGCACATTCACATTGAAGGCAGCCTCGAGCCGGAATTGATGTTTGCGCTGGCGAAGCGCAACAACGTCAAGCTGCCTTACGACTTCGGTTGAAAGCGTGCGCCGCGCCTATCAATTCGGCAACCTGCAGGATTTTCTCGACGTCTATTACCAAGGCATGTCGGTGCTCGTCACCGAGCAGGATTTTTACGACCTCGCCTGGGCCTATCTCGAGCGCGCGCGGGCCGACAATGTTCGCCACGTCGAGATGTTCTTCGATCCGCAGGGACACACCGCGCGCGGCGTGCCGTTTGCGACGGTCATCGGCGGTCTGCATCATGCCATCGCCGACGCCCGGCGCGAGCTTGCCGTCGACGCCAGCCTCATCATGTGCTTCCTGCGCCATCTTGACGAAGCGGACGCGGAAGAGACTTTGGACAGCGCCTTGGCCTTTCGCGACCGGATTGTCGGCGTCGGCCTCAACTCGTCCGAAACCGGTAATCCGCCGAGCAAGTTCAAGAACGTTTTCCGCCGCGCCCGCGATGCCGGATTTTTCCTGACCGCGCATGCCGGCGAAGAAGGCCCGCCAAGCTACGTTTGGGAGGCGCTCGACGTGCTCGGCGTCCAACGCATCGATCACGGCAATCGATCGCTCGAAGACGATAGCCTGGTGGCGCGGCTGGCGCGCGAGCGTATGGCGCTGACCGTCTGCCCGCTCTCGAATTTAAGGCTTTGCGTCGTCAAGGATCTGGCGCATCACCCGCTGCGGCGGATGATGGATAAGGGGCTCGTGGTCACGGTCAATTCCGACGATCCCGCCTATTTCGGCGGCTACGTCAACGACAACTTTCGCGCCGTAGCCGGCGCGCTGGCGCTGACGCGCGAGGAGATCGTCGCCATCGTGCGCAACAGCGTGCAGGCGTCGCTGATGCCTGCGGCCGCGAAAGACGAAGCGCTGGCCGACATCGACCGCGTCATGGCGGAGGCAAATTAGAAGTTTGCAGGCGTACCGCCGGGCTCTACTGCGACGGACGGTCTTCCGCGCCGGGACCTAGCTTGGCAACCCGGCCTTCAGCAACCCTTCGCGTACGTGTTCGACGTCCGGCGGCTGCTTGAAGTGAAGTGTCTTCAGATAGCGTTCGATCGTGAAGTTCGCCTGTTTTTGCAGCACCTCGCGGGCGTGGGCCGCTGCGCCGGTGCGGTCTCCCAACTGCGCTGACGATGCCGCCAATAAGGCGTGATGCGTGTGGTCCGGCTCGGTGAGCTTGCTGAACGACGCAATCGCATCGGCATAAGCGCGCGCTGCGTACTGCGCCCGTCCGAGGTGACTCCAGAAGCGCTCCGGATGAAAGGGGTTGAGCCGCATCGCCCGGCGGACCCACTCGATGCCTTCTTCCGGACGTCCGAGCCAAGTCAGCAATTCGCCCTGCTGCACCACGATGAGGTCGCTGTTCGGATTTAGGCTGAGTGCGCGTTCTTGGTGATATGTCGCCTTGTCGTGCTCGTTAAAGTTCAATTTTATGGCGGCAAGGATGCGATGCACGTCGGCGTCGTTGTCATCGAGCGACAGCGCCGTTTGCACTTCCTCGACAATCACCCGAAAACTCGCGTCGGCGTCTTCGCACCAACCGTGTGTCCAGGCCTGGCCGGTAACGCACGCCTTCCAGGCGTGGGCATGGGCGTACTTCGCATCAAGCTCCAACGCGCGGTCGAGCATGCGAATCGCCTCCACGTTGGCCTCGCAATTCGACCTATGGTGCAACACCTTGCCGGTCAGCACGTATTCGTAGGCGGCCATGTTCTCGGTCGGCCGGCGCCGGGCCCGGTCATGCCTGGCGGTCTCGACGCGACCAAATAATGTCGCCGCCACGGCCGAGGTCACCTCGTCCTGAATGGCGAAAATGTCTTCGAGCTTTCGATCGTAGCGTTCGGCCCAGATATGCGTTTCGGTTTCGCCGTCGATGAGCTGAACCGTGACCCTGACGCGGTCCGCGGCCTTGCGCACGCTGCCTTCGACAACGTAATCGACGCCGAACTGGCGGGCGATTTCCTGAGCCTTTACCGGCTTTCCCTTGTGCACGAACACGGCGTTGCGGGAAATCACCAGCAGTTCGCGAAAGCGCGACAGCTCGGTGATAATGTCCTCGGTCAAGCCGTCGGCAAAAAACTCCTGCTCGGCGTCGCCGCTCATATTGACGAAAGGCAACACCGCGATTGATGGCTTCCGGCCGCTTATTTCCGGCGCAGCCTTTGCGGCGGTATTGGCGCCGCTCATCCCTTGCGCAGCCGAGGAAGGCAAAACCTTAAACACCCGGATCGGCCGGCTTATGTTCTTGACGTGCTGCTCGCCAAGATCTTCAAATGCGATACTCAAGCGGTCGCCGACCTGATCGCGTACCGCGGCCGAAATGCAGATGCCTCCCGGGTCCGCCATCGATTCAAGCCGCGCCGCTACATTGACGCCGTCGCCGAAGATGTCGCCTTCTTCGACGATGACGTCGCCCAGATTGATGCCGATGCGGTAGAGCAGCGCGCGCGAGGCGGCCATGTCGCGATTGCGGCGCGCCATGCGCTCCTGGAAATCCACGGCGCAAAGAAGCGCCTCGGTGACGCTGTGAAATTCCACCAGCATTCCATCGCCGGTGGTTTTAATAACGCGACCTTTGCACTTGATGATCGCAGGGTCGATCACCTCGAGCCGCAGCGTTTTGAGTCGCGCCAGCGTTCCGGCCTCATCCAACTCCATGAGGCGGCTATAGCCCACGACATCTGCGGCCAGAATAGCGGCTAGCCGCCGCTCAACTTGATGTTCCGCCATGAGGGTCGCCCACCTCGGCAGTTCCACCCCGCCGGGCAAGTTTATGGCTGCTCATCCTGCGAGTCTATTAACGCCGCCATCTCCAAAAAGGGGCGGCGGCGCTGCGAAAATCACGCCGGCTGCGTGGCCGGGCTCACGTGCGGCGTCAAACTGCGCTCGCGCATGAGGAGAAGCTGAGCGGTGAGCGACGCGGCAATCACCGCCGGCTCCTTGCCTTTGATCTCGGCAATGCCGATCGGGCAACCAGCCGGTCGAGCTGGCGCGCGTCCACCCCAACCTGCCGGGCGAAAGTGGCGAAGCGCGCGCGCTTGGTCTCCGAGCCGATCAGGCCGACGAACTCGAACGTCCCCGCGCTGCAACGCCGCCGCGGTGATGTCGAAGTCGAGCGGGTGCGAGTGGGTCATGACAATGACGAAGGCGTCGCCGCGGGCGCGCGCGCGAGTTCCCGCGCCGGCGCGTCGCTGCGGATGGTGCACGACATTGCCCGGCACATGCTGCGGGAAATTGATCCGGCCGCGTGTCGATCCAGTGCACGGCGAACGGCAGCGGCGCGAGCGCCAGCACCACGCGCGCGGCCGACATGGCCGGCGCCGAACAGATACACCGGCGTCGCGATCGCCGAATTGCTCGCGGAAGCCGCATCTTCGCCAACGGCGTCGGCGCGCTCGCGTGCTTTCGCCCGTCGATCCGCCGACGCAAGCGTGCGCGCGATGCGGCCGTCGTCGTCGAGCCGGCTTTCGGTGGCGAACGCCCCGCCTGCTCGGCTGCTTCGAGCCGCCGCAGCCGCGGCGAGATCGCTCGCGTCGAACGTTTCGGTCAGCGTCTTGACCATGCCGCCGCAGCATTGGCCGAGATTGGGCCCAAGCGGCCAATCGCGGAATTCCGCCTTGCCGCGGCCGGCGGCCAGCGCGGCGCGCGCCGCGGCGATCGCCGCGTATTCGAGCTGGCCGCCGCCGATCGTGCCGAAAAAGCCGCCGTCCGGCTGCAGCACAATGCGCGCGCCGGCTTCGCGCGGGCACCGAGCCGGCCGCGCCGACGATGCTGAGCGAGCGCCGCACTGCCGTGCCGCTCGATGGTCTCGCGGATGCGGGTCCAAACCTTCGCCATGGCCGTCCATAATCTAATTCCTCCACCTTTGCGCGGTGAGGGGAACGTCAAACAAATCAGCGTCCGACCAGCGGCGCGAGCGCGGCGACGGCATCGACCGGACCGACCGCCTTGAGGATCGCTTCCGGGGTTGCCGGCGCGTCGAGCGCGACCGGCTTGCCCGGATTGACCGAATGTACCGCATCGGCGATCGCCGCGAACACCGAAATCGCCAGCATCAGCGGCGGCTCGCCGACCGCCTTCGAGCGGTAGATCGTGTCCTCGCGATTGCTGCCGGCGAACAAGCGCGACGCGGAAGTCCTCCGGAACATCGGAGGCGACCGGGATCTTGTAGGTCGACGGCGCGTGGGTCAGCAGCCGGCCCTTGGTCGTCGTAGACCAGTTCCTCGGTCGTCAGCCAGCCCATGCCCTGCACGAACGCCGCCTTCGATCTGGCCGATGTCGATGCGCCGGATTGATGCGAGCGGCCGACGTCGTGGAGGATGTCGACGCGGCGGACCTTCATCTCGCCGGTCAGCATATCGATCGCGACTTCGCTGCAGGCCGCGCCATAGGCGAAATAGAAGAACGGCCGGCCCTTTGCCCTTGTCGCGGTCCCAGTGCAGCTTCGGCGTCTTGTAGTAGCCGGCCGCCGACAGTTGCACCCGCGCCGCGTAGGCCTTCTTGGCCAGCTCGCCGAACGAAATGCTTTCGTTGCCGACGAAGACCCGGTCGTCGCGGAACGTGATGAGATCCTCCGGCGACGTTCCAGTGCTCGGCTGGCGAAGTCGGTCAGCCGCTGCTTGATCTCGCGCGCCGCGATCTGCGCCGCCATGCCGTTGAGGTCGGTGCCCGACGAGGCGGCGGTCGCCGAGGCGTTCGGCACTTTGTCGGTCGTGGTGGCGGTGATGCGCACGCGGTCGAGCCCGACGCCGAATTCCTCCGCGACGACCTGCGCGACTTTCTGAAACAGGCCCTGGCCCATCTCGGTGCCGCCGTGATTGAGATGGATCGAGCCGTCCTGATAGACGTGGACCAGCGCGCCGGCCTGGTTGAGGTGGGTCAGCGTGAACGAAATGCCGAATTTGACCGGCGTCAGCGCGATGCCGCGCTTGATGATCGGCGAGCGTCGCGTTGAACGCGCGCGATCTCGTCGCGCCGGCGGCGCGATAGTCGCGACGAGCGCTTCAAGCTCGTCGATCAGCGGCGCGGCGACGTCGTAGATCCTCGACGGTCTGGCCGTAGGGCGTGACGTGCGCGGCCGGGGCCGTAGAGATTGGCCTTGCGCACGTCGAGCGGATCGAGCCCGCGCTCCCAGGCGATGGCGTCGATCACGCGCTCGATCGCCAGCATGCCCTGCGGGCCGCCGAAGCCGCGGAACGCGGTGTTCGACACGGTGTTGGTCTTCAGGCGCCGCGTGTGGATGCGGTAGTCCGGCAGGAAATAGGCGTTGTCGGCGTGGAACATGGCGCGGTCGACGACGCCGATGCGACAAGATCGGCCGAACAGCCGCAGCGCGCGTCGAGGTCGAGGTCGACGGCGCGGATGCGCCCGTCGTCGTCGTAGCCGACCGAATACTGCGACCGCGAAATCGTGCCGCTTGCCGGTCATCGCCATGTCGTCGTCGCGGTCGAGCCGGAGCTTGCACGGCCGGCCGGTGGCGCGCGCCGCCGAGCGCGGCGATCACCGCCCATTGCGTCGCCTGCGTCTCCTTGCCGCCGAAGCCGCCGCCCATGCGGCGCACGCGGCAGGTGACGAAAGCATCCGGCACCGCCAGAACGCGCGCGACGATGTGCTGCACCTCGGTCGGATGCTGCGTCGAGGAATAGACCAGCATCGCGCCGTCTTCGCCGGGCACGGCGAGCGCCACCTGGCCTTCCAGATAGAAATGCTCCTGGCCGCCGATGTGCAGCGCGCCGCTCGAGCCGATGCGGCGCCGCGCGCGATCGCGCCCGCGGCATCGCCGCCGACGAAGGCATAGTCCGGCAACACCCGCTCGCCCGTCGCCCGGCCCTGCTCGACGGTCACGTTGGGCTTTTCCGCGGCGATCTCGATCTTGCCGCCGCAGCGCCGCGCGCCGCGCGGCGTCGCGGGTCGTCGGCGACGACCGCGAAGACCGGCTGGCTGTGGAAGTCGATCACGATCGTGCGCGAAGACCGGCTCGTCGGCGTGCGCCGGCGAGATGTCGTTCTTTCCCGGAATGTCGGCCGCGGTGATCACGGCGACGACGCCCGGAGCGGACTCGCACCGGCTCAAGATCGATCCGGCGAATTGCTGCCGCGCGCCACCGGCGCGCCGCCGATGGCGACATGCAGCGTGCCGGCCGGCTCCGGCATATCGTCGATATACTCGGCGGCGCCCTGCACATGCTTGACGCCGCTGTCATGCGGCAGCGCCTTGTGCACGTGGCGCAGCGGCGCCTCGATCGCGGATTCAGCTCGGCGGCATGAGCGGGCATCCGCGGATTCGGAAATGCGGGTGACGGCGCGGCGGCGCCGGCGATTTCGGCGAGCGCCTTGACGACCAGATTGCCGGCCACGCGACTGCGATAGTCGGCGCTGGCGCGCATGATCGGTCAGCGGCGTGAAGTCCTGCTTCGACGGCGTCGGCGGCCGCGCGCCACGCATCGGCGTGTCGGCGAGCGACAGGCCGCGCAGCCTTGCTTCGACAGCTGTGGCCCGCTTCGGGAGTTGCCGCCATGCCGCCGAAGGCGACGCGGGCGCTCGGCGATCCGCGCGCCATCGAGCTTGAGGCAGAACGCGGCAAGCACCGCCGAAATGTCCTCGTCGAAGCGCTTGGTGATCTTGTAGGCGCGGAAGTGCGCGGCCTGCGCAAGTTTCGGCACCAGGAGCCGGCGCACGAATTCGCCCGGCTTGCGGTCCTGCTTGCCGTAATCGAGGAAGAAGTCCTCCAGCGGCAGCCGCGCGAATGCTGTCGCCGCTGACGCAGCTCGAGCGTGGCGCCGAGCGCAATCAGCATCGGCGCCAGGTCGCCGATCGGCGAGCCGTTGGCGATATTGCCGCCGACCGTGCCGCAGGCGCGCACCTGGATCGAGCCGAAGCGGCGCAGCACTTCGGCGAGATCGGGATCGATCGCGCCGAGGACCGGCACGGCGCGCGCCAGCGATACGATCGCCCCGAGCGCAAGGCCGTCGGCCGTCTGTTCGATCTTCGACAGCTCGGCGACGCGGCCGACATGGATGATCTTTTCGATCGGCGCGAGCTTCTTGGTGATCCACAGCCCGACGTCGGTCGCGCCGGCGACGATGGTGGCGTCGGGATGCTGCGCGATAAAGGCGCGGCGAGCGAGTCTTCGCTCGCCGGTGCGGCAAAGAACGCGTTCTCATCGCCGACGAAGAGATCGGCCTCGTCGTCGAGCGCCGCGAGCGCCCGCCGCCGCACCGCCGCATTGCGGCTAAACTGATCGTCGGCGCCGTTGCAGACTGCAAGCGCCGCATCGACGATCGGCCGATAGCCGGTGCAGCGGCACAGATTTCCCGCCAGCGCATCGTTGATCTGCTGCGCGGCTCGAAACGCCGTTGCATTCGTGATAGTGCGCGAACAGGCTCATGACGATGCCGGGCGTGCAAAATCCGCACTGCGAGCCGTGCAGGCGCGCCATCGCCTCCTGCACCGGATGCAGCACGCCGTTGTCGGCGAGGTCCTCGACCGTGATCAGCTCGGCGCCGTCGAGCTGGCCGAGCAGCGTGATGCACGAATTGACCGGCTCGTAGATCAGCCGGCCGTCGCGCTCGCGCACCACGACCACGGCGCAGGCGCCGCAATCGCCTTCGGCGCAGCCTTCCTTGGTGCCGATCGAACGCTCCTGCAAACGCAACCAGTCGAGAACGGTGGCGCGAGGCGAAAATTCGGCGATGCGTACGGTGCGGCCTTGGCGCCGGAATTGCAGGGCGTTTCTGGTCATAGCTTCTAAGCGTACTCAACTAACATAAGCCCCGTTAATGATATGGGCACAACGATTGTGGCGGCGCAAGTAACGCGCCACCCGCGCAAACCAAGCATTCTTGCTGGTTCCGTTTCTCGATCCCTTCGGCAAAGTGGGGATCGGAGACGAAGAGGTTTCCGCGCGATCACGCGCCGCGAACATCAATCCGTCGGCAAAAGCCCGGCGCGCAGACCCGCCCCGCCCGACGTCAAGCGAAGGGAGCGAACGGGCGCTTGGTCGGTGGGCCTTAACTCGCTGCCGCGGCTGTCGCGGCTGTCTTTGTGCCGTTGACGGCGGCTTTTACCGTTGCCGTCTGGGTAATGGCCGGCTGATCCAACGACTTGTCGAGCTTTCGCGACATGCCCTCGAATTGCACATTCTCTTCGACGGTCAGGGATTTGCTGAAAATCTCGCCGTCGACAACGGCGTTTCCCTTCAGCCTCACATTATTGGCGCGGATGGTGCCTTTGAATGTGCCGTTGATGGCCACTTCCAGCGCGGTCAGGTTCCCTTCGACGCGGGCGCCATCGCCGATGACGATCTGCGCCGCCTGAATGTCGCCGGTGACGCTGCCGAAAATCTGGGTCGAACCTTCGCAGATGATGTTGCCGGTGATGACGATCCCGGGACCCAGCGTGGAGACCGACTCGAACGAGGACCGTGCCGTCGAAGTCTCGATGGGCCGGGTGTCGGCGCCACTGCCCGCCGTTTTTTCGCGTCCGGGCTTGCCAGCTGCAAAGTAATTCAATGTTTCCTCCCACCGACGCATTACCGCCGGCGCATGCGCGCCAGCCTCGCTCACGAAAGAGTAAGTCCGGACCGGCCGCGGTGAAAAGAAAAACCCGAGAGCATCGATAACGCCGAACTGCAACGAAATGAAAAATTGAACGTGCGCTTGGCCAGCGAGAAAACCAAAGCATCAACAGTTCTTTTTGCCCGGTGGATATCGTTAACGAATTTCTTGTCTTTCCAATGGCAGAACTTTCTTGATGGGCGGCGGGGAGCAGGTCACGGTTGGAGGGCCCGCATGGGTGACGAGGCGATTGCGGCGGCGGTCGAGCGGTTCGTCAAAAGAATCAGTTTTTCCACCCAGCGCGAGGTCGAGCGGATCGTCCGATCGGCGCTTGAGAGCGGAAAGATCCACGGCCACGAAAGCGTGACGGCGGCCGTGACGCTGTCGAGCGAAAAGCTCGGGCTTAACACCACGATCTACAGCAAAATCGAACTGTAAGCCTGCCGCGTCACGGCTGGCCGTGCGCTGTGCTGCTGCGCAAAAACGCGGCAAGGTCGTTCGGCTTGCGGCCGAGCAACGCGGCCAGAACGCGCGTGTTGCCGATCAGGCCGTGAGCCGCATAATAGCGGAACATGGCGGCAAGCGTCGCGCATTCGTATTCGCCCATGCCGGCGGTGCGCGCCCGCGCCTGCCAGGATTCGGCCGTTTCAGCTTCGGCGCGCACGGGGCGGCCCAGCGCCGCGCCGATGGCGGTGGCGACCTCGGTCTGGCTCAAAGGTTCGGTGCCGGAGAGTTCATAAGTTGCGCCGCCGTGACCGCCCTCGGTGAGCACCACGGAAGCGGCTTCGGCCACGTCGGCCAGATCGACCAGGCTTAAGCGCGTCGCGACCGGATAGGGAACGCGAAACACGCCTTCGCCGATGACGCCGGGCAAGGCGCCGAGAATATTCTGCATGTAGGCGGTCGGCTGCAGGATGGTCAGGTCGAGGCCAGAGGCCAACAGCATCTCTTCCGCTCGCATCTTCTGCCAATGATGCGGCATGGCCTCGATTTGCGGATGCAGCACCGAGTGATAGACGAAACGGCGGACGCCTTGGGCCTGCGCCGCCGCGGCAACGGCGCGCGCGTAGGCCACCTCATGCGGGCTGACATTCGGGCAAATGTGATAGATCGCGCAGGCGCCTGCGGCAGCGCGGCGGAGCGCGCCATCGTCCTCGAAGCTACCGGCGACGCACTCGGCGGCGCCTAAGGCCTTTAGCGCCGGCGACATGCTCGTCCCGGCGCACAAACGCCCGCACGCGAACGGCTTTTTTCGCCAGCGCCTCGATGACGGCCTTGCCGGTCTTGCCGGCAGCGCCGGTCACCAGGATCATTGTTGCTGCGAGGCCAACTCGAACAGCCGGCTCGGACTTAAGGGAATCTCGTTGAGCTCGATCTTGCGCTCGGCAAGCCCCAGCGCGTCTTCAATCGCCTGGGCGAACAGCGGCCCGACCGGGATGGCGCCGGCTTCGCCCGCGCCCTTGATGCCAAGCGGATTGAGCGGAGACGGCGTGACCGTGTGGCCGATCTCCATGCGCGGCACTTCCAGCGCGGTCGGCAACAGATAATCGGCCAGCGAGGCGTTGAGCAGTTGGCCGTCCTCGTCGAACACGAGCTGCTCGTAAAAGGCATTGCCGATCCCTTGCGCGACGCCGCCGTGAATTTGGCCGGCGAGGATCAGCGGATTGATCACGGTGCCGCAATCGTGCACCACGACGTATTTGCGGACCTCGAGCGTGAAGGTCTGCGGGTCGACTTCAACGATCATGGCGTGCACGCCGCTGGCCGTGGCGCCGCTCGGCGGCCCGAAATATTGCGTCGAATTCCAGCCCCGGCTCGGTGCCGGGCTTGACCGCGCCGCGCATCGGATTGGCCTTGAGCGCCAGCTCGCCGAGCTTGACCGATTGTCCGGGCACGCCGACGACCGACACTTTGCCGTCGGCGATTTCAAGATCCTCCTCGGCGCACTCGAAATGCTCGGCGGCAAGCTTCAGAATTTTCTGCCGCACGACCTTGGCCGCCTCGTTGACGGCGTTGCCGGCGACCACCGCGCCGCGGCTGGCGAACGTGCCGGCGCCCCAGTAGAACTGATCGGTATCGCCGGTGACGATGTCGATGTCGCGGACCGGCACGCCAAGCTGGTCGGCGGCGATCTGGGCGAACACGGTGAAATGCCCCTGCCCCTGCGTGCCGATGCCGGTCGCGATGCTGACCTTGCCGTTGCTCTGCACCTGCACCTTGGCGCCTTCATAGGGGCCGATGCCGGTGCCCTCGACGTAACAGACGACGCCGATGCCGACGTGACGGCCCTGCGCGCGCAAGCGCGGCTGCTCCTCGGCGACGAAGCGATCGTAGCCGATCATCTCCAGCGCCTTGTCGAGGATCGGCTCGTAATTGCCGCTGTCATAGGAGAGCGGCGCAAAATCCTGGTAGATGATCTCGTTGTCGTAAGGAAAAGCGTCGGGCGGAATGAGATTGCGCCGCCTGATCTCGGCGCGGTCGATGTTGAGTTCGCGCGCGGCAATGTCAAGGAGCCGCTCGATGACGAATACGCCGTGCTGGCGGCCGGCGCCGCGATAGGGCGTGACGATCGGCTTGTTGGTGAAAATCGCGCGGAAAGTGCTGTCGTAGTTCGGGATCACATAGGGACCGAGCAGCGTGCACTGGCTGTTGATCGGCACCGTCAGGCCGTAGGGATTGTAGGCGCCGGTGTCGTGCAGGAAGACGTCCTTGACGCCGAGGATGCGGCCGTCGGCGGCCAGCGCAATCTCCGCGTCGTGGATCTGGCCGCGTTCATGCGTGGTGGCGAAGAAATGCTCCAGCCGGTCCTCGATCCACTTCACCGGGCGATTGAGTTTCATCGCCGCCCAGGGGATCACCACCTCCTCCGGATAGAACAGCATGATCTTCGGCCCAAAGCCGCCGCCGACGAACGGCGCGATCACGCGCACTTGCCGCTCGCTCAGGCCGAGCATGCCGGCAAGCCCGTTGCGCAGGAACACCGGCGCTTGCGTGGTGTCCCAAACGGTCAGCCGGTTCGGCCCGCGCATCCCAGCTGGCGACGATGCCGCGCGTCTCGATCGGCGAAGACGCGCCGTGCTCGTAGGAGAAGCGGCGGCTGATGATGTGATCGGCGCGGGCCCGGGCGGCGGCATAATTGCCGCGGCTTTGCCGCACATGGGCGGCGAGATTGCCGCGCACGTCGTCGTGGACGCCTGCGTCCGCATCGCGCAGCGCCTTTTCCAGATCGACCACCGCCGGCAGCGGCTCGAGATCGACCGCGATGTCGGCGAGCGCGTCCTCGGCGAGATAACGGCTTTCCGCCAGCACGACCGCCAGCGGCTCGCCGACATGCCGCACTTTGTCCTTGGCGAGCGGAACCTGCGTGCGCTGATTGAAGGTAATGCCCTTGATCGGCGGCGGCGGCACCAGCAGCGGTCCCGGCGCCCAGTAATCGCCGAGGTCGGTCGGCGGTATAGACCGCGACCACGCCTTCGCGCGCCTTCGCGGCCGAGACGTCGATGGACTTGATGCGCGCGTGCGCGACGTTGCTGCGCAGAAACGCCGCGTGGAGCATGCCCGGAAGCTCGACATCGTCGACGAACAGCGCGCGGCCGCTCAGCAGCCGCGCGTCCTCGTTGCGAGTGATCGGAGCGCCGAAATTTCGCGTCGCCACCCCGATCACCTCCGCAGCCGCTCGGCAGCGAGCAGCACCGCGTCGACAATGTGCTGATAGCCGGTGCAGCGGCACAGATTGCCCGACAGCGCTTCGCGCACCTGCGCTTCGTCCGGCGCCGGCGTCTCTTCGAGGAACGCCTTCATGGTCATCAGGATGCCGGGCGTGCAGTAGCCGCATTGCAGGCCGTGGCAGTCGCGCATGGCCTCCTGCAACGGATGCAAATGCTCGGTGTCGGGCGCCAGGCCTTCGACGGTCTCGATGCTGTGGCCGTTCGGCTTGCGCCGCGAACATCAGACAGGAGCGGACCGCGGCGCCGTCGAACAGGATGGTGCAGGCGCCGCAAACGCCGTGCTCGCAGCCGACATGGGTGCCGGCGAGCAGCAGATCGTGGCGCAAGAAATCGCTGACAGCAACAGCCGCGCCTCGACCTGGCGTTCATAGACCTTGCCGTTGACGGTGACGGCGATGTCGTGAGTGTCAGTGCTCATGCCGCGCCCGTTGCTCGGCCGTCGCCAAAGCGCGCGCGTTGTCAGCACGCCGGCGAAGTGGCGCTGAAATTCCTTGCTGGCATGAATGCTGCCGCCCGGATCGATCGCCTGCTGCACCAGTTTCGCCGCCTCTTTGATCTGCGCAGCGTCGATCGCGCCGCCGATGAGGGATTCGCTCGCCTGCGCGGCGTAGACCGGCCCATCGCCGGCATTGCACAGCGCGATCCGCACTTGCGCGCAGCGTCCATCGGCGTCGAGGCGCACGGTGCAGGCGACGCCCATCATGGCGAAGTCGCCGCGCCGGCGCGACACTTCCATGAAGCATGAGCCCGAGCGCGGTGGCGCCGCCGGCAATTCCACCTCCGTGAGCATTTCGTCCGCGGCCAGCGCCGTCGTCAGCGCGCCGACAAAAAAGTCCGACGCCTCGATCCAGCGCTCGCCGCGCGACCGACTGCGCCCGCAGTCGGCCGCCAAGCGCCAGCACGATGGCCGGCATTTCCGAAGCCGGATCGGCGTGCGCGAGGTTGCCGCCGATGGTGCCGCGATTGCGGATTTGCGGGTGTGCGATATGCGGCAACGCCTCGGCGATGAGCGGCAGCTCCGCCAAAACCTTGGGATCGCGCTCCAAAGTGCGGTAGCGCGTCAGCGCGCCGATGCGCAGGCGATCGCCGATCGCATTTTTCAAGCCGGCGAGTTCGGTCGAGCGGGTTGATGTCGATCAGCATCGCCGGCTGGGTCAGCCGGAAATTCATCGTCGGGAACAAGGCTTTGACCGCCGGCCAAAAAGCGCGCCTCGTCGCCGTGTTCGGCCTTGAGCGCCAAAGCCTGCGCAACCGTGCGAGCGGCGACATAGCGAAAGGGCGCGGGTTTCATAGCGTGCGCGGCCTGCCTGACGAAGGGACACTATCGAGCGGGCAAAATAGGTAAAAGACGGCGCGCGAAGTCAAAACCTAGGCCGTCCGCGGGCGCCGCCGTAAGCTTAGGACATCGCGGGCGGACACTTTATAATTGAAATAAACCAGGCCGCCCAATATTCTCGCAGCTTGAACAAAGGTTGCGCGCGCCTTCGCAGCGCCGCTCTGTCAGTATTTGAGGATGGATCAACGCGTGGCAGGGCGGCCGAGGCCGGCAGAGCAAAAAATAGAGGTCGGCCCTTCGCCCCAAATGTCCGTCAAACCGGTCGAGCGTACGGAAAGTGAGGCGATCGCCGCCGGCGGCGCACGCGCTCCGGCACTGACCGTCGATGCGCACGGCGTCTCGCTGACCTTTCAAACCCGCGACGGCGAGGTTCAGGCGCTCGCCGACATCGACTTGCAGATCAGCGAGGGCGATTTCGTCTCCTTCATCGGGCCGTCGGGCTGCGGCAAGACCACGCTGCTGCGCGTGATCGCCGATCTCGAGCAGCCGACGCGCGGGCACCATTCTGGTCAACGGCGTCACGCCGGAAGAAGCCCGGCTGCGCGCGCCAATACGGCTACATCTTCCAGGCGCCGGCGCTTTATCCGTGGCGCACCATCGAGCGCAACGTGATGTTGCCGCTGGAGATCATGGGCTTCGACGCCGCGCGAGCGCCGCGAGCGCATCGCAGCGCTATCTCAAGCTGGTCAATCTGTCGGGCTTCGAGCGCAAATTTCCCTGGCAATTGTCCGGCGGCATGCAGCAGCGCGCCTCGATCGCCCGCGCGCTGTCGTTCGATCCCGGCGCTGTTGTTGATGGACGAGCCGTTCGGCGCGCTCGACGAGATCGTGCGCGACCACCTCAACGAGCAATTGCTGCGGCTGTGGGATCAGACCGGCAAGACCGTCGTGTTCGTCACCCACTCCATTCCCGAGGCGGTGTTCCTGTCGACCAAGATCGTGGTGATGTCGCCGCGGCCCGGCCGGATCATCGACGTCATCGCCTGCGATTTTCCGCGCGACCGCACGCTGGAAATCCGCGAGACGCCGGAATTCATCAAGGTCGCGCAGCGCGTGCGCGCGGGCCTGCGCTCGGGCCATTCCTATGACGAGTAGCGCGCTGCGCTATGCCGCGCGCCGGCTTGGCGGCCGGCCTGGATCGCGGAGCGCACGCGCCCGTTCTGGTCGTGGTCGCGCATCATCATCGTGCTCTGGTACCTCGCCGCGATCCTGATGAACGCGGCGCAGGTGCGCGACGCGTTCGAGCGCAACGACATCAAATACTCCGTGGGCGAGTTGATCGCCGGAACGCTCAGCGCCGAGCGGCCGGTGGTTGCCGGCGCCGCATCAGGTCGTGCAAAATCTGGTGGAATCGGTGTTCGATTACCCGCCCGACTCCGCCGCGCAGCCTCGTCTACCATTCCTGGGTGACGCTCTCGGCGACCGTGGTCGGCTTCGCCATCGGCGCGCTGTTCGGCATTCTGCTCGCCGTGCTGATCGTGCACTTGCGCACTCTGGAAAAGAGCCTGTTGCCGTGGGTCATCTGCTCGCAGATGGTGCCGATCCTGGCGATCGCGCCGATTGTCATTGTCGTGTTCGGCGCCATCGGCATCCGCGGGCTTTTGCCGAAATCGATCATCTCCGCCTATCTGTGCTTCTTTCCGGTCACCATCGGCATGGTTAAGGGGCTCACCTCGCCCGACCCGCATGCAACTCGATCTGATGCGCACCTGGTCGGCGAGCAAGCTCCAGGTCTTCTCCAAGCTGCGCTGGCCGTCCTCCGTTCCGTTCCTGTTCGCAAGCCTGAAGGTTTCGGTCACGATTTCTCTGGTCGGCGCCATCGTCGCGGAATTGCCGACCGGCGCGCAGGCCGGCATCGGCGCGCGGCTGTTGCCGGCTCCTATTACGGCCAGACCGTGCAGATTTGGGCGGCGCTGGTCGCCGCTGCGATCATCTCCACCGTGCTCATCGCCATCATCGACGCTGGTCGGGCGGTTGGTGGCGTGGCGCATGGGAGCATCGGCATGATCCCGCGCGGGCAAGCGATCGGGTTCTGGATCGCGGCGCTGGCGCTGCTCGCGGCATTGGCGTTGCCGCTGGCCGGCAACGCGTGTCCCGGCTGTCACCGCGCGTCCGTATTTGCTCGGCGCGGTGTTGGCGGCGGCGCTGTTGTTCGCGCTCGCCCCGCGCTGGCCGGCGCCGCTCTTCGCTGTTCGGCCTCGTCGCGTCCGCGCTCGGCTGCGCCGTGACGCTTGTCTTGCTGACCGATCCCGCCATCGCCGGGCAGGCGTCGTGGGGCTATTGGCTTTTGGTGCTCGCCACCTGGCTCGGCGCGGCTTTGACCTTGACGCGGCTGGCCGCGCTGCCGGCCGCCGACCGCACCTGGCGCTTTCTGCAGGACCTGACCATACCGGTGCTGTTCGGCGTGTTCCTCGTCTATCTTTGGGAAGTCGCGGTGCGCGGCTTCGGCGTACCGCCGGTGCTGTTGCCGGCGCCGACGTCGACCGCTCAGCGCTTTGCCCAGTCGCTGCCGACGCTCGGCGAGGATTTCGTGCAGACCGTCGCTGCGCAGCGTGCTTGCGGGCTACGTCATCGGCTGCGCGCGCCGGCTTCGTCGTCGCCGTCATCGCCTACCGGTTCGACTTCCTCAAGCGCGGGCTGCTTGCCGCTCGGCAATTTCGTCTCGGCGCTGCCGATCGTCGGCATCGCGCCGATCATGGTGATGTGGTTCGGCTTCGACTGGCCGTCGAAGGCCGCCGTGGTCGTGGTCATGACGTTCTTTCCCGATGCTGGTGAACACGCTGGCCGGCCTCGCCGTCGCCGGCCCGATCGAGCGCGACCTGATGCGGACCTATGCGGCGCCGCTACGGCGCAGACCTTGCTGAAGCTGCATCTGCCCGCGGCGCTGCCGTTCATCTTCAATGCGCTGAAGATCAATTCGACGCTGGCGCTGATCGGCGCGATCGTGGCCGAATTCTTCGGCACGCCGACTGCAGGGCATGGGCTTTCGCATCTCCATCGAAGTCGGCCCGCATGTCGCTCGACATGGTATGGGCGAGATCGCTGTGGCCGCGGTCGCCGGCATGGCCTTCTACGGGATCGTCGCGCTTGCCGAGCGGGCGATGACGTTCTGGCATCCGTCGTATCGGACTTGAGCTCGGTAACTTTTAACGCGTGGAGGGAGACGACAATGACAAAGAAACTACTGATGACAACGGCGCTGCGCTTGCGGCGTGTTCGCCGGCGAGCGGCGCGCATGCCGCCGACAAGGTCACCCTGCAGCTCAAATGGGTGACGCAGGCGCAGTTCGCCGGCTATTACGTCGCCAAGGACAAGGGCTTCTACAAGGACGCCGGCCTCGACGTCACCATCAAGCCGGGCGGCCCCGACGTCGCGCCCGCCGCAGGTGCATCGCCGGCGGCGGCGCCGACGTGGTGGTCGACTGGATGCCGTCCGCGCTGGCCTCGCGCGAGAAGGGCGTGCCGCTGGTCAACATCTCGCAGACCTTCAAGCAATCCGGCCTGGAGCTGACCTGCCGCGCCGACACCGGCATCAAGACGCCGGCCGATTTCAAGGACAAGACGCTCGGCGTCTGGTTCGGCGGCAACGAATATCCGTTCCTGTCCTGGATGGCGAAGCTGCAGCCTCAAGACCGACGGCTCGCCGGGCGGCGTCAAGGTGCTCAAGCAGGGCTTCAACGTCGATCCGCTGCTGCAGAAGCAGGCCGACTGCATCTCGACCATGACCTACAACGAATATTGGCAGGTGATCGACGCCGGCTACAAGCCGGACCAGCTCGTCGTCTTCAAATACGAGGACGAAGGCGTCGCCACGCTCGAGGACGGCCTCTATGTGATGGAGACGAAGCTGAAGGACCCGGCCTTCGTCGCCAAGATGGCGAAGTTCGTCAAGGCCTCGATGAAGGGCTGGGACTGGGCGCAGGAGCATCCCGACGACGCCGCCAAGATCGTGCTCGACACCGACACGACCGGCGCCCAGACGCGAGCATCACCAGAAGCAGATGATGGGCGAGATCAACAAGCTGCTCGACCGGCGCAACGGCAAGCTCGATCCCAAGGATTACGAGCGCACGGTGCCGACGCTGCTCGTCCGGCGGCTCCGATCCGGTCATCACCAAGGAGCCGCAAGGCGCCTGGACGCACGCCGTCTATGACGCGATGAAGTAAGTCGTCCTTATTCGGCTTGAGACTGCACGTGGCCGGCCTCGCGCCGGCCATGTTGCGTTTTAGCCTTTGGCCACCGCGGAGCGGCTAATAGTGCCCTCTCCCCTTGCGGGAGAGGGCTGCACGGTGATGCAGCAACAAAATTGGGTGAGGGGTGAGAGTCAGAACCCCTCACCCAACCGCGTATGTTGAAAGTCTTGCGCTGCCCTCTCCCGCAAGGGGAGAGGGCTCACCGCCGGCCCGCGTCGCCTTCGCTCAATTCCTTCATTTGAACCGCAATCACGCCGCCTTTGGCCGTTGCGTCCCGCCGACCCGCAGCGCACAATTTCATCCTAAAACGAAATCATCCGGGAGGGGATTACCATGGCAACTTATGTCCTCGTTCACGGCGCCTGGCATACCGGCAAAGAGCTCGAGCCCACGGCGGCGCCGATCCGCGCCGCCGGCCATCAGGTCCACACGCCGACCATCGCCGGCAACCGGCCGGGCGATTCCAAGAAGACCGGACTCGACGAAGCGATCAAATCGATCGTCGATTATCTCGCGCAAAACAATCTGCGCGACGTCATCCTCGTGGGCCACAGCTACGGCGGCATGATCATCACCGGCGTCGCCGACCGCGCCGCCGACCGCATCCGCCGCCTGGTCTACTGGAATGCCTTCGTGCCCAACAGCGGCGAATCGCTCAACGACATGGTGCCGCCGCCTTACGTCGAGCTGTTCAACCAGATCGCCGCCCAGCGCGGCGACGGCTCGGTGGTGCTGCCGTTCCCGATCTGGCGCGAGGCCTTCATCAACGACGCCGACGCCGAATTGGCGAAGAAGGCCTACGACGTGCTCAATCCGCATCCGCTGAACACGTTCAGCGACAAGATTTCGCTCAAGACCAATCCGGGCGACATGCAGATCGGCAAATCCTACGTCAACTGCACTGAGGACACCTCGCTGCCGCATCACTATCCCTGGCACCCGCGGCTGTCGCAGAAGCTCGGGCTGTTCCGGCTGGTGCAGGTGCCGGGCAGTCACGAACTGTGCTTCACCAATCCGAAGCTTTTGGCGGATGCGATCATGCGGGCGGGACGAGACTAAAAATTTCCACGCGGCAGATGTGTCATGCCCGCGCATAGCCATTCTCCGAACGGCGTCCTTTTTTCGTATGGTGTCGCAGGCATCCAGGTCTTAAGCTCGGAGAGCCGGTCAAACGTGGATGGTCGGAACCAGTCCGGCCATGACGGCAGTTAACACTGTTCGCGCTCGACTGCCGTTATCAAGCAGGATGTCCGGCCGAGGCGGCCCCGAGGTTGAATTATCATGTTTGACCGGTGCGCTCGATCATGACCTCAGCAAGAATGCGCGCGCGCCGCAGATGCTCGGGATCGGCCGGGTCGAGCCGCTCCTTGGTAGCACTTATGAGAACGCCGCCGTCAGATGTATGCTCCGTACAGATTTCGGGCGGCAGCTCCAACCCGGCTGCAAGCGGGGCCGGAAGGTAAGCGATCCACGTAATGTGGAAAAGCGAATAAGGGAAAAGCGGTGCGCCGGCGACCAATGGTTCTTTATCATAACCCACCCGAAAAGCATAAGCGCAGGCCCAATGCGGCGGCCAGTTCGCGCCAATTGCGAGCAGTGCGGTCTTGAAAACGGGATAAGTCACCGTCGCTGCATCGGGAAAGACGTCCCACGCTCCAGTCTGGAGTGAAGTCTCCCCTTTTTTTGTTCCCCCCGTTTTGATCCTCAGGCTGACGCGGCGCGATTTGTCGTCACTAATAACCAATGCACCGGCGGTGTATCCAAATTGCGGACACGCCTCGCCAAGGTCATTGCGATAGACATTTTTTTCGATAATCGCGCCGATGCGCTCCCGCGCTTTGGGGAGAGGGCTTGACGCTCTTGCCGGATAATCCATGACCTCCCAATTCACAAAGACCGTCGAATCGACGTGGGTCAAAGCGTCAAGAGTGTTCACAAACCTTGAACCGAGCTGGGCCGGACTCTCCGGCCGGGACGGCAGTTCGGATCGAATGGAATAATCAAACGCCAGCTCGCTCATTGTCTGCTCCCTGGCCAGGGTAGGACTACAATTTCGATCCTGTCGCGCCCTCCACCAGAGTTTTCAAAAAGCTTTCTTGCGAAATCGGCGCTTGCAACCACGAACGTCATCCTCTTGCCCGCTCGCGCGCGACGGCCGCCATCACCTCCTCGCAAGTGATCGGCGCAAAGCCGGGACGGAATTTTTCCCGGCCGAGTTTCAGGATCGCGCGATTGAACGGCGCCGCCACGCCGTGCTGCGCGGCGAGATCGACGATGTAGCCGGTGATCGATTCAAGCTCGGTGTCCTGCGCGCCGTGCAGCATCACGTCCTGGGTCATGCTCGACATCCGCATGGCGCGCAGCCTGCGGCGGAACAATGGGCGCGTGATCCAGTCCGGCAGCGTGGCGGTGAGATGCAGGAGCGCAAATGACGGCATGCCGGGCAAGCGATACTCGCGATGGCCCGCGGCGCGAATGATGCGCACGCCTTCCCACAGAGTCTGCGTCAACAGCCGCTGAAAGATCTCCGGGTTCGTCAACGGCCGCGCGCCGCGGCCGACCAAGGCATCGAGCGCGTTGGTGAGATTGACCACGATCTTGGTATGGATGGCGTCCTGCATCCGCGCGACGATCTCGGTCGGGCAGCCGCGCGCGAGCACCGACTGCACCAGACGCACTTCGGCGCCGCGCGTGGCGTCGAGTGCGCCGATCAACAGCGGCAGCTTGTGCTGATAACCGATCACGCCCGGCGCCTCGCGGCGCGCATTGTAGCTGGCGATGCCGTAGATCACTTTGCTGAACAGCTTAGGCAGGATGCGCTGGTTGTCGATGCCGTTGGCGATGGACACGACGATCGGCCGGTCGCCGAGATCGTCGCGCACTTGCCGCGCCACGGCCTCGAGGCTGTAATTCTTCACCGTCAACACCACGATGCCGGCGTCGGCAATCTCGCCGGGCCGATCGACAATGCCGGGGCGCACCGTGCGCCGCGTCGCTTCCGGCGCATCGAACCGGTACGTCGTCAGCCCGCTCTCGCGCAACGCCGCCTGCGTCGCGCCATGGCCCATCACAAACGTCGCGGGATAATTCTCCGCCACCCACGCCGCCACGCTGCCGCCGATGGCGCCCGGCCCGATGAACAGGATTTTCGGTTCGGTCATGGATCCGTCATGCCCGCGCTTGTCGCGGGCTCCGCGCTCTTTCGTCCGCCGCTAAAAGGCGCGGAGGCCGGGACAAGCGCCGTGACAATGATGTTTCCGCTCGTCCCCGCGAAAGCGGGGACCCAGCACAAAAAGAACTGGATTCCCGCTTGCGCGGGAATGAGCGCGCCCCACGATCACCCGAGCAGCGCCAAGAGGTTCGCCTTTTTCTGCTTCACCTGATCGAGCGTGCATTGCCGCGGCGCCTTGTCGGGCCGCCAGCGCAAAAGCTGGGTGCCGTGGCGGAAGCGCTCGCCGGAGAAATGATCGTAGCCGACTTCGACCACAAGCTTGGGCTTGAGCGGCTGCCATTCGCCCGAGCGCTCGGTCGACCAGCGGCTCGGGCCGCCCGGCGCGTTGCCGGTAAAGCCGGGCGGCGCGATCAGCGCTTTTAGCTTTTTGGTCAGCGCCGGCTTGTCCTCGCGCCGGATGCTCGAGGTAAAGCCGACGTGATGCAGCAAGCCTTTGCCGTCGTAGAGGCCGAGCAACAATGAGCCGACCAGCGGCGCGTTGGCGTTGTAGCGAAAGCCGCCGACCACGCAATCGGCGCTGCGGTAGTTCTTGATCTTTGACCATGCCGCTCCGGTCGCCGGAGCGGTAGGTAAAATCGCGCCGTTTGGCGACGACTCCATCGAGCGTGGCGCCGACGCGCTTGAGCCAGCCCTTGGCGTCGGCAAGCCGTGGCGTCGCCGGCGAGAGGCGCATGAGTTTTGAGCTGCGGCCATAGCGGCGGAAAAATTTTTCCAGCGCACGCCGCCGTTCCAACAAAACCGCGCCGGTCAGGTCGCGGCCATCGGCATCGACCAAAAGATCGAAAGCAATGAACAAGGCCGGCGTCTCCACGGCAAGTTTGCGCACCCGGCTCGCCGCCGGGTGGATGCGCTGCAACAGCGCGTCGAAGGAAAAACCGCGGCCGGATGGAACGGCGATCTCGCCGTCGAGCACGAATTTTTTCGCCGCGAGCCTGCGCAGGGCTTCCACCACCTCCGGGAAGTAGCGCGTCATCGCCCGGCCGGACTTCGATTGCAGCTCGACCTTTTCTCCATCAACGAAGGCAAGCGTACGAAAGCCGTCCCATTTCGGCTCGTATTGCCATTCCCGGCCGATCGGAATTTCGTCGACGGAGAGCGCCTCCATGGGCGCAAACGGCATCCGCAGCGGCAAGCTCATGCAATGCTCTTCACAAACGGCTCGTCGCCATGAAGCAGGCCAAAGACAACTTTGTTCCCCTCCCCCCACGAGTGAAACGAGTGGCGGGCCTCATCGCGAAAGCCGCAAGCTAACAGCTATGCCGGATACCCGCTTGCGGGAATGAGCGGCCTCATTACAACTGCGCCAAAAGAGGAAAACAGGAGGACGCCGTGAGCAAGGCGCTGGAAAAGACCTACGACGGCATCATTATCGGCGCCGGCCATCACGGCCTCATTCTCGGCAGCTACCTCGCCAAGGCCGGCTTGCGCATCTTGCTGGTCGACCGCCGCCTTCAATACGGCGGCGGACTGACGACCAAAGAAGCGACGGCGCCCGGCTTCTACCACAACCTTCACTCCATCAATCATTTCCATATTTCCGAGACACCATGGTTTCGCGATTTGGGCCTCGAAGAGCGCGTCACCTACATCACGCCGCGCTACGAGTTCGGCCAGGCGCACCGCGACGGCACCGCGCTCGTGTTCGGCCGCGACCGCGACGAGACCATTGCCAATGTCGCGCGCTTTTCCCGGCGCGACGCCGAAACCTTTCGCGACTGGAACCGGCGTGCCGAGGGGATCACCGCGGGCATCCTCATCCCCGAACGCTACGCCGAGCCGTTGCCGCAGGCCGAGCGCGAAGCGCTTCTGGCCAAGACGGCGATCGGCCGCGATTTCCTCGCCATCAGCCGCCGTCAGCCGCTCGATGTCGTCAACGAGCTGTTCGAGAACGATCACGTCAAACTTCTGTTCCTGTTCAAGGTCTCGCTGTTCGGCACCTGGCTCACCGACACGCTGTCGAAAACGAGCCCGATGGGATCGGTGATCCGCGCCTTCGACCTCGAGACCGGCTACCAGCTCTGCCAGGGCGGCTCGTTCAATCTGGCGCGCGGGCTGATGGAGACCTTCATTGCCGCCGGCGGCACGTTTGCGCCCCAAGTGACGATCGAGCGCATTCTCATCGAAGGCGGCCGCGCCGCCGGCATTGTGCTGGCCGACGGCCGCACCGTGCGGGCGCGCAGCTTCGTCGCCTCGACCATCGACGTGCATCAGACCTTCGAGACTTTGATCGGCCGCGCGCAATTGCCGGCGGCGTTCGTCGAGAAACTCGATCGCTTCCAGTACACCGGCTGGACGCTGTTCGGCCTGCACCTCGCCCTGCACGAAACCCCGCGCTTTGCCGCGGCGTCGTTCGATCCCAACATCGACCGCACGCTGAAATGGAGCATCGGCGCCGACACCATGGAGGACTTGTTCTCTGCGCACGAGGACGTCAAAGCCGGGCGCGTGCCGCGCATCGTCCAGTTCGGCTCCGGGCCGTTGAGCCTGATTGATCCGACGCAAGCGCCGCCCGGCAAGCACACCACCTATTGCTGGCACGTGATGCCGTTCGAGCCCGACCTCGGCGGCCAGGACTACGAAGAGTTCAAGCGCGAATTCGCCGAGAAAATCATCGAGACGTTCGCGCGTTATTGCCCGAACATGACCAGGCAAAACATCATCGGGCAATACGTTTATACGGCGAAGGAATATACGGCCGAACTGATCAACATGCGCCGCGGCGACATCTTCATGGGCGCATTCAATGCCGAGCAGGTGATGTACAACCATTTCGGCTACCGCACGCCGATTGCGAATCTCTACATGGCGGGCTCGGCCGGACATCCGGGCGGCGCGATCTCCGGCGGCGCCGGATATATTTCCGCGGCCATCATCGCCCGCGATCTCGGCGTCAAACTGTGGTGGCGGCCGGCGGATGCCGGCGCAGCGCTCGCCGCGCTGGCGGAGGCGGCCTAAGGTGCGGACGTCCATCTCGCCCGCTCGTCCCCGCGAAAGCGGGGACCCCGCATGAAAACTGGATTCCCGCTTGCGCGGGAATGAGCGGAAGAAAATAGGTCCGGGCATGTCCGATACATTTTCCGTCACAGACAAGGTCGTGGTGATCACCGGCGCCGGTCAGGGCATCGGGCGGAGCTTTGCCAAATCGTTCGCTTCGGGCGGCGCCCGCGTCGTTATTGCCGAGCGCAACCTCGACAAGGCGCGCGAGGTGGAGCGCGAGATCGCCGCCGGCAACGGCCACGCCATCGCCGTCGAGACCGACGTCGCCGACGAAGCATCGGTCAAGCGCATGGCCGAACGCGTCGGACAGACCTTCGGCCGCGCCGACGTGCTGATCAACAACGCCGCGATCTTTTCAACGCTGGAGATGCGGCCGTTCGAGCAAATCCCGCTCGCCGAATGGGAGCAGGTTCTGCGCGTCAACGTCACCGGGCCGTTCTTGTGCTCACGCGCACTCGTTCCGCTGATGCGGGAACATAAATGGGGCCGCATCATCAACATGGCCTCCGGCGCGGTCACGCTCGGCCGGCCGAATTATCTGCATTACATCGCCTCGAAAGCGGCGCTCGCCGGCATGACCCATTCCATGGCACGCGAGCTCGGCGGCGACGGCATCACCGTCAACGCCATCCTGCCGGGCGCGACCTTCACCGAAATTCCGCGCCAGACCGTCACGCCGGCGCAGAAAGAGCGCATCATCGCCATGCAGTCGATCGCCCGGCCCCAAGTGCCGGATGACTTGCTCGGCGTTGCTCTCTTCCTCGCCTCCGACGCCTCCGCGTTCATGACCGGCCAGGAACTCACGGTCGACGGCGGCGCGACGCACCCGTAAGCTCCCGTCAGGAGTAACGCCCATCGACTTCGCCCTGTCCGAGCTTCAGCAGTCGCTGCGCGACGCGGTCGATAAAATCTGCGCGCGCTTTGGCGACGATTATTGGCTCAAGCGCGACGGCGACGGAAAATTCCCCGAAGAGTTTTACCGGGCGCTCGCGGCCGACGGCTGGCTCGGCGTCTGCATCCCGCAGGATTACGGCGGCTCCGGCTTGGGCATCAGCGAAGCGGCGGTCATGATGGAAACCATCGCCGCCTCGGGCGCCGGCTTTTCCGGCGCCTCCGCCGTGCACATGAACATTTTCGGGCTCAATCCGGTGGCGGTGTACGGCAGCGCCGAGCAGAAAAGCCGGATGCTGCCGCCGATCGCCGCCGGCAAGGAAAAGGCCTGCTTTGCGGTGACCGAGCCGAATGCCGGACTGGACACCGGAAAACTGCAGACCCGCGCCGAGCGCCGCGGCGACCGTTACATCATCAACGGCGCGAAAATCTGGATCTCGACCGCGCAGGTCGCCGACAAGATGCTGATCCTGGTGCGCACGACGCCGGTCGAGCAGGTGCGCAAGCCGACCGGCGGATTGAGCCTGTTCTATACCGCGCTCGACCGCCGCCATGTCGAGGTGCGCGTGATCGACAAAATGGGCCGCCACGCCGTCGACTCCAATCAGGTGTTCATCGACGGGCTCGAGGTGCCGGCCGAGGACCGCATCGGCGAGGAAGGCCGCGGTTTTGAATACATCCTGCACGGCATGAATCCCGAGCGCATCCTGATCGCGGCGGAAGCGATCGGATTGGGCCGCGCCGCGCTCAGGCGCGCCGCCGCGTACGCCAAGGAGCGCGTGGTATTCGGGCGGCCGATCGGACAAAATCAGGCGATCCAGCATCCGCTGGCGGAATGCTGGATGGAGCTGGAAGCGGCCGAACTGATGGTGCGCAAGGCCGCCTGGCAATACGATCAGGGCATTCCTTGCGGCCCCGCCGCCAACGCCGCCAAATACCTCGGCGCCGAGGCCGGCTTCAAAGCCTGCCAGACCGCGGTGATGACGCATGGCGGCTACGGCTACGCCAAGGAATATCACGTCGAGCGCTATTTGCGCGAAAGCATGATCCCGCGCCTCGCGCCGGTGTCGCCGCAGCTTATTCTCTGCTTCATCGCCGAGAAGGTTTTGGGACTGCCGAAGTCGTATTGAGGGGGCGCATGGCCAAGAGACGACGAAAACAACAAGCCCACGCGCCGCTGCAGGGCCTGCGTGTCCTCGATCTGAGCTCGATGATCGCCGGGCCCTACGCCGCGCAGATTCTGGCCGATTACGGCGCCGACGTGATCAAGATCGAGTCGCCGGACGGCGATCTCATGCGCCGCGGCGGCGGCGCCTTCAATCGCCCTGACATGAGTCCGCTCTACCTGCAGCTCAACCGCAACAAGCGCAGCCTCGTTCTCGATCTCAAGCAACCGGCGGCGCGCCAGGCGCTGTTGCGATTATGCCGGCGCGCCGACGTGCTCATTCACAACACCCGGCCGGCGGCGATGCGCCGGCTGCGCTTGAGCGACCGCGACGTGCGCAAGGTCAATCCGCGCATCGTCTATGTCGGCCTGATGGGTTATGGCGAGCGCGGTCCCTATGCCGGAAAGCCCGCCTACGACGATCTGATCCAGGGCATTTGCGCTATTCCGGCGACCATTGCCGGCGCCGGCGCGCCTGAGCCGCGCTTTGTGCCGCTGGCGCTGGCCGATCGCGTCGTCGGCATCAACGCCGCGCACGCGACGCTGGCGGCGTTGTTTCGCCGCCAACGCAGCGGCAAGGGTCAAACGGTCGAAGTGCCGATGTTCGAGACCATGGCGCAATTGGTGCTCGGCGATCATCTCGGCGGGCGCTCTTTCGTGCCGCATCACGGGCCTCCCGGTTATTTCCGGCTGCTGCTGGCGACGCGGCGCCCTTACGTCACGCGCGACGGCCATGTCTGCGCGCTGGTCTATAACGACAAGCACTGGCGGTCCTTCTTCGCCGGCCTTGGCCGCCTCGACATCTACGAGGCCAACCCGCACCTCGCCAAATTCGCCACGCGCCTGAAACACTTTGACGAAGTCTACGCTCTCATTGCCGCGGCGCTGCGCGAGCGCACGACCGCCGAGGCTCTGGCATTGTTCGAGCGCTGCGACATCCCTTGCGCGCCGATGCACGATCTCGACAGCTTGATCGACGATCCGCACCTCGCGGCGGTCGGGTTCTTCCAAACGCTGGCGCATCCCACCGAAGGGCAGGTCCGCTATACCGGCATTCCCAGCCGGTGGAACGGACACGCGCTGAAAATCACCCGCCATGCGCCATGCGTCGGCGAGCATAGCCGCGCCATCCTCAGGGAGGCCGGAATGTCCGCCCGCAATATCGAGGCGCTGCTGCAAAGCGGCGCCACCGCCGACGGCGCGATCGAGAGCCGCCGCAAGGCCACGCGGCCGGCGCGCATTGCCGGTAAAAGTGCATTATTCTAGCGTGCGCTTTAGCTTAAAAAGTCCAGGGAGAAGCCCATGATCCGGCTTTCGCTAGTGACCGCTTTCCTGGCCTCAATGGCCGCCGTTTCGGCACAGGCGGCCGACGCGCCGGCCGAGATCAAGCTCGGGACGCTGTATGCCTCCTCCGGCCGCTACGCCAGCATTTCGCTGCCGGTCCATTACGGGCTAAAACTCTGGATCGATCAGATGAACGCCGGGGGCGGCGCCTTCGTCAAAGCCTTCAACAAGAAAATTCCGCTCAAACTCATCGCCTACGACGATCAGAGCAACACGGCGACGGCGGCCACGCTGTATAATCAGCTCATCACCCAGGACAAAGTCGACATCCTGATTTCCGATTCCGGATCGGTGCTGACCTCGGTGGCGGTGCCGATTGCCCGCGACCATAAAATGTTTCTGTTCGACCAGACCGGCACCGGGGCGACCTTCTTCACGCCGGACAATCCCTACATCGCGCTGATGGCCGATCCGGTATCGAGCATCTGGCCGAAACCGCTGGTCGATTTTCTGACCCACGACGGTCTCGCACTCGGCATCAAGCGCGTCGCCATGCTTTACGCCACCAACGACTTTACCGGCACGCAGGCCAATGCGGTGCGCAAGTTCCTCAAGGACTCCAATTCCGGCGTCGAACTGGTGTTCGACGCCGGCGTGCCGACCGAGACGTCAAACTACACCGTACTGCTCAACAACATCCGCGCCGCCAATCCGGACGCCGTCATCCATCTCGGCTACCCGTCGAACGACATCGCCTTTCTGCGCAACATCCAGGACAGCGGCATCAAATTCAAATTCCTGTTCTCGATCTATCCCGGCGTGGAAACCGAATTGCTGGAAAAAAACCTGGGCAACAAGGCGCTCAATTACGTTTTCACCTACGTCACCGCCGCGAAATATCCCTACGAGACCAATTTCGGCATGCCGCTGAAGGAGTTCAGGGAAGCGTGGGAAAAGAAGTATCCGGGCGGGAAAGTGGAGTTCGGCTTCAACTCCGTCGCCGGCTACACCACGGCGCTTGTTCTGGAGAAGGTGCTGGCGACCGCCGACAGCCTGGACCAGCTCGATCTGCGCAAGGCCGTCTTCGCCCAGTCCGGCAAGCTGAAGACGCTCGACGGCACGTTCGAGCTCGATCCGACCGGCGCGCAGATCGGCGAAGCCACCCCGATCGGCCAACTCATCGCCGACGGCGAAAATCTCAAGCTGACGGTGGTGTGGCCGCACGAGCTGGCCAACGGCAAACCCGTCTATCCGCATCCCTGACCGGGATGGCATAAAAGGTGGCGATGCTGACCTACAGCCTGCTGGCCGGAATTTTGTTCGGCCTGTATTTCTCGCTGGTCGGGCTCGGGCTCAATCTCGTCTTCGGCGTCATGCGCATCGTCAATCTGGCGCATGGCGATTTCCTCATGCTCGGCGCGCTTCCTCACCTTCTGGCTGTTCACGCTGTTTGCCATCAATCCGGTCCCGGCCATCGCCGTCGCCTTCGTCGTTTTCGCGATCGTCGGCGTGCCGATCTACTATCTGCTGGTGCCGCGGCTCCTGCGCGCCAAAGACCCGGAAATGCTGTCGTTCATCCTGTTCTTCGGTCTCTCGCAGGTGATCGAAGCCGTGACCACCATCGCCTTCGGCACCAGCGAGCGCTCGATTCCCGGGCAATCAGCTCGGCCAGGCGATCGCGACAGTCGAGAGTTTGTTCGCCGGGCACGCGGTCGAGAGCGGCCCGGTCGAGATCTTCGGCCAGACATTTCCGGCGGCATGGGTGGTCAGCGGCATCGCCAGCGGCTTCGCGGTGCTGCTGGTCTATGTTTATCTATACCAAACGCGGCTCGGCTATCTCACCCGCGCGGTGATGGACAATCGCGAGGAGGCGATCGCCGCCGGCATTGACGTGCACCGCGTGTCCGCCATCGCTTTCGGCGTCGGCATCGGGCTTGCCGCCGTGGCCGGCGTGTTCGCGCCGTTCATGCTCGGCAGCATAACGCCGGCGATGGGCGCCGAGATCACCATCACCGCCTTCGCCGTCATTGTCATCGGCTCGCTCGGCAATCCGCTCGGCGCCGTGCTCGGCGGGGTGATCTACGGCGTCTCCTATATGCTGATGCAGAGCTATTACAGCACCTGGGCCAATCTCCTCCCCTACGTGCTGCTGATCGGCAATTCTACTGGTGCGGCCGAGCGGGCTCCTCGGGCGGCAGATGCGCCGTGCCTAAGATCGCGCGCGACCTCTTGCTGATCCTGCTGCCGGTTGTCGCGGCGTTTGCCGTCTTGCCGGCGGTCTACAGCAATCATCTGTTGCTGTTCAATTTCATCATCGCGATGACGCTCGCGCAGGGACTGAATATCATCTACGGCTTCACCGGCTATCTGCCGTTCGGCTATGTCGGATTTTTCGGCGCCGGCGCCTACGGCTTCTCGCTGGTGGTGATGCATCTGCAGGCGCCGCCGCTCGTCGCGCTCGCGGTCGGCGCCGCCGCCGCGGTCGCTGTTCGCGCTGCTGCTGACGCCGCTGTTTCGCCTGTCCGGCGCTTATTTTTCCATCGCCAACCTCGCCGCCGCGCTGGCGGTGCTGCAGGTGGTGTCCAATCCGAACTTGGAAGACATCACCAAGGGTCCGTACGGCATCAGCCTCAACGGCGTGTTCAATCCGACTTTCGCCTACGCCATCGCGTTGGCGATCCTCGCCGCAACGCTGGCGCTCGTCATCTATCTCCGCCGCTCGCATTTCGGCATGGCGCTCATGGCCATTCGCGAGGATCCCGATCAGCGCTGCCATGGCCGGCATCAACGTGGTGCGCGAACGCATCATCGCCTGGCTGTTGAGCGCGCTCGTCGCCGGCCTCGCCGGCGGAGTCTTCGCCTGGTACGTGTCGGTGTTTTATCCGGAGACCGTCTTCAGCGTCGAATTCACCATTTTCTCCATCGTGTTCGTGCTGTTCGGCGGCAACGCCACCGTGGTCGGGCCGATCCTCGGCGTGATCGTGCTCTACGGCATCTACAACGCCGTCGGTATTTCCACGCCGCAATACTTTCAGCTCATCTATGGGGCGCTGATCATGGGATTGGTGCTGTTTCTGCCAAACGGGCTCATCTCGCTGCTGCAACGCCGGGGCATCGATGTCCCCTGACGCCGCGCCGCTTTTGCAAGCCGACGGCCTGGTGAAGCGCTTCGGCGGCTTCCGCGCGCTCGACAATCTGAGCTTCCGCATTGCGCCGCGGCGAAATTCTCGGCCTCGTCGGCCCAACGGCTCGGGCAAGACCACCTGCATCAACGTCATCTCCGGCCTCTATCCGCCCGATTCCGGCACCATTCATTTCGAAGGCCGCGCCATCGGCGGATTGCCGTCGCATCGGCTGGTGCATGCCGGCATCAACCGCACCTTTCAGGTGCCGCGCCCGTTCCATACCCTGACCGTGCGCCAGAACGTCGACATCGCGCTCGCTTATGGGGGAAGCGGCAACGGCACGGCCGACGGCAACGCGATTCTCGACCTCGCTCGAGCTTGCCGCTGTTGCCGAAAAACCGGCCGGCGAGCTCAACAGCGCGCAGCAGAAAATGCTCGATCTGGCGCGGGCCTTGGCGACCGGCCCGCGGCTCCTGCTCGTCGACGAGCTCGCCGCCGGGCTCAATCCGGCTGAGCTCGATCGCGTGGCGCAAAAAATGCGGGAACTGGCGCGCAGCGGCATCGCCTTGCTGGTGGTCGAGCATCTGATGGGATTCATCGACCAGATCACCGACCGCATCATCGTCATGAATGCGGGCAAAGAGATTTTCGAGGGCCGGCTCGCCGAAGCCGCGCACAACGCCCAGGTGGTCGAAGTCTTCCTCGGAGACGAAGATGGCGCCTGAGCGGCCGCCGTTGCTCGCCATCGCCGGCATGACCGCCGGCTATCGGCGTATGCAGGTTTTGTGGGGCGTCGATCTGCGCGTCAATGAGAATGAAACGGTTGTGCTGCTCGGCGCCAATGGCGCCGGCAAAACCACCTTGCTGAAAACCATCATGCGTCTGGTCGAGCCCTGGGACGGCCGCGTGGATTTCGCCGGCGACGACATCACCCGGCTGCGCACCGATCAGCGGGTGCAGCGCGGCATTGTCTTCATGTCGGAGACATCGGGATTTCCCGGCCTGAGCATTGAAGAAAATATTTTGATTGGCGCGCAATTCATCCCCCGGGAGCAGGTGCGCGGGCGGATCGCCGAGCTTTTCGGCATATTCCCGGCTCTGGGCGAGCGCCGTCGCGCGCCGGCCGGCAGCTTGTCCGGCGGACAGCGCAAGATGCTCGGCGTCGCCAAGGCGCTCGCCGGTAATCCGCGGCTTTTGGTGATGGACGAGCCGTCGGCCGGACTATCGCCGCGCTATGTCAAGGAGGTGATCGGGGTGCTGGGCCAATTCCGCTCGCAATCGCTGGCGCTGTTGATCGCCGAGCAAAATGTGAAATTTCTGGCCCTCGCCGACCGGGTCTACACGCTCGAGGCCGGCCGCATCGGATTTTCCGGGACGGTCGCCGCCATGCAGGGGAACGACGCGCTGCGGCGCGCCTATTTCGGCTTGAAGTGAAAAGGCGTCAGCTGGCGAGCTTCGGCTCCGCCGGCGAAATCAGAGGGGGCCGCGAAAAACGAAGAAAGCGCCGCCAGCGATCAATGCAAAACCGATGACCTGGTTCCAGGTGATCGGCTGATGCAGATAAACCAGCGAGAACACGGCAAAGACCGACAGCGTGATGACTTCTTGGATCGTTTTGAGCTGGGCGGCGCTGTAGACGTAGCTGCCATACCGGTTGGCTGGTACGGCAAGGCAATATTCAAAAAAGGCCAGGCCCCAGCTGATGAGAATGACCTGCCAGAGCGGTACCTCACGATAACGCAGGTGCCAGTACCAGGCCGTTGTCATGAAAGTGTTAGAACCGATCAACAACAGAATAGTGAGGACGTAGGGTGAGATCGGGAGGGTCGGCATGGTCATCCAATTTTGCTAAGAACTGTCATCTCTTATTTCTTATTAGCGCTCAATGGACTGGGCCGCGGTGCGGTTTGACTGGTATTAATATCAGTGGAAATTGCCGCACGGCGGTCGCAATTCGCCCGTAACGGTCCGCGTCTTTTTGCAGGTGATTGCGCCCAAAGCCCCCCAACCGGAGATCAAGCGATGCGCCACTTTCCCATCGCCACGATATTTGCCTTCACCGTCATTGCCGCCCTCACGCTCGCCCCCGATTTGGGCCGCGCACAAAATCCCTCGCAGGTGCCGATGCCGCCCGGCGGCTTCAAGCCGCCGCCGTCGGCACCGATCAAGCCGTATAAGCCGCTCGCGGTGACGCCGCCAGCGCCGCACAACGATCCGAGCTTCGTGGCGTTCCGCAAGCAGCTGGCCGAGATCGCGCAGCGCAAGGACCGCAACGCTCTCGCCAAGCTGGTGGTGAACCAGGGTTTCTTCTGGATGCAAGAGAAGGATTTGGCCGACAAGCGCAAACCGGGCATCGCCAATCTCGCGGGCGCGCTTAATCTCGACGCCAAGGACGGCTCCGGCTGGATGGCACTGGCGAATATAGCCGAGGATCCGACCGCAATCCCCCTGCCCGACCACCAAGGGGTGATCTGCGGTCCGGCGGATCCTGATCTCGATCAGCAAGCCTTCCAGACCCTCGTGCAATCGACCAAAACCCAGCCGCTGGATTGGGGATATCCCCTGCGCGACGGCATCGAAGTTCGCAGTGCGCCGAAGCCGAACGCGCCGGTGATCGAAAAGCTCGGCATGACCATGGTGCGCATTTTGCCGGACAGCGCGCCGCCGCAAGATCCAAATCAGCCGGGCTTCCTGCACCTTGCGCTGCCTTCGGGTAAGACCGGCTACGCTCCGCTCGAGGCGATCGGGGGCCTCGGCGGCGACCAGATGTGCTATGCCAAAGAAGGCGGGAGCTGGAAGATCACCGGGTACTTCGGCGGCCCCAGCCAGTAGGCCATCGCCGCCGCAAGCACCTGCTGGATAGATTAGCGCGCCATGCGTTCGATGGACTGCGCCGTCTGACCGAACAGAATGGCGCGCTCCTCGGCGGTGCGGATGCCGCCCGGATTGGGGTTGACTTCTTTCGCCTTGGCGTAGGCGCGCTTGACGGCATCGCGACGCGGCGATCGCGTCCAGCCAGCGTTTCAGATGCGGGAAGTCGGCGATGTTCTGGCCTTGCCGCTCCCAGGGAACGACCCACGGATATGAGGCCATGTCGGCGATCGAATAGTCGCCGGCGAGATAATCGCGGTCGGCCAGTCGTTTGTTCATCACGCCGTACAGCCGGTTGACCTCGTTGCGGTAGCGGTCGATGGCGTAGGGAAGTTTTTCCGGCGCGTAATTGCCGAAATGATTGTACTGACCGGCCATCGGTCCGAGCCCGCCCATCTGCCAGAACAGCCATTGCAGGGTTTCCGTGCGCCCGCGCAAATCGCGGCCGATGAACTTACCGGTCTTGTCGGCGAGATAGAGCAGGATCGCGCCGGATTCGAATATGGAGATCGGCTTGCCGCCGTCGGCCGGCGCATGATCGACAATGGCGGGAATGCGGTTGTTCGGCGCGATGGCCAGAAAGTCGGCTTTGAACTGCTCGCCTTTGCCGATGTTGATCGGAAAGATTTTGTACTTGAGCCCGGCCTCTTCGAGGAAAATCGTAATTTTGTGGCCGTTCGGCGTGGTCCAGTAATGCACGTCAATCATGGTCAGCCTGCCGCTGTTGGTGAATAACGGCGTATCTACGCATGTTCTGGCGAAAATTTAAGTCCTCGGCGGGCATTCCAGACATGTTTCCCGCTGCGACACAGAGTGCCTTGGCCCGCTGGACCGCTCCGGCGGTCGGCAGTCTGCGCGGTGCCGCGGCGAGCGTTCGCTCGTCGCCGCTGGATGGCCCTTTGATTTTTATTATCCGCAAAAGACCGTGCCGAAACGGAACGCGAATGGTAAAATCGGACCACTAGTTACGCGTGTTTCACGGAAGCGAAGAGATGATCACCGAAATTGCCCAGATCGAGATCAAGCCCGGCATGGAATCCGAATTCGAAAACGGTGTGAAAAACGCCGCGCCGCTTTTTCAGCGGGTCAAGGGCTGCCGTGGCATGGAGCTGCAGCGCTCGGTCGAAAAGCCCAGCCGCTATTGGTTGTTCGTTTCGTGGGAAACGCTGGAGAATCACACCGTCGATTTTCGCAACTCGCCCGATTTTCAGGAGTGGCGCAAGCTCGTCGGCCATTGTTTTGCCGCGCGGCCCGAGGTCGAGCACGCCTCGCAAGTGATAAAGGGGTTTTGAAGTCACTCGTCATTGCGAGGGCCGTCCTTTCCCCGGCCATGGACTCGGCCCATATTGGGGCCATGGCGAAAGGCCCCGGCCGGCTGCGCGATCCGGCCAAGCATTCGAAAAAAGACCCGGCCAAACCGACCCGCGCCAAGGCGTCGCGGCCGGACGCGGCGCCGCTCGATCCGGCGCTGGCCGATTTGCTCAATCCAGCCATCGGCCAAGGCCGCGCCGGCGTCGGCTCGCAGACCGGGATTACGCGCGACGAGCGGTCCCCTTCCACCTCTCTCCAGCGGGGAGAGGTCGGCCGCCAAAGCGACAGCGAAAGCGGCCGGGTGAGGGGGATCGAACCGCAGGGCAATTCCCCCTCACCCGGCCCTTCGGGCCGGCCTCTCCCCACCGGGGAGAGGCAAACTGATCGTCCCAGCGGAGAGCAGAATTCAGCCGGCGCCGGATAATTCGTTCGACCGCCGCGCCGATTTTGCCAATGCGCATCGCGCGCGCGCGTCGGTCGCGCGCGGGTTCGGCGAGGCGCCGCAGCAGGGTTATGTCGGCAAAACTCCGGTGCCGCCGGGCGAGCTCGATCCCGATCTCGCGCGCGCGCTCGGCATCGATGCGCGCGAAGAGGAAGAAGATTCGCGCAATGTGATCACGCCTGACATGGGCCCTGCCCACTTGCGCCTGCGCCGATCCGGCCGCGGCGAAGTCGGCACCACCGCCGGCCTTGCCAGTCAGCAATCGCTCGACAGGCTTTTGCGCGAAGGCCGGCCGGAATTTCACGGGCAATTGTGGACGCCGCACCGGCCGCCGCGGCCGGAAAAATCCGAAGGCGGGCAGCGCCTCATCATCAAATCCGATTTCGATCCCAAGGGCGATCAGCCGCAGGCGATCAAAGAGCTGGTGGAAGGCGTACGCCGCAACGACCGCAGCCAGGTGCTGCTCGGCGTCACCGGCTCGGGCAAGACCTTCACCATGGCGAAGGTGATCGAGGAGACGCAGCGCCCGGCGCTGATTCTGGCGCCCAACAAGACGCTGGCGGCGCAGCTCTACGGCGAGTTCAAGAATTTCTTCCCCGGCAACGCGGTGGAGTATTTCGTCTCCTATTACGACTATTACCAGCCCGAAGCGTACATCCCGCGCACCGACACCTATATCGAAAAGGATTCCTCGATCAACGAGCAGATCGACCGCATGCGCCACGCGGCGACGCGGGCGCTGCTCGAGCGCGACGACGTGATCATCGTCGCCTCGGTGTCGTGCATCTACGGTATCGGCTCGGTGGAAACCTATTCGGCGATGACGTTTTCGCTCAAGCGCGGCGAACGGCTCGATCAGCGGCAATTGCTCGCCGATCTGGTGGCGTTGCAATACAAGCGCACCGCCGGCGATTTCTATCGCGGCTCATTTCGCGTGCGCGGCGACGCGGTGGAGATTTTTCCGGCGCACTACGAGGACCGCGCCTGGCGCGTGTCGCAGTTCGGCGACGAAGTGGAATCGATCCACGAATTCGATCCGCTTACCGGCCAAAAAACCGACGAGTTCGAATTCGTCAAAATCTACGCCAACTCGCATTACGTGACGCCGCGGCCGACGCTGTTGCAGGCGATTGCCGGCATCAAGCTCGAACTGAAGCAGCGCCTCGACCAGCTCAACGCCGCCGGCCGGCTCCTGGAAGCGCAACGGCTCGAACAGCGCACGCTCTACGATCTGGAAATGATGGAGGCGACCGGCGCCTGCGCCGGCATCGAGAATTATTCGCGCTACCTCACCGGACGAAAACCGGGCGAGCCGCCGCCGACCTTGTTCGAATACGTGCCGGACAATGCGCTGGTCTTCGTCGACGAAAGCCACGTCACCATCCCGCAGCTCGGCGGCATGTATCGCGGCGACTTTCGCCGCAAGGCGACGCTCGCCGAATACGGCTTCCGCCTGCCCTCGTGCATGGACAACCGGCCGCTGCGTTTTGAGGAGTGGGACGCCATGCGGCCGCAGACGGCCTGTGTCTCGGCCACGCCCGGCTCCTGGGAGCTCAACGAATCCGGCGGCGTGTTCACCGAGCAGGTCATTCGGCCGACCGGGCTCATTGATCCGCCGGTCGATATCCGCCCGGCGCGCACCCAGGTCGACGATCTGGTCGGCGAGGTGCGCCAAGTGGCGCGCAACGGCTACCGCGCGCTGATCACCGTGCTCACCAAGCGCATGGCCGAGGATTTGACCGAGTATTTGCACGAGCAGGGCATCCGCGTGCGCTACATGCACTCGGACATCGACACCATCGAGCGCATCGAGATCATCCGCGATCTGCGGCTCGGCGCCTTCGACGCGCTGGTCGGCATCAATCTTTTGCGCGAGGGCCTCGACATTCCCGAATGCGCGCTGGTCGCCATTCTCGACGCCGACAAGGAAGGCTTTTTGCGCAGCGAGACGAGTCTCGTGCAAACCATCGGCCGCGCCGCGCGCAACATCGACGGCCGCGTCATTCTCTACGCCGACGCGGTGACCGGCTCGATGGAGCGCGCCATTGCCGAAACCAATCGGCGGCGCGAGAAACAGGAGGCCTACAACGCCGCCAACGGCATCACGCCGGAAAGCGTGCGCAAGGGCATCGCCGACATTCTGCAGAGCGTTTACGAGCGCGACCACGTCCTGGTCTCGACCGGCGACGGCGCCGGCGGCGAATTCGAAGACGCCGCCACCATCGGCCACAATTTCGAGGCGGTGATCGCCGATCTGGAAACGCGCATGCGCGCCGCCGCCGCCGATCTCGACTTCGAGGAAGCGGCGCGATTGCGCGACGAGATCAAGCGCCTGCGCTCGACCGAACTTGCGGTGATGGACGACCCGACCTCGAAATTTATTTCACCCTCCCCTGAAGGGGGAGGGTCGACGCGCGAAGCGCGTCGGGGTGGGGTGACACGTCAGACGCAAAATTCACCCCCACCCGCCGGCCTGCGGCCGGCGACCTCCCCCCTCCAGGGGGAGGTTGAAGATCGGTCGTCTCGGAAAGCGGGGCGCGGTGAAAGAACCAAAATCCACAAGCCCGCGCTCGATGAAATGGGCATCGCGCTTTATCACGAGGTCGCGCCACACCGGTCGAAAGGCCGGCGCCAAGAGGCGGGGAGCGCCGGAGGCGCGACAGGGACAACAAGAAATGCACCGCGCAAGCCTTCGCTCGACGAGATGGGGCCGGGCGTGGAATCGATACCCGGACAACGTTCAGGTTCCCCGGATGAAGCACGTGGCGAGAAGTCCGGCCCGCGCTCGACGCTTGGCCGCCCCGGCATGCGCGGCGGCTGGAAGCCGCGCCGGCGATAGCCTCCTAACCCGCTCGTCCCCGTCCCCGATCGAGGTCGGGGTCGGGTCGAGGTCGAGGTCGAGGTCGAGGTCGAGGTCGAGGATAAAGTCCAGCGGGGACCCAGTACACAATGAAGAACTAGATTCCCGCTTCCGCGGGAATGAGCGGACGGGCTCACTGCGTAATCGCTTCGGTCATTTCGTGCGGCGGCTGGAAGCCGCGCCGGCGCAAGTAGCCTTCTAACCCGCTCGTCCCCGCGAAAGCGGGGACCCAGCGCAAAATGAAGAACTGGATTCCCGCGTCCGCGGGAATGAGCGTAAGGGCTCACTGCGCGACCGCTTCAGTCATTTCGTGCGGCGGCGGGAAGCCGCACCGGCGCAATTAGCCTTCTAACCCGCTCGTCCCCGCGAAAGCGGGGACCCAGCGCAAAATGAAGAACTGGATTCCCGCGTCCGCGGGAATGAGCGGAAAGGCTCACCGCGTGATGACCACCGCGATCTTCTTGTCCGACGGATTCACGATCAGCAATTTGTGCTGCAGCATGGCGAAGTCATACGATTTGAGCGCCGGCACGTCGGTCGCCGCCTTGCGGGTGACCGGGGCGATGGTCACGTCTTTGGGCACCACCGCGCCGACAGTGGCGTCGAAGCCCGACCGCGTCTTCTGATTGAGCGACTTGACGTAAAGGTCCTTCCACGCCGTGTGCTGCTGTGGCTTCGCCAAGCTGAGCGAGTCGCTTGCCGGCTGCGCCATTTTTGTTGCCGCGCTCGCGTTCGGCATGGTGGCGGCAGAGGCCGCCGAGATACCGGCGAGCGACAACGCCGCGGCGAGCGCAATTGTAGTCTGTGTGTTCGGAAGCTTCATTTGGCGATCTCCATCGTTGAGGATGATCGCCCCCTACTCTCTTATCTAAGAGCTCGCGCCGCACACTTTGCGGTGCAGGTCCGCTCATCGACGCCATGCCGCGCGGCCGCTTGTCGCGGCGATGGCATTTGATGGTACTATAAAACCCGTGAAGCTGGGGTTTGAAGAAGCTCAAACGCCGTACACGAGCGGCTCGCAAAGCGCTCGCTCGTGGACGGAGCAATGGGTCCACAATCAGGTCTATTGCCCGAACTGCGGCGGCGCAAAAATCCACGCTTTTCCAAACAATAGCCCAGTCGCCGATTTTTATTGCGCCAATTGCAAGGAAGAATACGAACTTAAAAGCCAAAAGGTCGCATTCCGCGATAAGATACTCGACGGCGCATTCCGGACCAAATGTGAGCGTCTCGCGGCCAACAATAATCCTAGTCTCTTTCTTCTGAACTATGACCTAAAGCTTCTAAGCGTGATGAATTTTTTTGTAGTCCCCAAGCACTTTTTCGTGCGGGAGATCATTGAAGAGCGTAAACCGCTTTCACCCATTGCACGTCGCGCTGGTTGGGTTGGCTCCAAAATTCTGCTTAATCAAATTCCTGAAGCAGGAAAGATTTTTATCGTTCGCGCGGGGGTTCTAGAGCCAAAGGAAGCGGTCCTTTCAAAATGGAAGCAAACGCTGTTTTTACGCGACGAAGCGTCGGACACGCGTGGTTGGCTCATCGAAGTAATGAAGTGCGTCGAGTCAATTGGAAAGCGTGATTTTCAGCTGGAAGACGTCTACGCATTCGAGGACCGTCTCAGTCAGCTTTATCCAGATAATCGGAATGTGAGGCCAAAAATTCGTCAACAGCTTCAATTTCTACGCGATCGGGGCTATCTCGATTTCGTGTCTCGCGGGTCGTATCGTGTGAAATCCGGAACTTGAGTCTGGCGAGGATTTTTGCGCATGGCTTGGTACCGCAACTACTACCGATGCGCGCGCTGCGGCCGCGATTGGCCGGACGAGTGGTCGTGCATGTGCGACGACGACTGCCCCCATTGCGGCGCCCGGCACATGTCGCCCTTCGAGAGTGATGACTTAACCACTATCATTGAGCGTGAGGACGGCGCGTTCGTTGTACTGTGGTCGCCCGAGACGGCCGAACATGAACCCGACTATTGCGAACTCGGACGCTTCCCAACCCGCGCCGCAGCGGAGGCGTTCGTCGCGACTGATTAGCGCACGCACGCCCCGTCACCGCACCCTCACCTTGTGAGCTTTCCCAGTTCGGGAAACGGCGCATAGGCCGCGCCGACACAGCGGTCGCGCTCGTCGCGGTCGGCCTTGTCGCCTTTCGGAATTTCGGCGAAGCGATCGAAGCGCCCGGCGACGAAGACGGCGGAGAGCTCCTTCGATCCGGCATAAGCGTCGTGCGGCGGCTTCTTGGCGTTAAAGCGCAGACACACGACGTAGCGCAGACTGCCGCCCACGGTTTTCAGCGCCGGCGGGGCAATGGCGGCGTCGCGAATGCCGGTGGGGTCGCTCAGATAGGCGTGCATGGCGCCAAGAATTTCGGGCTTGTAATTGGCCGGGTAGACGTTGATGTCGGGATCGTTGGCGGGGGTCGCGCCGGCAATGTTCAGGCCGCTGGCGCAGCCGCCCAGGAGCAAAGCGAGCCCGACCAGGGCCCCGTTGACCGTCCGGCGAATCCCCTCCGGCATAGATTGTCGCACTCCTTAACCGTCCGCCCGCCCGCGGGTTTAACCCCAAATCGCCTTGCCCGCCATTCCGGCCGCAACCGGGATGGCCAGAGGCGGAAAATCCCCTATAAGGGTCGCCCACTCGCGGCCATGGTGCCTTAATTCCGGTCTGCCTGCGCAAGCTTTATGCTTTCCTTCGGTCATCTCGTTCACGTCTACGGCCTTGTTGTGGTTGCCGGGGTCATCAGCTTTGAGAGCCTCGGGCTACCCTTTCCCGGCGAGTCGGTCTTGATTCTGGCCTCGATTCTGGCCGGCACCAAACATGACCTCAACATTTTTGCGGTGGTGCTGACGGCAGCCGTCGCCGCGGTCGCCGGGCAGGTGGCCGGCTATCTCGTCGGCCGCGAATTCGGCTACCGGCTCTTGCTGCGCTACGGGGCCTATCTGCGGATCACCGAAAGCCGCATTAAGCTCGGCGAATATTTGTTCCTGCGGCACGGCGGCAAGATCATCATCATCGCCCGCTTCGTGCCGCTGTTACGGGCACTCGCCGGCATCCTCGCCGGCGCCAACCGCATGCCCTTTCGGCGCTTCATGCTCGCCAACATTACCGGCGCGGTGCTGTGGTCCTGCGCGTTCGGATTTGCCGCCTATATGCTCGGACGCGAGATCGAGAAGGTCGCAGGCCCGCTGGTCATTGTCATCGGCATCGGGGCTGTTGTGGTTATCGCGCTGGGCGCCCATTTCGTCAGCCGCCACGAAGCCGAGCTGACGGCGGAAGCCGAGCGCGCTTTGCCGGGACCGCTCAAGCTTCGTTAATGCCGGCCGTGGCGCTCCGCAGTGGGGCTTACCCGCCGGCCAAATTGCCTTGCGGCCGTTATCCGCGAGCGCCATATAGCAGCCGAGGGGCGCCGGAAGGGCCCCGCAAAGTCGCTTTCACGAAGGACTTTGACGGCATGTCGCGGGTTTCCTCGTTTTCGAGCCCATTCCTGCTTGGTTTCGACGAAATCGAGCGCGTGCTCGATCGCGTCACCAAGGGCGCCGACGGCTATCCGCCCTACAATATCGAGCGCATTGCGCGCGGCCCGGGTGGCCCGGAACGGTTGCGTATCACGCTGGCGGTCGCCGGCTTTACCCGCGATCAGCTCGACGTGACGCTGGAAGAGAGCCAGCTCGTGATTCGCGGCCGCCAGCAGGACGACAAGACGCGCCAATATCTGCATCGCGGCATTGCAGCACGCCAGTTCCAGCGCAGTTTCGTGCTCGCGGAGGGAATGGAAGTACTCAGCGCCGACTTGAAGAACGGCTTGCTCGCCATCGACCTCGTGCGCCCGCAACCGGAACGCGTCATAAAGTCGATCTCGATCAAAGAATCGGAGTGAGAAACCCGATAGGGTTGAACCGCGTTATCAGGGAAATACAGGAGTAAAACGGCAATGTCGCCGGAGCGTCCCGATATGAAACAGATTGACATATCTCCCGAAGCGCTGGCCGTCCTCGGCGACGGCGAGATCGCCTACGTCAAGACCATTCGTTCGGAAGACGTCCATGCGCTGTTCCCGCAAGTTCCGGAGATCGAGCCCGGACTGAAGCTGTTTGCCTTGCACGCCGCCGACGGCACGCCGATCATGCTCACCGACAGCCGCGAAGCGGCAATCGCCAACGCGGTCAGCCAGCAACTGGAGACCGTGAGCGTGCACTGACCAGGGACCAGGAAACAGGAATCAGGGATCAGGGTAGCGCAGCGGCTTTAGCTTCTTTTTGTTGCCTGATTCCTGATTCCTGATGCCTGACTCCTGATGCCTGATTCCTGGCGAGCGCCGCTACGCGGCGCTCGCCGGCGGCATCGCCAAAACCGCGTAGAGCGCCTCGGCATCCTCCGAGGCGCGCAGCTTATCCGCCACCGTGGAATCGCGCAGGAGCCGCGCCACCCGCGCCAGCGCCTTGAGATGGTCGGCACCGGCGCCTTCCGGCGCCAGCAAAAGAAAAATGAGGTCCACCGGCTGGCCGTCGAGCGCCTCGAAATCGACCGGGCGATCGAGGCGGGCGAACAAACCAAATAACCGGCTCAGCGTCGGCAGCTTGCCGTGGGGAATGGCGATGCCGCTGCCGACCGCGGTAGAGCCAAGCTTTTCGCGCTGCATCAAGGTGTCGAAAATCGTCTTCTCGTTCTGTCCGGTCAGAGCCGCCGCGCGCGCGGCAAGTTCCTGCAGGACCTGCTTCTTGTTATTGACTTTAAGCGCAGGAAGGATCGCGTTCGGCGCGACCAGATCGGTAAGCGGCATCAGCGGGAACCTGAACAGCAGGCGTCAAGCCTGGCGGACTTTCGCGTCGTGCATGATCTTTTCCGAAAAACCGGCCTTCTTCCCAATTTCACGTCGGGGCTAGGGTTTTTCGGAACCATGCGTAAAAGGCGGCGGACCATAGGGAGCGCCGGGAATTGCGTCAATGGGCATCCGTCGGCGGGCATAACATCGCGGAATTGCGAGGTTTTCCACTTGACCGGCGGCACGACTTGCGCCCCGCTTTTTCGCTCGGCCGCGCTTCGGCGCATCGGTCCGATCAAGCGGGGCGCGGCCGGGAGGCGTGCGAACGGTGCTCCTTCAACCGGCGGTGATAGCGGCGCAGCCTTTTTTCCACATGCAGGACCGCCTGGTCGGCACTGACGTAAGCATCCGGCGCGTTGCCTTCCGCGCGTAACGTCACTTTTGAAGTCCAGATGCAGCGCGCATTCGGTGCGAAAGCCGGTGCCTTCGCGTTCCACTGTTGCATGGCCGGAATACCCGCCGTCGAAATATTTGCTCAGCGCCTCGGCGACGCGCGCCTCGATGCGCGCGCGCAACGCCTCGCCCACCTCGAGATTTTTGCCGGAAATGCGAAACGACAAGGACTGCCTCCGCGGCAAGGGCGTCGCCCTTGATTTGAGCTAGGCATGCTCCGCGGCAGTGTCAACGCCGCAGAGATCGCAAGAGGAAGAAACGTTCAGCTGACCGCCGCCTGTTTCTCTCGCCGCCGCTGCACCGAGGATGGAATGCGCATGGCTTCGCGGTATTTCGCCACCGTTCGCCGGGCAATGTCGATCCCGGCCTCGCGGAGCTTGTCGACAATGGTGTCGTCGGATAGCACGTCCGCGGCGCTTTCCGCGTCGATCAATTGTTTGATGCGGTGGCGCACCGCCTCAGCCGAGTGCGCTTCGCCGCCGTGCGCCGCGGCGATCGCGGACGTAAAGAAATATTTGAGTTCGAATATGCCGCGGCTTGTCGCCAGGTATTTGTTGGCGGTGACCCGCGATACCGTCAACTCGTGCATGCCGATGGCATCGGCGACGGTCTTCAGGTTGAGCGGCCGCAAATGCTCGACGCCGTGCGCGAAGAAACCGTCCTGCTGGCGCACGATCTCGTTGGCGACTTTGAGGATGGTGCGGGCGCGCTGATCGAGCGCGCGAACGAGCCAGGTCGCGTTTTGCAGGCATTCGGCGAGATAGGTTTTGTCGGTATCGCGCCGCGCCGCCGCCGAGACCTCGGCGTAGTAGCTTTGATTGACCAGGACCTTCGGCAAGGTGTCGGAATTGAGCTCTACGATCCAGCCGCCATCGGGCGCCAGCCGGACGAACACGTCGGGCACAATCGGCTGCACCAGCGTTGAGCCAAAGCCAAGGCCGGGTTTGGGATTGAGGCGGCGGAGCTCGGCGACCATTTCCGCGAGATCCTCGTCGCCTACCCCGCACAGCTTTTTCAACGCCGCGAAATCGCGCTTCGCCACCAGATCAAGCCGCAGGATCAAAGCTTGCATCGCCGGATCGAAGCGGTTGCGCTCCTTGAGCTGCAATGCCAGGCACTCGGCCAAGTCGCGCGCGCATATGCCCGTCGGTTCGAAGCTCTGCAGGACGGCGAGCACGGCTTCGACTTCGGCAACGCTGGTGCCGAGTTTTGCCGCGACCGCAGCGAGGTCGGCGCTGAGGTATCCGGCTTCGTCGAGCAAATCGATGAGATGTTGACCGATCATGCGCCGCGACGGCTCGGCGAGCGCCATGACAAGCTGTTGGCGCAGCCAGTCGGCCAGCGTGGCTTCGGCGGGAACGTACGCCTCCAGATTGTACTCGCCGTCGGCGCGCCCGCCGCCGACCGAAGCCCATTGCGAATATCCGGCCGGTCCCTCGGTGGTCCGAAAGCCACCGGCATCGCCGTCGTCGGGAACGACGCCATCGAGGCCGGACCCGGCGTCCTCCGCAGCATTGCGGATGGCCCCGTTTTGGCCATCACGCCACTCGTCGGCTTCCGCGCGACCGTCGCCCATCGGCGGCGCCGTCTCAGCCTCCATGGCCGGCTCCCCGTCGTCGGCGCTGTGGTCGAGGAGCGGATTGCGCTCGAGTTCACCTTCGACGTAGGCGACGAGATCGAGATTGGAGAGCTGCAAGAGCTTGATCGCCTGCATGAGCTGCGGCGTCATCACCAGCGCCTGGCTCTGGCGGATCAGGAGTTTTTGCGTAAGCGCCATGGGTACCGGGGCGTGAATTGGTCCAATTCTTGCTTGTAGCGGTGTCTACAGCAAGCCCGCCGCGGCGTCGTCAACCAATTTCGAATATTCTTAAAGCTCGAACTCTTCGCCCAGATACAGGCGACGCACGTCAGGGTTGTTGACGATGTCGTCCGTACGGCCCTCCATCAGGACCTCGCCGGAATAAATGATGTAGGCGCGGTCGGTGAGCCCGAGCGTCTCACGGACGTTATGGTCGGTGATCAGCACGCCGATGCCGCGGTTGGTCAGGTGCCGCACCAGCGCCTGAATGTCGCCGACGGCAATCGGATCGATGCCGGCAAACGGCTCGTCGAGCAGCATGTAATTGGGCCGGGTCGCCAGCGAGCGGGCGATCTCGCAGCGGCGGCGCTCGCCGCCGGAGAGTGCGATCGCCGGAGTTTTACGCAGATGCGCAATGTGAAACTCCTCGAGCAGAGCATCGAGATCACGCTGGCGGCGCTTTGAGTCGCGCTCCACCACTTCGAGCACGGCGCGGATGTTCTCTTCGACGGTGAGGCCGCGGAAGATCGAAGCTTCCTGCGGCAGGTAGCCGATACCGAGCCGGGCGCGCTGATACATGGGCAGCGCCGTGACATCGTAACCATCAAGTTCGATGCGTCCTTTATCGGCGTGGATGAGTCCCGTCATCATGTAAAAGACCGTGGTCTTGCCGGCCCCATTGGGCCCGAGCAAACCCACCGCCTCGCCTCTGCGCAAATAGAGGCTTACCCCTTTGACCACCTTGCGGCCGACAAAGCTTTTCTCCACGCCAAAAACCGAGATCACGCCTTTGGCGGCGGCGGGGATGCTGCCGTTGCCTTGGCTTCGCCGGCGGGGACGCGGTGGCTGCGGGCGCTCCTGCACTGCGATTTGTTGCTCGTCGGCCGGAGCACGGCGTTGCCGCGCCGGTTCGGGCGGCCGCAATTCGGTCGGCGGCGGCGACGGCGGTTCGGACCGCAATTCGGCCGGAGCACGGCGCTGTCGCGCCGGTTCGGGGCGCCGCAATTCGGGCGGCGGTGGCGGTTCGGACCGCAATTCGGCCGGCACCGGTTCCGGCGGCAATTCGGCCAGCGCCGGTTCGGGCCGCAATTCAGGCGGGGGCGGCGATTTGCGCGGCTTGCGAACGCGGCGCGCGCCGCGTGAATCGCGGGCCGGCGCCGGCAAGCTGGCGATATCGGCGTAAGCGACGCTGATCACGCCACCCATGCTGCCGAGATCGATGGCTTCGCCCGCAGCGCCAGGCTCGCGCCGCGAGGACGCGTTACGGCGCCGGCGGAAATATGAAAGGAAAGCCACCACGCGGTCCTCGCCAAGTCCGGCTCGAATTGCGGAATCTTCCGCGCCAACAAACCGATCGCGTCAACAACAATTCACCGATTTTCCTTGGATCGCTCCAGCGCCGCTCCTTCATTCGCGCGGTTCGGCCCAATCGACATTAAATTCGGCGCGCCGTTTTCGCCCTTGTTCGGCAGAATCAGAGCGCGGACGCGATTCTGGCTGGAGACTCCGGAATCGAGGTGCGCATTTCCGGTCACCGTGTCGACAGTGACGCGGTCGCCGCGAATGACATTCTGCCCTTGGCTGACCACCACATTGCCGGTCAGCGTAATGGTCTTCTTTTTCAAATCGTAGACGCCAAGATCGCCGCTTGCGGTCTGGTCCTTGGAGATGACGGTTACTCCGCCGCGCGCTTCGATCCGGCGGATATCCTGGGCGCCTTGCGGCATCACGCTGGTCCGCTGCATTTGTCCGTGCGATCCATTCGCACCCGCCGCGGCCGCGGCGGCAACCGTTTGGCGACCCGCGGTTCGTCCGCCGCCATAGAAAACGACCAGGCTCTGACATTTTATGGTCATGTCGCCCTGGACTGCCGTCACGTCACCGGAAAAGGTCGCCATCTTGTCCTTATCGCGGACTTCGAGTGTCGCCAATTCGATCTGAATCGGCTGCTCCTTATTTTCAGAAGCCGCCGCCTCGGCGGCGTGGCCGATCGCGGCCGTGTTGCCGCCCGCCGCGGCATGGCGATCCTCCGCCGCCGCGCCATGCGGTGCGAGGAGCATCAACAGAACTGCAAGCTGAACCCAGCGTTTCATTGTCCGCTTGCCTGTGTCGAAGCCTGACCCGGAATGATTGTCGTTGCCACGCCGCCGGAAAAGCGGATGACGGCGCCGCTCTCGGTTACCTCCATGCGCTTGGCGCTGATCTCGCCGTCGGTCAACTTGACCCAAACCGGTTGCTCCGACACGACGTTGCCCTTGCGGACGTCGATCACCGCCTGGTTCAAACGCGCCTCAAAGCCGCTGGTGGAGACGAGATGAACAGTGTCATTGAGCGTGAGCATCTCGCTTTTGACGTTGTACGTTCCGGAGTCGGAGATGACCTTGACCGTACTGTCGTCCTCCATCTTCACGTTCGCCTCGATCTGGTGCAGTTCCATCACGTCAGGCTTGGTGATGTCCTGCTCTGCCGATTTGGCGGTGAATTGATACGGCCGGGAATCGGCCGTGTACCCGGAGATCTTCGGCTGTTGCATGGTCAGCTTCGTGCCTCTGATCACCAGATTTCCCAGCTCCGCCGGCAAGTGGAGCGCGCCGATGGTCGGCATGTAGTTGACCGCCACGACGACGAACAAAGCGGCCGCTATCACTGCCGGCAAGCCGATCCGCAGCAAGCGCACGTGCCGGCTGTGGCGCCGGGCGCGGCGATAAATGCGATCGGCGTCATTCCGGGAGGTCGTCGTAAACCGGTCCCGTCGCGCGGTCGTGTCAGCAAAGGCCGTGGTCAGCTTGTCCCCCTGGCTTGACTTTGCGCTAGCCTTTTACCCCGCCGAGTAGCCGATTGTCGCCTGCGAATATGGCTGATGCCGGGCAGGAACCGGCCGCTAAACCGCGCTGGATAGCTATGCAAATTTCGGGGTTTGGCCGATTCCGTGCCACCCCACCCGGCAACGCCCGTTCGGCTCAAGAATGGGCAAAAATGTCCTCGTCGGCGAATCCGGCGAGATCGAGCCGCACCCGTTCGGGCAGGAAGCGAAAGCAGGCCGCGGCCAGCTTTTCGCGGCCTTCGCGCATGAGCATGGCGTCCAGCCGTTCCTTGAGCGCGTGCAGATAGATGACGTCGGATGCGGCGTAGGAGATTTGCGCGTCGGTCAATTCGCTTGATCCCCAGTCCGATGATTGTTGCTGCTTCGAGAGGTCGTGGCCCAGCACTTCGCGCACCAAGTCCTTGAGCCCATGCTTATCGGTATACGTCCGCGCCAGCCGGGAGGCGATCTTGGTGCAATAAACCGGCTCCGCCATGACCCCGAAGGCGTTATAGAGCGTCGCCAGATCGAAGCGCGCGAAGTGAAAGATCTTGAGGAGGCTGCGATCGGCGAGAAGCCGCACCAGGTTTGGCGCCGACCCTGATTGCGGCTGCGCGGGGATTTGCACCACGTCCGCGGACCCGTCGCCCGGTGAGAGCTGAACGAGACAGAGCCGATCGCGGCCCAGATTGAGCCCCATGGTCTCGGTGTCGATCGCCACCGCGCCGCGGTAACGCGACAGGTCCGGCAGATCGCCGCGATGCAGGCGGATGGTCATGCGGGAATGCGCTGCGGCTCTTGGTATGGCGCCCGCCGCCGCGTGATCGCGGCGGCAAGCTTTGAATATCGCAAGCGAAACCGCCCGTCAAAATCAGCCGGCGGTCGCGGTGTTTAGGCCGGTAAGCGCCAAGCTCAGCGCCTTGAGCTTTTGCCGCGCGGCCGAATCATAGGCCTGCGCATCGGCTTTGGCCTCGCGCTGACCGTTGAAATAGAGCCCGGTCTTGCCCTCCATTTCGGCAGAGACCGCAAGGCGCATAATCGCATCGGCCCCTTCCTCGACGGTGCTCATCGGCGTGCCGAACTCGCGCACCATGGTCGTGTTCATGAAGGTCGCCGGATGCAGCGTATTGACGGTAACGCCGGCGCGCGCAAGCTCTCGGGCGAGATCTATGGTAAACAAAATCTGCGCGAGCTTGCTTTGCCGATAGGCGCGCATGCCGCTGTAGCCGTGTGTCAACATCACGTCATCGAAGTCGATCGCTTCTTGGCCGAGCGAAGAGACGTTGATGATGCGCGCGGGTGCGCTGCTTTTGAGCAGCGGCAACAGCAAATGAGCGAGCAAAAAGCCGGAAAGGTAATTCACCGCGAAGCGTAATTCGTAGCCGTCGGCGCTCTCTTGCCGGGCGCCCCGTGGCCCGCCGCTGCCAATACCGGCATTGTTCATAAGGAGATCGAGCCGCCGCGTCGTCTTCTGGACGGCGTCAGCGAGGCGTCGCACCTCGGCGAGCGCGGAGAGGTCCGCGGTGATGAACTCTGCCGCGCCGCCGGCTTGCTCGATTGCGGCTACGACCGCTTTGCCGCGTTCACGGTCGCGGCCGTGGATCAAAAGCCGCCATCCGTCGCGGCCGAGCCGTTGCGCCACCTCGCGGCCCACCCCATCGGTCGATCCGGTGACGAGCGCGGTTTTCCCATTTGGCTTTGCCATCTCTCTACTCCGTTTGACGGAACCGCATGGAAGAAGATTTTTGCACGCCGGGCAATATCGGCGGCGGATTCGTCGAACGTTAAAACGAAGTGTCCGCTGGGGAACAGACCGCCGGCTGTGGAACAAAGGGTGGTGTCTCACGTTTGCGGAAGGACGGCTCCGCCCCAGGTTGCGCCCTTAGGCGAGCGGCGGAGCAGCAAGGATCACCTACGCAACTTTTGCTTCAAGGAGGAAGTCTCATGTTCAAGTTGGTTACGGTGGCTGTCGCGGCGGGCCTGTTCTCAGTGGCCGCCTATGCCGCGCCGGAAGCTACCATGCAAACGACCATACCGCAGAGTGCCATCACCGTGACGGATTGGTACAAACAGAACGTGTACGATCCGAACAACAACAAGATCGGCGAGGTCATGGACGTGCTGGTCGACAAATCCGGCAAGATCCATACGCTGATCGTCGGCGTCGGCGGTTTTCTCGGCGCGGGCGAAAAGGACGTCGCCGTTCCGTTCGAACTCGGTCGAGGCGACCATGAAAGACAAAAAGATGCACCTGGTCATGAACACGACCAAGGACAGCCTCAAGAGCGCGCCGGGGTTCAAATACGACAACAACACAACCACTTGGGTCCCGGACAACAAAAAATAGGTTGCCGCCCCGTAAAAAAGCCCGGCCTCGCGCCGGGCTTTTTTGTTTTCGGCGAGGCGCCGCTTTGCAGACCGCAGCTTGCTTAAAGTTCTCGCCCCGATGGAACTAAAAGACGGCGCTCACGTTTACTTCCCCCGAAAGCGACGGACCAGCCAATAAGGGACCTCTTATTATGTCATTGCTCAAATGGGCGCTGATATTCTTTCTGATTTCGATCGTGGCGGCGCTGTTCGGTTTTACCGGGATATCGGCGGCCACGGCCGACATCGCCCGCATCCTGTTCTATATCTTCGTCGTCATTTTCCTGGTGCTGCTGATCTTGGGGCTTGTGGTCTTCCGCGGGGTTTAAAAGCCTTCGTGGAAGGCCGCGCCTCGAGCCCGATCGTTGGCCCCGTCGCGGGCCGCAAATGCCAAGCGCCGCAAGGCTGGTTTCCTTACAGCCGCGGCGCGCGCTACGATTGTTGCCGATTCGGGCGTTATTCCGCCCGCGTTTGTGCCTGCGTAAGGCCCTTCATCGCGTAGCAAACACGATTGAGCGATTATCCTGCCGGCGCCCATTGGCTCCGGCCAGAGGGGGGAATTATGAAGACGCTGGTACTGGCTTTCGGCTTTGCCATCATCACCGCGCCGGCTTTCGCCCAGGCGATCCAGCCGGCCGATGCGAAGACCCATGTCGGCCAAACGGTGACGGTGGAGGGTATGGTCGACAACGTCCACACGACGGCGGCGGGCAACACTTACATCGACATGGGCGGCCGCTACCCGAACAATACGTTCGCGGCGGTGATCTTTACCCAGGACGCGAGCAAATTCACCAATGTGACTGCGCTCAAGGGCAAGACCGTCGACATCACCGGCCCGGTCAAGCTCTACAAGGACAAGCCCGAAATCATTCTGAAAAGCGCCGACCAGCTCAAGCCCAAATAGGCGATCCGGGTTGGCGTGCTTCCTAAATCCCGGGGCCGCGGTTATAGGCATCGACCAGTTGATTATAGTCGCGCAGCAGGCGCTGCGGCGAGCCTTCCACCATCCAGCCGCTGCCGGCGTTCATCGTCATCCGTTCGCCGGAACTGTACGGCACATGATCGCGGGTTCTTCGCATCAATTGCTTTCCGGTGACCAGATAGGACTTGGCATTGCTCATAAAGAACGACCCGATCTTGGCATCGCCGCCGGCGGCTGAAGCCTGCTCGGCACCCTTGATCGCCTCTTCGTAGTCGTTGAGCGCCTGCGTGATCGCGGTCAAATCAGGCGCCGCGGTTTCCTGGGCGCGCAGCACGCGCTTGGCCTGGATCATCAGCGCCTCGACATAATAATGCGCCTTGCGGCCTTCGCTGTGCTCGATCGCGGCAAGCTTTTCCAGCGCGCGCCTGTCGTTGACGACTTCGACCGCGTCGCGCAGTTTTTGGTCGGCAATGGCGAACGCATCCCACGCGGCGACGAGGCGCGGGTGGAGCGCCCGGCCTTTCGCCATGCCGTCGTCCTTATAGTTTTGCGCCGAATAGTAGTCGTCGGCCTCCTTGAGCAGCGGCTCGAGTTTGCTCACGGCGTCGGCGTAAGCCGCAGCGGCGGCTTCGAGCATGGCGTCGTGGGGCTCGATGGCGTTGGCCTGCTCGACGTTCTTCCGGCAGCCGGACGTGTCATAAATGGTGTAGGTGCCGTAGATGATGCGTTCACGGCCGGTCGGACCGCTTTGCGCTGCCCAGCTGAAATAACGCTTGCGCAAATCGTAGGCGCGCTCGGAGAGCCGATTGATGCAGCCGACATACGCGTTCATTTTCGCGACGGGCGGCAGCGGCGCGTCGGCCGCGGCTTTATTGTCGGGAATAAACGTGAACAGCGGCGCCAACAGCCGCGCACGCCAACGAGAATGCAGAAAACCGTTTCATCATATGCCCCCTATGCCGCCGACGGCGGTGCCGCATGCCTCACTCTATCGTGGCCCAGCGGAAGGATGGAGGCGGTGACAGGGATCACGTTTGTTGCGCGCCGGTGGGGAACCATCCAATCGCGCTGAAGATGCCTTGCGCATGCATTGCGCCTGACCCGCAGCTGACTTGCGCCTGCCGTCAGAGCGCGCCGAGTTGCGGCCGACCGCACCGGCGGGCTACGTTCTCGTCGTCCGGCCATCCTGGCAGGCACGAGCACGGATCATTCGATCAATGGCGCGTTATTATTTCCATCTGACCGACGGCCAACAAATTCTGAGCAACCACAAAGGCATTGACCTGCCAGGCGACGCCGCCGCGCGCGAAGACGCAACGGCGCTCGCCCGCGATCTCAAAAACGGCGCCGCCATGGCCAACTGGAATTGGGGCGGCTGGTTCGTCGCCATCGTCGATGAGCACGGCCGCAAGGTCGACGATGTGCCGATCGGCGCCGTTTAAGCGCTTAAGCTTTGGGGGAGCCAGGTGCGGGTTGCGATTGTCACCGGCGGCGGCAGCGGCATTGGCGAGGCGACGGCGCGGGCGCTGGCGCGCGACGGCCACGGCGTCGCGGTGGCCGACATCAACCTTGCCGGCGCCGAGCGCGTCGCGCAATCGCTGCCGGGGAGCGGCTACATCGCCGTTCATTCCGACGTCACCGAAGAGCGCGCGGTCGAGGCGCTGTTCGACGAGGTTGAAACGAAGCTCGGCGCCGTCGCCGTGCTCGCCTGTGTCGCCGGCGCCGTGTTCATGACGCCCGGCCACAAACCCACCATCGTCAACACGACGGCGGAGAACTGGATCAAGACCGAAGCGCTGAATGCGCGCGGCCCGTTCCTCTGCATCCGCGCCATGCTCCGGCGCCGCAGCAAGATGCCGATCGCCGACGGCCGCATCGTCACCGTCGCGTCGATGTCCGGCATCGTGCCCGAGAGTCCGCCGGGCCCCGCCTATTCGGCGGCGAAGGCGGCCAACATTCAGTTGGCGCGCGTCGCGGCGCTGGAAGCGGCGCCGCTCGGCATCACCGTCAATGTCGTGGCGCCCGGACTGACCGATACGCCGGCGGTGCGCGGCGACCTCACGGCCGAGCAGATCGAGGCGGCGCGCAAGATGATTCCCATCGGCCGGCTCGGCCGGCCGGAGGACATCGCCGAAATCATCGCCTTCCTCGCCTCACCGCGCGCAGGCTACATCACCGGCGCGGTGATCGAGGCGCATGGCGGCCGCCAGCCGCCGTGATTGCCGGCATGGCAAGAAGCTCGGCTCGTCCCCGCGAAGGCGGGGATCCAGCGTTAGATGCTGGATTCCCGCTGACGGGGGAATGAGCGAGTATTACCATTTTGGATCAAGACAGCGCGCCGGGAATGGGTTAGACGCCGGCGCGTACCAATGCGCTGTTGCCGCAGTCAGAAACCGGCAAAATCAACTGCGTCCGTCTTCCCCATTGCGGCCGGTTGCCACCCGGCGCGCTGCCTTCCTTGCCAAGTTCGGAGATTCGAAATCGTTCCAGCCCTTGACCCGGTGCAAGAGCCGGCGAATCGGGCGCCGGCCCGCCGCAACCGTGCGGCTGCACCCGCGTTAGTCCGCGGAAACAACCGCAGGAGCGTATGCCGTGCCCTGGTATTATTACGTCGCGCATTTTTTCGCCGGCGCGTTTGCCGCCAACGGCGTTCCCCATTTCGTGCAAGGCGTTTGCGGTAACCGCTTTCCGACGCCATTCGCCTCGCCACCCGGCGTCGGCAAATCCTCGGCCGTCGTCAATACCGCCTGGGGCTGGCTCAACTTCGTCATTGCCGGCGCGCTTTTTCTGGCGACCTTTCCGCCGCTGCCGCCGCCGATCAGCAGCTGCGCCGCGAGCGCGCTCGGCGCGCTTATCGTGGCGCTCCTGCTCGCCGATCATTTCGGGAAGGTCCGCCGCGCGCCGCCCAATCCGTAGCCGCGACCGCCGTTATTTGTTTTTCGTCTGCTTTAAGAGCGCGTCGCGTTCGCCGGTGAGGCGGTCGAGCTCGGCTTGCTGGTCGAAAAGCCGGTCGGCATTGCGCGAATCGTCGCCGGCGCCCGACTGCGCTGCCGCCTGCTCGATCAGCTGGCGGATATTGTCGCGGACAATGGCGATGCGGTTGTCGAGCTCTTGCAGCGTAAGCGGCGTGCCGTTGCCCATAGGCGCCTCCCGGACTTGGCGCGATGGTAGCGCGGAACGCGCGCCGGCGTAAACGCTCTCCCAAGCGGACAACGTCTCACGGCGCCGGCTGCATCACCTTGGCGTGGATCGCTTGGCAATGGCGCACCAGGTTGCCGTGCGCCGCAACGAACCGCTTCAGCGGCGTGTCGATAGCGAAGAACCAGATGTTGGCGATGAAGCCGTAGATGCCGGCGTCGATGCTGGTCGGCTGCGGGCCGTTGACATAGCCATTCGACGGCACGAGCCGCGCCAACACGCCGAGATCCGCAAGGCCGCGCGCATAGGCCGCCTCCGGCGCGTAACGGCCGATGCCCGCATAATAGTAGCGCTGGAAATTATACTCCTGCGCCTTGCGCAACCCTTCGGTCGTCAGCTGCGGATGCTCGCGCAAGAGGGCGTCGCGGAACGCCGGAAAATAGCGTTCGTCCTTCCAGCGTGAGTAGGACATGACCCAGTAGAGGTCGTCGAGCAGGCGGGTGACCAGGAGCTCGCGGTCGCGCTGCGCCGCGTCCAAGCCTGCGTCGATCGCGAGCGCATATTTCCGGTTCAGGTGCGCGATGATGGTTTCGCTGTCGCCGATCGTCTCGCCGTCGTCGACGATGTAGGGCAACTGACCGCGCGGCGCCGCCGATGCATCAAAAATGTGCTCGTGCACGAACGGCACGCCGGCCAGCCGCATGAAGGCGAACACCTTCAACCCATAGCCGTTGTTGTCGGCGACGCCGAACAGCTCGGGGTAGGAATAGAGCGTGATCATGGGCGGCACCCTTTACAATTCAATGATCCCAGGGATCGAACGCGTCGCTCTCCTTGGCCTCGACCTTGTCCGTCTCGCGGATGAATTTGTCGATGGCGCTGATCGGCTTCTTGTCCGGGTTCTCCGCACAGAACTCGGCGACGAGCTTGGTGATTGTCGGCTCGTCGATCCGGCCGAGGTCCACGTAATCGGTGTGTTCGTTGAGCAGGAAGAAGTTGGCGGCGCTCAGATAGCCCTGCACCCAATAGAACAGCAGCGCGTTGGGCAGATGCTTGAGCCCGGCGCCCGGTTTCAGATCAGGGGCAAGCTTTTCGCAGCGCGCAAGCCCGATGCCGCTGGTGAGCAGGGCGTCGGCGCGGCCGGGGCCGGCAGCAGCGGCGCTGGTGCAGAGCGCAATGGCAAAAGCAACGACACGATGAAGGCGCATGGCAAAGCTCCGTCGGTGGAGAATCGGATACGCGCATCATAACGATAAGCGGCGCGGACTATCTCGCTGGCGCGAAAAAGTTTGTTGCCGCGGTCCCCGGCCGGCTATATGACGGCCCCGGCCCACGCCAGAAAGCATGACATGTCAAAGCAAGCGATGCGCGACGAGACCGAACGCCTGGTCAAAGAAGCGTTGGAGCGCAAGGCCCTCACCATCAAGCAGGGCCAGACCCGCATAGAGACCAGATGCGGCAAGTGCGGCGCGCCCAATCGCGTCTCGGCAGCTCCAGGTCAGGTTCGGGTTCCCTACACCTGTAAGGAATGCGGCGAAAAGCAAAGAACATTCTGAGTATTCCGCTCACCGAGCCTGCCGCCGCTGTCATGTGACAAATGCAGTATGCTCCCGGCGGCAACGCCAATTCGCATTCTTTCCAGCTTTAAGGAGCCGCCCGCATGCCCACCTTGTCCGCCTTTCGTGCAAGCTTGATCGCAGTGCTGGCGTTGGCCGGCACGGTCCTGTCGTCCGGCGCATACGCCGAGGAAGGCGGTATCAGCTTCAGCGTTGTCAAGGCGGGGTTTATCTTCGGCGGCTCGGCCGGGTCGGGCGTGCTGTTCTTCCACGGCCAACGCTACCCGCTCGGCATCGGCGGCTTGAGCTACGGCTTCACCTTCGGCGCTTCGGAGACGCGCTTTCACGGCACGGTGAGCAATATTCGCCGGCCGTCGGATGTCTCCGGCGTCTATGCCGCAGGCAATGTCGGCGCGGCCGTCGGCCGCGGCGCCCAGGCGATCTTGCTCACCAACCAGAACGGCGCGGTGCTCACACTCTCCGGCAGTTCGGTCGGCGCCATTGTCAGCGCCGATCTCAACGGCCTGGTGATCACGGTGCGGTAGGCGGTTCGTCCCACACCTCTTCCCGCTTGCCGGGAGGTGCAGGCAATCTCGTTCTCGCGACGCGCCGAACTCGTCATCCTGAGGCGGCCGCGCCAGCGGCCCTCGAAGGATGCAGGCTGAAGCGCCCGGGCCGTCGTCCCAACGAAATCGGACTTCGTTCCGATTTCGATTTTCAAGGCCAAGTCGGCGGGAGCCGACTTGATTGGCTCGCTGCTGCTCGCGCCTCAGGATGACGGGTAACAAAGTCGTTCTCGCGACGCGTTTTCAATCCTGGAGGCGTGGCATGCGGCAAATTTGCGGCGACACGGAAAGCTTCCGATTTTCCGCCAATTCCGCCCAGGGCCTGTTATGTCACAGAGGACTTTTATCAATTCTCCAAAAAGGGACCGCAATGGCCGAAAAATCCAATAAACAAGAGGCAAACGCGCAGTTCGCAAAACTGCAGCGCGCCGACGACGCCAAAAAGGCGATGTTGGATTACGAGAACGAGGCCGTCGCGCTGCGCAAAAAGACCGAGCGGCTCAAGGCGCTTCGCCTCGCCCGCGACGCCGCCGCTCCATCGGTAAAGCCGGCGGCTGCAAAGCAAAAATCCGAGAAAAAGGGCAAGGGCACCTTGTCGGAGTTTTTGGCCGGACAAGCCAAGGAAGGCCGCAACACTTAAGCCGACCTGCCGCACGGTTGGGCATCTACGCCACCCGAAGCCGGATGTTTCCGGCTTCGCAGACATATTGGCGCGAGGCGACGCGCCGAGGCTACGCGCCGCGAAATATTCCCGCTAGATTGGTGGATTGTCGTGCGCCGCTGGAGGGATATTTCGTGGCCAACGAGCTTACCGGAAAAATTGCGATCGTCACCGGGGCGAGCAACGGCATCGGCCGCGGCCTCGCCGAGGCTTTCGCCGCCGCCGGCGCCAAGACCGTGCTGGCGGCGCGGCGCGCTGGCCTGCTCGAGGAGGTCGCCGCCGGCATCAAGGCGGCGGGCGGAGAAGCGCTGGCGGTCCCGACCGATCTGACCCGCGAAGAGGCGGTGGTCGCGCTGTTCGCCGCGGTGAAGAAGACTTACGGCCGCCTCGACGTGCTGGTGAACAATGCCGGCGTCACCGCGCATAAAAACACCGAGGACATCACGCTCGATTACTGGCGTGACGCGATTGCCATCAATCTCACGGCGCCGTTCCTATGCAGCCGCGAGGCAGTCCGCATGATGCAAGCGCAGACGCCGCAGGGCGGCCGCATCATCAATATGGGCAGCATCTCGGCGAAGACCCCGCGGGCGGATTCGCTACCCTACACCACCACCAAATACGCGCTGCAGGGCATGACCCATCAGCTCACCATGGACGGCAGGAAGCACAACATCGTCGCCTCGATCATCCATCCGGGCGCGACGCTGTCGTCGTTCATCACCCGCACCGGCGTCACCAAGGCCGGCCCCGGCGACAAGCCGGAGAATTACGTCATGGAGCCCGCCGACGTCGCCAAGGTCGCGGTGCTGATGGCGTCGCTGCCGCCGGAAGTGAATTTGTACGAGGCGACGATTTTGCCGAACCACGCGCGCTCGTTCATCAGCCGGGGGTGACGGAACACTTGTAGGATGGGTTGAGCCAACCGGCGATCGCACGTTCACGCGCGGGATGCGCTATTGCCCGAAGTGGCCGGCCCCATGACCCGCCCCGCGAAACCCATCGCGCTATGTTCGGTTTGAATGATGGGTTTCGCAATGCGAAACCCATCCTACAGACTTGAGCTTCCGGCCGCCGCATCTCGCGATCTACAATGTCAAACAGCGACGGCAAACATTCGCTTCCCGCCCCGCGATAGCGGGGAAGATTAATTCGCTGATGTCCGGCCTCGCCACCGTGGCTGCCGCCCTGAACGCCAACGATCAATGCCTGGCGAGAATCGCGGCCGTTCATCTGAAGATTCCGGATCTGTCGGACGACCACGCGCGATATGCGCTGGAGGTCGAAGATGCGCTGATCAAGGTAGGTTTGAGGCAATCCGAAGCGTCCGCTATTGAAAATGCGATTGGCAAAGCAAGTCCGGAGGATCCCAAGCATCCCGGCTGGCCAAAAGGAACTCCAGATAGCAAGGGGGGACAATTTCGTCCCAAGACCGATGCCGAAATTGGTGCGGGAATGAAGGCCCGCCTGATTCGAACTCGCTGCCCGACGTGCTTTGCGGATGGGCGCTCTCAAACTCCTACACTTGGTGCCCGAGGCTGCCGCAAACGTCGCTCCGATACTTGACGTCGCGGCCGATGCTGCGATGGCTCTCGAAATCGCTGACACTGTCGCTCAATTCTGGAAGCTCACAACCGACGTAACAGCGGCCTTCGATTTCGCGAATCAGGGACCGCGCGGTTTAGCGGACCTGCAAGTCTCAGGCAATTACGAGCAATTTTCAGAGTCACGGCGATTTCGTCAAGCTCGAATCCGCTCAAGACACGGCGACAAAAAGGTTCGGCGCGGCGGGCGACGGATATCAATATCATCACATCGTCACGCAGGGTGGGACGAACGCAGATAATATTCCGGCAGAGCAGTTGCAAAACACCGACAACATCGTACGCCTGCCGACACTGTTGCACGAAACCGTCAACGGTGAATACTCGAGCATTAAAGAGGGCACCAGCATGACCGAGTATGGATGGCTGCAAACCCAGCCGTACGATGTTCAACGTGAGGAAGGCCTTAAGATTTTGCGAGATTTGAATATTCTTAAGTGACGGTTTGAGCAAAGTGCCAAATGGAGATAGGCATGGAGATCGACCAATCCATCGCCAGATTGGCGGAGAAGCTCGACGCGTGGTTTGACGGGAATATTGCCACGTTCACATCGGCAGACCGCGCAGCGCAAGGCCGAGCGATTGATCGCGGCGTCGCAATCGTTAGAGAGTTCGAGCGGCTCAAGAGCTCTGGGCTGAAGGTTCTCAACTCACTAATAGCAAGCTATGCGTCCATTCCAGAGGACCAAAAAACGGTCTCGTTAATTAACGCATTTAAGTTGGGCGCGATGCTAAAGGCCGCACTTCACGACGAACTGCTCGATATTGATGGCGCGAATAAAATAGTTCTTCTGACGAATAAAATCGCTGCGGCCTTGGATACCACTCGTCGCGGGAGATCGGCCCTTGGCGAATTGCTGGATCATTCCGACCCGCGCGTTCGCGCCTCTGCGGGGGCGTACTTGTTGATAGTGGATTTGCTGACCAAGAGCGCGGTCCCGATACTTCGTGAGATTGAACAAACGGAGCGCGGTAATGCCGCCGGTTTCACCGCCCATTGGGCGCTCCTAGACTGGGAACTGAGACAAAAAGCGAGAGCAATCAACAACGATAAATAATCTGACGCCGCCTCAAGCTAGCGGCTTCACGGCTTGCGCCCCTTGTCTCTACGGCCAAGGTCGCGTTGCGGATACGGTCGCCTCTCGTATGGAACGGCCCGTGCTGGAGCGCTAAGCCTCTTCGAAGCTCAACTCTTTGAGTGCAGCGGGGTCCGCAGTGCGCTTCGACGCATCGAGAATCTCGATCCCGACAATACGGCCCTCTTCGTCGTAATCCACGACAATGCCGTCGGCGACCTCTTCGCTGTCTTTGATCGGCCGATCGGTCAGGTTGAGGTAGACCGCATCGGCCGCGTGGTCGATTCTCATGCGCATGACTTGGCCTGTCGAATTTTGTTATAGCGCCTTATTGCTCTCCTTCGCCTTGTCGGCATCGACGTAGACATTAGCGCCGAGATCGAGAAACTTCTTCGACATCTGCGCCATCCCGGCCTCCGCCTCCTCCTTCGAGAGGCCATCCTTCGAGGGCCGCTGCGCGGCCACCTCAGGATGAGGTGAATTGGGTGCGCCCGCCTCAGGATGAGGTGAAAGGTCGCCGCGCGCGTTGTCGCCCAATGTCGCCGCGTAGTCGCGGACGTCCTGGGTGATCTTCATGGAGCAGAATTTCGGCCCGCACATGGAGCAGAAATGCGCCACCTTGTGCGCCTCCTTAGGCAGCGTTTCGTCGTGATAGTCGCGCGCGGTGTCGGGATCGAGCGAGAGGTTGAACTGATCGTTCCAGCGGAACTCGAACCGGGCGCGGGAGAGCGCGTCGTCGCGCAGTTGCGCGGCCGGATGGCCCTTGGCGAGGTCGGCGGCATGCGCGGCGATCTTGTAGGCGATGACGCCTTCCTTGACGTCGTCGCGATCGGGCAGGCCCAAATGCTCCTTCGGCGTGACGTAGCAGAGCATGGCGGTGCCGAACCAGCCGATCATGGCGGCGCCGATCGCCGAGGTGATGTGGTCGTAGGCCGGCGCTATGTCGGTGACGAGCGGCCCCAAGGTGTAGAACGGCGCCTCGCCGCACTCTTTCAGCTGCTTGTCGACATTGATCTTGATCTTGTGCAGCGGCACGTGGCCGGGGCCTTCGATCATCACCTGGCAGCCTTTCGCCCAGGCGATTTTTGTAAGCTCGCCAAGCGTTTCCAGTTCGGCGAATTGCGCGCGGTCGTTGGCGTCGCGGATCGAGCCGGGGCGCAAGCCGTCGCCGAGCGAGAAGGAGACGTCGTATTGGCGCATCAGGTCGCAAATGTCGCCGAAGCGCTCGTAGAGGAAGCTCTCCTTGTGGTGCGCCAAACACCACTTGGCCATGATGGAGCCGCCGCGCGAGACAATGCCGGTGACGCGATTGGCGGTGAGCGGCACGTAACTAAGCCGCACGCCGGCATGGATGGTGAAATAGTCGACGCCCTGCTCGCACTGCTCGATCAGCGTGTCCTTGTAGACCTCCCAGTCGAGCTTGACGGGGTCGCCGTCGACTTTCTCCAGCGCCTGATAGATCGGCACGGTGCCGATGGGCACCGGCGAGTTGCGCAGAATCCATTCGCGGGTGTTATGGATGTTCCGCCCGGTGGAAAGATCCATCACCGTGTCGGCGCCCCAGCGGATCGCCCACACCATCTTCTCCACTTCCTCCTCGACCGAAGAAGTGACGGCGGAATTGCCGATATTGGCGTTGATCTTGGTGAGAAAATTTCGGCCGATGATCATCGGCTCGAGTTCGCCGTGATTGATGTTGGAAGGAGTGATGGCGCGGCCGCGCGCAACTTCATCGCGAACGAATTCCGGGGTGACGAACAGCGGCACGGAGGCGCCGAAACTTTCGCCGTCGTTTTGCGCTTCTTGCGCCGCGTCGAGCATTTTCTTCCGTCCGAGATTTTCCCGCTCGGCGATGTAGATCATCTCCTTGGTGATCACACCCGCCCGCGCCCATTCCAGCTGGGTGAGGGGGTGATGGCCCGAGTGCCGCTCGTCCCCGCGTACGCGGGGACCCAGCTCTGGATTCCCGCTTTCGCGGGAATGAGCGGAGGAAATCTCTACCGCCCGCATCGGCTGCGGCGTATTGGGGAAGCTGCGCGCGAGGTGCTTGCCGCTGACGTTGCCGTTGTCGACCGGCTTGATCTCGCGTCCCTGATACTCCTCGACGCCGCCGCGCGCCTTGACCCATTCCGTCCGGGCGCGAACAAGCCCGCGCTCGACGTCGATTGCCGCATCCGGATCGGTGTACGGGCCGGATGGATCGTAGACCGGAACCGGCGGCTCGCCGGAGGACGGATCGAGCGCGATTTCGCGCAGCGGCACTTTCAGCTCGGGCGCCGCATCGGGCCGCGCATAAATCTTGCGCGAGCCGGCGATCGGGCCGGTCGTCACTTTCGGCGTGGCGAGTTCGGATTCGGGGATATGCTTGTTCATAGTTCTCTCCTTGACGCCGCTTGGTCGAGTTTTGTTCCGCTATTTGGCGGCCGGCCGGTAGCCGGCGAAGCCCAAGATCGCGCCGACGACGAGCACAATGGCGCCGGCCACCATTTCGGCGGCCGGACCGGAATAAACCACCGGGGCGACGGTTTCGGCGACCGTCGGCAGGACAAGGCGGACGATGCCGGCGATGATAAAGAGCCAGCCGATAAGGGTGATGAGCACGCGCCAATCCGCCGTCCAGTCATGGTGCGCGTTGAGGATGGCCACCCCGCCGAGCAGCGTCGCGATCCCGGACACCGCAATCAGCACCGGGCTCTTCGCGCCTTCGCCGACGGCGGCGGCATAAAATGTGGCATTGAGCAGCATGCCGAGCCCGATGACGACAAACACCGGTCCGATCAGTCTGGCGATCAATGTGGCGGCTGACATATTCCTGTCCCTTCGCCGGCATGACCCGGATCAGGTTCAAAGGGTTTTTCTCAGCCCCTGCCGGGGCACCCCTCGGAACTCTCTAAATGTAGGCCGCCCAAAGGGCGTGTCAACGCGGGCTCCCCGTCATTCTGAGGGCCACTTGTGTGCCCTCTCCCCTTGCGGGAGAGGGCAACTCGGCTATCCAGCAATCTGGGTCGGGTGAGGGGTGCGGTCTTTACCCCTGACCCGACATTGCTTGTTGAAGCTCCTGCGATGCCCTCTCCCGCAAGGGGAGAGGGCATATCCCTCACTGCGGCGCCTTGCGCCGCTGCAGGGCATCGTCCCAGACCTTGGTGCGGTCGTCGTCGAACACGAGCTGCGGATCCTCGGGCATCGTCAACCAGAGGCCGTGGTTGAGTTCATCGTCGAGCTGTGACGGCGCCCACCCGGCGTAACCGAATGCGACCAGGCTTTTCTGCGGCCCCTTGCCGAGACCGATGTCGCGCAGGACGTCGGCCGCTGCAGTGAGCGCCACGCGCCCGTCGATGTCGACCGTATCGGGACGCTGATAGTCGGCGCTGTGCACGACAAAACCGACCGCGGGATCGACCGGGCCGCCGACGAACACCCGCACGCTGTCGGTGATGCCGCTCGCATCCTCGCCGAACGCTTTCAGCAGTCCGGCGATCGGCGCCGTCGCCGCCGGCCGGTTGATGATAATCCCGAGCGCGCCGTCGCGGGTATGTTTGGCGAGAAGAATGACGGCGTGATTGAAAACCGGTTCGCGCAATTGCGGCGCCGCGATCAGAAGCTGGCCGGCAAGCGAGCTCGGCCCGGTGACGTCCGGTTGCTCCGTCGGCAGCGCCGCGTGAATGAGGCTTGCCGGCAATGCCACCGCCGCCGCCGCGCAAACAAGGCGCAGCCAAGTTTTCAAAGCCAGCACAATGAGAATCCGCGCCGAACGTCGCCCCGGCGACATGATCGCGCCGTGGTGAGGAAGGTGCAAGCTATGTTCCGTCATCCTGAGGTGCGAGCGAAAGCGAGCCTCGAAGGACGACGGCCCGAGCGCTCCAGTAGCATCCTTCGAGGGCCGCTTCGCGGCCGCCTCAGGATGACGTTCTTACACAAACTGGACGGCGATGCCGCCGAGCGCGCCGAAATCGGCGTGCAGCGTGTCGCCCTTCTTGGCGAATACCACGCGGGTGAACGAGCCGGCGAGCACGAGATGGCCGGGCTCGAGCGCAACGCCGTGCGCCCCGAGCTTGTTGGCGAGCCAAGCGACGCCGAGCGCCGGGTGGCCGAGCACGCCGGCGGCGAGCCCGGTCTCCTCGATCTCGGCGTTGCGATACAGGATGCCGCCAACCCAGCGCAGATCGACCTCCAGCGGCCCGACCGGGCGGCCGCCCATGACAATGCCGGCGGCGGCGCCGTTGTCGGACACGGTGTCGAAAATCTTGCGCGGGTCTTGCAGCCGCGCGTCCACGATCTCGATCGCCGGCACCACATATTCGGTGGCGCGCAGCACGTCGGGCAAGCCGATGCCGGGGCCGCGCAATTGTTTGCCGAGAATGAACGCGAGCTCGATTTCGACGCGCGGCAGGCAGTAATTCTCATGCGGCACGCGCGCGCCGTCGGCGATCATCATGGAGTCGAGGAGGTGCCCGTAGTCCGGCTCGTCGATCTGCGAGGAGCGCTGCATCGCCTTCGACGTCAGGCCCACCTTGTGGCCGATGAGTTTGGCGCCGGCGGCTATCTTGCGCTTGGCGACCTCGGTGGAGATCGCGTAGGCGTCCTCCATGGTGATGTCGGGCCAGGTCTTGGAGATCTGCACCGCCTGCTTGCGGGCTTTTTCGGCGGCAATGAGAATATCGGCGGCCTTGTTGCGATCGGTCTTCGACATCATCGCGTTTGGCCCCTCCTGAAAGATTCCATTATGCGCGGCGATTTACCTCGCGCCAGCGCGACCATACAAACCAAGCCACTGCTGCAAGCGCAACAAGCGCAACGACCGCGTCGAAATCGTGGAACAGCTTACGCATGGTGGGGTCGCTGTCCCAGCGCGCGCCGAGCAGGTAGCCCACATACGCAAGCGCAAAGCACCAAGGCCAGGAGCCGAGAAAAGTGTAAATTTGAAATTTCAGCATCGGCATGCGGGCGAGCCCGGCCGGAAAGGCGATGAACGTGCGCACCACCGGTAACAGCCGGCCGAAGAAAACCGTGGCCGAACCGTAACGGGAAAAGAACCGGTCGGTGCGTTCGAGTTCCTTGTGCGTGATCAGCACGTATTTGCCGTAACGTTCCAGCACCGGCCGCCCGCCCCAGGCCGCCACATAGTAAGCGATGGTCGAGCCGATATTGGAGCCGATGGCGCCTGCGGTCGCCACGCCGAGCAAACTCGCCTTGCCCAGTGAGACCAGATAGCCGGCAAACGGCATGATGATTTCTGACGGCAGCGGAATGCAGGCCGATTCGACCGCCATCAAAAAGACGACGCCGAGATAGCCGGTGGCAGAAATAACCGCCACGATCCAGGACCCTAGCGCGGTGATGATCTGATCGATCATCGGCGACGATCGCGAGAGGACGAAGGATGGCCGGCATGCGGTTTGCCGGCGGCGTCGACGCACCAATCGTAAAGGCGGCGGAGCATTGCAGATATGCGCTAACGCTGGAGCATGAAGCTTTCGGAAACGGCGCTCGATGGTTTGAGCACGTGTAGCGGGCGCGAACGCGGTTGTCCAACCGGCAGCGCAGGCGTCCGCTTCTTGACGGCGCGGAAACGCGTCGGCAACATCACCCGCTCCGACGACAAAACCAGACATCAAGGGAGGTCACTTTGGCTGCCGGGAAAAAGCTTGTCATATTGGCCGCGGTCAACGGCGGCGCGCAGCAGGACCGAGACGGCGCCCAGGTTCCGATCACGCCCGCGGAAATCGCCGACGCGGCGCACGCCTGCTACAAGGCCGGCGCTTCGGTGGTCCACGTCCACGCCCGCGGCGCCGACAAGGGCCCGACCAGCGACATCAAAGTCTTCAGCGATATCATCAAGCGAATCAGGGACAAATGCGACATCCTGATTCAAACGACCAACGGCTTTGGCGTGCGCCGCGATCCGCGCACCAACGAGTATGTGTGGCCGAACGACGCGGAGCGGCTGGCGCTGCACAACGTCGAGCCGAAGCAGGACCTGTTTTCCATCGCCACCGGATCTTGGGACTTCTATCACCCCGAGGGCGGCTATCCGGGCACCGTTTCCTACGTAAATTCCGAGCATCTGCTGCAGCAAAATATCAAATCGGTTCTCAAGCGCGGCGCGGCGCTGGAGTTCGAGATCACGGAAGTGAGCCAAATCCACAAGCTCAAGCGCTTCGCCGACGAAGGCGTGTTCGACTACAACACCAAGAATCTCTGGCTCGACTATTCCCTGGGATTCGGCGCGATGGTGCCGACGGTGCGCACCTTGGCGCTGGCCGCCGAAGACGGCACGCGTTTGTTCCCGCACTGGAAGTGGGAGGTGCTGTCGACCGGCCGCGACCAATTCCCGATGAACACCGTCGGCGTGGTGATGGGGTGCGACATCGTCCGTGTCGGTTTCGAGGACAACATCTATCTGCCCAACGGCAATCCGGCGAAGCAAAACTATCAGCTGGTCGAAGCCATGGCCGACATCGCGCAGAAGTTCGGACGCGAACCCGCCTCGGTGGCGGACGCGCGAAAGGTCTTCAACATCGGCAACGCCTAGTGTCCCGATGCCGAAGTTCGCCTGATTATGCGGCGTTCACTCGCCGAGATAGAGCCGCTTGAGGTCCGGGCTGTCGCGGACTTCGGCGGCGCGCCCGTGCAACGCCACACGGCCGAGGTGCATGACCACCGCCTGGTCGGCGAGCTCGCAGGCCTGCCGCACCAGTTGCTCGGCAACGATCACGACGATGCCGAGCGCCTTGAGCCGGCGCAGCGCGGCAAACAGTGCCTCGATGATCTTCGGCGCGAGCCCGACCGACGGCTCGTCGAGCAGCAGCACTTTCGGGGCCGCCATCAGCGCGCGCGCGATCGCCAGCATCTGCTGCTCGCCCCCCGACAACGTGCTGGCGATTTGGCCGCCCCGCTCGCGCAGAATGGGGAAAAGATCGTAGACCAGATCGCGGCAAGCGTGCGCCTCCCGGGAGCGGCCGGACAAATGCAGCGGCAAGGCACCGAGCTCGACGTTCTCGCGCACGGTGAGCGGGTCGAACAAATGCTTGCCCTCGGGCACGTGCGCGATCCCGCGGCGCACGATGTCGTGGGCGCCCAGCGCGGAAATTTCCCGGCCCTCGAACACAATCGAGCCCTTCCGCCTGACCAGTAATCCGGAAATGCCGCGCAGCAGCGTCGTCTTGCCGGCGCCGTTGGCGCCCAAGACCGCCAAGCTCGTTCCCGGCTCGACGGTCAAGGAAATATCCTTGAGCACGCCGACGGCGCCGTAAGACAGCGACACGTTGGTGAGCTGCAGGATTCGCGGGGGCTCAGGTGCCAAGATAGGCCTCCACCACGCGTTCGCTGTTTTGCACCTCGGCGGGCGTTCCGTCGCCGATCTTCTCGCCGAGATGCATGACAATGACGTGCCCGCAGATGCGCATGATCAGATTCACGTTGTGCTCGATGATGAGCACGGTGGCGCCATTTTGCTGCACGCGCTCGATGGCATCGCACAGCCGGCTGACCTCGCCGGCGGAAAGCCCGGCCGCCGGCTCGTCGAGCAGCAACAGCCGCGCGTGGCCGGCGAGCGCGCGGCCGAGCGACACCAGGCGCTGCTGGCCGAAGGTCAGGCGCGCCGCGGGAATTCCCGCCAATTCGGCGATGCCGATGACCCCCATGATGTCGCGCACACGTTCGCGCGCGGCGGCGAGGTTGCGGCGATAGCCGCCGAGATGCGTTGCCGCTTGCAACAAATTGCGCCGGCGGTGATCTTCGGCGCCGACGAGGATGTTGTCCTCGACGCTCAGCGACGCAAACGTATTGGCGAGCTGAAAGGTGCGGGCGATGCCGCGGCGGGCGCGCTGGTGCATCGCCAGACCGCTGATGTCGCTATTGAGAAAAGACACGGCGCCGGCGGACAGCCGCGTCGCGCCGGAGATCACGTTGAACAACGTGGACTTTCCCGCCCCATTCGGCCCGATGATGCCGCAAACCTCGCCGGCATTCACGCTAAACGATACATCGCGCACGGCGGCGACGCCGCCATAGATCTTGGCGATGTCGCGCACCTCAAGGATCGGTTGCGACGTGCCGGCCATTACACCGCGCCTTTGGCAGAGGCCTTGCGCCGCACATCGGCGATCAGGCCGGCAAGGCCGCGCGGCGCGAACAAAGTGACCGCGACCAAAAGAATGCCGATCGCCAATATTGTCTGGCCGGCCGCAAAGCCGAGAAACTCGGGGCCGAGCGTGAGCAGCACAGTCCCGAGGATGACGCCGGTCATGCTGCCGAGGCCGCCGACCAGCACCATGAAGAACCAGATAAAGGTCCATTCCGGGCTGACCACGACGGGATTGAGGTTGAGGTAATAAAAAGTATGCAGCCAGCCGGCCAAGGCGGCGAGCGATGCGGCGATCACCAGCACGAGGAGCCTGGTGGCGGCGGGATTGATGCCGGCCGCCGCGGCAGCGTCCGGATGGTCGCGGACCGCGATAATCTCCCGCCCGAATTTCGAATCGAGCAGATTGCCAAGACCGAGGACGGTCACGATCACGGCGCCGAGCGCGAGCAGATAGAAGGCTTTGCCGGAAAGCCGCGCGCCGAAGACAGTGGCTGGCGGCACGTCCTGAATGCCGTAGCCGCCGCCGGTCAACGCGCCGCCCTGATTGACCAGAACCTCGATGAACAGGCTGAACGCGAGCGTGGCGACGGCCAGGTAGAGTCCTTTGAGCCTGGTCACCGGCAGTCCAATCAGCGTCGCCAGCAGGGCGACCGTGAAAATCGCAGCCGAGGAGACACAGCCACGGCGAAAGATGACATTGCTTGGCCAATATGGCCGACGCGTAAGCGCCGACGCCGAAAAACGCCACGTGCGACAAATGAAACTGGCCGGAATAGCCCACCACGAAATTCAAGCTCAAGGTCAGGATCAGCGTGATGCAGAGATTGACCGCGAGCGTGACGTGATAATCGGTGGCGAAGAGCGGCAGCGCGGCGACAATCGCGGCGCCGATGACAGAAGCGGGATAGGATCGGGCGAACGGCAGCGCCGGGACTCTCATCGTGCTCTCCGCGGGCTGATCAAACCGTTGGGACACAGAATGAGAATGAGCATCAACAGCGCAAAGGCGATGCCTTCCGCATAGATCGACGGCAGATAGCGCGCGGCCGCGACTTCCATGACGCCGAGCAGGATGCCGCCGACCAGGGCGCCCACCGGCGATCCGGTGCCGCCGACGAACAGGGCAATGAAGCCTTTGATGCCCGGAATTGCGCCGGTCAGATAACCGACCGCGAACAACGGCGCGTAGAGCCAGGCGACAATTGCCGCAATCAGACCACCGAGCCCGAAGGCTACCGTGCGGACCGTGTTGAGATTGACGCCGACCAGACGCGCCGCCAGCGGATCGATGGCGGCGACGCGCAGCGAACTTCCGAGCCAAGTAAAGCGCATCCACAGCATGACGCCGAGGAAGATCGCGGCGGTGGCGCCATAGACCACCAGCGACTGGGAAAACACGAAGACGTCGTGGCCGAGGCGAAAGACATGATTGCCGGCCGGGCCCGGCAGCGGATCATCGAGGCGCCCGTGAATGGCGCCGGTGCCGTAGCGAACCACCAGCATGACGCCGAACAAAGCGAGCAGCGTAATGGCCTCGGAGGCCTGCCGTCTCTGCAACGGAGCGACGACGAAGCGCTCCGCCGCAACTGCCAGCGCGGCAGCGCCGATGATGCCGGCGCAGAACGCGATCGGATACGGCAAACCAAAGCCGAGCAGCGTCACCCCCAAAACGCCGGATACCATCATCCATTCGCCTTGAGCGAAGTTGAGTATCCCGGTGGCAATGATGATGACGTAGTAGCTGAGCGCGAGCAGCGCGTAGATGCTGCCGATTTGCAGTCCGGAGAGCAGGACCTGGGCCACAGACGCCAATGTCAAAGGACCCCGGCCAAGTCTTTAAACCTATCGCCAGTGCAGCGCCGGTCCGAATTCACCATTGCGCACTTCGCGCAGGACCACTTGATCGGAACTGGTGAAGAGGTCGTGATTGGTCGGGCTGTACGTCAGCTTCATGCCGGGAGGGCCAATGGCGATGGGAAAATCCTTGGTCGCCTCCATGGCGTCGCGAATCTTCTCACGGTCGTCGCTGCCGGCGCGGCGGATCGCGTCGCAGACAAGCCGCATATATTCCCAGGCCTGGTACGCCACCGCCTGGCTTTTCAGGCGGTCGCCATAGGCTTTGACCAGCTTGGCATCGATCGCCTGTATTTCCGGACGTGACGGATCGATGGCGTCCGGATAAACAAAGCCTTCGGCGGCGCTGCCGGCAAGCTTGAGAAACCCGCCGGCCGTGAACAAGCTGTTGCCGATCAGCGGCGCCGGATTTTCAAAAAGCTTGTGCGCTTTGATGTAGTTGGCCAAATCCGGAATCGAGCCGCCGACGACAAGGACCACATCGGCGCCCGAATCCTTCACGCGCAGGGCTTGGCTCGACGCCTCGGTCGATCCGGGCGTGATCTGCTCCTGGGCAACGATGTTGAAACCGTCCTTTTTCAAATCGCTGATCCACTGATCCGAGATAACCAGCCCGGTCTGCGTCGTGTCGCGGACCACGGCCAGCTTCGGCGTGCCGTATTTCTTATGAAGATACTGCGCGACCGCCCCGAGCTCGTATTTTCCACGCAAGGGAATTCTGAAATAGTATCGCTTGGGTGGGTCGGTGGTGAGCCGCTCGGCCAAATTGGCCGGCGCGCCGTGCGGTATTTTGAGTTCGCTGGCACGCGCCTGCGTTGCCAATCCGGTCGCCGACGATCCGATGGAGACGATGTAATCCACGCCTTCCGACGCCAGCTTATCCACCTTGGTGACGGTGGTGACCGGATTGTTCTCGTCGTCTTCAAACAGCACTTGAACCGGGCGCCCGTTTATTCCTCCGGCGGCATTGAACTCCTTGACGAACAGATTGATCGCATCTCTCTGCAGCAGCGAGTAATAGGAAGCTTGTTTCGCTTCATCGAGATGGGCGCCAATCAGGATGGGCTTGCCGGTCGCCGGCTCGCTAGCGGCGGAATGCACTGACAGCAGCGCGGCGAAACCGGCCGCAAAGATCGCTAGCGTGGCCCGCTTCATGACATCCCTCCCCTGACTTCCGCCGCGCTTAAGAATTGCAAGCGCGCTCTCTGCTTGTTGAGGAATGTCAGAAGCGAGTCAAGAAATTAGTCGGCGGCGGCCGGCGGCTGACTGAGCACGCAGCGGCTCAACCATTCCGGCAATTTTCCGCGGCGCGCAAGCAACCGGCGCCGGCGCCACTGGTGAGACAAAGCATGGGCGGCTGATGAGCCACCCATGCGGCGGATTGTCCAACGAATGAAGACGCGCTCGGCCGAGTTGACTGGCCCCCTGCGGGCCGGGTCATGCCCGGCCGCAATGCCGATGCGTCGCGCTGATGCTAGTAGCAGGGCGGATTGGGGTAATATCCGCACGCCGCGCTGTTGTAGTAGTTGTTGTAATAATAGGGAGCAGAGACCGCCGCGCCAATTGCCGCGGCACCGAGCGCGGCCGCGCCGAGGGCGACGCCCACGCCGGGTCTCCAGCCTGGACGGGCGTGCCATCCGCCGTGCCACGCGCCGTGATGAACGCCGCCGCGATAATAAGCGAAGGCATCGCTGGAAAAGCTCGCAACGCCGATGACGGCGGTCACCGCCAACGCGATAATCGTTCGATACGCCATGAGACTGTCCTTTCTCGAGTCAAGGCTTCGCACTTGACCCGTGAAAGATGACACCCGCGTATCTTTGCGCAGACAAAAGCCCGCGAATTCCCACGGCAGATTTTAGATAATGTGTCGGAAGTTGCGCCTTGCCACGACCGGTCTTGCCGCGGCCAACTGTTAAGTCGAAGCGACGGCGGATCAGCGCCGCTTCCGCATGCGGCGGCTTTCGAGCGCGATGATCTTGCGGCGCGAACTGTCGTCGAGGACCTTCTTCGGCACCTTCTCGGCGATGCCGAGAAGCCGCTCGCGGCGATCCATTTCCTTCCACACGTCCTCGGGGCGGATGCCGGCGGAGACCCACAAGACCACGAGATTGTAGAGGAGATCGGCGCTTTCCTTGATCACGGCGAAGCGGTCGCCATGCATGGCGTCGATCACCACCTCGACCGCCTCTTCGGCGAGCTTTTTGGCCATCTTGCTGCGGCCGGAGCGCAGGAGCCGCGCCGTCCGCGAAGTGGACGGATCGTCGTGGCGGCAGGAGAGCGCAGCCTGATAAAGCCGATTGATCGAATCAGTCATTTACCCACCAGCATAACGCGATAACGTCGCAATTGTGTTAAAGTTCTGGCTATGCGGTTACCGGGCACGCGGCGATCTTTGCTCCGCCCCGGGCGCAGCGACGTCGCCGCCGGCACGGCCGGTGCCGCCCGCCGCTCCTGACCGCTGCGCCGAAGCGGTCTCAGCCCCATCGTCGCCGAAGCCGAGATAGCCGCGTTCACCATAAGGAAATTCCGCGAGCTCGCAGTCCGTATCGTCGGACGACATGAAGTAGGCGCGCACCTCGGCGATTTTGCCGGCGCGCATCACGTACCATTCGCTGCCGCGCAGCATCAGCCGCCGCTGCCGTCTTCCGCGAAGTCCAGATACAGCTCCACTCGCTGACCACCTCGTCATCGCGAGCGACGATATGGTCGATGGACCAGACTGGATTGAGCGCAAGCTTGTATCTGCACCAATATTTGGCGAGTTGTGCGGCGCCTTTGATCGGAGCAAAGCGCGACGGCAGAAAAAAGTGAACGACGTCGGGGGCGAGCGTATCCAGCAGCGTTTTCAGATCGCCGGTCTGACAGCCCGCGAAATACTTCCTCACGACGTCGATGTTCTTTGCTTCGGTCGCGTTCACGATCGCCTCCGATACGCTCGCCGCCGGACATCGCACGAGCCGGCATGGCCAAGCCGGACATCAAAGCCTAATCATTCGTCTTGCGCCAGCAGGCTCGCGTTGCCGCCGACCGCCGCGGTGTTGATTGTAATCACCTGCTCGGTGGTCAAGCGCTGCAGATAATTCGGCCCTCCGGCCTTTGGTCCGGTTCCAGACATAAGGGTGCCGCCGAACGGCTGCGTGCCGACCACCGCCCCAATCATGTTGCGGTTGGCATAGACGTTGCCGTGCGGCAAGCGGGCGGCGATGCGCGCAAGGGTCTCGTCGATGCGCGAATGAACGCCGAGCGTCAGCGCCGTTTCATTGGCGGCGATGTCGTCGAGCAGCGCGTCGAGATCGTCGGCGCGATAACGGACCACGTGAAGCACCGGCCCGAATATTTCCTCCTTGAGATCGCGCGCGCCGTCGAGCTCGACGATGGCCGGAGCGACAAAAGTGCCGCCCGCCGGCAGTGGCGCGCGATCCCACCGATAGCGCACGCGACCTGCGCCGTGCATGCGGCCGACCCAGTCCTCGAGCTTGTCCTTTGCTTCGGCGTCGATCACCGGGCCGACGTGGGTATCCACTTCGCGTGGATCGCCGACTTTGAGCTCCGCCGTCGCCCCGATCAGCATGTCGAGCATGGGCGCGGCGATATCGTCCTGCAGGCAAAGGAGCCGCAGCGCCGAGCAACGCTGGCCGGCGGAGCGGAAGGCCGAGGCGACCACGTCATCGACGACTTGTTCCGGCAGCGCGGTGGCGTCGACGATCATGGCGTTGATGCCGCCGGTCTCGGCGATCAGCGGAACGATCGGTCCGCTTTTGCCGGCAAGCGCCCGGTTGATGTTTTGGCCGACTTCGGTCGAGCCGGTGAAGACGACGCCGGCGGTGCGCGGATCGGCGACGAGGCCGGCGCCGACTTGGCCGCCGCCGGGTAAAAGCTGCAGCGCGCTTGGCGGCACGCCGGCCTCGATCAGGAGCGCGATGGCCTGCGCGGCAATGAGCGGCGTTTGCTCGGCCGGTTTGGCCACCACGGAATTGCCGGCGACCAGCGCCGCGCTCACTTGGCCGAGAAAGATCGCCAGCGGAAAATTCCACGGGCTGATGCAGATGAAAACGCCGCGGCCGCGATAGCGCAGAACGTTGTTTTCGCCGGTCGGGCCCGGCATCTCCTGTGGCGCCAGCCGGCTGCGCGCCTGCGCGGCGTAATAGCGGCAGTCATCGATCGCCTCGCGCAGTTCTGAGAGCGCGTCGTCGAGCGTCTTGCCGCCCTCGTTCTGCAGAAGGGCAAGCAAGCGCCCGCGATTGTGCTGCAAAAGATCGGCGGCGCGATCGAGTGCGGCGGCGCGTTCGCCGCATGGGGTCGCGGCCCAGGCCGCGAAAGCCGGCGGCGGCCGCCGCCATCGCCGCGCTGATGCAAGCCTCATTGCTTTCGCTCACCGTGCCGACGACATGGCCGTCGATCGGCGACACAACCGGACGGTCCATTCCGGCGAGCGTGGCGCCATCGACCAGCGGCGCAGCCTGCGCCAGGCCTGCGGCGCCGGCGCGAACGTCCGCGAGCAGGCCCTCGAGACTGACCCGCTCGCCGAATTCGACGCCGGCGGAGTTTTCCCGCTCCGGCCTATAAAGATCGCGCGGCAGCGCGATGTTCGGATGACGCGCGTTGTCCGGACCGGCAATGCGGCTTTGCGGCCGACGCAAAATTTCGGCAATCGGTACGCTGTCGTCGGCAGCGACGGAAACGAACGAGGAATTGGCGCCGTTCTCCAGAAGCCGCCGCACCAAATAGGCCAATAGATCGCGATGGCCGCCGACCGGCGCATAGACCCGGCACACCGCGTCCGGCAATTCGTTGAGGAGCGCCGCGTAAAGGGCCTCCCCCATGCCATGCAGGCGTTGAAATTCGAGGCCGCCGACGCCGTGAGCCTCCTCGATCAATCTCGCGACCGTCAGCGCGTTGTGGGTCGCGAACTGCGGATATAACCGGTTACGGGCGGCGATGAGCTTCCTGGCGCAGGCCAGGTAGCAAAGATCGGTCATCGGCTTGCGGGTAAATACCGGATAATCGGCGAGCCCGCGCTCCTGCGCGCGCTTGATCTCGGTATCCCAATAAGCTCCCTTGACCAGGCGGACCGCAAGCCGCCGACCCAACGCCGCGGCGCTCTCCTCGATCCAATCAATCACCGCCGGGGCGCGTTTTTGGTAGGCTTGCACTGCCAGACCGAATCCGTCCCAGCCGCGCAGCGAGGAATCGCACAGCACGGCGCCGACGACTTCCAGCGACAATTCGAGCCGGTCCGCTTCCTCGGCATCGACCGTGAATAAAAGGTCGCGCGCTTTGGCAAGGCGCGCAAGTTCCAGAAGCCGCGGTGCAAGCTCGCGCATGACGCGCGCCTGCGAGATCGCCTCGAAGCGCGGGTGCAGGGCCGTGAGCTTGACGGAAATTCCCGGACGCTGCGCCGAACCGCCGGCGCTTGCGCCAATCGCGTCGATCGCGGCGGCATAGGCATCAAAATATTTGGCGGCGTCGGCCGCCGTGCGTGCGCCCTCGCCGAGCATGTCGAAGGAATAGCGGAATTCCGGATGGCTGCGCGCGCGTTGCAGCGCTTCCGCAATGGTCTGGCCGAGCACGAAATGCGCGCCGATCAAGCGCATGGCTCCGCGCGTTGCCGCGCGCAGCGCCGGCAGTCCGAGCCGCCGCCCGAGGCCCTCGAGTATGGTTTCCGGCGTCTCCCCCGGATGGATGATGCGCGCTGCGATTCCAAGCGTCCACGCCGAAGCCGACACCAGCAGCGCGGTGGATTTGATGTCGCCGTCGAGCCAGTGACCGCCGGCAAGCTTGTCCTCGATCAGCCGGTCGGCCGTGGCGGCGTCGGGGACGCGCAGCAGCGCCTCGGCCAAGACCATCAGCGCCAAACCCTCTTTGGTGGAGAGCGAATAGGCGTGGAGGAACTCCTCGATGCCGCCCAAACGCCCGCCCTTGGCGCGGATCGCCTCGATCAGAGCCGTGGCGCGCGCGTCGATGCGGCGCGCGGCGCCGGCGTCGAAGGAAATTGCGAGAAACCGCGCAGCCAATTCCTCGTCCGGCGGCGCAAAGGCCGCGTTGAATGCCGGCAGCGCCGCGGCGGACGTCGTCATGATCGGTTCCATGCCGCCGGCCATCGCGCCGGCGTTAACAATGCGAGCTTGTTGCGGCCCCGCTTTTGCAGCTTCTGCTTGCGCTTTGCCGCGGCATGTTCTTTATCGGAACGCAGGGGAAAGCCTGGGACGCCGCTCACCTTTGTAAAGCGCAACAGGGAACCGGGCATGATGATTGTCTACCTCATGCGGCTGACCCGGTTTGCCGCTCCGCTTCTTGCCGCCGCGTTGGCCTGGCCGTTGCCGGCCGGGGCGGAAACCGCCGTCCACCTGAAATTGGACCGCAAAATTGACGGTCCGGCTGCGCCTTTTTTCGTCGCCATCGACAGAGGCTACTTCAAAGCCGAAGGGCTCGACGTGACGATCGACGCCGCAACGGCCGACCCGCAGGACACCCTCAAACTCTTGACGGCAAAGCGTTACGACTTGGCCGTGGCCGACATCAACCGGCTGATCGAGTTCCGCGACCAAACAGGCAGCGGAATCAAGGCGGTGTTCGCTGTCTTTGACAAGCCCCCGGCGGCCATTATTGCGCGGCGGAGCCGCGGCATCGTCGCGCCCGGCGATCTTGTCGGCAAAACGGTGGCCGCCCCCGCGGTCGAACCGGCCTCGGCCCGCTGGCCGATCTTTGCCAAAGCGGCCGACATCGACGTCGCCAAGGTCAAGGTGGAAAACGTCGGCCAGGCGGTGCGCGACCCGATGCTGGCCTCGGGCGAAGTGGACGCCGTCACCGGGTCCGCCTTCATGACCTATGTCGATCTCAAGGACCGCGGCGTGCCGCAGGACGATCTCGTCGTCTGGCTGATGGCCGACTACGGCGTCGAGCTTTATGGCGATGCCATCATGGCGTCAGAGGAGTTCATTGCGGAAAAACCGGACGCGCTGCGCGGCTTCCTGCGCGCCTACGTAAAAGGTTTGAAAGAAACCATGCGCGATCCCGCCGGCGCCATCGAGTCCGTGCTTCGCCGCAGCGACGGCGCCAAGAAGGATGTCGAGCTTGAGCGGCTGCGGATGGCCATCGCCGACAATATCGTAACGCCGGCGGTGCAGACCGGCGGATTCGGCGCGGTCGACCCGGTGCGGTTTGCCGCTTCGCTCGATCAGCTGGCGCTGACCTACCGCTTCAAGGCGAAGGACAAGGCGAGCGACACTTTCGACCCGTCCTTTTTGCCGCCGCCCGCCGAGCGCAGCATCAGCAACACCGCCTCGCGCTGAATGTTTTTTTTGCGCGGCGAGCAAGCGCCGCGCTACGCCTACGCTTGGTAGGCGTTGTGCAGAGCTTGCAGATCGAACTTTTTCATCTTCAGCAGCGCCGCCATCACGCGCTCGCGCGCGGCACCGTCGGCTTCACTCAGCAATTTCGGCAACGTGGAAGGCACCACCTGCCAGGAGAGGCCGTATTTGTCCTTCAGCCAGCCGCAGCATCCCTCCTCGCCGCCTGCCGAGAGCTTGCTCCAAAAATAATCGATTTCGTCCTGGCTCTCGCAGGCAACCGCAAACGAGATCGCCTCGGTGAACTTGAACTGAGGACCGCCGTTGAGCGCGATCAGCGTCTGCCCGCAGATTTCGAATTCGACGGTCATGACGCTGCCGGGCTTCTTGCCATGGGTTTCTTGTCCGGCTTGCCCATAGCGGTTGACTTGCTTGATGCGGGAATCCTCGAACACGGAGGTGTAAAATTCCGCCGCCTGTTCCGCCTCGTCGTCGAACCAGAGAAACGGCGTGATTTTTTGCGTGATTGTCGGCATGGGATTCTCCGGCAATGCGTTCATGCGCTCACCTTCAGCGGCGCACAGCCCCGGCTGACGAGCAAATGGAACGGCGCGTGGCGGTGAACGGCTAGGCCTTGGCCAAGTAGGCGGCGAGCCGGTCGAGCGTGCCGGTCCAGGTCGCTTTCATGCCGACATGCGAGGCGTCGAAGGTTCTTTGTTCCACTTCGCTCGCATTGTGTGCCGACCAGCTGACATTGAGCTTGCTTTTGCCGCCCGGCTCTTCCTCGAGCGTCACCGTGATCAGGGTTTCCAGCGGCCAAGTCGGTACGATCGGATGGCGGGTGACCCCGCCGGCCGCGTTGGAGAACGAATTGATGAAGACCAGCCGCTCCGGCGGCACGATCTCGCGATAGACGAACTTGCCCCACATTTTGTAGCCGTCCACCGAGCGCAAGCCGCAGTGGAAGACGCCGCCCGGCCGCAGATCGAGATTGGCGGCGATCATGGTGAAGCCGTTCGGGCTCCACCACTCTTTCATGTGCTCCGCCTGGGTCAGCACCTGCCAGAGCCGCTCGCGCGGCACATCGAAAACGCGGGCGATGACGAAATCGTCCCGCTTGCCTTCCGCACTCATCAATTCCCGCCCCAATCACGAGATACCGGGGCTTTAGTTTGCCACAAGGATCATCCAGCCGACACCGAATTTATCGGCCACCATGCCGAATTGCGGCGAAAAGAAGGTCTTGCCCATCGGCATCGTGACTTGGCCGCCGTCCGCGAGCCCATTGAACAGCTTGTCGGCCTTGGCCTCGCTGTCCACCGCAATGGACAGCATGATGCCGCTGAAGTTCGGCTGGCCGGTACTGCGGCCATCGGACGCCATGACCGTGGTGTCGCCGATGGTGAACTGCGAATGCATGACCTTGTCGGCGTTCTGCGCCGTGCTCATGCTCTTATCCGGGCAGTCTTTCCAGTGCATCACCATCCCGACCTTGGCGTCGATGGCTTTCTTGTAGAATTCCAACGCCTCGCCGCAGCGGCCGTTGAAATCGAGATAGGGCTGTACTTGCATAACGCGCTCCTGGTGTTGACAAGAAGGTTGATATCAACATAAATGACCCATGTCAAACCCGTCATTTTCATTTACCCATCACGTGCGCGACAATTGCCTCTGTCTGCACATACAGCGCGCGGCGCGGGCCTTGGCGCGCCGGTTCGACGCGGCGCTGCGGCCGATCGGCCTCACCCAGGGACAGTTTTCGCTGCTGACGTCGCTCAATCGCGCGGCGGCGCCGACCATCGGCGACGTGTCAGCGCTGCTGGCGCTCGACCGCACGACGTTGACGGCAAATCTCAAGCCGCTGCAGCGCCGCGGCCTGGTCAGGGTGACGGTGGATCGCAACGACCGGCGCAGCCGGCGGATTGCGCTCACGCCCGCCGGGCGCAAGCTTCTCGCTGCGGCTGCGCCGATCTGGAAACGCGCGCACGCGCAAGCCGAAGAGGAGCTCAAAAGCGCGAGCGCCGACACGCTGCGCGCCACGCTGCGCGAGCTCGCAGACTGGCCGAGCAACGCATCTTGACATAAATTTGGTGATGGCGCGTGGCCAGCGGCCGGATCGCCTTTTATGATTTTTCTACGCACATATTTTCGCGTGCTCGGTCTGCTCGCGCCGGAAGCGCGCCTGGCGGTGGCGCTGGCGCTGGCCAACATTGCGCTGGCGATGGCGCAGTTCATCGAGCCGATCCTGCTCGGCCACATCATCGACGCGCTCTCCGCCGCCCTGCCCGCGACGATGACCGCGGCGGCCGCCGTTCTCGCCCCGCTGCTCGGAGCCTGGGTCGGATTCGGGCTCTTTATCATCGCCGCCTCCGCCATGGTGGCGTGGTTTGCCGACCGGCTGGCGCACCGCCGCCGCAACATGGTGCTGGCGGATTTTTTCGAGCACGTTCTGCAACTGCCGCTGAGCTATCACACCGCGGCGCATTCCGGGCGGCAGCTCAAGATCATGTTGACCGGCACCGATACGCTGTGGTGGCTGTGGGTCTCGTTTTTTCGCGAGCATTTCGCCGCTTTCGTATTCATCGTCGTTCTACTGCCGACGTCGCTCTATCTGAATTGGCGCCTGGCGCTACCGCTGTTGGCTTTGTGCGCGATTTTTACGGCGCTGACGGCGTCGGTGATGCGGCGCGCCAACGCCATGCAGCAAGCGGTGGAGAAGCACTATTCCAACCTTGCCGAGAACGCCGCCGACGCGCTCGGCAACGTCGCGGTGGTGCAAAGCTTTGCCCGCATCGACAGCGAAGTGTCGGCGCTGCGAAGCCTGGTGAACTCGCTGTTGCGGGCGCAAATGCCGGTGTTGTCGTGGTGGGCGGTGGCCGCGGTGCTGACCCGCGCGGCGACGACCTTGACCTTGCTGGTGATCCTGCTCACCGGCGCCTACCTCAAGCTCGTCGGGCTGTCGTCGGTCGGCGCCATCGTCAGCTTCATGGCGATCGCCGCGCTACTGATCGCGCGTCTCGAGCAGATGGTCGGATTTGCCAACCGCTTGTTCACCGACAAGCCGAGGCTTGACGAATTTTTCGAGGTTCTCGACACGGTGCCGGCGGTTCGCGACCGGCCGGACGCAATCGATCCGGGGCGGCTGCGCGGCCTGGTCGAGTTCAACAACGTTTCTTTTTCCTACGACGGCAAGCGTGCCGCTGTCGCCGACTTGAACTTCACCGCATTGCCCGGCGAGCGCGTCGCGCTCGTCGGTCCGACCGGCAGCGGCAAGTCGACGGCGCTCGCCCTGTTGCACCGTACCTTCGATCCGCAGTCGGGAGTAATCACGGTCGACGGCATGGATATCCGCGCGCTGACGCTCACCGGGCTCCGCCGCAATATCGGCGTCGTCTTTCAGGAGACGCTTTTGTTCAACCGTTCGATCGCCGAGAATTTTTTGGTCGGCAAACCGGACGCCACCACAGCGGAGCTGCGCGAAGCCGCCGGCCGCGCGCAGGCGCAGGACTTCATCGACCGCAATGCCGACGGCTTCGAGGCGCGCATCGGCGAGCGGGGCCGCTTGCTCTCCGGCGGCGAACGCCAGCGGCTCGGCGTGGCGCGCGCCGTCCTCAAGGACCCGCCGATCCTCATCCTCGACGAGGCGACCAGCGCGCTCGATCCGGTGACGGAAAAGCGGGTGACCGAAGCGCTCGACGAGGTGATGAAACAGCGAACTACCTTCGTCATCGCGCACCGGCTCGCCACCATCCGCAATGCGACGCGCATATTGGTCTTCCAGCAGGGCCGTATCGTCGAGACCGGCACATTCGACGCGCTCTACGGACGCGGAGGCTTTTTCAGCGAGCTGGTCGACGCGCAATTCGGGACCGAAACGCCGCTCGGCACCGTGCTGCAATCGCTCGATACGCCGGTGGTCCCACGCGAGCGCGCGTAGCAAGCCTTTTCGCGCAGGATATCTTCAGCGAGCTGGTCGAAGCGCAGTTCGCATCAGCGCGAGCACAATAAAATCGTCATTGCGAGGAGCCATAGCGACGAAGCAATCTACCTCTAAAGTATCCAGGACCGCCCCTGGATTGCTTCGCTTACGCTCGCAATGACGATCAGCGTAGCCGCTCGAGAATGCTGACGTAATTGGCGACCGCCGCGCCGCCCATATTGAAAATGCCGCCAAGGCGCGGGTTCTTGACCTGCATGTCGCCGGCGGTGCCGGTGAGCTGCATCGCGGCGAGCGCATGCATGGAGACGCCGGTCGCGCCGATCGGGTGCCCCTTGGCTTTCAGCCCGCCGGACGGATTGATCGGCAGCTTGCCGTCCTTGGCGACGGCGCCTTCCGCGATGACGCGGGCGCCCTGCCCTTCCGGCGCCAGCCCCATGGCTTCGTACTCGATCAGTTCGGCGATGGTGAAACAGTCGTGCACCTCGGCGAACGACAGATCGGGCAAGGCGATGCCGGCCGCGGCCAGCGCCCGCTGCCAAGCTTCGGCGCAGCCTTCGAACTTGAGAATGTCGCGGCGCGACATCGGCAAAAAGTCCTGCACGTGCTCGGCGGCGCGGAACACCACCGCTTTGCCAAGCTTGAGCGCCGTGTCGACGTCGGCGAGCACGACCGCCGCGGCGCCGTCGGACACGAGCGAGCAATCGGTGCGCTTGAGCGGCCCGGCGACGCGCGGGTTCTTGTCGCCTTCGGTGCGGCAAAACTCGTAGCCGATATCCTTGCGGATCTGCGCATAGGGATTGCCGACGCCGTTCTTGTGATTCTTCGCGGCAATCCGAGCCAGCGCATCGGACTGATCGCCCCAGCGCTGGAAGTACAGTGCGGCGATCTTGCCGAAAATTCCGGCGAAGCCGCCGTCGATGTCGGCTTCTTCGCGCACATAGGAGGCCTTCAAGAGATTGCGGCCGATCTCCGGCGCCGGCGTCGTCGTCATCTGCTCGACACCGACGACGAGCACGATGCGCGCGGCGCGCGCCGCAATCGCCTTGAGTCCTTGATGGACGGCGGCGGAACCGGTCGCGCACGCGTTTTCCACGCGGGTCGCGCGCTTGAAACGCAGATCGGGTGAGGCCTGAAGGACGAGCGAGGCGGTGAAGTCCTGCGCCGAGAAGCCGGCATTGAAATGGCCGAGCACGATTTCGTCGACGTCTTTCGCGGCAATGCCGGCGTCGGCAAGCGCTTGCGTCGCCACCTTTACAATGAGGCTTTCGACGGTTTCATCGGCAAGTTTGCCGAACGGCGTATGCGCCCATCCCACAATGCAGGCGGTCATGTTTGCTCCGTTCACCGAACTTTAGTCGCTTTTTCCCGGTTAAGCGTGTGCTTAAGTTCCGCATCGCACACAATAGCCGGATTCACCTTTGCCTTCGAGGCTCCATTGCGGTTAGATAGTTTGCCAGCCGGGCTTGCGAAACCTTGCGCAGACCCGTCGTACCCCTTTCGCCGGGTTTCGACCAATAGCGGCCATCAACCGAGCAGGTTAGCACGCGTGAACCGAAGGCAAACACTCCGCAAACTCTTAGTGGCGATCGGGCTTGCCCCACTTTGCGCCGCGGCTTTGCCGCCGCCGGCTGCGCACGCCGAAGCGACCATTCTCGTCGAAGCCGATACCGGTAAGGTGCTCGAGGCCGAAAACGCCACCTACCCTTGGTATCCCGCCTCGGTAACGAAACTGATGACCGCCTACGTCACCTTGAGCGCAATCAAGGCAGGCCGCATCACGCTCGACAGCTTGTTCACGGTTTCGCACACCGCTGCGGCGCAGTCGCCGACCAAGATGGGTTTCCCCCCGGCACGCAAGTGACGGTCGACAACGCGCTGAAGATGCTTTTGGTGCATTCCGCCAACGACATGGCGGTGCTGCTCGCCGAAGGTATCGACGGCTCGATCGACAGTTTCTCCGAGGAGATGACGCGCACCGCGCACCGGCTCGGCATGACGCAGTCGAATTTCGTCAATCCGAACGGATTGCCGGCCGACGGCCAGATCACCTCGGCGCGCGATCTCGCCATTCTGACGCGCGCGCTCATTCATGAGTTTCCGGAATACGGCGCCTACTGGCACATCGCCGCGATCAAATTCGGCCGGCGCGTCATTCACAATACCAATTCGCTGGTCGGCCGCTATCCCGGGCTCGACGGCATGAAGACCGGATTTATCTGCGCCTCCGGCTTCAATGTCGTCGCCACCGCGACACGCGGCGGCCGGCGGCTGATTGCGGTCGTGCTCGGCGCGCCGTCCTCCCAGGCGCGCTCAATCAAAGCGGCGGAACTTCTGGAGCGCGGCTTTACCCAAAATCCGCTCGGCTGGCTTACGCCGGCCCTGGGCTCGGTCGAGAACCTCACGCCGGTCAACGCCGATCCTCCCAACCTGCACGACACCGTATGCGGTCCGCATCGCAAGCGCCCGGCCGCCGAGGAAGAAGAAGAAGCCGGCACTGAAAACGGCGTCGGCGGCGTCGACACGCCATTCTCGACGCTGTTGTCGAGCCTGCGCACGCCAACACCGAAAGGCGCCGCGCTTCTCTCCGACTACGAGAGCACACCGCCGGTCGTCGTCTATACCGGCCCCACGCGCACGCCCGCGGAAGTCGCCAAGCTCGCCGCCATCGAGCCGGGTCCCGCACACAAGAAAAAAGCCGCGGCGAAAACCGCAGCCGCCAAAGCGACCGACGACAAAGCTGCGGACGAAAAGCCGGACGGTAAAGCGCCGGACGGCAAAGCGACCGAGCACGGCCATAAGTCCAAACCCGCGGCCAAGAGCGCGGCGGCAGTGGAAAAGCCGAAAAAGCACAAGGCGGAACCGGCGGCCAAACCTGCCGCGGGGGCGCAGTAAACCAGCGCGATCGAGACGCGTCCGCTATCGAGGTCAGTTCGCTCTTTTGAGCGGCGCTTCCGTCTGCTCCTGCAGCGCTTCGAATGTCAGCCCGGGCGCCATCTCGCGCACAACGAAACCGTTCGGACTGACGTCGAGCACGGCAAGATTGGTGTAGACCCGGGTGACCACCCCGGGCGCCGTGAGCGGATACGTGCAGCGGCGCACGAGCTTGCTGTGGCCCGACTTGGTCGCGTGCTCCATCAGCACCCACACTTGTTTGGCGCCAACCGCGAGATCCATGGCGCCGCCGACCGAAGGCATGTCGGTCTCCGACATCGACCAGTTGGCAAAATCGCCGTTCTCGGCGACCTGAAAGGCGCCGAGGATGCAAAGGTCGAGATGACCGCCGCGGATAATGGCGAAACTGTCGGCATGGTGCGTGTAGGCGCCGCCCGGCCGCAGCGTGACGTATTTTTTGCTGGCATTGATCAGCCAGCGATTGATCTTGTCCGGCTCCGGCTCCGGCCCCATGCCGAGGATGCCGTTTTCCGAATGAATGATGACCTCGCGTTCGGCCGGGATGTGATTGGCCACCAGCACCGGAATGCCGATGCCGATATTGACGTAAAATCCTTCGGGGATATCGCGCGCGGCGTTGGCCGCGATCTGATCGCGCGTCCACGGCTTGCCGCCGGTTTCTCGCGCGCGCGCGGCGCGAACGTCGGCCTTCGCATCTGCTTCCATCACGTCACCACCGGTTCGCCATAGGGAACGTGCAACACGCGTTGAACGAATATCCCCGGCGTCGCCACCTTTTCCGGATCAAGCGCGCCGAGATCAACAATGTGCTGGGTTTGCACGACCGTCAACTTCGCGGCCATCGCCATGATCGGGTTGAAATTGCGCGCCGACGACCGGTAGGTGAGATTGCCCCAGCGGTCGGCTTCCCAAGCTTCGATGAGAGCCACATCGCCGGCGAGCGCCTGTTCCAGCACGTAGCGCCGGCCGGAAAACTCGCGCAGTTCCTTGCCGTCGGCGAGGAGCGTCCCGACCGAAGTCGGCGTGTAAAAGGCCGGAATGCCGGCGCCGGCGGCGCGCATGCGCTCGGCCATCGTGCCCTGCGGCATGACTTCGAGTTCGATGCGGCCGGCGCGATAAAGCCCCTCGAACACCACCGGATCGCTGGTGCGCGGATAGGAGCAGATGATCTTGCGCACCCGGCCCATTTCCATCAGCCGCGCCAGGCCGGTGCGGCCGACGCCGGCATTGTTGGCGACCACGGTCAAATCCTTGGCGCCCTGCTCGATCAGGCCATCGATCAAAGCGTTCGGTTGGCCGATGCTGCCGAAGCCGCCGATCAGAACCCGCGAACCGTCGCGGATGCCGGCCATCGCGTCCGCCATGCTTTGCACGATCTTGTTGATCATTTCCGTATCCGGAAATAGTCACGCCGGCGCAAACATCGGCACCGGCTGGCCGTTCTCGCTTTGCTTGAACACGACGGCGACCGCCTGCCCGATGCGCAGCTTATCGAAATCGCAGTCGACGATGTTGGTCAGCATGGTCGGACCTTCGTCGAGCGTCACATGCGCAATGGCGTAAGGCTCGCTGCCGCGGCGCATCACGCTGAACGTGTAGATGGTGCCGCGGCCGCTCCCCTGCCGCCACTCGACCGTCTCGCTCGCGCAAAACGGACAGATGGCCCGCGGATACCAGTGCGCCTTGCCGCAGGCGGCGCATACCGGCACCAGAAAGCGGCCTTCGCGCGCCGCCTTCCAGAACGGCAGCGTCTCCGGCGTGACGACGGGCGAGGTAATCTTGCGCGGCATGCTCTACTCGCGTTCCATGATCAATGTTGCGCTGCCGTGGCGGGTGGCGAGCTGGAATCCGGTGCCCTGCGCCAGCGCCAGATGGCAATTCTTCACCTGCACCGCCGGATGGGCTTCGCCGCGCAACTGCCGCACCGCTTCGATAATTTTGGTCATGCTGCCGCGGTTGGCGGGATGATTGTTGCACAGGCCGCCGCCGTCGGTGTTGAACGGAAGTTTGCCGACGCCGGAAATGAGGTTGCCGTCGGCGACGAACTTTCCGCCGGCGCCCTTGGCGCAAAAGCCGAGGTCTTCGATCTGCATGACCACGGTGATGGTGAAGCTGTCGTAGATCGAAACATATTTGATGTCCGCGGGCGTTACGCCGGCCTCCTGGAACGCGATCGGGCCGGAGCGCGCGGCGCCGGACGTGGTGAGGTCGAAGGTGCCGCCGGCAAGATGCTTCACCGCTTCGCCGGCGCCGATGATTTTCACCTGCGGCCGCTTGAGCGTCTTGGCGATTTCCGGTCGCACGACGATGATCGCACCGCCGCCGTCGCTGATGACGCAGCAATCGAGCCGGTGCAGCGGGTCGGCGATCAGCGGCGAATGGAGCACGTCCTCGACGGTCACGACCTCGGGCAGCATGGCGTGCGGATTGTGCTGGGCGTGATGCGAGGCGGCGACCTTGACCCAGGCGAGCTGCGCGCTCGTGGTGCCGTACTGGTGCATGTGCCGCATGGCGCACATGGCGTAGCCGTTCGCGGTGGTGATGGCGTAAGGCGCCTCCCAGCCGGCCTCCGGCTGGTTCGGGTCGCGCGCCCGCGGTGCGGTGCCGGTCGCCATGCCTTCACTGCGCGGCCGCCCGGCGAGCGTGATCAGCGCCACATCGCATTTGCCGGCGGCAATGGCCTCGGCCGCATGCGATGCCAAAGTGATGTACGAGGTGCCGCCGAGCTCGGTCAACTCGGCGTGGCGCAATTTCAGATTCATATATTCCGCCATGGACGCGGGACCCGGTCCGGGCGCATCGCCGGAACAGAAATAGCCGTCGACATCGTCACGCGTCAGGCCGGCATCCTTGAGCGCGCCGAGCGCAACTTCGGCATGGAGCTGCGCCACGGTCTTGTCCGGCGCATGCCGGGTTGGGTGCTCGAAGGCACCGGCGATATAGGCTTTACCCTTGATGGTCATGCGCGGGAGTACCCCCTTGGGAGGGCGCACCATATCGGTGTCGGGCGCGACCTCCAACACCCGCTTGCCGAACGACGGCTACCGGACCGCCGTGTTGTTCGGTAAAACGGCGAGGATCAGCCATGCAGCACGCGCGCGACGTCAAAGCCGCCGGACATTGGGATGAGGCAAAAGCCGTCGACGCGGTCGAGCTCGATGCCCATGAGCGCCATCGCCGCCGCGTGGTGCTGAGCGGCCAGCGCGGCACCAAGTTTCTGCTCGATCTCCCCCAAGCGACCGCGCTCCGCCACGGCGACGGCCTCGTGCTCGACGACGGCGCAATCGTCCGTGTGATCGGCCGCCCCGAGCCGCTCGTCGAAATCGCCGCGGCCAACGCCTACGATCTGGCGCGCCTTGCCTGGCATATCGGCAATCGTCACGTCGACGTGCAGATCGCGGGCGAGCGGCTGCGCATCCGCCGCGACCATGTGATCGAAGATATGCTCCGCGGCCTCGGCGCGCGGCTTACGCCTATCGACGCGCCGTTCGATCCCGAGCGCGGCGCCTACGATCATCATCACGGCCACGATGATCAGCATGATCACGATCACGGCAGCCACGAGCATGACTAAGCCGCTCATTCGCTCGTCCCCGCGAAAGCGGGGACCCAGAAAGCGAAAGAAGCGTCTGGATTCCCGCTTACGCGGGAATGAGCGGACAGAGACATTCGATGCCGCGGGGCTTTATCGGCTGCTGGCGTGGATGTCGCCGGCCTATCCGGTCGGCGCGTTCTCCTATTCCGCCGGCATTGAATGGGCGGTCGAAGCGGGCGACATCAAAGATGCGACGTCGCTGCGCGAATGGCTTAACGTGATGATCGGCAACGGCGCGGGCTTTGCCGATGCCGTCTTATTCCGCCACGCGCACGATGCGATTACGGCGGGCGACGACGCCGCCCTACGCGCCGTGGCCGAGCTTGCGGCGGCACTTGTGCCGTCGAAGGAGCGCTTCCTGGAAACGACGGCGCAAGGACGCGCCTTCTTCGACACCACGCAGGCGGCATGGCCGACGCCTGCGCTCGCGCGCCTCGAAGCGGTCTGGAGCGGTCCGATCGCGCTCCCGGTCGCCGCCGGCGCCGCCAGCGCCGGCCACGGCATCGCTCGCGCTGCGGCCGTGCGCGCCTTCTTGCAGGCTCTTGCCGCCAACTGGATTTCCGCCGGCATCCGGCTCATTCCACTCGGACAGACCGACGGCCAGCGCATCCTTGCTGCGCTCGAAGCCGTCGTGGCGGAAAACGCGGCACGCGCGCTGATCACGCCGCTCGATGAGCTCGGCACCGGCGCGCTGCGTGCCGACATCGCCGGCATGAAGCACGAGACCCAGTACACCCGGCTGTTTCGATCTTGATTTCGGCTGCGCACGACAGCGCGCGTCAGCGCTCGTGAGGACAAAAAGCCGCATCCGCGCAGCAATTTTTCGACACCGCCGAGTGAAACGCTTATTTGTCTGCGTAGGCGGCGAAGAATTGGCAGGCAAAGTGCGTCACTTCAAACACACGAAGGTCATTGCATCGTGCGTACTGGTATTGGCCGCGATGTGCGGCATAGTTGCCTATTCGCCGCAGCTCTACCGCATGTTCTGCGCCGCCACCGGCTACGGCGGCACCACTCAGCGGGTACTTGCCGATACCGCAACCGTTTCGTCGCAGACGGTGCGGGTCGTGTTCGACAGCAACGTCGCGCCCGGGCTGCCGTGGCGTTTTGAGCCGCTTCAGCGCGAGGTGACGGTTCATCTCGGCGAGCAGACGCTGGTTTTCTTTACCGCCGAGAATACCGGTAATGAAGCAATGGTCGGTCACGCCACATTCAACGTCACACCGCCGTCGAGCGGCATCTATTTCAACAAAATCCAGTGCTTCTGCTTCAGCGAGGAGCGGCTGGAGCCGCATGAGAAAGTCAAAATGCCGGTCGTCTTTTATGTCGATCCGGCGTTCGGCAAAGACCCGGAAATGCGTCAAGTCGCGACGATTACGCTCGGCTATACGTTCTTCCGCTCCGCCAAGCCGGCCAATGCCAAAGACATGTCGCGCTTCCTCGCCGACGCCAAGCCCGATCCCGCGCATGGCCGGGCGCTGTTCGCCGAGCGTTGCACCGCCTGCCATGCGCTCGACCGCAACAAGCTCGGGCCCGAACTCGGCGGCGTGTTCGGGCGCAAGGCGGGGTCGGCGGCGGGTTACAACTACTCGGCGGCGCTGCGGAGCGCGGGCTTCATTTGGTCAGCCGATAACCTCGATCGCTGGCTGACCGATCCCAAGGCGTTCGTTCCCGGGGCCAAAATGCCGGTCCGCGTGCTCGACGCGCCATCGCGCAAGGACCTCATCGCTTATCTGCGGCAAGTAAGCGCGGCGTCCGCCACCGGCGGTTCGGGATCTTAGGCTACTCGCACGGCCGCCGATTCTCGCTACACTATAGCGGTTTCATGCGTAGCTTTCGCGCCGGCACGCCGGCGGTGCTGCGAGTGGAGTAGCCGATGCCTTCTTCGCATGGCCCCTTGCGCGTCGGCGTCGGCGGCCCGGTCGGCTCCGGCAAAACCGCGCTGATGGACGCGCTCTGCAAGCGGTTGCGCGAGCGCTACCAGATCGCGGCAATCACCAACGATATCTACACCAAGTGGGATGCCGAATATCTCGTGCGTTCCGGCGCGCTGGTTCCCGAACGCATCGCCGGCGTCGAAACCGGCGGCTGCCCGCACACCGCGATCCGCGAGGATGCCTCCGCCAATCTCGCGGCGATCGCCGATATGCGGCGGAAATTCCCCGGGCTCGATCTGGTGCTGATTGAATCCGGCGGCGATAATCTCGCGGCGACGTTCTCGCCGGAGCTTGCCGATCTCACCATCTACGTGATCGACGTCGCGGCAGGCGAAAAGATCCCGTCGAAGGGCGGCCCCGGCATCACCCGCTCCGACCTCTTGGTGATCAACAAAGTCGATCTTGCCCCGCATGTCGGCGCCTCGCTCGCAGTGATGGAGCGGGAATCGAAAAGGATGCGCGGCGAGCGCCCGTTCGTGTTCACCAACCTGCGCGCCGGCAAGGGCGTGACCGAAATTGCGAACTTCATCGAGGAGAAGGGCGGGCTTGCGGCGGCCTGATTTTGCATCGCCGCGGACGGCGAGGCCGTATATGGTTATGGTTGAAAACCGATGCGCCTCGATCTGGGGCGCCAGCGAAGGAGGCCGTCATGCTTACACGACGCGGATTTGCGGGTGTTGCGTCATGCGCACTGTGCGGACTTGCGGAATTCGTTGCCAGCGAAGTTTCCGCCGATGCCGCGCAGCCCGCTGCAACGGCCGGCGTCACGCGCAAGATTTTGTCGCAGATGGACGGACCGGTGCCGGGCTATACGACGCTCCTCGTCGAAGCGACAATTGAGCCGGGCGTTGTCGTGGCGCGACATACGCACCCCGGAATCGAATCCGCTTACATTTTGGAAGGCGGCTTCGAGCTGCCCATTCAAGGCCAACCAACGCGCACCATCAAAGCCGGCGATAGCTTTCTCATTCCGCCGGAAACGCCGCATGCCGGCGGCAAGCCGGGCGAGGCGAAATCGAGAGTGTTGGTGACCTACGTTATGCAGAAAGGAAAGCCGCTGGCGTCGCCGGCATAAGCTTCTTACCAAGTCCGCGCTGCGCGCAGCGTTGCCGGACCGCAACGGATGATTTAAGCTGACCGTGCAATCGAAATCGCCGTTGGCCGTTGAGCGGACGATATGATGAACAAGCGCACGTTGCTGCTCGGCGTTGGCTTGATACTCGGAACGAGTTCCGCAGCCGGCGCCGCCTGTCCCAATCTGCCGGTGGCTTGGGTTACCCCGGGCGGACGGCCGATTGCTGACGGCCGTTACCAGCGCACCGTGCAAACCTGTAGCGCGGCCGCGGACTATTCCTTCCCCGGCCGGTGGCGGCTACGATTTGTCGCCTGCATGAGAAAGCACGGCTTCAAACCCGTTTATCACGATATTTTTTGTTAGGGGTACGCTGCGGTCTACTTTGCCGAACGTCGGATCGGCGCGAACGGCGGCGCATTGCAAGAGCGCCGCCGATCCCGCTCACAGGAGACAGCGACTGACACAGCGCACGCGCCTTGCCGTCAGGCCACCCGGCGCGCGCCTTCCGGCCGGGCCAGCAGCACGCGCAGATCGGCAGCCGGGAGCGGACGACTTATGAGAAAACCCTGAGCTTCGGTGCAACCCTCGGCCTGCAAATAGGCGCGCTGCGCCTCGGTTTCGACGCCCTCGGCCGTGGTCACCATGCCGATGCTGTTCGCCAGGTTGATGATCGAACGAACGATGGCGCTGCTGTCGTTGTCCGCCGGCAATTCGCGCACGAACGACCGGTCGATCTTGATCTTGTCGAAGGGAAATTTGCGCAGATAGCTCAGGCTCGAGTAGCCGGTACCAAAATCATCCATGACGATGCGAGCGCCGATGCTCTGCAGCTGGTGCAGGGCTTGCATCGTCTCCTTATTGTCGTCCAAGAGCGCCGTCTCCGTTATTTCAAGCTCCAGGCGACCGGCGCTCAAACCACTCATGGCCAGCGCATTCATGACGTTCTGCACCAGAGAGCCGCCGCGGAACTGCACGGCCGACAAATTGAGCGAAAGACTGATGTGCGCGGGCCAGTAGCTGGCGGCGCTGCACGCCTCGCGCAACACCCAGTCGCCGATTGGCGATATCAGCCCGATCTCCTCGGCCAGCGAGATGAAATCCGCCGGCGGAATGATGCCGCGTTCCGGATGGTTCCAGCGCAGCAGCGCTTCCAGTCCGGTAATTCGGCCCGACGACAGATTGCACAGCGGTTGATAATAAAGCTCGAACTGGCCCGCCTGCAGCGCACGGCGGAGGTCCGCCTCGAGCGTGCGGCGCGCCTGCGCGCGCGCATTCATTTCCGGCTCGAATGAGCGGCGCACACCGCGCCCTTCGGCTTTGGCCCGGTACAGCGCCAGGTCGGCGTTGCTCAACAGCACATCGGGATCGTTGCCATCCTCGGGCGCGAGCGCGATGCCTATGCTGCAGCCCAGCCGCAGGCGCTGCCCTTCTATGTCATAGGGCTGGTCGATCGCGGCCATGATCCGGTCGGCCAGATGACCGGCGCCTTCGGGCCGATCTTTTGGAACGTGAATGATGGCAAATTCATCACCGCCGAGCCGCGCAACGGTGTCGTGCTTGTCGACCGAATTCTTCAAGCGCTCGCCGATCGCGATCAGCAGCAAATCGCCGATGCGATGTCCGAGCGTGTCGTTGATAATCTTGAAATGGTCGAGATCGACGAACAGCAGCGCCAGACTGCCTCTATCTTCGTCCATGCGGCCGAGCGCGCGGATGAGCTGATCGCGAAAGTGGGCGCGATTGCTCAGCCCGGTCAGCGCGTCATGCTGCGCCATGTAGCGCACACGCGCTTCCGTTTGCTTGCGCTCGGTGATTTCGTTCTCCAGCCGCTGGTTGGTGGCTTCCAGTTTGTGCGCGTGATCCGCCAAGCGGCGTTCCGCTTGTTGGCGCGCGAGCTGGCTCTGTACGCGGGCGTAGGCGATGGAAAAATTGATCGGCTTGGTGACGTAGTCGTTGGCGCCGAGCTGAAGCGCCTCGACGACATCTTCGGTGTCGACCTTAGCGGTGACCATAATGACCGGCAGGCTTGAGGGCGAATGGCCGGCGCGGATCATCTTGAGGACTTCGAAGCCGTTCATTCCCGGCATGACGATATCGAGCAGCACCGCATCGAAAGCCTGCGCCCCAATCAAACGCAACGCGGCCGGGCCATCTGCCGCCTCGACGATCTCAAAGCCGCGCCGGCTGAAGAACCGATTCAACACGGTGCGGTTGTCGGGCTGATCGTCGACAACGAGTAGTCTGATCGGAAGGACTTCTTCCGCATTCATGCACGCTGCTCCCCAAACGGGCTTTGCCGCCCCACTTAAATCGATGCTGCTATTGCGAAGTTAACGCTGCGCTCCCCGGCAGGCGAAGCCAATGAAAGAACCAGCGCGTGGTTAGGAAATCGCTCCGGTGCAAATCACATTAGCTGCGCGCTAATTGCTGTTTTTTTTAAAATCGAAACCGCCGCGCCGGAACGCCCGCGAAGTTCGCTCGTTTGCAATCCGGGACAACACTGGCACACGCGGGGGGAGAACCCGATGACGCTGCGAGACAACAGAGCTGAAGCTCAAGCTAATCCGCTGTACACATCGGCATTGGCCAGCGACTTTAATCAGGCACTTCGCCAGTCGCTCACGAAAGCGCTGGTGAGATATTATCCGCCCGCCGACGACATCCCGCCGGATCTTCGCGAGCTCGTGGCGCGATTGGACCAACGCCAAGCCGATTAAATTTTACCAAGTCGATTAAATTTCATTTTGCCGCTCAGCCTTTTACGGCCGCCTCAGTTTCTCCGCGGATGCGGCTTTTGTGCGGCGCACAAAATTCTAGCTTTTTCCGTCATAATGCGTTAGCAGCGGGCCTTCTTCCGAAAAGAGAGGGACTCTTCGAGAATGAAAACCGTAATAGCTGCGTGTTTTATTGTCGGTGCCTTGAGCACGAGCGCCGGCGCCATCGATCTCGCCGAACTTGCTCCATGCAAGCCAGCCGCGGCGCGGCTGTGTGACCGCCACGCCGGCATGACCTGGAACAATTTGCTCCAATGCGGCGCAACGCTCGCCGCGCAAAGTTGGCGCGTCGGCAGCTCCTGCCGTGAGGTACTGCGGAGATATGGGCAACTATAACTGCCCTTCAGCGCTTAGCGCAGTTACTTCGGCCCCGGCCCCCGCGCCGGGGCTTTTCTTTTAAGCTTCGACCGGCGCTATGCTGCCCCGCAGGAAAGGTCGAGACCACGCGCGAATGCTGGCGTCAGGATGTTTTCATGTGGGCACCCGAAGCGCTGAAGGAATGGCATGACTTCTACATGCTGGTCGGAACGGCAGGGGCGACGTTGCTCGCGCTGCTGTTTGTCGCCGTCTCGCTCGGCGCCGGCTATTTGACCGAAGAGCGCCAGCCGGCGACGCGCACGTTCATGAGCCCGGTGGTCGTGCATTTCACCAGCGTGTTCTTTTTGGCTGCGCTGGCTTTGTTGCCGTGGCGTGAGGCCGGCATGTTCGCCGTGCTGATCGGCGCCACCGCTTTGATTGGTGCGATCATCTCGACTTTCATCACGGTCCAAGTCGTGCGCAGCGACATGACCAACTATCTGGAGGACTACCTCGCCTACGGCCTCTTGCCCGGCATTGGTTATCTCGCGCTGATCGCGGCGGCGGTGTCGATCTATCTGGAAAAGGAATTTGGCCTGGACGAGCTGGCCGGGGCGCTTTTGCTGTTGGCGATTGTCAATATCCGCAACGCCTGGGATCTCACGCTGGCCATGGCGCGCCGCCGCCGCGGTTGAAACGACAAGCCGCTGCATTTTCGCGACCGAGCCGGGCGCCACTCTTTTCAGCGGCCACCGGCGGATGCCCAAATTCGTGCCGCAAATTTTTTTGTCGCTCGGGGAATAAACCGCGCCTTTGCCCGGTCTCGTCTCTGAAACCGCAAGCCCGCGCCGCTTTCGGATGCGGTCGGCTCAAAGGAGATGGGCAAATGAGTGAATTCGCGCGTGATAACGGCCCCAGCCGGCGAAAAGTTCTGGAATGCATGACCTGGGTCGGCACTGGCGTGCTGTGGACGTTTTCCGGCGGCGTTCCCCATTCCATCGGACTTCTTGGCGAGGCCAAGGCGGCAGAGCCGCGCGGGCTTTCGTTCGTGCAGATCAGCGACAGTCACGTGGGCTTCGACAAGCCGGCCAACCCGAATGCGCGCGCCACGCTGGACGAGGCGATCGCCAAGGTAAACGCTTTGGCGGACAAGCCCGCCTTCATGATTCACACCGGCGATATCAGTCATCTGTCGAAGGAGAAAGAATTCGACGATGCCGACGGCATTATTTCGCAGTCGCGGCTCGACGTGCATTACGTGCCGGGCGAACACGATTTTCTCGATCCCGAGCAGAAACTCTATCGCCAGCGCTACGCGCGAGCCGCCAAGGGCGCGGGCTGGTACAGTTTCGATGCCGGCGGCGTGCACTTCATCGGGCTCAACAACGTCGTCGATCTCAAAGCCGGCGGACTGGGCAATCTCGGCGCCGAGCAGCTCGCGTGGCTTGAGGACGACGTCAAAGGCCGCTCGGCTTCGACGCCGATCGTCGTGTTCGCGCATATCCCGCTGTGGACCGTCTATCAGGATTGGGGCTGGGGCACCGACGACGGCGCGCAGGCGCTGTCGTATCTCAAGCGCTTTGGCTCGGTCACCGTGCTCAACGGCCATATCCATCAGGTGATGCAGAAGGTGGAGGGCAATGTCACGTTCCATACCGCGCGTTCAACCGCGTTCCCGCAGCCGGCGCCCGGCGCTGCAGCATCGCCCGGCCCGCTGAAAGTGCCCGATGCGCAGCTGCGGCAAATGCTCGGCATCGCCGATGTCACCTTGAAAGCGAGCGGACAGCGGCTCGCCATCATCGATTCGCCGCTCAAGAGCTGAAGGGAGCAAACATGTTGCGACCCATCATGGCCGCAGCCGCCCTTGGCGCGGTGACCGGCGTCTTCCTCGCGGCGGGTGTGCTGCTCGCGGCGGCTGCCGATCCTTCCAACACCGTGTCCATCGACAATTTCACCTTCACGCCGGCGTCGCTCACGGTGAAGGCCGGCACGACCGTGACCTTCGTCAACAGGGACGATATCCCGCACGCCATCGCGTCTTCGACCAACGCCTTCGCCAAGTCGAAGGCGCTCGATACCGACGACAGATTCTCGTTCACCTTCACCACGCCGGGGACATACAAATATTTCTGCTATCTGCATCCGCACATGGTCGGCAGCATCGTGGTCGAAGCCGCGGCCGGTAGCGCCGCCACGCAATAATGTTACAAAGGCCGTCACCACATGATCCCTGGAACGCCGGGCATCATACGATGGCAAAGGATGAGGCGGCCGAACAGGAGCGGATGCGGCGCTTTCGCGAAGCCGCATTGCCCTATCTCGACGACGTGTTCACGCTCGCGCGCTATCTCATCCGCGACGCGGGTGACGCCGAAGATGCGGTACAGGAATGTTATTTGCGGGCGCTGCGCCATTTCGACACTTATCGCGGGCCGGCGATGAAACCTTGGCTGCTCGCGATATTGCGCAACGTCTGCAACGACGAATTCGCGCGGCGGCGCGACCAGGAGGTGCCGACCGACTACAGCGAGGACGATGCGGCGGTGGAACAGATGCCACTCTGGCAGGAGGCGCAAACATCACCCGAGGGATTGCTGTTGAGAGCGCAGGACAACGCCACCATCCGCCGCCTGATCGCGGAGCTGCCGGAGCCGTTTCGCGAAGCTATGGTGCTGCGCGAGATCAACGATCTCTCGTATCAGGAGATCGCCGATGTCGCCGGAGTGCCGGTAGGAACCGTCATGTCGCGGTTGGCGCGGGCGCGCGCGATTCTGCGCTCGGCCTGGAACACGGCAGAAGGCGCAATCGCGGCGCCGTCCATCACTGACGCAAAGTCAAGCCCATGAATTGCGCCGAAGCCGAAGTTCTCATTGCATGCGCTGATCGACGGCGAGCTCGATGCCGGGCATGCGCGCGAGGTCGAGGCGCACGCGGCAAGCTGCGCGGCGTGCGACGAAAAGCTCGCCGCGTTCCGCGCCATGCGCGAGACCATGCGCGGCGCCGCGCTGAAAGAGACCGCACCGCCGCAGCTGCGCAGCCGCCTCGAACACGCGCTGACGCCGCCAGCTCCCACAGCCGTCCGCGCGCGCGGAGTTTCTTTCGGCCAAGCCGGCGATCATTCTTCGGCGGATTTGCGCTCGGTGCGGGCGCTTCCGCATTGGTTGCCGCGGGCCTCGTTCTCACCGTCGCCCGCAACAATGGGGGACAGGAGATCGCCGACGATCTCTTGTCCGCGCATCTGCGCTCATTGCAGGGCAATCATTTGCTCGATGTGGCGACCAGCGACCAGCATACCGTCAAGCCCTGGTTCAACGGCCGGCTCGATGTGGCGCCGCCGGTCGTCGATCTCACCGCCGAGGGTTTCACGCTGCTCGGCGGCCGGCTTGATTATCTCGAAGGCGAACCGGTGGCCGCGATTGTCTATCAGCGCCGCAAGCACATCATCAATTTGTTCATTGCCCGGCATGCGGCGGGCAAGCAAGCGGGCGCGCCTTCTGAGAGCGCGCAGGGCTACAACATCCGCCACTGGTCGCAAAACGGACTTGACCTTTGGGCGATCAGCGATCTCGCCGGCAGCGAACTGGACGAGTTCGTGAAAAAAATCTCCGGCGCTTTGCCGCCGGCCGGCGCCTCGTGATGGCCCGCGCGCTGTTGCCGACCCGCTGCGCCTCGCGCGATCAGTCGTTCTTGATCGCCGCTTTGGCGTCGGCGGTGGCCTGCCGGCGCATGTCCTCGAACAGTTGCCGGCCTGGCGCGATTTTTTGATCCTCCGGAAAACCAGCGACGATGTCGGCGAAAAGCCCCTGCACCTCGTCCTTGAACTCGCCGTGCGGAAGAATGTAGGCGTCGTTCCGTTGAATGCCGAGCAAGACGCGCTCGCCGAGTTCGATGGGATCCATCCCGTCAGCCATGTCCGGGTTGAACAAGTCAGTCTTCTCAGAATCAGCCGCGCCGGCCGGTTCGTGTCCGGGACGATACTGCTCCGCTTCCAAAATTTTCGTCCGCGTCATTCCCGGGCAAAGAACCGAAACCCCGATATTGTGCGCGCCCAACGCAAGGCGGAGCGAATCGGTCAGGCCGCGAACGGCGAATTTCGAGGTGGCATAAAGCCCGCCGGCCGACGGCAGCGGAATAATGCCGGCCATCGACGAGGTGTTGACGACGTGCCCGCCCTCGCCGTGCGCGATCATTTTCGGCAGGAAGCTCACAAGGCCGTTGATGACGCCGCCGAGATTGGTGCCGAGCACCCAGTCCCAATCTTCGTACGTCGCGCTTTCAATCGGCAGATTTCCGTAAACGCCGGCATTGTTGCAGAGCACGTGCACCTTGCCGAACACCCGCTCGGCTTCCTCCGCCGCCGCGGCCATCGCCTTCCGGTCGGTCACGTCGACCTTGATGAAGTGATAATCGCGATTGGTGCTCTGGGCGAGCATGCGCGCCGCTTCGTCGAGCCGCTCCTGCAAAATGTCGGCAATGACGACCTTCATCCCCGACTTGAGGAAGACCTGCGCCATGCCGAATCCGATGCCGCTCGCGCCTCCGGTGATAAACGCAACCTTGCCTTCGACGTGCTTCATGCGTTCCTCCCTCCCAACATGCAGCGATTATGGGGCGTGCAATGAAATTGTCTCCCCCCTTGTGGGGGAGACCGACCGCCCGAAGGGCGGTCGAGAGGGAGGTACACCGCGCAGCGGTGCCAAACACACCCCCTCCCTAACCTCCCCCCACAAGCTTGCAGCCGGGCGCGCGAAAGCGCGACCCGGTTGGGGGGAGACAATTTTACTTCCCGGCCTCCAAACTTGCCCGAGGACCTAATCCGCGACGCCGATCTGCATGCCGCCGTCGATCACGATCTGCGAGCCGGTGACGTAGCTCGACGCCGGCGAGGCGAGAAACAACGCCAAACCCTTCATCTCCTCGGTCGTGGCCATGCGGTGCAGCGGCGCCACTTTCGCGAAAGCATCCTGCACCACCTTGGTGTGGGCATGGCCGCCGCCGATATTGGTGATGAAGGCGCCGGGCGCGATGGCGTTGACGAGAATGTTGTCCTTAGCGAGTTCCAGCGCCGCGTTGCGCATCAGATGCGCGGCGGCCGGCTTTCGCCGCCATGTAGGCGGCGCCGATCGCGCCTTCGATGACAAAAGCGCGCAACCGAGGTGGTGACGATGATGCGCCCCGACTTGCGCGGCTTCATGTGATTGCGCCGCCGCCTTGATGGTGGTGAAGACGGAATTGAGATTGGTGTTGATGACGTGGTCCCACCGCTCGTCGGCGTAATTTTCGATGGCGAACTCGTTCGGACGCGCCGTGCGGTCGAAGGTGACGAATCCCGGCCCCGGGTCGATGCCCGCATTGGCGAAAATGACGTCGAGGCGGCCGTACTTTTCGGCGACTTCGTCGAAGGCGCGATGCACGGCCGCGCGATCGGTGACATCGACGACTTTGCCGTCGACGTCGTAGCCGAGCTTTTTGAGACGGGCGACTTCGCGGTCGATGCCGGCGCCGTCAATATCGAGCATGGTGACGCGGGCGCCGTTCTCGGCGAGCACCTCGACGTAAGACAAGCCGAGACCGCTCGCTCCGCCGGTGACAATGGCGCCGTAGCCCTCGACTTTGTACATCTCCGCCGCTTTCATGCGTTCCTCCCCTTCTTGCGGTTCTGTCGATTTAAGCGCTGCTGCGCGGCCGCCCTCAAGATTTGCTTCGTAAAAAATCCTCCAGTTCTTCGAAGAACCGAGGCAGGCCGGGGTCCTGCTCCAGCAGCACATGATTTTTGCCAGGCAGCGCCACGAATCGCGCGCCGGGTATGCCGGCGGCAAGTTCACGACCCCGGGCGACAGAAACCGTGAGTTCGTCGCGAACGTGCATGACCAGCGTTGGCGCTTTCACCTGCGACAAAAGCCGGGAAACGTCGAGTTCGGACACAGTTTCCAGATAACGCACCGCGCCTTCCGGCGAGCCGCTTAAGCGTTGCAGCTCGTTGAACGCGTCCATCTGCTCCTTTGTTGCGGCGGGCATCAACGATGACGTGAAGAGCTGGCGAAACGCGGGATTGCCGGCGCCCCAGCCCTGTCTGACCAGCGTTTTCAGCGCATTGAAACGTTCGCGCATCTCCATGGTCAAGTCGGGGCGCTTGTTCTGCCCGGTCGCAAAACCGCCATACAGCACCAAATGCGAAACCCGTTCGGGATGCCGCACCGCGTAAGCGATTGATACCGCGCACCCTTGTGAAAAGCCGACCAGAGGGAAGCGATCAAGGCCGGCGCTGTCGGCGACTGTCTCCATGTCGCTGACCAAGGCATCGAGCGACATCTCGTGAACATCCCAATCAGACAGGCCATTGCCGCGTGCGTCGTATCTGATCAAGGTGCGATCCTTGGCGAGCCCGAGCAAAAAATGCCGCAAAATCGGGAACTCCCAGTCGTATTCCAGATGACCGAGCCAATGCGCCGATTTCAGCAGCGGCGGTCCGTCGCCCACGGTCGCGTAGGCGAGCCGGACGCCGTCGGCAGCTTTGCAATAACGAATGTTCTGCTTGAGGTTTGCGGCGGCGAGGACGCGGCTGCCAGGCGTGGCCGCATCGTCGATATTGATCGCGTAAACTTCTATGGGCTTGGCGATGTTCTTGAGGTTCTGGCGGCCAAGTTCGCGATAGCGGAGCGCGAGCTTGCCTTCGACCTGATCCAAAACTTGTTTGGAAATACAGATGCCGCCGCGATCCGCTATTCCTTCGAGCCGGGCGGCGACATTCACGCCATCACCAAATATGTCGTTCCCATCGGCGATGACTTCGCCCAAATTGATGCCAATGCGAAATTCGACGCGCCGGTCGGGTGACACGGCCGCATTTCGTTCACGCGTCGCTTTCTGAACTGCCAGCGCGCAGGTGACGGCGTCGAGCACGCTTGGGAATTCCGCAAGGATACTATCGCCGGCGGTGTTGGCGATGCGGCCACGATGTTGCTGAAGGGCTTGGTCCCAGACCTCCCTTCGATGCTCCTTCAACTGGATCAATGTGCCGGCCTCGTCGGTCCCCATGAGCCGGCTGTATCCCGCGACATCGGCCGCAAGAATGGCCGCGAGATGCCGCGCTGTCAGTGTCTCCGGCAATCAACCGCTCCTCGCCTTGGCAGCCAGCGCGCGCGACGCCGCCGCGCGTGCAGGCTACGCCCGCCCGGTCTGCTTTCGCGCCGCTTCGAGATGGCCGAAGCTCTGCACCGGCGCGCACATCAGGAAGCGATAGCCTTCCTTGACGACGCGCTCGACGTTGCCTTGCTCGACATGCGGATGGCCGACCACGACGTTGTGCTTCTTGCAGGTATCGACCACGCGCTTCATCCATTCGAGCACGGTCTTGTGCTCGTATTGCCGCGGATAGCCGAGCTCCTGCGACAGGTCGCCTTCGCCGATCAGGATGGCGCCGATGCCCGGCACGTTCTTGAGGATGTCGTCGAGATTGTTCACGCCGCGTGTGTCTTCGATTTGCAGCACGCAGAAAATCTCGCCCTGCGGATTGAGCGGCCACACGTCGGCCTTCTTGTAATAGTCCTGCTGGGTGAGGCCCCAATAGCGCGCCGCCGTGGTCGGGCCGTCGCCGCGGATGCCGGCGGGATGAAAGAAGGAGGCGTCGCTCAATCGCGGATAGCGGCAGGCGCCGACCGCATTGGCCGCCTCCTCGACCGTGGAAATGTGCGGGAACACGAGGCCGTAGCAGCCCATATCGAGCGCCTGCTTGGCCTGCCATTGCGCCATCTCGACGCCGTTGACCGGCACGCGCGCCATCGGCGTGACGCCGGGAACGACGGAGCCGGCCTTGGCGATCTGCGCGCGGTTGAGCATGTATTGCAGGCAATCGCGCAGGAGCCGCCCGTCCCACGGCTGATGTTCCATCTCGAATACGCAGGCGTCGAATTTCGATGCGCTCATCGCCACCGCCGAGCTGGTTTCGGCCGGTGCGAAACACGTCAGCGCGTGCTGGCCGGCTTCGAGCGCGCGGATGACGCCGTTGAGCCGCGGAAGTTCAGGCATTCCTCAGTTCTCCCTGTCGGGCAAAGTGGCATCCTAGACTGTGCAACCAATGTCGTCATGCCCGGCCTCGTGCCGGGCATCCACGTCTTTATTGCATGAGAATGCCAAGACGTGGATGGCCGGGCAGAAAGGGCGTTCACGCCCGTCTTCGACGGGCTATGCCCGGCCATGACGATTCCGGTTGCCGTTTGACAATGCCGCTGCGGCCCCTAGCATCCGCACCCGAAACCGCAAACAATGAAGTGCACATGATCATCGATTGCCACGGCCATTACACCACCGAACCGAAGGATTTGCATCGTTTCCGCAAGGAACAGACCGCGGCCGCCAACGCCAAAGACAAAACCGCGATGCCGTCGCGGGCTTCGCTGAAAATGTCCGACGACGAGATCCGCGAAAGCATCGAGCAAAATCAGCTCAAGCTGCAGCGCGAGCGCGGCACCGATCTGACGATTTTCTCGCCGCGCGCCTCCGGCATGGGTCACCACATCGGCGACGAGAGCACGAGCCTCGAATGGTCGCAGATCTGCAATGATCTCATTGCCCGCGTGTGCACGCTGTTTCCGCAGAATTTCATCGGCGTGTGCCAGTTGCCGCAATCGCCGGGCGTGCCGCCGCAAGAATGCGGCGGGCGAACTCGAGCGCTGCGTCAAGGAACTCGGCTTCGTCGGCTGCAATCTCAATCCCGATCCGTCGGGCGGTTATTTCAACTCCCCGCCGCTCACCGATAAATGGTGGTATCCGTTTTACGAGAAGATGATCGAGCTCGACGTGCCGGCGATGATTCACGTTTCCGGCTGCTGCAATCCGGCGATGCACACCACCGGCTCGTATTACCTCAACGCCGACACCATGGCGTTCATGCAGTTGATCCTCTCCGATTTGTTCAAGGATTTTCCGGCGCTCAAACTGATCATCCCGCACGGCGGCGGCGCCGTGCCGTTCCATTGGGGGCGTTTCCGCGGGCTGGCGCTCAACAACAAGCGGCCGGAACTTGCCGAGATCATCGGCAGCAACATCTTCTTCGATACCTGCGTCTACCACCAGCCGGGCATCAATTTGCTCACCGAAGTGGTGCCGGTCGACAACATCTTGTTCGCCTCGGAAATGGTCGGCGCGGTCAAGGGCATTGATCCGAAGAGCGGCTTCTATTTCGACGACACGAAGCGCTACGTCGACCACGCGCCGAAATTGAGCGACGCCGACCGGCGCAAGATTTTCGAGGGCAACGCGCGCAAGGTTTATCCGCGTCTTAAGACCAAAGCGCCAGCGAAAGCCGCGGTGTGAGCCTTCATTGCGGGGAGCGCGCGCGACGACGCAATCCAGAGTATCGATAAAGACTGGATGGCTTCGCTGGCGCCCGCGATGACGAGGAACCGTTAGGGCACTGCGTTGGCAAAATCAGTGCGAAAGCGCGGCAACAACAAACCCCACCTCATCCGGTTCGGTCAACGCGAGATCGAGACCCTGGGCTTGAGCCCGGGTTTCTGGACCGATCTCTATCATCGCTCCATGACGGTGTACTGGCCGGTGTTTTTCGGCAGTGCCGCGCTCATCTTTGTCGCGCTCAACGCGTTCTTTGCCGTTCTTTATTCGCTTGGCCACGAACCGGTCGCCAATGTCGGCGGCCAAGGCCTGCTCGACCTGTTTTATTTCTCCATCGAAACGCTGGCGACGGTCGGCTATGGCGACATGCATCCGCAAACCAATTACGGCCACCTGGTCGCCACGGTCGAGATTTTCACCGGCATGAGTTTCCTCGCCGTGATGACCGGATTGGTTTTCGCGCGCTTCTCCCGCCCGCGCGCCCGCTTCGTGTTCGCCAGGCATGCCGTAGTGACCACCCATGATGGGCGCCCGACCTTGATGATCCGCATGGCCAACGCGCGGCATAACACGATCTCGCGCGCCACCGCGCGGTTGTGGATCATTCGCGCCGAGCGCACCAAAGAAGGCGATCAACTGCGCCGCTTTTACGAATTAAAGCTCGATCGCAGCGAGCATCCGATGTTCGCGCTGAGCTGGATGCTGTTCCACACCATCGACAAGGACAGTCCGCTGCATGACGCGGCCGAGTCCGATCTCACCGAAAATGATGCGCTGTTGGTGCTCAATGTCGGCGGCCTCGACGACAATTCGGCTCAGCAGCTCTATGCCCGGCACATCTACTCGTGGCGCGACGTGCACTGGCACCACCGCTATGTCGACATCACCAGCACGTCGCCGCAGGGCCGTTTTCTGCTCGACTACCGGAATTTCCACGACACCATCCCGGATAAGCTGAGCCGGGAAGCCCGCGCCGCGCCCTGAGCTTTTGGTATCACCCGTGTGCCTTCTTGTTTTCGCTGCCGCTGCCGCCATCTGCACCAGCAGAGCTTTATTGAGTTAGGCCAAGGGGTTCGACCATGTCCATCCGACCCGTTAAACGCATCGTTTCATCGAAGCCGACCATTGAAGGCGCCGGCGTGCATTTGCGCCGGGCGTTCGGTTTCGGCGACACCGCCGAGTTCGATCCGTTTCTGCTGCTCGATGATTTCCGCAACGACCGGCCGGAGGATTATCGCGCCGGCTTTCCCTGGCATCCGCACCGCGGCATCGAAACCATTACTTACGTGCTGGCGGGAAACGTCGAGCACGGCGACAGCCTGGGCAATCGCGGCAATCTCGGCACCGGCGACGTGCAATGGATGACCGCGGGGCGCGGCATCATGCATCAGGAAATGCCGCAAGGGGACGCGCGCGGCCGCATGCACGGCTTCCAGCTGTGGGCCAATCTGCCGTCGTCGCTGAAAATGACGGCGCCCCGCTACCAGGACATCAAGGCCGGCGAGATTCCGGAAATCGTCGATGACGACGGCACCCGCGTGCGCGTCGTCTGCGGCGATTTCTGGGGCAAGCGCGGCCCGGTTGAGGGCGTCGCCGCCGATCCGCGTTATCTCGACATCTCGGTGCCGCCGGGACGGCGCAAGACCTTGCCGGTCGAACTCGAGCGTCACGCCTTCGCCTACGTGTTCGAGGGCTCCGGCAATTTCCGCGCCGCCTCGCAGCCGTTCGGCGTGCTGACCGAGAAGACCGATGGCGCCAACGATATCCTGGTGCGCGAGCAGACCGGCGATCGTTCGCTCGTGCTGTTCGATTCCGGCGATGAAGTAACGGTTCAGGCCGGCGACGCCGGCATCCGCTTCCTGCTCGTCTCCGGCAAGCCGATCGAGGAGCCGGTCGCCTGGTACGGGCCGATCGTCATGAACACCGACGCCGAGCTGCGCCAAGCGGTTGCCGAGTTGCGGAGCGGCACCTTCATCAGATAATTCTCGCAAATAATTTTCGTGCAGCACTTGCTTTGATCGCCGTTCCGCCGCATCGCTTAGCCGGCAATGAACAAAGTTCTCGTTATCGACCCGCATGCCGCGATCTATCGCGACCGGCTCCAGCCGGAATTTCCGGCGCTGCAAATCCTCACCGCGCGCGACGGCAATGAGTTGCCGCCGGAACTCTCCGACGTTGAAGTCCTGATCTCATTCGGCATGGGTTTGCCGAAAGACTTCTACCGGCGGGCGACCGGGCTCAAATGGTTCCAGTGCCTGGCCACCGGCGTCGACCACGTGCTGCGGCAGCCGGATCTCCGCCCCGCTACGCTCATCACCAGCGGCCGCGGGATTCATGGCGCGCCGATGCGCGAGACCGTCGTTTACCTGATGCAGGGCGTGAGCCGCAATGTCGCGCGGCTCGTCGAAGACAACAAGGCGCACATCTGGGATCGCCGGTTCTATAACCTGATGCACGGCAGGACCGCCGTCGTGGTCGGAATCGGCGTGGTCGGCATGGCCATCGGCCGGCTGCTGCAAGCTTTCGGCATGCAGGTCGTCGGCGTGACCCGCACCCCACGTAAGCTCGACGGGTTCGACGAAATGCTGCCGATGGCGCAATTGCGCGCCGCCGCGGCGCGGGCGGATTATTTGATCAACGTCCTGCCGGCGACGGCCGAGAATGCGTTGATTTTCGATGGCGCGATGTTCGCCGCAATGAAGCCTTCGGCCTACTACATCAATGCCGGCCGCGGACAAACGACGGACGAAGCCGCGCTGATCGAGGCCTTGCGCGAGCACCGCATTGCCGGCGCCGGCCTCGACGTCTTTGCGACCGAGCCGCTGCCGCCGGCAAGCCCGCTGTGGGAGGTGCCGAACGTCTTCATCACCCCGCATCTCGGCGGCTACACCGCCGACTACGAGGATTTGATCATGCCGCTGATCATCGAAAATCTGCGGCTCTACCTCGCCGGCCGGCAGAGCGAGATGCGGAACGTCGTCGAGCGCTGACCACGCCGCGCCGGAGCGCCATCCGCAAGAGAACAGGTCCACAATTCTCTAGGCGCTACGCTCCGTCGGAATTAATGGCCTGCTCGGTATCCTCGTCCTCGCCCAAGACTTTGCCGGTCTTGACATTCACAAAGTGCGCCTGCTTGCACACCTCGCAATACATCGACTCGTAGGGACCATCTTCCGGCTCAAAATTGTATTGCTCCGGAATATCTTCGACGACGACAAAGCCTTGAACCATGGCTCCCGTGTTCGGACAGCGGTAGGTAAAAGACGTCATTTGCTTTCCGCTCTTGCAGGTATTGCCATTTGTTCCGACTTCCTCCTCTAAGCGGCGGAAGTCCCGGCTGCGATTTCTCGGGCCGCGTCCGCCCAGGTAAGGCCTTCCAGGTCCGGCGCCGGATGGATGGATCCGCATTGGCGGCACGTCCGCAGCGCGACATCGCCGGCAAACCGGGCGCAGACCTCCTGGTATTTCGCCTGCGACACGTCGGTCACGGTATCCCACACTTCCCGGTAGATTTCCGCGTCGCAGCCGGCACAGTACCAGGCCGCGCCCTCGAGCCCGGCCTGCATCTGCTTATAGCGCAGCATGATGCTGCTCTCCCGGGGAACGATGCGATGCGGAGCGCCGGCCGGCACATAAACGAAACTTCCAAGCTTCAGTGCGAAGTGATCGACGGCGGTGTCCTTGAACTCGACCGTCGCGGCGCCGGACATCAGGAGCCAGCAATGAATCCTTGCCGCAGATAAGGTAAAACGGCTGTGGCCGATCATTCTTGCTCAGGTGTACTTGCACCTGCTTGTCCTCCGGCAACATCGGCATCTCGGCGTACGCACCAAGCTTTGCCGCCTCGCGCCAAACCTGGAATGTTTTTTTGCGCATGGCCGCGCCGACTTATGCTGCGGCGTTCGCCGCGCTCACCAGCGTCTGCCGGGCGGCGGTCGCCGCCGCGCTCTGCTCCGCGTATTTGTCCCAGCCCCAGGCGGCGACCGGAAAGTCGCGGTTGACATGCCCGCATTTGCCGCAGACATGACGCGCTTGGTCGTTGTTGTATTCCGCGAAAAGTCCCGGCAATGCCGCGACCGAGACGAAGGGGAAAGTTGCACTCGGTCGAATCCTGCGCCGGAGTCGCGTCAAACTCCTTGAAGAAGATCTGTTCGTGACATTTCTCGCAGCGCAGACTGCAGGCTTCCGTCTGCACTCCGGATTCAGCCTGCATTTGCGTAATGACGAAATTGGCGAATGCCTTCGGGTCTTTTTCGTTTTTCAAAAACGAATTGACGCCGTGAATGACCGCCCCAACAAAGACCTGTCCGGTGGGCAGCATCGCGCCGTTGGCGGCCAATGTTAGTACGATCTCGTGCTGCGTGTTGTGATGAAAGAAATGGCCGTAGTCGGCATTGGGGCCGCCGATCAGCAGCGCGGAAGCCGGAACCATCGCGCCCGGATGCAGATATGGAAATAGCGGCTTGAGCTGGGTATTGCTGCCCTGCGCCACGTCAAACGCATTGGCGTGCATCGGCGGCCGGTCGCGGCCGCGGCGGCGGGATGACGAGGTTGTCACCGGACATGATTGTCCTCCCTGCTCATTTGCCGTGTTGTTTGACCATCTGCTCCAATTCGCCGCGCGAGGCGGCAAAATGCACCTCGTGCGTTTCGTCGACCGGGAAGCCGAGCACTTCCATCTGCTCCTCGAGCTTCTCCTTCGAAGTCGGCCTCGAACACGGAAACAATAAATCCCGAGGCGATGTTCGCATAGATTTGCCTGAACACCGCGGTCTTGGCGCCGAGCACGTGCGGCGCGTTCTGCGCGAGCTCGTCACGCTTTAAACCCGGCGAGCGATGAATGGTAATGAATAGCGGCATGCTCGTTTCCACCCTTGAGTTGATAGACAATTGCGTTGCTAAAGCCCGACGTCCTCGGCCAGTCGCCGAGTACGCCGCGCGGCCCAGCCGTTGCGGTTGCCCGCTTTTGCATCGAGCGTCCGCTGGATGCGCACGATCAACCGCTTGAAAGTCGCGGAGTTCCTTAGCGGTTAGGTCGGCCGTCGCCTCGTCATTTACTGCGGCGATGATCGGCGACATCGTCGACGGCCAATCGCTGCCCGCGGCGCGTCAGAGGAAACGAAACTTTTGCGCCGATCTTCGATCCGACTTCGTCACGGTAACGAAGCCCGCCCGCTCGAGAAGCTGCACCGCCACCACGGTGGTCGGTCCCTGGCGTCCGACCCGCCGCGTAAGCTCGCCAATGGAAAGTCCGTCCTCCTCCCACAGCTCGCGCACATAGCGCCACTGACTGACGGTAAGTCCATGCTCCTCGGCGCGCCTGTCCATGGCGGCCTGCCAGGTCTCGGCCAATTGGCGCACGTGGTAGCCAAGGCTGCGCTCAAGCGGGACCAAGTCCGCTTCCGCCGGGCGAGGCGGGCAAGCTGCTGACGGCGTCAAGATTAGCCATGGTCAATGAATTCGATAGATATCTACTAAACTCAATTTAGGCCCGCCTAAACCGCTGTCAAAGGATCGCCATGGAACCTCGGCTCGACCGTCCGATCACTCTGCACATGATGGGCGACTGGGGTATCGCCAATCTGCATCGCATCTGCGGTTGGATCAGCGCCGAGCTGTGGCGGCGGTCGCCGGCGGGATCGAAGTTCGCCACGTGGGCCGGCCGCGGCGGCGCGGACGCCATTATCTGCGGTGCTCGACGGCGACGGTACAGACCGCGCTGTTCGTGCCGGCGGGTTTTGCCCGCACGATCTTCGAAGGGCGCGGCATTTGCGAACGGCGGAGACGCCGGACGGTTACGTGCGCTTGGCACGCTGCCGCAGGATGATCGGCTCGTCTTCGCCATCGACGCTGATTTCGGCATTGGCAATTTTGCCGAATTGCGGGCGAAGCGTCCGGCACTCCGGCTTGCCACGGCAACGGACGACGGCGTCAACATGACGGGCTTCGCCGCCTTCCGCATGCTGGAGGCGCGAGCATATTCCCGCGGCGACAATCGAATCGTGGGGCGGCAAGCTGATTCTCGGTGAGGCGCCATGGGATGTCGTTCCGTGCGTCACCAACGGCGAAGCCGACGCGGTTCTTTTCGAGGCGGTGATGACGCCGCTATCTGGCGCGACATGTGCGCCGCCAAAAAAATGAATTTTCTCGGCTTTGACGATTCCGCCCTCGACGAAGTCGAGCGCAGTTTCAGCTGGCGGCGGGCGAGCGGTCGCAGCGCGACAGGTTCCCGGGTCTGACAGCGCCGTTTCAAGCGCTCGACTTTTCCGATTTTCTTTTATTCTGCCGGGACGATTTTCCCGATGACATCGCCTACGTCATTGCCGCGCGTGCTCTGCGAAACGCCAAAAATACTGGAAGACCAGTACCGCCACGTTCCTGCCAAAGACAGCCCCGTGACCTATCCGCTTGCAGCCGCGCAAGATGGCGCGACCTGCATTCCTTTGGCGAAGGGAGCCGAGCAGTATTATCGCGAGCGGGGTTACTTGTAAGGCGCGCGACGCGCGATCTATTCCGGCGGCGTGCCGTTTAACGCCAAGACTTCGCCGGCAAGGTAGAGCGAGCCGGTGATGATGACGCGCGGCGCCGGCAAGAGCCCGAGATCGGCGGCGGCGGCAAGCGCGCCGTCGATATCTTCGCGCGCGATCGCCGGAATGCCGATGCCGCGCGCGATATCGGCAAGGCCGGCGGCGGGCACTGCTTTGTCATTCCCGATCGGCACGGCAATGACGTGACGGGCCAGGCCGGAAAAATTGCGCAAGAAGCCTTCGCTGTCCTTGCTCGAGAGCATGCCGACAATCATAACCAGCGGCCGCGACACGCGTTCCTCGAGGTCGGCCAGCGCGGCGGCAACGGCGCGGCCGCCGTCGGCATTATGGCCGCCATCGAGCCAGAGCTCGCTTTCCGGCGGCAGCGTCGCCGCCAGGCGGCCGCCCGACAGCCGCTGCATGCGCGCCGGCCAATCGACGCCGAAATCATGCCGGCTTCGAATGCGGGCGCGCGGGATTTTCAGGCCCGGCGGCGCGGAGCGTCGCGATCGCCATGCCGGCATTGTCGAATTGATGGCGGCCGTAAAGTTTCGGCGCCGGCAGATCGAGCAGGCCGTCATTGTCCTGATAAACCAGCCGGCCGCGTTCTTCGGTGGCCGTCCAGTCCTCGCCGGCGATGATCAAGCGGTGCTTTGACGCGCGCGGCCTGCCGTTCGATGACGGTCAAGCGCCTCGCGCATCTGCGCGGCGATCGCCGCCGGCACGCCGCTCTTGAGGATGCCGGCCTTCTCGGCCGGCAATCTCGGCAATGGTATCGCCGAGAAAATCGCGGTGATCGAGTGCTATCCGCGTGATCGCGCTTGCCAGCGGGACGCTCGACGACATTGGTGGCGTCAAGGCGTCCGCCAAGCCCGACCTCCAGCAACAGCACATCGGCCGGATGGCGCGAGAACAGAAGAAAAGCTGCCGCCGTCTCGATTTCAAATACCGTAATCGGATCGCTGCCGTTTTTGCTTTCGCATTCGGCGAGCGCGGCGGCGAGCTCATCGTCATCGACCAACTTGCCGCCGCCGCGGCCGGCAATGCGGAAGCGCTCGTTGATGCGCACCAAATTCGGCGACGTATAAACGTGCACGCGCTGCCGCGCGGCTTCGAGGATGGCGCGCATGAACGCGACGGTCGAACCCTTGCCGTTGGTGCCGGCGACGTGGATCACCGGCGGCAAATGCCGTTCGGGATGGCCGAGCGCCGCCAGCAGCCGTTCGATGCGGCCAAGCGACAGATCGATGCGCTTCGGATGCAGCGCCAACAGCCGCGTTTGCAGGTCGGCCAGCGCGGCTTTCGCCGAGCGGGCGGTGTTCACGCCGGCGCCGGCAGGCTGAGGCTTGGCGCCGGAACGCTCGCCGGCGCCTTCAGCAACAGCCGGCAAAGCCGCGCAATAGTGGCGCGCAGCTCGTGGCGATGGACCACCATGTCGACCATGCCGTGGTCGCGGAGATACTCGGCCTTCTGAAAGCCTTCCGGCAATTTCTCGCGGATCGTTTGTTCGATGACCCGCGGACCGGCGAAGCCGATCAAGGCGCCGGGCTCGGCGATCTGCACGTCGCCGAGCATGGCGTACGAGGCGGTGACGCCGCCGGTGGTCGGATTGGTGAGCACGACGATATAGGGCTTGCGCGTCTGCGCGCAGCCGTTGCACGGCGATGGTGGTGCGCGGCATTTGCATCAGCGAAAGGATGCCCTCCTGCATGCGCGCGCCGCCCGAGGCGGCAAACAGCACAAGCGGGCAAGCCTTTTCCACGGCCGTGTCAAGACCCTTGATGATGGCGTCGCCCGCCGCCATGCCGAGCGAGCCGCCCATGAAATCGAAGTCCTGCACGGCGATCGACCATCGCCAGACCGTCGAGCCGGCCGTAGCCGAGCTTCACCGCGTCATTGAGGCCGGTCTTGCTGCGCGCGTCCTTGAGCCGATCGACGTAGCGCCGCTCATCGCGGAAGCGCAGCGGATCTAGCCGCCACTTCCGGCAGCGCGATGTCGAACCAGGTCTCGTTGTCGAACATGGATTTCAGCCGGGCCGGCGGCCGACATGCGCATGTGGTAATTCGAGCCGGGAATGACGAATTGATTGGCCTCCACGTCTTTGTAGAAGACGAGCTGTCCGGTCTCCGGACATTTGATCCAGAGATTTTCCGGCACCTCGCGCCGGAGCATGCCGCGGATTTTCGGCCGCACTACGTTGGAGATCCAATTCATCGATTGCGCTTCGACAACTTTAAATTCCGCCGATAGCCCTTGTTTGACCCTGCCCCTATATCGCATTTCCCCGGCAAGGAGCTAATTTCCTTCGCTGTGTTCGCCGTCCAAGCCTGGAACGATGCGCGAAGTTTGTTATTCTCGCACGCGTGATTTTCTGCACACGTAAATAAGCCGCCTTCGGCGCGGTCCAAGCACAACATAAGGGTCGGCAAAATGCGCAGGGGGCGTTTGATCGTTGCCGCGGCGTTGCTCGCGTTGCTCGCCGGCTGCGGGCAAGGGCCGAAAGGCGACCCGGGACCGCCCGGTCCACAAGGGCCGAAAGGCGATCCAGGCGCTGCCGGTCCCCCCGGGCCGGTCGGTCCGGCCGGTCCGCCCGGACCGCAGGGCGAACAGGGTCCGCCCAGCCCGACCGTGCGGGTCATCCGCAAGGATTGCCTGACCGGCGGCGGCTGCTCCGCTTCCTGCCGCGGCGACGAAATTCTCGTCAGCGCCTATTGTGGCCCGGCGCGCAACCCCGCGACGTTTGTCGGCGAACGCGATGTCTCCTGCGGCGTTATAGCCAACGCGGCCAACGCGCCGCTCGTGGCGATTTGCGTCGCGCACCCAGCATAGAGCCGGCGCTACCTAACGCGCGGTGGATGCTCCGACAAGCTGTGCCGGGGACTGCATATGCCGCAAGACGACCTTCCCGATTTATCGATTTCCGCCGAGAAATTATGTTTCATCATCGCCAAGGCGCGCGAGTTCGACGTCAAGGACGTCGTTACTGATCCGGACGATGCATCCAATCCCACGGACGATGCCAATCTGGCGGTGCTCGAGGACCACAAAGACGATCCGGTCGTGCAGGAGCTGATCGCCGTCATCAATGCGATGAGCGTCGACGAGCAGGTCGACCTCGTCGCGCTGACCTGGCTCGGCCGCGGCGACGGCGAGATTGACGAGTGGGCCGATCTGCGTGCCGAAGCCGCGCGCGCCCACAACCGCCGCACCGCGGCTTATCTTGTTGGGAATGCCGTTGCTCGCCGATCATCTCGACGAAGCAATTTCGCTGTTCGGCATTTCCTGCGCGGAAAGTTGAAGCCGCTGGCCTGAATCGGGCCGCGCTAAAGCCTTGGCTCGGCTCCGGCTCAATTTTGCCGCCCTCCCCGATAGAGTCCGCACCCGAAGGCTGTGTCGGAACTCTGCCGCCTTAACCTTATTGGTAAGCGTCAGGTCACAAAGCCGCGCCCATGATCCATAAGGCGGCGGCAAGGCGCCGATCGGCTCAGCGGCCGTTGGAACGGACGTATGAAGACGAATTTCGGCCGGATACGTCGCTTTGAGCCTGCTGTTGAGCGCAACGAGCGCGTTCGCCGCCGATCTTTCGTTGCGCCCGCTTTACAAGGCGCCGCCGGCGCCGGCTCCGGCCTATGACTGGAGCGGGTTCTATGCCGGCCTCAATGGCGGCGGCGGGCTGGGGCAATTCGTGGTGGAGCGCCAACTCGACCGGATTTCCGCTTGCCGGCGGACAGGCCGGCGGCACCGCCGGTTACAACTGGCAGACCGGCAACGTCGTCTTTGGCGTTGAAGGCGATCTCGACTGGTCGGGTTTCAATGGCAGCGCCACCACGCCCGGTTGTCCCGCCGGTTGCAGCACCAGCGACAGCTGGCTCTCCACCGTGCGCGGACGCGTCGGTTATTCGTTCGGCCGTATAATGCCTTATATCACCGGCGGTCTCGCCGTCGGCGACATCCGTGCGGCGACGCCGGGCTTTGCCGGCGGCACGGCCGTCAATCCCGGGATGGACGGTCGGCGGCGGTATCGAATTCGCGTTGCCCGGCAATGGACCGCCAAGGCGGAATATCTGCACGTCGGTCTCGGCCACTTCGACTGCACCGGCTTGCAGCTGCTTTGCCGCCCGACAATGTCTCGCTGCAAGCGAAACGTGGTTCGCGCCGGCGTGGACTATCATTTCGGTTGGGCCAAGTAGCCGTTAAGGCTTTCTTTACCGATAAAGCTCGGACAGCTTGAAGCATCGGCGGATGCAGACACTTTGCATTGAAACGCTTTGCATTAAGCATTCGAACATCTGCATTAAGCATGCCTGACGACGCTACAATTTTAGGCAATGTGGCAACGGGGCCGCAGGGATGCGGTGATAGTAACCACTTGCGATTGCTCGCCTGTCCGGCATTTGGGGGACGGCATTCGGGGGAATGCAAGTGCCGACGGTCGCCGCGCCACATTTCATGATTGATTTTCATACTTTGTTTGCCGTGACCGTTTTCATTTCGGCCACGGCGGGCGTTTTGCTGCTCTTCGCCTGGCTGCAGAATCGCCGCACCACGGCGCTGGCGTGGTGGGGCATTGGTTATCTCTTCGGCGCCGCGGCTGCAGCCCTGCTTGCCGCCCCGCCACTGCTGCCGAGTGGGCGTAGCCTTCTGCGCAGGCAACGCGCTCCTCTGCAGCGCCTAGGACATGATGTGGGCGGGCGCGCGTTCGTTTGAAGCACGGCGGCCTTGGCTCCCGCTGTCGCTGCAGGCCCGATCATCTGGATCGCTGCCTTACCGGTTCGGCGGCATAGTGCACTCGCCGGCAGCTTGCGTTGTACTCGTGTCCGCCATTCTCGCGGCCTACTCATTGTTGGGCGCGCGCGAGATTTGGTCATGCCGTACGATCGCGAGCTGATCTCGCGCTGGCCGACCTTGGCGCTTGGTCGCTCGCGCATGCGGGATTTTTGCTGGCGCGGATACCATTCGCCCATGTGATCGCCGCCACCGTCGGCGAGCGGCCATCCGCAAAGCGCTGATCGTTCCGCTGATGGCTTTCCAGGCACTGTTCGTCACGCTTTGCTTGCCGTTTCTGCGCGTCGCCATGTCGAAAGAACGCGCCGAGCTCGAGCAGCGCAAAGCGGCGCTGACCGACCCGTTGACCGGCATCGCCAATCGCCGCGCGTTCTTCGAACGCGGCGTGCCGCTGCTCGCATGGGCGCAGAACCGATCGCCGTTCCGCGGCGCTGTTGCTGTTCGACCTCGATCGTTTCAAGGAGGTCAACGATACCGCCGGCCACCAGGCCGGAGATCGCGTGCTCAAGGCCTTCTGCGAGCTGGTCGCCACGCGCCATGCGGCCCGCGCGATCTGTTCGGGCGCCTGGGCGGCGAGGAATTTGCCTGCGTGTTGGCCGATGCCAGCATGGCGCAGGCGCTGCAAACCGCCGAACATTTGCGCGGCCGAGTTTGCCACGCTGCGGCTCGCCGGGGATCGACGCGCAGCCGACCGTCAGCGTCGGCGTCGCCATGGCCGGCGAAGCCGGCCGCACCTTGCCGGCGCTGCTGGCGACGGCCGACCGCGCGCTCTACCGCGCCAAGGCGGAAGGGCGCAACCGCGTCGTGCCGCGCGCCCCGCTGGTGGTCGTCGACGTCAATGAAGGCGAAACCTGACGCGCCGCATCCGCGACCGCGCCGCCGCGCTGCGCCGATTCCCGCCGCCGGCTGAGCGCATTTCGCCGTTTGGCGCGCGCCCCCGCGGCGCAAGTGGTAGGGTTGCCGCTTATCCCGAGCCAAGACCGCCTCATGTCCGACACTGCCTCGCGTCCGGCGCCCTCGCCGCCGCCGCAACAGACAGACCCTTATGCGGCATTGCGCGCACTGTTGCGCGCCGGGCGGAATGACGAAGCGATCGTCCGGCTGTGCGCGCTGACGGTGACGCGGCCCGACGATCTCGTGGCCAAGGAGCTGTTGTTCGATGCGTTCTTATCAGAAGCGCGACTGTCCGCCGGCCTTGGCGCTGATCGAAGAATTGGTCCGCCGCCAGCCGGACAATCCCCGCCTGCAGCAAGGCAAATGATCGCCACTCTGAACAACATGAAGCGCTACGACGAAGGCGATCGCGCTGGCGGCCCGGTTTGTCGAGCGGCACGGTGAGGACCTGACAATCCTCGACGCGCTCAAGGTCGCGAACTTCTATACCGGCAAGATCGACGAGGCGATCCGCTACGGCCAGCGCGGCATCGAAATGCGCGACGTGGAAGCCTGCCGCAATTGCCGCCGCCATGATCTTGAACGAACCGCGCCACGCCGCCGGCCGGCGACAACGTCATCTCGTTTTCGCTCTGGGGCACGCAGCCGTTCTACGGCTATGGCGCCATGATCAATCTCGTGCTCAGCCGCGTCATTTATCCGGGCTGGAGCTGCCGCTTCTATGTCGGCGCCGACGTGCCGCGCGCCTGCGTCGGTTTTCTCGCCGACAATGGCGCCGACATGCGCAAGATCGAGGACGAATATCCCGGCGTCGGCCTGTTCCAGCGCTTCCTGGTGATGAACGACCGCGCCGTCGGCCGTTTCTTGGTGCGCGATTGCGACGCGCGGCTGTCGGCGGCCGAAGCCGACCTGGTCCGGCAATGGATCGATTCGCGGTTATCCGTTCCACGTCGGTGCGCGACCACGTGCTGCACAACGAACTCATGATCGGCTGCCTGTGGGGCGGACGCACCGATTGCGGCATCGATATCGTCGCGCTGATGCGCCGTTATTTCGGCCCGGCGCCGACGCGCGAAATACGGCCACGACCAGCGCATGCTCGGCCGGCTGCTGTGGCCGATGATCCGCAGCCGCTGCCTGGTGCACGACAAATATTACCGGCTTGCCGGCGTGCACGCGCGTCGCGCTGACCGATCCGCAAAGCCATTTCGGCGCCGGCCATCAGAACATCGCCGCGGTGCGCGCCGAGGCGGAGAAGCTCGGCATTCCGCGGATGCTGTGATCGTCTGCATCCTGCCCCGCGAAGCGGGGGCGGATAAATTTTAATGCAGATGCGCGAGGCTCACGAGGTGCGCGTGCCACTGCGCGCCGATCTGGCCGGCGACATCATGGTGGCCGAGATCGATGGAATCGCCGGCTTGTCCGTCGGCGGCGAAAACGGATTGCGCCAGCGGCGTTGTGTGAACACTACTGATGCTTCCGAGAGCCAAAGCGTCGGTCGGCGCACGGAAATAGCTGGTCGGCTCGGCGCCCATGCCCGGATGGAACACAAAGCTGTCGTTGCCAGCACCGCCGATGGAGACGGACGGGCCCGACGGCGTGGAGGAATCGGCAGACGGCGGATCAGTGACGATCGTATAGCCGTTATAGCCGTTCTGGCCGTTATCGCCGGGAGCGTGGACAATCAGCGTCCCGTTGAAGTCAACAAACGTCAGGGTAACCGTCGAGTTTCCCTGTGCGAGCACCAGCACCTGGTTGTTGCCGGAGGGCGTGTCCGACTGTTCGGTCCAGTTGCCCGCGAACGCAATCACGTCCGAACTCGACGGACTCCCGGCACCGGTTCCGGTGAAATCGTTGACGGTGGCGCTGAAGTCTACCTGACTGCCAAAAAGGATTGCCCCATACGTCGTCGGACCGTGGCCGTTGTCGAAGGTGATTTGGCTGGGGGTTGCTCCGGCGGCGAAATCGAGAACCGCACCGCCGTCGATGGTGGTGCTTCCGGTACCGGTGACGGCGCCGGAGAGGTCCAACGTGCCGAGGGTGGCCGTAACATTCCCCGCGTTGTTGACCGGGCTCGATATCGTGCCGTAGCCTTCGAGCTCGGCGCCGCTTGCGACCGCGATGGAAGCCGCGCTCAGCGTTCCGCCGTCAAGATCGAACGTCCCGGCATTGACGGTGAGCGCGCCGCTCAAGGTCAACGATCCTTCATCGGTGACCGTAGCGCCGCCCGCGTTGATGACGAGCGATGTTGCGGCGACCGCATCCGACGCCGAAATGTCCACCGTGTAGGTGCCGCTGGCATCGACGACGGCGTCGTCGATGGAGGTCGGCGCCGCGCCGAAACTCCAGTCGCCGGCTGTGGACCAGTCGGCCGAACCGCCGACCCAGTGATCCACCGGCTCGGCCGATTGCGCGGTGACGCCGAGCACGATCGGAACGTCGGAGCCGCCCGCCTGAAAGCCGAGATCGGTAATGATGATCTTGGTCAGCGTCTGCGAGGCGAAGGCCCCACTGAGCATAAAATTCTGCTCGTCGATGTTGTAGGTGCCGAATTCGCCGTCGCTCGAGTTTCCCGTCGCCGCGCCGCCAACCGTGTTGGTGACGGTGAATGCGTTCTCTGTGGTCGTACCGTTGATACTGTTGGCAAAGCCGCCCTGATAGAAGTCGCGGACGTTCGTGCCATTGACGAGATCGAAGGTTTCCGTAGCGCCATTGCTGCCGACAAACTCGACAGTCGCGATTTCAAAGCCGTTCTGCGGTGCGTAGGCGTTGATCAGCGTATAGACGTTGGTCGCATCCGGAATGGCCACGTTGATGGTGAGCGTGCTGCCGTGGGTGAATCCATCGTAGAAATTATTGCCATGGTTATTGGTCGTAATATCGAAGGGCGTGGCAAGCGCATTCGCCGCAGTGAATACCCCACTCGGGAACTGGCTGATCAAAGCATTTTGGATGTTGTTGCTCTTGGAGAAGTCGGTCACGTAGGTGTATTGGCTATCGGCTGGCGGGGCGACATCGATATTGAGCGTGGCGCTATTTGACGCCAGCGCTCCGTCGCCGGCGGTGAAGCTCAGCGTGTCGGTGCCGGTGAAGCCATTCGCCGGCGCATAGGACAGGCCGGCGAGCGCACTATCGATCGCGGTCGCGGTGCCGGTCAGCGACAAGACATCGGTGCCGACGCCGTTTTCGATAACGCCGGTCTGGGCGCCGACCGACAGTGTGCCGTCGGCGACGCTGAGCGTGGCCGTAATGGTGTCGCTGACATCGAGCTCGGAGACGTTAACGGCGCTCAAGGCCACTGCGGTGTTTTCGATGGTGTTGGCGGCAGTAGACGGGACCGCGAGCGTCGGGGCGGCCAAAGTGAAATTGCTGATCGTCTGATCTGAGACCGAGCCACCGGTGCCGGCAGTGAAGCCGGCATAGGCGGAGTGGGAACCTAAAATTTGCGCGAGATCGACGTTGTGGTAGGTGATCGAAAAAGTCTGGCCGTTGACCGTATCGGTCAAGGTCTCGCTCAGGGTTTCGGCATTGCCGTTGTAGCTCAGCACCACTTGAATGGTGTCATCGGTGTCCCAGAAATCCACCGGGAGCGTAGACGTATAGAATCCCGGGTTGTCGTATCCCGTGGTGCCGTCGGTTGCGAACGTGGTACCCTGAGTGTGCTGATTATAGATATTGAATTCGACCGCGGCGCTCGGATCGGGGATGCCATAGTAACCAAGCCCGCTGCCGCCATGATCCTGATTTCCCACCGCAGAAGGGCCGGCCTCCTGTAGGACAAAGGCCATCCCGTCGGCCTGCCCGTTCGCCTGGTAATCGAAGGAGGCCGTGAAGTTGTCGACCGACACCTTCGTGTTCGTGAACCAGCTGGTACTTTCGCTGCTCTGAGAGTCCGTGAGTTGGATCACACTTCCGTCGGGGCTGGTCTGCGGCGCATAGACACCATTGTTGTTGGACGTCCCGGCGGCGTTGAAGGAAATGTAGTTGAAATTGACGTCCGTGCCGCCGGTACCGCCGAAAGCATTGCTGCCATCGCTCGCCAGCGCAAACTCGTTTTGGGTGTAAACGCCGCTGAGGTTGATCGTTTCCGCCGGCTGCGTGCCGTTGCTGATGACGAGCGTACCACCGGTGTTGGTGTTATTTTCTGTCCAGATCGCGGTCTCGCCTAGGGAGTAAGCATAGTTGGTCAGGTCGACCGTGTCGCCCGCGCCGAAATTGCCGATCGTTCCAGCGTAGGCGGCGGCGAGTTCGAGCGCCCCGGCATCAGCGCCTTGGAACGTCACATTTTGATTGAACGTACCCTGGAAATCGGCGGTGCCGCCACCCGTGATCACGACATTGCCGCTGCCGCCGAAGGTGACGTCAGCGGCGACAGTAAGCGTGGCGCCATTGACTTCGACGGTCCCGGAGTTGGTCACCGCGACGTTTTCAATGCTGGCACCGCCGTTGTCGACGAGAAGCTCGCCGTTTTGTCCAACCGTGAGTGTGCCGCCGCCGTCGCCGCTGATCGTGGTACCGTCGTTCAGCTCAAGCGTGACAATGGCGCCGGTGGCGAGATCGACATTGATGGCGCCGTTGTCGATGACGCTGACGCCATCGAGCGTAGCGCCAGGACCGTATGAGCCGTATTCGACTTGCAGCGTGTTGTCAGCGTTGATCGTGAGCGTGCCGCCGTCGCCGTAAATGTAGGCGCCGTCTGTTAGCGTGAGGACCGCGCCGGAGGCCACGTCGCCGACATCAAGCGCCCCGAAGTCGTTGACATAGAGCCCGTCGAACGTCGCGCCGAGACCGTTGCTGCCGGCCTCGACATCGACGCTGGCGTTGATGGTCAGCGTGCCGCCGTCGCCGAAGACGGTCGTGCCATCAGTCAGCGTGAGGATCGCTCCGGAACTCACGTCACCGACATCGAACGCGCCGTACACGTTCACAGAGACGCCGTCGAGCGTTGGATCGTTGTTGTTGTTCTGGCCGTCCGGTTCGATATCCAGCGTACTGCCGGCATGAATATTGATCTGACCGACGCCGTTGCCGTAAACGGTAGTGCCGTCATCGAGGGTCAGGATTGCGCCGGAGTTCACATCGCCGACATCGAGTGAACCGGAATCGTAAACAACAAGGTCGTCGAGCGTAGCACCGGACCCTGTATTGCCGCTTTCGACGTCCACGGTATCGCCGGGATTGATCGTCAGGCTACCGGCGCCGTCGCCGAAGACGGTCGTGCCATCAGTCAGCGTGAGGATTGCTCCGGAATTCACGTCACCGACATCGAACGCGCCGTATACGTTCACAGAGACGCCGTCGAGCGTTGGATCGTTGTTGTTGTTCTGGCCGTCCGGTTCGATATCCAGCGTGCTGCCGGCGTGAATGTTGATCTGACCGATGCCTTCGCCGTAAACGTAGGCGCCGTCGGTCAGCGTGAGGACCGCGCCGGAGGCCACATCGCCGACATCAAGTGCGCCGAAGTCGTTGACATAGAGCCCGTCGAACGTCGCGCCGAGACCGTTGCTGCCAGCCTCGACATCGACGGTGGCGTTGATGGTCAGCGTGCCAGCATCGCCGTTGCCGAAAATTGTAGCGCCGTCGTCCAGCGTAAGAATCGTTCCCGACGGGTTGCTGACGTCGGCAATGAAGAACTCTTCAGAAGAGCCCGAGCCGACAGTAATGACGCCATTGTCGGTTACAGCGAGCCCGTCGAGCGTTGCACTCGATCCGTCGGTCCCGATATTGACTTCGCCGCCCCTGCTGATTGTCAGCATCCCTACGCCGTCTCCGACGACGCTGGTGCCATCGTCCAGCGCGAGGATGGCACCCGAACTCATCACCTGGATCGTGCCGTGATCGGTGACGTCTACCCCGCTAAGAGTGACCGCAGTGTCGTATGGAATAGTAGGCGTGCCACTATTAATCACCGCCTGCTCGCCAGAAGTCGGCGGCGCGCCTAAGCTCCAATTGCCGCCGGTCGACCACGCTCCGTCTGCCGGGCCCTGCCACGTGTCGGCCGTCGAATTGACGGTCAGTGTGTAGTTTTCCGTCGCCGGCGCCGAGGCGCCTTCCGTCGTCGCCGAGATCGACAGCGCGAAGGTGCCGTGCCCCCCGGCATCAAAAGTGAGCGCATTGAACGCCGCCGCACTGCCGGTCCAGGTGCCGGTGCTCGCCGTATAGGTGCCGCCGTTGAAGCTCGCCGCATTGAGATCGTGCGGCAGTCCGGTGATGGTGACGTTGCCGAGCGTATCGTCGGCAAACGCCGCGCTGTCAGTCGCGCCGAGCGTTACCAGCCCGCCTTCATTCACAGTCGCAGAGGTGTCGCCGCCAAGGACCGGCGACGCCGGATTGACGGTCAGTGTGTAGTTTTCCGTCGCCGGCGCCGAAGCGCCCTGCGTCGTCGCCGAGATCGATAGCGTGAAGGTGCCGTGCCCTCCGGCATCAAAAGTGAGCGCATTGAACTGCGCCGCCGTGCCCACCCAGGTGCCGGTGCTCGCGGTGTAGGTGCCGCCGTTGAAGCTCGCCGCATTCAGATTGTGCGGCAGCCCGGTGATGGTGACATTGCCGAGCGCGTCATCGGCAAACGCTGCGCTGTCGGTGGCCGCAAGCGTCACCAGTCCGCCTTCATTGACCGTCGCCGAGGTGTGACCGCTTAGGACCGGTGGCGCGGCGTTGACCGTTACGCTCTCGGTCGCCGGAACGGTGTATTCGTAGCCGTTACCGTCGGTGGCGGTGGCCAGCACCGACAAGCTGAACACTGTGTCGTTCGCCGGGGTGATCGAAAGGCCTTTGAGGGCTCCGTCAGCGATCTGGGTGGCGTCGAACGTGATGCTGCCGTTGGTGACGGTGATGTCGCCGTTGCTGTTGGAGAGCGTCGCGCCGTTCGGAATGCCGCTGAGCGTAAACGACGTCAGCGTCGCGCCGCCCGACAGCGTCTCGGTCACATCAAGCAGGATGGCGGAACCTTCAGTGCCGGTCACCGGCGACGTGGAGACGCGAGCACCTGCGGCAGGACGGCGAGATCGGTGCCGGTGCCGCCGTCGCTCTTGAAAGCGAATGTGTCGCCGGCGGGTAGGCGGGAGACGGTGAAGGTCACCGGCGTGCCGTTGACCATGAGCGTTGAGCCGTCTGACCTCCGCCGGCGGTCACGGTCGTGCCGGCGAGATCGATGACGGCGCCCGCCGCAAGCGTGACGTTGCCGGTAAAATCCGAACCGGCGTCGAGCTGAGCGTGCCGGACCCGAGGAAGGCAAACGCTTGCGCGTCGGTCGCGCCAATTTCGAACGTCCCACCGCCACTGACCGAAGCCGATCCGGAGCCAGTGACGGCGGCGGCGACATCGAGACGTTCCGCCTTTGGCTTGCAGCTTGCCGGAATTCGCCAACGCATCGTCGATAGTGAGCGTGCCCGCCGCCGGTCGCTTCGAAGAGCGCCGGCATTGCTCGTTTGATTGCCGGTGTTGATGACAATCGGCTGGCCGCTGGCGTCGGCATTGACGGTTCCGGCCGCGTCGTTGACGAAGGTCAGATGGCCGTCGCCCTGCCCGATCACGCCGGCGCCGCTGATGGTGTTGTTGAAGTTGATCAGCGTCGCGCCGGTACCGGCTACCCCGATAATCACGTTGGCGGTGCTGGCGCCGAGCATGGTGACGACGCCGCCGCCGGAGGCCGTTACCGAGCCGCTGATGTACAGCGGCGGATCGTCGAGCACGATGCGTGCCGGAATTGTTGATGTTGCCGGCAATGGTGAACGAACCGCCGGCCACAATATCGAGAGTGGCGCCCGCAGCCGATGACCAGCCCGGCCGCCGAATTCAGCGCTGCTCAGCGTGACGGTGACCGGTTGCAGAATTTGCACCGTGGTGCCGGTTCCGGGAATAAAGCCGTCGCTCCAATTGCTGGCCGAATCCCAATTGCCGCCGGAAGTGGAAACCCATTGCACAATTGAAGTCGGACCGGCCGATATCGGCAGGGTGAAGGGAGTCGTAATACCGCCGATCGGCGCAGCGCCCCCGAGCAGCGCGCCGGATGGCCCGCCGCCGCCAACGTTCAGCGCCAGTTGCGTGCCGCCGATCTGCCCTAGCCCCTGCCCGCCGCTGTTGAGATCATTGGCGGCCGTCGAACTGCCGACCGAACCGGGCGCCGATTGCGGCTGCGCATTGGCGTGATCGTTGGTGCCGCCCTCCAGTTGCTGAATGAAAGGATCTTGCTGCCCCTGGGTGAACGTGGAGTACGCGCTTTGAAACGCGCTTTGCAGTTGCGCCATCTGCGCCGGCGTATTGGCAACTGCGTCGACGCCCACTGTGCCGCCGCCGTGCGGCCGCAGCACGATGGTGACGCTCGGATCGTCGACGACAATGATCCGCGGATGAGCCTCTTTGGTGCGGATCTCGAAGACGCCGTGCTTGAGATCCTTGTAATCGATGGTACCGTCATCAAGGAGCCCGATGTCGGCGCTCGCGGCCTTCAGATCGTGAATGAGCCCCAAGGTGAGCGCGCCGAAGGTGAGGCTGCCGATGCCCATCGCCGGCGCGCTCGCTGTGAATGCGGCCGACCGGCGTATCGATGGCGAAGCGGCCGAGCGCAGTTCGGCCGGTGACAAAGGCAAACACGCCTTTGAGGATGCGGACCAGCGCCGCGCCGCGCGCAGTTTCGGCGCCGAACATGTCTTCCAGCGCGAACGCCGCGTCGCCGCCGAGGCGAAATTGTGAGCCGTCGGTGAAGGTGATGGTGACGCGGCCGTCGGCGCCGGTCTCGATCAGGTCGCTGGCGAAAAGGCAATCGCCGACGGAAACCCGGAACACGCCGGTACCCGGCCGCGTGATGGTCACATCGCCGTCAGCGCTGAGGATTTTTCCGAGAGCAGGCGCGCCACCGGCGTCGCCGTCGTAACCGTATTCTGCGCAGTGGGTAACGGGAATATCTGCCCCGTAGCCGCCCTCCTTCGAGGACCCGTAGGCCATTCAAAACTCCGCGCCGCGCTCATTGAGCGCGAACGAGTTACCGACCCCGTCCTGGCTTGCGACTTCGCGCCGTGCAAAAGCCCCCCAAGGGGCGCCGGCGCCGGCACAATGCGCCATCTTGGCCGTACGGGCAAGATCATCGTAAACCAGAGGTGAATACTGCCGCTCAGGCTTACGCTTGCCGTTAACCATCGGGCCTTCTAACGGGCGCCGGGTGAACCAGCCTAACGCCTTGAGACTGCTTTGAATTGAGCGGGTCAGCCCGACCGCCTGGGCCGCAGGCCATACTTAACGCCGATGCCGGTACGTTGCTCCCTCCGCGCAAACGCGTTATCGATAGTGAGCCTTGGGCTTTTTTGGGTCGAGAAAGCCATGAGTGTGATTTCGGACGGCCACCCTGTTGGCCGCGCTTTGTCTCGGCGCGGGCCTGCCAGTTGGATCAGCCTCGGCGCAGACCAATTCGTCCTCGCCACAACCGGCGAAGCTCGATACGAGCCCCATCGGCAAAGTGATGAGCGCTGAGGGAAGCGCGCATATCGAACATGCCGCGAGCGTCGTCGTGCAGGCGAATGCGCCGGCAACCGGCGGTTTCGATCAGGCCAAGGCCGGCGATCTCGTTTATCGCGGCGACCTCATTTCCACCGGGGCCGACGGCAAGGTCAGCATCACGTTTGCCGACGGCACCGCGTTCAACGTCTCCACCAATGCCCGCATGGAGGTCAACGAGTTCGTGTACGACCCGAAGGGCCATGCCAATTCAAGCCTGATGAGCTTGAGCAAGGGCACGTTCACTTTCATCGCCGGCAATGTTGCCCATACCGGGGACATGAAGGTCGATACGCCGTTGGGCACCATGGGTATTCGCGGCACTGCTCCGCGCGTTGAGATCCTCGAGGACGGCACGGTCAAGTTCTCGACGCTGGTCGAAGAAAAATAGTTCGTTGCGCGGAGCACATGACACGGCAGGCTTCGCGAAGGATTGCGGGGGCCGGAACGGCCGCGCTGATCGTGCTGGCGCTGGCGCTGCCGGCAGCCGGCGCAAAGATCGCAATGCTGACCAATCTCGATTTGTGCAACGGCAAGGATCGCTCCTCGCCCGATCCGCAAATCAGAGGCTGCACCGCGCTCATCAAGTCCGACAAAAACCCGCAAGTCCTGGCGGTGGCTTACAACAATCGCGGTAACGCTCTGACCGCGGTCGGCGAGTACGAGCTTGCCATCCGCGATTATTCAGAATCGATCAAGCTCAATCCCGCCTACAGCAAGCCGCTCAACAACCGCGGCGTGGCCTATCAGAAGAAGGGCGCCTACGATCTGGCGATGAAAGATTTCGAGGCGGCGATCACCCTTGACCCGAACTACGCCAACGCCTTTGCCAACCGCGGCGAAATTTATCTGAAACAAGGCGACTACGCCGGCGCCGTAAAGGATTTCGACGTCGCGCTGCGGCTGTCGCCGGAACTCGGCCTGGTGCGGAACGAGCGCTGCTTCGCGCGCGCGGTCACCGGCGACCTCCAAGGGGCGCTGGCCGACTGCGACGAAGCGATCCGGCTCGAGCCCAATCTCGCCGCGGGATTCGATTCGCGCGGGCTTGCGCATCTCAAACTCGGACAATGGGATTTGGCGATTGCCGACTACAACGCCGCGCTGCGGCTCGACCATGCGTTGCCCAGCGCGCTTTACGGCCGCGGGCTGGCGCGACTCAAGACCGGCAATCAGGCCGCCGGCAGAGCCGACGTCGCGGCGGCAAAGCGCGGCGATCAAAATATCGGCGAACAATTCGCGAGCTACGGTTTGCGGTAGCTGCGCGGTCGCCCCCACCGCCAATCCCTCCGGATCCCCGTTGGCATTCTTTCGAAAATCGGCAGGTCTGCCATACTGAAATGCCGCGCGGCGGCGGCCCCGGATCCTCGATAATGATCGGAAGCGATTGCGGAGACGAGCGATGGTGACGGAGCGCGACAGCGCGCTATTGACGGATCTCTACCAGCTCAACATGTCCCAGGCCTATCTGGAACATGGTGCGACCGCGACCGCGGTCTTCGAGTTCTTCGTCCGCACGCTGCCTGCCCGGCGCGGCTTTCTCCTCGCCGCCGGCCTTGAGCAGACGCTCGACTTTCTCGAGAATCTGCACTTCAGCGCGGAAGACATCGCGTGGCTCAAAAGCACCGGCCGCTTCGGCGAGGACCTGCTCGGCTACCTCGCCGGGCTTCGTTTCTCCGGCGACGTCCACGCCATGCCCGAAGGCACGGTTTTCTTCGCCAACGAGCCGATCTTGCGGATCACCGCGCCAATGCCACAGGCGCAGCTCGCCGAATCGCGGCTGATCAACATTCTGCATTTTCAGACGCTGATCGCCTCGAAAGCGGCACGCATGATGTTGGCGGCGCCGGGCAAGCTGATCGTCGATTTCGGGATGCGGCGGGCGCACGGCGCGGAGGCGGGCGTCATGGCCGCGCGCGCGAGCTACATCGCGGGCTTCGCCGGCACCGCAACCGTGCTGGCCGGGAAAGAATTCGGCATTCCGCTCTTTGGCACCATGGCGCATTCTTTTGTCGAGGCGTTCGACGATGAGGCGGCGGCGTTCGCCGCGTTCGCGCAATCGCGGCCGGAGAACGTCGTCTTGCTCATCGACACCTACGATACCCAGGCGGCGGCGCGCAAAGTGGTCGCGCTGGCGCCGCGGCTCAAGGCGGCGGGCATCACGATCCGCGGCGTGCGGCTCGATTCCGGCGATCTTGACGCGGGCTCACGCAGCGTGCGCCGCATTCTCGATGCCGGCGGGCTCAACGACATCACCATTTTCGTCAGCGGCGGCCTCGACGAGGATCAGCTTGCGGCGCTGACCAAGAGCGCAGCCCCGATCGACGGGTATGGCGTCGGCACGAGCCTGACGACGTCATCGGACGCCCCGACGCTCGATTGCGTGTACAAGCTGCAGGAATACGCCGGCTTGCCGCGGCGCAAGCGCTCGGAAAAGAAAGCCACCTGGCCGGGAAGAAAGCAGGTGTGGCGGCGCTACGGCCCCGATGGGCGCATGGCCGGCGATCTCGTCGCCCGCGACGGTAACCGCCAAGACGGCGAGCCGCTGATCGAGCCGGTGATGCGCAACGGCCGGCGGATCAAGCCCGCGCCCGCGCTCGACGACATCCGCCGCCGCACCCGGCAACAGCTCGAACGCATTCCCGATGCCTTGCGAGCGCTGGCGCCCGCAGCGATCTATCCGGTGGAGGTTGCTGGCGAACTTGACGAACTGGCGGCGGATGTCGATCGCCGCATCAAGGCAAAGCTTGAGCCGACGCCGTGAGATCATGAGCACGGCCGAAGCGCGTGCCGCTCGTTTGAAGTCGCCGCGGTCGAAGAGGCCTGCCGCAGCATCTACATCGACGATTCGGTGGCGGCAACGCGGCAAAGCTTTGCTGCCCTCGGGGTTCCTTGCCTGCCGGCCTAGCGCCCCTTAGCCCCGCCCTACCCTACAAAAGTCTGAATAAACCTCGCCGCGCCATGCACTTATGGCAGCGCAGCAGCGCATTGTGTGCAACGCACAAAATCGTTGACATTGCGTTGCGGAATCGGAACATTACGAAACTGTAAATATTAGGTTTCGCAAATGGGTCATCCCGCGGTCATACCGCCCTCGAGCTTGCCCTCGCTGATGATGCCCTGCCCGGTCTGTGCGGGCCGGATGGCCTACAAGGCCTGCCGCCCGATCGGCACGGAAGTCGAAGACACGGTCTATGCCTGCAGGAAGTGCGGCACCGAATTGATCCGCACCACCGTGTGCAAGTCCGCCGCCATCCGCAGGAAGAACGCGCGCGCCGCCTGACGCGGCGGTTCAGCAAAGTTCCATCTGCTTGAGCCGAGCGCGGCCGGCGGGGCCGTAAGGGCTGGCGATGGTCTCGATCAGTTCGAAATGATTGTAGCCGTCGGCGAGGATGAGCTCGGCCGGTTTCCCGGCCTGTTTCAGCGCGGCAAAAAAATCCGTGGTCTGCCGCTGGAACTCAGGCGTATCGCCGCTGCCGTAGACGAGCACGAGCGGCGTCGTTATGCCGTCAGTGTGGCGCTGCGGCGTGAGATCGCGCTCCATCTCGTCGGTGAACTTCACGTAAGCCGATCGCTTCGACAGCCGCACCGGCGCGAGGTCATACATGCCGCTGACCAAAAATGCGCCCTTGCAAAAATCCGCCGGCAGCTTTTGCTCGCGCCAGCCGCTCGCCAATGCGCAGGCGGCGAGATGCGCGCCGGATGACGCGGCCGACACGTAGAACCTTTTGCGATCGCCGCCGAAGCGCTCGGCATTGTTCCAGATAAAAGCGAGCGCGCCGCTCACCTGCCGGTGCATCGGCACAAGGCTGCCGCCGGCTTGATCGACATTGATGAAGTCGAGGATGAACGCGTGGGCGCCGGCATGCACCAGCGGCTCGGCGGATAGCGCATTGTCCGCAGCGCTCCCTACGCGCCAAGCGCCGCCATGCACGAAAACGTTGATCGGCGCGGTGCCGTCGTCTTGCCCCACGCGCGGCTTGGCCCGGAACAGATCGAAGCGCTCGTATTCGCTCGGGCCGTAAGCGATGCGCTCGGGCGCGCCGAGCTGCTCTCGCGCGCGGGTGCTCGCGGCGGCGATACGCCCGAGGATAATGTCGCGGTTCGGTGCGTAGACGAGTTGATCGTAGGCGTTGTCGAGCGCCTCCTGATCCATGTCGCGCCAGACGAGGGGCCCGCGGGCATGTGCGACTTGCTGCATGTCGATCCTTCGTCATTCCGGGGCGGCCCGAAGGGCCGAGCCCGGAATCCATAATCGCAGTCCTAAGAGAAAGCACACTGGGCCGGAAGCCGCCAGACCCGTGGTTATGGATTCCGAGCTCGCGCTTTCAGCGCGCCCCGGAATGACGGCCTTAACCCAAATTCAGTTCCTTGAAAAAATCATTGCCCTTGTCGTCGATGACAATGAAGGCGGGGAAATCCTTCACCTCGATGCGCCAGATCGCCTCCATGCCGAGTTCCGGATATTCCAGGCACTCGACTTTCTTGATGCAATGCTCGGCGAGTTTCGCCGCCGCGCCACCGATGGAGGCGAGATAAAAGCCGCCGTACTTGCGGCAGGCCTCGCGCACCACCGGCGAGCGGTTGCCTTTCGCCAGCATCACCATGGAGCCGCCGGCGGCCTGGAAATCGCCGACGAAGGAATCCATGCGGCCGGCCGTGGTCGGGCCGAACGATCCCGAGGCGTAGCCTTGCGGGGTCTTCGCCGGCCCCGCGTAATAGACCGGATGGTTCTTGAAATAGTCGGGCAGCTTCTCGCCGCGCTCGAGCCGCTCGCGCAGCTTTCCATGCGCGGCGTCGCGCGCCACGATCATCGGCCCCGACAGCGACAGCCGCGTCTTGATCGGATATTTGGCAAGCTGCGCCAGAATGTCCTTCATCGGCTTGTTGAGGTCGATGAGGTGCACCTCGCCGCCGAGTTTCTGTTCGTCCACGTCCGGCAGATATTTCGCCGGATTGTGTTCGAGCTCTTCCAGGAACGCCCCGTCGCGGGTGATTTTGCCCAACGCCTGGCGGTCGGCCGCGCAGGAGACGCCAAGCCCGATCGGCAGCGAGGCGCCGTGGCGCGGCAGCCTGATCACGCGCACGTCGTGGCAGAAATATTTGCCGCCGAACTGCGCGCCGACACCGAGTGACTGCGTCATCTTGTGGATCTCGCGCTCCATCTCCTTGTCGCGAAACGCTTGCCCGTCCTCGGAGCCATGCTCCGGCAGCGTGTCGTAATATCTGCAGGAGGCGAGCTTGACCGTCTTCATGGTCAGTTCCGCCGACGTGCCGCCAATGACAATCGCAAGGTGATAGGGCGGACAGGCGGCGGTGCCGAGCGTAAGCACTTTCTCTTTCAGGAAGGCCAGGAGCCGCTCGCGCGTCAGGATCGACGGCGTCGCCTGGAACAGGAACGATTTATTGGCCGAGCCGCCGCCCTTGGCGATGAACAAAAACTTGTAGGCCGCGTCGTGCTCGGCGTGGTCGGCATTGCGGCCCTCGGCGTAAATCTCGACCTGCGCCGGCATGTTCGAGCGCGTGTTTTTCTCTTCGAACATGGACAACGGCGCGACCTGCGAGTAGCGCAAATTGCGCTTGAGGTACGCATCGCGCGCGCCTTCCGCGAGCGCCGCTTCGTCTGATCCGTCGGTCCAGACAAGCCGGCCCTTCTTGCCCATGATGATGACGGTGCCGGTATCCTGGCACATCGGCAACACGCCGCCGGCCGCGATATTGGCGTTCTTGAGGAAATCGTAGGCGACGAATTTATCGTTATCGGAGGCTTCGGGGTCCTCGACGATATGTTTGAGGCTCGCAAGGTGCGCGGGGCGCAGAAGATGATTGATGTCGGTGAAAGCGGCCTCCGAAAGCGCGCGTAAAGCTTCGCGCGGAACCAGCAAAACGTCCTCGCCCAAAACGCGCTCGACGCGCACGCCTTCAGTGGAGATTTTCCGATACGGCGTCTCGTCCTTGCCAAGCGGAAACAGCGGCGTGTGCTTGTACGGCGGCGTCGGGTGAGGCGAGAGCGGTGCGTTCATGAGTGTTACCTGTTCCTTTTGCATCGTCATACGCGGGCTTGACCCGCGTATCCATGCTGAATTGAAGCCAGCGGTTGCATAACCTGAACCGTCTATCCAAGCTGCGAATCAGCATGGATGGCCGGATCAAGTCCGGCCATGACGAAGTTTGTGAAAACCATCACGTTTGCCGCACCTTGCCCTTTTCGCCCAAGGCACAGTCGAGCGCGGCGCGGTCCCATTTTCCGAGATCCGCGGCCGCATCGTAGGTGCTTTGCAAAAACTCCATGAGCGTCGCTTCCGGATCCGCCGCCGTGCGCACCACCTCATAAGGCAAAATGAACTGGCCGTAGTCGTTGAAATAGAACGCCGCGGCCGGGCGCACCTTCACGGCGGCAAAGCCCTTCGGCTCCGGATAGGCGTAGGAATAATACGCCGGATAATCGATCGGGCCGCCGCCCGGCCAAAATCCCGCGCTGGAGACTTCGTGCGAATAGGCTTCGCGCGCCACCGCCAGCGACAGCCCCGGCGTACCGCTGGCGGTGAGGAGCGGCGCCGCCCGGCCGGAAAAGCGCGTCACCGCGAGATCGAAACTGCCCCAGAAGAAATGCACCGGGCTCGCCTTGCCGAGAAAGCCGGTGCGGAAATGGGCAAAGACGCGCGCCGTCGCGGCGAGAATGCGGAAAAGCCGGTTGGCGAACTCGCGGTCATAAGCGGCGTGCACGCGATCTTGGGAAAACGGAACGGCATTCTCGATCTCGTTCGGCATTTCGTCGACGCGCACCGTAACGCCGAGCGCGGCGAGCGCCTCCATCAACTCGCCGTAGAATTCGGCGACCGACACCGGGCGCAGCATGATTTGGCGGAAGCCGCCGTCGCTCGCGCGCAGCCACAGCACGTGATCGAGGAAGTCGAAGTCGATGGCGAGGTCGCGGTGTTCGAGCGGGATCGGCCCGGTGCCGAGCCCGCGCACCGTCACGTACAGCGGAACGCTCCAGGAATGATTGAGCCAGGGCGTGAGCTTTAAGCGCACTTTGCCGACGATCTGCGTCCATAGCTGCAGCGTGGCGTAAGTATCGCGCCAGGCGGCGTAGGGCAGTTCGGGCCAAACGGCGTCGTTCGCAACCGAAGACATGGCTCGTCCTTTCGTTGGCCGATCATAGCAAGCCTAGCTCGGATTGAGCGCAATCAAATCACGGAGCCAGCGTCCTTGCCCTGCTCGGACGCCGTCTACCCGGCGTTTCCGGGAATAAGAGCAGGCGCGGTCATTAGTGTGCTAAAACGCGTCCGACTCGTTCCGCGGGCTTTTTGGGGGCAATCATGGCGGATCGAAAATGGTACACCGCAATCGGCGGCCGACAGGCGGGACCGTATTCGGACGAACAACTGCGCGCGCTCATCGCCAGCGGCAGGGTAACGGCCGACACGCTCGTCTGGTGCACCGGCATGGAGAACTGGACCAAGGCCGAGGCCATTCCCGGCCTGATCGGGAATGCGCAGCGGCCGCCGCCGATCCCCTCGCCTGGCACCGCGCTGCCGCCGGGCGCAGCACTTGCCTTTTCGACCGACGTGCGGGTGTGGCCGCTCCTTGGCCGGTCGATCGTCGTCGCGCTCGCGCAGTTTTTGATTCTGCCGGCGCCGTGGGCGATGACCAGTTTTTATCGCTGGTTCGTTGAGCATTTGCAGGTGCCGGGACACCAGCGCGTGGCGTTCACCGGCAAGCCGGAAGATATCTGGTACATTTTCATGCTCAACGCGCTGTTGGGCTACGCCGGTTTAATTCATCATTACTTGCAATTCGCAGCCTTTTTTCTCGGGCCGCTGTTTCTGCTCATCATCGCGCGCTGGTTTGTGCGCAATCTCACTTGGGACGGGCAGGCCGCGCCGCTCCGCTTCACCGCAACTTATTGGCCGATGCTCGGTTGGAACGTGCTTCTGGTCATCTCCATCTTCAGCATCATCGGCTGGGCGTGGGTGTGTACGGCATGGGCGCGCTGGGCGTGCCGCCGGATCGAGGGCGGCGCGCGATCCCTTAAGTTCACGGCGAGCGGCTGGGGATTTTTGTGGCGCACGCTGGTCTTTGCTCTCTCCTGCGTTTTCATCGTGCCGATTCCGTGGACGTTCCACTGGTTGACACACTGGATGGTGTCGCAGCTCGCCCTTGGTGGCGGCAGCCAACAGCCGGCGTAATCTTTCGCGCCCCGCGTCAGCGGGGGCGGATAACTGAAACCGAACTACAGCCTGAACAGCTTCTCGGCATTGCCGTGGGCGATGCGCTGGCGGTCGGCGGCGCTGACCGGCAATTGCTCGAGAAAGGCGCACGCCGCCGCCATCGACTGATAGGGATGATCGGCCGAGAACATGATGCGCTCGACCCCGCCGAGTTCGAGCAGGAGGCTTAAAAACGTCGCCGGATAATTGAAGCCGCTGATGGTGTAGTGCACGTTGTCGCGCAGATAAGCGCTGATCGGACGCTTCAGCTTGGTGACCTCCGGCGCCATGACGTCAACGCGGCGGAACATGGCGGCCAGCCCTTCGCCGAGATGGCCGATGATGATTTGCAGCTTGGGGAAGCGGTCGAAGGCGCCGCCGAGGATCATGCGGATGAGATGCACCGCAGTTTCGATGTGCCAGCCCCAGCCGGGGCCGGCGAACATTTCCGTGACCAGCGGCGAGAAACCGCCGAATGAAGCCTCGATGACCGGCTGCGGCGGCCGCGTCGGATGCAAATAGATCGGGACGCCGAGCTTTTCCGCGCATTCCAGGATCGGCCAGAAAAACTTGTCGTCGAGGTAGCGCCCGCGATGATGGCCGTTGATCACGGCGCCGGCGAATTTCTGTTCGCGCACCCGCCGCTCAAGCTCTTGCGCGGCTTGATCCGGCGCGGCGGTCGGCAGCGCGGCGAAGCCGCCGATGCGCTGCGGATTTTTTTTGATCGCCGCAGCAAGGTAATCGTTGGTGTCGCGGACCATCGCCAGCGCATCGGCCGCCTGCAATTGCTCGACGCCGGGCGCCGTCACCGACACGATCTGCAGGTCAATGCCGGCAGCGTCCATGGCGGCAATGCGTTTGTCGCCGAGATCGCAGAGCTCGGGGATGAGTTTCTTGGCGCGCGCGTCGTTGAACTTTTCCGCCTGCTCCTTGAGGTCGCGGCCCGGACCATCGAGAAAGGCCGGAGTGGCAAAGTGCTCTTCGAGCGTAATGGTGCGCATGACTTCCTCCCACTCGCGCGCGCTTTTTCCGGCGCCGGTCATAAACCGTCCGCGCCAAAGCTACCAGAGGACGGCAATGCCATCAGCCCCGCGAATTGCGCAACACGACGCAGGCCCCGCCGGCAGCGGTCAGCTTGGCGCACAATTTCTCGAGCGGGGCGCGGTCGTCGTCAGCGATGGTGATGATGTAGCGCTTGGCGAAGCCCATGCCCGGAATCTGCTTATGCAGTACAATCGGTTCGCGGTCGCCGATCAGGCGGGCATAGCGCTTCTGCACATCGCGGTAAATTTCCCAAGCCTTCGCCTCGGACAAGTGGGCGGCAATCTCCACGCCCCAGCGCGGCACGTATGACGCGATCTTCTTCGCCTTTTCCGGCGGCGCCAGGATGAGATTGGCGAGCCGCGTGCACGGCACGCCCTGCGGGATGGTGGTTTCGGCGGCAGCCGGGGGCGACGGCGAGGCCCATTCGTCCGCGGTCCAGCCGGTGATGACGGCAACATAGTTGCGGGTCTCGCGGGGCAGCGCGTGCCTTCCGGCAAGCCACGCACTGACCCTGCCGGGGCCGGCATTGTAGCCCGCAGCCGCCAGTCCGAGGTTGCCGAAACGCTCGCGCAGCTCGCGCAGATAGCTTGCCGAGTGCTTCAGCGCTTCAATGGCGTTGAATGGGTCGGCAAGCCCGTGCCAATCCGCCGTGCGCGGCATGAATTGCGCGATGCCTTCGGCGCCCTTGCTGCTGACCGCAAGCGCGTTGAACCGGCTCTCCTGCCAGATCACCCGGGCGAAGAACTCGACCGGCAGTCCGTTTTCCGCCGCATCCTGTTCGACGGCGCGGCAGATGTCCTCGGCAGTCGGGGGATTGTGCGCCGCGTCCGGCTGCGACGGGCTCGTTGTCACTGGCTTGTCCGCCGCCGGCGGCGTCGCCCCCGCCTGCGCGTTGGCGCGCGCACAGACGAGCGCGAGCCCACACGCGAGCATCATCACCGTCGCGAAACGAGCCATTGCCCTTTCAACGCGGCAAACCCGCCGCGGTGCCGCCTCCCCTCTCCTCTCGTCGGAGGGTGATTGTCCGGCAGTTAACAAAGGGGGAAAATCCCCTCCAAATTACGCGCCGAGGCCCTTGCCTTTCAGCGCCGTGCCGACCTCCTCGAGCACTTTCGGGTCCTCGATGGTCGCCGGCATTTGCCAGCTCTCGCCGTCGGCGATCCTCTTCATGGTCCCGCGTAAAATTTTGCCGGAGCGCGTCTTCGGCAGGCGGCCGACGGTAATGGCGAGCTTGAACGCCGCCACCGGTCCGATCTTTTCGCGGATGAGCGCGACACATTCCTGCTCGATCTCGGAGGGCGGCCGGTTGACGCCGCTCTTGAGCACAATGAAGCCGCACGGCACTTCGCCCTTGAGCGCATCCTTGATGCCGAGCACGGCGCATTCGGCGACGTCCTGATGTGAAGCGAGCACTTCCTCCATGCCGCCGGTGGACAGCCGGTGCCCGGCGACATTGATGATGTCGTCGGTGCGCCCCATGATGTAGATGTAGCCGTCGCCGTCCTTGTAGCCGGCGTCGGCGGTTTTGTAATAGCCGGGAAATTCGTCGAGATAGCTTTCGCGAAAACGTTGATCGGCATGCCACAGCGTCGGCAGCGCCCCCGGCGGCAGCGGCAGCTTGACCACGATCGAGCCCATCGTGTCGGCGGCGAGTTCCTTGCAGGATTCATCGACGATGCGCACGTCGTAGCCCGGCATCGGGACCGTGGCCGAGCCATATTTGACCGGCAGCGCGCCAAGCCCGACCGGATTGCCGGCGATGCACCAGCCGGTCTCGGTCTGCCACCAATGATCGAGCACGGGAATTTTAAGGAGATTCTCCGCCCAGATGACCGTGTCGGGATCGGCACGCTCGCCCGCCAGAAACAGCGTGCGAAATTTCGCCATGTCGTGCTGGGTGAGAAATTTGCCCTGCGGGTCCTCTTTTTTGATGGCGCGAAACGCCGTCGGCGCCGTGAACATGGCGACGCATTTGTGCTCGGAAATCACCCGCCAATACGCGCCGGCGTCCGGCGTGCCGATCGGCTTGCCCTCATAGAGGATCGCCGTACAGCCGTGGAACAGCGGCCCGTAGACAATGTAGCTGTGGCCGACCACCCAGCCGATGTCTGAGGCCGCCCACCACACTTCGCCCGGTTCGACGCCGTAAAGATTTTTCATCGACCATTTGAGCGCGACCAAGTGGCCGCCATTGTCGCGCACCACGCCTTTCGGCTGCCCGGTGGTGCCGGACGTGTAGAGAATGTAGAGCGGATCGGTGGCGGCGACCGGCACGCATTCGTAAACCGAGCGGGCGTAAATGAGCGAGTGATCGCGCATGGTCGCCCAGTCGTGGTCGCGGCCGGGAGTGAGCGGCGCCTCCGCTTGCGGTCTTTGCAGGATCAGGCAGGCGGCGGGTTTGTGCCGGGCGATTTCGATCGCCTCGTCGAGCAGCGGCTTGTAACGGACGATGCGGCCCGGCTCGAGGCCGCAACTCGCCGAGAGAATAAGCTTCGGCTTGGCGTCGTCGATGCGGGTCGCCAATTCGCGCGCCGCGAAACCGCCGAACACCACCGAGTGGATGGCGCCGATGCGCGCGCAGGCGAGCATGGCGATGACCGCTTCCGGCACCATCGGCATGTAAAGAATGACGCGATCGCCCTGCGCGACGCCAAGATCGCGCAGCATCGAGGCGAGCACCTGGGTCTCGGTCAACAGCCGATGGTAGGTGATGGTGTGCTTTACCCCGGCGAGCGGCGAATCGTAAATGATCGCAGCTTGGTCGCCGCGGCCGGCATCCACGTGCCGATCGACGGCGTTGAAGCACGTGTTGGTTACTCCGCCCGGGAACCAACGGCCGTAAATTCCGGCCTTTGGGTCGAAGACGGTCTTCGGTTGCTCGAACCAGTCGATCTCGGCGGCGGCCTCGGCCCAAAATCCTTGCGGATCGCGCTGCCAGCGCGCGTAGGCTTCGTGATAGCGGCTCGAACGAGCGTCCATGGCGTTTCTCCTCCTCTCGCGGCAGGCCGGCGAGAGGTGAATTCGATCGCGCCCATTGTCTGCGGCCGCGGCGCGTTTGCAAGCCGCGCCGCGGTCGCAGCTCCGACATGCAACACAAGGCTGGCGTCAAGGCGCGCACTTTGATCTATGTCACTTGCGCCTTCGCCACCAAACACAATTTTTCTGTGATCACCGACCCATTGTTCTATCTGCTGGCCATTCCGGCCGTGACCTTGGTCGGGCTCGCCAAGGGCGGCTTCGCCGGGCTTGGCATGATCTCGACGCCGCTTTTGGCGTTGGTCGTTCCCCCGCTCGAAGGCGCGGCCATCCTGTTGCCGATCCTGATCGTGCAGGACTTCATTTCGCTGTGGAACTACCACCGCGCCTGGAGCGCCTGGAACCTGAAAGTGCTTCTTCCCGGCTCGGTGCTTGGGGTCGGCGCCGGCTGGGTGTTCGCCATCTATTTTTCCAACGCCGTGATCGAGCTGACGGTCGGCGCAATCGCACTCGTCTTCGTGCTCCAGGCCTGGATCGGATCGTGGCGGCGCGCCCGTCGCGGCGAGCCACCGGCAAAACCGCGCCGTCCGCCGGCGGCGATGGGCATCGTCTGGGGCGCGCTATCGGGCTTCACCTCGACGCTGGTGCAGGTCGGCTCGCCGCCGTTTCAGATCCACATGCTGCCGCAGCGCCTCGACAAATTCACGCTTGTCGGTACGACGGTTATTTTCTTCGCGGTGCTCAATTGGATGAAGGTCATCCCATACCTGGCGCTTGGCCAATTCTCGCCGCGCAATCTCGCGACCTCCGCGGTCTTGTTGCCGCTGGCCATCATCACCAACTTCCTCGGCTTTTGGCTGGTGCGCAAAACACCGACCGAAGCATTTTACCGGTTTGCCTATCTGCTCATGCTGGTGATCGCGGTCGCGCTGTTGTGGCAAGGCGCGCGCGGAATTGTTTGAAGACAGGCGGGACTTGCCTTGGCCCCGGCCGCCGCCGATTGCCTATTCGCCATCGCCCATTTTTTCGCTAGGTTTGCCGCTCCCGGAGGCGACAGATGGCGACCCCGTACGACACCGATCTCAACCGCAACGCGGCGAATTTTCAGCCGCTTACACCGTTGTCATTTCTGGCGCGGGCCGCGGACGTCTATCCGGATGTCACCGCGATCGTGCACGGCAAGCGGTCGTGGAATTACCGGCAGTTCTATGCCCGTGCCCGGCAGCTTGCCTCGGCGCTCACCCGCCGCGGCGTCAAACGCGGCGACACCGTTTCGGTCATGCTCGCCAATACGCCGGCGATGCTGGAGGCGCATTACGGCGTGCCGATGGCCGGGGCCGTGCTCAACACCCTCAACACACGGCTCGACGCCGCCATTCTCGGCTTTACGCTCGATCATGCCGAGGCCAAGGTGCTCATTGTCGATCGCGAATTTTCCAAGGTGATGAAAGAGGCGTTGAGCACCGCCAAGGCAAAGCCGCTCATCATCGATTACGACGACCCGGAATTCACCGGCGCCGGCGAACGTCTCGGCAAGATCGAGTACGAGGAGTTGTTGCGCGAAGGCGATGCCGGCTTCGCGTGGCTGATGCCGGGCGACGAATGGGACGCCATCACGCTCAATTACACCTCCGGCACCACCGGCGATCCGAAGGGCGTCGTCTATCACCACCGCGGCGCTTATTTGCTGGCGCTCGCCAACGTCGTCACCTGCGACATGGGCAAGTATCCGGTCTATCTGTGGACGCTGCCGATGTTTCATTGCAACGGCTGGTGCTTTACCTGGACGCTGTCGGTTGTCGCCGGCACTCACGTCTGCCTGCGCGCGGTGCGCGCCGCGCCGATCTTCGACGCCATCGCCACTCACAAGGTCACGCATCTGTGCGGCGCGCCGATCGTGATGTCGACGCTGCTCAATGCGCCCGAACAAGAGCGCAAGCCCTTGCCGCACGGGGTCGAGTTCATGACCGCCGCGGCGCCGCCGCCGGAGGCGGTGCTTGCGGCGATGAAGGGCGCCGGTTTCAACGTCACCCATCTCTACGGACTGACCGAGACCTACGGGCCCGCGGCCGATCAACGACTGGCATCGCGAATGGGAGGCGCTGCCTTCCTCGGAGCAGGCCGTGAAGAAGGCGCGCCAGGGCGTGGCCTATCCGGTGCTCGAAGCGCTCGACGTGCTCGACCCGGCAACCATGCAGCGCGTGCCGCGCGACGGCGAGACTTTGGGCGAAGTCATGTTCCGCGGCAACGTGGTGATGAAGGGCTATTTGAAGAACAAAGCTTCGAGCGACGCCGCCTTTGCCGGCGGCTGGTTTCATTCCGGCGATCTCGGCGTCATTCATCCGGACGGCTACATCCAGCTCAAAGACCGCTCCAAGGACATCATTATTTCCGGCGGCGAAAACATTTCCTCGATCGAAGTCGAAGACGCTCTCTACAAGCATCCGGCGGTGGCGACCGTCGCCGTGGTGGCCAAGCCCGACCAAAAATGGGGCGAAACGCCGTGCGCCTTCGTCGAACTCAAACCGGGGGCCAAGGCCACCGCGGAAGAACTGATCGCCTGGTGCCGGCAAAATCTCGCCGCCTACAAATGCCCGCGCTACGTCGTATTCGCCGAGATCCCGAAAACCTCGACCGGCAAGCTGCAAAAATTCAAACTGCGGGAGACGGCGAAGGCAATTTGACCGCGGCTAAAGTTAAAGTAGTCGTGCTATTAAACTCAGTTAGGTCCGGACCAGCGGTGACCAATAGTCTCCGCTTCGGCGCGCTTGCCAAGCAAAAATGTAAAAGTGTGCGGACTTTTACGCCGCTCGCGCGTCCTCCACGCCGACGACGAGCCGCTTTCCGAGCACCCGTAGCGCCGCTGTCAGCGCGGGCAGTTTGGTCGGATGTTTTGGATCAAGAATGCGGCGCACCTCCTTTTCATCCTTGCCAACGCGCCGCGCCAATTCCGTTTTGCTGATGCCGGCGCTTGCAAACGCTTCGAGCACGGCGAGCTTAGCGGCCACGTCAGGCGCTACTGAAACTTCGACAAGATTGCGACCCCTGGCGCGCGGTTTCGGCAAATCCTTGCCGCGCTCCAAATAGTTGAGCAGCACGAGGCCGAGCGATTCCTCGGCCATGGCGCGTGCGTCGGCAAGCCCACGACCCTGCGTGACAACCTCCGGCACGTCGGGAAAGCTGACGACAACATTCCCGCGCTTTGCTCCAGGCTCGAACTGCGCCCGATACGTGTAAGCCTTCATTGGTCCGCTCCTTAGTCCGCCAAGCCGAGCTGCTTGCGAATTTTCCTCGCGGTTTTCGGATCGATCTCGCGCGACGGCACGGTCGTCAGTCGGTCGCCGACAAAGACCATCATGTGCCCGCCCTTGCCACGCCACTTCTCCGTTCTGAATGTTAGTCCTTTGGCACGGACTTCATCGCGCAGCGCAGCAATGAATTTATCGCGCTTGTTCATCGAGGCCGGGCGAAGAAAACAAGCTTTCGGACAAAAATGTCCGAAAGTCAAGGTCAATACATGGCACTACGGCGTAAAACCCCACGTACCTGCCGCCTTAAGGGCGGCGGCAAATCAAAAAGTTGCGAACGAATCGACTAATGGACGACCGCGTCTTGGCGGAGCCGCGTGATCTCGTCTTTGACGTAGAGCTTGCGCCGCTTGAGCTCGGCGATCTTCAAGCCGTCGATGGATGGATGAGAGAGTGCTTCGGAGAGTTCTTGTTCGAGTGCCCGGTGCCGTCTTTCCAGTTCCGCAAGATGCGATTCAATCGCCATCTGGCTATCCTCCTTGCGTCCGATCAAACCTGACCCTAACCCCCAAGTCGGAAACGCCTCACCCAGACCGGGCGAAGCATACTCCCTTTTGCCGTGCGGCGAAAATCCCCTCTGTGTACCGGCGCGGCGGACTTGTCGGAGATTAACCAAAACGCGATAATCCATAGGAGCTTATACCCCGCGTCCCTGGCCCCACCATGCTCGAGACGCGAGCAAGGGCGGCGATGACAAAAGAGGAAGAGAGCGAGCTTCGGGCGCAACTTGCGCGCCTGCACCAAGAGCATCGCGACCTCGATGCCGCAATCGCGGCGCTGCAAGGATCTCCCGGCTCCGACATTATCCAGGTGCAGCGGCTGAAGAAGCGCAAGCTGCAGTTGCGCGACCGCATCACCTTCATCGAAGACCAGCTCACGCCCGACATCATCGCCTGAACGTCATTGCGGACTACGGCTCCCGAGATGACCGCTGCGCCGTGCCGCCTTACGGGCGTACATGTCGGCATCGGCGCGCGCGAGCACTTCGGCGGCCGAATCGGTCGGGCCGCAAAACGCCACCCCGGCCGCAAGCTCCAACCGCCAGCGTCGACTTCCCCCACATTGTGGGCGTCGCGTAGGCGGCGGCTTCGAGCGCGGCCGCCTTCGCCCGCGCATCCGCCGCGCTGATGTTCCACAACAGCAGGGCAAATTCGTCGCCGCCAATTCGCGCCACGACATCGCAAGCGCGCACGCGGCGCGAAAGCTCGGCTGCAATCGCTTTGAGCACCACGTCACCCGCGGCATCGCCGTGACGATCATTGACCGGCTTGAAATCGTCGAGGTCGAGATAGATCAGAGCCGCAGTCGCGCCGTAGCGTTTGACGTAAGCCAACGAGCGTCTGAGTTCGCGCTCGAACCCGCGGCGGTTGAGTGTCTCGGTCAGCGGATCGACATCGATTTTTATTTCGAGCGCAGCGATGTGCTCGCGCGAGGCTTGCAGTTCCGCCGTTAGACGCTCGACTTCGGCGGCGAGCCGTCTCGCAGCGGAGCGCGAGGAGGATTTGGCAACCGCTGGTCCTGCCGTCGCGCGGCCGGGATCAACCGCCGGGCGTTCGGCCCGGCCCGCCCGCCGCGGCGCGGACGATATCGGCGCGTTTGCTCTATGTGCCGGTTTCTCTCCCACGCCTCTCCCGCCTGCGAATCACCCAAGCTTACCCCCGCGCGCCCGCGGCGGAATGACGCATAGCCGAGAAATCACCAAGCGCTTGAGGCGCGTGGAGATTTCGTTCAGCCGGCCTGCACGAAGCCGACCGGCTCGATCCGCTCCGCGGAGAACAGCACGGCACTCAACGGGCCGCCAAAGACGGCGCCGGTATCGACATTAAGCCGGTTGGCGCGGAGATCCGGTTTGCCAGTCTCCAGAGGCGTGTGCCCATGGACAATCAAACGACCATAATCGCGGCGGTCGGACAAAAAGGGTTGCCGAATCCAAATCAGGTCATGTTCGCGCTGCGCGTCGAGCGGCAGCAGCGGATTTACTCCGGCATGGACATAAAACCGGCGGCCGTCGTCGTAGCTCAAGCGCAGCGCACGGAACCAATTAAGGTTCGTTTCCGGTAAATCCTCGGCGCCCGCGACCCCATAACTCCGCAACGTCGCCTCACCGCCCTGGCTCCGCCAATACGATGCCGGGGTGATGCCGTCGCAGACATCGAGCACCATGCCCTCGTGATTGCCCTTGAGCGCGACCATGCGTGATCCGAGGCGCGACTGCAGCTCCATCAGATAGCGAACCACTCCGGCGCTGTCGGGGCCGCGATCGATGTAATCGCCGAGGAAAACGAAGGTCAGCGGTGCTCCGGCCGCGCGCCGCTCGCAGCCGGCGATAAGCTCTTGCAGCTTGGATAATGAGCCGTGAATGTCGCCCACAGCGCAGAAGAAACCATCCGCTTGCGGCAACCGCCCCTCTGGCGGCGGCGAATAATGGCTAGATTCAGGCGGCATTGTTCAGTCACCGTTCAAGCGATTAATGGGAACTTAGGGGCTTCGGGGTCAGTTTTGGGTGCAGTCACAAGGATATCAATCGAGGTGATGTTATGAGGAAAGTCCTGACTGCTGTTGCTGCGGCCGCGATTATCGGTTTGACCGCTCTCGCAAGCTCAAGTCCAGCAGAGGCCTGGGGCCGCTGGGGTTGGGGCTGGGGTTGGGGTCCGGGGCCGTTCTGGGGCGGCGTCGCCGCCGGTGCAGTCGTCGGCGGAGCCATCGCCGCGTCGCCGTACTATTCTCGGCCTTATTATCCCTATGGCTATCCCGCATACGGATACTGTCGACCGGTCTGGAACGGTTATTACTGGGTCCGCGGCTGCTAGTAAGCACGGCGTCGGCGTCTGAAAGCGCCGCAAGACCAAGCTGATATGAAGCAACGCCTTCGCCGGTCGCGGGGGAAAGGCTACCTGCACCAAATTTCCGCCAAAGTGGTGTCCACTTAAATGCCGGCGGGGACGGCGAGGAATTCGGAAGTTCACGGGGGCTTCCGCGACATCCACATTCGAGATCGGTACCCGACCGGTCGCACGAGGAGACCACATGCATAAATCGCTCATCGCGCTCACTGGCGCTGCGAGCATCGGCCTTGCGTCACTGGCCGCACCGAGCCCTGCGAATGCGTGGTGCGTCGGCTGCGCGGTCGGCGCGGGACTGCTCGGTGGCGTTCTCGCGGGCGCGGTCGTTGGCAGCGCAATCGCCAACAGCCCGCCGCCTGGTTACTACTATCCGCCTCCACCGCCCGGTTATTATCCGCCGCCGCCCGGTGCCTATTATCCGCCGCCGCCGGCAGGACCGGCGCCAGCTTATGCGCAGGTTGCGCCTGGGTGCCATTGGGCCAAGCGCAAAGTTTGGGTCGAAGGCGCGGGTTATCAGTGGCGCACCGTACAAGTTTGCCACTAGAGTTTAGGGCTCATCTGATGAGTGACACCGGCCGGCTTTCCGCAAGCCGGCCGGTTTGCTTTTTTCGCTGATCGGTTGCGGCGTCGCCGCCGTTGCATTGGCGTCGCGCCGTTGCAACAGTCCGATGCGATACGCCGACATAGATGAATAGCGCGCGCCCGGACGGCCTGAACATGGATTCAATTCCAGCTGCGCAGGGGGCTGATGCGGTCACTGGCAAGGACCGCGTTTACCGCGTTGTGCGGTGGCTCGGCAACGAAATCCGCGAAGTGTTGCGGCGCGCCGATGCTTGGCATGGCGCGCTTACCGCGCGGCTGCCGCTGCCGGCTTTTTGCAAGTCGCGGAGCATGATGGCGGTGGCCGGCGGTCTGGTTGTTCTCCTGGTCCTCTATATCGGGTTCGCGGCGATGCTCTACTTCGCGCAGCGCTCGATGATGTATTTCCCGGAGACGATCCACACTTCGCCGGCCCAGGCCGGTCTGCCCGAGGCCGAGGAGATCGCGCTGACCGCCGCGGACGGCGTGCACATCGTCGGCTGGCATGTGCCGCCGCGCGACGGCAAGCCGGTTATTCTTTATTTCCACGGCAATGGCGGTGCGCTGCGCTATCGCGTCCAGCGGTTTCACGAGCTTGTCAAGGACGGTATCGGTCTCGTCGCGATCGAGTACCGCGGCTATGGCGGCTCTGCAGGAAGCCCGAGCGAAGCGGGCCTCTTCGCCGACGCGGACGCCGCTTATGCCTTTGCGGCGGCCCGCTATCGGCCCGAGCAAATGGTGCTCTGGGGTGAATCGCTCGGCTCCGCCGTCGCCGTATATTTGGCGGCGGAAAAACCGGTCGGCCGTGTCATCCTCGAAGCCCCGTTCACATCCGCGGCCGCGGTTGCGGCGCTGCGCTATTGGTTCATGCCGGTGCGGCTGTTGATGAAGGATCAATTCCGTTCCGACGAACGCATTCAAAAGGTCACCGCGCCGGTTCTTATCCTGCACGGGCTCAAGGACCATGTCGTTCCCTACGCCATGGGCGAGCAGATGTTCGATCTCACCAAAGCGAAAAAGCACATCGTGCGTTTTCTCGACGGCGGCCACGAGGATTTGGACCGCTACGGCGCATTGCACGCCGTCGGACGGTTCCTGGCCGGAGATTTGGATAAGCCGCCCGCTCCGCCGACAATGAATTGACTATTGCGCGACGGTCATGAGCTCGAGCACATGGCCGTCGATGTCCTCGAAATAAAACCCGCGGCCGCCGTTCCAGTGGTTGAGCTTGCCGTCGCGCAGGCTCCACGGCGCGCTGCCGATGGCGATGTTCTGTTTCTTCACGCGGGCGAGAATGGCGTCGAATTCACGGTTGCTGACGTGAAACGCCAAGTGATGGCTTTCGAACTTGTCCTCGTCGTCGAACAACAGCGTCAGCGATTTGTTGACCTGCACCGGGGCGAAATGTCCGGTACGGCCGCATTTGAGACCGAAAAGAGCGGCGAAGAACTTGGCCGACGCCGCTTTGTCATGCGCCGGGACGATGGTGTGATTGAGTGTGATCGTCATGGTCTTCTCCTGTCTCCCTACTTCCCCCCCCCCGCGCAAACGGCGGGGAGGGGTCAGGGGTGGGGGGTGAGCTATCCGAGAGCATCAGCGAACTCATCGCGCATTCGCTTAGCCCCCCACCCCGCTCGCTATGCTCGCGACCCTCCCCACCACTCGCTTCGCTCGCGGGGGGAGGGAAAATTCGGTTCGCGCCGCCCTAGGCGTTCAGAACGTCTGATAAGACTGACCGGCCTTGCCGCCGACGCGCGCGAAACCGGAACGCGCCGGTTCGTATTTGTCATTGATGTTGAGCGCTTTCGCGTAAGAGCCGGCGGCCTTCTCCTTTTGCCCGAGGCGCTCATAAGCTAATCCGCGGCTCGCCCACGCCCGCACGTTGGTCGGTGCGATCTGCACGGCTTCGTCCAGATCGCCCGCCGCCGACTTTGCGTCGCCGACGGCAAGATAGCTCAGCGCACGGGCCACATAGGGATCGGCCTGCTGCGGGGTAAGCGTCAGCGTGGTCGAGAAATCATCAATGGCGAACTGATGCTGATGCTGGTTTTGGTACAGCAGACCGCGATCGTAATAGCTCTGCGCGTTGTCCGGCTTGAGCGTGATCGCCTTGTTGAAGTCGGCGAGCGCTTGGGCGCCGCGGCCCTGCTGGCGATAGATGATGCCGCGGCCAAGATAAGCCGGCACATAGGCAGCGTTGATCGACAACGCTTTGTTGTAATCCGCAAGCGCGAGTTCGAGCTTGCCGCTCTGCCGATAAAGCAACGCGCGGTTCGCATAAGCCTGGGCGTAATTCGGATCGAGGCCGATGGCTTTGTCGAAGTCGGCGAGCGCCGCGTCAGGCTGACCGCCGGCGGCCAGCACTGTACCGCGCATGTTGTAGGCTTGCGGATCTTCCGGATGCTTTTGAATGACCTCGCCCAGCGATGCGAGGTTCGACTGCGAGGTGGCGCTAAGCGCCTCGTCCTTCTCGGCGGAGTCCACGTGGCCGCAAGCGGCGAGCGCAAATGCTCCGAAGACCGCGATGAGCGCCGCAGAACACCGCTTCGGGCCCGACGACTGCCGCCTCGACGTTACGACGCTTGCTACCGTCATTCGACGCTCGCAGCAAAAGAGCGCCCCCCGATTACCCAACGGTAGATCACGGACGCGTTCGGCGATAGTCCGGCTCTCGGGTTACAAAATACCAGCGGCGCGGGCGGTGACCGCGCCAACGGCTCAAATCCTCGGCAATTTAGCCAAAACGTGGCGCGCGCGGGGGGCCCGATCGGGCGCCGCCGGCCCCGGGCGCGGGTTTCGGCTTCATCGGCAACAGACCCTCGCGCTGCAGCTTCTTGCGCGCAAGCTTACGGGCCCGGCGGATCGCTTCCGCCTTCTCCCGAGCCTTTCTTTCTGAGGGTTTTTCGTAGTGGCCGCGGAGCTTCATCTCGCGGAAAATGCCCTCGCGCTGCATCTTCTTTTTCAGCGCCTTGAGGGCCTGGTCGACGTTATTGTCACGGACGAGAACCTGCACGCATCCTCCTTATCAAGTGCGCTCGGTACGGTGCGCTCGGGGAATGAAATAACGGCGCGGCCTTGAGGCCCGCGCCACATTGCCGCGTTGTTTATCAGAAGGGTGGGCCAAAGTCCACACGCCCGCAGACAGACGAGATTTCGTGCGGCCGAAAGGCACCCGCCATAGCGGTCAAACATCCGGGGCGCTGTCGCCGGCGATGACCTCGTATTCGGTACCGGCCGCCGGATTTGCCACCTCGCCTACTCGGCAAAGACGCGTGTGACATGCCCCATCTTGCGGCCGGGCCTGATGGCGGACTTGCCGTAAAGATGTACGGCTGCACCCGGAATTTGCAGCCAGGCGCGGAAATCCTCGACCTCTTTGCCGATGAGATTGATCATTTCCACCCGGCCGTGGCGCGCGGGTTTGCCGAGCGGCCAACCGGCCACCGCGCGGATATGCTGTTCGAACTGCGAGATGGATGCCCCGTCGAGCGTCCAATGCCCGGAATTGTGCACCCGGGGCGCGATCTCATTGACCAGCACGCCGCCGTCGCCAAGCACGAACATTTCCACCGCAAAGACGCCAACATAATCGAACGCGTGAGCAATCTTTTCGGCAATGTCGCGCGCCGCCCGCGCTGCCTGCGCCGAGACTCGCGCCGGAACGCGCGAAATCTTCAAGATATGATTTTGATGTTCGTTCTCGGTGACGTCGAAACATTCGACCACGCCGTCGCCTGTGCGCGCGGCAACGACCGAGATTTCGCAGGCAAACGGCACGAACGCTTCGAGGATGCAGGAGACGCCGCCGAGGGTCCGCCAAGCCGCTTCCGCCGATCCGGCATCATGAATCGTCGCCTGGCCTTTGCCGTCGTAGCCGAAACGACGGGTCTTCAATACCGCCGGCTCTCCGATGCCCTTGCGCGCCGCCTCCAATTCACCGGCGCTGGCAACCGCGGCAAAGGCCGCGGTGGCGATGCCGAGGCCGCAGACGAAGTTCTTTTCCGCCAGCCGGTCCTGCGTTATGGCCAAAATCTTTGGGTCGGGACGGGCCGGAACGCGGGCGGCAAGAAATGCCGCCGTCTCCGCCGGTACGTTCTCGAACTCATAAGTCACGACATCGACGTCGGCGGCGAAACGGTCGAGCGCTTGCGTGTCGGCGTAATCGGCGCAGGTGACGCGATGGACGACATCGAAAGCGGGCGATTCCGGATTGGGCGCGAAGACGTGGCATTTAAAGCCCAGGCGCGCCGCGGCTTGCGCCAGCATGCGGCCAAGTTGGCCGCCCCCCAGAATACCGATCGTCGCTCCGGGATCGAGCACCGGCGACGCGTTACTCACGCGCCGGATCCTTCGGCCGTTCGGCAACGCCCGCGGTTTGGCGCTCGCGCCAAGCCTCAAGGCGCCGGCGCAGGTCCGGATCGCTCAATGCCAAGACACTGGCCGCCAGCAGCGCGGCATTGATCGCGCCCGCCTGGCCAATGGCCAGCGTGCCGACCGGGACGCCCGGCGGCATTTGCACGATGGAATAAAGCGAGTCCTGGCCCGACAGCGCCTTCGATTCGATCGGAACGCCGAACACCGGCAGGCTGGTCAACGCCGCCGTCATTCCCGGCAAGTGCGCCGCGCCGCCGGCGCCGGCAATGAGCACCTTGAAGCCGGCGCTTCGTGCCCCCTTGGCGAAAGCATAGAGACGCTCCGGCGTGCGATGGGCGGAAACGATGCGTGTCTCGTAGCCGACCGCGAGCGCATCGAGCGTCTCGGCGGCATGCTTCATGGTCTGCCAGTCGGACTGGCTGCCCATGATAATGGCCACGGATTTTGCTTCCGGCGCCAAAGCTTGCTCCTGCGCGGGGGGAAGCATCCGATTATAGGTGCGGTCGCCCGGGTGGCAAGGCGCTCCGGTGCCGGCGAGATTTCATTCCGAAATTAAGGTGACTCGTCCTACTCGCCCTCAAGCGGCAGTTTCTGTGCGTCCGATGGTCGCCAAGGCTGCGGCGCAGAGCCGTGTCGGACTGCGTTCGCCCCGCAACGCCAGCGCAATAATCCGCCGGGCGGCGATTTCACGGAGTGCACCCGGCTGCCTGCGCTCGGCGATGCCTTCGACGGCCGTTTCATAGGCGGCAATCAGGATGGACGTCATCTCAAAATCAAACGTTGTTTGAGGACGAAGGAAAGGGACAACCTGACCCATACATCACCCCGCTAACAACCACCGTCGCGCACTGGCGGAGCCCACAAAATCCGTTTCGGCCAAGCGTCTCACAAGTACCAACTTGAAAATGCGCGCGTGGTTCCATTTCACGCGCCGGCGCCGAGATTTTTTTCAGCGTCTTGATCAGGCTAACCGCTTTGCGCGCTGGCACGCCAACCACAACCGTGCCGCCGTCACCGGCATGTCGAGTTTGGCGCCGGCCCCGCCCGGTATGGCGTCAGCTACGGCATTCATCACCGCGGCAATGGAAGCGGTGGTGCCGGCCTCGCCGACACCTTTGACGCCAAGCACATTGGAGGTCGCCGGAACGCAGAGAAGCTCATCGCGAAGCGAAAGCGGCATGTCGTCGGCGCGCGGCATGGCATAGTCCTGGAACGACCCGGTCACCAGCTGCCCGTTGGCTTCGTCGTAAAACACCTGCTCCATCAGCGCCTGTCCGAGACCTTGTGCCAGCGCGCCGTGCAATTGCCCCTCGACGATCCTCTCGTCGAGCACGACGCCGCAATCGTCAACCGCCGTGTAACTGACGATCTGCATCTGTCCGCTGTCGGGATCGATCTCGACTTCGGCGATGTGGACGGCGTTGGGAAAAGTCAGCGGCGTCTCGGTCGTAACCTTGCTATCCAAATCTTCTTCCAGCACGCCGCGGCGTTTGAGGTCGGCGGCACGCGCGGCGACTTCAAACAACGACAGCCTACGGTCGGTGCCGACGACCGCGAAATTGCCGGCGCTGTAATCGATATCGGCCTCCGACGTTTCGAGCGCGATGGCCGCCACGCGCTTGCCTTTTTCCACGATGGCGGCGATGCCTTTGACGATCGAGGCGCCTGCGGTCATGGCCGAACGCGAGCCGACCGAGGCATAACCGGCAATTTCCAGCGCCGAATCGCCGTGCCTGTGAGTGACCTTCTCGCGCGCAATCCCGAGCCGCGCGGCAACAAACGGCAGAAACACGGTGGCATGCCCCTGGCCGGTGGACTGAACATTAAGGCTGACGGTCAGGGTGCCGTCGCCGGGAAAGCTCAACAGCGCTCCCTCGGTCGGCGTGCCACCGGCATGCTCGAGCATGCAAGAAATCCCGATGCCGCGATAGCGCCCGCGCGCTTTGGCGGCGCGGCGGCGGCCTTTGAACCCCTGGTAATCGGCTAATTGCAACGCACGTTCGAGCATCGGCGCAAAATCGCCGCTGTCAAAGGTGGTGCCGACGGCGGTCTTGTACGGCATCGCGCTCGGGGGAATGAAGTTGCGCCGGCGCAATTCGGCCGGATCGATTCCGGTGACGCGCGCGGCTTCTTCGACCACCCGTTCGAGCACGTAGTTCGCCTCAGGCCTGCCGGCACCGCGATAAGGCGCAGTCGGCAGTGTATTGGTGAACGCGCAGCGCACGCCGATGTCGATATGACGGATGTCGTACATGCCGGGAAGGCAGCGCGCGAAACTCAAAGATGGGATGGCCGCGCCCACCGAGCCGAGATAGGCGCCGAGATTGGCAGACGTTGCGAATGCGCAACGCCAGAAAGCGCCCCTTGCCGTCCAGCGCGAGCTCGGCTTCTGAATAATTATCGCGCGCCTGGTTGTCGCTGAGGAAAGCTTCGGAGCGGCCGGACATCCAGTGGATCGGCCGGCCGAATTTTTTGGCGCCGATCAGCAACGCGATGTATTCGGGGTAGCCGCCGGTTTTCAGCCCGAAGGCGCCGCCGACATCATCGGTCAAAACCCGCAGCCGTTCCTTCGCCACCTTCATGACGGCGGCAAGGTCGTCGCGCAGGATGCGCGCGCCCTGCGAGCACACGCGCAAAACATATGAATCATCGGTCGCTCACATATTGTGCGGTGGCGCCGCGCGGCTCCATGGAGGCGATCGCCATGCGCTGATTCATCACCGCGATGCGGGCGACGAATTTGGCGCCGGCGAATATGGAGTCGATCTCGCGCGCATTGGCCTCCGGATCGGGCGCAAGTCCGGGCCAGTCGATCGCCAAATTTCCCGGGGCTTGCGGCCACACCAGCGGAGCGCCGGCGGCAAGCGCGGCGCGCGCATCCATCACCGGCGTGAGCGGCTCATAGTCGACGGCGACGAGTTCGGCGGCGTCTTGCGCGGCGAACGCGCTATCGGCCACGACCATGGCCACGGCCTCGCCGACATGGGTCACCCGCTCGGCTGCGAGCACCGGCCGGTGCGGCGTGATCAGAGGCTTGCCGCCGCGGCCGGCGAGCGGCGGGTGGCGGCCGACGCTTCCCACATCGCCTAAATCCTTGCCGGTGAGAATGCCGACAATTCCCGGACTTTGCGCCGCCGCTTGCGTATCGATGGCGGCGATGCGGGCAAAGGCGTGCGGCGAGCGCAAGAAACAGGCGTAGGCCTGGCCCGGCAGGGAGACGTCGGCCACGAAGCGGCCTTGCCCACGAACGAGCACATCATCTTCCAGGCGCGGCTGGCGAGCCGCGTGACCATCGGTTTTTGCATCCATGATTTGTTCCAGAGCGCTCTACTTTGCGGCGGGCGCGTCCTTTATATCCGAAATTGCCGGGGGCTGAAGGAACTCCGCCCGCGGGGTTTTCCAGGCTGTCTTTTCTCGGCAACACGTCGATCGCCGAACAGGCGGCAGCACAAAAAGATTCCGGAACCTTGCTGATGCTTCGGCCGGGCACGTTCGCATTGACTTTGCTGTTGGCGGCGCTGACCGCGCTCGGGCCGCTGTCCATCGACATGTATCTGCCGTCCCTGCCCGACATCGGCAGCGCGCTCGCGGCACCGACCGCGCGCGTACAATTGACGATCTCGAGCTACCTGATCGGCTTTGCCGCCGGACAGATTATTTACGGCCCGCTGTCCGACCGCTATGGGCGCCGGCCCGTACTGTTTGCGGCACTCGCCGTATACGTCGTCGGCGTCGGTATCTGCGCCGGTGCGCAATCGATCGATCCGCTGATTGTGGCGCGCCTGTTGCAAGGCGTCGGCGGGTCCGGATCGATCGTGCTCGCGCGCGCCATTGTGCGCGATCTTTATTCGGGCGTGCGGGCGGCGCGCGAATTGTCGCTGATGGGCTCGATCAGCGCCTTTGCGCCGATCGTGGCGCCGATGATCGGCGGCATCCTGCAGACGGAATTCGGATGGCGCGCAAGCTTCATCCTCATGGGCGTCGCCGCGATCATCGTCTTCGCCGCGGCGAGCCGCTTGCTGCCGGAAACGCTGCGCCAGCGCAGCAGTGAAACATTTTCGCTGGCATGGTTAGGCAAAGGTTATCTCGCGCTGCTGCGGCATCGCAGCTTTCTCGCCTATCTCGCCATTTTGACCATCAGCTACGCCGGATTGTTCGCTTGGATTTCCGGCGCTGCCGTGGTGCTCGAGGGACTCTACGGCATGTCGGCGGTGACGTTCGGCTTTACCTTCGCGCTTGGCGCGGCCGGCTATATGCTCGGAGCCGCAAGCGCAGCGCGGCTAGTGCAGCGGCTGGGACTTGATCGCATGATGGGGCTCGGCGTCACGCTCTTGGCCGCCGGCAGTTTCGCGCTCGCGGCCTTTGTGGCGGCGCGAATCCCCAATGGAATCTGGCTTATTGTCGCGATGGCGGTTTACCTCGCCGGTCTCGGCCTTGCCATGCCGCAGGCCATGGCCGGCGCGCTTACGCCATTTCCCGATCGTGCCGGCATGGCAGCTTCGCTACTCGGCCTGTTTCAGCAAACCGTAGCTGCCACAGTCGCCGCCGTGGTCGGCGCGTATCTGGGACGATCGGCGTGGCCGGTTACCGGCGTTGTCTTGGCCGCGGGCTGGCTTACGCTCCTGGTCTGGGCATTCACGCGCCGGCTGCGCGCGCATGAGTTCGCTGGGCAATGCTTAGGCAGGTATTGCCGCAATTGCGGCGTTGCCTGCGGCGGCACGTTTGTTAGGATGACGGAGGGGCAACTATATGCTGGGCGATGGCCGCGCGTCCGCGTTTGTGTGTTTCGCGCGGCTTTAGCCAGGCCTTAAAGAGCAGCAGATCATGGGGGGCAGTTCGCTAAGCCGCCGGTCCTTCCTTGCCGGCGTAAGTGCCGTGGGCGGAAGCCTTACACTTGCGCTGGCGATTCCTTTTGAGCGAGCGGCCGCGACCGCCGCCGCGCCAGCCCCTGAAGTCACGGCTTGGCTGACGATCCAACCGGATAATTGGGTCGTCATCCGAATTGCGCGCGCCGAAATGGGGCAAGGCGCGCAAACCGGCCTTGCCATGCTGGTGGCGGAAGAGCTCGAATGCGACTGGGCAAAAGTCCGCACCGAATTCGTCTCCCCCGGCGAAAACCTCCGGCGCCACGGGTTTGGGGCGACACCTCGACGGGCGCCAGCCGGTCTATCGGATCGTCACAACTTTATCTGCGGCAGGCCGGCGCCACAGCGCGCGAAATGCTCATCGGCGCGGCTGCGGCGCGCTGGCAGGTACCGGCATCCGAGTGCGTCGCGCATATGAGCACAATTATCCACAAGCCCAGCGGGCAAACGATAACTTTCGCGGCCGTTGCCGAAGACGCGGCCAAGGTAAGCGTCGGCGACGTGCCACTGAAAACTCCGGCAAGCTGGAAGCTCGTAGGTACGCCGCGCCGGCGCCTCGATGTGCTCGACAAGGCGACCGCCAAGCCGGTCTATGCAATCGATGTCCGCCTGCCCGGCATGCTGTACGCCGCCATCAGGCAGTGCCCGGTCTATGGCGGCTCGCCCAAATCCATCGATGAAAGCGCGATCGCCGGCATGAACGGCGTGCGCCGGGTCGTGCGCATGGCCGATTCGGTTGCCGTCATCGCCGACTCGTGGTGGCGCGCAAAACGCGCACTCGACGCTTTGCCGATCGTTTGGGACGATCGCGGCAATAGCCGCGTGTCGAGCGAAAGCATCGCCGCGCTGGTGCGCGCCGGGCTAGACGCGGGGAAGGCCCAGGTCGGCCAATCGGATGGTGACGTTACCGCCGGTCTTGCAAGCGCGGTGCGGCACGTGGAGGCCGAGTACACGGTTCCCTATCTCGCGCACGCCACCATGGAGCCGCAGAACTGCACCGCCCATGTGCGGCCCGGACAGGTGGAAGTTTGGGCGCCGAGCCAGGGCTCAACGACCGCGCTGGTCACCGCCGCGGTCGCCGCCGGCGTTCCCAACAATCAAGTCACCTTTCACAGCATGATGCTCGGCGGCGGCTTCGGCCGCCGCGGCGCCATTCAGGAATATGTCCGTCAGGCGGTGCTCATCGCCAAGGAAGTCGACGTGCCGGTCAAACTCGTGTGGACGCGCGAGGAAGACATGCGCCACGATTTTTACCGGCCGTTTGGCATGGCGCGGCTCGTTGCCGGCCTCGACGGCGAGGGCATGCCGACGGCGTTGAAAATCCGCCTCGCCGGTCCATCTTTCGTCGCCACGTTCGTCTCGGCGTTCGGCGCGAACATCGTCGATCGGACTTTTCTCAGTGGGTTCACCGAAGCGGAAATGCCGTACGACGTGCCGAACTATCATATCGATTACATCATCCGTCAGACTCCGGTTCCGGTCGGAGTATGGCGGGCGATCAATTACACCGAGAATGCCTTCTACAAAGAATGCTTCATTGACGAGATGGCGCATGCCGCCGGAATAGACCCGTACCTTTATCGGCGGCGGCTGTTGCGCAACAGTCCGAAGAACCTCGCGGTGCTCGACGCCGCGGCGAAAAAGGCGGATTGGTTCGGGCCACTGCCGGCGGGCGTATCTCGCGGCATTGCCGTCAACGAGGCCTGCGGCAGTTATTGCGCGCAAGTGGTGGAGGCCTCGGTCGAGCGCGGCAGTCTGCGCGTGCACCGCGTCGTTTCCGCCCTCGACCCGGGGCACGTGGTCAATCCGCTCTCGATCGAAATGCAGATGCAAGGCGCGATCATCTATGCGCTGACGGCCGCACTCTACGGGGAAATCACCATCAAGGATGGCGCCGCCGAGCAAGGAAACTTCGACGATTACCAGATGCTGCGCATCGCCGATGCGCCGCAAGTCGAGACCGTCATTGTGCCGAGCGGCGGTTTCTGGGGCGGCGTCGGCGAGCCGCCGGTGCCGCCGCTGGCGCCGGCGCTGTGCAATGCGGTTTTCGCCGCAACCGGCAAGCGCATCCGCACCCTGCCGCTCAAGAATCACGATTTAACGCGGCCGATTTAGGCCTTGCATTCGTAACAGCCGCAGCTACGTCCGCTTTGGCGACCAAGCCAAGTTCGCCGCGAAGAAACTTTTGAGTCCGGTTGACGACCTATCTTCACATCTCAGCCTCTCTGGCCGCTGCAACGCGGAGAGATTGGCGGTCCCGCGGAGGGAATTTCCTCGCACACGAAAGTTTGGCTTCAAAGTTTGGCTTCGGCCGGAGCCGAGTAATGGGATGCGCGTTGAAGCTTTGAATAAACCTCGGAGCTTCAGCCATGCATCGATACGGCACCCCACCGTATGCTAATCGACCGCTCGCGCTCGGAAGGCAAACAAGCCGTGCTGATGCGGGTGCATAGCCACAAAGGCACCCGATTTGTCGCGATACCATTCGGTAGCGGTTAAGACTGCGAGTCGATTATCTTTCGCCGCGCGGCGCTCGGACAGCTAAAGCTGCAGCATCCAGACGCTATCGCGGCATCTGCCATGCATGCGCGGGAGCGCCCCTCCCGAAGATAAATGTTAGATTCTGTAGACCGCGTCGGGATCAGCGCTTGGCGCGATAGAGTTCTTAATGTTCGTCGCACATTGTCATAGATCCGCAGCGCCGCACATGCATCGCGTGCGCTGCATCTGCCTCGCGCTCGTCGCCGGTGCATTCATCGGTGCCGCTGACCTCTCGCGCGCCGCGGAGCAGCAGCCGGAAGTGGTGCCGACGCGGGATGTCGATATCACCTACCGTATCACCCGCCCAAATCAGCCGACGACGACCAGCCGCCGCCGCTGGTCGGCGAGCGAGCATCTCCAGCGCATCGACGGGCCCGACAAATCCGCGACGATCTTCGACCGTAACAAGCAGGAATTCACATTGCTTAATCCGGCGAGTCGCACCTTTCGCAAGTTTGAAGGTTCACCGCGCATGCCGCTGGCGCCGGACAATCCGACGGCGCTGCGGCGCGGCGGCGAATCGACGGTGGCGGGGCTAAGCTGCGTCGACTGGTCGTGGAGCGTGGATACGGAAACGCACACCGGGTGTCTGACGGCCGACGGCGTGCTGCTCCGGCTGATGGTGGACGGCAATACGGTGATGCAGGCCGTTTCAGTGAAATATCGCCGGCAACCGGCCGATCTTTTTCAAGTACCGCCGAACTATCAGCCGGCTATAGCGCCGGAAGGCGGGCCGCCCGAATAACATGAAGCGTCGGATCGACTCCGGCGCCGTCGCTTTGTCGCAACCGCGCGATTTTGAGCCTGCTGCATTCGGATTATACTCCGAGCTCATCGAGGGAATGGCGAATAAGCACGAGGGGCCGTTGTGAATCCGATCATGCGAATTATGGAAGGCATTGTGCTTGGCAGCCGCTGGCTGCTGGTTCCGTTTTTGCTGGGAATGATAGTCGGTCTGGCAACGCTGCTTTATACGTTCATTGGCAAGATTGCCGATCTGCTGTCGCACGTGAGCACCGCCGCACAGGACGAAATAATCGTCGGCATCCTAAAACTCGTGGACTTATCGCTCATCGCCAATCTTATCGTGATCGTAATTTGTTCAAGCTACGAGAATTTTGTCGCTATCGTCGATCCGGCCGAGCATCCCGGCTGGCCGCGAGGAATCCTTGGCATCGGCTTTGCCGGCTTGAAGCAGAGATTGCTCGGTTCTATCGCAGCGATCGCTGCCGTGAATGTACTTGACTGGTTTTTGGATATCGACCGGAACGCAGACGATCATAAGCTCGCCTGGGTCGTCGGTATCTTGATAGCCTTTGCCGTGACCATGCTTTTGTTGGCGATTGCCGACCGCGTCAGCGTCAGCAGGTCGGGAACGGCAAAGAAGGAAAGCTAGCCCGCCGATGGGCATGCAATAGCGCTAGCTCGCCGCGCACTCCGACGGTGTCAACAGACCGTCGGGCACGGATTCTGAGGATGATCTGGCAGACCGGAACACGCACCGCGCGGGTCGTCACCGCTCCGGGCGCGTAAACCTAAAAACTATGGATGGCAGCTACCGTCCGTGTGGCAGTAATAACCCTTGTGGCAATAGTAAAAGTGAGTCGATCCCGCCCTGTGACACTCACAGGTTTTCTCCGTCACAAGACCTACGCCGCAATGTGGGAACCGCTTGAACTTGATGGCGGCTGAAGCGTCTTGCACCGGCAAACATAGGCCGGCGCAACACAGAATCAGGGCAATTGCTGTTTTCATGATTTCTCCCAATGATTCCCCGCAAAAAAACCCGCTTCGACTGCTCACACTATTCCGCAAACCAGCCCCTCAGCAACCACATGATAGCCGAAAAATCCGGGACGGGTTTTCCGCCCCGCTGCGGCGGCTCGTTCCTGCCTTCGTGATTGCGCCAAAGCGCAAACGCAAGGGCGGTCGGCGATTTGCTGCGAGATTGTCACAACTTTGTTGCAAAGCCCGATTGATCAACGCTGCCGCGGCGCTTGTCAGATCGCAGGGTTGTGATTGCTCAGAAACCATTTTGCGCGGCAAACTATGCCGGGATGGTGAGGTCGACAGTGCCGGAGGAAGCACATGTCCGTCATATCAGAGTCACCTCTTGGTCCGCGACCCGGACTTGCGCCACTGCAGGCCAAATCCGGTTGGATTGTCACGCTTGGCGTCGTCTACGTGATCGCCGGGATCATCGCGCTCACCAGCGTGGTGTTCGCCACCGTGGTCACGGTCTTCGTGGTCGGCATCATGATGCTGATCGCGGGCATTGCCGAAGTGATCAATTCGTTTCAGATCAAGACCTGGGGCAAATTCTTGCTCTGGCTTCTGCTCGGCGTGCTCTACATCGTTGCCGGCTTCTTGACCTTCGAGAATCCGTTGCTTGCGGCGGCGTTGTTGACGCTGCTGCTCGGGGTTTCGCTGATCGCCTCCGGCGTCATGCGCGTCGTCCTCGGTTTCTCGATGCAGCACGGCATGCCGTGGGTCGCCGTCGCGCTCTCGGGCGTCATCACGTTCCTGTTCGGGCTGATCATTCTGATCCATTGGCCGGTGTCCAGCCTCTACATCCTTGGACTCTTTCTTGCCATTGATCTCATCGTGGCGGGGGTGAGCTGGATTGTGCTCGGTCTTGGGTTGCGACGGTAACGGTTCAAAAGACCGAAGAGGCTTTGTCGGATTTGCGGCCTCTGATGCAAAGCGACTGCAATTCTGACCGGGCGACAATCGATGTGGGCATCCGCTTCTGAGGACTAACGGCATGCGCTGGGTTTATCTGACAATTGTCGTCCTGTTCGTCGCCGCAATTCTCATCTTTGCTTTCCAAAATCTCGGCGTCGTGACAATTTCTTTTCTCGGCTTCAGCGTACGCGCGCCGCTTGCGATCCTGGCGGCCGTCATTTATGTGCTCGGTGCCTTCACTGGCGGCAGCCTGTTTGCGCTGCTGCGCTATTCAATGAAGGGATCCAGAGCAGGGCCATAGTCAGATCGAGCCATGACTGGCGAACGCGGCGAGGAGCCGGTCCTGATCGACCTGGCGCTGCAAGGGGGCGGCTCTCACGGCGCCTTCACCTGGGGCGTGCTCGACCGCCTGCTCGAAGAGCCGCGCTTTCACATTGCCGCCATTTCGGGAACTTCGGCCGGCGCAATGAACGCCGCGATATTGGCGGACGGCTGGAGCGATGGCGGCATCGATGGCGCGCGGGCGGCGCTGGAGAAATATTGGCGTGCGGTGTCGCGTGCCGCGGCCTTCAGTCCGCTGCAGCGCTCGCCGCTCGACCGGCTGATGGGCCGCTGGTCACTCGACACGTCGCCGGCCTATGTCGCCATGGACCTGATGACCCGGGTGTTCTCGCCCTACGATATCAATCCGCTCGCGCTCAATCCGCTGCGCAATATTCTCAACGAGAACGTCGATTTTGAGCGGCTGGCCAACTCGCCCATCAAGCTCTTCGTCACCGCAACGCGGGTGCGCACCGGGCGTGGCCGCATCTTCCGCAATGGCGAGATCACCGCCGATGTGCTGCTCGCTTCGGCGTGTCTGCCGACCATGTTCCGCGCGGTGGAGATCGACGGCGAGGCCTATTGGGACGGCGGCTATGCGGGCAATCCCACGATCACGCCGCTGGTGCGCGAGAGCGACGCGCACGATACCATCATCGTTCAGATCAATCCGGTCGAGCGGACGGAAATGCCGCGCTCGGCCGCGGACATTCTCAATCGGCTGAACGAGATTTCCTTCAATTCGCCGCTGGCGAAGGAGCTGCGGATGATTGCGTTGTTGCGTCAGGTGGCAGACCCCGGCCACGGCGAAGGCGAACGGTGGGCGCAGATGCGCACGCATCGGATCAAGTCGGCCATGCTGGCCGAATTCGGCGCCTCCTCAAAGCTCAATGCCGAATGGGCCTTCGTCAGCAAGCTGCGCGACGAGGGCCGCCGTGCGGCCAGCGAATTTCTCGCCGCCCACGGCGACGACGTCGGCCAGCGCTCGACCGCCGATCTCGATGCGCTTCTGGCCGAGTGCTGAGCGTCGTAAGCGGAGAGTTGATGGGCCTCTTCGGAATCCTGATTGCACTCGCCCTCCTGGTTTGGCTCGCCTTTCGCGGCTGGAGCGTCTTGCTGCTCGCCCCGGCGGCGGCGCTGGTCGCGGCGCTCTTGGGCGGGCAGCCGCTCCTTGCCAATTGGACGCAAATCTTCATGGGCAGCGCCGCACGCTTTCTGGCCCAGTTCTTTCCGCTGTTTCTGTTGGGCGCCGTGTTCGGCAAGCTGATGGAGGATTCCGGCGCCGTTAACGCCGTCGCCGCCTACATGACCAAAAAGCTCGGCGAGCGCCGCGTCATCCTCGCCGTGGTGCTTGCCGGCGCGTTTGTCACTTATGGCGGGGTCAGCCTGTTCGTCGCCTTCTTTGTCATCGCCCCGATGGCGCAAAGCCTGTTCCGCGCCGCCGCGGTGCCGCGCCGGCTGATGCCCGCAGCGATCATTCTCGGCACCTCGACGTTCACGATGTCGGCGCTGCCGGGTACGCCCTCGATTCAGAATGCGATCCCGATGCCGTTCTTCGGCACCACGCCGTTTGCCGCGCCGGGGCTGGGCATCATTGCTTCATTGATCATGGTCGGTTTCGGCCTGTGGTGGCTCAATAGAGCGGAAGCCGCGGCGCGCCGTGCGGGCGAAGGTTTTGGCGATGAGGTGCCGGGCACTGCCGAAGAGGCGGCGCACGACGAGAAGGTGCGCGAGCGCGCCACCACAGCGCGCGAATTCGATCCCGCCGAAATCGATCGCGGTCGCCACACCGAGGAGGCGCCGCCCATCATCGCCGCCGCGCTGCCGCTGGCCGTCGTCGTTTTGGTCAATCTCACGATGTCGCTCGTCGTTCTGCCGCGGCTCGATGTCTCGTTCCTCGCCCAGGAACGCTTCGGCGCTACGTCGCTGTCGGCGGTCGCCGGCGTCTGGTCGGTGGTGGTGGCGCTCGCGGCCGCGATCGTCGCGGTCATCGCCTGCAACTGGACGCGGTTGCCGGCGCTGCGCCAAAGCATGGATGCCGGCGCCAATGCCTCGGTGCTGCCCGCACTCAGCGTCGCCAGCCTGGTCGGCTTCGGCGTGGTCATTGCCGAGCTGCCGGCCTTCGCGACGGTACGTGATTGGGTTCTGGCGATCGAAGGCGGCCCGCTGGTTTCGCTCGCGGTTGCGACCAACGTGCTCGCTGCGCTCACCGGCTCGGCCTCGGGCGGGCTGACCATCGCGCTCGACGCGCTCGGCCAGACCTACTTGGCCATGGCCGCGCAGATCGGCCTCGCGCCAGCGCTGCTGCACCGCGTGGCCGTGATCGCCGCGGGGACGCTCGATATCCTGCCGCATAATGGCGCCGTCGTGACTCTGCTGGCGATCTGCGGCGCGAGCCACCGCGACAGCTATTTTGACATTGTCATGGTCGGAATCGCCGGCGTCATTCTCGCTTTGATCGCGGTCATCGCGCTCGGAACGATATTCGGATCGTTCTAACGTCGCTGCCTCGCTCGGACGTCTCAACTCCGAGCGTGGCTGCGGCTTTATGGCGATGTCCGCTTCCGCATTCCGTCTCCGCCCGCGCGAAGACCGAAGGCAAAGAAGCTGCGGACCATGTGGATCGGTAATCGAAATAAGGGACAAGAGCCCTACCGCACCGGATTCCTCAATATTCCGATGCGTTCAATCTCGCATTCGACCATGTCGCCCGGAAGAAAATAGCGCGCCGCGGCGACGAGTCCGTCCTTTGGTTGCCAGTGACCGCCGAGCTCCTTGTCGGAAGACCATGCGGTACCCGCGGGCGTGCCGGTAATGATGACCATCCCCGGCTTCAGCGTGAAATTCGTTGAGAAGAAGTGGATGAGATCGGCACACGACCAGATCATATTCTGGGTATTGCTTGACTGACGCAGTTCGCCGTTGACCCGCGTGCGCAGGTTGAGCGCCTGCGGATCGGGAATTTCGTCGGCAGTCGTTATGCAAGGGCCCAATGGGGCGCTGGTGTCGAATGCCTTTCCACGTCCGAGCTCGTACCAGGTAAAGCTTCCGGACCTGCGTACTTGCCGGTCGCGCGCCGTCACATCGTTCACGATGGTGTAGCCAAAGACGTGCGCGAGTGCCCGCTCCTTTGCGATATGGCGTCCAGGCGTTCCAATCACAATTCCAAGTTCGGTCTCGCAGTCGAGCTTACGGGTAAGTTTTTCGTCATATTGAATGGCGTCCTCCGGTCCGATGACGCTGTCGGACGTCTTTAGGAAAAACTCAGGCTCTTTTCCGCTCGTTGGTGAGCCGAGCTTTTCATCATTATGCTCGCGGTAGTTGCTGCCAGCGCAAAGAATTGTGGAAGGAAGAATCGGCGCCGCCAGCCTGACCTGATCCAGTCGATGCAGCGCATCAGCAGGACGTAACGCGACGAGACGACGAGCCGCGCTGTGCGCCAATTCTCCGCCGCGAATAAACGAGACGGCGTCGCTGAAGAAAGCGCGTTCTCGCGGCTCCAGCAGCGCATCCGCCAATGAAGGCTCCAATATCTCATCGCCGAGCCGCAAACCGAAGCGGATCTCCTGGTCTCGCCAAAAACTTACGACTTTCATATCCCCCCTCGCATTTGCACAATCGATGCGACCCGGTTGACTGCCGAGCGCCTCTATTATTTCGAAAATTGCCACATCGGCCCGCAAGGTATTGTAGAAGCTGTAATGCCGATAGCCGGGTCAATGGGCTCACCGGCATAGCGAGACGTCCTATTCACTGGTGCTCTCTCAATAGACAATTTCCAGGAGGACAATTGTGCCGGCCGCGCAGTCTTATCCCCACCTGTTCTCACCATGGCAACTGCGTCATACGCGGATTGCAAACCGGGTGATTTTTGGACCGGTTTGTCCCACATGGGTGAGGAGCGCGCACGAGGGAATTTTTACCGACCAGGCCGTCGCCTACTATGAGGAGCGCGCGCAGACCGGACTAGGAATGATTATCCTCGGCGGTCAAATCGTCGAAAAGGACACAATCTATACGCCCGCGGCATTCCCCGGCCTGTGGAACGACGAGCAGGTGGAGGGCATGGCCAGGGTCGCCCGGGCGGTCAAGAAGCACGGCTGCGCCTTGATCGCCCAATTGCTGCACGTCGGGCTGCGCTCGCCGACGCCTTTCCTGAAGACCGATCCGGCTCGCGATCCATACGAGTATAACGCCTATACGGTCGCTCCCAGCCAAATGGCAATCGGCGAAATCCCCGGCGGCCCCACGGCGAAGGAGCTGGAAGAACACGAGATCGAGCGCATTCTCCACTCTTTCGCCGAAGCCGCGCGACGCGCCGTCAGCGCCGGGCTTGACGGCGTCGAACTGCACCTGGCGCACGGCTATTTGCCCTGGCAATTCCTGTCGCCGCTCTACAATCAGCGAACCGATCGCTGGGGCGGATCGTATGAAATCGTTTGCGCTTTTCCGTCGAGTGCCTGCGGCGCATCCGCGGCAAAATCGGCAATCGCGCCATTCTCGGATACCGCATCAACTCCACGTCGTTTTGGGAAGGTGACCTTGAGATCGAAGACGTAAAACGCGTGCATCTCGATCTCGAACAGCAAACCGACATCGATTACGTCAGCGTCTCGGCGGGCGTGCATCACTCTTGGATTCACACGCCGATGACCTTCGAGCAAGGATGGGAACGCAAGTACGCGCGGGCTTTCAAGGATGTGTCGAAAAAGCCGGTGTTGATGGTCGGCCGGATCAGCTATCCGGACGTCGCCGAAGACCTCATCGCATCTGGCGACGCCGATGCGGTCTTGCTGTCGCGGCAGATGATCGCGGACGAGCAGTGGCTCACCAAGGTCAAAGAAGGGCGAGAAAGAGATATCAGGCGATGTGTCGCCGCCAACTATTGCTGGCGATCGGTCGTCCGCGGCAGCCGTGTGCAATGCGCCTATAATCCAGTCGTCGGACGCGAGGCGCTCTGGGGCGCGAATGCAACCCGCAAAACCTACGGGCGCAAACGGGTGCTTGTCGTCGGCGCAGGACCGGCCGGGCTTGAATATGCCCGCGTCGCCTCCGGTCAAGGCAACTCAGTCGTTGTCTACGAGCGTGAAGCAGCCGTCGGCGGGCACGTTCGCGCGTATGGCGCTCTGCCTTATCGCCAGCAATACGGAACCATAGCGACGTGGCTCGCTGAACAAGCAAGAGGTAACAGCGCCGACATCAAGCTTGCGAGCCCGGTGACCCGGGAAAATATCGCTTCCATTCTTGCTGCAGAAAAACCGGACCATGTGGTGGTTGCCACTGGCGCGCGTTATCGGCGTGACGGTTTCCAGGGGCAAACCGGAAAGCCAATCGCCGGATGGGAAACCGGCAACTGCGTGTCATGGGACGAAGTGGCGTTGGATAAAGTATCGGCGCCAGGCGGCGAGGTTCTAGTCATTGACGAAATGGCGGATGTCGCGGCACCGCTGACCGCGGTGAAAATGGCCAAGCAAGGCGCGCGGGTAAGCCTTTTGACCAGATGGCCGATGATCGGAATGGAAACGGTCCAGGAAGTCTATTTCCACTGGATCATGACGTATTTGTATGAGGCAAAAGTCGACATCCTCACCTTTCATACCGTTAAACGCATCAACGGGCGCACCGCGGAGATCGTCAATGTGTACGAGCCGTCGCGGGTCCGCAGCATCGGCGCAGAGCTTATTGTCATGGCGACCGCGCGAAGCTCTGAAACCGAGCTGCATCACATCTTGCGTGAGCGCGGCGTGAGCGTCGAGGCAATCGGCTGTGCGGTTGCGCCACGCTCGGTCTACGAGGCGACGCTTGAAGGGCACCGCGCCGCCCGCAGCCTCGACGCTTCGCAATGGACACGGATCAGCCGGGACACGGCGCAAAGCCATGTCCCGCAATACTACAACACGTCGTCCTGACCCGCGGGCAATCCGGCCTACTCGTAGCTCTTCTTGCATACCGGGACTTCGCGCCCGGGCAGGCCAATTCGATCAAAAGCCGCCTTGGACAGGCCAAGCCGCTCCTGCACGTTGGGCACGATCTTGACCACCTTGTTGACCAGATCGCCATTCTTGTCCTTGACGACTTCGGTGACAAAAACCGTGCCGATCGCCTGGCGATTTTCGTCAAGCTTGATCTGGCCGTTGGGCGCGTCGAGCACGAGCGAGGCCAACGCTGCGCGGAATTTCTTGTGGCCGTCGCTGAGATCGCCGTTGACCTTGTCGAGCGCTTGCAGCGCGGCGGTGGTCTCGTCGTAATAATTGACCGCGCAGAATCCCGGTCTTGCTCCCTTCGAGGCGTCCTGGAAAGCTTTCACGAACGCCTGCCAATGCGGATCGTCCCAAGTGTCGGCCCAGTGCGTCGCCGACGGGACACCGATCAGCGCGTCTTTCGCCTTGCCCTTCGACGCGAGTACGGTCTGGTCGATCATGATCGAGCCGCCGATGAGGTGGGCGTGGCCGCCGGCCTGCTGGTATTGATTGAGGAAGTTGAGAGCGTCGGCGCCGCCGAGGCCGAGGTAGATCGCGTCAACGTCTTCTGAGAGAAGCTGCGGAATATAGGAGGCGAAGTCCTTGGTGCCGAGCGGCACCCACAGTCGCTTGGTGATCTGGCCGCCGGCGGGGCAATAATCCAGCGCCAGGCCGAACACTTGCGTGTAGGTGAACGCATAGTCCTCGGCGATGGTCGCGATCTTCTTGTAGTGCTTGACGTTGTAGATGTACTGGCCGAGCCCCTTATGGATCTGGGCGCCGTCGAGATTGAAGCGGAAGAAATTCGGCGCCGGATTGACGTAGGTCGTCTCGAGCGCGGCGGAGCAGCCGTTAATGAACGTGACCTGCGGCTGGGTCTTCGCATAATCGTGGATGGCGATACCTTCGGCACCGGAGAGCGGGGCGATGAGGATGTCCACTTTGTCCTGCTCGACGAGCTTCTTGGCCGCGCGCAGCGCCAAATCCGGTGTCGTGTCCGATGAGCCTCGGAAAATCTCGAGCTTCTTGCCGCCCGCCATGTTGTGATGCTGCTGGAGCGCGAGATCGAAGCCGCGCTGGCCGTCCTCGCCGAGACTCGTATAGGTCCCTTCAAGCGTCGCGAAAAAGCCGATCTTGATGGTGTCGCCGGCGGCATTGGCGGCACCACAGCCGAGAAGAACGCTGACAGCGGCGGCGCACGCGATCCCCATACCCTTTTGCATAGGTTTCCTCCTGATGTCCGAGCCCCGCAATGCGACGCATCGCGGTCGAGTCGAGTTGTGTATTTGTTGCAGGGCAACCCCCGCGGTCTTCTGTCGGGACCGTTTCGCCGATCGTAGCAGATCGCGGCAGCCGGTGACGCTGTGTCAATTAACCGCGCTTTGCCGGTCTTCTCTGCTTTGATCCGGCCGGTTGCTCCGGACCGAGCCCATCACTTGATATTACGGCTTGCGACTGCGGCTGAATGAATTTCCCGCTGCGCACCGCCGACGACACATTATCTTGCGCCACGGCTTAGTGGCGCCGTAATGACGCGAACAGCCCATGTCGACATCTGCTGCATCGACGATGGCATGTCGGCGATCGAGCAAAAAACCGACTTTCGCGTAAAACCGGGAGAAGCTTATGCCAGCCTATTGGGTCGCACGCGCGAAGATCAACGATCCGGTCGAGTACAAGAAATATGCGGACCTGGTGCCGGCCACCCTCGCGAAATACGGCGGTAAGGTTTTGGCGCGGGGCGGCCGCTTTCAGATCATGGAGGGGCCGCAAAAATTCTCGCGCTTCGTGGTGATCGAATTCCCCACGTTCGAGCGGGGCGTCGCCTGCTTTCAATCCGACGAGTACAACAAAGCCGCCGCCTTCCGCCGCCAAAACGGCGCCGGCGAAGTCGAGACCATAATCCTCGACGGTCGTGAGGCGACGAGCTGATCCGGCATGGCGGCTTGGCCGGCGACGGCATCGAACTTCACGGATCGCTCTGCCTTCGCATCGTTAAGGTTAGTCACAACGTCCGCGGATGAACAGCAAATCGCCATTTTCATCATAAAGAAACCGACTTGCGTTTATGTGGTCAGGACAATGGCGGGTGAACAGTCGTTCATGTTTCGACGTTCCGCATAGTCCCGATAGGGTGTGTGTCGTTCGGCGCACCTTGCTGTGACCCAACGGCCACAGGTAAAAGATGAAATCCGGGGCGATAGCCCTTCAATCGGCGAAAACAATTGTATTTTCGTCGATTGGCCCGTTCAATCGGGCGGGGACTTGATGATTCAGGAGAAAATTGCTGAAGCGGTGAGGTGCATTTGTCTTGAAGTTTGCTCCGCATCTGGGGGCCGAGCAAACATGTGAGGGCGGACGAATGCGACAACGGCGGGTGAACTGATGATCAAAAGCGTGCGTACAACAGCGGCGATTGCATTCGCGATCGCTCTCGCAGCGGGTTTGTGTGAAACGAGCGCGATGGCGGTGACGTTCTATCCGGAAGATACCGCCTACCGAAACGCTCCACAGCAGACCACGCCGATCGATGCGTTCGGCTACCTCGGCGGCAAATTGGAAGCTCGCTTTTATGAGCCGCACGCAACAACAAACGATCCGCGCGAAGAGATTAGCGAGGCGGCATCCTTGTACGGCATTGATTTGCCGATGATGCTGTCAATCGCCAAGGTGGAGAGTGATTTCAATCCGCATGTGCGGACTGGATCGTATAAGGGGCTGTTTCAACTCAGCGACTATGAGTTCGCGAAATACGGTGACGGCAGCATCTGGGACGCGCGCGACAACGCTCGCGCGGCTGCGCACATGTTTTTGGTCCAGGCCGAGAGGTTCAAATGGGCGCTTGGCCATTTTCCCGACTACGCCGAGCGATACATGGTGCATCAGCAGGGGATCGAGGGCGCGATCGAGCATTACGAACACCCGGATCGCGTTGCCTGGCAATCCATGTGTGCGACGAGCGAGGGCCTTCAGAAGGGCGAGCACTGGTGCAAAAAGTGCATCTGGGGAAACCTTCTTCCCCGATGGAAACGCCTTTTCGGAAGTGTGGATAAAATATCGAGCGGCGACTTCGTCAGTCTTTGGACCGGACGAATCAATCTGCTCGCCAACAGATACAATGACGTGACAGAAGGCGTGAAAGAAGCGGGCTCCGCAAATCCGCCTCTGACAGAAAGCGAGAACGAAGCGGCCTCTGCAGATCTGCCTCTGGCAGAAAGCCTGAAAGAAGCGACCTCTGCCAATCCGCCGTCCAGCGCCGAGGCCCCGGTTCGCGTCATCAGCATGCGGGTTCATCCCCGAATGCATCGCACTGCCGCGCGATCACGTCATGCAATTGTCGCTACCGCCAAGGGCAAAGGCAAACGTATGCTTGCGCTGGCGGTTAGTCCGGCAGACAGCAAGGCAACCCGAGCGAGGCCACATCAGGCGGCGGCAGCGCGAAGACGAGGAATCGTAACCAAGCCAAACCGCCCGCAGAGACAAGCCGCCGTCATTCCTCGGTGAGCGGACACCGATCGAAGCGATCACGGGGCTCATTCCAACCGGAATGGGCCAAGTGATCGGTTTTGCCCACCCGGCCAGTGGGCGCCCCTGACGCTTCGCGCCAGGGACTTGAGGAAGTCCCGACCCCATCGGCTTTGGGCAATGGCGCCCAACGCGCCCGGTTGGGTGCAGTTCTCGGCCGTTTCCGACTGTCATTTGCTCCTCCGCTCCTCCGGCCGTAGCGGCGTGGGGTCTCCAGGTATGAGAAATCGGAAAGAACGAGGGGTGCGGCCGTAAGTTCCCAAGGCAGCCGCTTTAGGAGTTGAGTTGGATGATTGCAGAACAGAAAGACAAAAAGGCAAGCGAACCCACCCCCAAGGATGCGCAAAAAGGCGGGCAAGGCGCCGTTGGGAATGAGGATAAAGGAGCCGAACTCAATCAGAAGGGCCATCCAGGCTCCGGCGCCAAAAAGAACTGACGGCTCATCACGGAAGGCGAAATCATCGACGGCGTGCGATGGCTGAACTCGGTCGCCGCCTCAGGACGTGAAACCGAAAACCGGATGCGGCGCGCGTTATCCTTGGACTTTGGCATCTGCGATGCCGTTGCCGAGTTCGCTCGCCGCGTGCGGATCACGATCGGCGGGAGTTTGTCGCTCTGGCGGAACGATCTCTAAGCAGGCGCGTTCGCTCGCAAAGGTCATCCCGCTCTGCAGGCCATCGGCTCGCTGTGGCGCGATGGTCCAGAGGGAGACGTACATGTCAGAGCACAATCCAGCCAGGAAATCGTTTGAAACCGGCGCGAGAGCGGCGCGGGAAGCAGCCGAAAGCGGAACGGAGGCGGCTGAGCAAGCGGCGAAACGGGCCGAGCAAAGCTATTCGACGGCAGCGGAGGGTCTTCGCGACTTCAATGCCAAGCTGATGAATATGGCTCAGGCTAACACGACGGCCGGCTTGAATTTTCTCGCCGAGTTGGCCCGCGCAAAGGGACCGACGGAGGCATTTGAGCTGTGGTCACGGCACACCCAGACGCAGTTTCAAAGAATGACCGAGCAGTCGCAGGAATTGGCAACCCTCGGACAGAGGATTGCCACCTCAAGCACCGAGCCACTGCGGCGCGGTTTAGATCTGACGCGGTGATGCAAACGCAAAGCCTGAGCAACCGCTCCCGTTGTGACCTTTCCGCGCTCAAGTCAGATTAGGTAGCCCAATCCGCCCCGCTCTTGCTCAGCGGCTGGGCATCATTGGTTATCGAAGGTTACGCCAGACTGCGGACCGTGATAATGCGGGGAACCTTCGGGAAAGGTCGACATGCAAGGCGGAATCCGGTTCTGATATGGCCAGGCGCAGCGGCCTTGGGCCGAGCCATACAAGTTCCGCGTCTCAGAGGGCCGCCAGTGGCGTGATGCGTGTTTCTTCGGATAAGTTTTGTACGTTTTGGCGACGTGCGTCGTCGGCCCTTGTTGATCGGGTCGCGCCATCGAGAGCGTCGGAGCCAACAACAGCGTGAACGCGATCGTCGCAGCGCCTACAGCGCGCAGACGGTTTTCGTATGTTCTCATGACAAACACCTTAATTCGTTGCCGGCGCGGCTCTGACCCGCCGAACACCATATAAGTGCAAGACCGGCGGCGAGAAGCCTGGGCTGCGGCGCGTGAGAACCGTTCGCCCAAGGTTTGCTGCCCACGGTTCGTCCAAAGCGATGCCCGCCACTGCGGCGGCGACCGCGATCTCAAGGGCGATGGTTACGCGGGACAGCGGAACCGATACGAATGTCGCAATGCGAATTTTGCCGCTGGCCAAAAAAAGCTATACATGCCCGGGTTTCGGCAGCGTACCTAGCACTCGCCGCGGCCCAGGCGGCTTAACGAACGATGCGAAATAAATCTGTTCTGGTGATCGGCGGCGGCATTGGCGGGCTGGCCGCTGCAAGAGCCCTTGCGTCGCTGGCCATTGCCGTGACGGTCATCGAAAAGCGCCCCGGCAATCAGGTCCTTGGCGTCGGCATCAACCAGCCGGCGAATTCGCTCCAGAGTCTTGCGTGATCTCGGCGTGCTCGACGATATCCTTGCCAATGGCTATCTCATCGACCGGACAAGTTTCTTCGACCACAAGGGAACTCTTGTTGCCGACATTCCGTCGTCGCTGGGCGGCGACGTGCCAGCTAACTGCGCTTTGCGCCGCAGCGCGCTGGCTGATGTCCTTTACAGTGCGGCGGCCGCCGCCGGGGCCGTCATTCATCACAGTTTAGAAGTCACGGAACTGCACGATAACGGAACCTCGGTGGCCATTGTCGGCCGGGGCGCGGAACTTGGACGCTTTGACCTTGCGATTGCCTTTGACGGCATGAATTCGCGTATTCGCGAGGATTTGTTCGGTGGCGAAAAGCAGCCGGCTTACACGGGCTATTATGTCTGGCGCGTCACGCTGCCGCGCGATCCGTCGGTCACGTATGTCCAGGTATTTCATGGATCAAAGTCGTATGCGGGGGTCATCCCCTTGTCCGAAAAATATATGTACATGTTCGTCGTCACCCGCGAACAACCGGGCGCGCGCTATGCTCCGGCAGATTTTCGCAAAGTTCTGACCACGCAGCTCGCCGAGTTTACCGGCCTGATTGGCAGGCTGCGCGACGCCTTGCCGGCGGACGCGGATATCGTGTGCAGTCCGCAATATGAGTTTCTGCTGGAGCCCGTTTGGCACAAGGGCCGGATCATCGTCGCGGGCGATGCCGCGCATCTGTCGGCGCCTACCTTGACGCAAGGCGCGGCCATGGCGCTTGAAGATGCGGCGCTGCTGGCCGACATGCTCGAAGGCGATTTGCCGTTGCCGACCTTGTTCGAGCAGTTCGCCGCTCGCCGTGCGCCACGGGTCAAGCTGGTGCAGCAAGTCTCCGGGACCATTCTGCGGTGGCCGGATTTGGTTGATAAGCTGGGCTACGAAGGCGCTATCGAGGTGCTGTCGCATGCCGGCGAACGGGTGACAGCCGTCGAAAAAGTGCTGAACCGGCCCTACTGATAGCCGCGGCCCGTCCGCCGCGCTTGCCGCCACCTCGCGCCACAAGGCGCAAGCAGGTATGATTTCCTGGTGCTGACACAGAAGCGACCCTGAACAAGGCTCGATGAAGCGGCGCGGACAAAAAGACCAAAAACGCAAAACGACGGGGCGCACCGCCGCGGCCCGCCCTTCGCGCCGATCGGCCAAGCCGCTCAAGGCTCCGGCCGTTTCGTTGCAGATCGAGCTGCAGGATCACACGCGCGAGCTGAACGAGGCGCGCGAGCAACTGGCCGCGACCACGGAAGTGCTGAGCGTGATCTCGTCGTCACCCGGCGATCTCGCGCCGGCCTTTGATTCGATGTTGGCGAACGCGGCGAGGCTTTGTAAGGCAAACTTTGGGGCCTTGCTTCTTCTCGAAGGCTACGTCCTTCGCATTGCCGCGGTGCACCTTCCAGCAGGCGCAAATAGCGCGGCATTTGAACGAGGCACGGCGTTTCCCCTGCGGGAGAATCCGGATGTTCCGCTCGATCGGTTGGTTGTGACCAAAGGCGTCGTCCACATTGCCGACCTGAGAGCCGACCCATCCTACATTGGGCGTAACCCGCGAGTTGTCAGTCTGGTCGAGACCGCAGGCACGCGCGCGTTCCTTGCGGTGCCTTTACTCAAGGACGACGAGGTCATCGGTGCGTTTGCTCTTAATCGTCAGGAAGCGCGCCCCTTTACCGACAAGCAAATCGATCTGGTCAAGAATTTTGCCGCGCAAGCCGTCATCGCCATCGAGAACGCGCGGCTGCTCGGCGAATTGCGCGAGTTGCTGGAAAGGCAGACGGCGACGTCCGAAGTTCTCGGTGTCATCAGCCGGTCCAAATTCGAACTGCAGCCGGTGCTGCAAAGCGTCGTTGACACGGCGGAACGGCTTTGCCGCGCCGAACAGACCGTGATTTTTCGCTTGGAGGACGGCGTTTATCGATTCGCCGCCGGCCATGGCACCAATCCCGCTTACCTGGACATCGAACGGCAGACGGTGATTTCACCAGGACCGGGAACCGCTGTCGGACGTGCGGCGATGACCCGCAAAGTCGCGCGCATTGACGATGCCTGGAACGACCCGCTTTACGAAAAGAAAAGCGACGCCCGGGTTGGCGGCGCCCGCTCGATGATCGGTGTGCCGTTGATGCGCGACGGTGAGCCGATCGGCGTCATTGCACTGGCGCGCAACCGGGTCGATCCTTTCAACGACCGCGAAATCGAGTTGGTGGCGACTTTTGCCGATCAAGCGGTAATCGCCATCGAGAACGTGCGCTTGTTCGAAGCCGAGCAACAGCGCACCAACGAGTTGACCGAATCGCTGGAGCAGCAGACCGCGACCGCCAAGGTGCTGCAGGTGATCAGCCGCTCCACCTTCGATCTGCAGAAAGTGCTGTCTACGCTCGTTGAATCCGCCGCCCGTCTTTGTCTCGCCGACCGGGCGGCCCTCTTTCTGCGCGAGGGTGACGCTTATCGGATGGCGACGACTTATGGATTTTCACCCGGCGCGGGGAACTCCCTGGCTCCACTGCGGATCGACCGAACCAGCATTACTGGACGCGTCGGGCTCGCGGGCAAGGCCGTTCATGTTCACGATGTGCTGGCCGATCCCGAATATCGCGCGTCCGACTATCAGCAGGCATTTGGATACCGGACCAACCTTGGCGTTCCGCTCTTACGCGACGGAACGACAGTCGGCGTGTTTGCGCTGGTGCGCAGCAAGGTCGATCCCTTTACCGACAAGCAGATCGAAGTGGTGACGACCTTTGCCGACCAAGCGGTCATCGCCATCGAGAATGCGCGGTTGCTCAGCGAATTGCGCGAGGCGCTCGAGCAGCAAACGGCGACCGCCGACGTGCTCAAGGTCATTAGCCGTTCGACCTTTGATCTGCAGACCGTGTTTGAAACGCTTGTCGACTCGGCGGCGCGGCTCTGTCGCGCACACAAGGCCCTGATATGTCGCCTGCAGGACGAAAGCTTTCAGGTGGTCGCGGCCCACGGCTTCGCAGAAGACTACTTGCAATACGTCCGGAGCATACGATGGGGCATTGACCGCCACTCGACCGTCGGAAGGGCGGCGCTTGAAGCCGGCATTGTCCACATTCACGACGTCCTGGCCGATCCGGACCACAAATTTGCCGAGGCGGCGAAACTTGGCGGCTTCCGCACGGTATTGGGCGTGCCCATTATGCGCCAAGGAGTACCTATCGGCGCCTTGTTTTTAGCGCGTCCGTCCATTGATCCCTTCACCCAGAGCCAGACGGAGCTCGTTAGCACTTTCGCCGATCAAGCCGCCATCGCCATCGAGAACACGCGTCTGCTTTCGGAACTGCGCGAATTGCTCGAGCAGCAGACGGCGACATCCGAAGTTCTGGAGGTCATTTCCAGTTCGCCCGGTGACCTTGCGCCGGTGTTCGAAGCCATGCTCGCCAACGCGGTGCGGATTTGCGACGCGAAGTTTGGCACCCTCTTTCTCCACGACAACGAAACGTTCAATGCGGTCGCGGCGTTCGGCGCGCCGCCCGCTCTCGCCGAATTTCACAGCCAACGCGGCTGGTTCAAGCCGGCGGCCGGCACCGGACTCGATACCGTGTTGCGGACAAGAGACGTGGCTCGCATCGCCGACGAGGCGGCCGAAGAGACGCCGAGCATTGCGGCGCGGCTCGGCGGCGCCCGGTCTCTTATTGTCGTTCCTATGCTGAAAGAGGATACGCTGGCCGGCGCCATCACCATTTATCGCCAGGAGGTCCGGCCGTTTACCGAAAAACAGATCGCGCTGGTCGCGAGCTTCGCCAGCCAGGCGGTCATCGCCATCGAGAATGCGCGGCTGCTCAACGAGCTGCGCGAATCACTGGAGCAGCAGACGGCCACCGCCAATGTATTGACCGTCATTTCCGGTTCTCCCGGAGATTTGGGTCCGGTGTTTGATGCGATGCTGGAGAGCGCAACGCGGCTCTGCGAGGCGAACTTCGGCACGCTGCTGCTTCGCGATGGCGAAATCTTGCGAATTGTTGCCAGGCACGTGCCGCCCGAAAGCAGCGCCTTTTTCGAGCTAGGCTCGCAGCTGGTTGTGGCGGACAACAAAGGCCATCCGATCGTCCGCGTCCTGGAAACAAAGGACGTTTTGCATATAGCCGATTTGCGCGCGGACCCTTCTTATACCGCCGGCAATCCGCGGGTCCTGGCGTTCGTCGAAACAGTTGGCACGCGTACCGCTTTATGCGTCCCGATGATGAAGGATGACGAATGCGTCGGTGTATTCGTTACCAGCCGGCCGGAGGTCCGCCCGTTCACCGACAAGCAAATCGAACTGGTCAAGAATTTCGCCGCGCAGGCCGTCATCGCCATCGAGAATGCGCGGCTGCTGTCAGAGCTTCGCGAATCGCTAGAGCAGCAGACCGCAACCGCTGACGTGCTCCGCGTCATCTCCTCCTCGCCCGGCGACTTGGCGCCGGTCTTTACCTCCATTCTGGATAATGCGACCCGAATTTGCCAAGCCAGGTTCGGCACTTTGTTCCTGCGCGAGGGCGAGGCGCTACGCGTCGCCGCGCACCATGGCTCGTTGACCAAAGCTTGGGACGAGCAGTGGCGAGTTGGGTTGCTGCTTCAGCCGGATTCCGAGTTGCAGGCGTTTCAGACCCTCTTGAGCGGGCGGCCGCTCCAGGTCGTGGACTTGAGCAAGGCACCCTCGTATCTCGACCGCAATCCGAAGGCCGTTAATTCCGTCGAGGTCGGCGGCATTCGCACGATGCTCACCGTGCCGATGGTCAAGGACGGCGAGACCATCGGAGTCATTACCATCTTTCGCACCGAGATACGCGAGTTCACGGACAAGCAGATCGCGCTGGTGACGAACTTCGCCGCCCAGGCCGTCATCGCCATCGAGAATGCGCGGCTGCTCTCGGAATTGCGGGCCCGCACCGACGAGCTTGCCCGCTCGGTCGAGGAACTGCGCGCGCTTGGCGAAACCTCGCAGGCGGTCAATTCCACGCTCGATCTCGAGGCGGTGCTGAACACCATCGTGACCAAGGCGGTGCAGCTCTCGGCTACCGAAGCCGGTGCGATTTATGTGTTCGATACCGGTCGTGAATTCCGCCTGCGCGCCACCTATGGGATGGATCAGGCATTGATCGCCGCACTCGGCGAAGCCCATATCCGCATGGACGAACAGAATATCGCGATGATGCTCGCCAATCGCGAACCGCTGCAGACCGCTGATCTATCCGAGGCCGTGCGCTCGCCGGTCGACGACATTGTGCTGCGCTCGGGCTTCCGCGCTCGCCTTGCCGCTCCGCTGTTTTCCGGCGATGACATCGTCGGCCTCCTGGTCGCGCGCCGGCGCACGCCCGGCGCGTTTGCGCCAAACACCGTTGACCTGATGAAGACCTTTGCCGCCCAGTCCGCTTTGGCGATCCAGAACGCGCGGCTGTTCCAGGAGATCGACGACAAGGGCCGCCAGCTCGAAGTCGCCAGCCGGCACAAATCGCAGTTCCTCGCCAATATGAGCCACGAACTGCGCACGCCGCTCAACGCCATCCTCGGCTACACCGAATTGATCCTCGACAATATTTACGGCGAAGCTCCCGACAAGATGCGCGCGGTGCTGGTGCGGGTGCAGACCAACGGCAAGCACCTGCTCGGGCTGATCAACGACGTGCTCGATCTGTCGAAGATCGAGGCCGGACAGCTGACGCTTTCGCTTAACGACTATTCGCTGGCCGAGCTGGTGCAAGGCGTTTACGTCGCGGTCGAGCCGCTGGCGTCGCAGAAGAAGTCTTGCGCTGACTACCAAGATCGAAAAAGGCCTGCCGGCCGGACGCGGCGACGAGCGCCGCCTGGCGCAGGTGCTGCTCAACCTCGTCGGCAACGCCATCAAGTTCACCGAGACGGGCGAAGTGGCGATCAAGGCCTCGCTAGTGGACAGCGCGTTCCGTGTCGCGGTGCGCGATTCAGGGCCGGGCATCGCCGCCACCGACCAGCAGAAAATCTTCGAGGAGTTCCAGCAGGTCGACAGTACCTCGACGCGGCAGAAAGGCGGCACCGGCTTGGGGCTGGCCATATCCAAGCGCATCGTCGAGATGCATGGCGGCCGCATTCTGGGTCGATTCCGAAGTCGGCAAGGGCTCGACCTTCACCATCAAGCTGCCGGTAAGAGCCGGCAGCGAGGGGCAAACGGCATGAGCAAGCGCATTCTGGTGGTCGAAGACCAGGAAGACAACCGGCAGATCCTGCGCGACCTTTTGACCAGCGTCGGCTTCCAATTGCTCGAGGCTGAAGACGGCGCGCAGGGCGTCGCCGCGGCGCAGGCGCACCGCCCGGATTTGATCCTGATGGACATCCAGATGCCGGTGATCGACGGCTATGAGGCGACGCGGCGGATCAAGGCCAATCCGAGCTAAAAACGATTCCGATCATCGTGGTGACGTCGTATGCGTTGTCCGGCGACGAAGAAAAAGCCCGCGCCGCGGGCTGCGACGACTACATCACCAAGCCATATAGCCCGCGCCAGCTGCTGGCGAAGATCAAAGAACATCTGCATTAGCGGCATTCGGCAGATGTTGAAGCACGTGGCGCACGCGGCATGTTCCCCTCCCCCTTGTGGGGAGGGGGTGGGGGTGCACCCTTGCAGTTCATCTCGTGAGTCACCCCCCTCCCTACCCTCCCCCACAAGGGGGGAGGGAACGGCCACGTGCGCGTTTGCCCGGGAATGAGCGGAGCGTTGTCATGCATAATCCGCCGCGCATTCTCATTGTCGACGACAACGAGACCAACCGCGACATCTTGATGACGCGGCTTGACCCGCACGGCTATGAGCTCCTGCAGGCGGCCGACGGCGAGGCAGCGATTGCCGCCGCGCGCACGCACCATCCCGATCTGATTCTGCTCGACGTGATGATGCCGAAGATCGACGGCATCGAAGTGTGCCGGCGGCTCAAGTCCGACGCCGATCTGCCGTTCATGCCGATCATCCTGGTGACCGCCAAGGCCGACACCAAGGACGTCGTCGCAGGCCTTGAGGCCGGCGCCGACGAATACCTGACCAAACCGGTCGATCAGGCGGCGCTGGTGGCGCGCGTCAAGTCGATGCTGCGGATGAAGGAGTTGCCCGACCGGGTCGGCGAGCAGGCCGCCGATCTTGCCAAATGGAATAGGACGCTCGAAGAGCGTGTCAGCAACAAGTCGCCAAGATCGAACGCTTCGGGCCGCTTGAAGCGGTTTTTGCGCCGCAGATCGCCGAGCTGGTGTTGACCTCGGGCGGCGATAGCGTGCTCGACAGCCACCGCCGCGACGTCACGGTGCGTGTTCTGCGACTTGCGCGGATTTACCGCTTTTGCCGAAACGCCGAGCCGGAAGAGGTGATGACCGTGCTGCGCGAATATCACGAGGCGATCGGCGCCATCATTCACAAATTCCAGGGAACGATCGAACATTTCGCCGGCGACGGCGTCATGGTGATGCTCAATGATCCCATGCCCTGTCCCGAGCCCTGTGTGCAGGCGGTGCGGATGGCGGCGGAAATGCGTGTGGCCGTCGGCGCCTTGACGGAGAAGTGGCGCAAGCACGGTTTTGACCTCGGCTTCGGCATCGGGATCGCGCATGGCTACGCCACGCTCGGCCGCATCGGCTTTGAAGGCCGGTTCGATTACGCCGCCATCGGCGCGTGCCCAACCTGGCCTCGCGGCTGTGCGATGAAGCCAAGAACGGCCAGATTCTGATCGACAATAAAGTGCGCACCGCCGTCGAGGCGATTGCCGAGCTCGAGCCGCTTTCGGAGCTAAAGCTCAAAGGCTTTCATCGTCCCATCAATGCCGCCAACGTGCGGGCGATTTCCGACTGACGCGGGCGTGCGAGTGGACTTCCTTTCACGGCCCGCGATAGCTTTCGTCAAAGAACGTCCGACACAGCACTTCGTGGACTTGGTGAAGCGTCGGCGAGCCGGTCGCGTTCACAGGCGATGTGGCCATGACGCGGCGTCGCAAAACCGGCGCTCGTGACCCGTATGCGACATTGCGGCTGGCGGCGAGAACTCGCGCGGTACCCGAGCTGCGCTATGATGTGGTTTCAAGCTAGGGCGGAAAGAAGCCTATGAAGCGGCGCGATTTCGTGATGCTGCTCGGCAGTGCCGCGGTAGCGTGGCCTCTTGGCGCGCATGCGCAGCCATCTGAGCGCCGCGTCACGGTACTTATGCCAATTGGCGGAGACGATCCCGATGCCCGCGCAATTTCAGATGCTTTCTCGCAGGTCCTTGCTCCGAAAGGATCGGCCAGCGGCAGCAACGTTCACATTGATTTTCGATGGGCCATCGACAACGCCGACAAGGTCAAGGCCGCGCTCGCCGAGTTGCAGGAACATCCGCCTGACGTCGTTGTCGCCAGCACCAGCCAGACCGTCGCGGCGCTGCTGCGGGCGACCCCAACGATACCGCTCGTGTTCGCGATGATCTATGAACCCGTCGCCCAAGGCTTCGTCCAAAGTCTCGCGCATCCGGGCGGCAATGCCACCGGCTTCACGGCGATGGAGGCCTCGATCGGAGCGAAATGGCTGGAGCTGCTCTGGGAGATGGTGCCGGGTCTCGCCCGTGTCGCCTATATGTGCAATCCGAGCAATCCCGGTCCACAACAGCCATATCCCGCCGCGGCCGCCGCCGGGCGTAACCATCGCATCGCGGTGACTTTGGCAGGGGTTCACGGTACGACGGACATTGAAGCCGCCATGAAGACGCTGGCGCGCGAGCCGGGGGGCGGATTGATCGTGCCGCCGGACGGTTTCCTGATCAATTATAGCAATCTTATTATCGATCTTGCGGCGCGCGAGCGGCTGCCTGCGATTTACGGTTTCCCGTATTTTGCCGCGCAAGGGGGCTTGGCTTCATACGGCGTCAAACTATTGGAACAATTCCGCCAAGCTGCCGTGTACGTTGATCGCATTTTGCACGGCGAAAAGCCCGCAAACCTCCCGGTGCAGGAGCCGACTAAATACGCGCTGGTCATTAATCTCAAAGTGGCCAAGACGCTTGGCCTCAACATTTCGCCGAGCGTGCTGGCCATCGCCGACGACGTCATAGAGTGAGGTCGGCGACTTGCCCTTGTGGCACGTCGTTGACCGATATCTGCTCAGCGGTCGGCAGGCTCCGGCGGGGGTGAATGGCAGGCAAAAACCTGCTAACTCATCGGTCAAGAACTACGGCAATCGCCAACGAAAGCGTCCGCAAGGACGGCAACAGAGGTATCCGATGTACGCCAATCTGCAGCTCTTTATCGACGGCCAATGGCTCGACGCTGACGGACGCGCCGGCGAGGATGTGCTCAATCCCGCGACCGAGAAGCCGCTGGCGCATCTGCCGCACGCCAGCGCAGCCGACCTCGACCGCGCGCTGGAAGCGGCGAAAAAGGGGTTTTCCGTCTGGCGCGCCGTCTCCGCCTATGACCGCGCCAAGATCATGCGCAAAGCCGCCGATCTGATGCGCGAGCGCTATGACGCCATCAGCAAGACGCTGGTGCAGGAAGAAGGCAAAGCCTATCCGGAAGCGCGCGCCGAGGTGATCACCTCAGCCGACATCATCGAATGGTACGCCGAGGAAGGCCGCCGCGCCTACGGGCGCATCATCCCCGGCCGCGGCAAATTGCGGCAGATCGTGATCCAAGAGCCTGTCGGCATCGTCGCCGCGTTCACGCCGTGGAATTTTCCGGCGCTTACGCCGGCCCGCAAGATCGGCGGGGCGCTCGCCGCCGGTTGTGCGCTGATCCTCAAAGCCTCCGAGGAGACGCCCGGCGCTTGCGTCGAGATGGTGCGCTGCTTCGCCGATGCCGGCCTGCCGGCCGGCGTGCTCAATCTCGTTTTCGGCGTGCCGGCGAAAATCTCCGAGCATTTGATCGCCAAGGACGAGGTGCGCAAAATCTCCTTCACCGGCTCGATTCCGGTCGGCAAGCACTTGGCCACGCTGGCCGCCAAGGGAATGAAGCGGGCGACCATGGAGCTCGGCGGCCATTCGCCGGTCGTCGTCTTCGCCGACGCCGACCCGGAGAAATCGGCCGACACCATCGCCGCCTTCAAATATCGCAATGCCGGCCAAGTCTGCATTTCACCGACGCGCTTCTACGTGCAAGAGCCGGTCTATGACCGCTTCCTCGCCCGGTTCACCGAATATGCCAAAGGGCTGAAGGTCGGCGACGGGATGGAAAAGGGCGTGGCCATGGGACCGCTCGCCAATGCCCGACGCATCGATGCCATGGAATCCTTTGTGCGCGATGCCAAGGATCGCGGCGGCAAGATTGTCACCGGCGGCGAGCGCCGCGGCAATCAGGGCTACTTCTACGAGCCGACGGTGATCACCGAGGTGCCGGACGATGCGAAGATCATGACGCAAGAACCGTTCGGACCGCTGGCGCCGGTGGTCACGTTCAAGTCGCTCGATGAAGTCGTCGAACGCGCCAATTCGCTGCCCTACGGTTTGGCGGCTTACGCGTTTACCAGCTCGGCGCACACGGCAAACCTGATCGGGGATGCGTTGCAGTCCGGCATGGTGGGAGTGAACTCGGTCGCCGTCTCGACGCCTGAGACGCCGTTCGGCGGCGTCAAAGAATCCGGCTATGGCAGCGAAGGCGGGATTAGAAGGATTGCAGGCCTATTTGAACACGAAGTTCATTTCGCAGGCCTAGAGCACGATCCCGAAGCGGGGACGCCGGTTTTCGGAAAAGATCATGCTCGCTGAACAAGCGAGAGCGCGATGACAATTCGCAGAAAGGTTCTCGCGCTCTAAGCGCTGTCGCCTTGGGCGTGATCGTGCAGCCCGAAATGCGGGCCCAAGCGCCGCCGCACGCGGGTCATTGCGTTGCGGGCGGCGAAGGCGTCGGCGGCGATACGCGCAAGCGGCCGGATTTGTGAGGGACGCGCCACCACATCGCGCATCATGGCCCACACATTGGCCCGTCCATCCGGGCGCATGTTGATGAGCGCGGCCGGCGGCACAGTGCGGTGCGCCGGATCGACGACGACCCGGACGGCGGCAAAGGCCAACCGATGCTCGGCGGCAACGCGCGCGACATGGTGCGATTCCATATCGACCGCGGCGGCACCGGTCGTTTTGTGCAGCTCGCGCTTCTTTGCGGGTTCGGCGACCGGAATATCAACTCCGATAATCGGCGCATGCACGGCGCCATCGATCATTCCCAAAAGCTTGCGCGACCACATCGCATCGGTAGCGCGGACGGTCTGTTCCTCGCGGACGGAAGACGCAACCACCCAATCGCCGGCGCGCAGATGCGAGGCCAGGCCCCCGGCCACGCCGAAGCTGATCATGCCGCGATAGCCTTGCCGCGCGGCCGTGGTGGCTACCTTTTCCAGCTCGCTTCCCGCGGTGCGGCAGGCGACCAGCACGCCCGGTCCGGCGGCTATGCGCGCCTCGAAAGCCAGGCCCACGAATGCGATGACTAAACGTCTTGGAGTTTCGCTCGCGGCATCGGTGAGGAGAAACGCTTCGTCGCTGTCGCTGACCAGTTCATCTACGAACGTGCCACCGGCGAAATCCAATTGCGATGCCATTAAGAAGCCCTTGCCTCGTAAGAAGCCCTTGCCTCGGGTCTATAACTAGCCTGGATGACGCCCCCCAGATGCGCTACCGCAGACGGCCTCGGCTTCTTCCGGCAAATCACCGAGTGTGCAGGTAAATTCTACCACAATCTGTAATCATTGCTATCGGTAATAGGATATTTCCCAATTTATTCTGGCCTCTGACTGCGGGGTCGTGGTCTTTTCACTGTAGAATTGCTCCGTTTGTGACATTTCATGGGCAAAGACCGAATGGGAACACCGCCGCATACGCTGATCACCGGTGCGACCGGGCTTGTCGGATCTGCCGTGGCGAAAAAGTTGGCGGCAGCCGGATTTCGTGTGCGGGCTCTGGTCCGGTCGACGAGTCCACGCTCTCAACTCGATGGTCTCGACCTGGAATACGCGGTCGGCGACATGCGCGATTCGGATTCCGTTCGCCGCGCCATGGCGGGTGCACGCTACGTGTTTCATGTGGCGGCCGATTACCGGTTGTGGGCGCGCGATCCCAGCGAGATTTTCGCCGCCAATGTGGACGGTACGCGCATCGTCATGCAGGAGGCCCTGAACGCCGGTGTTGAGCGCATCGTCTATACCAGCAGCGTTGCCACGCTGGGGTTTCCCGCTGACGGCGCCGTAGCGGACGAAACTCTGCCGCTCACAATCGAGGCTGGCATCGGCGCTTACAAGCGCAGCAAGATCGCGGCCGAACGGTTGGTGGAGACGATGGTCGCGGAGAAAGGACTGCCGGCCGTCATCGTCAATCCGTCAACTCCCATCGGTCCCGGCGACATAAAGCCGACGCCCACCGGGCGGATCATTGTCGAGACGGCGCGAGGGCGCGTCCCCGGATTTCTCGATACCGGGCTCAATCTCGTCCATGTCGATGACGTGGCCGAAGGCCATTTGGCGGCGCTCGAGCGCGGCGTGATCGGCGAACGCTACATTCTCGGCGGCGAAAACGTATTGTTGCCGGACATGCTCGCGGAAATTGCGCGCATCGGCGGCGTGTCGCCGCCGCGGCTGCTTTTGCCGCGAGCCGGTGTCCTCGCCGTGGCTTATTTGGCGGAGACGGCCGCCTTGTTCACGGGTCGGGAGCCATTCACGACACGTGACGGCATTCGCATGGCCGCGCATCGCATGTTCTTCACAGCGGCAAAAGCCGAGCGCGATCTCGGTTTTCGCGCCCGCCCCTATCGCGAAGCGCTGGAAGACGCTGTGCGCTGGTTTCAAAAAGCCGGATACCTTGATCGCAAGCGGCGACGCAAGAGCTGATCGCGAAAAGCTTGCCGTTGGACTTGATCCGAGGGTGGCGTCCGGTTTTCGGAAAAGATCATGCTCCACGAACAGACCAGAGCGGGATGACGGCCAGAACAGACGTGATCGCGCTCTAGGCACTCACATCCGCGTAGCCGCCGATCGCATAGCCGGAGCGCCGCGCCGCAGCGATGCAATCCGCATCGCACAAAGCGGCAAACTCGTCCGCGTAGCGGTAGCCCGGAGCGGCGCCTGCGAACGCATTTGTTGTCGCCGGGTGCAAGTAAATCTCGACGAACCCCGGTGGCAGGCGGCCGAGCAAGCTGACGACGCGCGCCTTCGTCATCGCCCCCGACCAGGCTAACCCAAACACGGCGTCGGCGGTGATCAATCCGGCGCGACGGACTTGATGGCGCATCCAAGCGGCCCACGGCGCCACGATGCGACCGGCGAGACGGCGCGTGTGCGGATCGATATCGGCGACGATGCGCCACGGCTCGAGCGGAACGCGCAACGCGCGCATGCCGTATTGCCGGCCGATGCGGACAATGGCGGCGGCCACTATCGGATTTAAATGAAAATGCCGGTGCGTATTGACGTGGTCGAGGGGTAGCCCGGTCGCGCGAAACGCTGCGAATTGCGCGGCAATTTCCGCATTGATTTGCCGCCGAACGGAGCGGCTCGCGGCGCTGCGCACGCTCAAGCCGACGAGACTATTGGGCAAACATCCGGCCGCGTCGACGAGCGCCGGAATTTGCGCCGCCGGGCTGATCGGCTCGCCATCGACCAGAACAACGTGAAGACCGACGCGCAGGCTCGGCAGCGCGCGCGCACGTTCGATGGCGTCGGCCGCCGCCGGCGCGCCGACCATCAGGCTCGCGGCGCTGAGGATGCCGCGCCGGTGCGCCTCTTCGACCGCGGCGTTGACGGGTTCGCTCAGTCCGAAATCGTCCGCCGTAATCGCCAGCCGATTCAGTGCGGCCAACTCCCGGCGTTCGCGCAAAAAGGAAAAGAACTCAAGTCCTTCGCGCAAGCGGCGGCGCATCACGTCCGGGCTGCGCACCATTTCCGCGGCAAGCTTCGCAATTTTTGGCGCGCGGAAATAGAAGCGCCGGTAGAAATCTTCGACCGAATGGAAAATCTCGGTGTGCGACAGGTGCGGATAGTGCAGCGGCGCCATCTGCACACCGTGAGCGTCGATCAGCTCGGCATGCTCCTCATCGAGCCATCCATGCTCGAGCGCTTCGCGGTGAAGTTCGGTGCCCGGATAAGGCGCCGCAAGCGAGACCTGAATGGTATGCGGATTAATTTCACTGGCGAAGCGAATGGTCTCCTCGATGGTTTCCCGGCTCTCGCCGGGAAGTCCGAGAATAAAAGTACCATGGATGGTGATGCCCAGTTCATGGCAATCCTTGGTGAAGCGGCGGGCGACGTCGATGCGCATGCCCTTGCGGATGTTGTGCAGAATCTGCTGATTGCCGCTTTCGTAGCCGACCAGCAACAGCCGCAAGCCATTGTCGCGCATGACTTTCAATGTGTCGCGCGGAACGTTGGCCTTGGCGTTGCAGGACCAGATCATTCCGAGCTTGCCGAGCTCGCGCGCGATCGCTTCGCGTCCGCGCGCGATCGTCCGTGAAGGTATCGTCATCGAAGAAAAATTCCTTCACCTGCGGAAAAGCCTGCTTGGCCCAGCGCATTTCCTCGATCACGTTGCCGACGCTGCGGGTCCGGTAACGATGACCGCCGACCGTTTGCGGCCACAGACAGAAGGTGCAGCGCGATTTGCAGCCGCGCCCGGTATAGAGCGAGATGTAAGGATGCTTCAGATAACCGATAAAATAATTCTCGATGGCGAGATCGCGCTTGTAAACCGGCGTTACGAACGGCAGTTCGTCCATGTTCTCCAGAACGGCGCGCGGCGGATTGTGCCTGATTGCGCCTGATCCATCGCGATACGACAGGCCGGCGATGGTGCTCCAGTCGCGCTCCTCCGCGATCTCCTTGATGGTGAAATCGAACTCGTTGCCGGCCACGAAATCGATGGCCGGCGAGCCCTCCAGGCTCCTCTGCGGCTCGACTGCCACTTTGGCGCCGACGAAGCCGACCTTGAGGCTCGGTTTTGCCGTCTTAAGCGCTTCGACCACGCGAACGTCGGACGCGAACGACGGCGTCGAGGTGTGCAGCACCGCGAGATCGTATTGACCTATCTGCCGCAAGATATCGGCGAGCGCGACCCGGTGCGGTATGGCGTCGATGAGCTTGCTGTCGGGCACGACCGCGGCGACCTGAGCGAGCCAGGTCGGGTACCAAAACGAGCGGATTTCGCGGCGCGCCTGATAGCGCGAGCCCGCGCCGCCGTCGAAACCGTCGAACGACGGGGCTTGCAGACACAATGTTCGCATCACGGTCGTCCCAGGTCTTGCCCTTCGATCAGATTGCCGTCGGCCGCCACGCGGTAATCGGCGCCGCGCCAGTGGACTGTCGCCCCGAAGAAGCTCGTCACGTAGATCGCGAACGCAACCAAATCGTGAATCGGAATGAGCCAATAATTCTGCCGCTGCAATCCAAACCGCCACTCGACGCAGCGACACAGCGTGATGCGCGCGAGCAGGACGGCAATCGCCACCATGATTGCGGCCGGATCACCCCAAAGCAGCGCGAGCAGCGCAAGCGGCCACGGATGGGTCACTATGGTGCCGGCATACGCCATTGGATAGATGCTCCTGATGGTGCGCGCCACGCGCATCTGATGGAGCACGAGTTGCCGGAAGCTTCCTTCAAAGCAATGATGCCCGACCAAGAAGGGCGCCGTCACCACGTCGTATCCGGCGGAGCGGACCGCAACACCGATCGCATGATCGTCGGCGAGAACATCAGCCAGGGCGGCAAAGCCGCCGATGCGGTCGAGGATGGAGCGGCGCAACGCAATCGTTGCCCCGCAACACGGCGTGGCCAGCCCCAGGCTGACCGCGGTGATGGCGTGCGGCAGGAACTGGCCGTTGATGGCGAGCGCCGATAGCCGCGTCCACAAACCTTCGCCGCCGATGCCATGATATAGGCAGGTCACCGCGCCGACCCCGGGCGCCGAAAGCAGCGACATCAGCGTGCGCAGATAATCCGGCCCCACCGCGATGTCGCTGTCAGAAAGCACCAGCGTGTCGTGCCGCGACGCGCGGGATCATGTTGATCAGATTCGATACTTTGCGATTGACGCCGCGGTTGCGCGCTTCAACGGCAACTTCGATGGCTTGGTCGGGGAAATCGGCCGCGAGTGCGCGAATGTCGGTGACTGCCGGCGAATCGGGGCGCGGTGCGCCGCATAGGATCTGCACCGGGGCCGGGTAATTCTGCCGGCAGAATGCGGCAATCAGTCCGCCTATTCCCGGTTCGGACCCGTGCAGCGGTTTGAGCACAGTGACCGCGGGCAGCGGATTGGTGCTTTTCAGCTTTGCATGGGGAAAGCTGACAACACAGAAGCAGGCGAGCACCGTAAACAAACAACCGATGATGGCGACGGCGAGAAATACATCAGACAACGACGCCGCCAACGACGCGGCATGCCAATGAGGAATGTTCTCAACGAGATTATGAGGAATGCTCTCAACAAAGTTATAAGGGATGCTGTCAACGAGGTTCATGGCAATTCACGCTCCGGCGCCGGTTCAGGCCGGCGTATCAAAATGTTTTTCCAGTGCTCGCCGGGACAAATAGATCGGCACCCGCACCCGGCGCAGCGTGTTGCGATGGAGCGCACCGTTGCGGGCAAGGACGATCATCGAGATCAGAATGTTTTCCCCCCAACGGTGCAGCCGTTGGATAGCCGTCAGGCAATCCGCCTCGGGAATCACTTCAAACCCGTAATGGGCCATGATGCGGCCGATCTGACCGAACTGTTCGCGCACCCCGGAGGGGACAGCGCCGAATACAACTTGAATATCGGCCAGATCCGGCCGCGATCGAAGATAGCGGGCCAACTCCACAAAAGACACCCGGAGGCGGCGGTGCAGCTCGCGTCCCCAAGCAATCGTCGGCCCCTTCCGCGGGATCGCCGGCATCTGCTCATTCCAGAAGTGAAGTTGCGCGAAACGCTGGCCGGCTCGCAAGCGGGTCCCGTCGCGCAGCACGCGATCGCGATCGCAGCGGGAGATTTGCAGGCGGAAGACGCACGCGGGATTGGCCGTGTATTCAATCACGCCCTGGCGTTTCCGCAACCGCCGGTCGAGTGCAAATATCAACTCGGCCACGACGGAATGGCGCTGTTCGGTTCGTAAATCCCGCTCTGCGAGATCCCACACGGTCATGCAGCGGGGTCTCCGCGTCCCCTCAACCTTGGAATAACGTCCTTAAACACAGAAGGTTGCCCCCGCCGGGAAATATAGACGAATTTGTGGCCCTGGCGCGAGACCTAAACATACCAGGAACGCACGGCGACGCATTTGTCATGCGTCCTGATCGCCATAAACCGTCGCCAACGTGCTTTTGACAAGCAGCGCGATGGGAACGGCAAGAATGACTCCGGGAATGCCAAGCATGATGCCGCCTGCCAGAAAACAAAAGATGATCAGAACCGGGTGCACGTGCGCCGCACGGCCCAGGACGATCGGACCGACCAGCTGGTCGATCGACAGGCGCAGAAGGGTCGCATAAGCCGCATACTCGACAATGTTGATAATGCCGGCGGCGTTGCGCAGCGAGGCGAGGCCGGCGATGACTGCCGCGGCGGTCGGGCCAATCACCGGAACGATCTCCAGCACTCCGGTGAGCAAGGCCAAGAACACGGCCTGTTTGATGCCGAGGATGACCCCGAGGCCGATATAGGATGCAACAGTCGCGTAGGCGACCACGCCGATCACGCCGATGAAGTAGCGCAGCAAGATCGGATCGAGCCGCGCCCAAATGCGCGCGACCAGGGGTCGCCGATGCGGCGGTACGATCCAGAACAGGCCGCGCGCCACGCGCTTGCCATCGGCGAGAAAGTAAAACAACAAGACGATGGACAAGAACGCGCCCATGAACGCCGCCAAACTGTAGCCGGCGAAAATTGCGATCTGACCGGTTTGGCCGATCCAGTCGCGAACGCGCGTAAGCACGGTCTGCACCAGGTCATGCGCGCTCATCGACACGCCGAACAGGCTGACGGGCTTGTCGCCGGCGCCCTGACGAACGAAGTTCTCCAGCATGCCCTGCAAATCGGTCGCGATGGCCTTGCCCTCGATCACCAGGCGCTCTGCGGCAAAGACCGCCATCACCACAGCGACGCCGACAAGAATCAGGAACAACACGATGGCGAACAACAGTCGCGGCAATTTGGTGCGGCGCGCCGCCCAATCGAGCAACGGCGTGCAGATATAGGCCACGATCGCCGCGAGCACGAACGGCAGCAAAATCAGTTTTATGAAATAAAGAAAGACAGCGAGGATGACGGCGCCAATCAAAATGGCGCGGGTTTCGCCGGCATCGAGCGGACCCGCCGGGCGGGCCCGCTCGGCCGGACGGCTATCCTCAGTTTTTTTCTTCAACGATTTCATGAATAGATGCGGCCCTTCCAGATGACCTTACCGCTCCTTCGCCGATGGACGCTGTCGATTGCCATGAGCGCCCCCACCGAATACCCCAAAGGAAAAATCAAGCCATACCAGAATGGAATGCGGAAATACCTCGTCGCGGCGACATGCAGGCCGAATGCGGCTCCCGAGGCTGCGAGCGCCAAGCATAACGCAATGCCGGCGCCGGGGACTCCGCGCAACCAGCTAGAAAGGTCAAAGATCGGGATGAGCACCGCCGCCCACCCCAAGACGAAGGCGGCGAACGCCACCGCCACGGTCGCCACCGGCCCGCCCAGCGTGTCGACGAGGTTTTTGGCGAGGCCCGGCCACAGCGTGCCCCAACCCGTGTACATTCGCGCCGCGATCAACCCCTGTCCGGCCATGAGCAGGACGGCATATCCGGCCCGCTTCACACGTCGCGCCAACTCCAAATCTTCGCAGATCGCGCCGCATACGGCGGCATGTCCGCCGGCCGCATTGTAGACATCGCGCCGCATCAGCATGAATTGCCCCGTGGCAGTCACATCGCGGCTAGAGCTGCTCTGCACCCGCCGCAGGTCCTGAAGAAACGACAGCAGAATAAGACCGCACGGCAGAATGAGCCGTTCGGCAAAGCTCTTAAGCTCCTGATGCGGCGCGAGCGACAACAGGTCGAGACGCCGGATCGAGGCCGCCTGCAGGGCGCTCGACAGCGCGGCGGGCGCCAGCGTCACGTCGGCGTCGATGAAACACAGCCACTGCGTCTCGCCAAGTACCGCGCGCACCCCACTCCAACAAGCGTGCGATTTTCCCACCCAGCCGGACGGAAGCGGCGGGCTTCGCAGCAGTTCAACCTGTGGGTGGCGCGCCGCCAGCGCACCAACGATGGCGGCGGTGGCGTCTTGCGAATGATCATCCACCACGATGACGCGCAAACGGCCGGCCGGGTAGTCCTGCGCTACCAGAGAATCCAAACATCGCCCGATGTTATCTGCCTCGTCGCGCGCCGGAACGATAACCGCGATCAAGGGCGCCCGATCCGCGGCCGGCGGCGGCGCTATGTCGGGGCGGGGCAGAAGCCCGCGTTGCCTGATGGCTCGCACGATCAACCATGCCATGATCGCGAGCCACGCTGCCGATACCAGAAGCTCCACAGCTTTACCGACGCCACGCTCGCGCCGGAACGAGGGTCCCGGCTCAATGAACCCGCGGGCAAGCCTTTAAGTTCCGCCCGGGAAATTAACCGCGGCGGCAATTGCGCCGTCAACTGTCAGTTTACTTTGCCGGCACCACCAGCGAATAGCGCTCATCCGCCGCCAGGCATACGGCCTCCGGAATACCCAGTTCCTTCCGTACCATGTTGGTGCCGAGCACCAAGGAGACCATCTTATAGAACGCGTGGCGGCGGCTCATGCCTTCGCGTCCCATTCCGCAATCGGATGAAATCACCAGACGCTCGGGCGGAATGTATTTGAGCGCCGCGCGGATTTGCGCCGCCACCTCGTCGGGCGTTTCCACTTGCAGCGTATGATGGTCGATCACGCCGATGGCGATCTTCATGTCTTTGATGGTCTTGCCAATCGCCTCCAAATCCATCCCGCCGGAGCTTGACGATTCGAAGGTGATCACGTCGGCATCGACTTTGGTGTAGGTCTCCAGCGACGGCTTGTAGCTCTGCACTTTGGCAAACATCCGCTGCTGGGACGGATTACCCCAGCACGAATGCGCCCATACTTCCGTCTTGGCGCGCAGCCCTTTCACGGTGCGGTTGAAGACTTCAACCAGCAGGTCGGGCGTGATCACTTTGTCCTGGATGCCGCGGGCGGCGGCCAGGTGAATTTGCGGCTCTTCGATCTGGATCACCGGACAGCCGGCGTCGGCGAGTTCGTGGTACTCCGCGTTGAATGCGTCGGCGACCGCCAGCATCCGATCCGGTACGCTCTTGTAATGCTTATCCTGCGAAGCGAACGCGACGATTTCCGCCGACACGGCGCCGAACTTGACCGGCCGCGCGGTCAGCCGCTGCGCCGCTTTCCACAGCGCGGTGTATTGCAGATCGCCACGGCCGACCGGTCCGATGATGACCGGCATGACGCGCGATTCCAGATAGTCATGGAGGATGTGACCGCGCGGAAACCATAGTCCGCCGCGACCGGCCGGTGTCGGCCGCGGATCGCCGCGCTCGTAGCCGCTCATGTGATGCGGCGGATAGCTGGTCCAGCTCTGCCCGCCGACATCGTCGTCGAAGCGGCAATCGCCGTCGGTCAGAATATCGAGCCCAGCGAGTTCCTGGTCTCGCAAGTAACAGCAGAGCGCATCGATATATTGTTCGCGATAGCGGCGGCTCACCATGGCGTCGAGAAACATGCGGGTGCCGAGGTTTTCGGTGTACCAGCTCGGCCGCGGCAGCGACCCGGTGATTGTCGTTGGCAGCAGAACGTCTTTGGTACCGCGATACATTTTCAGTGCCTCCCAAAAATTTCTTGCGCGCGCCTCGGCGCCTCTTGACCTTGATCCTCGGCGGTTTCTAAGCAGCAAAAAACCATTGCCGCAACAGGACACGCAAAGAGCGCACAAAAAGCCGCAAGCCGGGTTGGGCATTTGCCCCGCGCGTCCCGACGTACGGCCCTATTTGCGGCGCCATGCGACGGAAGGCGCGGGCAGAGGCCCTTTACGGCCGCCCGCGCCCATCAATAGACTGGCCATTCAGCTTTTTGAAATATCCGCGGTCAACAAGCGGATGGGGAGGAAACGCATGTTCGCCGGAAACCGGTTTTCCCTGGCATTTGCAGTTTGTGTCGCGCTCATCGCGGCGCCCTTCGCGGCGAATGCCGCCGAGCAAGGCGTGACGCCGGATTCGATTACCCTTGGCGCGTTTGGACCGATCACCGGCCCGGCCGCCTATATCGGGCTTGCCGGCCGCGACGGCGCCAACCTCGCCATCAAGGAGATCAACGCGGCCGGCGGCATCAACGGCCGCAAGCTGATCATGCTGTTCGAGGACGACGGTCACTCTCCCGCCAAGGCGCTCGCCGCGGTGAAGAAGCTTGTCGACGACGACAAGGTTTTCGCCTTGTTCAACGTCGCCGGCAGCAACGGCACCATCGGCACGATCGACTACGTGAAAGAGAAAGGCCTGGTGATGTACGTGTCGTTCGCGTCTGCGCCCGCCGTGACCTGGCCGTTCGCCAAGAACCTGTTTCGCGGCGGCACCACCGAAGTGCCGCGTTACGGCGAGCTTTACGCCGAATACATCGTCGACGGGCTCAAGGCGCAGAAGATCGGTATCATCAGCGGCCGCGAGGAATATCCGAAGAACGAAGGCGATGCGCTGACCAAGCACTTGCAGAAATGGTACGGGATTGCGCCGGTCAAGCGCGTCGAGTTCAACATCGGCGACAAGGATTTCACGCCGCAGCTCTTGGCGCTGCAACAGGCCGACCCGCAAGTCATCGCCTTTTTCGGCAATCCCGCCGAGGCGGCTATTGCTTTGCGCCAAGCGAAAGAACTCGGCCTCAATCAACCTTTCTTCGTCGGCACGACGATGGTCGATCAGGGCTTCTTAAAAGCGGCGGGCCCGGCGGCCGAGGGAGTGAGCGGTTTCGCACTCATTCCTCTTTTACCGAATTCGAGCGATCCGGCCATGAAAGCCTGGCGCGCCAAATGGTCCGCCGAGTATCCGAACCTACCGCCCAACCGGCCGAACATTTTCGACGTCCTCTCCTATTCCGATATGTACGTCCTCGCCACGGCGATGCGTAACGCCGGAAAGGATCTCACAACCGCCAGCCTCATCGACGCGCTGGAAAATCTTCACGACTATCGGGTAGGTCCGATCGCCAGCCCGCGCAGCTTTTCCAAGGTGCATCACATCGGCAATCTCCGCCTGCAGCCCATGCAGGTGAAGAATGGCGAATGGGTGCAGGTGCCGTGGGAAAGCAAACGGCCGAGCGATATTCTCGAGCGCTATCATTGACGTAAAACGCCACGCTGACAGGGCCGCTTGCACTGGCGGCCAACGGGCAATATCGCGCATGAGCCGGCGCACATGACCTGGCGCATTGGATTGCAGCTTGCCCTGTCGGGACTGAGCGTCGGCAGCATCTACGCCATCATCGCGCTGGCGCTTGCGATCCCATACAAAGCGAGCCGCGTGCTGAATTTCGCGCAAGGCGAGCTGGTCACGCTCGGCGCCTATATCGGGCTTGTGCTGACGTCTTATGGCTTGCCTTATGCGGCCATGGTGCCGGCGACGCTTCTTATCGCCGCATTGTTCGGACTTGCACTCGAGCGCCTTTTCATTCGCCCGATCGTCGGCGCGCCGGAATTTACTTTGGTCATCGCTACTTTTGCCATCGGCCTGATCATCCGCGCGCTGATCCGCATTCACTGGCAGGACAACAATTTCTTTCTGCCCGCGCCCTATGCCGGACCGGCGCTGGCGATCGGACCGCTGCGCGTCAATCCGTCTTATCTGGTGATGATCGGCGCTACCGCCGCGCTGGTGTGCCTGCTCGTGTTATTCTTCCAGCGCACCAAGCTCGGCAAAGCCATGCGGGCGGCGGCAGTGAACCAGACCGGCGCGCGGCTGATGGGTATCCGCGTTGGCACCGTTTTCGGTTCGGCCTGGGCATTGGCCGCGGCGTTGGGGGCGCTGGCCGGATTGCTGCTGGCGCCCGTCATCGGCATTAATCCGGAGCTTGGCCATTTGATCGTGAAGGCGCTGGTTGCGGCGGTCATCGGCGGCTTTGGCAGCCTCGGCGGCGCGGTATTCGGCGGCCTGATGCTTGGCGTACTCGAGACCTATGCCGGCGCGCTATTCGGCGCTGCCCTCAAAGAAATCGTTCCCTTCGGCATTTTGATCGCCTTCCTCCTTGTCCGGCCGCAAGGGCTTTGGGGAACGACGCTCGTGCGCGTCTAGTGTGGCGGTTCAGATGTCCGCATCATCCTCGCCGCGAACGCGTCATGCGGACTTCTGAACCAAAGCCACACCAGAAGGATAATTTGCTAGTGTCCTTTCAATTCTGAAGCTCGCAAACGAGAGTGCCGCACAATGATACGAACTTCAGAATCGGGACACTAGCTGGCGATGCGCGTTCACGCCGCTCTGATTGCGATCCCGGCGTTGCTGGCGTTGGCGCTGCCATTCTTAGCCGGCTCTTATCAGATTTATCTGGCGGAGCTTATTCTGATCAACGTCGTCGCCGCCATCGGGCTTAATCTTCTCACCGGCAATTGCGGTCAGATTTCATTGTGCCACGCCTCGCTGATCGCCATCGGCGCCTACGGCACCGCGCTGTTGACCACGGGGCTTGGTCTAACTTACGCCGTCGCACTGCCCGCAGGCGTTCTGCTGACAACGCTTCTCGGCGCGAGCTTAAGCTACCCGGCGCGGCGGCTGTCCGGCCTTTACCTTGCTCTGGTGACGCTTGGTTTCCTCGAAGTCGTTTCCATCGCCATTGAGGAATTTCCCAACCTGACCGGCGGCGTTCGCGGCCTGAAACTTTCGCCGCCCGAACTTGCCGGCTGGCCGCTCAAGGCCACGGGACTCTATTATTTCGTCCTCGGGATAACCGCGCTTGCCATCTGCGCGGGCTGGAACATCCAGCGTTCGCGCTACGGCCGTGCGTTCAATGCTGTGCGGCAAAGCGTCATTGTGGCGCAATCGCTGGCGATTTCGCCGGGCCGCACCAAGCTCCTCGCCTTTGCCATCGCGGCGGCGTTTGCCGGGCTCGCCGGCGGGCTGTTCACGGCCGTGGTCGGCTTTATCGATCCCACCGAGTTCGACATTTCCGCTTCGCTGCGCCAGATCACCTTCATTGTCGTCGGCGGCCTTGGCTCGGTGCTGGGTTCGATTGTCGGCGCCCTGATCTTGACGCTGCTGCCGGAGGCGCTGCGCGGCGCGAACGAGTACAGCGACGTCGCCTACGGGGCTATTTTGCTCGCCACGCTTTTGCTCGCGCCAAAGGGCCTCGTCGGGCTTGCCGCCGCGCTGTTCGGCCGTAACGAGCGCAAGGCGCCGCTGCCATGAGTTTGCTTGACCTCGATAGCGTCTTTGTCAGCTTCGGTGGGCTCGCCGCGGTGCGCGGCGTGACTATGAACGTCGAACAAGGCGAAATCCGTGGATTGATCGGACCGAATGGCGCCGGCAAGACGTCGTTGATCAATTCCATTACCGGCATCGTGCGGCCCGACAGCGGCGCCATCGCCTTCGGCGAGCAAACAATCACCATGCTTGCTCCCGACGTCATCGCCGCGCGCGGCATCGGACGCACGTTCCAGCACGTCGAGCTGTTCCGCGAAGCCACCGTGCTCGACAACGTCCTCTCCGGCCTTTATCGCCACCACGTCTACGGTATTGCCGCGGCGATTGCCGGATGGGGCCGCGCGCAGCGCGTCGAGAACGAGACGCGGCGCGAAGCGCTGTCGCTGCTGGAAGCGTTCGATTTGGCGCCGCTCGCCTTCGTGCCGGTCGGCGACCTGCCCTTCGGCATCCAAAAGCGGGTTGACCTGGCACGCGCGCTCGCCGTGCAGCCGCGATTGCTCCTCCTTGACGAGCCGATATCGGGCATGAGCGAAACCGAAGCCGACGCCGCGGTCGGCATGCTGCGCGATTTGGCGGAGCGGCGGCGCATCACGCTCCTCGTGGTCGAGCACAACATGCGGGTGATGATGCGGCTTGCATCGCGCATCACCGTCATGCACCAGGGCGAAATTTTAGCCGAGGGGTCGCCTGCCGACATTCGCAACAACCATGCGGTGATCGAGGCGTATCTTGGCGAGGATGACGAGCATGCTTGAAGTGAGCAATCTCGCCGCCGGTTATGGCCGCCTTCGCGTTCTCCACGGCGTCTCGCTCCGCGTTCCCGCCGGCAAGATCGTGGCGCTTCTCGGCGCCAACGGCGCCGGCAAAACCACGCTGATGCGCGCCATCGCCGGGCTGGCGACCGTCTATTCCGGCGCCATCAGCATCGGCGGGCAGAACGTCACCCGGCAAGCGCCGGAAGCGCTGGTGCGCCGGGGTCTGGTCCTGGTGCCGCAAGGCCGCCTCTTGTTTGCCGACATGACCGTGCGCGAGAATTTGGAAATGGGCGCCTATACCGCCGGCGGACACGCCGCTTGGAGCCGGCAATTGTCGCTGGTCGAATCCTTGTTTCCCATCCTCCGCGAACGCGCCGGGCAGTTCGCCGCGCTCCTGTCCGGCGGCGAGCAGCAGATGCTGGCGTTGGCGCGGGCGCTGATGTCGTCCCCGCGCTACCTCCTGCTCGACGAGCCCTCGCTCGGGCTCTCGCCGCGCGCCTTCGGCATCATCCTCGACGCTGTTCGCCGGATCAACCTCGAGGGCATTCCGGTATTGATTGCCGAGCAGAACGTCCGCCGCATCCTCAAGCTCGCCGATTACGGATATGTATTGGAGGCTGGACGCATCGCGCTCTCCGGGCAAGCGCAAGAGCTCTTGGCCGACGATCGCCTTCGCACGTCCTATCTTGGAGCCGCTTGAAAATGAAAATCATTGATATGCATTCGCACTGGGGCACCAAGCGCGGCTATGTCTTGCAAACGCCGGAAGAGCTCGCCCAGCAGCGGGCGACCTGGCACTCGGACCCGGACTACAAGACCGAGGACGAGATGGCGCAGTATTTCCGCAAAAACGATGTCCGCGTCATCCTCGATCTCGGGTTCTCGAAATTTCTGCCGCTCGAAGAGATGCAATCGCTGCACGACTATTCCTTCGCCACCGAACGCGCGCATCGCGACGTCATCTTGGGCCACTGGTTTCACATCGATCCGTCGATGGGGGCGGCCGGCGTCAAAGAATTGCGCCGCTGCATCGAGCATCGCGTCGGCTTTGTCGGCTTTGCGGTGTCGGCCTCGAAATCGCCGCCGGCCAGCGATCCGTCATACGATCCGTTCTACAAATTGTGCATCGAGGCCGGCATTCCGGTGCTTATTTTCGTCGGCACCACGGGCCTGGGCGCCGGGCTGCCCGGAGGCGGCGGCGTTGTTCTGGATCATTGCCATCCGCGCCATCTCGACTGGGTTGCCGCGCATTATCCGGAATTGCGCATTGTCGCGGCGCGGCCGGGATGGCCCTGGCAAACCGAGACAATTGCCGTGCTGATGCACAAGCGCAATATTTGGTATGAGTTGCACGGCTGGTCGCCGAAATATCACGCGGCGGATCTGAAGCACGACATCTCGCGTCGGCTGAAGGATCGGGTGATGTTCGGCGGCGACTATCCGCTGTTCGGTTACGAGCGGCTGATAAAGGACTGGCGGGCCGAAGGTTACGCGCCTGATCTGCTCGAGAAGATCTTCCATCGTAACGCCGAGGCGTTCTTTCAGAGCTTGCACTGACCGTGGACCTGAAACTCAAAGACCGGATTGCGATCGTTGGCGGCGCGAGCCAAGGGATCGGCTACGGCATTGCCCGGGCGCTCGCCGCCGAGGGCGCAAAAATCGTCATTACTGCGCGTCGCGAGAAACTCTTGCGCCAAGCCGCGGAGAAGATTGAGGCGGAGACCGGCACGGCGGTGCTGGCGCTGCCTGCCGATTGCCGTCTCGCCGCCGACTGCGAAGCCGTGGTGGCCAAGACCGTCGCGCACTACGGCGGCCTCGATATTCTGGTCAACAACGACGGCGCGCCACCGCTTGGCGATTTGCTCGCCTTCGATGACGGCGCCTGGCAGCAGGCCGTAGAGCGCAACCTGATGTACGTGGTGCGCATGTGCCGGGCGGCGGTGCCGCAGATGAAGGCCCGTGGCGGCGGCAGCGTGCTCAACATCACCGCGATCTCGGCGATTCAGCCGATTGCCGGTTTCGGACTTTCCGTCGCCACCTGGGACGCCGTCATCGGCTACGCCAAGACGCTGTCGCTCGAGCTCGCCACCAGCAGAATCAATGTCAACACCATCTGCCCCGGCTACATCGAGACCGAACGCCTGCAGAAGGTGTTCGCCGCCGGCGGCGAGGATGCAAGTCAGATGCGCGCCAAGTTGATCGACGAGGTGCCGATGCGGCGCATCGGCAGCGTAGAGGATATTGCCGGCCTGGTGGCATTCCTGGTCTCGCCGCGCGGCAACTACATTACCGGCGCCGCCATCCAAGTGGACGGCGGCTTATTCCGCGGCCTGCGCTGATGGAACTGCGATGACTTACGTCAATATGATCAAGCCCGAACTCGCCCGCCGTTATGCAGCGTCGGAAGCGTGGACCAACAAGACGTTTTTCGACTATGTCGAAACGGCGGCCGCGGCGCATCCGCAGCGCGAAGTCTTCGCCGACGACGCGCGCCGGATCAGCTTTGGCGCGCTGAAGGATGAGATCCTCCGCTGCGCCGAATTTTATCGCCGCATCGGCATCAAGCGCGGCGACGTCGTCACCGTACAGCTGCCGAACCGCATCGAATTCGCGGTCGCGTTTTTCGCGCTCGAATTGATCGGCGCCATCGCCAACAAGGTCAATCCGGACTTTCGCGCGCGCGAGCTCGACTACATTCTCAAATTCTCCGGCAGCCGCGCTTACGTTTTTGCCCGCGAATTTCGCGGCTTCGATTACCTGAGTATGGCCAAGAGCCTGCGCGATTCGGTGCCGGGGCTGGCGCATCTCATCGTCGCCGGCAAGGCGGTCGAGGGCGTGCACAGCCTTGAGGATCTGCACTCCACCCCGCCGCTTGCCGCCGAGCACCGCGTGCGCATGGACCCGAACGAGGTCTGCCGCATGGCGTTCACGTCGGGCACGACCGGCGACCCGAAATGTGTGCTCCATAGCTTTAACACCACCATCTACGCGCCCTGGCTCCTCAATCGCGACATGGCGGTGACCGAGGAGGACGTGCTCCTGGTCTATCTGCCGGTCGGATTGAACTGGGGTTACATCTGCTTGATGCAAACCATCATGGCGGGAGCGCGCGCGGTGCTGATGGAACGGTTTTCAGCGCGGGCGGCGCTGGAGGCGATCGAGCGCGAGCGGGTGACTTACATTTCGACGGCGCCGGCGGCCATCGTCTCCATGCTCGCCGATCCCGAGCTCGACCGCTTCGACCTGTCCTCGCTGCGCGTCGTCATCACCGGCGGAGCTTCCGCCGCAATCGAGACCATTCGCGCCTATCAGACACGCGCCAAGGGTCACCTCATCGAGCTCTATGGCATGCTGGAAACCGGATTTCACACCTACACGCGCTTCACCGACGATCCGGCGAAGGTCAACGGCACGATCGGCCGCGTGGTCGGCGACATGGAGCTACGCATTCTCGACCCCGAGGGCGACGACGTGCCGCGCGGCGAAGTCGGCGAGGTCGCCGCGCGCGGCCCCTCGGTACATCTCGGCTATCACAACAACGCGGCGGCCAACGCCGCCTCCTTCACCGCCGACGGCTGGTTCCGCACCGGCGATCTCGGGCGCATCGTCGATGCCGCGGGCAACGTGCAATTATCCGGGCGCAGCAAGGAGATCATCAATCGCGGCGGCAAAAAATTCTTCCCGCGCGAGGTCGAGGAGATTCTCTATACCCATCCGAACGTGCTGCATGCGGCGATGGTCGGACTGCCCGACGTTCGCCTCGGCGAGCGCAATTGTCTCTGCGTCATCCCTAAGCCGGGGCGCGATCTGTCACTCGACGAGGCAGTCGGTTTTCTCAAGGGCCAGATCGCCGATTACAAATTGCCGGAGACCATCGAACGTTTCGAGGAGTTTCCCATGACCGGCACCGGCAAGATTCGCCGCCACGTGCTGCGCGATTGGGTGCTGGCGCGCCACAAATCGCCGCCCGCGAATTAACGGCGTTCGCCGCACGCGTTTCACTCGTGGCGATGATGCGGGGCGCGCCGATAGTGCAGGCGTAAAAGATCAATCCCGTAATCGTTGCCGTTCGGCGTGCGCACAATGGTGTGCACGTGAAACTTCGCCGGCTCGGCGTTGGTGAGAAAAACGCCGGTGTGGTGATCGAACTCGATGAAGATCACCGGGCTTTGAATGCGGTAATAAAAAGGGCTTTGCTCCGCAAAGCCGCCGATCCAGCAAAAATGCGTCTCCGCCAGATGGCGTTCGACTTCGGCAAGCCGCGCGGCGCGCGGGCCCTCCGGCAGCGGCGCCACATAGGCGGCGATCAGGTCGAGCAAATCGCGCTTTTGCCCCGCCGACAGGTTGGAAGCGAGCAAGCCTTCATACGGCACGATGCGGTTGTCCTGATAGGCGCCGCCGAGATGCAGGTTATCGGCGAAATGGCGCCGGCCGGCCGGCAGATCGCCGCCCATCATGGAATGCGCGACAATGGCGCGGCGCTGCTGCTCGGGCGACAATGAGCGCATCAAGGCCAGGCCGGCGCGTTCCTCGTCTTCGAACAGGCGCGTGCCGGCAAACCGACCTTGATCCGCATAGTTCGGCTCGGCGCCGAAGAAGCAGGGCGTGAGCACCATCTGGCGGCCAAGCACAAAGCAATTCAGGCACAAGTGATGGCCGAACAGCTGCCATCCCCACGGCTCGGACTCCGCAGGCGTGCCGAACAGGCAAAAGATAAAGGCCCACTCGCCCAGCACGGCCGGTCCGCCGACGAGATCGCCGAGAAATTGATTAAGCCGCATGACATCGCGGGTAACCTGGTAGCCTTTGCCGCTCAGCGTCGCGCGCAGCACGTTCATGACCGCGTGCTTGGTCGAGTCGCCGACCTCATCGAGGCGCAAGCCGTGATGCTCGACGTAGAGCTCGGTGTTCTGCCAATGCCGCCACAGTTCCGAGTTCGACCGGGAAGCACATCGCCTGGCGCTGCGCGCCCGAAAGGCCCGCCAGCAGGTGGCGGACAGCCTCGATCATCGCCGGCGTCGGCGCGTCCTGCGCTTGCAGCGCAAACAGGCCGGGGCGAACGTTGCCGTCGATCGTTATTCCTTGGAACGGCTCGGCGGCGAGCTTCGCCCACGTGCCGAATAATTCTTTCGCGCGCGGGTTTTGCAGGCGCGCCTGCGTATGGGCGCGCGGCGTTTCACCGGCAATGTTGGTTTGGCCGGGCGCAGGCACGAACGGACGATAATCGGGGCGATTCATGGGGACGAGAAAGGCTGGCTGCGGGAAAGCGATATTGCCGCAACGCGCTTATAGGCGCTACATCTTCCGCTCGTCGCGCACGCGCACCGCCTTGCCCTGCGAACGCGGCACCTCGCCGGGCGATTTGACGGCGACATTGCAGCTCAGGCCGATGCTGGATTTGAGGTGGCCGCTGACCTTGTTGGCCATTTGCGCGCGATCGGCATTGGCCTGCGACGCTTCGGGCGCAAGCTCGACGTCGACGGTCACGGCGTCGAGCGCGCCTTCGCGGCGGAGCACGATCTGATAGTGCGGCGCAAGCCCGGGGAATCCGACCAGAACCGCCTCCACCTGCGAGGGAAAAACATTGACGCCGCGGATGATCAGCATGTCGTCGTCGCGCCCGGTGACGCGCATGATGCGCACATGGGTGCGGCCGCAGACGCAAGGCGTATCATCGAGGCGGGTGATGTCCCGCGTGCGGTAGCGGATCATCGGCAGCGCTTCTTTGGTCAAGGTCGTGATGACGAGCTCGCCGGTTGCGCCCATCGGCAACGGCTGCAAGGTTTCGGGATCGATGATTTCGAAGAGAAAATGATCTTCCCAGCCGTGCAGGCCGGCTTGCGCCTCGCCGCATTCCATGGCGACCCCCGGACCCAAAATCTCCGACAGGCCGTAAATGTCGGTGGCGGCAATGCCGAGCCGTTCCTGCAATGCGGCCCGCGTGGCTTCGCTCCACGGCTCGGCGCCGAAGACGCCGAGGCGGAGCGGCAGGCGCCGCACATCGACACCCATGGCGGCGGCAACTTCGGCGATATTGAGCGCGTAGGACGGCGTCGCGCACAAGACGTCGGCGCCGAAATCGGCAAGCAGCGTCACTTGCCGCTCGGTGGCGCCGCCGGAGACCGGCACCACCAGACAACCCAAACGCTCGGCACCGTAATGCGCGCCGAGCCCGCCGGTGAACAGGCCGTAGCCGTAGGCATTGTGCACAATGTCGCCGGGCTTGGCGCCGGCGCAGGCGAGCGAGCGCGCCATCAAATCCGACCACAGATCGAGATCGGCTTTGCTGTAACCGACCACGGTCGGCTTTCCGGTCGTTCCCGACGAGGCGTGCGCGCGCAACAGCTTGTCGCGCGGCACGGCGAACATCCCGAACGGATAATTGTCGCGCAGGTCCGTTTTCTGCGTGAACGGAAATTTGGCGATATCGGCAAGCGCCTTGAGATCCTCCGGCTCGACGCCGGCGGCGGCGAATGACGTTTGATAATGCGCCACCTTGGCATAAGCGCGGGACAGCGTCTTCTTCAGGCGCTTTTCCTGCAGCGCGGCGAGCGCCGGCCGCTTCATGGTCTCGATTTCGCGATCGAACATCACGGTTTTAAATCCCTCCGGCGGCTTTCTTTATCTTTTCCCGGCGTTCTCAGCGGGCGGCGCGCTTTGCCGCTTTCGCTTTCAGCCGCTCGTGGGTTTTCGCGACATCGACAACGAAGCGCGTGTGCGTGCTGGAGCCGATCGGTTCGATCTCGTCCTTCGCCTCCACATCGAAAGTGACCCGCCGCCCCTCCACCGATTTCACCGTTGCAGTGATCTCGACCGCCATGTCGGGAAGCGTCGGCGCCAGATGGCGCACCGCGATCTCGGCGCCGACCGAATCCTCTCCCGGGTCCAAATGTTCGAGCAGGAGGTCGCGGCAAGCGTGCTCGATGTCGCGCGTCAGGCTCGGCGTCGCATAGACGCGGCCCTCCTCGCCCATGAAGCTGATGGTGCGGTCGCGGTCGACGGTAAAGCGTTTGACCTTCGAAAGTCCCGGGCGAAGGCTTGGTTTCATTTAAGTCCCTCCCATCGGCGTGTTTGCCTGCCAGGCGGCAAAATAAGCGGCAAGTACGGCCCTCTGCAATCAGACGCGGGCTAAAACCGCAGGGTCTTGACGCATATGGCCCAGGAGCCGGCCGCAGCTATGGCGCCAGCGACGATCAGCGCCCGGCCAAACCATGGCGGCGGCGGGCGCGCCGCGATCATCAGGCAGCCAACGACAAAACATTCGCTGAACGCGCGCAGAAATGCCGTTTGCACCCAAGGAGTCGTCAATATCGCCATCAGCGCGGCGAGCGGGAGCCACCCGGCCGCAAGCGGCGCAAGGACCGGCGTGCGGAACGCGGCTTTCAGGCGAAGCGCGACCGTGGCGCAAAAAATCGCCAGCAGCGCCAAAGCCGCAAGTGCATAGGCGCGCAGCGCCAGATGGCCGCCGCCGAAACTTTCACCCGAAATAGCGCCGGCGATCGAATGCAGGACGCCGGCGAACGGCCAGCTCATATTATCTCTGGCCGCGTCGGTCAGCGGCGATCGCGCCCAGAGAACAAATTGCATCTGCCGCCAGATCGGAAATGGCGCGAGCGCCAACCCGGTGAGGACCAAGCGTGGCCGCAACTGCTGCCAAGCGGCCGAGCGAATAGCCTTGATCGCTTCGAAGCAGAAAACGCCGAAGAAAAAGACGATGCTGGTCTCGCGCGCGAGCGTTGCCAGCGCGGCGAGCGCGGCGTATGCCGCGATGCGGCCGCGCAGGCACGCATCGAGCGCTGCGAGAAGCAGCGCGCAGGCGATGATTTCCGTGGTGTCGTGGGTGAGCGAAATAATAAAGCCGGGCCAGAGGAGCACGGCGAGTGGCGTGAGCGGAGGAAGCTTAAGCAGCGCAGTCAGCCGCACCGCGAAAAGAGCAATGGCGCCGATGCCGACGAGATTCACCAGGAACAGGCTCAACGGCACCAGTTCGGCACGGCCGAGCGCGGCAGCCCAGGCGAGCAGCGGATAGACGAGGCGTTGCGTACGCCAGGCCGGGTTGTCGAAGCGCACGCCGAACGCCGGCGTGTTGAAGTCAAACAGCGCCAGCGCCATGCGGTAATAGAACTGTCCGTCATAGCCGTCGGAATTCGGCCGGACGATGATCGGCGAACTTAATTTCGCGGCCTCGACGTAACGATCCCCGGCGACGATGAAAACCGAAGGATCGAAGCGGTGCATCGCCAGGATCGGCAGCACGCCGAATAGGTAGACGAGCATGGCCGCAAGCGCGAATGCGGGCGGATGACGAACCACACGCATTGCTGTCGCCGGCCTTGCGAACTCAGGCATTGCGGTAACTTGGCCCGGCCGCTCAGGTTGCCGCCGAGCGCACGAATTCCGCGACACGTTCGCCAATCATGATGCTCGGAAAATTGGTGTTGGCACTCACAACGCGCGGCATCACCGAGGCATCGGCAATGCGCAAACCTTCCACAGCATAGACCCGGCAATATGGATCGACCACGGCCATTGCGTTCTCGGGCGCGCCTATCGCACATGTCGAACTCGGGTGAAACATCGCCCCGGTCGCATTGAGGATGTCATCATCGGAAAGAGGATAAGTTGCCGTCCCCTTGGCAACGACCCGCCCCGGCCTGATCGCGCGACCGATCACAGCGCGGCGCAACGGCTCCGGTGCGCCGAGCACCGCCGTCGCGCCAATCGACTTTGCCAGCCCCGATAATCCGGAGCCGTTGATCAAGGCCAACGGTGCGCGCCTCGGCATCAGATAAATCTCCGCAAAGCACTCGCGGACCTGCGGAGACAAAAGGAGATCCAAGGCGCGCCGCGCGGCGATCACCATGCGCTGGGCGTCACGCGGATCGGAAAGAAGACCCTGCTCGATGAGCGGCGGCTGGTCGGGATTGGCGGACTGCAACCTGATGGCGCCGCGCGAAAAAGGCGCGTAAAGCGCAGCCGCTATCAACGCCATCCGCCGGCCAAACGGCCGCTGGCTGATGCGCCCGGTATAGTAATGAAACAAGTCGCCGGGGCCGCATCCTTCGACGCCGGAAGAGAACCGCAGGCCCGCCATGATGTAATGCTGCGCGTCTGGCGGCAATCGTGACTGAGCTCCAAGCGCCGCGGCAAAATGGAGTTGGGTATGGTTCTGATAATTTCGACCGACGCCAGGCCGATCGGCGACGACGCCAAGCCCGAGCTTGCGCAACTCGTCGGCGGGACCAATTCCGGATCGCAGCAGCAAAGTGGGCGAATGCACTGCGCCGGCGCAGACGACGATCTCGTCAGCCGTTATGGTCATCAGCTCGCGATCACGTGCGGCCTGGACTCCGGTCGCGCGGCCGCCGCTGAAGACGATACGTAGCGCCCGGGTATCCGCCATGATGGTCAGGTTTGGCCGCGCTCGGACTTCAGCGGTGAGATAACAGCGCGCGCTGGTGGCCCGGCTGTCGTCGTGATTGAGCGGGATGGCGAAAAAGCCGTCTTCCGCGGTGTCATAGATATCCGCATGCACCGCTTGTCCTTGAGCGGAGATGGCTTGCTCAAGGCGGCGGATATAAAGCGGCCAGCGGTCGCGCGGTATTCGATGTACGATATTTGGTCCACGCCCGTTGCCGTTTGCCGCAGATGCATCGAGGTCGCGAGTCATCGCCTGGAAGACGGGCAGGACGTCGCTCCAGCTCCAGCCGCGCGCACCCATCTGCGTCCATTCGTCGTAATCATTGGGCAAGCCGCGCAACGCGATCATGCCGCCGAGGCTCGAGCCGCCGCCCATGACGCGCGGCTGCGGAAACGGCACCGGCTCTTCATGCTGGCGCAAGCTCGCGGCCACGCCCGGCCAGAAGTAATTCCGATTGAAATATGATGCCGGGAAGGTGTTCTGAATGTCTTCAGGAACCGAGTTCGGCGGCGTGTCCGGTCCAGCCTCGATGAGGAGAACACGCCGTGAGCGGTCTTCCGATAGCCTCGCCGCGACCACGGCACCTGCGGAGCCGCCGCCAACGACAACAATGTCGGGGGAAACCATTGAACCTAATTTATCGGAAGACTCTCTTCATCTCAACGCGGCGGTGAACCTCATGGCGATGCGCCTTAAGAACCTGCGGCGGAAAACCGGGTAGCACCGTGCGGTGGAGAGTCCTTTTGGCAATTCGCAAGCCTGTTCATATCATGAGCGCACCAGACCGCCATCCACGTATATCGTCTGCGCGGTCACGAACACCGCGTCGTCGCTCGCCAAAAACGAAACGACCCCAACAAGATCGGACACGGTTTGAACTCGCTTGATCGCTTGCATATTTGCGTACACCACAAAGAATTCTTCCTGGGACATTCCTCCGGGAACTTGTTTGCGCGCTTCAGTGCCGGGGGTTCGCGTCATTCCGGGCGCGATCGCGTTCACCGTGACGCCGTCTTCGCCGAACTCGGTGGCCAGTGCTCGGGTAAAACCGATGACGCCGGCCTTGCTGGCGATGTAATGCGTAAATCCGGTCAACACCAGATTGACCGTATCGGACGCTATGTTGACGATCCGTCCCCACCGCCGCTGTCGCATTCCACCGGCGAAGGCTTTGGTCATCAGAAAGATAGAGTCGAGGTTGAGGGATAAAACACGACGCCAGTCTTCGAAGGTGATTTCGTCGAAGGTTTGCATCGGATAGATGCCGGCGTTGTTGACCAGAATGTCACAGCGGCCACCGTCTTTCTCGACAGCTTCCTTCAAGGTGGCGATACTCTTGGGATCGGTCACGTCGCAGCGAACGGCGATGGCCTTGCCACCGACGTCAGCGATCATTTGCAGTGTCTTCTCTGCACTGGCGCGATCGGCGATGATGATCCGCGCGCCCTCCTCCGCCAAGCGCACCGCCGACGCCTGACCGATTCCAGACGCCGCGCCTGAAATCACCGCAGTTTTTCCTTCGTGCCGTTTCGCCATAGATGCTCTCCCGCCGCGTCGTTGTAATCCGCTTCTGCAAGCCCTGTTACAGCATGAGCCGGTGATCGAAAGCGGCGCGTGACATGACATGAGGACCGGTATCGGTGACCAAGACCTGCTCCTCCAATCGCACACCGCCGCCGCCGCGAATGCCTTCAACCCAGATCAGCGGCTCGACTGCGAAAACCATGCCGGGCTGAAATTCATAAACCGGGGCTCCCGGCAGCGTCTCGCCGATGTAAGGCGGCTCGTTGGCCCCGATGCCAACGCCGTGTCCGATGAACAATGAGAGGAAGCGGTCAGCAAACCCGTACTTGCCGGCCGCATTGCGTACCGCCGCAGCGGCGTCCTTATTGGTTCGGCCGGGCCGCATTTCGTTAATCCCGGCCTTGAGACCTTCGTACACCGCCGTAAAAATTTTTCTCTGCTCAGGTGATGCTTCGCCGCAAATCGCGGTGCGCGCAACATCACCGAAATAACCATTCCAGTTTGCGCCAATGTCGATGAAGACCACGTCGCCGTGACGCACGATCTTGTCGCTGCAAATACGGTGCGGCGGAGCCATGTTCTCGCCGGAGGCGACAAACGGTGTCATGACATGAGCGTACTCGCCGCCGAGACGGAACAGAGTTCGCATGGCCTCGGCGGCTATTTCGCATTCCCGAACTCCCGCGCGAATCGCGTCGACTCCCGTCGCGGTGACCGCATCGGCAATTGCCGTTGCCTCCTCGAGCAGGGCGATCTCTTCGGGCAGCTTGATCATGCGCGCTTGCTGCATCGGCGTGTCGCCGTCTTCGACAACAAGCTTGGGGAATTTAGCCGCCAATGCCTTCATAAAAACCGTATTCAATTCGTCAACTCCGATTTTGCCGTCGCTGAGCCGGTGATTTCGCAGCACTGGTCCCAAAATCTTGTCGACCATGCCCTCGACGAGCGCTCTTTCCTCGACGATAGGGATAGTATGGGCTTCTTCGATCCATGGCATTGAGCGATCAACGCGATCGCGTTCTCCACCCGAACAGAATAGGATCGGGGCGCCGCCTTCGATCAAAAGCGCTCCGTTTAATGATGTGCTCTTGCCGGCAATCAATTGTGGGCGAAGATCCGTTAGATAGCGGCAATTTTCGTCTTTCCATACCAACAATGCATCCAGGCCGGCTTTCCGGCGTTGCTCGTCGGCCCGCGCAATTCGCTTCTTGCGAAGCGCGTCGAGGTCTACGCGCCTTTCATATGAAACGTGAAACGCGCCTTGCGCAAACCGCTCCATCACCTCCTCCTGACGAGCCGCCTTAACTCACGGTTTCACCAGAGCGCGCAGCTTGTCAATCAAACCCAGATTTGACGCGCGGAGTCTTTGAACCATCGCGACGCGAAAGCAAGCTCAACCAAATGGCGAACGAAAGTCGAACCGATCTCGGACGCGGCGCGCAGCGAGCATGACCGGACAGCCTTCCCATTGTTGTCGCCGCCTACGTTTGTCGTTGCGGCACTGCTCATCCTCGCCGTGCCGGGAATGCGGACCAGTGGTTGCGGCGAAGCGAGAAGACCGCGCGCGGCAGTTGCGTCAGCCGCAGCAATTGCGTTGCGCCAGTCATGGCGATTGCGTTGCGCCAGTCGTGGCGATTGCGTAGTGTAGTCTGGTGCAGCCAACAGCGAATGTCGGCGCGCCAAAACCGAGCGAGACCGGCTCACATGCCAGTGTCGATCACACGGCGTTAGAAGTTCGGCACCGTGGCTCATCGGCCATCGTGCGACAAGCTTCGGCAATCGAGGGTCTAAAACAGGAGGGGACAGTAATGAAATTTGCGACAAAAGCGTGTTTGGCCGCTGCGGCTTTGGCCGCGATGGCCGTGGCCGGACCTGCAAACGCTGAAACAAGGTTGCCGCAATGGTGGCCGCTCAAAGTATTTGATGCGTCGTCCGGAAAGGATGTGCCGGCGGACTACGTGCCGCTGCCGAAGGCGGAAAAGCCGTGGAACATATGCGTGCTGTTCCCGCATCTTAAGGACAGCTTCTGGCTCGGTGCCGATTACGGCGTCGTGGAAGAAGCCCGCCGGGCCGGCGTCAACATGACCCTGCACGAAGCCGGAGGTTATGAAAATCTGACCAAGCAGCTCTCACAGTTCGACGACTGTCTCGCCAGCCATGCGGACGCGATCATCATCGGCGGCGTCTCGGAAGGCGGCATGGGCCAGAAATATATCGAGGCGATGAATAAAGGAATTCCGGTGATCAGCATCGCGGTCCCGGTCACCCATACCAAGATCGCCGGCAAAGTGTATGCCGACTTCCCCTACATGGGCGGAGTGAGCGGGCATTATCTGGTCAAGTACCTCAAGGGCAAGCCGGCGTCCGTGGTGACGTTCCCGGGCCCGGCCGGGGCGGGCTGGCCCGAAGGTTTCAATGACGGCTTCAAAGAGGCGATCAAGGGCAGCAGCGTCAAATTCCTGGCCGAAAAGTTCGGCGACACGGGTGTACAGACGCAACTGCAGCTCATTCAGGACGCGTTGCAAACCTATCCGGATATGAACGTCATCTGGGGCGCCGCCGTGGCGTGCGAAGCGGCTGTCGGAGCCGTTGCTCAAGCCGGCCGCAGCAACATGCTCATCATCTCCGAATACGAAAACCAAGCCATGCTCGACATGACCAAACGTGGCGACATTCTGGGCTTCGCCACGCAATACGTCGTCATTAATGGCACGATCGCGGTGGACCAGGCGATCCGCGCGATCGAAAAGAAGCCAATGATGACCTTCGTCAAGCCAATTCCGGACATGGTGACCAAGGAAACTCTGCCGCACATCAACCTGAGCCTGACTTTCGCTCCGGCTGACTTCAAACCCGTCTTCACGGTCAAACAATAGTGCGCCGGGTTTTTGGAACGCCAGCATGGGCGCGCTGGCATTGAACACAGAGATACCGGCGGCTTCACAGCCGCCGGGCGACTCAGGAAGTGCGGCGGCAACCGCCCCACAAAAACTGCTTGAAGCGATCGAGATATCGAAGCGCTTCCCGGGCGTTCTTGCACTCGACCGGGTGAACTTCGATTTGGCGCGCGGAGAGATTCACGTTCTCTTCGGCGAGAACGGCGCCGGCAAATCGACGCTGATCAACGTGATCGCCGGCACCTATGCGCCGGACGGCGGGCGCCTCGTCTATGATGGTCAGGAACTCCGCCATCTGTCGCCGCACTACGCCCGTTCAATCGGCATCAGCCCGGTTTTCCAAGAGTTCTCGCTGGTGCCCGATCTCACCGTCGAGCAGAACCTCTCGCTTGGCCGCGAAATCTCGCGATTCGGATTCTCCCGTGTTGCGGAAATGCGCCGGCGCGCCGAACGTGTGCTGGCCGAGCTTGGCTTCGAGCTCGATCCGCGAAAGCTTGTGCGCGACCTGTCGCGACCGCACCAGCAGATGGTGGAAATTGCCAAGGCGCTGCTGAGCAAAGTCCGTCTGCTGATTCTCGATGAGCCTACCGCCTCGTTGACTGAACGGGAGACACAGCGTCTGTTCGCTCTGCTCGAGCGGCTGCGCCGCGACAACGTGGGCATCGTGTACGTTTCGCATCGCATGCGCGAGATCAAACAACTCGCCGATCGCATCACCGTGCTGCGCGACGGCCGGCTCGTGGGCTCGCGCGAGGCCGCCAAGGTGAGCGACGGCGAACTTCTGGAAATGATGACCGGTCGCAAGATCGAGTTGTTGTTTCCGGCCATCACCCATAAGCCGGGCTCCATGGCGATCCAGACAGCGGATCTGAGCGTCGGCGGCGGGATGGTGAGCAACGTCAATTTCTGCGCCCGAGCCGGCGAGATCACCGGGATCGCCGGTCTGGTTGGCTGCGGCAAGTCGGAACTGGTTCGGGCGATCTACGGTCTTGAACCGGTCACGCGCGGCAGCGTTTCCGTCAACGGGCAAAACTGTGCGCGGATTACGCCGGCGCTGAGCTTAAGTCGCGGCATCTGCTATTTCCCGGCTGACCGGGTCGCCGAGGGCCTGGCGCTGGTGCGGCCGGTGCGGGAAAATATTTCGCTGGTCGCGGTGCAATTGCCGGGCTTCTCCAAGCTCGGATTTCTGCGACGCCGCAGGGAACGCGTGGCCGCACGGCAAATCATCGAGCGGTTGCATGTGCGGCCGCCAAACACCGAACGCGCGGTGGCGCAACTCTCCGGCGGCAACCGGCAGAAGGTGATGCTGGCCCGCGGCCTGACGCGCGATTTCAGCGTATTTCTGTTCGACGAGCCGACGGTCGGCATCGATGTCGGCGCCAAAGTCGAAGTCTACGAATTCATGAAGACGCTGGTCGAGGCCGGCGCCGCCATCGTCCTAGTATCCTCCGAGCTCCCGGAAGTGCTCAATCTGTCAAACCGCGTCTATGTCATGCATCACGGCAGCATGGTGGCTGAGCTGAAGGACGCTGAGATCACCGAACAGAACGTGCTCACGCAATTTTTCCTGCACAGCAGCGCCAACCCCGACCAATGAGTCTCGCTTCGACCACATCTCCGACTTTCCTCGGGCGGCTCTCCGTCAGGTTGGGCGTCGTCGGCCTCATCCCGATCCTGCTCGTTGTGCTCGTCGTCGGCATGATCATCGCCGAGCCGCGCTTTTATGGCGTCGGCAATCTATTCAACATTCTCCGCAGCACTTCGTTTCTGGCGACCATCGCCTGCGGGCAGATGCTGGTGATGGTCGTCGGCGGCATGGATCTTTCGGTCGGCGCAACCGCCGCGCTGGCGAGCGTTATCGCCGCTAAGGTCATGGCTGAAGCGACCGCCACTGCGGGGCTCGATCCCGCCATCGCCATCACACTGGGGATTCTCGCCAGCCTTGGCTGTGGAGCGGCAGTCGGCTTGTTCAACGGGCTATGCACAACGCTGTTGCGCGTTCCTTCATTGATCGTAACGCTCGGTACTTTGTCGATCGTCTCCGGTATCACCCTGATGATGACCAGCGGCATACCGATCTACGGAATGCCGCAGGAATTCATCCGTGATTTCGGCCGCGCCTTCTGGTGGGACTTGCCGGCCCTTGCCTATGTCGCCGCCGGCGTGATTGCCGTGGTCTGGGTGATGCAGCGCAAGACGGTGCTCGGCATGCATCTCTACGCGATCGGCGGCAATCCCATGGCCGCGGCCGTATCCGGCATTTCGGCCAATGCCTATGTGGTGTTGACATTCGTCTTATGCGCCGTGCTGGCGAGCGTAACCGGCCTTTTGATCACGGCGCAGATGGGCTCCGGCCAAACAAATCTCGGCGGCGACCTGTTGATGCTCTTGAGCATCGCGGCGGCAGTCATCGGCGGGACCAGCCTGCGCGGCGGCATCGGCCGGGCCGAGATGGTGGGGCTGAGCGCGTTGTTTCTCTCGACCTTGACCAACGCCTTGAACCTGCTGCGGATTGACAGCAAGAAACAACTCGTCGTGCTCGGGCTCGTCGTTGTTGCGGCCGTTGCCATCGATTCGCTGGGTCGCGGCAAGGCGGCGGTGGAGTAGGAGCGAGGATGAGCCGAGCGGAGGAAATGCCGCAGTCCATCGTCGCCATCGCCAAAGAGCGCAGCGACGCACTGGCACGGATCGTTAGTCTCGTGCATCGCGTGCTGCTGCCGGCTTTGCCGGTGATCCTTCTTATCGGCTTTGGCGCCTATGCGCCGACGGTTCTATCGCTCGAGAACATCATCAACATCATCCAGCAAGCCTCGTTCCTCTTTGTGCTGACCGGTGCGCAGATGATCGTTCTCCTGACCCGGGGCCTCGACTTGTCATTGGGCCCCAGCGTCTCGATGATCAGCGTTGCCAGCGCGCTGACCATGACCGGCCTCCTTGGCGCTCAAGGTGCGGGTGGCGCGTTAGCCGCGCTCGCTGGAATCGCGGTTGGTCTTCTGCTCGGACTGTTGGTCGGCCTGTTCAACGGCATTGCCGTCGCCTGGCTGCGGGTTAATCCTTTTGTCGCGACGCTCGCCAGCATGAACATCACCATGGGCATCGGCACGTCACTGTCCAACGGCCATCCGGTGTTCGGCATACCCGACGAATTCAATGTCGTCGGCTATAGGCTGCATGTGGTTGGCATTCCGATGCCCATCATCTATGCCGTGCTCGTTGGAATCGCCCTTCATATTCTCCTGCAGCACACAGTCGTCGGTCGGTCATTCTATGTGCTTGGCAGCAATCCGCGGGCGGCCGTCGTGGCAGGTTGGCCGCGGCGCCGGCTGCTGGCGCTCGCCTATGTGATCTCGGCAGTGTTGACCGCCATCGGCGCCTTGATACTCACCGCTCGCGCCGCCTCCGGCGCGCCAAATTTGGGCGGCGGGATGTCCTTGCAGACTATCGCCGCGGCAGTTATCGGCGGCGTTAGTTTGAGCGGCGGACGCGGCGGGCTGAAATCCGCGATCATCGGCGCGTTCTTCATTACCATTCTGTCCAACGGAATGGATCTGACAGCGATCGACGCCTACACGCAGATGCTGGTCATGGGGGCGATCGTTATCTTGGCTATTACGCTGGACCGCATCGGTCGAGTTAATCTGTAGAGGAATGTCAATAACCGCGAGGTCGAGCGTCATCTGTCTCGGCTGAGCGCTGTCTGGTCATCAATTAAAGAGGCACCCTATGAAGAGGCGAGAACTGATCGATGTTGCAATGGGTAAAACGCCGGCCGACGTGGTGGTCGAGGGAGGGCGTCTCGTCGACGTCGCGACAGCCGAGATTTACGATGCTGACGTGGCGATCAAAGGCGACCGGATAGCCGCCGTCGGCGACGTCGCTTACACGAAAGGACCAAATACGCGGGCGATCGATGCGCGCGGACGCTTCATCACGCCCGGACTGGTTGAAGGGCATCTGCACCAGTACCACAGCTATCTCGGCGTAACCGAATACGTCGAGGCACTCCTCAGCCACGGCGTGACCGCGACGGCCGACGAATTCTACGGGCCCGGCATCGTCGCCGGCCTACCGGCCGTCCGCTTCTTCAAAGAAGCCTTCGAGCGGATGCCGATGCGCCTCATCTTCCTCGTGCCGACACTCTCGTGGCTGCAGAACCGAGAGTTGGGCTTGACGGCGACGCCGGGAGTCGATGCCGGCGAGCTAGGGCAAATTCTGAGCTGGGAGGGTTGCTACGGCCTCGAGGAGCCGCCTTACCTTCCTGTCGTGGAGCATTTTCCGGAATTTCTTGATCTGTTCGACGAAACCCTGCGGCAGCGCAAAGTCATCACCGGGCATGCAGCGGGCATCACCTGGCGCCAGCTTCAGGCCTACGCCGCCGTCGGCGTTACCACCGACCACGAGTCCGTCGAGGTGCACGACGCGCCACGCGAAAGCACGCGCGGGAATGACGCTGTTGATGCGGCAGGGATCCGGGTGCTTCGACGTACCGGAAGTCGTACGTACGCACACCGAGTTCGGCATCGATCCGCGCCGGCTCGCGTTCTGCGCCGATCTGGCCTCGCCCGAGAAGCTTATGACCGAGGGCACGATCGACCACGCCATACGCGTTGCTATCGCGCAAGGCGTCGCACCCGTGCGCGCAGTGCAAATGGCAACCATCAATACCGCCGAAGTCTTCTATGCGCAGCGAGATTTTGGCGTCGTCGCGCCGGGACGGTTTGCCGATCTGGTGCTGGTTTCGAACCTGCGCGATTTCAAGATCGACACGGTCATTTTCGGCGGCGACTGAAGTATTCAAGCAAGGCAAGTTTTTGCTTAAGCTGCCGAAGACGGAATATCCATCCTTCCTCCGCGGAACCGTGAAACTGCCTCACCCGGTTGCGGCCGACGAACTCACCTTTACGGTCAAGAAAGACCGGCCAAACATCGAAGTGCGGGTGATTGGCGTGACCGAGGGCAGTCTCGAAACGGATGAACGCCGCGCGCAGTTGGCTGTTGTCGGCGGTAAGGTGCAGGCGGACATCGAGCGCGACGTACTACTCCTCGCGATGATCGACCGGTTCGGCAAGGGAACCGGCATCGGTCTCGGTTTCGTGCAGGGCTTTCAGCTGCGGGACGGCGCGATTGCTTCCACGGCGAACGCGGTGTGCGAAAACATCGTCATCGTGGGGACAAATCCTGCCGACATGGCCGTTGCCGCAAACCACCTCGCCAAGCTTGGCGGCGGGAAGGTCGTGGTGCGCGGCGGGCAAGTGCTCGCGTCCGTCGGCCTGCCGATCTGCGGGCTGCTTGCCGAGGATCCGATGGAACAAGTGATGGCGAAGTTCAACCGCGCATTTGCGGCCATTGCCGAGCTCGGCTGTCCACTCAAGAATCCGTTTTCGCAGCTCGAGTTCTGCTTCGCCTGCGGCGAGATCGGTAACATCAAACTTTCAGAGGAAGGGCTGCTGTTGATTAACCCGCAGCCGCGCAAAGTGGACGTCGTCGTCGCTTGAGCAATGCAAAGGAGTGACCGTGAACAAGTTCAGCCTTTCTGGGAAAGTCGCCATTGTGACCGGCGGAGGCCGCGGCATCGGCCGCGCCATCACTGATGCACTGGCCGAAGCCGGGGCCGATATCGCGGTAGCGGCGCGCAAACAGGGTCCGCTCGAGGAGGCCGTCAAAGCGGTCAAGGCCAAGGGGCGCCGCGCCAAGGCCTATTCCGTCGACCTGCGCAGCGTCGCTGCGCTGCGCGGCCTCGTCGATGATGTCGTCAGGGATTTCGGCGACCTGCACATCGTCGTCAACAACGCCGGCGTGCAATTGCTCGCGCCGGCGGAAGAGTTCTCCGAGGAATACTGGGACGAGACTTTGACGACCAACTTGAAGGCGCCGTTCTTCCTGGCGCAAGCCGCGGCCAAGCACTTCATCAAGCGCGGCGGCGGCGGCAAGATCGTCAATATCACCTCGATCTGGGCGGAAGTCGGTTTTCCGCTGTTCTCCGCCTATTGCGCCGCGAAGGGCGGTCTTTTGTTGATGACACGGGCGCTGACGTCCGAATGGGGCCAACATGGCATCAACGTCAACGCGGTCGGGACCCACGCTCAATGTCACCGACATGACGCGCGGACTCGTCGAGGATGAGGAGTTCAGCAGGGACTATATGCACAAGCTGCCGCCGGGCCGCTTCGGCAACCCCGCGGAGGTCGCCGACGCCGTCGTGTTCCTGTCAAGCCCGGCATCTGACTTCGTGTTTGGGCAACAGTTGATGGTCGATGGCGGCTACACCGCTATCGGCCATTTGCCGACGTCCGAACTCGCCGCCAACAAGCGAGGTCAGCAATCATGAACCCCGAGGCGCGTCTGCGAGAACTGGGCCTCGCGTTGCCGCCGCTGCCGCCTGCGGTGGCAAACTACATCGGCGCGGTCGCGATCGGCAACACGCTTTTTGTTGCCGGTCACGGGCCGTTCAAGGACGGCAAGCCGCAATTTCTCGGCAAGCTCGGCCGCGACTACACGGTCGCGCAAGGTCAGCAAGCGGCCCAGCTGGTGATGCTGAACATGCTGGCCACCATCAAGCACACGGTCGGCAGTCTCGAGCGGATAAAGCGCGTCGCCAAGCTTCTGTGCATGGTCAATTCAATGCCCGACTTCCACGGCCAGCCGCAGGTTGCCAACGGCGCATCCGACCTCCTCGTCTCGATCTTCGGCGAGGAACGCGGCAAGCACGCGAGATCTGCGGTCGGGATGGCCGCGCTGCCGTTTGGCATCGCGGTCGAGATCGAAGGCATTTTCGAATTGTCTTGATGGCGCGGGCACGCAACGCGCCGTACGGGCTTGCCCCTCAACGAACTCAAAGCGAAGGATTTGTAAGCGGCAGACCGACGCGCGCCCGGCCGTGCTCGGCGGTATTGATCTCGACGTTCTGCGTGACGTGGCGGGTTGCCACAATGATGTCGAGGAAAATGCGGCCGATCTCGCTGTCGGCGTACACTGCACGGGCGCCCGCCAAGTCGAAAACCTGCTGCGCCGCCCGGTAAACGAGCCCGCTCGCGTAGGCGGCATTGCTGCGATATTTTGACCGCGTGGCGTCGTCGGGACGCTGGTCGGCGGCGGCCAAAACATCGATCTCGCGCGCGTCGGCGCGCATGAGCGCCTCCGCCATGTTGAGAGCGGCGGCCGCTTTGCCCAATTTGATCTGATGGGCCTGATAGGTTCCGACCTCCTTGCCCGACATCAACGCAACCGCCTTGCGCGATTGGGCGAGATATTCGTCGAACATGGCCCGCCCCATGCCGATGACCGCGCTCGTCAGGAGGATGCCGAAGGTCATGTACACCGGCGGGCGAAACAGCACTCCCGGATTGGCCGCGCGCCCGGGAAAATCACCGCCGCGCAGAGCCTCAACGGAGATGATCATGGTTTCGGGGATGAAAGCGTCGGTAACCTGCACGTCGTGGCTCGAGCTGCCTTTAAGGCCAATGCCGTACCAGGTGTCCAGCACGCTCACCTGCTCCGCCCGGAGGAGGAAATAAAATTCGACGGCGCCGCCGCCCGCCGCATCCTGCATCATTCCCGACAGCACGCACCAGCCCGCACCGCTGATGCCGCTGACAAACGGCCAGCGGCCGCTGAGCAGCGCGCCGCCCTGGACGCGCTTTGCCTTTCCCAGCAACGGGATCAGAATTCCCGATACTAGCGCATCGGGCTTGGTCATCCAGATGGCGTCCTGCGCGGCTTTGGGCCAGCGCGCGATCATGTAATTGTGGATCAAATACTGCGCGAGACACCAGGCCGTCGCGCTGCAGGCCGCGCCGACCGGGATGACAATATCGATCATCAATTCGAGGGGCGCCTCGCAGCCGCCGTAGCGGGCCGGCTGAAAAATGCGCGCCATGCCGCTTTTGCGGATGTCGTCGCAGGTGGCGTCTGGAAGCCGCCGCAGTTTGATCGTTTCTGGAACGCGCGAGCGAAACGCCGGTAAAAGCGCGCGCATGCGCGCCAATACGTCAAGAAAGCTCATCGCGTCTGGCGATTGGACAGGCTCGGTGCGCAAATCCGTCATGACGCTGCTGTTGCCCCGCGTTGCCGCGCAGACGCATCTCGCTATTTAACCGGATAGACCGGCGCTTCCCCGCCAAGAACGCGCGCGACGTCGGTGGCGCATTTGGTTTGCAGCTCGACAAGCGCCTCGACCGAATAGAAGGCAGTGTGCGGCGTAAGGATCACGTTCGCCCGCCCGAGCAGCGGCGAGCTGCTGCTGAGCGGCTCCTCGGCGACGACGTCGAGGGCGGCGCCGCCAAGGAGTCCAGAGTCAAGCGCCTGCAGCAAGTCGGCTTCGTCAACCAACGGGCCGCGTGCCGTGTTGATGAAGAACGCGCCCCGCTTCATTTTCCGGAACACCGCGGCATTGAACATCTTTTTCGTTTGCGCGGTCAGCGGCGTGTGGACCGAGAGGAAATCGGCGCGTTCGAGGATTTGCTCAAAACCCACCAGCTCGACGCCGTGCGCGTCGGCGATGGCTTGGGATACGTAGGGATCGTGGGCGAGCACCTTCAGGCCGAAGGCGCTTGCTTTCGGCGCAATCAGCCGCGGAATGTTTCCAAATCCGACAAGCCCCAGAGTTTGATCTTTCAACCGGTGCAGCGGCACCACCGCCTTCATCTCCCAGCGGCCGGACTGCACCACTGAATTGGCATAGGTCACCTTACGGGCCAAGGCGAGGATGAGCGCCATGGCATGATCGGAGACCTCATGCAGGCAATAGTCTGGCACGTAGGTAACAACAATCCCGCGCTCGGAGGCGGCGGGCAGGTCGATATTGTCGACACCAAGCCCAAATCGGCCGATCACCTTGCAGCGTTGAAGCTGGCGCAGCAAGGCAGCCGGTAACTTGGCATAGGTGACGAGCACGGCGTCCGCCTCGCGGGCGACCGCGAGGATGTCCGCCTCGTTCGTACCCTTGGCCATCCGTATCTCGGGCTGAAGATGGCTGAGCGCGGCAAGCGCCGGATCGAGCGAAGGAAACACGCTGTCGGTCACCGCGATGAGCGGACGTTGCGACATCGAATCTTTCACTTTTCGATTTGCGCCGATCGTTCCTTAACGATCGGATTGCTTACCCGGCACGTCAACGCACATGCTCGCCATATCCGGGGATCGGATCGACGACGGTGATTTGTTTCACCGGGAAGTTGGAAACGATCTCGATCGTATCCTTGTGCACGATGAGCATTTCTTCGATGCGCACGCCATAGCGGAATTTTTTGCCGTGCTGCGTCTCCAGCGCAAACGTCATGCCCTCCTTGATCTCGACCGGATGGTCGAGCGACCAGATGCGGGAGATGACCGGCGGATCGTACTGCGCCAAGCCGAGCCCGTGTCCCCACAGGTTGGCGGCCGCCTGATCTTCATCCTCGTAGCCCCACACCTCCATGGCCGACGGCCATTTGAGCGCGATGTCGCGGGTGGTGGCGCCGGCTTTTACCGCGCCGATCGAATCGTAAAGCCACTTGAGCGCGGTGTCGTAGGTTTCCTTCTGCTCCTGGGTCGGTTCCTTGCCGACGCAGTAGGTCCGGTAGTAGCAGGACTTGTAGCCGTTCCAGGTCAGCGCCGCCAAATCCATGAACACGATATCGCCGGGCTGGATGATGCGGTCGGAAAAGTTGCGCCAGTTCGGCCAGGTATTCGGTCCCGAAGACACGATCACGTCCTCGACATCCTCCATTCCCGGGATGTTGTAGAGATATTCCATCAGATGCGCGGTCACCTGATTTTCGGTGACGCCGGGGCGCAAAAATTTCATGCACTCCCAATGCGTGGCATCGCCGATCGCGCCGACAATGCGGAAGCATTCCTGCTCGTCGGCACTTTTGACCGCACGCGCCTCCATCATCGCGGTCATGCCGTCGGTCCAGGTGATATTCTTGTCGCGGAAAATCTCGATCATGTTGATGTCGATGAAATCGACGCCGAGCTTTTGACCGAGCACGCCGTGACGGCGCATTTCCTCGACAACGGCGTTGGCGAACTTCGTCACCTGTTGTTTCGAAGCCGGCCCGGCGGCGCCTTTTATCCAGGCAAACGAGTGGCGCACATTCTCCTTCGGAATCCAGGGCGAGTGCCGCTCGATTTGCGTGCCGATATCGCCCTGCTCGAACAAGATCGGCGCGCCGTCGCCGCACAACATGGCGTAGCGAAGCCCCGGCTTCAGCCGGTTCCAGCCCGGCGTCAAGGTGCCGGTGAGATAACGCACGTTCTCGTCGTACATGCATAGCATCGCGCCGAGATTGTGCTTTTTCATCATTTCACGCGCACGTTCGGTGCGATAGCGGCGCAGACGATCCCAGTTGACGCGCTGCTGCCAGTCCAATCCGACCGTGCCGAAATTCGCAACTCCCATTTCTTGTCCTCGTCTTTTTGCTTGCCGCCAAAGCGGCGGGTGATGTCGCCTAATACCTTAGCCCGCGCGAAGATACCTCACTAGCCCTCATTGCCGCATCCGCCGAATTGCCCCTTTGGTTTTTTGCCGCCGGCGCCCTGCTACTTATCCGCGAGCACCTGCGGGTTGACGCAATTGGGCGGATTGTCGCCGGCAAGGAAAGCAAGGATATTGTCGGCGACAAGATGCGCCATCTGCTCGCGGATTTCGCCGACTGCACTGCCGAGATGCGGCGTCAACACCACGTTCTTAAGCTTGCGCAGCTCGTTGCCGACTTTCGGCTCGTATTCAAAGACATCGAGTCCGGCACCGGCGATTTGCTTCTTGCTCAGCGCCCGGATCAGCGCCGCCTCGTCGACAATCGGCCCGCGTGCGGTATTGATCAGATAAGCCGTCTTCTTCATCAGCTTTATTTCCCGAGCGCCGATCTGATGCCGGGTGTTGGGATTAAGCGGCGTATGCAGCGAAACGAAATCGGATTCCCGCAACAGCTCCTCGAACGGTGTGAAGATCAATCCGGCTTCGCGCTCTTCATGCTCAGGTTTGCGGCGCGGCGTCCAGTAGAGCACCCGCATGTTGAAGCCGGCCGCCCGTCGCGCCACGGCCTTGCCGATCATGCCGCCGCCGCCGATCAAACCGATGGTTTTGCCCCAAACCATCGGACCCAGTAGGTAGCCTGATTGTGAGCCGGGAAATTTTCCGGCGCGCACCAGGTGATCGCCTTCGACGATACGCCGCGCCACGGCAAGCAGCAGACCGAAAGCCAGATCCGCCGTGGTGTCGGTGGTCAGCGCCGGCACCACTGTTACCGGCATATGCCGCGCCGTCGCGGCGTCGACGTCGACGTTGGACGGCGTGATGGATTGCGAAGCGATCATGCGCAGATGCGGACTGGCGGCAATCACGCCGGCATCGATGCGGTCATGCAGAAGGCAGAACAAGACGTCGCATTGCCGGACGGAGGCAATGAGCGCCCGCCGCGCCAAGATCCGGCTGGCATCCGGATTGATCTTTACGGCGGCCACCTGCCGAAGGCGCGCGACAGCGCTTTTGGCGACGGGCTGCGTGATGAAGATGCGTGGACGACGTGCCGCCATTACGCCACCCAGCGCACGACACCGGCGACCCCGTCGACGGCAACCTGGGCGCCATCGGGAATACGCTCGGTCGCATCGAGCACGCCCAGTACCATCGGAATGCCGCGCTCGCGCGCAAGCGAAGCCAGGTGGGATGTCGATCCGCCCAGTTCGGCGACCACCCCTCCGACCCGCGGCAGAACATGGTTGAGCGCTGGGCCGGCAACGCGGGTGACCAAAATGTCGCCCGGCGCTACGCGGCTCAGTTCGCACTCGCAATTGACGACCACGGCGCGGCCGCTGCCCCATCCGACGCCGGCGGGATGGCCATTGAGCCCGGGATGTTTGAGCCAAATCTCGTCCGGGACTGCGGCGGGAGCGAGCCGCAAACGGCGCGCCTGCAACAGCTTGAAGCCAAATTCGTCAAGCGCCCATTCGATTTCGACCGGCATGCGCAGCGCGTTTTCCGCCTTGCGCATGAGCCGTCCGAGCGTGACCGCCTGCCCCGCCTCCAGAGAGGGCTTCGACGCAACCCCATCCGCAACCGCCTCGGTCACGAGGCCGGTATGGAGTGAACAGATTTCCCGATGCCGCTTGCGCCCGCTTTGAATGCTCCGCACAAAGCCCGCTCGACGTCAACACGATGCGGTCCGGCACAATTTGACCTTGCGCGATTGCCGAACCCAATCCCCAGGTGGCGCTGATCAGGATGTGGCCGTCGGCGGTCTCGCTCAAACCACCGCCGGAAGCGATGGCGGCAACGAGCGGCTGAACGAGCACCGCCATTGCGGTGGCGGCTGGGCTCATGCCCTGCTGTGCAATGGCGCGCCGCGCAGTGGTGGTCCAAAGCGCCGCCCAGCAGGCGCGCAGCGCAGTCATGAATTCCGCTTTGTCGCTGATGCCGAGGAAGCTTTGGAACTGGCCGGCGAAGCTTGATTCAGTGCGATCTTCGATGAGCGCGGACGAGCGAACCGCGAGCGGCTTCGCTCCAGCGTGCCAGGCGTCCCCAATGGCCTGCTCTAGGTCCGGCGCAATCTCGCCCTGATGGAGTTTGAGCCTGACCTCGACCGAAAGCCGGCGCTGTTGCACCGGGTCGGCGTCGGCATAATCGCGAACGGCTTGCTCTAAGCCCAGATGGGCAATCTGCCGCTCATACGCCGTAGCAGCGATGCATACGCCGCCGGCAGTTGGCAGCCCGGCGGCAGAAAGTGCCGCGAGATTTGCCGCCTTGGGGCCGACCAAATCGGCATCAGTGGCGAGAGGATCGGAGAGAGCCAGCAGAACCGGTCGCGGCATAAGGGTACTTTTGACGAGAGGCGGGAGTGAGCACGAAAAGACGAGCGGACAGAAGACTTTGCACTATCCGATCGGTGCTGGCAACGCTACCGATCTTTCGAAGCGGCCACGCCCGGTATCACGCGCGCGATTGTTGCAAAGCGGCTTCTTGGAAGCGACGCTGAGTGATATTCGCTTGCGCTCGCGGATTTGGCTACGGTCCCGATGCGCCAAGTTCGCGCATGATCTGTTCGCGCATGACGAATTTCTGCGGCTTCCCGGTCGCCGTCATCGGGAATTCGGCGACAAAGCGAATGTAGCGGGGCACCTTGTGATGGGAGATCTGCCCTTGGCAAAAGCTGCGGATCTCTTCTTCCGTCGCCGACTGGCCGGGCTTGAGCACAATGAAGGCGCAGACCTCCTCGCCGAGACGATGGTCGGGCACGCCGAAAACCTGGACCGACTGAACCTTCGGGTTGCGGATAAGAAAATCCTCGATCTCACGCGGATAGATGTTCTCGCCGCCGCGGATCAGCATGTCCTTGAGTCTGCCGACGATCGTGCAATAGCCCTCCGCATCGATCGCCGCGATATCTCCCGAATGCATCCAACCCGAGGCGTCGATGGCCTCGGTCGTGCGCTCGGTATCGTCCCAGTAGCCGCGCATCACGCTGTAGCCGCGGGTGCACAATTCGCCGGACGAGCCGGCCGGCAGCGGATGGCCGTCGCCGTCGACAATCTTGACCTCGACATGCGGATGCACGCGCCCCACCGTCGCCACCCGCCGCTCGATCGGTTCGTCGGTGCGCGATTGAAACGAGATCGGGCTGGTTTCGGTCATTCCGTAGCCGATGGTCACTTCGCGCATGTGCATGCGCTGGATGACTTGGCGCATGGTTTCCATCGGGCACGGCGCGCCGGCCATGATGCCGGTACGCAGGCTCGAAGTGTCGTAACTTGAAAAATTCGGGTGTTCGAGTTCGGCAATAAACATCGTCGGCACGCCGTGCAGGGCCGTGCATTTGTAGCGCGCGACTGCGGACAGCGTCGCCTCGGCGTCGAAGCTTTCGCCCGGAAACACCATAGCCGGCGCCGACTGACGCGCAGCACAGCACGCCCAGCACCATGCCGAAGCAATGATAGAGCGGCACAGGAATACACAACCGATCGTCGGCCGACAGCGCCATATACTTGGCGGTGTAGCGCGCGTTGTTGACGATATTGAAATGCGTGAGCGTCGCGCCCTTCGGCAATCCGGTGGTGCCGCTGGTGAACTGGATATTGATCGCATCGTCGGGATCGAGCGCAGCGGAAAGGCCATTCAGACGGCTGCGCTGAGCGGGTCCGGCGAGCGACAGCAGCGACGCGAAAGACCGGGCGGCGCGTGGCAACGGGCCATCATCGAGCACTACGACGTGCTGGAGATGCGGCAACCGCGCCGCGCGCAGCGCCGTGGCGTCCGCGGCGATTTCCGGCGCCAGCGTACGCAGCATGTCGACGTAGTCGCTCGATTTGTGGCGCGGCGCCATTACCAGCGCCTTGCAGGCGACCTTGTTGAGCGCGTGCTCGAGCTCGGCCGCGCGATAAGCCGGGTTGATATTGACCAGGATCGCGCCGATGCGCGCGGTGCCGAATTGCACGTAGAGCCACTCGGCGCGATTGGGTGCCCAGATGCCGACCCGATCGCCGCGGCCGATCCCGAGCGCCAGAAGACCGGCGGCGACCGCATCGGAGCGCTCGCGCAGCTCATACCAGGACAGCCGGGTGTCGTTCGCCGCGAAGATCGCAGCGGCGCGGCCGCCGTGGCGCGCGCAGGCGCGGTCGAGAAGTTGCGGGATGGTCATGAACTTGAGTGGATCGGCGGTCGCTCCGGCGACATAGGAGAGCGTGCCCTGCGGCCGCAGATGCTGGTCATCGACGGCGACGCCCTGCCCGCCGCGCCTGCCGCGCAGAAAATCCGAGGTGAACGGATTGTTGCTGTTCGCCAGCATCGGCGACCTCTCCGTGTCAACGCCGATCAGAAATTCCGCCAGTCGCCGAGCTGCTCAAAGGCGTGAGCCGCGCGATAGATCGTCGTTTCCGCGTAAGGCTTGCCGACGAACATCATGCCGACCGGCAAGCCGTCGCTCATGCCGCAAGGCACGTTCATCGCCGGGTGACCGGTCACGTCGAACGGACACGTGTTCGGCAGCATCTCGAAGCCGCGCTGGCACCACAGCGCGAGCGGCGCGTTGGCCGGCGGCAGCGGCGTCGCCTTCATGGGTAGCGTCGGCATCAACAGGAGATCATAGCGCGCGAGCACGTCGTCGTAGGTCTTGCGCAGCAGCCGTCCCAGGTTCTGCGCCTTGGCGTAGAAGTGACCGCGGTGGTGCTTGATGAAATACTCGCCGGCCATCATCGAGATCTTCAGCGTGCGCGAGAGTTCGTCGGCCCGCGTGCGCCAATTTGCATGGGCGTCAAGCAGACTCGTCGTGTAGAGGCCGCGCCAGTTAAAGCCCATGCCGTTACCGTGCATCATCTGCGCCGTCAGGCCTTCGAGCGCAATCGGCGTCCAGATGGCCCCACCGTCGCGATGCATCGGGATCGATACCGGTTCGATAATAGCGCCGGCGCCGCGCAACCGCTCCACCGCTTGGCGGACCTTGGCATCGACGTCGGCTTCGCTCGAGGGCCAACCGAAGCCTTCGTTCACCAGGCCGATGCGCATGCCGGACACGCCACGGCCGAGATTGGTCGTGTAGCTGTATTTTTCGACCTGCACATCGTACTGGCGTGGATCGAGGCCATCGGCGCCGGCAATCACTTCAAGAAGCAGCGCGTTGTCGGCGACGGTCGCCGTCATCGGCCCGGTGTGATCGATGGTCGCTTCGATGGGCATGATGCCCGTATAGGGAACGAGGCCGTGCGTGGGTTTCATTCCGTAGCAACCCGAGTAGCAGGCCGGCATGCGAATTGAACCGCCTTGATCGCCGCCGATCGCCATTTCGACCTCGCCGGCGCCGACCAGCGCCGCGCATCCGGACGATGAGCCGCCGGCCGAATAGCCGTGTTTGTACGGGTTGTGGACCGGCCCCAACGCCGAAGTATGGCTGCCGCCCGACAAGCAGAAATATTCGCAATGTGCCTTGCCGACGATCGTGCCGCCGGCGTCGAGGATGCGCGTGACCACCGTAGCGTCGATATCCGGCACGTAGCCTTCGAGCGTGGAGGCACCGTTCATCATCGGCACGCCGGCGAGGCAAATATTGTCCTTGAGCACGACATGCTTGCCAGAGAGCGGTCCATGCGCGGCGCCGCGCACTTCGGTCTTCACCGCCCAGGCGTTGAGCGGATTCTCATTCGCGCCCGGCCGATAGCCGGGCGTGCGCGGATAGCGCACCGGCGGAAGATAGTCCGGCAGCTGATTGATGCGGTCGTAAGCCTGGAAGGTGTTTTCCAGCACGTCGAGATATTCGGCGACTTCACCTTGCGACATGCTCATGTGCAGCGAGCTGACGATGTCGTGCATTTGATCGAGCGTTGGCCGTCTGACGGTAGGCATGAGTCCCCCGAGGCTGCGGCAGCGGCCGACGCCGGCTGCGCCGAATTTCGTGGTCGTCGCGCGCGCGCCCCGTTCTGCGGGGCGGCAGCCGTGCGAGGCCCGTTTGCCGATGCAGCGGCCGGGGCGTTTGCCCGCGCCGCGGCCGCCGGCGGCAAGCCGGCCGAACTCGACGGTTGCCGCACTTGACAGCGGATAGGCCGCGCGCGCGCCGGCCAGTCCGACCAAGTCGGCGATGGCCCCTCCCCTGACCTCGGCGATGTCGAGTTCGCGGGTGATGCGCCCGCGTTCGACGAGCACGATACGGCTCGCAACATCGAGAACAAGTTCGAGATTCTGTTCGACGACGAGCATGGACAGGCGATGCTTGTCGCGCAACGTCGCCAGCAGTTCGCCGATCTCCTCAACGATGGAGGGCTGGATGCCCTCCGACGGCTCATCGAGAAGCAGGAGCCAAGGGAGCGCGACGAGCGCACGGGCAAGCGCCAGGATTTGCTGCTCGCCGCCCGACAGTGTGCCGCCCTTGCGATCGAGGAGGCGGCTCAACCGCGGAAAGATTCCGATGACCCGCTCGATGGCCCGCTCTTCGGTCTCGCCGCAATCCGGCGTCCAGGCGAGGCGGAGGTTCTCATGGGCCGTCAGGCCAGGAAGAATGCCGCGGCCTTGCGGCACGTAGGCGACGCCGAGGCGGCTGCGATCGTGGGCTTTCCATGATGTGACGTCGACCCCGTCGAGCATGACCTTGCCGCCGGTCGACCGGAGTAGGCCCATAATCGTCTTCAGCAGCGTCGTTTTGCCCATTCCGTTGTGGCCGACGATGCCGAGGGCTTCGCCCTCATAAAGTTGGAACGAAATCCCGCGCAGGACCGGCACCTCACCATAACCGGCATGCAGATCGGTGACCTGGAGCACCAGGCCGTCGCTTGCCCCGGCGTCTTCGCCGCGAACGGCCTCGGCCCGGCCGGGCTCTTCGCTTTCGCCCATGCTCATGCCCGGTTCCCCAGGTAGACTTCGCGTACACGCGGATCAGTCAGCACTTTGTCGGCGTGCCCTTCGACGAGAATGGCGCCTTGGTGGAATACCGTGATCCGCGAGTCGAGCGTGCGGACAAAATGCATATCGTGATCGACCACGATCAACGTCGCGCTTTGATTGATCCGTTTGATGAGAGCGACCAGCCTTGCCGTCTCCGCATTGGTGAGCCCGGCTGCCGGCTCGTCGAGCAGAACAAGCCAAGGCTTGTTGGCGAGCACGGTGCCGATCTCGACCAGTTGACGCTGCCCATGCGCGAGTTCACCCACCAGCCGGCGGGCGATGCCGCCCAATTCGAGCTCCGCCACGACTTCTTCGACGGCGGCATCGGCGCCCTCGTGCCCGGCGGTGCGGCGCGCCGAGAGCCATAGATTTTCGGCGACCGTAAGCCCGTTCATGACCGAAGGGACCTGGGTCTTCACGCCAATTCCCAGCCGCACAATGTTTCGCGTCGCCCAGCCGGTGATCTCCTGACCGCGAATGAATACGCGGCCGCTCGCATTGGCGCCGCGAATCTGGCCGGTGATCGACTTAAAAAATGTGCTCTTGCCGGCGCCGTTCGGGCCGATCAGGCAGCGCAGCTCGCGCTCGCGCAAGGTGAAGTTCACGTGATCGACCGCGAGCACGCCGCCGAACCGCACCGCCAGCTCCTGCGTCTCCACGACGGGCTCGCTCACTGCTTTGCTTCCTGCAGGGCGACGCGGCGGCGGCGCTTGCCGCGCGCCTGCCGCCGCGCGACTTGTGACTGCGCAAAACGCCGCCGCAGGACCACCAAATTCGGCGCAAACCCGCGGGGGATGAGCAGCACGACGAGGATCAGGATCGCGCCCAGAACCAAAGAATTGTCGATGGTCGTCTGGTGACCGAGCCCGAGCTTCAATGATCCGAGTACCACCGCGGCGATCATTGGGCCGACGAGGCTGCCGAGGCCGCCGACGATGACCCAGATGAGAACCTCGGCTGTGGTGCCGAGGCTGAAAACGCTGGGCGTTACGATTTCGGCCCAGTTCGCGAACAGGCACCCGGCGAGGCCGGCCATGGCGCCGCATATCGCGAAGATCGCGGTCTTGTAGCCGGCGACGTCATAGCCAAGCAGCTCCATGCGTTGCTCGTTCTCGCGAATGCCGATCAGCGTTCGTCCGAACCCACCCGCCAGGATCCAGCGCGCGACCAGGTAGGCGGCAAGAAGGCAAACGATGACCACGTAATAATAGGTGGTGCCGTAGATTTCGATGTTGGGCTCGCCTGGTACGTTAAGGGTCGGGAAGGCCGGCATACCGTTGAACCCGCCGAGACGCGCGTTGCCGATACGGTAGGCATCGCCGGCCGTCGCATTCATGAACCGGTAGAGAATAAGGGTGACGACAAGCGTCATGACGCCGAGATAGACATCGCTGATGCGGCCATAGAACATCAGCGCGCCGATGATGGCGGCGACGATCGCGGGAACGGCGAGCGCCAAAAGAAACGGCACCGTGCTCTCGCCAATGTTGAATGAGGCGACGGCATAAGCGTACGCGCCGAGGCCGAAATAGGCGGCGTGTCCGAAGCTGATGACGCCGGCAAAACCCCACATCAGCGCCAGCGAGAGCGCAAACAGCGCCCAGATGGCGAGCAGCGTCGGCGTGTTCGTCTCGATCACCAACGGCAGCGCCGCCAGCAGCACGGCAAGCGCGCCAAGCCAGTTCCAGCGGATGCGCCCGATGCCGAATCCGGAACCGGTCATGTCGAATTACGGAAGAACCGCCCGGTCACGCCTTGCGGCATCAGGCGCAGCAGGACGAGGGCGAGAACCAGCATGGCAATTTCGCCGATCACCGGTGTCGCGGCGAATGAAACGATCTGATCGACCGTGCCGAACAGCGCCGCCGTCGACAACGTGCCGGCAATGACCGCGGCGCCGCCGGTGATGACGGTGATGAAAGCCTTGGCGATGTAAGCGCCGCCAGCCGAGGGCAAGAGCCCGGTGAGCGGCGCCATGACGCCGCCCGCCAATCCCGAGACCGCCGCGCCGGCGGTAAACGTGAGCATATAGACGGTGCTCGGATTATAGCCGAGCCCGGCAACCACGTCCGGCCCTTGCATGGTGCCGCGCGCGATCAGGCCGATGCGCGTATAGCGCAGCGCGAGCCAGATCGCGAACATCAGCAGCGCAGCCACGGCAATGACGAACAGATTGTAACCGCCCATCTGGTAATGGCCAACCTGATAACCCGGGATCGGCGCCGGCACGCTGACGACGGTATTGCCAAAGATGAGCGTGACGAGGCCGATCAGCAGGAGGCTCAAGCCCCAGGTTGCCAGCATGACGTCGATCATGCGCCCGTAAAGGAAGCGCACGATCAGCCGCTCGACGATCAAGCCGACGATACCAACGACGATCGGCGAAATGATGAGCATGGCGAAATAGATGTTCACGCCGGCTTTGTCGGCGGCAATGGTCGCGTAGCCGCCCAGCATCACGAATTCGCCGTGAGCGAGGTTGATGACCCGCATCATCCCGAACACGATCGCCAGCCCCGCGCTGATGAGCGCGAGGAAGGCGATCATGTAGAGGATTTCGAGAATGACGATCGCCGCGAAGTCCATTCCCTTTAGTTCCGTTGGCGCCGACCGACCCCGACGATCGGCAGGCCGTCCGCTCAGATCTTGACCTCGTACTGCTTATTATCGTTCGGGTTTTTTTGCAGGTCGCAATATTGCGCGGTGTCGCTCGGCGGGCGCTGCTTGGCCGTCTCGATGATGGTGAGCTTCTGGTCCTGGACCACCATCAGATGAATGTCGAGGGCACAATGATGTGTCTTCGGTTCCACCGCGACCGTTCCAGCCGGACCCTCGATCTTCAGGCCGGTCTCCAGCTCCTTGACCAGAGCGTCATGCTCGGCCGATCCGGCTTTGCGCACCGCCTCGGCCCACAGCTGAATGCCTTGATACTGAGAAACCGCGAGTTCGTGCACCAGCTTGTGGTTGCCGTAGCGCTTCGCCCACGCCGCGAGGAAATTCTTGTTGGCGGGAGTGTCGAGCTCCGGGCTGTAATTGCCGGCGATGACGATGCCGTTGCCCTCTGCCGGAGACAGCGCGAGATGCTCGTTGCCGACGCCGAAAGTGGTGGAGGTCAGAGGAATCTTCTTGTTCATGCCCGACGCCGCCCACTGCCGGAAGAACGACATGTGCGCGCCACCGACCAGCGCGGCGACGACGAAGTTCGGCGCCGCATCCTGGATCTTGGCGATGGTCGAGGCAAAATCCGAGACGTCAAGCGGGAAAAACCCGGTCGCCAGGATCGTGCCCTTGCGTTGCTCGACGTAGTGCGCCACCCATTTCGCGGTGATCTGGCCGTAATTGTAGTCGGCCGCGAGCACGTACACTTTGTTGCCCCACTTCTTCATCGCATAGTCGATGATCGGCTCGACCGCTTGCGCCGGCGTGGTGCCGGTGCAGAAGCAGTTGCGGTCGCAGACGCCACCCTCGTAAAGGATGTTATAGAAGTAGAGAGTGTTGCCGCGGCGGAACGTCTGCCGTATGGCCTCGCGCGAGGCCGAGGTGATGCCGGCATGGGCGACGTCAACTTTGTCCTCGCGGACGAGCTGTTGCGCGTACTTAGTGTAAAGCGCGATATCAGACTGGCTGTCGTACTGGAAAAGCTGCACCTTGCGCCCGAGCAGCCCGCCGGCGGCATTGATCTCATCGACCGCCATCGCGTTCGCCATGACGATTGGCTTGCCGTAGATGTCGAGGACGCCGGAATTGTCCTCGATGCAGCCCATCTTGATCGGCCCGGCGTCGGCGGCGCGGGCGCGCACCAACGGTAGGGCGCTCGCCAAAGCCGTTGCGCCGGCGGTGTTCAGCAATGTCCTGCGGGTTACAGCCATGGCGTGCTCCTTGGGTTTCGTGGCCGTCGTAATTTGGGACGACGCACCGCAGCCTCACTTTTTGCTGCGCGTGGTCTCGGAGACCGTTACTCGCTCCTTTACCGCATTCGACGGGGCGTCGATGGCGGAGGAAAAGTCGAGCCCGATGGACTCGCCGATGCTGCGCAGCGCCGGAAGCTGCAGCGCCATCCCGAGAATGCTGTCCATCACCTGATTGATCGGCGGCTTCGCCGCGCCGTCGCCGTTGGCCGCGGGCGCTGCCGCACCGCCGCCGAAACCGGCGATCTGATGGATGCGGATGGAGTCGATCTTCTCCGCCGGCTTCATCATCTGCGAAACGATCTCGGGCAGCCGGTCCAGCCGGTATTGTTCGAGCTTCATCCGGATCAAGGCCTCGCTGCGCGAATTCTCCGCTTCGATGACCGCACGCTCGCCTTCGGACTGCGCCAAGAGCTGCAGCCGTTCCGCTTCGGCCTTGGTGCGGATCGCCTCGGATTCGGCGCGAATGCGGCGCAGCAGCACGTCGGCGTCGGTCTCCGCCTTGGCCTGCTCCACGGCGCCCTGTTCGTTCACGCGTTTGAGCGCGATCTCGTGCGAACGGTCGGCGACCGCGCGGTCGCGTTCGGTTTGCACATGCTCCTCGGCGAGCACGACCTCGGTGCGCGCGCGTTCCGCCTGGGCCTGCGACTTCGCCTCCTCGACGTGCTTGGCGGCGAGCTGGATGGCGTTGTCGACCTTCTTCATCTCCACCGCCAGCTGCGATTCGAGTTCGAGCTTGCGCAGCGCGCTTTGCTTGGCGACCTCCATGGTTTTGGTCTGCCGCTCCCGCTCGATGCGCGCATCTTCCGAGGCGACCATCGATTCCTCGCGCGCCTTGGCCGCCTCGGCGTCGCTCGCCGCACGGATCTTCTCGATTTCGAGAGTTTGATTGATCTGGGCTTGCTCTTCCTGCTGCGTGAGAAGCAGCCGCTGTTTCGTCGCTTCGAGCTGGGTCTGGCGGACGGAAACGTCCGCATCCGCCTCGATCTCGGCCCGCTTCTTGCGGTTCACGGCAATGATCTCGGCGAGCTTGCGCAGCCCGACCGCATTGAAGGCGTTGTTTTCCTCGAAGGCGGAAAACGCCGATTGGTCGAGGCGAGTAAGCGATACCGAATCGAGCAGAATGCCGTTTTGCTTGAGATTTTCGCGCAGCAGTTCGGCGATGCTGCTGACGAACTCGGCGCGGTTCTCATGCAGGCCATCCATGGTGTGGCGCGCGGCGACCGCCTGCACCGAGTCGATGAAGCGGCCTTCCAGGAGGTTGCGCATGCCGTCGGGATTGAAGGACTTGGCGCCGAGCGCCTGCGCGGCGGTCGCGATGCCCTCCTGCGACGGCATGACGCGGACATAGAATTCAAGCTCGACGTCCACGCGCAGCCGGTCCTCGGTGATCACCGACTTGTCGCCGCTGCGCCGCACGTCGATGCGCAGCGTGCGCATGTTGATCTCTTCGACCTTGTGCAGGAATGGCAGCGCGAGGCAGCCGCCCGAGATCAGGATGCGCTGGCCACCGAATCCGGTGCGCACCAAAGCGGTCTCGCGCGTTGACTTGCGGTAGAAGCGATTGAGAAACATAACGGCGATCGCGATCACCACAATCGCAACCGCAATCGCGAGCAGCCACGCCAGGACGACCATGCTGGCCCCCTACACCCTCACAAGTTCGGGCCTAAAACCCCAATCCGGCTTGCAATTTATTTGACATTTGAAGCGTCGCCCGTGTCAATAGGATTCACGCGATCCGAGCACCCCGTGCCGTCAAGAACGCGCGCAAGAATGCGTCCAAGAAGACGTGCTTCGCGATGGCAAGTAGGGACGCGCCGGGTGATCACGCCGCCACGGCGGTCCGTTGCTCCTCGAGCTTGCGAATCATCGAAGCCGTGTTTTCGATCTGGGCAAAGGCCGCCTTGAGCGTCGCCAGTACAACCGGCTGAATCTGGTCGGCGGACACTTCCGGCGTGTTGAACGTCGCCGTCGCGTCGCTGATGAAGAACACTTTGTAATCCCGCATATTCGCCTCGCGCGCCGTCGTCTCGCAGCACACGTTGGTGCAGATGCCGGTGACGATCACGGTGTCGACGCCGCGATTGCGAAGGATGAGATCGAGATCGGTGCCGTGGAAGGCACCGTAGCGCGGCTTTTCCAACACGATGTCGTGCTTGCCGACGACGATGTCGGGATGCAGCTCCGCCTGCTTGTTGCCCTTGTTGATGAGGCCCGCCGCAATTGCTGGAATGATTACGCCCATCACGCCGGTATTGCTGCCGTCCGGTCGTACGAGATGAACGGTGTGAATGACGAGGGCGCCGCGCTTGCGGCAGGTTTCGGCGAGCTTGTTGATGCGCGGCAGGATTTCCCGTCCACGCGGCGCCGCCACCGGCGAATTTTCCACAAAGCAGTTCTGCATGTCGATGTTGAGGAGCGCGGTCCGGCGCGGATCGAATTTGAAATCGGTCATGGCGTGTCCCCGAATGAAGCGTCAGCGGTCAAGGCATGATTGCATGGCGCCGGGTGCCTGTCACCGTGCGGCGGGCGGTCAGAGCGGGCCGGGTTCCAATGCTGCTCTCCCGCATCGCTTCCCGGCTTAGGCGGATAAGTATAACGAGGGGGGAAATTGGAAATTTCCCCCCTCGCCACAAGCGGTTCGACCTTTCAGCGATCCGGAGTTCCGCATTGGCCGAGGGTGCGGTCCGTTGTGCGCGGCTAGTCGTAGACCTTCTTGCAAACCGGCACTTCGCGCCCTGGCAGGCCGATCTTGTCGAACACCGCCTTGGAGAAGCCAAGCCGCTGATCGACGTTCGGGACCACTTTGACGACTTTGCTGACGAGGTCACCCTTCGCGTCCTTGACGACCTCGCTGACGAAGGTCGTGCCGATCGCCTGGCGATTTTCGTCGAGCTTGATCTGTCCGTTGGGCGCATCGAGCACGAGGCCGGCCAGTGCCTCGCGGTATTTCTTTTGGCCGTCGCTCAAATCGCCGTTGACCTTGTCGAGCGCGATCAACATGGCGCTGGTCTCGTCATAGTAATTGGTGGCGCAGAGCGAGGGGCCGGTGAAGCGGGTTTTGAAGTAGCCTTCGTTGGGCGCGTCTTTATAGGCTTTGACAAACGCCTGCCAATGCGGGTCGTCCCAGCTGTCCGCCTGCGGGCCGGCCGAAGCGACGCCGACCAAGGCTTCTTTCGCCTTGCCCTTCGACGACAAGATGGTCTGATCGACCATGATCGAGCCGCCGATCAGCTTGGCATGGCCGCCGGCCTGCTGGTACTGGTTGAGGAAATTGATGGCGTCGCCACCGCCGAGGCCGAGATAGATGGCATCGACGTCATCCGGCAACTGCGGAATGACCGAGGCGAAGTCCTTGGTGCCGAGTGGCACCCACAGCCGCTTGGTAATCTGGCCGCCAAGCGGGCAATAATCCAACGCCAGCCCGAATACCTGCGTGTAGGTGAACGCATAGTCCTCAGCCAGCGTCGCGATCTTTTTGTAGTGCTTCACATTATAAATGTATTGACCGAGGCCCTTGTGCATCTGCGAGCCATCGGTATTGAAGCGGAAGAAATTCGGCGCCGGATTGACGTACGTGGTCTCCAGCGCGCCGGAGCAACCGTTGATGAACGTGGTCTGCGGCTGGGTCTTGGCATAATCGTGCACCGCGATACCTTCCGCGCCTGACAGGGGCGCCAGCAGGATATCGACCTTATTCTGCTCAACCAGCTTCTTGGCGGCGCGCAACGCTGAATCGGGCGAGGCGTCCGATGAGCCTCTGATGATCTCGAGCTTCTTGCCGCCAGCCATTCCGTGATGCTGCATGATGGCGAGATCGAAGCCGCGCATGCCATCTTCGCCGAGAGCTGTGTAGGTGCCTTCGAGCGTCGCGAATGTTCCGATCTTTATAGTGTCACCGGCGTTGGCCGAACCGGCGCCGATGAGCGCGGCGATCGCCACCGCGGACGCAACTACGATAGGCTTTTTCATAGGTATCCTCTCCCCTGCTCCGAGCACGAAGCGGTGTCGTTGTTCGGTCGAACGCTTTCGGCGTTGTTGTGAGGCCTAAGCGACGCCTCTCCCCCCGACCGGACGCCAATCCTAGCGACGGGGCGCGTCCTGTCAATTCAGCGCTGAACGGGCGCTCACCGGGGGCGCATGATTTCATGCTAGAATTTTTTTCACGATTTTCGTCGCCCCAGCCTGGGCGGCAGTCAAACCTCGACCGACGGCAAGATTTGTTACCGCATATGGGAGGAAGCAGACATGGCGTTTACCGCCACCAAAAACGTGCCTTTGGCCGCCACTACAACCGGCTCCTGGCCGCGGCCGGCCTGGTACACCCAGAGTTTGTGGGGCCGCCCCCTCGACACCGCCATGCTCGATCCGGTCTATCGTGAGCAGTTCGGCGACGCGCTTGCGGTTGTTGTTTCCGAGCAGGAGCGTGCCGGTCTCGATATCGTAACCTGCGGTGATTTTTTCCTCGATGCGGATTTGGCCGGACGGTCCTGGCACCACTATCCCCTGCAGCGTTGGCGCGGTCTCGCCTTTGACGAATTGCAGCCGGAAGGAACTCGCTCTGAACTTCTAAGATATCCGCCGGGCACCCTTTTGAACGAAATCTACACGTCTTGGCGTTGGCCGATCGTCACCGGCAAGATCGAGCACAATCCCCGCAATCCGCTTGAATACTCCAAGATCTACCGGATGACCCAGGCGCGTACCCGCAAACCGGTCAAGTTCGGAACCGTGTCAGGCCAGGTCATGGCGTTGTTTCTCGACTCGCACACGCCCGAATACCGGATCGAAGACAACAAGCGGCAGATGATCTGGGATATGGCGACAGCCATCAACCGCGAGCTGCGGGAACTCGTCGCCTCCGGCTGCAACGTCATCCAGATCGAGGAGCCAACGATTCATTTCATCGCCTGCTATCACCCGGAGGCCGCTGAAACCCTCAACTTCCTGACCGAGGCGCTCAATCACGAACTGGAGGGGCTGGAGAATGCCGAGGTCTGGATTCACACCTGCTGGGGCAACCCGATGATGCAGCGGGTGTTTGACAAAGCATCCTACGCCAACGCGCTTGAGATCTATCTCGATCGCGTCAAATGCGATGTCTTGACCCTGGAGATGAAGGATCGCGCCATGGCCGAGATCGAACTCCTCGGTGCATGGAAGGGCAAGACGAAAAAGAAGTTCGCCATCGGGGTCGTTTCCCACCGCACGCTTAACGCCGAAACGCCGGCGGAGGTCGCCGACGAGATCCGCAAGGCGTTGAAGTACATCGACATCGAGAACCTCCTCGTGACTTCCGATTGCGGCTTTGGCCGCCAGGGCGCCAACCGTCTGGTCGCGTTTTATAAGAGCGCCGCCAGTGCGCAGGGCGCCAATATCGTGCGCCGCGAGTACGGCTTGGCGGAATCCTATGTGCCGTGCGCCGATCCCCGGCTCAGCCAGGACCTGGTCCCGGCAACATTCGAAGAAGATGCCGGCGGCAACGGCGCTGCCCAGCACCGCGCGCTCGAACCGCCTGAGCTTTCGCCTAGTTTCGCCCGCCCCTCGGGCGACGGCGCAAGTCGCGGCCCTTCGCCGGCACAGCGTTTTTCGGAGTTGCTGCGCGAGCGCCGCTGAGCCTTACGGCGTTATCATGCGGCCGAAGCACGGTAATCGAAGCCGGCACAGAGCCGCTCTGAGGAGCGCTCCAATTCCGCCAAGCGCCGCGGCAGTTCGCCGTGCGTGAGCTTTCCGTTCTGCTTGACGATATTGCCGCCGACGATAACGGTGTCGACATTGGCCACACCGGCGTGCAGCACGATTGCGGCGATCGGATCGGGCGCCGCGCGCATATTGATGTCGGTCTTGCGCAAGAGAACGACGTCGGCCTCTTTCCCAGGCGTCAGCGAGCCGATTTTGTGATCGAGGCCGATGATTTGCGCTGACTTGATCGTCGCCAATTCGAGTACGTCGCGCACGGTCATGGCGAGCTTGTCCGGCATGGTCTCCCGTTTGTGGAAGCCGTCGTTCGTAAATGCGCGGTGCGTTTGCAACAAAAACCGCATTTGCGTGAACATGTCGGTAGAGACGCCGGTGACCACGTCGGTGCCAATGTTGAGGCCGGCTCTGGCGGCGAGTACTGCGCCGATCGGCGGCATGCCAAGCCCCATCTGCATTTCCACCTCCGGCGTGATGGAGACGCTGGCGCCGGCATTGGCGACCGCCCGGAACTCGTCTTCGGTGAGGAAATTGCCGTGGACCAGGTTGACGTCCGCGCCGAGTAGGTTCTGCTGCGCCAGACTTTGCATCGATTGCGGCCGCGGGCCGTGTTTGGCGCAAGCGACATGGAAGGAGGCGATCAGGCCGAGTTCTCGCGCAAACCTGATATCGGCTTCCGCAGTGCCCGGCGCAAAATCGGTGCCGCGAATGGCCAGCGCCATGGTGACCAGCGCGTCGTTGGATGCCAGCCGTTCGGCGCGCATCCTTCTCGCATCTGCGGGATGCGGCTCCTTGGTGCCGAACAGCTTCATCGGCGTGCCGTAGCCGAATACCGCCCGAATGCGCGCGTCCTGCAGAGCGTCGACGGCGGCGTCCGCGTGGGCCGGTGTGTTGACGATATGACACCAGTCGAACAGCGTGGTGGCGCCGGAATTGATCTGGTCGAGTGCCCCCACCAGGTTGCCGATATAAACGTCCTGCGGGGTGTAAAGCCCCACCACCTTGCCGATCAGCACGCCGAAATAATGGTCGAGCGTCCAATCCGCGGCGATGCCGCGCAGCGCCGTCTGCCAAAGGTGAATGTGGCCGTTGATCAGTCCCGGCATGGCGATCATGCCACGCCCGTCGATCTCCATGACCGCCCAGCTACCGAGGTTTCTGCCGACGGCAACGATCTTGCCATTGTCGATCAAGAGATCGCCGGATTCGATGACGCCAAGCTTTGCATCCATCGAAACGATGGTTGCACCCTTCACTCGTATCCGCGGCAGCATGGCACGTCCTCATCATTGCGCTAGCAAGTCGGAGCAGTCTCGATTGAATTCTCCAACCGGAGCTGGATTTTTGCGACTACACCAAGTGACCGCGTAAGCCAATCCCGAGCGAGGGACGATATTGGGCCAAGCTCACGACGCTCAGCGCTGTATCATGTAGGGCGGAGGCGCGCCGGTTAGAAAGTCCTCTCGCACCGGCGCGAAGAAATCGATCGCCTCTGAATCTTCGGAAAAATGGCCTTCGTGCTCGACTTCGGCGGGAATCACAGCCAGGTCGCCCGGCCGCATTGTTCGCTTCTCGCCGCCAATACGAAAATCCATTGAGCCTTTGACCATCCACACAAACTGCTCGTGAGGATGCTTGTGAGCGGCGGCATGCGCACCGGCCTTTACTCGCCAGTAAACCATCGTGCCCTGTTTGCCGGAGATGACGCGGCGCCGAATCTTTTCCGTAATCTGCTCCTCCGCTACTGACTCGAGTTTGTCAAAGCCTTCAATGACCGGCATGTCGTTTTCCTCCGTGCAAAATGTCCAGCGGATCCGCGTAACGCTACATCGGTAAAAGTGGCTACGAAAGCACCCAAAGCGGCGCCCAAGCCTCCTTCTGGCACTCCGGCGCGAACGCCTGGCACCGAACGCCTGCGGTTGGCCCTCTGCCCGTTATTAGCGACAGGCTGCATCAGTTCACGATAAGGACACGAGCCGCCGGCAAGGCGACCTCTAAGAAAATGGCCCCGCTCACATCTCGTGAACCGGGCCAGTTTGGAGGAAACACTCTCAAAGCATGGCAGGCCGGCGCGACGGCGAAGTGATTGCAATCACACAAAGCCCGCTTGCACACGCCGGCGCAGGATCTCCCAGCCAACGTCCAGTCTCTTGGCTGAATATACGTGGACGGAACCTGGAACCGAGCGGAACGAGATCGATGAGGCGGGGTTCTTTAAGGGTGGTTGCGGGCAAGGCGCACAATGATGAGGAACACGTCATGAAAAAACTTTCGCTCGCAGCATTGGCGGTCGGGCTGTTGGTCGGTTCCGCCGGCATCGCCCTCGCACAAGGCAAAGTTCGCGGTATGTCGCAGGGCACGCCCGGGCATGAAATGCAACGGCACGGCAGCATGCATGGCTCCCCTGGTGCTTCGGGTTACGCTCCCGGACATCTTTATAATCGCTACGACAGCGATCGGGGCGATCACGATTTCGGCCGCGGCGATCGTGATAGGATGATGGGCCATCACAGCGATCGCGGCAATTTCGATCGTGATAGAATGACGCGCCATCATGGCGATCACGATTTCGGCGGTGACCGGGACTAAAGTAAGGGTGCGGCCTTGCGGTGCGAGTTTGGTGAGCCCCTCGCTAAATAGCAGAGGGGCCTCACCGCATTATGAGGCGAGCGACCGTACAGTCACTCACGCGCCGGCGTTTAGGCGCGGTTCTGCTTGCTAAGCATCGACTGACTCCCGCGAACGCGATGGCGGCCGCTGCTTACGCATCGCGGCGGAATGAACTGAGCTTTTGTATTAGCTGACTCAGTTCACCAGCATGCCGTGATTCCCGAGCGCCATGGTCTGGTTTAATCCGGCGGACCCGCATTGAGTGTCGTTGCCAAAAATCGCGCCGCTGCCGCTGATGGTGATGTTATCCACGACAAGACTGAAACAGGTGGCGCCGCTCGAGGATTTGTTGACCGCACCGCTGAGGGTTACCGAAGCGTGCGGCAGATAGACCAGACCGCTGAGATCTCATGTTGGACCGTTCCCTGAATAGGAAATGTTCACATTGTTCGTCAGGTTCGGGTCCTGATAGATGGCGATGCCACTCCACGTACCGGAAGTCGGGGGTGTAATGTCAAGAGTGCCGCTCCCGTTCGAGTCGGTTGGGATGTGCTGATAGCTGCCATTGTTGGCGCCGGTAAATACGATGGTCAGCCCCGAGCCATGAAGGGTGTGGCCGTTGGTGTCGAGCCGCCCATTTTCGATCACCAGGGTGGTATTGTTGATCGTCGCGTCGGCAATCAATTGCTGGTCGCCGCACACCACTTGGACGCCGCTTTGCGTATAGGTTCCGGTCCATTGGTTCGCGGCCGTCAAATTCGGCTCCTGCGGATAAGAACCGCCACAGCTATTTGCCGGAATGTTTGTGGCCAGCCCCGAATATGGATCGCTCACCGCCGGCTGGTTGGAGTTTTGGGTGATACCGCAGCCCCTGTCGGTGCCGACTGCATCGCCGACGGCGGCGTTCAGATTGTGCCCGGTGCAGCTCATGCCGGTGTTGGACTGGATACTGCAGCCGTTCAGATTGGCGTTCCCCGCGCCATGCGCGGTGATTCCCTGCGTGCCGCTGCTGGCGAGAGCGAGAATGCATAAAGGGACGTAGTTGATCGTTGCAACCGACGTTGCGGCAAGAGTGGTGACGTGCTGACCGTTAACAGTACTTCCCTGGTAACCCACGATCTCCGATAAGTACAACGGCACTCCGTCGCTGATCGTGACCACATAACAATTTGCCGTGCAGCCCGCTGCAGTGCTCGGATTGCTCGCCGATACGACCACGTTTCCGACGCCGTTCTGAAAGCCATACTGCGCGGCAACGGCATCGGCTACGGCGACATAGTTGGCGGCCGGATTGGTCGCGGCGGCGATTACGGCGGCGTCGGCCGCATTCTGTTCGGCGCGATGGTGCAGCTGCCAGTACGAGACCTCGACGGCGAGGCCGACCGCGCCGATCAGCGCCGGCAATGCCAAGCTGATGATGATAATCGTTGCGCCGCTCTCGTTGGCGACGAAGCTGCGCCATTGCCCGTATGTGGCGTTGCAAAACCGCCTGCAAACGTTCCCGATGACCATCGGTCGCTCCAATCTCCCGGAGTCTCGCGCCACTATCCGGGAATAGGCCACCGCTTTTTGGATGGCGGACGAAACGCTGCCGAACGTGGAGCCCAGTTGAGTGACCAAAGGCTGCACAACCGCGATGAGGCGCCGCGTTGCCGAGCGCGAAGCAGAGCGCCGGAAATATTCCCCGACGTCTTGCAAGTCGGTGAAAAAAATTGGCGTGAATTTCGCTCTATTGCGCAGAGCCCATATCGGCTCGGCCAACTACGGCTGATGCTGGCGTCGCGGCTAATAGCTGGTTAGCTGAAGCGATAGAAGTTGTTGCAGATTTCAACTAACGCTTGGAGCACTATCGAGTTTGCGAACTGAAAGTTGCGAACTTGTCGCCTCGACTTCAAATAGCGCAAGGTGAGGATCAATTCCGCTTCGACGATCGGATGACGCTCCGCTTCCGAGAAGCGGTGCGTACGACGGTCGTCTCCGGTTCAATTTGGCGGCCGGAGCGTCCTTATGGGAAGCAGGAGGCCGCGCTCACCGGAATGGCCCAGTTGGCTATGCCGGCACTGAAATTGATGTTGAGCGAGCCACTGACTTGGTAGCCGCACGCGGGCGTGGTTGCCGTGAAGTTCGGGGTGCCGACGCCGTAATAATGGTATAGTTTGTAGGTGATAGGTATTGAAGAGATAGAGATATGAAAGGGATACACTTATAGGATAGTGGTGAGAGATCTCATGAGAGGAAGGTAGATATGGTTTGGAGGAGAGGAATGCTCGGAGGAGAGAATGAGAGAGTTCTATGTATGGCTCGGAGATAAGAAGAGAGGGAGTATTCGATTTGAGGTGATGGATATGTGGAGGTAGTTTAGTATGGAGAAGGAGGAGCATGAGAGGAACGAGGAGATTTTGTTAGATAAGTTATATGTAATGTGATATATGGGAGAGGTTTTGGATGAGGTTAGAAAGAGAGAAGAAAGGAGGTTAAAAGGCTAAGAAAGGAGAAACATATAGGGCTATAAATACACTCGGAAGTAGCGCAAGGAGAACGACACGCTCGACGGCAGGAAGGCATAGAAGAAGTTGCTTTCGGATAACAAGAGGCTCAACACGGCTTATGTCTTCAAGGAGAGATTTGGATAGTTATGGAGATAAGAACGAGAGGGATGGGAGCGGAGCTTCTTAGAGAACTGGAGGACAAGATTCAAGTGGCAGCGGCTCAAGATTTATGAGAAGTTTGCGGAGATGATTGATAGTCATTGGGATGGCATCGCGGCTTACTGATGGCTGGAGAACAAGGTCTCGCTCGGCTTTGTCGAAGGGCTCAAGAACAAGATCCGGGTTATCAAGCAGCGCGCCAACGGCTTGCGCAACGAGGACTATCTACGGCACAAAATCCTCACCTGCATGCTGCCGGAGCTATAGCGTCGGCACATCTATCCATCGTCCCGACGGCGGTGAGCAAGACGGCGCCTCCTCGACCAATCACATCCATGAAAATGGGCAGCGGAGGCAATAATGGTTTTGGGCATAAGTCGCTGCCAAAGACGCACTGCTGCATTGACCGGCATTTACCGAATAACATCGCGCGGCCGCCTCGACGGCACTATGCATGCCTGAGATCGAATACATGACAAGCCCGGCGGAAAATGTGCCGACGACCAGCATGGCGAGCGCCGGCAGCACGAGAGCAAATTCCACTGCTGCGCTTGCGCGGCGGCACGTTATGAGCTTTTGCATTTGCGCAGCGCTCATGGCTAGCTCAGGCGCATCCAGCTTGTCTTGCTGATCGATGTGATGCCCGACATTCCCATGACTGTGATTCCGAACATCGGGGCATATGGCGAAGGTGACTTTGATTTGCAGGTAGTCACCCGGCGATGTGTTCGCGTTGCCGGCGGCGGAGCAGTCGGTGGGTTCGCTGCTGGTTACGCTGCCGACCGATTGCAGTTGATTCGAGGCGTTCACGCAATAATAGCCTTCGGTTGGATAACCGGAGACCAGAGTCACGGCCGAGCCAAGCGTAGTGCTCTGAATGGCCGTGGTTACGGCCGCATTCAATCCCGCGCAATTTTGCGTTGCCGGCAACATCGAGCTTTGGCTACAGGTCTTCCAGGCCACCTGCGCGCCGACCTGCGCGGCATTCTCCACCTCCATGCGCTGATACATGTAGTAGCCGAAGTCGACGGCGTTCAGCAGACCCACGGCCAGCAGCATGCCCGCGCCCGCGAACTCGATGGCGGCCGTTCCTCGCGCATCGCGGCGGAATGAACTGAGCTTTCGTATTTGCTCAATGAGCATCAGTTCACCAGCATGCCGCGCCACCCGTATCCCATAGCCTGCTTGAGTCCCGCGGACGCGCATTGGGTGTCGTTGGCAAAAATCGAGCCGGTGCCGTTGATAGTGAGGTTGTCCACGACAAGCGCGAAACAGGTGGCGCCGCTCGAGGATTTGTTCACCGCACCGCTGATGGTTACCGAGGCCTGCGGCAGATAGACCAGGCCGCTGATATTCCAGGTTGGACCGCTGCCTGAATAGGAAATGTTCACATTGTTCGTCAGGTTCGGGTCCTGGTAGATGGCGATCCCGCTCCACGTGCCGGAGGTCGGCGGTGTAATGTCCAGCGTCCCGCCCCCGGTGGGAATGTGCTGATAGGTCGAGCTGTTTGTCCCGGTGAATACGATGGTCAGCCCCGAGCCTTGCAGCGTGTAGCCGTTGGTGTCGAGCCGTCCATTTTCGATCACCAGGGTGGTGTTGTTCATGGTCGTGTCGGCGGTCAATTGCTGGTCGCCGCACACCACTTGGACGCCGCTTCTCAAATAGGTTCCGGACAATTTGTTTGCTGCCGGCAAAGTCGGCTCCTGCGGATAAGAACCGCCACAACTATTTGCCGGCAAGTTTGCGGCCAGCGCCGCATAAGGATCGCTCACCGCCGGCACGTTTGAGTTTTGGGTGATGCCGCAGCCACTGTTGGTGCCCACCGCGTTGCCGACAGCGGCATTCAGATTGTGCCCGTGGCACGTCATGCTGTTGTTGGATTGGATAGTGCAGCCGTTCAGATTGGCGTTCGGCGCGCCATTGGAGGTGATTCCCTGCGCGCCGCTGCCGGCGAGAGCGAGGATGCATAAGGGGGCGGAGTCGGTCGTTGCTACCGACGTGGCGGCAAGATTGGTGACGTGCTGGCCGTTAACAGTCGTTCCCTGGTAACCCACGATTTGCGATAAATACAGCGGCACTCCGTCGCTGATCGTGACCACATAGCAATTTCCCGTGCAGCCCGCTGCGGTGCTCGGATTGGTGGCCGATACGACCACGTTTCCAACCCCGTTCTGAAAACCATACTGCGCGGCAACCGCATCGGCCACCGCGACATAGTTCGAGGCCGGGTTGGTCGCGGCGGCGATCGCGGCCGCGTCGGCCGCATTCTGCTCGGCGCGACGGTGCAGTTGCCAATAAGAGACTTCGACGGCGAGACCGATCGCGCCAATCAGCGCCGGCATTGCCAAGCCAATGATGATAATCGATGCACCGCTCTCGTTGGCAACGAAGCTGCGCCATTGCCCGCGCGCGGCGTTGCAAAACTGCCTGCAAGTGTTTGCAATGGACATCGAGCGGCTCCACTCCAGATCTGGGAGCCCGCGCAATAATCCCAGGGTCGGCGACCACTTATTGGATGGCGGACGAAACGCCGCCGAACATGGTGTGCGGCGTCTTGCGGGTCGCGCAGCCCCGTAAATATGCTCAGTTTCTTGCAAATCAGTGAAAGCAGCTGCTGTGAATCTTCCGTTGTTGCTGGCCAGAGTGATCCCGGCTCAGCCACGGATGAGCGCTGATGGCGAACTCGCGGCTAATAGTTCGTTGCGGATTTCAACTAACCCGAGAGGACTTTCACGAAGCAACAGCGGACGTGTGCCTGATCGTGCTGTATTGCACAACGCTGCGGGTTGATCGGCTCCGGCGCCCAGCCGAGCAGCTCGAAAGTCCTTATCAGGAGTTAAGACGAACGCATTGCGCGCCAAAAGGGCAACGGCGTGCGCACGCATTCTCCGCGGGAAATGTAATAACGCGCCTCGCACAGAGAGGGACGCGTGTGAGCATCTTCGTTTCCATCGCCGCCTATCGCGATCCGTGCGCCGGATTTTTTGGTCGAGCGGCGGTGGGCTATACTGCGTTTTTAGAATCGAGCCAGCTACGCGCAGCGCATCGAGGGCTTGCGCAAAGCCGACCTTCCCGTATAGCGCATCGTGGAGTCGACGAAGAGACCGATGCAAGAAGCAAGAAGAAAGAGGCCGCCACAAGTGAGCGGCCCCCCTGCGCATGGCCCACATAGGCCCGCAGTTATTTCAGCTGGGTGGAGATGCTGCCGAAGCTCGTGTTGAGCTTGGTGCCGATGCCGTTCACGACAGCAATGATCACGACCGAGATGCCGGCGGCGATCAGGCCGTATTCAATGGCCGTCGCTCCCGACTGGTCCTTGCAGAATCGCGCGAGAAGTTGAGACATAATGTAGCTCCATGGCCTCGTGTGTTTGTGCGGCTGACTATGCGCGGCGGAGCGATACAAATATGTTAAAATCCATCATAAAATTAAATTAGGACCAGCAAAAACTTAAATAAAGGACTGAAGCTGCGGAATAACGACAGTACCAAGGGTTAACCACACGTGTGCGGCCGAACGCCCGCAGGTTTGTTGACCTGCGCGATGAAAACGCTCGGTGACATTTGGCGTGAAGTCTTCCGCTGTAACCCAGAGGGCTCGGCCAACCGGCATGAATGGGTCGCGGCCAATAGCCGGTTGGCCGGATCGATAAAATAGTTACACGTCTTGGCATCTGGCCGCAGTGCGCTTTTGATTTTTGCGCCGAGCGTTCTGCTGCAGAGTGCACCGCTGACCGCCGAGCTCGTTTCTTGTCAGGGTCGCGCGTCTGCGGCGACATTCATCCATTATCTACCTTGGCTGGACAAACGAGAGATGGTGGACAGCATTTAAAGCAATTTCATCCGCACTTCGTGGCATCATAACGCGCATACCGCGAGTGTGGTCATAATATAAGGAAATGCCATGGGATTGCCCCGTGTGTTCACTGCGCTTTCGAGCAAGGTTCGTTCAGCGGCACAATCAATTCGCAAAGCAGGCTGGCGGCCAAACGCAGCGGCGATCTTGATCGGCCTCGCGCTTTCAATTTCCGCCTGGGAATTTGTTTCGCAGTCAGGGAAACTACGTCAGCGATGCGCTATGGCTCCCGCCGGTCGGCGTCGGCATTGCGAACCACCTCGGGTTTTGGTTCATGCTGGTCTGCGGCATTGCGGCGGTGATCGCCGCTTACATGCTGTCGGCCAACGCCAACCGCGCGCTTGACACCGTGAACCGGCGGCTCAAGGAGCAGAACATGCTCTTCGACGCGGCATTGAACAACATGCTGCAGGGCCTCTCGATGTTCGACGCGCGCGAGCGGCTTCTCGTCTTCAACGACCGATTTATCGAGATGTACGGCTTGTCGCGCGAAGTCGTCAGGCCAGGCTGCTCGCTCATTGAGTTGGTGCGTCACACGATTGAGATCGGACATTCGAACCAGGACGCCGAACAAATCAGAAGCGAAATTGTCGCCGCGCGAACGGAGGGAGGGAGCGCAAGCTGCGCGATAGAAACGGCTGACCGGCGTAAATTTTCGGTAATAAGCACGCCGATGGCCGACGGCGGCTTCGTCATCACGCATGAGGATGTGACCGAGCGGCAGCGCTCCGAAGCAATGATTGCCTACATGGCGCACCATGACGCGCTGACCGATCTGCCCAATCGGGTACGTTTTCAGGAGCGGCTGTGCGAGGCCTTGGCGCGGGTGCATCGGGGAGAACACCTGGCGGTGCTATGCCTCGATCTCGATCGCTTCAAGGGCGTAAACGACACGCTCGGCCATCCGATCGGCGACCTTCTGTTGAAGGCGGTGGCTGACCGCTTGCGGCAGTGCGTCCGCAGCACCGACTTGATCGCGCGCCTGGGCGGAGACGAATTCGCCATCGTGCAAACCGATATCCAACAGATGGCCGATGCCACGATGCTGGCCTCGCGCATGATCGAGGCGGTCAGCGCCCCTTATAATGATCGAAGATCATCAACTGGTCATCGGCTTGAGCGTCGGAATTGCGGTTGCGCCGAACGATGGACTCGATGCGGACCAACTCCTCAAGAATGCCGACATGGCGCTCTATCGCGCCAAGGCGGATGGCCGAGGCGTCTATCGTTTCTTTGAAGCCGAAATGGACGCGCGCATGCAGGTGCGCCGCACTATGGAACTCGATCTTCGCAGGGCGATCGTCAACCGCGAATTCGAGCTGTTTTACCAGCCGTTTGTACAACACCGCGACGCAGCAGATCACCGCGCTTTGAGGCGCTCATCCGCTGGCACCATCCGGTGCGTGGCATGATCCCGCCCCTCGACTTCGTCCCGCTCGCCGAAGAGACCGGCCTCATCGTTCCGATGGGTGACTGGGTGATGCACAAAGCCTGCGAGCAAGCGGCGCAATGGCCGACCCAAGCCAGGGTCGCTGTGAACCTCTCGCCGGCTCAATTCAGGGGCAAGACGCTGCTGTCGACGGTCTCCTCGGCCCTGGCGCGCATCCGGCTTGGCGCCGGACCGGCTGGAACTCGAAATCACCGAAATCCGTCTTGCTGCAGGAGAGCGACATGACGCTCGCGATGCTGCACGATTTGCGCGCCCTCGGCGTGCGCATCTCGATGGACGATTTCGGCACCGGCTATTCGTCGCTGAGCTATCTGCGTAAGTTTCCGTTCGACAAGATCAAGATCGATGGCTCGTTTATCCGTGACATTACCGAGCAGGGTCTTCCCATCGTGCGCGCGGTCGCCGCCATGGGCAGCGGGCCTCGGCATTGTCACGACCGCCGAGGGCGTCGAGACCGCCGAACAACTCAAGTTGTTGGAGCGGGAGGGCTGCACCGAGGTCCAGGGTTACCTCTTGAGCCAACCTCTCCCGGCGCCGGATGTCATAAATCTGCTGCGGACGCTCAATCCGGGTCTGAAAAAGATCGCTTAACGGTGAATTGCGTCGCGCGCCCGAGCCTGCGACGCATGACTCTAGCCGCTCTTCGCTCCATAAAACTGGCACCAGCCGTTGGGGTTAATGGGGTCGGCCACGATCTTGCAGGAGGACGGCGGCTGGAACTGAAGGCAGGTCGAGCACTTCTGGCCGTTCTTGGGGCTCTCCTGGTACTTCGCATCGGCGTGCGAGATCTTCGTTTGCGCCGACGCGTTTCCGGCGACGGCAGCCACGGAAATCAATCCGCCGGCAACAACTGGAATGCTGGTCAATAACGAGCGGCGTGAAACGCTCCGCTCGCGCGTATCAGTTCGGTCAGTCATGGAATCGGCCTCTGTGGGAATATGTGGGAAGAGGACGCAAAAACAACCGCCCGTCGGTCTGGCGGTTCCGGAGATCGGATGAAAGACCCGAGCCGAGATGTCGCAGCCTCACAGGCTGCAAGGCCTGTTTGCTACACCAATAGGTCTCTTTGTTACATCCAACTGCGCTGAGCCGAATACGTTACAACCTGATGACGTGATTTGGATTTGGCCGCTCGTCGTCGGCGCCTTGGCTATAGTCGCCAAACGGACCGTCGCGTTCGCTAATCGCCGCCCGCACACCTTGCTGTTCCGCAAGGCGAATAAAATCGATGGCATCCGGCGTATTGCGCATCAATCCATCGAGGATCGGTCCGAGGATTTGCGTGCTGCCAAGTCCCATATTGTCGTAGGCCTGGTTGACCATGAGTTTCATTGCCGCTAGTTGCGACAGCGGAACGGACGCGAGCTGCCTCGCGGTCTCTCGGACTGTCTGCTCCAGCTTCGCGAAGGGTACGGCACGATTGATGAGGCCGGCTTCGGCGGCTTGCCGACCCGAGAGCGGTTTGCCGGTGAGTGCGTACTCTTTGGCTTTGGTCAGACCGAGACGATAAATCCACATGCCGCTGAGATAGCATCCCCACATCCGCGAATAAGGCGTGCCGATTCGAGCATCCTCGCTGGCAATGACGATATCGGCGCATAAAGCCGTGTCGCTGCCGCCGCCTACGCACCAGCCGTGCACTTGAGCGATCACCGGCTTGGGCGCACGCCACATGCTCATGAACTTCTGCGTCGGCGCCAGCGCGTGCGCCGTCGCCCAGGCGAAGTCCTTGCCCGAGTCCCACGCCCCGTTTGTCGTGATGTGCTCGTCCCAATGATGAAATCCCTCGCCGAAATCATAGCCGGCACAAAACGAGCGCCCGGCGCCGCGTAAAATGATGACTTTGATGGATTGATCGCGGGTTGCCAGATTGATCGCCGACTCAAACTCTTCCGGCATCGGCGGCACGATGGTGTTGAGTTGGTCGGGGCGATTGAGCGTGATTGTCGCGATCGGACCGTCAGTCGCGTAATTAAGCGTGGTGAAAGTCATGATGGACTTAACCTGAAAAGAGGGAGGGTTGAGGCTATCAATTGCTCAATCGTGCCGTCAAACCGCGCAGCCAACGGCCGTTATTGGGTGAAGACCGGACCTCCTCGCGGCTTGGCCGGAAGTCAATTGGCCAATTTTCCCATGATCGAAGGTTTGGCGCACCGTTTCGAGAAATCTCAGTCCGTCAGCGCAAACACCAGGAGCGTGGAGCCGCGGCTTGGGACGGGGATTTCGGGCGTCAACTGATGGATGACGCGGTTGGCGATGAGACTGGGGCCCACCGGAATAGCGACATACTGCGTGCCGCCGGCCATGTAGGTCATCGGAAAGCCGCCGGGCTGACTGTTCAGCGGCAATTGCCAGAGAACTTTTCCGCTTGCCGCGTCGAAGGCGGCGAGGCGCCTGTTGGCGTCACTACCGAAAACGATGCCGCCGGCGGTAGCAAGCAGCGAAACTCGTCCAATAGGGGCGGCGCGCCTGCGACCACCGCGTCTGCTTGCTATCGAGGCTGATCGCATCGACCCGTCCGATATCGCCGTTATTATTGGGCGGACGGCGGAACTGCAGGCGGCCACGGCCGTAGTCCTCGCCCGGCAGCGGATCTTGCGCCACGATCTTCCAGTCCATGCACAGATTGTTCAGGGGCACGAATAAGGTCTTTGACTGCGGATTATATGCGCTCGCCATCCACAACTTGCCGCCGTAGTCGGACGGGCAAACGAATTTGGTCTCGTCGATCTTCGTCGGAATGAGGTTTTCATTGATTGCGACCTGCCCGGTCTCCTGGTCGATATGTTTGTAGACTGTCTGATAGGTGGTCTCGCGCGCCCAGAGGAATTCGCCGGTACGCCGGTCAAGCGCCCAGAGAACGCCGGGCTTGCCGACGGCCAAAAGTGCCTGGCGCGCACGACCGTCGACATCGATGTCGGCAAGTACCTGCTCGAAGACGTGGTCCAAATTCCAATTATCGCGCGGCAGGTATTGGTGGTACCAGACGATCTTGCCGGTATCTGCATCGAGCGCGAGGGTTAAATCAGTGTAGAGCACGGCGCCATCGCCGGTACCGCGCACGATTTCGCTGTGCGGGATCGGGCCGCCGGTGCCCGAATAGAACAGATTCAGCGCCGGATCGTAGCTGCCTGAGGTCCATACCTAGGCACCGTTGCGCTGCTCCGCCGGCAAGCCGTGCCAGCTGTCGTCGCCGGGCGTACCGGGCTGCGCGATGGTTTTGGTGCGCCAGATTTCGCTCCCAGTCTTGGCGTCGAGCGCAACAATGAAACATCCGCTGGTGCCCGGATTGGTGCAGCCGGATATGCCGGCAATAACTTTGCCGCGCGCCGCCAACGGTCCGCCGGTGAATGTGTAGCCTTGCCGATAGTCGGCGACCGTGGTGTCCCAGATCATTTTGCCGGTGCGCACATCGAGCGCGACGATGTGCGCGTCGGCGGTGGCCAAGAGCACCTTGTCGTCGTACAGCGCGATGGTGCCGCGCGCACGGCTGAATAGATCGTTGTGATACCCGCCTTCGACCTTTGGCAATTCGCGCCGATATTCCCACAACAGATCGCCGGTGCGCCCGTCGAGCGCCTGTACGACGTTTTTCGGATTAGCCAGGAAGATCACGCCATTATGTGCAAGCGGGGCCTCTTCCTGATAGCCGGGTTCCATATTCCACGCCCAAGCCAGACGCAGGCGCCCGACATTTCCGGCGTTAATCTGATCGAGCGTGCTGAAACCCCAAGCCGCAAAATTGCCGCGTCGCATCAACCAGTCGTCCGCCGCCGGCCGGTTCAGCTCGCTGTCGGTGACCGGCTGGAGCGTGCGCACAAGGTCCTCGCCCGCGTTGGCGCGGCCTAGCCCGGCAAACAATGCCAAGGCGCCAAACGTGAAGATAACCGCCGGACGTGCGGCCGCGCACACGGCGGTCCGCACAGGAAAGCTCTTTCGCGACACGATGCTCTCTCCTGATGGGTGTGAGAGAGAGACTAAGACGCGCCAATGACAGCTGGATGAAGCCGGACGGGGGCGGAGTAGTTCTCAAAACGCTCTCGGCACGCCGCCGACCTCGTACAATCTGCTCAGCCGCCGCTTTCGGAGGCAAAGGCGCCATGCCAAACGGCGCGATGAGGACGAAAAACCACTTGAGTCGAGGGCCCCGAACAAGCACGCTGGGAAGGCGAACCATCTTGCAAAAAACGGGAGGGCAGAATGATCCGCATGGCACTCTGTTCAATTGGCGCTCTTGTCTTTGTTGCGGCTGCGGCGTCGGCAAGCGAGGCGAGCGAAATTCATCGGGTCGTAACCGGCCTGGACGCCGACAATCGATCGACCACGCTGTTCGACACCACGGAGACGCTGGCTGCAGGGGCATCGGGACTTCCATCGAAAACACTTTGGATCACGGATTCTTATCCGCCCGGTTTCACCAACGAGGATGCGGCGAAACGCAAAGTCGGGATCACCCCGCCCGACAATGGCACGAAGATTTTGGAGGTTGAATTTCCGCCGCTTAATGAGGCTGCGCTGGCGAAGATGGACCCCAATTTCATGATGAAGGTGGTCGGCGACAAGGCGCCGAAGCGCGGAGTTCCAGTGAGCAACCCACTCGAGCACCGCACGCGGACGCTCGACTACGCCATCATCATGTCGGGCGAGATCGACATGATGCTCGACGACAAGACCGTGCATCTCAAAGCCGGCGACGTCGTCATTCAGCAGGCGACCAACCACGCCTGGCTCAATCACGGCTCCGAGCCCTGCCGCATTATGTTCGTGCTGATGGACTCAAAGGAGCCTTAAAGAGCAGCCTTGCTACTTTCCGGTGCCAAGCAGCAATGTGTCCGGTTTGGCACCCCGCTCCGTGACCCGTCGTTGCTATAATTTCTTGCGCGGCGTCGGATCGAGGTTGAAAAATTCTGCGCGGCGTTCAGGCCGAGAATGTTGCGCTTGGCCTGCTCCGACAGGAACGGCAGATCGCAGATCTCCTGCGGCAGATCGAAATCGAAGTGCGGCCAGTCCGACGCGAACATGAGCTGCGTCTCGCGCCTTGATCATGTCCAGCGTCATTTCGCAGCGCCTGCGGGTGCGTCGTCTCCATCGGCTGCATGGTGTAGAAGCAATTGCTGGCTCATGTATTCGCTCGGCAGCCGCTTGAGCTGCGGCGCTTCCGACGGCCGCATCAGCACCTGATCGTCGAGCCGCTGCATCAGGAACGGCACCCAAGCGAGGCCGCTCTCGACCCACAGCGACTTGAGCTTCGGGAACCGCTCGGGAATACCGTTGAGCATCCAATTCGTCATGTGCACGATGATTGCACCAGACGAAACCCAGCGCGTGCATGCCGAGGAAGCGGTTGACGGTGGCGAGCGACTGGTCCTGCCAATGATAGCCGGCGTGGAAGGCAATCGGTTTGTCGATCTCCTGGATCATCGAATAGAGCCGCATGTAGTCGTTGTGATGCACCGGCTTATAGCGGGTGCTGGTCACGCAAAAGCCGATCACGCCCTTCTTGTCGGCGAATTGCTTGACGGTGCGCTCGGCCTCCGCGGGGTATTGAACGGCAGGTAGATCGAGCGATCTTGATGCGGTCGTCGGCGGCAGGATCCGGTCGATCAGCCAGCGGTTATAGGCGTTGCCCAGCCAGACTTCCATTTCCGGCTGCGGATGCATGCCGAGCAACAGCATCGGGGTCGGAAAGACGACCATGTAGTCGATGCCGAGCGAGTCCATCGCGCGGCGGGTCAGCACCACGTCGCGATGGACGCCGGTCTCCTCCATCGATCTCGCGCTGTCCGTCCTGATGAGGGATACGCCCGCCGACCGATTGGTAGCGCAGCGCCAAGATCGCCCGAGAGGCCATAGGGAGCGCCGACGCGGTCGGTCTGAAAGCGCATTGCATTGTCGCGAACCACCGGGTCCTCGATGTATTCGACGATCTCCTTCCACGACACGGTTTCGAAATGATGGGCGTCGATGTCGCAAACGAACCAGTCCGGCAAAGCCGCGCTTGAGCGCGTTGTTCCTGGCGTGCGCCAGGATCTCGCGGGTGTCGGTGAACACGTCAATAGTCTGCACCTGATGCGGTTCGGCAGGGCGAACCGGCGGAATGGAGATATTCATGATGTTGCCTTCCGTGTTCGTGCTGTTTTCAGCTATCGGCTAAATCGTCCTCATCCGGGCGGCGGCGATACCACAGCGCAAGCTCCATCGGCCCAAGGCGCATGGCCCGCAGCATCTCGGAAACTGCCGACAAACAGTTCGGTCGGCGTCAACTCGCTGTCTTTGCGGCCGGCGATCGGGCGGAATGTGCGCTCTTCGCCGTCCGATTTCGCCACATAAAGACGGATCGCCGCGGTCAGGATCTGCGCAACGGCTTCGTCTGAAACGCGCGAGTGCTTCGCCGCGTCTCGACCAGTTCGCGCGAGGTCGCGCAGCAAATCGTGCCGCGGATGGAATCGATCCAGGCATATTCGTCGTTCGGCCGAAGATCATCCGAGGCTGACATACAATTCTCCGTCGCGGACAATGACGTCGGCCTTGCGCAACTTGAGTGATGCCTGAACGGGATGCTGACCGGTTTTGATATTGAACTCATAGCCGTGCCACGGGCAGACGAGATGCGTGTCCCCGTGATATTCCAGCGTCCGCGCCGTGCCGTCGCTCGCAACGGGTTCAATGCACCCGCTTCATGATCCGGCCCTGACAGACGGGACCGCCGCGGTGGGCGCACTCGTTATGCCAGGCGTAGATCTCGCCACCGACCTTGAAAATTCCGATCTCGGCGTCGCCGCATTTGAGCAATAGGCGGCCGCCATCTTTCAAATCGTCCAGAAGACCAGCGCGGTATTCCATCGGGCGAGGCCGGAGATGCGTGTGATCATCCTCCACCAACGATGCGCTTTTTCGGCTTCGGCAGCAAGATGACGTAGCGGCGCAACGACGACCACAATTTCATCCGGGGTCGATTTTGTCGGCAACGCCGGGCGGCAAATCAGGCTTGTGTCGCAACCCGGCGAAAACTCGACATTCCCCTGCAAGCTTCCGGTCGTCGATGAGCCCTGCAACGGTACGCTGGTCGATCGCTCCCGCGACCCGCAGACCTGACTGCGGATCGCGGAGCCAATCTTCTCGACCGTGCCGATTTCTTGGAGTGGCCTCGATTAAGCGCGGGCCCCACCGACGGACTACTGGGCGTCGGGGAGCTTGCGCACGCTTTCGGAGATAATCTTCGTTAGCTGCATCACCTCTTGGCTGAGCGAGGTGTATTCAGAAACGTCGTTTTGCAGCCGCTGGCCATCGGTTTCCAACTTGTCGCGCAGCGCCTGCAGTTCACCGATCAGCATGTCGATTTCGCGCTTCGAATGGCCGGAAACGCGGTGCAGCAAACGGCTGAACTCGGTCACGCCCATTTCGCCGTCCGCGTTTTCGCGCTGGCGAACTACTGCATCTCCGCGCGAAAGTGTGCCGATGTCGCCCTCGACTTCGATTTCAGATGTTTCGGATACGGCGGGTCCAAACGGCTTGGAGAAATTCATGGCACCATCCCTTCCCCATGATACGCTCTCTTAGGCGGCTCCAACGTGCTCGAATAGCCGGATAAAACTGTGACCACTTCGCGGCCCTTTTGGTGCAGTCCGGCCTGCTCAGGGTCGTGATCGTGGCAAGACCGCACCCACCCTTGGCCAGCTTTTGATAAAATTATGCCCGCGTTCGGACCAAATTGGATGGTTGCTTTCGAGTGTTGCAGTGATTTCAGTGCATGGACATAGTGTAGGCCGCCTCACTTGGCGCGCCTCCTTTTTGATATCGATCTCCTCGTCGGCACCGTAGGCAACTTGGAAAGCCGATGAGCATTTTGCTTGTGGCGCAAATGCGGAGGTCAGCGCGCGCCCGCTTTGATAGTCGCGATCGGCGGAAAAGCCGACTGAACCCCGAGCCGATCAAATCGGGTGCGAATGACCAGTTCCAGCCAGGGTAGGCGTGTGCTATTTACTACGTCGCCGGGTGATTCCTCGCTGACGCGACTTAGAGAGCAGATATTCGATAGGAGGACACAGATGACATATTCTTCGACCAAATTGACTTTCATCGCGGTGGCGATAGCCGGAATGCTGACGGCATCCATTCAAGCGGCGCGTGCTGAGGATCCGCCACCCCCACCTGCCGCTGCGGCTCCTTCTGCAGCACCGAGAATGAAGGTCGCTTGTGGTCCGGACCTTGCGAGCTTTTGCCCCGATATGAAAGGCAAAGAGGCCGGGAAGTGCTTGCGCTCCCACCGTGCGGAATTGTCGGATTCATGTAAGGCGTTCTTTAAGGCTCGGCGCGCCGCGGCCAAGGCAAAAGCGACGGCCGCACCCGCTGCTGCGCCGGCGCAGCAATAGGACGGCAAGCGCAGCAACCAGGGTTGCGCGCGGCAACGGTCCCGTTTCATTCGGCTTCGTTCTTGGTCGCGACCGCAACGCCGTCGCCACACGCACCCTGCATTTAGCCGCTGCCGCCGCCTCTCGCGGACGCGCTTCGCGACGTCCGCGATTGGCACAAAGCGAAATGTGCTGCTTCAGCTTTGACGGTCGGTTACGAGGGGAAAGCAGAAGGCGGAGTCGCTGCTTTTAACACCGCGATAATGACGCCTGACCAACGGGCTGGACTAGCCCGTCGACTTGCGCAATCACTACGTACGACCATTCTCCAAGGAAATGCCCAAAAAGGGACAGCCAATGGCGACACGCCAAATAAAGATGCCCGTGAAGGACAATTCGGTGCCAGAAGTCGAGGAAGCGGCTTCGCAACGCAAACGGCCGGAGCGTGGCCGATATTTCCTCCAAGTCGACCGGCAAACGAAAGGCTCCTACGCGACCGCCGAAACCGCTCGAGCGGCGGCTTTGGCCATCAAAAAGAATTATCCGATCGTGCAGGTGTCGGTTTATGACAGCGTCAATAACTCGAACACGCTGGTCGAGGCGCCTGCCGGCTCATAAACCGGTTGCCTCGATGTGGTCTTTCTGAGCCGCGCCGAGAACGCTCCCTTTGTAGCCCTCCTGACATCATGAGGTGACGCTCTTTGGCGTGACGGCGAACGCATTTGGGAACCAGAAGGCTGCCGGTGGCACGGACGTGCGGGAACTTTTCGGCTTTTGCGCAAAAGTTCCGACGCACACCGCGAAGATCACCTTTATTGCTTGACCCAAAGAGAAGTCGAGGCGATGCTTGGACGTCACATAGGGGACGGGGGGTGCTCTGGTGTCGAGTGGGCGCACGCTCATCCTGCGGGGACTGAGCATCCTCACGCTGATGCTCGTTGGCGGCTGCGCAGGCAGTCTGCCGCCGCTGATGTCACGGGAGGCGAATCCTGCCTTCGCGCGCACGGTAGTCGCCTACCCCGCACGCGAAGCGGCAGGCACAATCGTCATCGACCCCAGCAGCCACTTCCTTTATCTGGTGCAACGCGGTGGCAAAGCGATCCGCTATGGCGTCGGCGTTGGTGCTGAGGGCTTCCTCTGGTCCGGCCGAGCCACGATCGATCATAAGCAGGAATGGCCTGACTGGTACCCACCCGCGGAAATGATGGCTCGCAAGCCCGAACTTAGACAGTACATGGTGGAAATGCGAGGCGGCCTCGGAATGAAAGGCGGTCCCGAAAATCCGCTTGGTGCCCGGGCCATGTACCTTTATTCCGGCGGCAGGGACACGCTCTATCGCATCCATGGCACGAACGAGCCCTGGACAATCGGCACCAATATTTCTTCAGGCTGCATTCGGCTGACCAACGATGACATGGTCGATCTTTATCGCCGTACGCCGGTTGGGACGAAGGTTGTCGTTCTTTCTCCCGCTACAGCACAAGCAATCCGCTAGACCACAGAAGACATCTGGGAAAACGAAAACGGAAAGTTACCCGTCAGGACCATTTGTCCCGTCAGTGGCTTGCGCAAACGTAAAGCCGTCCCCTATTCACGAAGACAGCGGCAACAGCAGGCGATGCGTCGCGCGGCAGGATTCAATCAGGCAACGCGACTGGCGTCTGAAAGACATAATTCGGCTTAGGCAGCGCGCCAAAAAGTCTATTCGTCAATGAACCATCCTTGTCGGTCCAGGGGACGGGTGGCATTTGCGGCAGTTCGGTTCCAGAACCCGGCGGCAGTATTCTTGCTAGGGGGACTATCTTGCCCGGAAACTGCGCATGGAAAACCTCATTCATACCGCCGTCGAGTCCGCTATAGATCGGGGCGACCGCCACATCGTTCTTTATCAATTGCGCATATTCGAGGTCGTCGGCGCGTTGTTTCCGCAGCGCTAGCCGAGCGATCTTCGGGCTGATGATATAGGCGGGGCACTGTGCTCTTGCGTCGAACACAAGCGGCGCCGATGAATTCGGGGGTTGCTGCGCATCGAATACATAATGACGATTGCAAACATCGACCTTGGGTTCGAGATGCGTCGTCTCGAAATGATCATTCCCAACCTTGAGCATCTTCCAAAAGGCCATGTGCGGATTAGTGCGATGTCGCGCCAGGTTCGCAGGTGTCATGCGGAACGGATAGACCTGGACCTGAAATGACGGCCGTCCGAGCAACAAGTCGCGCGCCAGTGAATAGATTTCGCTAATCTGCTCGTCCGTCATGGCAAAGCAGCCGCTCGACGAGCAATCGCCGTGGATCATAATAAAGCTGCCGTCACGGTTGTTTGCTTTGTCGAAGGCATTGGGAAAGCCGACGTTGATCGCAAGATAGAAGTTGGAATTCGGATTCATCAGCTTGGGAGTAATCGTATAGAACCCTTCCGGTGTCTGGCGATCGCCCTCATACAATTTCGGGCCAAGATCGCCCGACCACCGACAGATCGGATAAACCTTGAGAAGCTGGAAATGGCCGCTGGTGTCTTGTTTCCAGACTTCAAGTTCCGCTTCTTCCTTGAAAATGCGCATAATGATCGGCGAATTTTTCGGCATTTTCTTTTGCTGGAGCAGCGACAACAGCTCCGGCGACAGCTCCCTTGTCGCCTTTTCCGGCAACTGCTCCTTTGTTGATCTTTCCGGCAACTGATTGCCATCTTCGCCAAGGGACGGCACCGGCGTCAAAGCGCCGGCGAGAACCGCCAATAGCACAAATGCGCGAAACAGCGTGGCGCGGATGCGGATCAATGCTTTACCCTCTGAGGCGGCACCGCATCGGGGGGCGACGAGTGTACATCATTTGCAGCATTTGGCGTATGCGTACGGTCAAATTGGAAATTTGACAACGTCCTGGCGCAGCTTCAGTGAAGCATTGAGGTTGATTGAAAAAAGTGAGGACCGCTAGATTCAGCAGCTCACTAACCGGCCCGCAAGGCTCGGCATGGCGGAGCACGCCGAGCGCTTTGCCGAAAACAACATCAATGACAGCGACGATCGGTCAACGCTTGCCCTTGACATTCGGCGTCAAAACAATCGGCGCGACTGCCCCGCCGCCATCGTTCAGCGCTGCGTGGCGAGCGCGCGCGTAGAACCTTGGCGCGTGGAACTGGCGATCCGGTTGGGCTAGCTCATAAAGAAGCTTTCCTCGACGATCTTGCCGTTGCGGACCGTGTAAAGCCCTACCTCGTCGAGGTGCGTGCGTTTCTGGCCCTTTGGCGTGACATCCAATTCGAACCGGACGACGAATTGGTCGCCATGCACGTAAGGGCCCTCGACCTTGAGACCATGCACTTCGTGGTTCGCATTGAACCATTGGCTTTTTCCTTCGACCGCCTTGCGCCCCTTGAGTTCCGCCATATCGCCGGTCATCGGCTCGCGGCTCACGATGTCGTCAGACCAGAATTTCTTACCGGCGGCGTCCAGTTCGCCCTTCGCGCACATGTTGGTAAAAGACTTTGCCAGCTCTTGCGTGTTCATGATGTCAAATCCTTGCCTGGCCCCGCGGTTGTTAATGTAGCGACCCCATTGCGATGTCTCCAAGGCAACGGCTTGGCGTAGCCTGCCGGATGCGGTCGCCCCGTTGGCTAAGACGCAAGCTCGCAATAAGAAATTGCCTCAGCTTCGCCCGATCACGAATGGGTTACAGGGGTCTTTATGGCGCATCACGCCACGTCGCAGTCGCGCGGCAAGCCGGTCGCTTTTGCAAGGAAAGCGCGCGTCGGCTCAGGTTATTTGGCGAAGGCAGCCGAGGCCGCTCAGCGTTAGTCTCACCGCATCGGCCAAAGGCGTGTGCGGCTCCTCGCCGAGAAAAGCGAGAAGGCGAGTGTTGTCCATGCGCAGCGGCTCACGCCACAAATAGTGCAGTTCAAGCGTCTCGCGAAATAGTGGGACGAAAGGCGAGCCAAGCGTGACGGCCCACCAGGGAAAACGACGGACCCTGAGATGAGGCTCGCCGCAGGCCTGGCCAATCGCGCCGATGACCGCTGTGCCATCGGGATCCCAGTGGCCGTCCATGTGAAAGACCGCAAAAGCCTCAAGCCGCTCCTCGTGTTCGACCAGACGCACCATGGTTTCGGCCACATCTGGAAGATAAGCCCATTGATGGCCGACACCCTCTCGACCGGGGTAAACGACCGAAGTCACCGGCTTGCCGGGCTTCACCAAAGCAGCGTTGAACCAGGAGTTACCTGTTCCGCGCGGGCCGAAGAAATCGCCGGCACGCACGATCAAAGTACGCACGCCTGAACCGGCCGCTTGCCTGAGGCGACGCTCCATTTCGACGCGGATCGCGCCTTTGCGGGTTTTTGGATGCTGCGGTGAATCCTCACGCAGGATCGGCCACGCGTCGGGGCCAAAGTTATAGACCGTACCCGGCAGGATGATGCGCGCGCCGCTTGCTTTGGCTGCGGCGATGGTCGCGTCGAGCATCGGCAGGACGAGCCGCTGCCAATTGCGGTAGCCAGGCGGATTGACGGCGTGGACGATGAGAGACGCGCCATTCGCCGCTGCGCCAACATCTGCTCCGTTCAGGGCGTCGCCCTGGACCCATTCGAAATCCTCGCCGGAACGGCCGGCCGCCGCACCTTTGCGATGCAGCGCGCGAACGCGCCATCCGCGCGCGGAGAGCGCTCTTGCGACTTCGCCGCCAACTCCGCCCGTCGCGCCGAGCACCAAGGCCGTCTTGCGTTCGGTCATAACAACCTCGTGCGGCAATGATCGAGAGTCGGCAGGCCTGTCGACCCCATCCATCAAAACGAGAGCAAATGGGCGATGTCAGCCTAAGTTGCGGCAAGGAATGACAAGAAAATCAATCGGTATCGGCCGGCACGCGCACCAAGGTACTTTGCGGGTCGAGGCGATGCAGCGCGGTCTCCATCTTTTCGGCTTCGCCTTCCATTCCGATCCAGCGCAACTTCAAAATCCGCATGACCAGCTCGGGCGGGGCCGCAAGATGAGCGGTCGTCTCTGCCAGCTTCTGGACGACAGCGACAAGACCTTTGCCATCTTCCATCATCATCTGCAGCCGCCGCGTGGTCCATTCGTTGGATGCCGACATGGCCTCAGGGATGGAACGTGCCTCGCTCAATTTCGACGCGAACTGAGAGGCCAGATCGGCTTCCGACCGCAATCGATGGAGCCAAAGCTCGTTGATCTCACGAAGCTGTCCCATGAGCTCGGCCTGGGCGCTGACAAAATCCTCGAAGCGTTGTTGGCCGATTGCCGCGAGCTCGGCGGCCAAGTCCGTGGACGGCAGTTCTTGCTCGCGCTGAGGTACCTTTTGCTCCACAACACACCTCCCTGAATTAAACTTCGCTGGGCCAGTGATGAAGCTTTGGGCCTTATCGAAGGCCAAGACTTATCCAGGTCTTATAAAGACCACGTCCTTATATATGTCTGCCCGGTGATGGCAGGTATTGCTCTGCCAACTTTTGCGGCGGATTTGCTGCGCTGCACTGTCAGGCGCGATGGGCATAAAGAGCTATGCACCGTCCCCCGGTGACTTGCGACGTCGGGGCCTAACGCAGAATAGGAGCAGACTCGCCGGCCGACGCCCCATCAAAGCGCGGACATGCGCCAGCCGGGGACTTCGTTGAATAGCGTTTATTCGGAGCTGCCGCGCCGCAGAACGCTTTGCCGCTCCGCCACGAGCTGCCGCAACATCCGCGTATTTTCCGCGACGCTGTCCTTGCCTGGGTCGCGCCGGGCAAGGCCGCGAGCAACGATCGCTCGCGCCGTCGCCTCTGCCGCGTTCGGGTAAAGTGTAGGTGAAAGAGGCGTAGGCAAGATGGACGACGGTCCGAGCGCGGCATCGCTGATCTCGGCTGCGATGGCCCGCGCCGCCGCAAGATAGACTTCGCGATCGAATTTTTTGGCGCGCGTGTCCAGCGCCGCGCGCATGAGTGCGGGAAATGCCAGCACGTTATTGCACTGGTTTGGGTAATCGAAACGCCCCGTCGCGACGATTGCTGCGCCGGCGGCTAGCGCCTCCTCGGGCATGATCTCGGGAACCGGATTAGCCAACGCAAAGATAATCGGATGAGGCCGCATGCTGCGCACCATATCCGCATTAAGCTGCGCCGCGGTCGACACGCCGATGAACACATCGGCATCGCGGACCGCATCCGCTATATGCCCCCGCCGCCGTTCCCGATTGGAGGCCGCGGCGATGGCAACATGATGTTCCGGCGCGGTGATATTACCCTCGCACAGGATGCCGCTTCGATCGTTGACGATGATATCTCCGACCCCCATCCCGCTCAGCAGGTCGAACGTCGCGGTGCCCGCGGCGCCGGCGCCATTGATGACGACCCGCTGGTCCTGTGGTGCCCGACCGGTGACCTTGAACGCGTTGATCAACGCCGCCGCGATCACGGTCGCGGTGCCGTACTGGTCGTCGTGGATGGCGGGCACGTTCAGCCGCGATTCAAGCGCGGTCATCAGCGCAAAACAGCCCGGCGATGCCACATCTTCGATGTTGTAACCGCCGAAGGTCGGCTCCAACGCAACGAGGATATCAACTAGGTCGAGGCTCTGCTCTGTCGCTATGCACAGAGGTATCGCGTCGATGCCGGCCAGGAGCTTAAACATGGCGGCTTTGCCTTCCATCACCGGCACGGCAGCGCGCGGCCCCGCACGCCCCAATCCCAAGACGGCCGTACCGTCGGTTACGACCGCGATGGTGTTGTCCTTTGCCGATAATTCATGAAGGGCGTCGGGCCGGGTGATGATCTCCTGCACCGAATAAGCCACGCCCGGCGTATAGAGCGTCGCGATTTCGTCCAGGCTGCCAACGTTGAACTTGGGGAGGATCTCCAGCTTTCCGTGACCGTAATAGGCATCACGGCAGGCAGCGAGGGCGGCTTCACGTTCCATGGACGGCGGGCGCAAGGGAAACTCCGATTGAGCAGATGGTTTTCAGTGGCGTCAGCCGGCGCGAACAGGCGCGCGCCGCGCTGGAAGGCATTACTTATTGATCAGCCGCGTTACCGTTTTCCGCGCCGCGTCGGCGCCCTCGCGCACCAAAATCTCATAAAGGGCTATCTGCCCGAGCTGCGACCAGACATAGTTTTTCAACTGGTTGAATGGACGCGCAGCCAGATCGCGGTCGCTCAATCCGAGCTCGCTTCGAGCCACTTCCTGCAGCAGCGGATAGGTGTAGAGATGCGCCGCGCCCATTGTATAAGGCCAGTTCATGTCGGCGAGATGGGTCACCCATTGCTCGGCAGGCTGGGGAGCCAAGACCAACTCGCGGCCTTTGCGCTCGAGAAGACCGTAATCGACCGGGTCGACCTGCGCCATGACCGCGGCGGCCTTGATGAAGTGCGCAACGCGGTCGAGCCCATGCCAGTGGCAGACCACTCGGCGGCCGTCCATCGACGCCTCCAGCGCCGATAATTGATGCGCCGCCGCCATCGCCATGACGATGCGTGCGTCGTGGCGCCGATGCATCAGTTCGGCGGTCACGTAGATACAGTGCGCATGCCACGTATCGTCATAAACCGTGCGCGGTTCCTCGAGCCAGGAGCCGTCGGCTTGCCATTGGTACAGCCAAACCTTGGGATATTCGTGCACGCACAGTGCCGCGGATGGCAGGTCGCGGTTGATCGGCAGCCCAAACATTTGCCGGTAATTGTTCGTATAGGCCTCGGCCGTGCGGATGTTGTAGGCGACCGTTACGGCGAGACCGCCGGGATGCGCATTGTAGAAGTCATTGTGACTCGACGGCGCCGTCAGATAGGTCTGCGGTTGCATGTGGCCATGCGGCCAGACATGCTCAGGCGAATCCTCTTTGTTGAAAAAACCGAGCTTGACCATTTCGCTAAAGAGCCGCCGCCGGTCCGCCTCCGTGGGATACATTTCGAGGAAGGTGACTTTTGGCGCGGCGATGCATTCGGTCATGAGCCTGCGGTAGCCCGCGTCTTCCAGGCTCGCGGCGACCTGCAATAATTCGTTGTAGGCGGCTTTGACCATCCGTGACGCGTTGGCCATCTCCTCCGGCGTCATCGTCACGACCTCGGCCAATTTCCGCGGCGGTGGAAGGTCGAGGTCGGCCGAGAAAGCGGAATATGCGAACTTGCCCGGCAAAGCCGCGTTGCGCCCAGTGTTGCTGTTCATGCGTTGTCTCTCCTGGTTTCTCCGATCAGGACGCGAGTTGAAAGAAAACTCCGGTCTTGCGGTCGAGCAAATGCTGCGACTCGGGTTGTATCCCGATCCACGCCCGCCGATCGGTGTTTAGCCTATGGTTGGGCGGTACAACTGCCTTTAGCGTTGTGTCACCCATACGCAGCGTGACGATCGACCGGTTGCCGAGGTGCTCGACCCAGAGGATGTTGGCGCCGATGGACGCGTCGACCCGCGGACCAGGTGCTACGATGACATGCTCGGGGCGAACGCCGAAGGCAATTTGCTGCGGCAACTTCATCTGCTGCCAGCGGTCGCCTCGGCTAGGCTCGAACGGCAACCTAAATCCGCTTCCAGCCAGGGCGAGCCGGCCATTTTCCCCGCTCAACTCGGCTTCGATGATGTTCATGGGCGGCGAACCGATGAATTCGGCGACGAAACGGTTGACGGGCCTGTGGTACACGTCGTCCGGCGAGCCGACTTGCTGAATATGCCCGGCGTCGAGCACCACCACACGATCCGACAGACTCATCGCTTCGACCTGGTCATGCGTCACGTAGATGATCGTTTGGGCGAATTCGCGATGCAGCTTCTTGAACTCGATCCGCAGCCGGATACGGATGCCGGCGTCGAGATTGGTCAATGGCTCGTCAAGCATCAGCAAATCGCCGGGTTGGATGATCGCCCGGCCGATGGCGACCCGCTGCTGTTCGCCGCCGGAAAAGGTACTCGGCAGCCGGTCCAACACGTGTTCGACCTTCAGCATTTGCGCTATCGCACGGACCCTGGGCGCAATGAGCTCGGCGGCCACGCCGGCCGTCCGCAGTGGAAATGCGATATTTTCAAAACCGGTCATGGTCGGAAATAGCGCGATATTTTGAAACAACAGGCTGAGGCGTCGTTTATTTGGCGGAAGCGATGTTACCTCCCGCCCGCCAATCATCACGCGGCCGCCGTCGGCCCGATAGAGGCCGGCGACCGTCTTGAGCAGCGTTGACTTGCCGGCATTCGTTCGACCGACGACGCACAGGAATTCTCCGGGACGGATGGCAAGACTGAAGTCCTCGAGCGCCACGACATCTTTGAAGACCTTGCGCAAGCGCTCTATCGCCACGGCGCTCATGCGGCGGCCTCCAGCTGCCGGACCGGGATGACCAGTTCGCTCACGCGATCGATCAGCAACACCGGCTCCTCGGAAAAGCGCAGATAGAGCACGTCTCCGATCGAGCGTGCGGCGGGCATCGCCTCGATGCGAATAAGATCTCCGGCATATTCCGCATGCAGCACATGTCGCGCGCCAAAATTTTCCACGAACCGCAGGGTCGCCGGCACCGCGCCCGGCGAAGCGCGTTTGCGCGAGCTCCACGTCATGGGGTCGCACGCCCAGCCAATGGGATCCGGGCGCGATGGCCGCCTTTGGCATCTGCAGCACCGCCCCGCCAGGAAGGGCGATCGTCGTTGTTGCAAAATCGCTCGTGACTTCACAGGGAATGACGTTGAGCGGCGGGTCGCCCATGAATTCAGCAACGAAGCGATTGACCGGTCGGCGATAGATGTCGTCGGAACTCGCCACCTGTACGATCTGTCCGTCACGCATGACCGCGATACGGTCCGACATGCTGAGCGCTTCGGCTTGATCGTGGGTCACGTACAGCACGGTCTGGTGCAGCGATTTCTGAAGCTGCCGCAGCTCGCCGCGCAGCCGCGCTCTGATCTCCGCGTCGAGATTGGACATCGGCTCGTCGAGCAGGACGAGTTCCGGTTCGGTCGCCAGAGTACGCGCCAGCGCGACACGCTGCATCTCACTCATGTTCAGATTGCCGCCGCGACGATCGAGCAGATGCACCAAATCGAATTGCCGGGCCAACTGGTCGACGGCGGAACGACGCCGGCCGCGGCGTAACCTCCTGACCTCGAGTCCGAACGAGAGGTTGGCGCGTACCGAGAGACTGGTGAACACGGCATAGTCCTGAAGAACCAGACCAATGCCCCGCTGCTGCGGCGAGAGTTCATTGATCCGTTTTCCGTCAATCAGGATGTCGCCCGCATCGGGCGTGACGAAGCCCGCTATCATTCCCAGGGTCGTCGATTTGCCGCATCCCGAGGGTCCGAGCAGCGACAGGAACTCGCCGCGATCCAGCGTAAGCGACAGGTTTCGCACCGCATCGCGTCCGCCGAAGCGCTTGTGGATGGCCTTGAGCGCGAGCTTCGTCATCGACCGTTACCGCTTGATCGCGCCAAAGCTTAATCCCCGAACCAGGTGACGCTGAATGACATAGCCGAAGAAAATCACCGGCAGGGTTGAGACCGTACCCATCGCCGCCTGTACGCCGTAGAGCTTGCCCGAGCTGGCCGATACATAGTTGGCGACCTGCAGCGTCACCGTGACGACGTGCCCGGTCGTCAGCGTCAAGGCAAAGAGAAATTCGGACCAGTTGAGGATGAACACAAAGAGCGCGGTCGCGAGAACACCGCCCTGAATCAAGGGAAAGGTCACCTTGAGAAAGGCATGGAGCGGACGCATGCCGTAGATGACCGCAGCCCCTTCGAGTTCCTCCGGCACCTCTTCAATGAAGCTGCGGATCATCCATATGCTGAATGGCAGAGTAAACGCGGTGTAAGCGAGAATGAGGCCCAGATAGGTGTCCGATAGCCGCAGCATGGAGAACAATACGACCATCGGAACCACCACCGCGATCGGCGGAAACATGCGCACGGTCAGGAATTGGAAGGGATAGCTGTCGCCGCCTGTTTTGAAACGCACGATGGAGTACGCGGCGAGCATGCCGAACAGGACGGACAGGGCCGTTGCCGCCGTGGCGATGATCGCGGAATCGCCGAAGGCCTTCCAGGCGCTGCCCGATACCTTGTAGCCGATGGCACCCTTCTGCTTGGCGGCGAACTCTTGCGCTGCCGCAGGCGCGAACACAATGCGATAATTCTGCAGCGTCGGCTCACTGCTGATCCACACCGGCGGAAACTTCTGCCATTCGTCGATCGGCTTGAACGACGTCGAGATCAGCCAGAAGATCGGAAAGAAACTGATGACGATGGCCACGCAGACGGCGCTGCGCTTCAGCCATCTTGCCCATGCCTTGTCCTTGCCAAGCACGGTCGCCTACCGGTGATGCCGCTGCAGCGCGCGTGACAGGGTGAAGCAGATCGCGATCACGATGACGAGAATCATCAGCGCCGCGGCGGCGATGTAGCCGATACGGAAATAGACGAAGGCGCCGTTGTACATAAACATGGAAATTGTTTCGGTGCTCGCGCCCGGTCCGCCGCGCGTCAGGATGTAGACGGGATCAAAAATCTTGAACGTTTCGATGCTGCGCACGAGCAGCGCGATAATGATCACCGGCGTCAACAGCGGCAGCATGATGCGCAGGAAGATCCGCGTGCGCGACGCTCCAAGCACATAGGCGGCGCGGATCTGGTTCTCCGGCAAATTCATCAAGCCGGTCAGCACCAGCAGGAACATCAGCGGCGTCCACTGCCAGATCTCCGCGAGCATAATGGGCAGCAACGCCCAGTTGGGGTCCGCCAACCAGGCAAATTCGAACGGACGGCCGAGGAGGACCGAAATCAGATAGTTGATCGGGCCGCGGTCGTTGAACAACATGAAAAAGGCGTTGGCGGCATCCACCGGCACGACCATCATCGGCAGGATAATGATGCTGACGGCGATCTTGCGCCACGCCCAGTCGTCAAGGAACAGGAGCGCAAGCCCCATCGCCAGCAGGAACTCGACGGTCATGCACACGAAGACGACGAACAGCGTGCGCAACACGGCGGCGACGAAGCGGGCGTCGTGAAAGAGGTCGTAGTAATTCCAGAACCAGGAAAACTCCGCTTGATACCAGGGGATGCCTTCGGTCGGTTGCCAGTCCGTGAGGCTGAGCCAGATCACGATCAAGGTCGGCACCAGCACGACGGTCAAGACCGTCAGCTGCGCCGGAAGCGCGATGGCGACGTTGAACGGGATAAACTTGCGATGCTGCCGTTGCGTCGACGAATCGCAAGATTGCCGGGCTCTCCGCCTGTTCCACCATCTGCTGAAATCATCCGTAGAGGCGGACCCGGACGCTCGCGCCCGGGCCCGCCGCTATTGGTGTCACACAAGCCGGCCGCGGATGCCTTCTGGGTAATTGCTCTTGAGGAAGTGCCACTGCACGAGCTGGCTCTGCTTGCCCATGCGCCGCGTGATGGTGTCCCACTTGCGGGCCACTTCGTCGAGCGCCTCCTTCGGCTTCTTTTCGCCGACGTCGGCCGCCTGCACGTTGACGCGCAGCACGTCGAAATATTCGCCCTGACCGCGCAGATACAGGTCGGGAATGCTGTCGCGCATCGCCTCCTCGTGCACCGCGAGGAACGGCGCCGAGTAATTTTGGATGATCTGCGGATCTTTGTAGTGCACCAGGCGGAATGGATCGAAATATCCGTCGATGTCACGGACCGCGATGGTCGACATCGCCGGGCTGCAAGCATAGAGGGTGAACAGATAGGCAAGTTCAGGCTGCTTGGAGGCGCTGGAGACCACGTAATTCCAGCCCCAGTTGAAGTAGGGAGTTTTAAGAAGTTGGCCTTTGACCATGCCGCCCGGCATCGGCCCGAAGGCGAGCTTGCCCCGAACTTTCGACTTGTCGCTGTTGAGGAACTTCTGCGTGCCGCCCCAGCCGATGTTGCAGAACTTGTCGCCCTGGCCGAACGCTTCGAAGTTCTCAAACAGCCCGTTGCTCCGCGCACCGGGATAAAGGAACTTCGAAGCGGCAATCAGCTCTTCCAGCGCCTTGACGCCGGCTTCATTGTTGATCTGCGGCTTCATGTTGTCGTCGAAAGGATAAAAGCCCTTGGCTTGGAAGCGCACCCACCATTCCCAGGCGATGAAGAACTGCGTGCGGTACAGCGCGCCGCCAAATCGGTTCTGATCCGGGCGATGGAAGAACGCCATCATTGCGTCGAGCTCTTCCCACGTGTCCGGCACTTTGAGCTTATAGCCGTGCTTGTCGGCAAACTTTTTGTTCTCGTCAGGATTGTCCAGCCAATCCTTGAGATAAAACATCACATAGGCGTCGCCGTCGGTCTCGTAGCCGTACAGGCTGCCCTTGTAATAGTTGGCAATGGTGTAAAGGTAATCCTTCTGATAGCCTTCGGGCTCGTATTTTTCGGCGAGCTCATCAAGGTTGACGAGTATGCCTGAGGTGACGAGATCGGGAATGCCGAAGCTTGCCGGCAGCGCGATATCGAACGAGCCGCTCTTCGAAACCGCCTCGAGCAGGACTTTCTGGTTGATCTGATCGAGCGGCACTTCCACGTATTGTATGTCGATGCCGGTATCCGCCTTCCACTTGTCGGCGACCGGTTTGATATTGCCGAGCGAACCCGAGGGCTCGAGAATGGTCAGCGTCACCGGCTTTCCGCCGGCGAGCTCCTTGGCGCGTTGCGCGGCTTCGACGTGGACGTTCTCAAGTGAGAGCTTGGCGGCGTGGGCCGATCGCGAGCCGATGACCAGCGACGGTGCGATTGCCAACGCGGCCGTCCCGAGCCCTGTTTGCTTGAGAAAGCTACGACGGCTGTGGCGTTTTGACATTACAGACATCCTCCCTGCTTCTGTCCGACACGAACGTGCTCAAAGAAAAATTAGGGCGGCTGCAGGCTCAAGCGCCATTCTTTTTTATGGCTGGCCGCCGTGATTTCTCTCTGCCTTTCCTCCGAATTGGGGAATTACTCCCCTCCTGCTCTATCGAGCTTAAGCCGGCCAACTAATCCGTGTTGCTGGGCGGATAGCGGTTGGCCCGCGTCGTCGCGGTGATCTCATGCGCCAACATGCCTTCGGCATGACACAGACGCGCCATCGCCGGAGCAATGCGACGGCTCGCCTGCGGCGTCAGCCTCTGATAGGTGACGGTCTTGATGAATTTCCCGGCCCAAAGACCGCCGGTGTAACGCGCAGCTTTGCCGGTCGGCAGCGTATGATTTGTGCCTACGCCCTTGTCGCCATAGGCGACGGTGCTTTCTTCACCAACAAACAGGCTGCCGTAGTTGGTCAACCGCTCCAAGTAGTAATCGTCGCGCCGCGTCATCAGTTCGAGATGCTCCGGCGCATATTCATCGCTCACGACAATGGCTTCGTCGTCGCTGTCGACCCAGACCACCTCGCCGTTGTTCTTCCAGGCCGCGCCGGCATGCGCGGCAGTCGGCAAGGTCGTGAGCTGCCGCTCGACCTCGCGGATCACGGCCAAACCGAGCTTCTCGGAGGTGGTAATAAGCCACACCGGGCTGTCGGGACCGTGCTCCGCCTGTCCGAGCAGATCGGTGGCGATCAGCGCGGCGTCAGCGGCCTCGTCGGCAATGACGCAGATCTCCGTTGGGCCGGCAAGCAAGTCGATGCCGACGGTGCCGAATAATTGCCGCTTCGCTTCGGCGACATAGGGGTTTCCCGGCCCGGTGATCATATCGACGGCCCGCATCCCGACGCAGCCATACGCCATGGCCGCGAGCGCCTGTACGCCGCCGAGGACGTAAATCTCCTCGGCACCGGCCGTGTGCAGAGCGTAAAGCTGCGGTGGAAAGATGCCCTCGCCATCGCGGGGCGGAGCACAGGCAATCACCTGCCCCACCCCGGCCGCGCGCGCCGTTCCAATGCTCATGATCGCCGCCGAAATCAGCGGATATTTGCCGCCGGGAATGTAACAGCCGACCCGCGCTACCGGAATCAGTCGCTGGCCCAGCCAAATACCGGCCTCGATTTCAACCTCGAAGCTTTTCAAACTGTCGCGCTGATGGCGCGCGAATCCCGTGACCTTGTCGTAAGCGTATTTGAAATCCTCTTTGAAAGTCTCCGGCAGGCTCGCCGCAGCCTTTCGGATCTCATCGGCCGAGACCCGAAAATCCGGCTTTTTCCAATGATCGAGTTTTTGCGCATAGCGCCGGACGGCATCGTCACGATTGGCGGCGATATCCGCCAGCATCTGCCGGACCGTATTCTCGATCGTCTCGGTGTCGCTGCGCCCCTTTGGGGCTGCCTGCTTGAGATAACGGCGCAACGATCCCTCCGGATTCTTATGAAAGCGCTTTCATGCGCCAGATAATTAATATACTTAGGCTGCGGGCTGTCAATATTGATGGTGCGGAGCTCGCATCCGATATGTCAATCGAGGTCTAAGCAATGCTCGTTGTGATGCTTGTTGTCGCAATTGCATAATGTGGCGGCCGCCTCGACAAATTAGGTAACAAAATGTCGCGCAACAAAAATTCGCGCCGGCAACCGCCAAAAGCCATCACTATCAACGAAATAGCCCGCGAGGCGGGCGTTTCGACGGCGACCGTGTCTCGCGCGTTCAATCAGCCGAACAAGCTCAAGAAGGCGACGCTTGAGAAAGTATCGGCCGTCATCGAGCGTCACCATTACGTCTCGCACGGGTTGGCGGGTGGACTTGCCTCACGCCGGTCGCGGCTTTTGGGCCTCGTCATCCCGATGGTGACCAACTCAATTTACGGCGCCTCAACTCAGGCCATCCAGCAGGCGGCGCAAGAGGCCGGTTACACCGTGCTGGTGGGAGTATCGGAATTTTCCGAGGAGCGGGAAGCGGCCCTCATTCACCAGCTGCTGTCGCGTCGGGTGGAAGGATTGATCCTCACCGGCGAACAGCGCGCAACGACCGTTTACGACAAGATTATCCGCAACCATTGTCCATTCGTGATCACCTGGAAATTGACCAGCTCGCTCGAGCGTCCCAGTGTTTCCTTTAACAACGCCAAAGCTGCGCGTGCGGCGGTTGCCCATTTGCTCGCACTTGGCCACCGGCGGATCGGACTTGTCTGCGGCCGCACCGACGTCAACGATCGCGCTTTGCAGCGCAAAGTCGCTTTCGAAAAAACGCTTCGCGAAGCCAAGATCGAACCCGACCCCGACTTGATGTTCGAGCGGCCCTTCGAATTCATCGAAGGGCAGGCAGCGATGCGGCGCATGCTCCAGCTCAACCGACCGCCGACGGCGGTATTTTGCGCTAACGACGTTCAGGCCATCGGCGCGCTGTCGGAATGCCGCGAGGCCGGCCTCGTCATTCCCGACGATATCTCCATTGTCGGTTTCGACGACATGCCGATCGCGCAATACATAACGCCTAAACTGACGACCGTTCGCGTCCCCGCACAGGAGATGGGAGACAGCGCCGCGAAGCGGCTGATTGCAGCAATCGAAACGAGCGCCCCGGTGCAACCTCTCGAACTGCCAACCGACTTGGTCATTCGAGAAACCACGGCGCGGCCTCCGCAACTGAGATCCCGCAAACGCCAGTCGATCTTGGAGAGCACGGATAGTGCTTTGGGTCGTACGCCGTCCTGAGGGAGATGCGGAGCCAACGGCGCCCATGTAGCTCGTGTATTGCGCAAAAGTCCGTTGACGGTCTTACGCTGTTCGGTTAGCTTTCTCGTGTAAACGCTTACATAAGGCCAACACGTTCGCGGCGCGGCGCAATAGGAGGAAGGGCATGATTTTCTTCTGGGCCGAGACGCCGGATGGCTGGGGCATTCCCGGGAATTCACGGTCCGCTCGCCGAGGATGAGCTCGACGGGTACGTGCAGAGCGGCGTCTATTTGATCCGTGGTCAAGGTGAAAATCTGCTCATCGACAGCGGTAACTGGACGCTGCCGGAATACAACAATGGCATGGGCGATTTTCTGGTCGAGCTCCTGGATCGAGAAAAAAACCCGCTGAAATACCTCTTCATCACGCATTTCCATTACGACCACGTCGGCAACGCGCTGATGCTCAAGAAGCGCTATGGCGCGACCGTGGTCTGCCATCCACTGGATCGTCCGATTATCGAGGACCCCATGTTGGTCACTCGGCGGGAGAACATTACGCGTTTCGGAACGACGCCGGAATCGATGTTGCAGGATTTCAATTTGCGGCCCGGTGAGAGCTTTGGCCTGTCTGATCCGGCAATCGTAAACAAATATTGGAATCGGCCCGTCGAAGTCGACCATACCGTCGAGGACGGGCATATTCTCGAGGTCGGCGGTCTGAAGCTTGAAGTCGTCCACCTTCCGGGACATTGCCCTGGGCACATCGGCATCTGGAATCCGAACACTCGGACGTTGTATCCAGGCGATATTCTGCATTACCCGACGCCGCTCGGGCCGTATCCCATAGGGGATGCCAAGGCTCATTCGCGATCCATTCAACGTTGCCTGGATTTCGAAGCCGAGCTGCTGCTCGAGGGACACGGTCTATCCGCCTATTCGCGCGATAGCTCGCGCCGGCGCCTGCTGCATATGCAGATGCAACAGCGCGACACACATGAGCGCGTGCTGGCCTGCTTGGCGCGCGCCCGCAAGCCGATGACGATCAGCGAGCTTCTGCCCGAAGTCATGCCGATCAAGACCGATTTGGACTATGCCGTTTCGACCGGCATTGGCGAACGGCGCTGCTACGCCGAAGCGTGCATTCAGACGCACCTTTTGTGGCTGGTCGAACAGGGAAAGGCGCAGAGAGTGAGCGAAGCTAACAAAATTAGCTTCGCCTCTGTCGCCCGTTAGAAGAGCCGTCAATCTGCCCAACCAGGGAGGAGAAAAAATGGGAAAGCGATTAAATCCGCGATCGTTTCCGGACTACACGCGGAAATCAGTTATCGACAGCCATATGGGCGAGCTGGATTGCCACGGAGTTTCTCGACGGCAATTCCTTGCACTTGCGTCCTATAGCGCGGTCGCGTCGGCAACGGCTGCGAGTCTCGGCATTCCGGCAATGGCGGTGGCGGACGAAGCAGGCAAGATCGCACATTTGGTCATGACCGAGCGGCTCGAGTACTGCGTGAACGCCGATGCGGGCGCGCACCAAGCCGCCAAGGCGCTGGGAATGACCATCACGTCCGTCGATGGGCAGTTGGACTCGGAACGGCAGCTCGACCAATTTCAGCAGCAGCTTGCCGGGGGCGTAAAAGGGGTGATGCTGCATGCGCCTGGCGGCGGCTCGATCAAGCGCATCGCTCAGCTTGCCAACGAAAATAAGGTGTATCTCGACAACACCTGGGGCACCCTGCCCTGGTTCACGCCGTTCGATGCCGGCGATTATTACACGATGTATGCCGTTCCGGAGGAATTCTCGGCTGAACGCGCCGTGACCGAGGAAGTGTGCAAGGCGGTCATGGATAAATTCGGCGGCGGCGATGTCGTCGGCGTCACCGGCGTGGAGGGCAACTCCACGGATCTGATCCGCTCCAGAGGCCGCGACGATGCGATCAAAGCCTATCCGAAGATCAAGCTGGCCGGACAATTGCCCGGGAAGTGGAATTGAGAAGATTTCGCAGAAGGCCATGGAGGCGCTAATCGCGCGACATCCAAAGATCGTCGGCGTCGTCGCGCAAAACGACGACGTGGCGGACGGCTGCATGGCGGCTTTGCGGGCGGCGGGCATGCGACCCGGAAAAGACGTGTTCCTCTGCGGCGCGGACGGCACGACGCACGGCGCCGAAGCCATCAAGCAAGGTACCTTGCTGGCAACCAGCGCCAACGTGCCCGCTTACATGGGCGGCCTCCTCTCCACGCGGTTATATGACGTGATGCACGGCTGGAAACCGCGCGCGGCGGAGCGCATGCTGAGCTGGCGCTCGGTCACCATGACCAAGGCGAATGTCGACGCTTATCTCACGCGGTATGTCAAGAATGGCGATGTGCCGCCCTTCGATTACCGCAGAATGTCCAAGGTCCTTCACCCATCAGACTGGGATCCGCAGGCGGAATTATTCCCAATGAACATTGATCTTGAATGGGGAGGCATTCCGAAGCCGGACGGGTGGAACTACCCCGAAGCATATAAGAAATCGCGCGACGGCGGTGAGGCCGCAGCGGTTCGCGATGAATATGCCAATCACTACAAGATCAAGCTGTTCGACCCTTCGCCGATGAAGAAGGCCTGATCAATTTTCGACCGGCTGCACGTACCAGCTTGGCCGCCAATTGGGTCGCGATTGCGACTTGCGAGACGATCGACGTGACGGCCGAGATCCTGAAGGTTGAGGGACTGACAAAAAAGTTCGGCGAGACGCCGGTTCTCGAGAACGTCAGCTTTACGGTTGCGAAAAACAGCGTTGTCGGCGTCGTCGGGGAAAACGGCGCCGGCAAAACGACTTTGTTCAACATCATCTCAGGAATCGTACGGCCTGACCGTGGCCGTATCGAATTCGGTGGCAAGGAGATCCGGCCGGCAAATTACAAGGAGGCGAATCTGCTCGGTATTTCCCGTGTTTTCCAGGAGCAGGCGCTGATTCCCAATATAGCCGTCTACGAAAACATACTGTTGTCGCACGAAGGTCACTTTGCGCGCTTCGGCCAAGTTCTCGACAAAAAACGAATGATTGAAACGGCGCAGCGGATTGCCGACGCCATGAAGCTGGACATCGACGTGCGGCGGCGCACGAGCGATTACGATTTTTCCAAGAGACAGTCGATAGAGATTGCCCGCGCCTGTATGGTTCCGCAAGAGGTCTTGGCGATCTCGAGTCCGCTCATTTTGCTTGATGAACCGACTTCCGCCCTGCAGAAGTCCGAAGAAGAGGCGTTCTTTCGGCTTATTCGCGGCATCAGAGAACACGGGTCCGCGCTCTTCGTTTCCCATCGCCTGGGCGAGGTATTAAGCGTTTGCGACCTGATCCATGTGTTGAAGGACGGCCGCCTCGTCGCGACGGTTCGCCCTTCTGAGATCGATGAACATATACTTCATGGACTGATGGTCGGCCGCGAGCGCGTTGCGGATTATTATCACGAGGAGGACCAGGAAAACGTCTCCGGCCGTTCGGTGCTCATGGAAGTCCGCGACCTTTCGCTGCGTCAGCGATACAGCGGGGTTTCTTTCGAAGTTCGCCAAGGCGAAATCCTCGGTATCGGCGGATTGCTGGATTCGGGGAAATCGCATCTCGGCAAAGGGATAGCTGGACTGATACCGCCGGACACCGGCACCGTGCGTTTGGCGGGTAAGGCGCCGAGCCGCCCGGAATTTCGCGATCTCATTGCCGGAGGGCTCGCCTACGTCCCGAGCGAAAGACTTTTGGAAGGCATCATCGCGCCATTCTCGGTCGCCTGGAACACGTCTCTGGCTGGCGGCCAGGACATATTTTCAAGTCGACTGGGCTTCTGGCGCGGCGCGCTCGAAGACCGCTTGACGCGGCGCTACATGTCGGAACTTGGCATCAAGGCGCCCAGTCCACGATCCTCATGCGCTACACTTTCCGGCGGCAATCAGCAAAAGGTCGTGTTGGCGAAATGGCTTTGCCGGTCGCCGCGTATCATTATCCTGGATAATCCGACCCGGGGCATCGATGCCGGCGCCAAGGAGGAGGTGTACAAGTTGATCAGGCAACTCACCGCGTCCGGCGCCGGCGTAATCCTTATTACCGATGAGCTGCTGGAGTTGATCGGCCTTTCCAATCGCATTGCGATCATGCGGGGCGGGCGATTGAGCGCGATTGCGGACGCTCCATCCTCCGGCAAACCAAGCGAGCAAGAACTCGTCAGCCTTATGCTTGGCGGGACGACGCTGCATTGAAGTTTAAGTTCAGAGACGAAGCGCGACGGGGCGGAGCATGAAGTGGTGGCCGAAAGGAATGCGGATACGCGCCACCGCGGGCGGCTTCCTCCCGATTGCGGTCGTGTTGGCCCTCGTCGTCGTATTCTCCGTATTCAGCGACGCGTTTCTTTCATTTCGCAACCTGACGGCTGTTGCCAGTCAGGCCAGTATCCTTCTGCTCGCCTCGACCGGCGCAACATTCGTCATCTTGATGGGGAGTATCGATCTTTCGGTCGGCGCTATTGTGCTGCTCGTCGGTGCGGTGGTGGTGACCGCAATCAACGGCCTCGGCTTGGGACTATCCGCTCTGGCTGTTGGGACGGTGCTGGGAACTTTGCTGGGCTTGGCGAATGGACTCGTCTTTGCGATCGGAATGATCCCGTCGTTTGTCGTGACTCTGGGCAGCCTGTCGGTATTTAGCGGCATCGCGCTTGAGCTGCTGTCGGGCCGGGCGCTGCAATACAACTCGTCGGCATTCGATGAACTCGCGATCGGCCAATTGCTGCCCCATTTTCCCAATGTCGCACTTCTCGCAATCATCCTTTGGGCGATCATGACGTCGGTTTGCTTCAAGACGCGCTTTGGACGTTACATGTACGTTATTGGCGGCGGCGAAGCGGTCGCCAGAACCTCCGGCGTGCCGGTGGTCAGATACAAAATCTACGCCTTCATGCTCTCCGGCGCATTGGCCGGCATTGCCGGTACGCTGGCCGTCGCCAGGGTTGGCGCTGCCGGCCCCACTCTTGGGACTGATTTGCTCTTGAACAGCCTGGCGGCCGTGGTCGTCGGCGGAACTTCATTGTCCGGCGGCGTCGGCGGCGTACATCGAACGCTGCTCGGCGTCCTCATCATCACGTTGTTGGACGACGGCCTGAATTTGCTTGGAGTTAATCAGTATACACAAATGGTCATTAAGGGCCTGGTGGTGATTGCAGCGGTGCTCGTGAGTCAGGACCGCGCGAAGGCGACCATTGTGAAGTAAGTGAGGGCCGCCTCAAGCGCCCGCGCGCATCAGCAAAAGGCCCCCGGTCACCACCACGAGTATAACGAGCGTGGTGCCGAGAGCGGTCGCAACATGACGCCAGCCCAGTGCGATAATCGCCCTCACCGAGGTGGAGAGGCCGAGCGAGGCGATGGCGAGCAGCAAGCCCCAATTGGAGGCTTCGACCAGCACGTGCTTCACCGGCTGGTAGGCGGGCAAGAGCGAGGGGACGAGCGGCATGGCGCTGTTAAGCGCGCAGAGCAGAAGGAACACGAAAGCGAAGAGCGGCAGCGGCACCCGCGCTTCCCCGTGCTTCATGCCTCGGTGCGTGAAATAGTAGCCGACTCCGAGCACGACCGGCAGCAGGAGGAACACGCGGAAAAGTTTTACGATCACCGCGGTATTCCCGACGGCAGTGGATACCGCATAGCCGGCGCCCGCCACCTGCGCCACGTCGTGGATGGTGCCGCCGAGCATGATGCCCGTGGTCTGCGGATCAAAGCCGAGCAGCGTGCACAGCGGCGGATAGATGAGCATGGTTAGCGTGGCGATCGCGTTAATCGCCACCACCACGAACGCGATATCGGCAGCCTTGCCTTCGTAATCCGGCACCACGGTCGAGACGGCAAGCGTCGCCGAGGCGCCGCAGACACCGGTGCCGACCCCGACCAGCGCGCCGAAACCCGGTGCCCGGCCGCCCCAAGACGCAAACACGAATCCGGAGATGATCGTCGCCGTCATGCCTATGACAATGAGCGCGGCGGCGCCAAGCCCAAGCGCCGCGATGTCGGATAGACCCACGCGCAATCCCATCAACGCCACCGCCCAACGCAACACCGTGCGCACGCAAAAATTCATGCCCGGCTGGGTCAGCGCCCGCGTCGCCACCGGATTGAGCGCGATTCCCACAACGAGCGTGATCACCATGGCCGGAATGGGAGCGACGCGGCCAACGTAAGGGGCAGCGGCGTAGCCGATGACGGCGATCGCTCCCGCGAGCGCGACGCCTGGCAGCAGTTCGAGCGTGGTTGAATACGCGGGAGCGCGAAGGATTGCCGGCGTGCACGGTTGCGAATGGCGATTTGTAAAATTACCGAATTTGCAAAAGCGAGCAGAGCATAGGTGATCTCGTTCTATCTGAATATACGATTATATCTGTTGATTTAATCGCTATAACCGATTACTGCACCGTGAATGACTCTCGAACAGCTGCGCATTTTCGTCGCCGTTGCCGAACGCGAGCACATGACGCGGGCGGCGGCATCCCTGCGGTTGACGCAATCAGCGGTCAGCGGCGCCATCGCCGCCCTGGAAGAGCGCCATGACATCGCTCTCTTCAATCGCGTGGGCCGCCGCATCGAACTCACTCAGAACGGGCGCGCTTTTCTCGATCAGGCGCGTGTGGTCCTGCGCAGCGTCGGCACCGCCGAGGCCTCCCTGCTCGAACTGCGCGGCGTCAAACGCGGCATCATCACCGTGCAGGCGAGCCAGACCACGGGCGCGTATTGGCTGCCGGAACGGCTTGCCCGTTTTCACGCTCAATACCCGGACATCGACATCGAGCTGTCGCTCGGCAACACCGATCAGGTCGCGGCGGCCGTCAGCTCCGGCCGCGCCGAAATTGGCTTTGTCGAAGGCGTCATCCGCCAGCCCGATCTTGTCAGCGACCAAGTCGATACCGACGAGCTTGTGGTCGTCGTCGGGGCCCGGCACCGCTGGAGCGGCTTGCGGCGGCTCACCGGCACGCAGGTGCGCGAAGCCGAATGGATTCTGCGCGAGCGCGGCTCCGGCACCCGCTCGGTCTTCGAAGATGCGCTTACAAAGCTTGGCATTGCACCGGAGGCATTGAACGTCACGCTGGAACTGCCCTCGAACGAGGCGATACGTGCCATAGTCGAAGCCGGAGCCGGGGTCACGGCGATTTCACGCTTTGTCGTCAAATCCGCACTGCGGCTGAGAACGCTGCGCGCGGTGCCGTTCGTGCCGCTGCAGCGGCCATTTATGGTGCTCCGCCATCGGGACCGCAGCCAAAGCCCGGCGGTGCGAACCTTTCTTGCAATGATCGAAAGGTAAGCCGTCGACCGGGAACAGCGAGTAAGTCACGAGGAACCGCGCGCCACCCGGAAGGTTCTTCCTCCACACTTCGTCGACAACGGAGGAAACAATGGCGACAACTGTGGACTCAAGGCGAGAGACTGTTTCTCTCATTGGCAGCGACAAAGTAGAGGGCACCGCCGTCTATGGTGCGGATGATCGCAAGATCGGTTCCGTGCAGCGCGTCATGATCGACAAGATCAGCGGCAAGGTTGCCTACGCCGTCGTCTCATTCGGCGGCTTTCTCGGAATGGGCGAGGATTATTACCCGTTACCCTGGCCCAATCTAAAATACGACACGAACCTCGGCGGCTATCGCGTCGGCGTTACCGAGAGTCAGCTTAAAGGCGCGCCCAAATACAGCAGTTCGACCGGCTGGGATTGGTCGGATCGGGCTCGCGACCGCGAGGTCTACGATTATTACAAAACGCCACTGTGGTATTAAGCACTTGGCGCCGAGCGGCCGCCCGGCGCTTTGTTCCCGGGCGGAGATGCACAAATAGCTCAAGAGGCCGCCACCGGCGGCCTCTGAAGCAACAGTAGTCCGAAACCGCAGCCGGGTGTCCGGCCTTGCCGGACAGCAAACCGAGATGCGTGGCCGGTCACGCCCGCGATGACAGCGCCGGCGAGCGGAATAAAATAAAGCTAAAAAGAACGCTTCACGCCGCTCGGCGAGACTGCGGCGGCCAACCTCGCGCGCGTGAGCACGAGCAATAAAATAATTGCGCGGCAGCGTCCTTACCGGCGCGCCGCACATTCGCGCCCGCCCGTTGCGTACGCGAGGGAAGATATGGAGAAAGCAAGAGGCGAGCTGCCGCCGTGCTATAACATGATTGCCATGCCAATACTTTTTCTGGACTGCCTCGACGAAATGACTCCGCTGTGGAATCGCGTGCTGCGGCCGGAAGATCCTGCCATCCAAGTCAATATTGCCAATGAACAGCCTAAAGGCGTTCCGTCGCTGCTTACCGGTTACGACATCTGCATCGACGACCACACGTTTTTCAATGCCGACTTGCTCGGACGCTGCCGGACGCTTCGGCACATCGTCTTTCTCGGCACCGGGGCTTCCAGCTTCATCGATCTCGCCGCAGCGGCGAGTCGCAGCATCGACGTCCACACCATCAAAGGTTACGGCGATACCAGCGTGGCCGAACACACGGTCGCTCTTGCGCTGGCGGCGGCCCGCAACGTCGCCCGGATGGATCGGGACGTCCGCGCCGGACGCTGGCGGCAAATCGAAGGCTTACAACTCTACGGCAAGACGCTGGGCATCCTCGGATTGGGCGGCATCGGCCGGGAGGTGGCGCGAATCGCTCTCGGCCTCGGCATGCGTGTGCTCGCCTGGAATCGATCGCCGATCATGCGGCCGCCTGCGCCGCTTGTAGCCCTTGAAGAAGTCTTGCGCGCCGCCGACATCCTCTGCGTGACGCTCGCGCTGAACGAAGAGACGCGCGGGTTCCTCGACCGCGCCAGATTGAGCTTGACCAAGGCCGGTGTGATCCTGGTCAACACCGCACGAGCCGCGATTATCGACGCTGACGTCCTCATCACGCTGCTCCGCTCCGGACACATCCGGCACGCGGCGCTTGATGTGTTCGCTCACGAGCCGCCGGCGGCAGACGATCCGCTGCTGACAATGGATAACGTGACCCTGACCGCGCACGCGGGCTTCATGACACCGGAAGCTACGATGCGCATGCTGCGCGCCGCGATCGATCTGGCGGTGGCGCTCGGTCCCGCAAAGGTCTCCGCCAAGCCGACGAGCGGATAAATTCATTCGCCGGTATCGGACAGCTTGCAGCGCGCTGGAGACCAACAGCGGCAATATGCAGTCGCAAGTTTTGCCATTTCCACCGGCGCGAGAAATTGGCTCCGTGTATTATCGATCTCATCGTTCGCGCCATTCCCAATGGCGAGTTAATCTTGTCAACAGACGCGACCTATGAAAGGCTTTGCCGTCTGGCGGTTCTCGGCGAGAGCGCCATCTCGCGAAACGTCACAAAAAGCGCTGGCGAACTGCAACTGAACGACGCCCTAAGGAGCCCGCCCGTATCATCACAAGGTGTTCATAAAAAAGCGGCGTCGCTTTTACCCTCGGATAGAGGGCCGCATCACTCGCGAGCGAAAACAAGGCGGCGCCCATTGTCTTCTACTCAATCCAATCCCCGCACAGCTGGTCGGCTTATTGAGCGCGCGACCGACGGAGCAAAATGAATGCGCTTCGCCACGGATACCGGTGGTACTTTCACCGATCTCATTATCGAGGACGAACTCGGGCCACATTCGGATGTTCAAGGCCGCGACAGTGCCTAGTGAACCGGTCAGAGGTGTGCTCGACGCTTTCGACGTTGCGGCCAAGGAGTTGCGAACCGACCGTCGCGCGCTGCTTTCCCGCGGCGACATGTTCATTCATGGCACCACCCACGCCATCAACGCCATCATCACCAAAAAGACGGCAAAGACGGCGCTCTTGGTCACCCGCGGGCACCCCGACATTCTCGTGCTGCGTGAGGGTGGCCGCCGCGCGCCGTTCAACCATGCGGTTCCCTACCCGGATCCATATATCCCGCGCGCGCTCACCTTCGAGGTGCCGGAACGCGTGCTGGCGTCCGGCGAAGTCCGGGCACCGCTCGACGAGGCGGCTGTCGCCGATATTGCCGACCGGCTTTCCCGTCTCGGCGTTGAGGCGATAGCAGTTTGTCTGTTGTGGTCCGTCTTGCACCCGCAGCATGAGCGCCGGGTCGGAGAAATTCTCGCGCACCGCCTGCCCGACGTTCCTTTCACACTCTCCCATCAAGTCAATCCGGCGCTGCGCGAGTATCGGCGCGCGATTTCCGCGGCGATCGATGCTTCGCTCAAGCCGCTGATGAACAAATATCTCGCCGGCTTGACCAGCTCCATGCGCGAGGCCGGATTCACCGGCCGCATTCTGGTGCTGACATCGCAAGGTGGCATGGTCGACATCGACGAAGTCCAGCGCACACCGATCCTGGCGATCAATTCGGGTCCATCCATGGCTCCGATCGCCGGCGCGCGCATTGCACTTGCTGAGGTAGAGACCAAAGACGCGATCATCTTCGACACCGGCGGCACCACGTTCGACGTGTCACTTGTGCGTCAAGGTCGCGTGCCGTTCACTCAGGAGACCTGGCTCGGAGCGCCGTTGCAGAGCGACCTCACCGGATTCCCTTCGGTCGATGTTCGCAGCATCGGCGCCGGCGGCGGCAGCATCGCTTGGGTCGAACAAGGCCGAGTCTTGCGCGTCGGTCCGCAAAGCGCCGGGGCTGTTCCAGGCCCGGCATGCTATGGGGCTGGAGGCACGCACGCGACGGTCACTGATGCGGCGCTTGCACTCGGCTACATCGACCCTGCGTTCTTTCTCGGCGGGCGCATCCGGCTTGACAGCAATGCCGCCATCGCGGCTGTGCAGCGCGACGTCGCCACGCCGTTCACTATGACCGTGGAGGCGGCCGCGAGTGCGATCATGGCGGTGTGGTCGGAGAACATGGTCCAAGCCATTTCCGACATCACCGTCAACCAGGGCATCGATCCGGCGCAAGCGGTCATCGTTGGCGGCGGTGGCGCGGCCGGCCTCAACGCGCTGACAATCGCGGCTCGCCTCGGCTGCAAGCAGCTGATCATCCCGGAAGTCGGTGCCGGATTGAGCGCGTTCGGCGCGGTCGTCTCCGACATCGCGCGGGAATATCGCCGCGTGTTCGTCACCAGCACCGCGCAATTCGATCGGGACGGCGCCGCAGCCGTTGTCGCCGATCTGCGCCGGCAGGCCGTGGCGTTCGCGAAGGGCGCAGGTGCGGCCGCAAATGATCTCCACATCGATTTTCTCGTCGAGGCGCGATACCTGCACCAGGTATGGGAGATCGACGTTGCGGTCGAGCCGGAACGCCTGTTCGGCGCCGGCGGCGTCGAAGGTCTGGCGCAAGACTTTCACCGCACCCACGAGCACATCTTTGCGTTCTCCGATCCGAACTCGCCGATCGAAGTCATCGCTTGGAGGGCGACCGTGCGCTGCCCGGTGGCGACCGAGGCGGACCTGAAGCTTGCTCAGACGGCGGCCCCTCCGCCGGGATCGCAATCGCGGCGGGCTTTTTTCCCGCAAAGCGGCTGGCTCGAAGTTCCGATTTTGAAGTTCGCCGAAATCGGGGCGAACAAACTCATCGAAGGGCCGGCGATAATAGAATCGCCCTTTACCTCGATTGTCGTCGATACCGACGCGGCGTTCGTCTGCAGCGCCGGTGGCAACCTTATCATCACACCGGGAGGCGCGCGCAGCTCTCGTCAGCAAACCCACGCCTCAGCAAGGGGACGGCTATGAGTGAAGAACGGCTCAATGGCGCGGAGCTCGCGATTCTGATCAATCGCTTTGAGGGCGTTGTCCGCAAGATGAGCAATACGCTCTACCGGACCGGCCGATCCGGCGTGCTCAATCGCGCGCGCGACTTCTCCTGCTGTATCGTGACAAGCGATTGCGAATTGCTGGCGGCCGCCGACAGCCTGCCGATTCATACGCTCGTCGGCCCTAACCTCATGGCGAAGGCGATGAAGCAATTTCATCCCGAGCTCAAGCGCGGCGATGCCTTCCTCCATAACTCGCCATACCACGGCAATTCACACGCCGCCGATCACACCATCCTGATACCGGTGGTCGACGATGACGGCGTGCATCGCTTCACGGTTTTGACCAAGGCGCATCAGGCCGATTGCGGCAACGCACTGCCGACCACCTATATGGGCGCCGCCATCGACGTGTACGCCGAAGGCGCGCTGATATTTCCAGCTGTCAAGATTCAGCACGATTACCGCGACATCGAAGATTTTGTCCGCATGTGCGAACTGCGTATTCGCGTGCCGGGCCAATGGAAGGGCGACTTTCTCGCCATGATCGGCTCGGCGCGGATCGGCGAGCGCGAGGTGCTGGCGCTTGGCCGAGAGGTCGGCTGGGACAGGCTCGCGCTCTTCGCCCGGCAATGGTTCGATTTCAGCGAGGAGCGCATGGCCTCACGCATCCGGGAAATGCCGTCCGGCAAGGCGACCGGTGTTAGCACGCACGATCCGATCCCCGGGAACGCCAAAGGACGGCGTCCGCATCGTCGCGACTGTGGAAACTCATCCGCGAGAGGGCCGCATCACAGTCGATTTGCGGGACAATATCGATGCCCTTCCTTGCGGGCTCAATCTGACCGAGGCTTGCTCGGGTACCGCGGCCTTGATCGGCGTCTTCAACAGTATCGGCGGCGATCTTCCGCGCAACGCCGGAAGCTTTCGTCGGATCGAGATCAAGTTGCGCGAGAATTGCGTGGCCGGAATTCCCCGGCACCCCACCAGTTGCTCGGTGGCGACGACGAACGTCGCCGATCGGCTCACCCATGCCGTTTCGTCGGCCATTGCGCAGCTCGGTGACGGCTATGGGATGGCGGAATGCGGCGGCTGCTTGCCGCCGTCCTCCTCGGTGATCTCCGGCGTTGACCCGCGCAGCGGCGAGCGCTTTGTGAACCAGCTGTTCCTCGGTTCGACGGCGGGCCCGGGCACGCCATTCGGCGATTGCTGGCTCACCTACCTGCACGTCGGCAATGGCGGCATGTGCTTCATCGACAGCGTCGAGCTCGACGAGCTTTATCAACCGATCTGGATCGCCGAACGCCGGATCATGCCCGACACCGAGGGCGCCGGCCGCAATCGCGGTGCGCCGAGTCTGTTCGTTGAATTCGGGCCGCTGGGCTGCCCGGTGGAGCTTGCTTATGTCAGTGATGGCTCAATCAACGCCGCCCTTGGCGCGCGGGGCGGCGGCGTCGGCGGGCCGGCTGGGCACATCAAACGCCGATCCGACGGCGTGCTGGAACCGCTTTCGAACTGCGCGCAGGTCACGCTCGCTGACGGCGAAACCATCCAGTCAATCTGCTGCGGCGGGGGCGGGTACGGCTTGCCCACCGAGCGCACCGCGGCCCGAGTCCTTGCCGACGTCGCGGAGGGATGGATTTCAAAACAACGTGCCCGCGAAGTTTACGGCGTGGTGATCGACGAGGAGCTGCGCATTGATGCGGACGCCACTCACAAGCTGCGCGCCCGGGAGGCCGCCGCGGCTGGCGGAGCGACCTGACCGAGTGACGACGGACTGGGCGGCAATTAACGGGAGGCGGCGTAATCAACCGGCGTGCCGTGCCACCCGGCTTCTCGTTTCTGCCAGAAGGCCGCCTTCAGCTGCGACGATAGCGGCCCCGGACGATCATTGCCCATAATATGACCGTCGATGCGCGAGACCGGCATCGGTCCACCGGCGGTACTGGTCACAAACACCTCGTCGGCGGCAAGCAGCTCCTGGACCGGCAGCGGCCTGACGCGGCAAGGAATGTCGAGCTCGGCGCACAGCTCGATGACTGATTTACGCGTCACGCCTTCGAGCGCGCCGCGATCCGGCGTCGAAATTTCTCCCGCGGTAACGGAAAAGATGTTGTAGCCGGGACCTTCGGTAACAAATCCGGCACGATCGACCAGGACCGCACCGTCCGCGCCAATGTCGTGCGCTTCAAACAACGCACGGGTCAGATCTCCCCAGTGGAAGTTTTTCACTGCGGGATCGATGGATTCCTCGGGGATGCGCGGCACCTTGGCAACAATCAGATGTGCGCCGCGCGCCTGAACTTCGGCCGAGAACAGATCAACCCAGGAACGCGCGAACGCAATCACGTAGCTGCGCGTGTAGGCCGGGTGGTATTGCTTACCGGGAAGCGGGCGCCCGCGGAGACAGTCGATAGCGACGTAAAACTCGCGCAATCCGGACAACTGCACGCAACGATGCAGGATGCGGCGAATATCATCATCGGTCTCCGCCGGCGATAGACGAAGCGCATTCATCGACCGCCGAAAGCGGGCGACATGATCATCGAGGCGGAAGAACAATCCGTGCCAGACTGAAACGACGTCATAAGTAACGTCGGAACGCCGGTAACCCCAGTCGGTAATCGGGATAGTAGCCTCAGCGAGCGGAATATAGCGGCCATCGACATAGGCCGCGCCAGCCGTGAAATCTTCGCTCATCGCTCTCGCGCCTTGACGGTAGTCAATTGCGGTCTCCATTCCGCCGCCGGCCGTAAACGCTTTCGGCCTGCTCGGGCGTGATAAATCCGTCGAGCAAGTCTTCCTCGACCAGCTTTCCGTCGCGCTCGGTCGGCGAACCCCAGCCGCCGCCCGCGGGCCCGGTGATTTTGAATTCGATCGCCCGGCCTGATCGGCACGTTGGCGAACTTGCTCGGCGAGGCCTTGTTGAAGGCTTGCGCAACCGTCAGCCATTCGTCGGAGCCGCTCCGCTTCATCAGCAGACCGGCCTTGCCGCCGGCCATGCCGCCGTGAATTCCCCACGGCGCGATCTTCTGCCGATCCGCCATGTAGCTGAAGGTCATTGGCGTATCGGTGCAGCGCACCGTCTTTGAAAGCGACAAGCCGCCGCGAAATTTGCCCGGACCGCCGGAGCCATCCACCAGCTTGAACTCCTCAACGTGCCAGGGAAATCGGTTCTCGAAAACTTCTACAGGGACGTGCGGACAATTGCCGTTAATGCCACACACGGCGTCATTTCCGTCAGCGAAACTGCGCGCACCCCACCCGACCGGAGTAAGATCGTAGCAGCAGAAGAATTCACCGGTCTTGTTGTCGGCGCCGCCGAACAGGAAATTGGAGTGCGAGGCGCCGTCGCTTGCCGCCGAGCGATCCTTGAGACCGGAGGCAAGCGCGCCCATCACGGTGTAGGCGATGCGGCAATGGGTTTCAGTATTGCCGCCGACCGACGGCCCGGGGAAATTGACGTTCACAACAGTGCCGGGCGGAGCAAGCACTCGGATCGGACGAAAACAGCCGGAATTCTTTGGAATGGAAAAATCCGTCAGTTGCAGGACCGCGTCATAGGCGGCGCTCCACGCCACGCCGAGCGTAGCGTTGATCGGTCCTTTCGCCTGCGGCGACGAGCCGTGATAATCGACGATCATATCGGAGCCGTTGACCACGACCTCGGCGCGAATTTTATATGCTTTGTCCTCGATGCCGTCGTCCTCCATGTAATCTTCGAAGGAATAACGGCCGTCGGGAATTTTGCTGATCTCGGCGCGCATACGGCGCTCCGAGTAGTCCATCAGCGCGCTGACGATGTCGCGGAAATTTGCCGTTCCGTATTTACGCACCAGTTGCGTCATGCGGCGCTCGCCGAGATCGGTCGCCGCGATCAAAGCGCGAAAGTCGCCCATGTTGTAGCGGGGGGTCCGCACATTCGCGAGCAAGATGCGCCAGATATCGTCAACGTCCTTGCCGGCTTTCTTGATCTTCACCGGCGGTACGCGCAGCCCCTCGTGGAACACCTCGGTCGCCTCGCCGGCAAAGCCGGCGGGTGACATGCCGCCGACTTCGCAGACGTGGCCGATGGCCACGGAAAAGCCGATGAGGTCGCCGTCGACGAAAACCGGTTTGAAGAATGTGTGCTCGGGCGTATGCAAGCCGCCGCGATACGGGTCATTGTGGAGGATGACGTCGCCCTCCTCCAGTTCCTCCACCGCGATCTCGTTGACGCAGGAGCGGATCAAGAGCGGCATCCCGCCGATCATCGCCGGACAGAAGTCACCGGTCGCAATCATTTCGCCGTTGGGCAGCGCGAGCGCGCAGGTGAAATCGAGCAATTCGGAGAAGATCGTCGAGTACGAGGTGCGCATGAGCGTCACCCCCATATCGCGGCAGATCGAGGCCAGCATGCCGCCCACGATGTTCAGCGAAACCATATCCATTGGCGCGTTCCCTTCCCGCTCAGCTCGCGATCAACAGATTGCCGTAGCGATCGACGGTTATCTTCTTGCTTGGATCGAGCACCGTGACGGACGCGCTTTCCTCGACCACAGCGGGTCCGCGAATAACATGACCTTGCAGCAGATCGGCTCGCGCATAGACCGGCGTATCGACCCAGCCGTCCGCAAACCAGACCGGCCGCCGCGACCGCGAAGCTGCGGGCTCTCGAGCACTCTCGATTTCCGCAAAGCTCACCCGTCCGGTTTTGGCAACGCCGGTCACGAGAAAATTGACGATCTCGATATGGTCCGGAAGCCGGAAGCCAAAGCGCGCTTCGTGCTGATCGTGGAAGGCGGCGAGCAGGCGCGCTACGTCCGCGTCGCTGAACCCCTCAACGTCGGCCGCGATTTCCAGCTCGTGATTTTGGCCGAGGTACCGCGCTTCGATGCTGCGCGCGATCGCGACGTCGGTATGGCCCTGAGCGGCAAGGTCGGCGATGCATTCCTTGACGAGAGCCGACATGGTCGCGGCCGCCCGCTCGCGATCGAAAAAGCGCGAGTTTAATTGCACGGTGCGATGCCGATCGACCCGGGCGTCCGCCATAATGAAGCCCAGCGCCGAGAACTGGCCGGGAAAGTTCGGAACCAGTCCGCGCGGGATGGATGCATCGGTCATCAGATCGCTGACGTGGGGTGGGCCGGCCCCGCCGAACGCGACCAGTACGAAATCGCGCGGATCAAGCCCCTGCTCCGTGAGCACGCTATGCAGCGCGCCGACCATGTTGTTGTTGGCGATGTGGATGATTGATAATGCCGCCTGCTCCAGCGTCAGGCCCAGATGGTCGGCAATTGGCCGGATAGCGGCACGCGCCGCATCGGCGTCGAGGCCCATTTTACCGCCGAGGAAGTTCGTCGGATTGATCCTCCCGGTCACCACATTGGCGTCGGTGACCGTCGGCAATTTGCCGCCAACCCCGTAGCACGCCGGACCCGGATTGGCGCCGGCGCTTTCCGGCCCGACGACCAGCATGCCGCCGGTATCGATCCGCGCGATCGAGCCGCCGCCGGCCCCGATCGACCGGATATCAAGCATGGGAATCTGAATCGGCCGGCCCCATTCGATCTCGAAGTCCGTCGTGAACTTCTCGCGACCGTCGACGATCGTCGACACGTCGGTCGACGTGCCACCCATGTCGAGCGTGACCAGATTGGAAATGCCGAGGAGTTGTGCGATCTGCTTGGCGGCAATGACGCCGCCCGCCGGCCCGGAAACCGCGATCTGTATGGGGGCCTCGGCGGCGGCATCGAGTGTCATCTCGCCGCCGTTCGACCGCATGACGACGACTTTGGCGCCGACATTGTCGCTTGCCAAGCGATCGCGAATAGATCGGAGTTGCCGGTTCACCACGGGTTTAATGAACGCGTCGCAGATCGTCGTCGAGGAGCGAAAGTGCTCCTTCCACTTCGGCAGCACCTCGTAGGAAATCGAGACCGGAATATTGGGTGCGCGTTCGGCGAAGATTCGCTTTATCAGAAACTCATGCTCGGGCGCGAGATAGGAGTGCATCAGCACCACTGCGACCGCTTCGATCTCGCCTTTGGCGGCCATTTCCTCTGCCAGAGCCGCCACTTGCGCTTCGTCGAGTTTTTCGATGACCGCGCCGGAAGGGCCGATCCGTTCGTTGACCTCGAAGGCGTTGCGGCGCTTGACAAACGGCTTCGGCTTGACCCAGGCGAGATCGTAGTGATTGCGGCGATTGCCGCGGCCGATGAAAGGTACGTCGCGGAAGCCACGCGTCGTCAGATAACCGACGACGGCGCCTTTACCTTCCAACAACGCATTGGTGGCGACGGTGGTGCCGAGGCGTATCGAAGCGACCGCATCGGTCTTACCGAAGGCGCCGAGGCCGGTCATGACGCCCTCGATCGGATCGCGCGGCGTCGAGAGATTTTTCCAGGCCGTCAATTCACGGCTGGATTCATTGAAGGCAACAAAGTCGGTAAACGTTCCGCCAATATCAATGCCCACCCGATATTGCATTTCGCATTCCTAACGCTGTGTACCCGCACCGGCCTTTTTGGCTTCCCTGCCCCGCTCCCAGTCGAGGCACCATTGCGAGCAATAAACCTTGCCGTCCTTCGTGATCTTTCCGGGATTGTTTTCAAGTTTGTTGGGGGCCGAGTTTTCATAGATCAAAACCCCGCAATTCGCGCACTTCACATATTCCTCAATGTAGAGGTGATTGGGCGCAAATCTCATTGCACGAGGCTCCGGCAACTTTCCGAGCCCATCGCGGGCATAGGAGAAAGATGGAACAGCAATCGTAACAGACTTTCAATCGCCCTACCAAGGCAACACATTGCCCTCATAGTCGAGATAGGCTTCCTTGCCGCTGCCGTGCCACTTCTCGAGGGTGCGGTAGAGCCCCTCCGCGCTTGTGGTCAAATCGACCGGCGCGTCCTCGCCGCCCATGTCGGTCTTCACCCATCCGGGATGGAAGATCAGCACCGTGCGCCCTTCGGCCTGATGCCGCTGATAAAAGCAACGGGTGAGCATGTTCAAGGCCGCCTTGCTCGCCCGATACGTCTCCCATTCTCCAGGCGTGTACGTGGTGGCGAGCGACACGCTGCCCATTCGCGACGACATGATCGCGAGCGTACCGCGCGGTTGCAAAAGATCGAAAATCGCCTCCGCCAGATAGATTGGGCTGTAAGCGTTGGTTAGGAACAGGCGCGTGACTTCCGCCACCGGAACCGCGTGCACCGGCTTGGTGGTGTCATCGTACACGCCGGGGATAATGAAAATGACGTCGAACAATTCGCCGGACAGCCGGCGATGAAGCTCTTTGATCGCATCGTGATCATTAATATCGACGTGCTCGATCCGGATTCGTCCATCGGCGCCGGCCGCTGTTGCCTGAAGGCCCGCTGAGCGGCTGCGCTCTGTGGCCACCACATTCCATCCCCGCGCGGCGAATATTTTTGCAAGTCCAAGGCCAACTCCGCGGGACGCACCGATCAACAAGGCCTTTCGTATGCCGGATTGCGCGCCTTCCGCGCCTCCCGATGCGGTTGTTTGAACACTCATTTGGCACTCTCCCGTCGATGTGAGCCTCAACAATGCTGAAAAGGAAAAATTACGTAAGCATCCCGCGCCAAGTTCTTACCGAGAGCACCTGGTGCAGTGAACGGAGCGATTGGAACTGAAATGAAAGCGGACGGTGCCTTATGGAAAAGCACCGTCCGCCACGTCCGGCGATTCTGACCGAAGCTATTTCTTGCGGTACAGGACGTTCGGCGGAACGGCTTCGCTGATCCGCCATTGGTCGATCACCTTGCCCTTCCGGTCGGCGATTTCGACGATGTAGTACGGCGCGCGATCCTGAATGTGCAGTTTGGGGCTAAAGCTGCGCGGCCCGAGGATCGTCGGCTCATCGTGGAAGGTGTTCATGACCGCCACGACCTTCGCTGCGTCCGTCGTACCCGCCTTTTCGACGGCACGCGCCCACAATTGCAACCAGGCGTAGATCGGGAACGCGTATTGCGTAACCGGCGGCTCCTTGAACTTTTCGGTATACCGCTTGATCAACGCATTGACTTCCGGGCGCGGATCGTCGCCATAGATCGACGCCTGCACGGGAACGTAGAAGTTCTTCAGGTTCGGCACCGAGTCAAGCCAGTAGGTGCCGTCCATCGAACTGCCGTTGGCGATCGGCAGGTCGATGCCGGCGGCCCGAATTTGACGCGTAGCGCTGCCGCCGCCCGGAAGGTACGTGCACAACATGATGACGTCGATTTTCTGCGACGCGATCGCGTTGCGCATGCGCGTTACCTGCGAGGCGATCGACGCGTCATTTTGTTTGAAAACGTCATGCTCGACGATCTTGCCGCCCTTTTTCGGGAACATCCAATCAAAGCCGGCACAGACGGATTTGTCGTATTCAATGGAGTCATCGAGCAGCTCGTAGGCCGTTCGCCAGCCTTTCTTCTCATACCCCCATTCACCGAACACAGCGCCTTGCACCTGCGCGGCCACCGACGACGTGAAAGAGTACGGCCCGATGCCGGCAATACCGGCCTTGGGATCCTCGGCGCACATGAAGACGCTGATCTTACCGGCTTTTTGACCTTGCAAAGCCGCGGGAGCACCGTAATCGTAGTCGCAGGTACCGTATACGACGTCGGCGCCTTCGCGCACGACTTCCTGGCCGGCCTTGGCGCCTTCCGCACGGTCCGACTTGGTGTCGGCAATCACCGCGCGCAACTTCCGGCCAAGAAGCCCGCCCTTCGCGTTCATATCGTCGATGAACACCTGTGTCGTCTTGGCGCCGTTGTCGTCATAAGCGGCCATAGGCCCCGACACTGCCACCGACAATCCAAGAATGATGTCTTGCGCGGCCCGCACTTGCGGTCCCGGCAAGAGCATTAGCAAGCCCGCAACGGCAAGCCCGCCTCCTACTAGATGACGTCTCATGCAACTCCCCTGTTCTGACCGGGTGATGTCTGCGCCGTCCTTGAAGACTAGAACATCAGGCTGATTAGCACGGTTCCTGAAAGCATGGTTCTTCAGCTTCAAAGCATGCCTTTTTGCGAACCCCACTCGCCCCGGCACCGGCCACTTTGCCATGGAGGATAACCCATGTAAACGTGGTGGGACCTGTGAGACTGTTCGATCGCATGCGGTTTAACGTACTTCCGGTTGTTGCGGCTGTGCCAAACGAGGCCAACGAGCTTCGCGCGGAGAGCATTGTTGTTCGGTTCAGCGGGCTCGCTGCGATCACTGATGTTTCTTTGAAGGTGCAGCGGCGCGAAGTGTTCGGCCTCATTGGCCCGAACGGCGCCGGAAAAACTACTTTGGTTAATTGCTTAACCGGTTTTCAGATACCGACCAGCGGACGCGCTTTGCTCGGCGAAACCGATGGATCGGGATGGTCACCGAGCCACTTCCGCAAGGCCGGCGTCGCTCGCACCTTCCAGGGTGGCCGCCTGTTTCGCGACATGACCATTCTGGAAAACGTCGAGGTCACTGCCGTTGGCTTGGGGCTCAGCCGACGGCAGGCTTACCAACGAGCGATGGCCACGCTCGAATGGGTGGGTCTTGCCGATAAGGCCCACCTTATCGCCGGTTCGCTCCCGTATACCGACGAACGAAGAGTCGGCATTGCGCGGGCGATGGTGCTGCCGCCCTCATTCGTTCTGCTTGATGAGCCGGCAGCTGGAATGTCGGACGCCGAGTGCGACGAACTGATGCATCTGATCGCCGCAATCCCGAAGGAATTTTCGTGCGGCGTGTTGCTTATCGAGCACAATATGCGCGTGATCATGGGGGTGTGCGATCGTATTCACGTCCTCGACACCGGCCGCACAATTGCGGAAGGAACGCCGCAAGAAATCCAGCGCAACAGTGCCGTCATCAACGCTTATCTCGGCGAACAGGCTTGAGCGAAAAAACTGGAGCATCCCGGGATGCTTGAAGTCGAAGACATCCACGTCAGCTACGGCCGTCTTGTTGCACTGCGCGGCGTGTCGCTCAGCATCGGTAAAGGCGAGATTGTCTGCATCATCGGACCAAACGGAGCCGGCAAGTCAACGACACTCGCCGCAATCGCCGGCGGCGTGCCGCTGCAATCAGGCGCTATTCGGCTCTCGGGACAAACGATATCCGGCATGGTTCCGGAAGCAATATCGCGCCTGGGCGTTTCGCTGGTGCCCGAGGGACGCCATGTCTTCGCCACGCTGAGCGTTGCCGAGAACCTGCGTATCGGCACGTTCCAACGCCGCGATCGGGCCAACGTCAACGAAGATTTTGACCGCATTCTGCAGCATTTTCCGCAGCTTCGGGAGCGCTTGGGCCAGCCGGGGGGCCGACTCTCCGGCGGCGAGCAACAGATGCTCGTGATTGCGCGCGCGCTTTTGACCCGGCCGCGCCTGGTTCTGGTCGACGAGCCTTCGCTCGGGCTTGGCGCCACGCATCATCGATCAGGTCTATGAAATCCTGGTCGAGCTGCGCCGGCGTGACGGATTAACTCTGTTGATCAACGAGCAGTCGTCGCAACGGGTGCTGAAATTTGCCGACCGCATTTACGTGTTGCGCAACGGCAGTGTGCAGCTGCACGACCGGGCAGCTAATTTGGGCGACGGCCACGCGATCATGAGCGCCTATTTCGGCTTCCAGGAGCGCCACGACACGCCGGCGAGCCAGCGAGTGTCGCCATGATCGGCTTCCTGCAAAATCTGATCGATGCCTTAAGTCTGGGCAGCCTGTATGCGCTCGCGGCCCTTGGCATCGGCCTGCTCTTCGGCATCCTGCGCCTGGCGAATTTCGCCCACGGAGATTTCATCACTGTCGGTGCTTACGCCTTGATCGTGCCGTCACTCGACGTCACTGCCAAGATGTTCATCGGCCACTGGCCGTTGCTTTTAATGATACCGACGGTTTGCATTATCGTCGTCGTGCTCGCGCTGCTCGCGGATGTTTTGCTGTTCCGTCCGCTGCGCCGAGCATCGGCACCGACATTGATGATCGCCTCCTTTGCGCTCGGCTACATTATCCAAAACGTGATTCTGATGTTTTACGGCGCGCGGCCGAAAGCCGTAGACCTCTGGTCCAATTTGAGCCAGCAAGTGGAAATTGGACAGCTTCATGTGCCGCGGCTGGAGCTTGTGATCATCGCCGTTACCATCGTCCTTATGGTCGGACTGACGGTGTTCCTGCGCCAAACCTCTTTCGGCGTGCAAATGCGCGCGGCCGCCGAGGACTTTCAAATGGCGCGCTATCTCGGCGTGCGCGCCAACTTCGTCATCGGACTGGCCTTTGCCATCTCGGGCCTTCTCGCCGCCGCGGTATCGCTGCTGTTCCTCTCGCAAAGCGGCCAGCTCAACAACACCTTGGGCGTGCCACTGATGCTGTTCGCCTTCATCGCAACGGTGATTGGAGGTATGGGCAGTTTGACCGGCGCTGTCGTCGGCGGCTTTGCCGTCGGGCTAATCTCGACGATGCTGCAGGCGTATTTGCCGCCGGAGCTGCGGCCGTTCCGTGATGCGTTCGTGTTTGCCGTGGTAATCCTAATTCTCCTTTATCGACCCGCCGGGATCGTCCCAACTAAAGCTTTGGTGCAGCGCGTTTGAACACACCCATGGACGAATTCGGCCCCCAACTGATGATGCGGAAATACTGGCCGCTGTTTGCGCTGTCGGTCGGCTTAATCTTGATCGTCGCGGCGGGCACCACTTTCGGCAGCGACGAACTGCAAACGACGCTGATCGAAATGTTGATCCGCATGATCGTCGTCGTCGCCATGCAATTGTTCATCGGCAATTCCGGCGTGCTTTCGTTCGGCCATATCGGCTTTATGTGCATTGGCGCCTACGCCGCAGCGTGGGCGACCTGCGAACCGAGCTGGAAGCAGCTGATGCTGACCGGCTTGCCTAATTTCTTGCAGACGGCGCAATGGCCCTTCCCCGTCGATGTCATCACCGGCGGCGTGCTGGCGGCGCTGGTGGCCCTGTTCTTCGGCGCCGTCGTCATCCGCCTCTCCGGCATCGCCGCCTCGATCGCGACGTTCGCCTTCTTGGTCATCATCAACAGCGTATATTCCAACTGGGAAACGGTGACCGCCGGAACCAGCTCGATCATCGGCATTCCGACTTTGAGCGGTCCCTGGCCGATTGTCATTTTTGTTCTGCTCTCCATGCTTGGTGCGTTCCTGTTCCAGAACTCGCGCTTCGGCCTGATGTTGCGGGCGTCGCGCGATGACGACATCGCCGCCAAGGCCTGTGCCGTCGAGGTCGTCCGGGTGCGGCTCGTTGCGTTCGTCGTCAGCGCGTTCTTCGTCGGCCTCGGCGGCGGGCTTTACGCACATTTTCTCGGCGTACTGACTGTCGACGTGTTCTTCCTGAACCTCACCTTCATTACGCTCTCCATGCTTGTGGTCGGCGGCGTCGGCAGTGTGAGCGGTGCCGCGATCGGAGTGGTAGCCGTGACTGTCGTTGTTGAGGTTTTGCGCTCGCTCGAAGGGGGTCTCAATATCGGCCCGGCTCATCTTTCGCTGCCCGAAGGGTCACAGGAAATCGGTCTCGGCCTGATCATGGCTTTGATCCTGATCTTCCGCCCGTCGGGCCTGACACGAAGCCGCGAAATTCCCTGGCCGTTCGCGACGCGGAGGATCGCTGCCGCATCCGGCGATCCGTCGCCGGATCCCGACGTACCCGCAGCGGCCCCTGCATCCGTTAAAAGGGCGGCGCAGTAAGTTGCCGCACGGCTGGGCGTTGCAACGCGCTTCAAGTCATGCCGGTGCGCGCAGTGTCGATCTCCGCGGTCAAATGAAACGTGATCCGTTCGCGCCCGATATCGTTGATCAGGAATCAGCCCCCTGTCAGGCGCTGCGTAACTGTTCGCCGCTAATCCGGCGGCTAAAGATCGTCGAGCGAAAGCAACCGGTATATGTGCTGTTGGAAGGTGTAGAGGTCGACCTTTCTGATTTCAGCGGCGGCGACCGGATCTCTCCGCCGCAGTGCATCAATGAATTCATCCTGGATTCGCGTGGTAAAGGCGACAAATTCTCTGTCTTCAAGATCGTTGCGAGAAAGTGCAGCCGCATAAAAAGGCGCGGTGCGGGTGCGCAGATTGATGATTTGTTCTTCAATCGTGTTTGAGCGGCACCCTGCAGCCAGCACCCTTGCTACTTCCTGGATGGCTGCAACGCGCAATGGAATCGGGACCTCGAGCGTGTAAACCCGCCGGGTGGCGCGAATGACGGCTTGCAACTCGTCAAGATCCGAATCGGACATGGCGGTCGCTGCCAGACGCGCCGCCTCGCCCTCCAGAATGTTTCTCAGCGAAAATATTTCGTCCAGCATCGGCCGATCGATGCCGGGTAGCTGCACGCTGTGATTGGGGCGAAGGACGAGGACTCGTTCTACAGTCAGCTTGCTGATGGCATCGCGCACTGGCTGAACGCTCGTTCCAAGTTCCAGCGCCAGCGCGCGCAAGGTTAATCGCGTACCGGGGAGCCACTCTCCGCGAAAGATACGATCGCGGATCGCCAGATACACTTGGATGCTGAGCGTCTCACCCAGAGGAAGGTTCGATGCGGACGCGTGCGCGTTTGGCTGTGCCTCGCCCATGGGCTGGTCTCCAACAGAGAACCGTACTTACTCCTATTTTGCATCATTCCCAAACAGATGTGATCACAACAGCTGCTGAAAAGTCCCTTGGGCCAACTCGGCACCCGTCGGCCCTTGGCATGTCTTCGCAGGAAGATTAAGTTTTTACAGCGCGTTAGCATACAAACCGCGCCGCAAAAGGGTATCCCAGCGTGAGGCACCATATTGAACGATCTGTAGAACTGTGATCACATGCAGGCACGTTGATGTCGATCACCAAGGGAAACGTCTTCGATGGCCTACACGATCTCGGTCGATACCGGCGGGACCTTCACTGATGTGATTGTCGCGGACTCTTCCGGTCGAATGACGGTCGGCAAGGCGTTGACCCGCGATCGCATATTCCTCGGCATGAGAGAGGCCATCGAGGCCGCGGCCGAGCAACTGCAGATTTCGTTCTCACAGTTGCTTGGAGAAACCAATCTGCTCATTTACGGCACCACGCGCGCGACGAACGCTATCGTAACCAAGAGTGTTGCCAAAACCGCCTTCGTCACCACGGCGGGATTTGCGGAGACGCTTTTGCTCAAAGAGGGCGGCAAGTTCAACCCGCACGATTTCGCCCACGATTACCCCGATCCTTACATTCCCAAGCGCTTCACCTTCGAGGTTGAGGAGCGGATGAGTTCGGAAGGCACCGTCTCCAAGCCTTTCAGTCCATCGCAGGCTCGCCGGGTCGCAGAAAGCATAAGAGACGGCGGATTTGAAGCCGTGGCAGTCAGCCTCCTCTGGTCGATCGCCAACCCCGACCATGAATTGCGTTTCGCAAAGTTGCTCGACGAAGTCTTGCCCGGCGTGCCTTACACGCTGTCGCATCAGCTCGTTCCGATTGTCCGCGAATACCGACGAGCTTCTGCCACCGCGATCGATGCGTCATTAAAGCCATTGATGCAGCGACATTTGAAGGGACTGCAACAAGACCTGCGTGAAGCCGGCTTCAACGGCGAGCTCCTGATCAGTACCGCCGCCGGCGGTTGCAGCAACGTTGGTGCGCTGATCGAGAAGCCGATCTACACTGTCGGCTCCGGTCCTGCCATGGCTCCCATAGCGGGCCTGACGTTTTCCATGTTGGAGAAGCTGGGCAACAACGTCATTGTTTGTGACGCGGGCGGTACCACGTTCGATGTGGGCCTGGTGCGCGACGGAAACCTGACCTACACCCGCGACAGCTGGCTCGGGCCGCGCTACACCGGCGATCTGCTGGGCATTTCGGCCGTAGACGTGCGGTCCATCGGCGCCGGCGGCGGATCCATCGCCTGGATCGACGACGGCGGTTTGATGCGAGTCGGTCCACAGTCGGCCGGCGCCGACCCCGGTCCGGCCTGCTACGGTCGCGGGGGCACGCTGCCCACAGTATCGGACGCAGCCGTGGTGCTCGGCTACTTCGACCCCGAGTTTTTTCTCGGCGGGCGCATGCGGCTCGACGTGGGCGCGGCGCGACGCGCCATTGATACCGTGGCCTCCCGGCTGGGAAGCACGATCGAGGACACCGCCTACCGCATCATTAGCCTCGCCGGCGAATTCATGATGCGCGCTATCAGCGACATCACGATCAATGAGGGTGTCAACCCGCGCGAGAGCACCATTGTCGCCGGCGGCGGCGCCGCCGGCCTCAACGTCATGCTGATTGCCCAGGAGCTCGGTTGCGAGAACGTTGTGCTGCCAAAGGTAGCGTCGGCGCTGTCTGCTTCTGGAATGCAGTCCTCCAACATCGTCGCGGAGGAGACGGCCAGCGTCGTCTCGCTTTCCAGTCGATTCGACAGCGGCAAAGTCAACGGCGCACTGGCCGAGCTCAAGGATCGTCTGGAGGTCTTCAGGCGGGGGCTCGGTGATCGCGGCAAGGACTACCGGATCGACTACTTTGCCGAAGCTCGTTACCTGGGCCAGGTTTGGGAGCTCGACACGCCGCTCAAGTCCGGCCGCTTCGCCGACCAGGCCGATGTTGATGCCCTGGTGAACGCCTTTCACGAGGTTCATGAACGAGTGTTCGCCGTCCGCGACGAGGGAAGCCCTGTCGAGGTGGTCAACTGGAAGGCGAGACTGACGACCAAGATCGCGTCGCAGGTTTCGCCCAGCGCGGCGCCGATAAAGCGGGCCGACGCGAAGCCCTCCGCCGTCCGCCAATGCTACTTCGGAAATCTTGGGTCCGTCAGCACGAGCATCTACAAGCCGGCGGACTTGAGTGTAGGCGCGACGATCAAGGGGCCTGCTATCGTGGAGGAGCCGACGACGACGCTCGTCGTGTACCCCGGGCATGAGCGCGACGGTCAGTTCCGCAGGCAACTATCGCCTTCGCCTCGATCAGACGGTGACGGTGACGAGCACGACCGGCGGCGAGTTCGACCCTTACCTGACGGCGATTATTGCCAATCGGATCGATGGCATCGTCCGCGAAATGACCAACACGCTATTGCGGGCGGCCAGATCGGCGGTCATCAATTCGGCACGCGATTTCAGCTGCGCGATCTGCACCGCCGATAATCAGCTTCTCGCCAGTGCGGAGGGACTGCCGATCCACATCTTTGGGTCGCACATGCTGACATCGGCGATGACCGCCCGACATGCGGGCGACCTGCGGGAAGGTGACTGCTACCTTCACAACGATCCCTATTCAGGCAACTCGCATGCGGCCGACCATGCCTTCCTGGTCCCGGTCTTTGTCGAGGGCGAGCATCTCTTCACGACAGTTGCGAAGGCGCACCAGGCGGACATCGGCAACGCGCTACCGACGACTTATATGGCGCAGGCGAGAGATCAATATGAAGAAGGCGCGCTGATTTTCCCGGCCGTTCGCATTCAGCGTGACTACAAGATGAACGAGGACATCGTCGCGATGTGTCGTTCGCAAATCCGGGTTCCGAACCAGTGGTTCGGCGACTTCCTGGCGGGTGTCGGCGCGGCTCGTACCGCGGAGCGCCGGCTGAAGGAGCTGTGCCAGAAGTACGGCAAGGAGACCATCAAGAACTTCATTGCCAACTGGATGGACTATTCCGAGCAGCGCATGATCCAAGCGGTCAAGAAACTGCCGCGGGCAAGTGCGAGCAACGATGGAGCCCATGATCCGCTCGCCGGGTTACTGCCGAACGGGGTTCCCCTTAACGTCAAACTGCGTATCGATCCGGACAACGCGCTGATCGAGCTCGACCTGCGCGACAACGTCGACAATGTCCCGTGCGGCTTCAACGAGAGCGAAGCATGCGTCACGGCGGCCGTGTTTTCCGGCGTATTCAATTCGATCGACCCGACCGTGCCGCGAAACGCCGGCTCCTTCCGGCGGCTCCGCCTGCACCTGAGAGACGGATCGGTCGCCGGTCGGCCGGCCTTCCCGCACTCCTGCTCGTTGGCAACTACGAACGTCGCCGACCGGCTGATAAACATCACGCAGTCCGCTTTCGCGAGCATTGGTGACACTTTTGGGCTTGCAGAAGGCGGCATCGGCATGGGTGCCGGCACTGCGGTAATCTCGGGCAAGGATCATCGCCTCGGCAATGAGCCCTACGTCAATCAGCTGATCGCCACGGCGGCCGGTGGTCCAGGAAGTCCGTCGGCCGATGGCTGGCCGAACTATTGTCTGCCGGTGGTGGCGGGTTTGATGTACCGCGACTCCGTCGAGGTCGACGAGATCAAGCATCCTCTGGAGTTTCAGTATCTCCGCGCTGTCCCCGGGTCGGCAGGTGCCGGGAAGTATCGTGGCTCCTTTGCGGTCGAGATTTCCTACGGACCGAAAGAGCAGCCGATGGACGCGATCTGGCCATGCGATGGAACCCATTATCCGCCGAAGGGCGTGCGCGGAGGGCATAACGGGATCAAGGCACAACACTGGAAGGTGAGCGCCAATGGCGCGGAAGAGGAGCTCCCGAACGTCGTAATAATGACGATTAAGAAAGGCGAGTTGATTCGCGGCAACACCACGAGCGGCGGCGGCTATGGCAACCCGCTCGAGCGTGATCCCCGTCGTGTTCTCAAAGACGTTCTCGATGGCTTCGAGCCTATCGATCGCGCGCGCGATGTCTACGGTGTCGCTTTTACCGGTTCGCTGGCCACGAACGACCTCGCCATCGATCACGAGCAGACCAGCAAACTGCGCAAGCTCGTAGGAGCCCGATCGACACAATGACCCAGTGGCCAGAGCCAAACAGCAGGTCCAAGCAGCTGTACGACCGAGGAACTCAATGTCTTCCCCGGCGGCATTACCCGCACCCTTCCGTGGCAGGATCCATTCCCGGTTTATGCACTCAGAGGTGAGGGAGCCTACGTTATCGACGTGGACGGTACGCGGCGGCTCGACCTTTTGAACAATTTTGCCGCGCTGATCCACGGTCACGCGCACCCTGCCGTGGTCGAAGCGGTTCGCAGGCAGGTCGGCAACGGCAGCTGTTTCACCTCGCCGACCGAGCAGGAAGTTACGCTCGCCGAAACGATCTGCGCCCGTGCGAAAAGCTTCGAGCAGGTTCGCTTCTGCAACACGGGCTCCGAAGCCGTAATGAGCGCGATCAAGGCGGCCCGCGCACTGACCGGACGGCCGAAGATCGTCAAGGCCGAAGGCGTTTATCACGGCTCCTACGACTACGCGGAAGTCAGCCTCAATTCCAACCCATCGAACTGGGGCAATGAACCGAGTTCGATCGGCTATTCCAAAGGCGTCCCCAAGGGCGTGACCGATGATGTCATCGTCGTGCCATTCAACGATGTTGAGGCCGCCGAGCGGATCATTCGCGCCAACGCCAGTCAGATCGCCGCCGTGCTCATGGATGCGGCGCCCAGCTACCTGGGCTTCTTACCGATGTCGGAAAAGTTCATCGCCATGATCGAGCGCGTGACGCGCGAGATTGGCGCCGTGTTCATCCTCGATGAGGTCATCACCTTTCGCGCCCATAGCGGCGGCGCTCAGACGCTACTCGGCATCCAGCCTGACATAACCACGCTCGGCAAGATCATCGGCGGCGGTTTTCCCGTCGGAGCCGTTGTCGGCCGGCGCGAGTTCATGAAGGTCTACGATCATCGTCAAGGCAAGCCGGCGTTGCCGTGGAGCGGCACTTTCACTGCCAATCCGGTCACGATGACGGCGGGCAAGGTCACGCTCGACCTACTCGACGACGCAGCAATTGATCGTCTGAACGCATTGACTGCTCGTGTAGTCAACGAATTGAACGCGCGGTTCAAGCGGTCGGGTTGCCGCTGCCAGGTCACCGGTTTTGCCTCGATGTTTATGATCTTTGGCCATGACCGACCGGTGATCGACTATCGAACGGCCTACTCTTCGCCGGATGAGGCCGCGCGCATAACAGCGTTACAGCGGGGCCTGACGGAAGAAGGTTTTCACATCGCCAAAACCGGGAAAGCCTTCTTGTCGACCCCAATGAGCGAGCAGGACATCGATAGCTTCATTGCAGCCGTTATCAGGCTGACGGAGAAAACCGAACGGCAGGATTCTCGTTTTCAGGTTCAGTCCGTCCTTTAACACGTTGCCAAACACAAATTTGCGTCGTTCGGTTGCCACGATGACTTCGCCATCCCATGCACCGATTGAGAAGGAAAAGAAGAGGCTTCGTGCCGGCCTGAGGATTGCCGATGCGCCGTTATGGAATACGAGGACCTATTCTATTCTTCGTCACGCGCTTTTCTGCTGTTGATAAGGCGCAACCACCAACGCGTTGCAAATGGAGAGAACAAGTTGATACCCACCAATTCATCGGCTGCGCGTGACGTTCGTAACCTTTTGCATGGCTACGTCGAACTTAAGACTCACCGCGAAACTGGACCCGCGGTCATCACCGGTGGCCAGGGTATCTACGTGATGGACGAAAACGGCACGCCGTACATCGAAGGCGCCGCCGGAATGTGGTGTACGGCATTCGGCTTTGGCGAAAAGGCTTTGATCGACGCTGCTACCGAGCAATTGCACAAGCTGCCTTACTACCACACGCTGGCCTACAAATCCGTCGATCCGGCAATCGATCTGGCGGAACGTTTGACGGCGCTCGTTCCCGTCAACAAGCCCAAGATTTATTTCGCCATTTCGGGTTCGGAAGCCAATGACTTCCTGATCAAATTCGTTCGCTATTACAACAATGCGATTGGAAGACCCAAGAAGAAGAAAATAATCGCCCGCACCAACGGCTACCACGGCGCAACGGCCATGGCGGCGAGCCTGACCGGAATTCCCGCCAATCATCTCAAGTTCGATCTGCCTCTGCCCGGCATTCTTCATGTCTCCGATCCGAATTACTTTCGCTACGGGTTGCCGGGCGAAACGCCGGTGGAATTCGCTGAACGCCTAGCGCGAGAGCTTGAAGAAACCATTCAGCGTGAAGGTCCGGAAACCGTTGCGGCATTCATCGCCGAACCGGTGACGGGCGGCGGCGGAGTGACCATCCCGCCGGCCCCGTATTACCAACGCATTCAGCAGATACTGCAGCGCTACGAAGTTCTCTTCCTTGATGATGAGGTCATTACCGGATTTCATCGGACGGGCGAGTTCTGGGGGTGCCAGACGCTCGACTTTCGGCCGGATGCGATGACCATCGCAAAGGGGCTGACCTCTGCCTATCAGCCACTATCGGCGGTGGTTTTGTCCGACGAGATTTATCGCGGACTGGAACTCGGAAGCTCGACTATCGGATTTTTTGCCCATGGAGCGACCTATTCGGGCCATCCGGTCGGTTGCGCCGTCGCGCTTAAGGTCCTCGAACTCATCAAAGAGCGAAATATCGCGGCACACGTCGACCGCGTTGCTAAACGGTTCAAGACGAGAATTAGCGCCTTTCGCGACCATCCGTTTGTGGGCGATGTGCGAAGCATCGGCTTGATGGGGGCCATCGAGTTTGTGTCCGATAAGAAGACCAAGGCCCCATTTCAGCCGGTCGGCTCTTTTGCGACGCGAGTGAGAAATTGCGCCGAAGAGAGCTACAAGTTAATCTGCCGTGCGCTTCCAGGATGCGACGGCTGCGCATTCTCGCCTCCCCTGATCATCACCGAAGATGAAATCGATGAAATGTTTTCCCGGTTTGAAAGCGCGCTCAGCGACGTCACAGCGCAATACATGAAAGCGACGCGACAGTAGGCTCCCCGATCACCAGGAAAGGTCGTGCTGAGTACTTTCGTGAGGGCGGCAGTGATGCTTTGCTTCGAGTTGCGGCCGCTTTTGCCCCGAATGCAAGACCGCCGCCCCTCACATCGCGAAATTCTCGGACCTTCGGTCACGTTCGATGGACGCGAGTTTCGCTGCGGCCATCGTGGCGGCGTCGGCTACGCTGCGATTTCTGATTATCGGTGTTCACTCCAATCCTTCCGGACTTTCTGCTACAAATCCCAAGACCCTGCGGAGCGAGTGCTGCATGCTTTATCACGTGTGCATTGATATCGGAGGAACGTTTACTGATTGTCTGGTTTCTGACGACAACGGCCGGATCGCCATATTCAAGGCGCCGACGACGCCGGGCGAATTCGAGAAAGGCTTCATCGACGTCCTCGGCGTGGCCGCGGACGGATTAGGGCTGGCTCCGCGCGATTTCATCAGTCAGATTGACATCATCGTGCACGGCTCCACGGTCTCGACCAACGCTTTGGTGGAGGGCAAAACTGCACGCGCCGGCCTGATCGTCAATCACGGCCATGCCGACATTCTCACGCTGCGCGAAGGCCCCCGCAAGGGCGCGTTTGAGTGGCGCCTCGATTATCCCGAACCTTACATTCCGCGCAAGTTAACGCGCACCGTGCGCGGACGCATTGATGTCCGCGGCCGCGAGATCGTGCCGCTCTCGCTCGACGACGTGCACGCAGCCGCGGAGCATTTTCGGCTGCAGCGGGTGGAATCGATCGCCGTCGGCCTGCTCTGGTCGGTGGCCGATCCACGGCATGAGCTTAAGGTGCGCGAGATTCTCGCCGGCGCGTTGCCCGACGTTCCGGTTACGCTCAGCCATGAGATCAATCCAATTCCCCGCGAATATCGGCGGGTTATTGCCGCGGCGATTGACGCGTCGATAAGCCCGATTATCGCCAAGTATGTGCAGCGCCTGCAGGACGCACTGGCTGCCGCGGGTTTCGGAGGCGAATTGCTCTTGGCCAACTGCTTGGGCGGCATGATGCCGCCCGCGGAAATGCGGCGGCGGCCAATCTATAGCGTCATGTCGGGGCCGACGCTCGCCCCGATCGCGGCGCTGGCGTTGACCGAGGAGCGTGATGTCATCGTCGGCGACATGGGCGGGACGTCATTCGATGTGTCCGCGTTGCGCGATCACGAGGTCATCATCGCGCAGGAATCGAGGATCAACAACGATCTTCTCGGAATCCCCAAAGTCGACGTTCGTTCGATTGGCGCCGGCGGCGGCTCGATCGCGCACGTCGATCCCGGCGGCTTGTTGCATGTCGGACCGCACAGCGCCGGCGCACGACCGGGGCCGGCGTGCTACGGCCTGGGCGGCGTGGATGCAACGGTGACCGATGCCAACGTGGTGCTTGGCATTCTCGACCCGGATTTCTTTCTCGGCGGCCGCATCCGACTTGACGGCAGTCTCGCGGAGCGAGCTGTCGATCGGATCGCGCAGCAGTTGGGCATCGGCCGCGAGGACGCCGCTCATGCGATCGCAACGACCAGCAATCACAACATGGTCGCGGCGATAGAAGAGATCACCGTGCGCGAGGGCATCAACCCACGCGACAGTTTCTTTGTGTGCGGCGGCGGCGGGACCCCGTGCCACATTGCGGAGATGGCCGACATCCTTGGCCTAAAACGCTATCTTATCCCCCGGTTCGTCGCCGGTCTTTCCGCCTTCGGCGGTTTGATTTCCGATTTGCGCTGGGAGCAAAGCGGCACGCTGCACTCCAGCAGCCGGCAATTCCAACCGGACCGGATAAACGATTTGCTTGGACGCCTGCGCCAGGGCGGTGATGACTTCATGCGCGCGGCCGGTGTTCCGGAAGAGGTGCGTCGCTTTGAGTACGCGTTCTTTGGCCGGTACGAATATCAGTCATGGGAAATCGAGGTGCGGTTCGATTGTCCGCCCGCCGGCCTCGGTGAAAGCGATCTCGGCACCCTGGTTAAATCCTTTCATCAGATGCACGAGCGCATCTACAGCATCCGCAGCGACAATGATGTCGTCGAATTTACCACCTGGAAGGTGCGTGCCATCGCCAGCCGGGCGGGCAGCCAGTTGTGGCGCAGCCACTCGCTAAAGCCGCAGACAGAAAAGCCGGCGCCAAAAGGAACCCGCAAGGTCTACATGCGGGAGAATGGCGGCAGGCAACCGCTTCCGGTTTACGACGCGCACGCTTTGAGCGCCGGCGCCGAAATTGCCGGCCCGTGCCTCGTTGACGCCAACACGTTTACGGCGTTTCTTGCTCGGAAACATATCGGAACCATGGATCAGTACGGCAACCTTCTCGTCGAAATACGCTGATCCGGTTTGCTTTGGGAGTGCCGCTCGATGCAGGAAAAAGCCAATGCAGGTCCCGGCGAGGAAACACGCCGCGTCGATCCCTTCCTGATGGCGGTGCTGAAAAGCCGGTTCGAGGCCATCGTACGCGAGATGACGCTCGTGGTGATGAAGGCGTCCCGGTCGGCCGTCATCAAGAATGCCAAGGACTTAAGCTGCGCAATCCTCACTTATGACCATCGCCTGGTGAGTACCGAGGAGGCCCTGCCCATCCATGTGATGTCGATGGATAAGGCGACCCGCCCGATCACCGAATTGTTCGACGACATCAGGCAGGGCGACGTGTTCCTCAACAATTGCCCCTACACGGGCGGAACCCACCATGCCGACATGATTTTGTCGATGCCGGTATTCTTTCGCGGTGCGCCGCTGTTCTGGGTGGTCGCGCTGTCGCATCATGCCGACACCGGCGCGCCCATTCCCTCGACGTATCTGCCTTATGCGCGGACGATTTACGAGGAAGGCATCCACTTTCCCTGCGTGCGCATCGCGGAGAACTATAAGGAGAAGCAGGACATCTTGCGCATCGGGCTCAAGCGCATCCGGGTTTCGGAGATCTGGCTCGGCGATCTGCGCGCGCAGATCGGCGCCTGCAAGACCGGTGAACGACGGTTGCTGGAGCTGTTAAACCGCTACGGACCGGAAACGATCATGGACTTCGTCGAAGATTGGTTTGATTACGGCCGACGGCGCACCATCGCCGAGATCAAAAAGCTGCCGTCCGGCATCTTTGAATATGAGGTTCATCATGATCCGGTGCCTGGCGTCGCGGACGAAGAAATCCCGATCCGCGTCAAACTCGAAGTCGATGCGGCGGCCGGCTCGATCACTGTCGACGTCCGTCACAACGTCGACTGCGTAGCCGGCGGGCTTAACCTGTCGGAGAACACCTGCACCGGCTCGTGCCGCATCGGCGTGTTCAACAATCTCGATCCGACCCTGCCCCACAATCACGGCAGCGCCAGCGTGGTCAACGTCCTGCTGCGCGAAGGCTGCGCGGTCGGCAAGCCGCAATATCCGGTGGGTACTTCGGTCGCCACCACCAATGTCAACGATCGGTTGATCACCGCGGTCAACGCGGTGTTCTCGAAGATGGGCAGTCCGCATGGGTTGGCCGAGGGCGGTCCGCATCTACCGGCCGGCATCGGGGTGATCTCGGGGAGAGACCCATTCAAAGGCGGTCATCCTTACGTCAATCAGGTTTTTATCGGTTACGCCGGCGGAGCGGCTCTCAACGGTCATGACGGCTGGCTTACTTATTGCGGTCCAGCCAATGGCGGCCTCATCAACCTCGATTCGATTGAGGTCGACAAGTCGATGTATCCGATCATCATCGAATCGCGAGGCGTGAGCCCCGATACGCAAGGTTATGGTGAGTTCGAAGGGGCGCCAGGGGTTGAATGCGTCTTCTATCCGGTCGACCATTCCATGACCGTCATCTACGCTGCGGACGGTACGACGTTTGCGCCCAAAGGCGTCAACGGGGGAATGCCGGCGAGCCCGAGCTGGACACGAAAGCTCGGGAAGGACGGCTTGGCGCAAGAACTGCCGGCATTTCACCAGGAGATATGCGAGTCGGGAGAGAAAATGCTTTGCTTTGCCTGCGGTGGCGGCGGCTACGGCGAACCCGCTAAGCGAAATGCAGCCCGCGTGTTGGCGACCGTCAACCGTGGCTGGCTGACGGTTGAGCGGGCGCAGACATCTACGGCGTTTCTGTGCGCTACGATGAAGCGGCCGCCGAATACAGCTTAGCGAGCTAGCCATGCCACAACCGCAACTGACGCTTGAAGCACGCCTTGATCGGCTGGAATCGATCGAAGCCATCAAAAAACTCAAGGCGGTTTACTGCATGTATTGCGACGCAAAGTACGATCCCGACGGCATCTGCTCGTTGTTTACCGAGGATGGCGTGTGGGACGGCGGCGCTTCCTTTGGTCGTTATAAAGGGCAGGAACCGATCCGCAAGTTCTTTACCGGTATATCCGGCCAGATCGTTTTTGCCGCCCATCTGGTGCTCAATCCGATCATTACCGTAGACGGCGATCAGGCGCGCGGCAGATGGTGGCTGCATATGCCATGCACGACGATCAACGAAGCCGGCAATCCGGAAGGACGTTGGCTCTTGTCCGAGTACGACGAGGAGTACGTGCGGATCGACGGCAATTGGAAGTTCAAGAGATTACGGCTCGATGTCAAATATTACGTACCCCATCTGCAGGATTGGGCGATGGCATCGATAAAAGATAGCAGATCATGACGAGTGCATGCTTCCCAATCGGCGCGGCTGACGCCTGCCGCCGCCGTTGCGTTTTCCGAGTGATTTAACATCCAGCAACATACGAGGTCGGACCATGAGTGTTAAACGTCCCAGCGCCGAGCAAATGCACGCTGTCGCAGCAGACCTCGGCATGACGGTGTCAGACGCGGACATCGCTTCGTATCTCGCCATCCTGCAACCGAATTTCGCGGCGTACGACGTCGTCGATGCCATGCCGGACTATTTGCCGACGGTGGAGTATCCGCGCACTCCCGGGTACCGACCCGAAGGCGATGAGAACAAGTACAACGCTTGGTACGTCAAGACGACCATCAAGGGTGCTCCCGCCGGCAAGCTCACCGGCAAAACAATCGTGCTTAAGGATAATGTCTGTCTGGCCGGGGTGCCGATGATGAATGGCGCTTCCACGTTGGAAGGGTACACGCCGGACATCGATGCGACCATCGTCACGCGCATCTTGGACGCCGGCGGCACGATCGTCGGCAAGTCGCATTGCGAGTATTTCTGCTTCTCGGGCGGAAGCCATACAAACGCGGTCGGGCCCGTGCACAATCCGCATAAATTTGGCTACTCGGCGGGCGGCTCTTCCTCGGGGAGCGCGGCGCTGCTGGTCGCCGGCGAAGTCGACATGGCGATTGGCGGCGACCGGGCGGCTGAATTCGCATGCCCGCAGCCTATTGCGGAGTTTACGGAATGAAGCCGACCCATGGTCTCGTGCCCTATACCGGGATCATGCCAATCGAGATCACGCTCGATCACACCGGTCCGATGACCAACAACGTCCGTGACAACGCTTTGTTGCTGGAAGTGCTTGCCGGCGAAGATGGATTGGATCCGCGCCAATACAATGTGAAGACGGAGGATTATACCGCTGCGCTCGGCGGAAATGCCCGGGGCCTTAGAGATCGGCGTGGTCAAGGAGGGGTTTGGGCTCGCCAATTCCGAGCGTGACGTCGATGCCAAGGTTAGGCAGGCGGCGAAAGTCTTCCGCGATCTCGGTGCGGAAGTTTCCGACATTTCGCTACCGATGCACACGCTTGGTATCGCGATCTGGACCCCGATCGCGCTCGAGGGCGCCACCGAACTCATGATGCGGGGCAACGGCATGGGCACCAACTGGCGTGGTCTTTATACAACGACGCTGCTCGATGCTCATTCGCAATGGAAGCACCGTGCCGATGAGCTCTCGGAAACCCTCAAGGTCTCGATGCTGATTGGCCATTATTTCGTCAAGCATCACCGGGGACACTTTTATGCCAAAGCACAGAACCTAAGCCGCAAGCTGCGCGCCGCTTACGATGACGCGCTTGCCCGCTACGATCTTCTGCTGATGCCGACAGTACCGCTCAAGGCAACGCCGCTGCCGCCGGCAGGTGCGCCGCGCGAGCTCGTTATTCAACGAGCCTTCGACCC